>CP058647.1:1280000-2480000 GCA_014323545.1 Hyphobacterium sp. CCMP332
GGGTAGTATATCCGTAATCTTTGTCGCTGAGCCATTCGGTAAATTCAGAATATTCTTCATCGCTTAACTCAAATTCATCGGGAGGAGCAATTTCGGGATGCGAATAATAATATTTAGTAGCATAATCAAAAATCAGATTTTTACTGATCAGACTAATGCTGATGGGTGCGGGATCATCGATCTCAACTGTAAAATCAGGTTTAATACCCTTTCCATCATAAACCACCCTGCCATTGGCTGTCTCAAATTTTGCCCTTAATGAATCCGGCACTTTTTCTCCGTTACCATTATTATCTTTTTTGCTGTAATCAATGGCCTGAATACATCTGCCACTTGGGATATAATACCTTGAAGTGGTTACTTTTAATTGAGAATTATAAACCAATGGTCGCGTCATTTGTACCAATCCTTTTCCAAATGTCCTGTTGCCAACAACTACCCCCCTGTCATAATCCTGAATAACGCCTGCCACAATTTCAGAGGCAGAAGCAGAAGACTCGCTCGTAAGTACTGTCAATGGAATCTCCGCGGTATCCAACGGTGGTATTAATGTATTATATACGCTGTTGTTTTTTTCGTATTTACCTTTTGTCTCTACCACTTTTGAACCGGTTGGCAAAAATATAGAACAGATCTTAACTGCTTCAGTTAAGGATCCACCGGGATTATCGCGAAGGTCAAAGATCAATTTCTTCATTCCTTCTTTTTGCAATTCCTCAAATGCCATTCTCACGTCTGAATAAGCCCCAATTGAAAAATCAGTCAATCGTATATATCCGACCTCTTCGCTAAGCATGCCGTAATACGGGATATTTTCAATTTTAATTTTTTTGCGTTTAACATTTATAAGCATTGGTTTTTCCTTGCCATATCTCATAATTGTCAGATTTACCGAGGTATTGGCTTGTCCTTTTAACAATTTGCTGACATCGCCGGTATTTTTATCCGAAAGATCGACGTCGTCAATTTTCAGAATTTTATCGCCTGCTTTCAAGCCTGCCTCATCGGCCGGATCGCCTTCATACGGAATGATCACAACTATATCATCATTTCTTTTACCAATCACGGCACCTATTCCTCCATATTGTCCGGTAGTCATGGTTCTGAAATCTTCAATCTGATCTTCGGAAATATAATTGGTGTAGGGGTCAAGGCTGGCGAGCATGGCTTCAATTCCAACCCGCATTAACTGACCCGGATCAATATCATCTACATAATATGTATTAACCTCTCTAAACACGGTGGCCATGATGTCGAGGTTTTTGGCTATCTCAAAATATTTGTCGCCGTACTGATCGACAAAGGAATAAAAGGAGAATGTCGTCAGTGATAAAAGTCCAATTAAGATGTATTTCTTAGTTCTTTGCATGTTCTTTTTGTAGGATAGAATTTAAACGCTCCAAAACTGACTTTAGTTTAGTCTCAATTTCTTCTAAAGATTTTAGATCCCTATCTAAATAAACCAGAGCGAATTTATCAATCATCAAATTTAAGTCATGATTTGCTCCAAATAAAATTTCTTTATTTAAACGGAAAGCTTCCCGAATTAGTCGCTTAATCCTATTGCGTTTATTGGCTTTGGAAAATTTTGATTTTGGTACGGAAATAAGAATCCTTGTCAAGGCCGCTTCGCGTTCTCTGATGAGATAATAGACTTTGAATGGCCCTAAATAAAAAAAGGAACCATCGCTAAACAGTTCCGAAATTTCTTTCTTCCCTTTTAATCTTAAATGTTTCGGGAAGCTATAATCAGCCCCCGAAGAATTTGGAGGCTCAGTTGACATTTTTATTTATTTTTTATCTCGTCAGAAACGCTGAGTTTCTTTCTTCCTTTGGCTCTTCTGCGCGACAATACCGCTCTACCGGCAGGTGTAGACATGCGCTCTCTGAAACCGTGTTTGTTCTTTCTCTTCTTATTTGATGGCTGAAATGTTCGTTTCATCTCTGTGTTTTTTGCAAAAGGACTGCAAAGGTAAAATAATGAATTAAATTAAACAATGCAGTCCGATTAATTTATGACAATACTATATCTATTTGTGTAAGATCAAGAAATTCAAGAACTCTTCCATTCAATTCTTCAATGCTCAGATCCTTTAATTTTTCTGTACCAAATTTTTCCACACAGAATGAAGCAAGGGCTGAACCAAAGATAATGGCTCTTTTCATGTTCTCGAAACTAATATCATCTGTAGCTGCCAAATAACCTATAAAACCTCCGGCAAATGTATCTCCGGCACCTGTAGGATCAAAGACCTCTTCCAAGGGCAATGCCGGGGCAAAAAATACTTCGTGCTCATTAAATAATAGGGCCCCGTGTTCACCTTTTTTTACAACAAGTACCTTAGGGCCCATTTTTAGAATTTTTCTTGCCGCTTTCACCAAAGAATATTCTCCGCTTAATTGTCTGGCCTCTTCATCATTAATAGATAATACATCAATTTTTTTCATGGTTTTATGCAAATCGTCCAGAGCGATATCCATCCAGAAATTCATGGTATCCAATATCACGAGTTTAGGCCTTTTTTCAAGACGATTTATTACCTGCATTTGTACTGAAGGCGCAAGATTTCCCAGCATGAGATAATCTGTATTTTGATAAGCATCAGGAATAATCGGATCAAAATTTTCGAGTACATTCAACTCTGTCACCAGGGTATCTCTGGTATTCATGTCAATATGGTATTTCCCCGACCAGAAAAACGATTTTTCTCCTTCTTTGATTTGCAAACCATCTACATTAACGCCCCGGTTTTTAAACATTTCTATGTCTTCTTTGAGAAAATCCTCTCCTACAACTCCAACCAGGTTTGTCGCTCCATTTTTATTTAAATATGAGGCTGCTAGGGAAATATAAGATCCCGATCCGCCTACAATTTTGTCCGTTTTTCCAAATGGTGTTTCAATGGCATCGAATGCTACCGAGCCTACTACTAAGATGTTTTTCATTAAATTATTTTAATATAGGATGTCGTTTATATACTTTCTTTCTATCGAACAGATACCGATAGGTAATGTGTGTTTTAGAAATTTCACCTCCAACTTCTTCTGCTACTTTCATCATTGAAGGATTGAAATCGCCAATCCAGTTCATTTCAAAATCTTCGTATCGCCAATTGGGTACGTGTACCATATTGGCAACACATTTTACTATTGCACCGGTCAGGCCTTTGCCTTGCTGCTCTGGTACTACTCCAAAAACAAGACCAAACATTTTGTTGATATGCCCCATTTTTTTATGGTATAAAAACTTAAGCTTTCCAATCAGGTCCATTTTTCCATTGACATGCCTAAACAATTGATTCAATTCCGGAAGCATTATGAAAAAACATACCGGCTCATCTTTATAATAGCCATACCACACGATTTCTTCATCTATGACAGGTTTCATGGTTCTAAAAACATTTTTCGCTTGTCTTTCATCGAGCTTTGGCACACCGTGTTTGGCCCAGGCCTTATTGTAAATGGTGGCAAAATCAGAAGCGTATTTCTCCCAATTCTTTAATTCCATGTGCTTGAAATGGTAATCCGGGTTGGCAAATACCCGTTGAGCTTTTTCTTCTACGATTGGATAGAGGGGTTTGGCCGTTTTTCTAAAATAGGTAAGCTGTTTGAAATAGGTTTTCCAGCCATAGTTTTCCCACAATTCCTGATAATAAGGATAATTATAATTGCAGGTATAATTGGGTGGCGTAAAACCTTCTACTAACAATCCCCACCAATTATTCCGGTCCCCGAAATTTATAGGGCCATCTGCCGCTTCCATTCCTTTTTCTTTAAGCCATTCCACAGCTTTGTCGAATAAGGCATTTGCCACTTCCTGATCGTCAATAGATTCATAAAATCCAATTCCACCTGTTGGCTGATCTTCTTTTTTTGCAATCTTATCATTGTAAAATGCAGCGATCCTGCCAATTATTTTGCCATCTCTTTCTAATATCCATCGCGCAGCTTCGCCTTGTCGAAAGAGTTTGTTCTTTTTGGGGTCAAATACTTTTTCAATGTCGGCATCTAAAGGTCGAACCCAATTCGGGTCGCCTTTATAAAGATCCACGGCCATTTTTAGAAATTTCCTTGCCTCTTGTTTACTATTGACTTTTGAAAAATTCATCGGCTATTAAAAGTGCAAAAATAAAAAAGCCCGGTGATCACCGGGCCTTTATTTGATTTAGTTTTCAATTTATTTTATAAAGAGTTTCTCAACAATCTTTTCCTTTCCATTAAAATACTTCACAAAGTATAAACCCCATTTCAAGTCTGAAGTCACAATTTTGACTCTTTGAACTCCAAAGCCATCATTATTGACATTCACAGATTTAATCAATCTCGAGTTAATATCTAATAACTCAATATTCGAATCTGCATTATCAAATGTATTAAACTCGAAAACAACCTCATCCTTGGTCGGATTTGGAAATAGTTTAGCATAGGAAGAATGACTTTCCTGAAGACCAGAAGCCATTGGTTGCATAACTACAATATCATCCAGAAATATTCCATTGTCATCGTCAGAGTCATGGTAAAAAGTGATATAGATTGTCTGACCCACATAGGCATCCAAAGACAATTCGGTGTACATTAATGCAACCGTAGCATTTCCTGAATCAGTAAATGTTGCTAATGTTGGATCGTAATTAAATTGTGAATGAACTGTATCCCCGGGTATTGTATCCCAACCATACGATGAATGCCACAATGGCCCATCACCTGAACCGCGATATTGTTTTAATTGTGTTAAGGTGTCTGCAGTTGCACTTTGAGGATCACCAAGATCATCAACCTTCACTGTCATTCCATCTAGCCATTGAGGTCCCTGAATAGGCATTGAAGTGAACTGTAAAATTGCACCAGGTTGCGTAATATTAATGGCGGGTGTTCCAAGAGCATTTCGATTACCAATTGCAAATCCGGCCATCCAGGATATACTTGTTGCCATATTAGTAAATCTTAAGGTATCACCATTTGCTACATCCTGAATAGCAACACTGTCCGACTGAAACCATTCAGTTGGATCACCACTGTTGGTGGCCAGGTTATCATAACTGAAGTTAAACCAGGGCCCGCCATTGTTAAAATCCGGGATAGTACTTGCTGTATCAAAATTCATATAAAGCAGAGTATCCATATTGGAATGCTTTTTAAAAACATTTTTATTTAAGTCAATATATACCGGGCTTGAAACTTTCTTCTTAACAATTTGTCCCAATATATCCTGTTTATGATATATGGTTTGTTGTTGTGAAAAAGACTGGCTGGCATAAATCACAATTACCATTGCGACTAAATTGAATTTTAGTAGTTTTCTTCTCATAATATTTCCATTTAAACTTTGTTGAATATAAACATTGGAAATCAATAAAATAAAATCACTTATAAAAAAAGGCGAGTCTGAGTTTCTTGAGTTTAAACTCAAAACGACTCACCCTATGCGGATTCTCAATGAATTGGTGGCTTTTGCGAATACAAAAGGTGGACAATTAATTATTGGAGTAAACGATAAAGATCTTAGCATTCACGGTGTAAAAAACGGCGAAGAGGATGTATTTCTCATGCAGAAATTGATTCAGGATCATATTTATCCGAAGTTAAAAAATCATGTTAGCAGAATTCCTATAAGTAAAAAACGCGATCTCATTTTAATTGAAATCCCCGAAGGCAAACAAAAACCATATTATGTCAATGAAAACCCTGAGGAACGAAATGGCACTGCCTACGTGAGGCTTAAAGATGAAAGTATAAAAGCCGGAAAGATTCTTAGAATGCTGATGAACTCGAAATACGAAGCAAAGCCAAATGCTATTAAAATCGAAGGAGATGTGGCCAAGACTTTCGAGCTAATGCATGAAAAGGAAAGAGTGACCTTTGAGGAAATTAAATCGGAATTGCGAAAACCAAAAAGATCGGTGGAATTACTTCTGGTAAAGCTTCTTCGTTTAAATCTGATTGGATTTGATATAGAACGGCAGGATGAGTTTTATTTGAAAGAACCAGATTTAAATTAGCAATTACGAATTTCGAATTAAAAATTTGAGAGAAGTTAAAAGGTTAGTCAGAGAATATAGAAATCTATTAGCATTCATCAATAAATCTCAATCTTATAAAAAAATGCTTTGAAATGCTATCCGCCTGTCGTAATCCGTCATTGGTAATTATTAATTATTTCCACTCCACTAGAAGTTCCTATGCGAGTAGCTCCGGCTTTGATCATGGCCTCAAATTGCTCGCGGGTCTTGATTCCTGCGGAGGCTTTTATTTCTACTTGATCCGTTATAGATTTTTTGATGATTTCTACATCCGAAACTTCGGCCGAACCATTAAATCCGGTTGCTGTTTTTACAAAATCCGCGCCGGCATCTACACAAATTTTAGAGGCTTCGGCGATTTCCTCATTGTCGAGCAATGGTGTTTCAATAATTACTTTTAATATCTTCTCTTCATCATGGCAAAGTCTTGCGATTTTGACAATCTCGATCTTTGGCCAGATCATTTCGGCTTTGAAAGCAGTCAGACTCCAGACCAAATCAATTTCATCTGCTCCGTCCCGAATGGCTAATTCCGTTTCCTTTTCCTTGGTTTCTGTCATATTGTATCCAAAAGGAAACCCTATGACCGTAACCAGTTTTACTTCGCTCCCCTGTAAATCTCTTGCTGCTTTTTTTACCCAGAATGGCGGGATACATATGCCGTGAAATTTATAGTGTTCTGCCTCTGAAATCAATTTCTCAACATCTGTGTGAGTGATTCCTGGTTTTAGATTGGTGTGCTCAATATATTTTTCAGGATTTTCAATCACCTATTGAGAATATTAAGTAAATAATCTCCATAACCGCTTTTGACCAATGGTTTGGCAATAGCTTCCAATTGCTTCGCATCGATAAAGCCATTCTTGTAGGCTATTTCTTCAATACAACCGATTTTCAGGCCTTGTCTATCCTCTATTACCTGCACAAATTGACTTGCTTGCATTAAGGACTCAATGGTTCCGGTATCCAACCAGGCGGTTCCTCTGTCCAATATTCCCACTTGAAGTTTTCCTTTTTCGAGATATACCTTATTCACATCGGTGATTTCATACTCTCCTCTTTTGCTCGGCTTCAGTGACTTGGCTATTTCCACGACCTCATTATCATAGAAATAAAGTCCCGGGACTGCAAAATTTGATTTGGGCTTTTCAGGCTTTTCTTCTATTGAAATGGCTTTGAGGTTTTCATCAAAATCGACCACTCCGTAACGCTGTGGATCATTGACATGATAGGCAAATACCACGCCTCCATCCGGATCATTATTGTCTTTGAGTAAATTGGCCATACCCGTACCGTAAAAGATATTGTCTCCCAGAATCAAAGCAGCCTTATCTCCATCTATAAATTTTTCGCCGATAACGAATGCTTGCGCCAATCCATTCGGAACTTCCTGTACCGCATATTCAAATTTGCATCCCAGTGAACGGCCATCACCGAGCAATTCTTCAAAACGCGGAAGGTCATGTGGGGTGGAAATTATTAAAACCTCTCTTATCCCCGCATGCATCAAGGTACTCAATGGATAATATATCATCGGCTTATCGTAAACAGGCATAAGCTGTTTGGAAACTGCTATCGTTAATGGGTGTAAACGAGTACCCGAACCTCCTGCAAGAATTATTCCTTTCATATTAGCTTCGTTTTTCGATAAAGGAACGATTATCTTTGAACCATTCCCAGGTCATTCTTAGACCTTCCAATATATTAATCTGCGGATTATAATCCAGCAATTTTTTAGCTTTTGAAATATTGGCCAGCGAATCTTTTACATCGCCTTTTCTCGGCGGCCCAAAAATTGGTTCAAGTTCAGTATTTGTGATTTCTTTCAACATATTGAACATTTCCAAAACAGATGTTCTTTCAGCATAGGCAACATTAAACAATTCAGCCCCATGAATTTTATCGCTAAAACAAGCTTTTATATTTGCTTCGACAGCATTTTCAATAAAAGTGAAATCTCTGGTTTGGTCGCCTTTACCGTTAATTTTTGGAGACTTTTGCTCATAAAAGGCATCCATAAACAGTGGAATTACAGCAGCATAGGCACCTTTGGGATCCTGACGAGGCCCAAATACATTAAAATAACGCAAACCAACTGATGAAAAATCATAGCTCTTGAAGAATACAGAAGCATACAATTCATTGACTAGTTTGGTTACGGCATATGGTGATAGTGGATTTCCTATATTATCTTCTTCTTTTGGTAAGGCCAGGTGATCGCCATATGTTGATGAAGATGCTGCATAAACGAATCGCTTTACCTCATTAATCCTCGATGCATTTAGCATGTTTAAAAACCCAGTGACATTGGAGTTGTTGCTAGCGATGGGGTCATCGATACTTCTTGGTACTGAACCCAGGGCGGCCTGATGAAGTACAAAGTCCACATTTTTTGTCAGTTCAAGACATAAATTATAATCACAAATATCACCTTCAATAATTTCCAGGATATCCGAAGACTCAAATGGCTTTAAATTTTTTCTGAAACCTGTTGCAAAATTATCGAGAACAATAATTTTCCCGGCCTTATACTTTATTAAATATTCTACAATATTGGAACCAATAAACCCTGCTCCTCCGGTAACCAGAAATGTATATTTATTTAATAATTCCTTGTGAAATGGCCTATCGTACATTTATTATCTGTTGTCGTAATGCAATTTGTAATAATTCTGGTAATCTCCGGTAGTGACATGATTTAACCACTCTTCATTTTCCATATACCAGTCTACCGTTTTGCGAATTCCTTCTTCAAATTGTAATGAAGGTTCCCAACCCAGTTCATTCATGATTTTATTAGCATCAATTGCATAACGCATATCATGTCCGGCGCGGTCTTTTACATAAGTGATCAATTCTTCTGACTTTCCTTCAGGTCTTCCCAGTTTCTCATCCATAACTTTACAAAGCACTTTGATGAGATCAATATTTTTCCACTCGTTAAATCCACCGATATTATAAGTTTCTCCGTTTTTGCCATCCCAATACACCATATCGATTGCTCTTGCATGATCAATGACATATAACCAGTCTCTTATATTTTCACCTTTACCGTATACGGGCAATGGTTTATTATGTCTGATGTTATTGATAAATAAAGGCACCAGTTTTTCTGGAAACTGATTCGGTCCGTAATTATTGGAACAATTGGATATGACATAAGGCAAAGCATAGGTATTGCCATAGGCCCTCACAAAATGATCGGAACCTGCTTTTGAAGCCGAATATGGTGATTGTGGGTCGTATGAAGTACTTTCCAAAAAATATCCCTCATCACCCAAAGAGCCATAAACCTCATCGGTACTTACATGATAAAATCGCTTATCCCCCATATTATTTGCCCAAAATTTTCTTGAAGCATCCAATAGGTTGACCGTTCCGATTATGTTGGTGTAAATAAATTCGGAAGGATTTTCAATAGATCGGTCTACATGCGATTCTGCCGCGAGATGAATAACACCATCAAACTGATGTTTTTCAAAAAGTTTAAAAATAAAGTCTTTGTCGACTATGTCGCCCTTTACAAATTCATAATTGTCTGAACTCTCAATATCCTTAATGTTTTCAAGGTTTCCCGCATAAGTCAGTTTGTCGAGATTAACAATTTTATGATCAGGATATTTATTAACAAATAATCTTACTACATGGGAACCAATAAATCCGGCTCCCCCGGTGATCAAAATTGTTTTATTAATTGTTTTCATCCATTAGTGTTTTTTGCCAATTCCAGGCATCCCTAAGACCATCGGCTAATGTTTTTTCAGTTTTCCAGTCTAATTTTTTATTGGCTTTATCTACAATGGCATAAATAGCAGCTACATCACCTTCTCTTCTTGAACCAATTTTATAATTCAGATTTATTCCATTTACTTTTTCGAAAGTTTTTACAACTTCCAGCACCGAACTGCCTTTACCGGTCCCAAGGTTGAAGTGATCCAAGAAGCATTCCTCCTTTGTTTTGATCAAATATTCGATGGTTTTTACATGTGCTTTTGCCAAATCAACCACGTGAATATAATCCCTGATATTGGTTCCGTCAGCTGTGGGATAATCATCACCAAAAATTGTCAATTCTTTTCGAATTCCCGCTGCTGTTTGTGTAATAAAAGGCACAAGATTATTTGGTATTCCAATTGGCAATTCTCCAATTAATGCTGATTCGTGAGCTCCAATAGGATTAAAATATCTTAAACTCGCAATTTTGACAGGGCTTTTAGAACGTACCAGATCCCGGATAATTTCTTCACCCATTTGTTTTGTATTTCCATATGGTGATTCAGAAGGAAGGATGGTCGCGGATTCATCTACAGCTATGGAATTCGGTTGACCGTAAACTGTGCAGGAGGATGAAAAAACAAAATTCTTAATCTGCAAGTCTACGCTTAGACGCAAGACGTTGATTAGCGAAATAAGATTGTTTTGATAATATTTTAATGGTTCTTTGACCGATTCACCCACTGCTTTGTAGGCTGCAAAATGAATGATCCCGGATATATCGCCTAATTCAGCTGTTTTTCTTTTTAGCTCTGAGTAATCGTTGCAATCAATTTCCAGTACCTCAATTTCATCATTAAGGATTTTATTTATTCTTTGACAAACGCTTTTTTCTGAATTGACAAAATTATCAATTATCACAGGTTGAAACCCTCCTTTGTATAATTCTACAACGGTATGTGATCCTATATATCCGGCTCCTCCTGTTACAATTATCTTTTGCATTCTATAAGCTCCAGTAGCTCAGAGATTTTATTTTATTTCTGAATACACCTTTTACATCAATAAAAACAGCATCGTCTTTTAATAATTTCTGAAAATCACCCTCAGACATATTCATGTATTCCTTATGATTGACAGCCACAATTACAGCATCATATCCCTCTCCGGGTATTTCTTTCAAGTCAAAATTATATTCTTCTTTTACTTCCTTTGCGGAAGCGTGAGGATCTACAACATCAACTTCCAAAGAAAAAGATTTTAATTCATTAACGACATCTACAACTTTAGAATTTCTGATATCAGAAACGTTTTCCTTAAAAGTGGCACCCATTACAAGGACTTTGACCTTAGAGATATCTTTCTTTTTCTCAAGCATTTTTTGCACGGTGCGTTTGGCCACATATGCACCCATGCTATCATTAATTTGTCGCCCGCTGAGAATTACTCTTGGGTTATGGCCCAATTCCTGAGCTTTGAAGGTTAAATAATAGGGATCAACGCCGATGCAATGGCCACCTACTAATCCGGGTGAAAATTTTAGAAAATTCCATTTTGTTCCTGCTGCTTCAAGAACTTCATATGTGTTCACATCGATTTTATCAAAAATAAGAGAGAGTTCATTCATGAGAGCGATGTTTAAATCTCTCTGAGTATTTTCAATGATTTTCGCTGCTTCTGCCACTTTAATTGATGAGGCCAAATGTACGCCGGCGGTAATAATTAAGTCATAGACTTCTTTAATAATTCTGGCAGATTCTTCATCACAGCCGGAAGCTACTTTGGTAATTTTGGTCAAAGTATGCTCTTTATCTCCAGGATTGATTCTTTCCGGAGAATAGCCAACCTTAAAATCACTGATGTATTTTAATCCCGAAATTTCTTCTAATACAGGTACGCAATCTTCTTCCGTGCATCCGGGATAAACAGTAGATTCAAAAACTACATAATCGCCTTTTTTTAGCACTTTCCCAACGGTTGATGTAGCACCGAGAAGTGGCTTTAAATTGGGTTGATTATGTTCATCTATGGGCGTAGGCACCGCTACGATAAAGAATTTCACATCTCTCAGATCATTGATGTCAGCTGTGAATTTTATATCCGTTCCCTCAAAATCGGCCGCCTCCAATTCTCCGCTTGGATCAACAGATTTTTTCATTAGATCCACTCTCTCCGAATTGATGTCAAAACCAATCACTTTTGTTTTTTTTGCAAACTCAAGTGCAATTGGAAGTCCCACATATCCCAATCCAATTACTGCCAGTTCTATGTCCTTATTTAATAATTCCTTAATCACTTTAGATTTTTTTTACTTTATCTTCATTCAATTGATAGACCTCTCCACTTTCAGGACAGGTGGCCATGCCTTTATCATCAAAATTCAATCGGTGCCCGTATTCCGAAATCCAACCGACGCGTTTGGCTGGATTTCCAAGCCATAGTTCAAAAGGCAAGGTTTCTTTAGTCAAAACTGCACCTGCACCAATAAAAGAATATTCTCCGATGTCATTTCCGCATACTATAGTAGCATTGGCCCCTATGCTAGCACCTTTTTTAACCAGGGTTCTTTCGTATTTACTTTTTCGAACTACGGCGCTTCTCGGGTTGATAATATTTGTAAATACCATAGATGGGCCCAGGAAGACATCATCTTCGCAAATGACTCCAGTATAAATGGATACATTGTTCTGGACTTTCACATTTTTACCCAATATTACTTCCGGAGAAATCACCACATTCTGACCAATGTTACATCCTTCACCAATTCTACAATTCGACATTATATGCGAAAAATGCCAAATTTTTGAACCCCGACCGATATCACAATTGGAATCAATTACGGCAGTTTCATGTGCGAAATATTCTTTTTGAGACATTTGAAATTTGCTTCGGCGGCAAAACTAAACTTTCTATTATAAAATTTATAATTCACTTCAATCTGAAAATCTTATTTTCGCAGAATGTTTAAAAGCAGCATCTTAATTCTGATATTTATTTTTCAAAGTAGCTTCCTTTTATCTCAAAGTGATAGTACGGATGTTGAAACTGAGAGTTCCGGGAAAAAAGGAAGATCAGAACTATTAATTAATGCCATTTCACAATTACAGATTCCTCAAGGTGCTTTATCCGAAAAATTTAAAAACTTTATAGGCCTGGGTGGAGGACTTATGTTCAAAACCAGAAATGATTGGTATTTTGGAGCAGAAGGCGTTTTTATGTTTAATGACAATACAAAAAATGCCAACTCCGTGGTTTCTGATATTCTTTCTTCAAATGGTACGATAATCGGAGCCAATGGCAGAACAGCAAATATTTTTATTTCACAAAGAGGGATGTCTTTACAATTTTTAAAAGTCGGCAAGTTGATTTGGAAAAAACCTGTTCTGAACGGAAATTCCAGTTCAGGATTACTTGGAATGCTAGGCGCCGGAATTTTGCAACATCAATACAGAATCATTGACAGAAATGGCAATGCTCCTCAAGTTTCACCAAACTATGCAAAAGGCTACGATGAATTAAGAAATGGCTTATCTATCAATCCTTTTCTTGCCTATGTTTATTTCGATCAGGATAAATTCATAAATTTTATGCTTGGCATAGAATATACCCTTGCTTTTACAGAATCACGAAGAGATTATGATTTTTTACTGATGAGGAAAGATGATTCTAAAACAACTGATCATCTTGTCAGTTTAAAACTCATATGGCACATCCCCATTCGAAAAAAACTATCGAGGGATTATTATTATTTTTAAATACCATACTATACGATTAACATGAACTTCAAATTAAACGAAAACCAAAAAATGATCAGTCAGATGATCAGGGACTTTGGTGAAAAAGAAATAAGAGCCAATATCATGAAATGGGATGAAAGCCAGGAATTCCCGCTCCCTCTCTTTAAGAAAATGGGAGAACTTGGCTTAATGGGTGTTTTAGTTCCTACAGAATATGGGGGCTCGGGCTTTGGCTATTTCGAGTATGTCACAGCTATTGAAGAAATTTCAGCCATAGATCCTTCCATCGGTCTTTCTATGGCCGCACATAATTCACTTTGTACGGGTCATATCCTTCAGTTTGGAAGTGAAGAGCAAAAGAAAAAATGGTTGCCAAAATTAGCCAGTGCCGAATGGATTGGTGCCTGGGGCTTAACAGAACCAAATACAGGCTCAGATGCCGGAAATATGAAAACCGTGGCAGTAGAAGATGGGGATTCCTTCATCATCAATGGGGCTAAAAATTTTATTACACATGGCAAAAGCGGAGATATTGCTGTAGTGATTGCAAGAACCGGTAAAGTTGGCGACTCGCATGGCATGACTGCTTTTGTTGTTGAAAGAGGTACTCCTGGTTTCAAAGGAGGAAAAAAAGAAGACAAGCTTGGAATGCGTGCTTCTGAAACGGCTGAAATGATATTTGAGGATTGCAGGGTATCCAGGGAAAATATTTTAGGTGAAATTGGCGATGGATTCGTGCAATCTTTAAAGGTTTTGGATGGTGGAAGAATTTCGATTGCGGCTCTTTCCCTTGGAATAGCTAAAGGAGCCTATGAATTTGCCCTGCAATATTCAAAAGAGCGGGAACAATTCAACAAACCCATTTCCTCATTCCAGGCCATTTCCTTTAAGTTGGCCGATATGGCAACGGAGTTGGAAGCTGCCAGATTGCTAACTTTTCAGGCGGCTGATCTGAAAAACAGAGGTCAAAAAGTGACCAAAGAATCAGCAATGGCCAAATACTATGCGTCTGAAATAAGTGTAAAAGCTGCCAATGAAGCAGTACAAATTTTAGGTGGATATGGATTCATCAAAGATTTTCCGGTTGAAAAATTCTACAGGGATTGTAAACTATGTACCATTGGCGAAGGAACATCGGAAATTCAAAAACTGGTTATTTCAAGAGATATATTGAAGTAATTAATCTTTTGAATTAATTTTTAGTCTTATTATATTTGCAGCCCTTTTTAGGAGAAAAAACAATGATAACAGTAAACGTAAAAGAAAACGAATCAATAGATAAGGCGCTAAAGCGTTTTAAAAAGAAATTTGAAAAGGCGGGTGTAATCAGAGAATTGCGTTCCAGAACCTTTTATGAAAAACCTTCCGTATCGAGAAGGGATGAGATCATAAAAGCCAAATACATCCAGCAAATAAGAGACAAAGAGCAAGGAATATAATTTTTTGTCCCTCATTTTCTGTAATTTCGTAACATTCGAAAGCGGGAATGAGGGATATTTTTTTGTCTTATTTGAAATCGGAAAAACGCTACAGTGATCATACACTAAAGGCCTATGATTCCGATATTTCGCAATTTGAGCTTTTTCTTAAAGCCCAATTCCCCCAACAAACACTTAAAACGCTTTCCTCCATTCATATCCGCTCCTGGCTTGTACATCTTAAAGAAGAGGGTAATAGCAATAGAAGTATCAACAGAAAGTCGGCCTCATTAAAATCACTATACAAATTTGCCTTAAAAAAAGGACTAGTAAGTTCCAATCCAAGTGATGCGATCAGAGCCCCAAAAATCAATAAAAAATTGCCTGTTTTTATTCCTTCTGATATTCTCAATGGATTATTTGATCAAAGTCATTTTAGTGGGGATTTTTCCGGACAAAGAGATAAGCTGGTCATTGAACTTTTATATGGAACAGGCATTCGCCTATCCGAACTCATAGAACTTAAAAAAGATGATATAAATTACCATCAATCAGTGATCAAAGTCTTAGGAAAAGGCAATAAAGATCGCGTAATTCCTTTACATAAGGAGCTGATAAAAAGCATTAAAAATTATACGGACCTGCGAGAGAAAATGGTTAGGGAAAATGCCAATAATTATTTAATATTAAGAGACGATGGGCAAAAGGCGTATCCTGTTTTGATTTATAGGATTGTCAAAAAATATCTTGATTTGATTACAACTGTAGAAAAGAAAAGCCCCCATGTTCTTCGTCACACTTTCGCGACGCATCTATTAAATAAGGGAGCGGATTTAAACGCAATAAAAGATCTCCTGGGGCATGAAAATCTTGCTGCTACGCAGGTATATACACATAATTCACTTGAGCAGTTAAAATCAATTTTTAAAAAAGCTCATCCTAAAGCATAATTTTTTTAACCTAAAACTTAAATATTTATGAAGTTGCAAATGCATTCAATTCACTTCGACGCCGACGTTAAATTATTGGATTTTATTCAGAAGAAAATGGATAAACTGGAAACTTTTTATGATAGAATAATTGATGGTGAAGTTTTCCTGCGTTTGGAAAATGGTGATAGCGTAAAAAATAAACTTGTGGAAATTAAATTAAATATTCCCGGTACAACATTGTTTTCCAAGGAACAGTCTAATTCTTTTGAAGCAGCAACTGACGCTTGTGTAGAAGCTTTGCGCAGACAGATCAAAAAACACAAAGAGAAAAACAGTGTGCACTTATAAAAAAAGCGGCCCCGTTTAACCAACGTGGGCCGCTTTTCTTTTTTATACACCAAATGCTTTCTTTACCTGATCCAGATGATCCAGTTTTTCCCAGGTAAATAATTCAACTTCAATTTCTTTGATTTCCTTTCCTCTTCCATCAGGTCTTGAAAAACTTCGCTTAACCTTTTCAGGATTCCTGCCCATATGCCCATATGCAGCTGAAGGACCATAGATTGGATTTCTTAATTTCAGTCGTTTTTCAATAATTCCGGGTCGCATGTCAAAAATCTCAGAAACTTTTTTTGCAATCTCCCCATCGTTTAAATCAACTTTTGCTGAACCGTAGGTATCTACAAATATTGATGTTGGTTCCACAACTCCAATAGCATAAGAAACCTGTACCAAAACCTGATCACATACTCCCGCAGCTACAAGGTTTTTAGCGATGTGTCTTGTTGCATAAGCTGCGGATCTGTCGACTTTAGAAGGATCTTTTCCTGAAAACGCTCCTCCACCATGAGCACCTTTTCCACCATAGGTATCTACAATTATTTTTCTTCCTGTCAATCCGGTATCGCCATGTGGTCCACCGATCACAAACTTTCCGGTAGGATTGATATGGTATTTGATTTCATTTGTGAACAAAGCCTGGATCTCAGGTCTCAATTGTTTTTTTACCCTGGGAATTAAAATATTAATGATGTCATTTTTAATTCGCTTGAGCATTTTTTCCTCTTCATCGAAATCGTCGTGCTGGGTACTGACTACTATGGCATCAATTCTTATAGGTTTGTGATTATCATCGTATTCAATGGTTACCTGTGCTTTAGAATCGGGCCGCAAATAATCCATTTCCTTTTTTTCCCTTCTCAATTCTGCCAATACCTCAAGAATTTTATGCGACAGATCAAGTGCCAATGGCATATAGTTTTGGGTTTCATTGGTAGCATAACCAAACATCATCCCCTGATCACCGGCACCCTGCTCTTCCACCTCTCCTCGATCAACGCCCTGATTGATATCGTCCGACTGTTCGTGTATTGCTGACAATACTCCACAGCTGTCGCCTTCAAACATATAAGCCCCTTTCGTGTATCCTATTTTATTGATAACATCTCTGGCGATTTGCTGGACATCTAAATAAGTATCCGATTTCACTTCACCTGCAAGCATTACCTGACCGGTCGTTACAAGTGTTTCACAAGCCACTTTTGAATGTGGATCAAAAGCTAAAAAATGGTCAAGAAGCGCATCTGATATTTGATCTGCTACTTTATCCGGATGTCCTTCAGACACCGATTCTGATGTAAAAAGATAAGGCATATTAAAAGCTGTGAATTTTTAAGAGGCACAAATATAAAAGTATTGAAATGAATTTTAAACTTAGATTGATTTATCCGAGAATAAATACCGCGGGATGCTTATCAATTTTCTTATTTATTTTTTTCCAATCCTTAACCGGCATGGTCAAAATGGATTCTTTTTTTCCTGTGATTTCTTCTGCAATACACAAATTCACATTCGCAGGACATGATTGTATTATGTCGCTTAATACCTGCTGATTTCGATAAGGGGTATCCATGAAAATCTGCGATTCTCCGGTATTTAATGCATCGGCACTCATACTTTTAAGCTTGGCTTTTCTTTGATTTTTATCAATGGGCAAATAGCCGTGAAATCTAAATTCCTGTCCGTTGAGGCCTGAAGCCATTAAAGCCATCATAAATGAATTTGGTCCGGCTAAAGGAATTATTCGAACACCGGAATCCTGTGCTTCTAAAATCAATTCATGACCCGGATCCCCAATTCCGGGACAACCGACATCTGAAAGAATTGCCGCATTTTTTCCAAGCCAGACTTTTTGAAGTCCTTCCTGAATCAAATCCTTATCGGAATATTTTCCAATATCGACAAATTCAAGATTGTCAATGATTGCTTCGGGATGTAGCGTTTTAATAAATCTTCTGCTATTTTTTTGGTTCTCAACAAAAAATAGTTCGAGTGTAGTAATCAGTTCCTTAGAAATTTCCGCAAGATGCCCATACCCCTCTTCAGAAATTGGTGTTGGAATGAGATAAATATTTCCGGCCAATATTTAAACGTTTACATGCCTTTCTGCATGATAGCTAGATCTTACCAAAGGTCCGGACTCAACATATTTTAATCCGCGTTGCAATCCTTCCTCTTTGTACATATCAAATACATCAGGGTGAATAAACTCAGCCACTTCCAAGTGCATTTTTGTTGGTTGAAGGTATTGACCCAGCGTTAATATATCCAAGCCGTGCTCCACCAGGTCGTCCATGGCTTTAAATACCTGATCTTTTGTCTCACCGAGTCCGAGCATAATACCCGATTTTGTTCGTTTGCCGTATTCTTTAGTTCGTTTTATCTGTTCAAGGCTTCTGTAGTATTTTGCCTGTGGCCTTACCTGTCGATACAGTTCTTCCACGGTTTCTACATTATGCGAAACCACCTCCTGACCGGCAGAAATCATTCTTTCCAGTGCTTCCCAATTTCCTTTAACATCGGGAATTAAAGTTTCAATAGTTGTTTCAGGACTTACTTCTTTAATAGCTCTTACGGTTCTGTACCAAATTTCAGCACCGCGATCTTTTAACTCATCTCTGTTGACTGAGGTTAAAACCGCATGCTTAACTTTCATCAAATAAATGGCTTCGGCTACTCTTTCGGGCTCTTGTTCATCATACTCAGGAGGCCGTCCTGTTTTAACCGCACAAAAAGAACAGCTTCTGGTACAAACATTCCCCAGAATCATAAAAGTGGCTGTACCTTCGCCCCAACATTCACCCATGTTCGGGCAATTACCACTCTCACAAATGGTATGGAGTTTATATTTATCTACCAATTCGCGAACACGTTTGTATTTATCGCCAATAGGCAATTTTACTCTCAACCAGTCAGGTCTTTCTTTTTTCTTTTCCTCAATTACAGGTAGTTCAATCATTAATTCCTTATCTATTTTCTGGAACCGTAAAATAATGTTAAAAATAAAGTGGAAAAAACAGGGTTGTTCGGCGCAAAAGGCAATATTTCTATGTTTTTATTATAGCCCTCTATCAACATTCCCAGTTCTAGCCCTGCAACATCATTTCCAAATTTACCAAACTCAAATGCCAGTGAATTTTTCATATGCAGGCCAAATTCAAATCTTCCCCTATCCAAACCTCTAAATATTCCTCCCCCATCAAGAATTCTATTTTCATCTTCGTGAATTCTCGGATCATAAGGTTCCTGTCTTTGTGAATCGCCCCTATCGTAAATAACATAATATGGCTTAACCAAAGCAAAAGTTGGTCCTACAGCTACATTCAAACTCAATTGCATGCCTTCATAAGGCGTTTTTCTGAATAAAATATATTCACGGCCATAATTGGCTCTCAGAGGAAATACAAAATATTGCTTATTGTAAATAAATGTGTTGCCGTAAATATTAGTGTAGCGTTCTTCTTTTGGATGCTTCAAATTTGACAACTCAAAGCCAATATGATGATTGACTTCTTTGCTGAGAAATTTTGAGAATTTAAAAGAAAAGCCCGCAAAAAAAACATTGGTATTCGTAGTAATGCCATAAGTAAACTCTCTATCGTAGATTACCTCATCAAACTGCGCTCGGAGTGGAGATAAGCTGAAAAAAAGAAAGATTAATATGTAAAATATGTTACGCAATAATTCTTGTTTTGGTATTAGTTCAAACTAACAAAATACAGTAATTGTTCAAATTGCTCTAATATCCCAGCACCTTTGAGAAATTAACCTCAAAATGTGAGGCATTCTGAACGCATTTACCTTTCAAAATTATTAAAATTTGGGGGGATTCATGTCTTATTTCATATTTCTCCGAAATCTCTTGTGAAATCGTCCTGTATTTCAACAAATCCAGGTAATAATATTTGCATTCTTTTTCAGGATGGCTTTCTAGTCCGCGGTTAAATCTCCCCCATGCCATGGCGCTGATTGAACAGCTCGTGCTGTGCTTAAAAATAATAACCGGCATTTCTTTAGATTCCCTGTCAAGCTGACCCAACTGCTTAGAATCAGTTAATTCTATCCATTTTTCATTTTTAGTCATGCCAAATTTCAGCTTCTTCTTTCATGTATTTGGGAGCTTCCAATTTATCCTTGAGAAAAGGAGGAAGATCTTTTTCTGATTTTCTAAGTCTTCGGTACATTCTTTTCTGATAGCGCTGTTTTCTGCTTACACTGGTTTTTTCTCCTGCAGTTCTAAAAGTAACACTCGGATGCATGTCTTCTCCGGCTTTAAATGCCTTGATATCCCCCCTGTAATCGGCAATGGTTTTCATGTTTTCTTTGCGCTTATCTTCTTTGGCCTTCAGGTCAATCTGATCTCCACGCCACTTTGCCATTTCTTTATCTTTCTCAAGAATATTTTTTGTTCTCGCAGTTAAATCTACCGTTGGTGGATTAAAATTAGCAGCAATTTGATCCTGCGCTCTTTGTTTTTCGGTAGCTTTCTTCTCAGTCATCAAACGGCCTTTACCCATTTTTTTGCGATTCATTTTGTCTATTTCTGCAATCCGCTTGTCCCTTGCAGCCAGATCAATTCCATCCTGAAAATCTGCATAACGTCTTTGTCGCTCGATCCATAATGTCTCTGTTTTCTTATCGGTCATTGGACGGCCTTTGGCCATTTTTTTCCTGTTCATTTTATCAATTTCCGCCAGACGTTTATCGCGGGCTGCCAGATCTATCCCATCCTGAAAATCGGTATATCTTCTTTGTCTTTCTATCCATATTCCTCTGACCTGCTTTTCAGAAAGGCCTTTTCCGGTTCCAATTTTCTCGCGATTTATCTTGTCTATTTCAGCTAATCTCTTGTCACGGGCAGTCATATCAATGCCATCCTGAAAATCTGTATATCGTCTTTGTCGCTCTATCCAAAGCGCATTGACCTGCTTTTCACTCATCGGCCTGGCATTCGACAATTGCTTGCGATTCATTTTATCGATTTCCGCTAACCTTTTGTCGCGGGCAGCCATATCAATACCATCCTGAAAATCCGTATAGCGTCTTTGACGTTCCACCCAAAGCGAAGCCACTTTCTTTTCAGACATCGGTCTTGCATTTGATAATTGCTTACGATTCATTTTATCAATTTCTGCCAATCGCTTATCTCGCGCACTTACATTTATCCCTTGTTGGAAATCACCGTATTTTCTCTGTTTTTCAATCCACATCGCATCTACAATTTTTTTGGTCAATGGCCTGCCATGTGCTGCCTGCTTATAATTGCTTTTTTCAACCTCTGCGATGCGCTTATCTCTTTCTCTGAGGTCAATCATCCCCAATTTGTTGTTCTTTCTGTTAATTTTATCAATTTCAGCCAATCGTTTATCTCGGGCGGTTAAATTTATCCCTTGCTGAAAATCAACAAATTTTCTCGCTTTCTGTATTTCCAGCTTACGCACATAGTCTTTAGAAAGTGGCCTACCTCTTTGTGCTTTCCCGTAATTTGTTTTTTCTATTTCGGCAATTCTTTTATCTCTTTCGCGCAAATCAATCCCCTGCTGAAAATTCCCATATTTCTGAGCTTTTTGAGCCTGAAGTTTTTGATAATAGCTTTTTGACAATGGTCTTCCGCGCTGAGCTTTTCCGTAATTGGTCTTTTCGATTTCCGCAATGCGCTTGTCCAATTCTTTCAGGTCAATCCCTTCATTAAATTGTCTGTATTTATCAGATTTCCTTGCAAGAATTCTAAGACTTCTTTTTCTGGATCCCGGATTGATTCGAGCAGCGCCTTTTTTATTCATTTTCTGAATCTGGCGTAATCGTTTGTCTCGAATATTTAAATCGATATTGCCTTTGAATTTACTGATTTGTGAATCGGTCAGTTTTTGTGCCGACTCTGTGTCAAATATTTCCTGAGGTTCTTTCTTTTTCTGACCTGTGTTTTCATTTAAACCTCTTCTTTGAGCCATAGCAGAAAGAGATATAAACAAAAACATTGTGGCGATATGTAAGATTCTAGAGTTCAGAATGGTTACTTACGTTTAATTCTCTTTGGCTGTTTCTTTTTAAGTATTCCTTTTTTATCTCGCTTCACTTCAATAAGTGTAATTCCTGTTCCGTCTTTTTCTGAATTCTTTTCTTTTACGGGGTCAGGACAGGGATAACGACCCCATGCACATCCGGAAAGCAGGATGAGCGATGAAAAAATTGCTATATTTTTATTGAGTTTGAGCTTCAATAGGCAATAAGTTCTGCTAATTTACCTTTTAAGCGTGCCTTTGGCAAAAAGTTTTCTTCAAGATTTGCCGCAAATGGTACCGGAGTATCCAGCGAAGCCACTCTAATAACAGGTGCATCCAGTTTTTCAAAGCAATGCTCGGATATCCAAGCGGACCACTCTGCCCCTATGCCCCCGGTTAATGTATCTTCATGCAAGATGAGTACTTTCCCCGTTTTCGAAACACTTTTCATTACCAATTCCTTATCCCAGGGCAAAAGGGAATACATATCCACAACTTCAATAAATCCGTCTTCGTATTCATCTGCAATCTGTAAAGCCCAATGTACGCCCATCCCATAGGTAATTATGCTTATTTCATTTCCTACTTTTGCAATACGTCCTTTCCCAACTTCCACATTGTAATAGTCAACCGGTATTTCCTCATTGATTGATCGGTACAAATATTTATGTTCAAAAAACAAATAGGGATTGGGGTCTTCTATTGCGCTTATCATCAGACCTTTGGCATAATATGGTGTAGAAGGATAAACAATTTTTAATCCGGGCGTATGAAAAAACCAGGCTTCATTGGATTGCGAGTGAAATGGTCCTGCCCCTACACCGGCACCGGTGGGCATACGAATAACCACATCAGCATTTTGACTCCAACGGTAATGAATTTTGGCAAGATTGTTTATAATCTGGTTAAAGCCACAGGTTACAAAATCTGCAAATTGCATTTCAATCATGCTTTTTTTTCCCATGATTGACAGGCCCAATCCAATTCCAATTATTGCAGATTCACAAAGAGGTGTGTTCCTTACTCTTTCCTTTCCAAATTTTTGAAGAAACCCTTCAGTTACTTTAAATACGCCTCCATAATCAGCTATATCCTGCCCCATCAAAATCAAATTGGGGAATTTTTCCATGCTCTGATAAAGGCCTTCACGAATGGCGTCTACCAATCGTTTTTCTTCTTTATTCTTTGTTTTCGGGCTTACACTTTTAAATTTATATTCGCTGAATAGATCTTTGGTTTCTCCAATTTCATCCGAACTTATAGCCGGAGTAGCATAGGCGGATTCAAGACCTTTGTTAATATCTTCGTTAATTTTTTTGCGAGTTGTGGAAATAAAATTTTCATCGATAATCCCATGATCGAGTAAAGCTTTTTCAAAATTGGCAATTGGATCTTTTTTTGCCCAGTGGTCCATTAGTTTTTTGGGAACATACTTTGTGCCAGAAGCCTCTTCATGACCCCTCATTCTAAATGTGTTGGCCTCAATTATTACAGGCCTCGGATTATTTTTCAGTGATTGAGCCCATTTTTTAATGGTTTCGTAAACTTCAATTATGTTGTTTCCATCTATGCTTTCTGCATCTATTCCATAACCCGGCCCCTTATCGACAAATGATTTAAACTTAAACTGTTCTTCGCTAGGTGTGGATAATCCATACCCGTTGTTCTCAATCACAAATATGACCGGTAAATGCCAGACCGCTGCTACATTTAAGGCTTCGTGAAACTCACCCTGGCTCGCACCACCGTCTCCGGTAAATACAAGCGAAACTTTTTTATCCTTATTAATTTTATGTGCGAGCGAAATCCCATCGGCAATAGAAAGTTGAGGCCCCAAATGGGAAATCATGCCCACTATATTGTGCTCTTTGCTTCCAAAATGAAAAGACCTGTCACGGCCTTTGGTAAAACCTGTTTCTTTACCCTGAAATTGTGAAAACAACTGCCCGTACTCGACTCCACGACCCGTAAATACTCCAAGATTGCGGTGCATGGGTAGAATGAATTCATCTTTTGACAAGGCCAGCACACTTCCAATTGAAATCGCCTCCTGACCAATGCCGCTAAACCATTTTGAAATTTTGCCCTGTCTTAAAAGAATGAGCATTTTTTCTTCTATTAATCGTGGTTTCAGAAGTTCGGTGTAAAGTGTTATTAAGAGTTTCTTATTTTTTCCCTTTATTTCAAATTCCATAGGCGTGTTTTGCAGGTTCAAAATTAGAAGGAAAGGTATAGCCAAAAAATTTGAAACGATATTTTATTTTTGAGAGATGATGAAAAAAATTAGGGTAGGACTTGGTTATGATGTTCACCGCCTTGCGGAAAATGAAGAATTATGGCTTGGGGGTATTAAAATACCACATTTCAAAGGATCAGTGGGGCATTCGGATGCCGATGTAATACTGCATGTTATTTGCGATGCGATGCTCGGAGCACTAAATCTGAGAGATATCGGTTTTCATTTCCCTGATACCGATCCAAAATACAAAGGCATAGACTCTAAAAAACTTCTATCGGAAGTTGCCAAACTTATCAATGATAAGGGTTATGAAATAGGAAATATCGATGTTACCCTGAGTTTGCAAAAACCAAAAGTCATGGATTATATAGAAGAAATGAAGAGAGTGACTGCGGAAATTCTGCACATTGATGTAGAGGATATATCCATAAAAGCTACAACCACTGAAAAATTGGGTTTTGAAGGCCGTGAAGAAGGAGTTTCAGCCCAGGCGGTTTGTCTATTGTATGAAAAATAGAAATCTAAAAGCGGTCAAAACCGAAGATAATTCCTACACATTGTTCTATCCGGAACTCAATGAACATTACCATTCTATGGATGGTGCTCAAAGTGAATCTGAATATGTATACATTCAGAACGGTTTGGAAAGGCTTGACAAAAAATTAAATTCAATCAGTGTATTTGAAATTGGTTTTGGAAGTGGGATGAATGCTGTTTTGGCTTATGAATGGGCGCTAAAAAACAATAAAAGCATCAATTATTTTGCCCTGGAACCCTACCCTGTCGAAAATGAAATTCTTGCATTTCTATTAAAAAATAATCTTTTGTTTAAGCGGAATTCTGATGTCTTTAACAAAATGCACGCTGCCAAACAGAACGATATTATTGCCTTTGAAGATTTATTCAGATTTCAATTAGTCAATGAGAAAATTGAGGAGTTTGAAATATTAAGTCTGAAAGAACATGTGGATATAATATTTTATGATGCTTTTGCACCCTCACGACAGTCTGACATCTGGAGTCTTTCAAATTTAACCAAGGCCTTTGAATTGCTGAAAAACAAGGGGATACTTGTCTCATATTGTGCAAGCGGGCAATATAAAAGACATCTTAGATCCGCAGGATTTGATTTGATCAAAGAAAAAGGCTTTGGAAAAAAAAGGGAAATGTTTCTCGGACAAAAACAACTGTAATTTAATTGTTGATTTAGGGTATTATCATTTAAATTTGTAATTAGACCAGTGACTTTACGGTCTTGCAAAATGTGTGAACTGAGGTCAAAATAAATATTCACTCGAATTGTACATTATTGCACCTTAAATTATTTTTACATTTCATTTAAACTAAATTAAAATTAATCATGAAGAGAATTATTACAGTTTTTTCAATGTTGGCCTTTTTAACATTGAGCGTGCAAGCTCAGTTGACTAGAACCAATCCCGGAATTTTCAAACAAGCTGTTCCCGTTACTGAACAATTTAAAAATGGATATGAAAGGATTGATATTCCTAAAGGTTCATATTTAAAAACTCCGGCATCCGTTCCTTCTTATGGGGATACTGTTGGTTATACATGGTACGACTATCAGTCAAATGCAGGTATGCAAAACAGAATCTATGAAGATGCCAGTGGTAATATTCAGGTAATCTGGACAAAAGCAGTTGATACTATACGTGACCCGGGCAACGCATTACGAGGAATTGGATACAATTATTACGATGCGGGTACACAAACCTGGATTCCCGGTGATTCAAATAATGCAGCTTATGGATTAGCTGACAAAAGAGTTGGTTGGCCCTCAATAGCAAATACTGATGGTACAGATGAGTACATCTTTGCACATACAAACAGACTGTATACATCTACCAAAGGTGCTTCAGCTGTTAATACAGTGGATTTAACCGGAGTATTGAATGATGGAACTTTATTTTATCATTCTGTTGGTCAGGGCAATTCAATTTATGTTGCTTATGACAATGGCAATCTATTTTCTTTTGCTCGATCTGATGATGGTGGTTCTACATGGGCGATATCTGATTTTTCTATTGATACCGCAACCGGTACTTTCCTAAGACCAATCGCGACTGATGGTTGGGATCTGGATGTAAAAGGAGATACAATTGCCATCGTAACCGGAGGTCATGCCGCATTTACCGGAGTTGATCCAAATGATGTTGTATTATTCTTATCTGCTGACAGAGGTGCTACCTGGTCATCACAAACTATTCACGTTTTTGATACAGTTAATGCTGAGTTGGATACTGCTTCAGGTGGTTATATTGTTGAAACTCCACATGCCGACGTAAGAGTACTGATCGGTGCCGATGGAAGAATTCACCTAGGTGGCTCTGTTATGGCCACATTGACTGACCCAGGTGCGTTTACTTCGAGCTCTTGGTTCCCATTAGCAAGAGGTATCTGGTACTGGAATTCAGATATGCCTGCTGGTTTTGATATCAATGATCCTGCAGATTACAGCACTTATGTACTGGTTGATTCAATTCCTGATATGACAACAATGGGATCTTATCCTACTGCATCTGCAGATCAGGGTAATTATGTGACAGGTTCATTCAGTCACCCAAGCTTTAGCGAAGATGCAATGGGCAATCTTTTTGTAGTATTCTCCGGAATTTGTGCAGGATCGGATAACAATCCATTTGACAATAGATTTAGAAGAGATCTTTATGCCATGAAATCAGGTGATGGTGGAATGAATTGGTCTTCTGCTGCCAATGTTGCTAGTTTATTGTTCGCCAATGATGTAACAGATGGCACTGTTGGAGAAGAAGCTTATCCGGTTACTCCAAAAAGAGTACAAGGGGATATCAAAATCTTATTCCAGCACGATTCTTGGGCAGGACCTACTTTGACTGATGATCAGCCTATTCTTGAACAAAATAAAATGGCTGTATTAAGTCTTGACCCTGCATTGATTAGTGGAATAGAAGAAGAAATTTCCAAGGAAAGTCTTAATATTTATCCTAATCCTGCAAGCGGGACTGCTACCGTTTCATTTGAATCAAATGTAAAAGGCAATACAAATGTTGTTGTTTCAAACATGATTGGCCAAACTGTTAAAATAGTTAAGGCTGAAATCGTAAAAGGAAGCAATACAGTTGTTCTCAACCTTTCAGATGTAAACGAAGGTATTTATCTTGTTACACTTGGAACTGGATCTAACAAAATCACTCAAAAATTGGTTATCGAGTAATCTCAACTAATTATTGAAAATCAACCCTGATTTAGATTCTCGGTATTCTCGAATTATTCGGGATCGGGAGAAGAATCAGGGTTTTTTTATGGAATTGTGTATAATTTTTTGCAACAAAATTTATATATTGAGGCCTGAAATCAACCAAAAATCGATTATGAGAAAAATTACTACTTTATTGACATTAATGTTATTTGTTAGTTTAGGCGTTTTCGCCCAGCAAACAAGAACAAATCCTGAGCTTTTCAAAGAAGCGGTACCGGCTACAATGTCGCCTGCAACAGGTTATGAATTTTTAGATCTTTCTAAAATTTCTGTTATGAAAAGCAATGCTGCAATTCCTTCCTATGGTGATACCGTTGGTTATACCTGGTATGACTTGCAAACTAACCAGGGAATGCAAAACAGAATTTATCAGGATGCTTCTGGTAACATCCAGGTTATTTGGACCAAAGCTCTTGATACTATAAGAGATCCAGCCAATGCAAACCGAGGTGTTGGTTATAATTATTATGATGCAGGTACTCAGTCATGGATACCAGGGGATTCAAATAATACAAATTTTGGATTAGCAGATAAAAGAGTTGGATGGCCTTCAATAGCTAATGCTGATGGAACAAATGAGCATATTTTTACTCATACCAACAGACTACTTAACTCTACCAAAGGTGCTTCGGCAGTTACAGCTGTAGACTTATCCGCTGATTTAACAGCAGGTCCGCTTTTCTATCATTCTTATGGTGAAGGTGCATCCGCTTATGTATTATATGATAATGGCGTATCATTGGCATTCGCAAGAACCGATGATGGTGGAGCCACATGGCCAATCGCTGATGTAATCATAGATTCAGTTTATGGAACTCCTTTGAGAGGTACAATTGTACCTGATGGCTATGACATTCATGCAAAGGGTGACTCTGTTGCTATTGTAACAGGTGGTTATACAGGATACGGTGGCGTTACACCAAATGATCTTGTTCTTTATCTATCTACTGATAGAGGAGCAACGTTCTCTGTGACTACTGTAGCTGTGTTTGATACGATCAATGCTGAATTAGATACGGCTTCTGGAGGATATGTTGTTGAGTGTCCTCAGGGAGATATGAGAGTTACAATAGGTGAGGATTCAAGAATTCACATTACTGGTGGAGTAGTTGCTGGTTTAACCAATCCAGGTGATTTAACCACTGCTGGATATTTCCCAACTGCGAGAGGCATTTACTACTGGAATTCTGATATGCCTGCCGGATTTGATTTAAATGATCCTGCTGACTACGCAGCTCATGTATTAGTTGACTCTATTCCTGATATGACTACAATGGGTTCTTATCCAACTGCAAGTGCGGATTTCGGTACCTATGTAACTGGTATGTTTGCTCACCCGACTGTTAGTGAAGATGCTGCCGGTAACTTATATATAGCATTTGATGGAATTTGTGCTGGTTCAGACAATAATCCATTTGACGCTCAATATAGAAGAGATATATATGTTGCTAAATCCGGTGACGGTGGTGCCAACTGGTCGACATTCAAAAACGTAGCAAGTCTGTTATTTGCGAACGATGTAACAGATGGTACTGTAGGTGAAGAAGCATTTTGTGTAACTCCTAAAAGGGTACAGAACGATCTTTTGATCTTCTTCCAACATGACAATTATGCTGGAACTTCACTTCAGGGCGCTCTTGTACTTGAACAAAATAAAATGACTGTTTTAAGATTAGACCCGGCTTTAATCTCTGGTATAGATGAGGAAATCGCCAAAGAAAGCCTGAATATTTATCCTAATCCGGCCAATGCCCATGCTACTGTTTCTTTTGAATCAAAAGTTAATGGCAATACAACAATATTTGTTTCAAATATGATTGGCCAAACAGTTAAGTCTGTTGAAGTTGATATTGTAAAAGGTTCTAATGCACATGTATTGAATATTTCTGACTTGAACGAGGGTATTTACCTTGTAACAGTTGGAACAGGTGCAAATAAAATCACTCAAAAACTAGTGATAGACTAATTCTTAGTCAGGTTTAAAATAAACCCTGATAACTTGGCATTTGATGTTGAGGGATCAGGGTTTTTTTATGCCATTTATTAAAATATTGATTTAAATAATTAATTTTAATAATCATTGGAATTAAAATTATAACTATGAAAAAATTATTTACTTTTTTGACTTTGGTTTTGTTTGTCAATTTGTGCGTTTTTGCGCAATTAACGAGAACAAATCCTTCAATT
Source organism: Hyphobacterium sp. CCMP332 (assembly GCA_014323545.1). NCBI lineage: Bacteria > Pseudomonadati > Pseudomonadota > Alphaproteobacteria > Maricaulales > Maricaulaceae > Hyphobacterium > Hyphobacterium sp. CCMP332. The sequence goes on from CP058647.1 coordinate 1,309,848, forward strand.
TTTAAGAACGCTGTTCCAAAAACAGATAAAATTAAAACAGGAAATGAAGTACTACCCATAGCAAAAGGCTCCTATTTAAAAAGTGCTGCTATTCCCAGTTACGGTGATACGGTTGGTTATACCTGGTATGATTATCAGACCAACGGTGGTATGCAACAGAGAATTTATCAGGATGATGCCGGAAACATCCAGGTGGTTTGGACAAAGGCAGTAGATACTATTAGAGACCCTGGTAATGCTTTACGAGGAATTGGATATAACTATTACGATGCCGGTGCACAGGCATGGGTACCAGGTGACTCCAATAATACCGGCTATGGTTTGGCTGAAAAAAGAGTAGGTTGGCCTTCAATAGCTCCAATTGCAGGAACCGGTGAGGCCATTTTTGCGCACACAGATAGATTGTATACTTCTACCAAAGGAGCTTCGGATTATACTCCAAGTGATCTTGGAGGAGGTAATTTACACGTTAGAACGGGAGTGACCTTTTATCATTCTACTGCTGAAGGAAATACGATTTACACAACCTATTCAAATGGTAGTACAATGTATTTCGGCAGATCAGATGATGCCGGAGCCACCTGGAGTGTTAAGGATTTTGCTTTTGATTCGGTTTCCGGATGTCCACTAAGAGAAACAACTGAAGATGCTGTTGATCTGGATGCCAAAGGAGACACGCTCCTAATAGTGGCAGGTGGTAATGCTTCCTTCACAGGTACTGACCCTAACAACGTCAACATGTATTTATCAACCGATAGAGGAAATACCTTTACTTGTACTACAATTCATATTTTTGATACTGTAAATGCAGCATTGGATTCAGCTTCAGGCGGTTATCAGGTTTTAACTCCTCATGCTGATGTAAGAGGATTAATTGGCAATGATGGTACGATTCACTGTACGGGTGGAATTACCGCAGTATTAACTGATCCGGGAAGTCTTAGCGCCAGTTCATGGTATCCTGCTACCAGAGGTCTTTGGTATTGGAATTCAACTATGCCGGTAGGATTTGATGTGAATGACACAGCTGATTACTCTGCTTATGTATTGTTCGATTCTGTACCGGACATGACAACAATGGGAGTTTATCCGACTGTTTCTGATGATTTTGGAAGCTATACGACTGGAATGTTTAGCCATCCGGGCATCTTTACAGATGGCAATGGCAATCTTGGAATTATCTATTCCGGAGTTTGTGCAGGTTCAGATAACAATCCGTTTGACAACAGATACAGAAGAGATTTATACTATCTTCAATCCAAAAACAATGGTATGAGTTGGTCAGATCCTGTAAATGTTGGCTCAGCATTATTTGCCAATGATGTAACTGATGGTACAGTAGGAGAAGAAGCTTATCCTGCAACCATTAAAAGAGTAACAGATGGTAATGTTTATTGTCTGTTCCAGCATGATAATTACGCAGGTCCGTTCTTGAATGATCCTTTCCCTGTAACATCTGAGAATAAATTGACGGTTCTTACTATGCCTTTCCCATTCGTTACAGGATTGGAAGATCAAATAGAGAAAGCATCTTTTGCACTTTATCCGAACCCGGCTCAGGGCAATGTGACCTTGGCATTTAGTTCTGATGCCTCCGGTGAAATTCAGATCAATATTGCCAATATGATCGGACAGTCCATGAAACTTATTTCTAAGGAAATTCGAAATGGTGAAAATGCTTTCCAATTGGATATTAGCGATCTAAGCAAAGGTATTTACCTTGTTACACTTGGATCCGGTGAGAATAAGATTACTCAAAAACTTATAATCGAGTAATAGATTTTTCTATTGATTTATTTAAAACCCCGAACCCCGGCAATAAATGCGGGGTCTGTCGGGGTTTTTTTATGCTTTAAAAATAGTATGTGTAAAATTGAAAGGGTTTCTAAAATTCTGCTTTAGCTCAGAAATAAAACTTTCATTCTCGGCCAGATATTCAAAAACGTTGTCAAAACGCTCTTGAAAACTGCCTCCCGGGAAAAGCTCATCTTTTGCAAAGTAGAATCGATTTCTTAGTATCTCCTGATTTCTTATTTCAGCGCTTTCCATTTTTGTGCGAATTTTTTTCAATTCCTTCAGCACTTTCATTTTTCTACCCTCTACACTCGGACCCAATGTTTTATCTTTCTTTTCGGCTTCCTCTTTAATGGTGTGAAATAGTTTTTCAATCTCTTTGGTCCAGTTTTCGTGTTTATCACCATCCAGAAGATCGTTCTTTATTAAAAGTTTTTTCAGCACCACGCGTTCTTCTTCAAAAAGCGTTTTCAGATGATCCAGCCCAATTTCTTTTAGTTTTTTCAAAGCTTTCTCACTGACTAAGCTCGCTGAATATCTGGGAACAAGCAAAGGAAAATTTATATTCAAAGATTCAAAGGTACTTTTCAATTGAAGCCAATACGACAATTCAGAAGGTCCCCCGACATAAGCCAGGTTTGGTAATATGTATTCCTGGTACAGAGGCCTGCTTATTACATTGGGTGATATTTTTTCAGGTTCATTTTTAATTAAATCGCCAATAATGATTTTTTGTACTTCAGTATTGCTGTCGTAGTAAAATTCATCGCCATTAATTTCAATTCTTTCTCTTAGTCCATCTGCCAAATAGAAATAATTGATTTTCCTTGGATTAACCGGTGTAGTGTAATCCAATTTCTTGAGCGCTTTTGTACTTCGGTCCGTATTTACAAAACTACTTTTCGAGTCCGTATCATTTTTAATTATATCACCGAATGACGCTTTTAATTCTTTCGAGTCTGCATCCAATACCACAAGGCCATACTCAGCAAATAGATGATTCACCAGTTTTAAATGTGCTTCGGCTAAGGAAGAACTTCCTGAGTAAAAAGATTTATAAACTTCAGGAACAGGCAGCGTTTTTAAAAAGTCTTGAATTTTATCCAGTGAAAATCTACCTACCGCGCCCTTTTGATCCGATTCCCATCTGTATTTCTTCCCATCAAAATTGAAATACTGTATTTCCTCAAAATCGTGATCTTCAGATGCCATCCAGTATAAGGGTACAAAAGTCTTATCGGGAAACTCTTTTTTTAATGTTTCCGCCAAATTGATTACGGTGAGAATTTTATAAATAAAATAAAGCGGCCCGGTAAATAAATTTAACTGATGACCCGTAGTCAGGGTAAAAGTATCCGGTGATGATAATTTTTCAATATTCTCTTTGACGTTTTCATGAATTTCAATGCCATCGTATTGATTGAAAAAGTGGTTTTTAAGGATTTCCCTTTTCCCTGAATCGAAAGATGATCTTTCTTCTATAAGTTGTTGAAATCCTTTTAAATCCGGATAGTATTTATAGAAATAATTTAATTCTTCCTTTTTATCGACATAGTCCAGAAATAGTGCGGGAAACTGATTGGTATCTCTGTACGATATAGATTCTAAAAGTTTTAACATGCTTTTACAGCCTTGCCATAAAGATCAAATGATTCAGAGGCTTCTATTTTAACTTCATAAAAATGGCCGGTCTTTAAATAGGAATCCTGTGCTGAAATTAAAACTTCATTATCTACTTCAGGTGAATCCGCTTCTGTTCTTCCTATAAAATATTCGCCTTCCTTTCGGTCAATTATCGTTTTAAATGTCTTTCCGACTTTCTTTTTATTTAATTCTGCAGAGATGCCCTCCTGCAATTCCATTATTTCCGAAAGTCGTTCTTCTTTAAGGTCTTCGGGCACATCATCAATCATGTGATCGCCCGCATGTGTATCTTCTTCATGCGAGTAGGTAAATACTCCCAGTCTGTCAAATTTGTGTTTTTCAACAAATTCAAGCATTTCCTGATGATCTGCCTCGGTTTCACCGGGGTGACCTGAAATTAAAGTGGTTCTCAAGGCCAGGTCGGGAATAGTATCTCTGAATTTTTTTATCAGATCATCGGTTTTTTTGGCGGTTATCCCTCGCCTCATAATTTTGAGCATATTGTCCGAAGCGTGTTGAAGTGGAATATCCAGGTAATTGCAAATGTTTTTGTGTTTGGCAATGGTTTCTAATACATCTTCAGGAAAACCGCTCGGAAAAGCATAATGCAACCGAATCCATTCCAGGTCTTCTACATCTGCAAGTTTCTCAAGTAATTCGGCCAAATTTCTTTTTTTATACAAGTCCAAACCGTAATAGGTCGAGTCCTGTGCGATGAGAAGCAATTCTCTTGCCCCGTTTTTTATCAGATTTTTGGCCTGTAAAACCAAATCTTCAATTGGCACGGACCGGTGCTTACCCCGCATTAATGGGATGGCACAAAAAGAACAGGGTCGGTCACAACCTTCGGAAATTTTTAAATGGGCATAGTGTCCTGCTGTACTCGTCAAACGCTCACCAATTAGCTCGTGTTTATAATCCGCATTAAATCGATTGAGGAGTAATGGCAATTCCATAGTACCAAAAAAAGCATCGACTTCGGGGATTTCTTTTTCGAGGTCATCCCTGTAACGTTGAGATAAACAACCTGTCACAAACACTTTAGATACCTCACCCTGTGCTTTGGCATCCGCATATCTCAAAATTGTGTCTACCGATTCCTGTTTGGCGTTGTCAATAAATCCACAAGTATTGATTATTACAATCTCCGAATCATCCTCTTTTGATTCATGATGGGCATCAATGCCATTACCCCGCAATTGGGTAAGAATATTTTCCGAATCAACCAGGTTTTTACTACAACCTAATGTGATGATATTGACCTTGTTATTTTTAAGTTTTGTTTTCAATTATTTCGCATTAACCCAAAAGTGAGTCGACATATTCAGAAGCATTGAATACCTGCAAATCTTCAACACCCTCTCCCACTCCGATATATCTCAAAGGAATCTGCATCTGGTCTGCAATGCCAAGTACCACGCCACCTTTGGCCGTACCGTCGAGCTTTGTAATTGCGATTCCGGTCACCTGGGTGGCTTTTGTAAATTCCTGAGCCTGATTTAAGGCATTCTGGCCCGTGCTGCCATCCAATACCAAAAGGACTTCCTGTGGCGCTTCCGGAATGAATTTCTGAATTACTCTTTTGATTTTGGACAATTCATTCATCAGGTTGACTTTATTATGAAGCCTTCCCGCCGTGTCGATCAAGACAATGTCGGCCTTTTCATCAACTGCTCTTTTTACGGTATCAAAAGCAACAGAGGCAGGATCTTTGCCCATTCCATGTGATATCACCGGCACATCAATACGACTTCCCCACATTTCTATTTGTTCCACTGCCGCCGCTCTGAAAGTATCCGCAGCACCAATTACCACCTTTTTTCCTTCGCTTTTTAGCTGACTGGCCAGTTTTCCGATAGTTGTCGTTTTGCCAACACCATTAACCCCTACAATCAACATCACAAAAGGAATTTTCCGTTCGGGATTTGCATAAAAATCAGGATTTGATTTTACGCCAAGATCAAAAAGCCCTGAAATTTCTTCCTTTAAAATGGAATTGAGCTCATCCATATTCATGAACTTATCTCTGGCTACCCGCTCCTCCAGTCGCTCAATGATTTTAACCGTAGTGGCGACACCAACATCAGCGCTAATCAATATTTCTTCAAGATTATCCAGAAAATCCTCGTCGACTTTTGATTTACCGGCAACTGCACGGCTGAGTTTACCGACAATTGATTCTTTGGACTTTTCCAGTCCCTTATCAAGTTTATCCTTTTTGTCTTTGGAAAAAAATCCGAAAATTCCCATATCGCTTTAAACAAAAAAAGTCCCTAAAAGATAGGGACTTTCAAATTATTGTAAAACCTTATTTAGTTTACGTATTTTTTGACATTCTCAGCTGCTACAATTACTTCTCTGAAAGTATAAGCACCTGTTTTTTCAGATTTCTCTGTTAGAATAATCTTAGTAAGGTTGGTTTTCTCAGTTCTTAGCGTTGCTACAGTCTTCTTAGCCATGATTATTTAATTTCTTTGTGAACAGTGTATTTCTTAAGAATTGGATTAAACTTCTTCAATTCCAATCTTTCTGTTGTATTCTTTCGGTTTTTCGTAGTGATATATCTGGAAGTACCCGGCTTACCGCTATCCTTGTGCTCTGTACACTCTAATATCACCTGAATTCTATTTCCTTTTTTAGCCATTGTTTTTCTGTTTAAACAGCTTTAGTATTCAATGTTCCTTTATCTTTTGCTTCTTTTATTACAGCGTGAAGACCATTTTTATTAATTGTCTTCAAAACTGATGAAGTCACCTTTAAGGTTAACCATCTGTCTTCCTCTTCATAATAGAATTTCTTCTTATGAAGATTCGGATAAAATTTTCTCTTAACCTTGTTATTGGAATGAGAAACGTTGTTTCCAACTTTCGGTCTCTTTCCTGATATATCGCAAACTCTTGCCATTTTTAATAGCTTTTTTAATTCGGGCTTGCAAAAGTCGTAAAAAATCCGAAATAATGAAACTTTAACGCAATATTTTACATAGAATAAGTAAATGTAAATGAAAGGGAACTGTTTCTACATTTTCTTTCATTTTCACAAACGAATTATAGAAATTTACCACAGACGAAAAAGTAAAAATATGATTGACACAAAAATCTCATCTAAAGAGGCGATAGAGCTGGAACACAAGTACGGCGCTTTTAACTATCATCCATTGCCGGTTGTGCTTCACAGGGGTGAAGGAGTTAAAGTATGGGATGTTGAAGGAAATGAATATTACGATTTTCTTTCAGCTTACAGCGCAGTAAATCAAGGGCATTGCCATCCAAAAATTGTTGATACACTTGTCAACCAAGCCAGAACGCTTACTCTTACATCGCGCGCATTTCACAATGACATCTTGGGCCCATTTGAAAAATACATTACAGAATTGTTTGGCTATGACCGCGTACTTCCAATGAACACAGGCGTAGAAGGAGGGGAAACTGCCAACAAGCTCGCAAGAAAATGGGGCTATGAAAAGAAGGGAATCCCTGAAAATAAAGCCCAAATTATTTTTGTAAATGGCAATTTCTGGGGAAGAACCCTGGCGGCAATCTCTACATCGGATGATCCAAAAAGTTATGAGGGCTTTGGACCTTTTATGCCCGGTTATGATGTCATCCCTTACAATGACCTGGAGGCTCTGGAAGAACGACTGAAAGACCCCAATGTATGTGCCTTTATGGTAGAACCTATACAAGGCGAAGCAGGCGTTGTTGTGCCCGATGAAGGCTATCTCAAAAAAGCCCATGAAATTTGTAAAAAATACAATGTGCTATTAATTGCCGATGAAGTTCAGACCGGTATTGGCCGTACGGGTAAAATGCTGGCTTCTGACCACGAAGGTGTAAAACCAGATATTGTAATTCTCGGAAAAGCACTTTCGGGAGGGGTATTCCCTGTGTCTGCGGTTTTGGCATCCGATGAAGTGATGTTGACCATTGGCCCGGGAGAGCACGGCTCTACCTTTGGAGGAAACCCTGTGGCATGTGCTGTGGCGCAAACTTCCCTTCAGGTGATAATCGATGAAAAAATGGCCGAAAATGCCGAAAAATTAGGGCACGTATTCCGTGATAGAATGAATGACCTTATTTCCAGAACTGATCTTGTTAAACTGGTACGCGGCAAAGGGCTCTTAAATGCAATTGTCATTAAAGGGGAAGAAGACAGTGAATTGGCCTGGAATATGTGCATGAAAATGAAAGAGAACGGATTGCTGGCCAAACCCACACATGGCAATAAGATCAGGTTTGCTCCTCCATTGATAATTACAGAAGAACAATTGCACGAATGCTGTGATATAATAGAAAAGTCGATCCTATCATTTGAATAAGATCGACCTTTAATTGCTTTTTAATAAAATCTAGAAGAAGCGGAATCTATTATCTTCGATCTCCGCTTTTTCTTTTATCGTTTCTGAAAGTTCGATTGGCACTGAAGCCATTCTTTGTTGAACCTGATTTTGTTTAATACTATTGATGTCTTCTGCAGGATTGGCCGGCAGTACATCGTTAATTTCAAAGACCAATACGCCATTCTCTCCCTGGTATGGCTCTGATTTATCACCGGCTTCCATTCCAAATGCCAATCCAACTGCGGCAGGATCAAATCCGGCACCTGTGAGCGTATTTGTATTAAAGCTGGTCCCGTTTAACTCATATACACTGGCGCTGCTTCCGTAGGATTCTGCGGCATCGTCCAAATCTTCAATATTTAGTTCTTTTAATCGCTTTATAATTTCATCGGCTTTTACTTTTTTCAGAGCGATTGGCATTATCCTTTCTCTGACGTCTTCAAGATCGGCATAGCCTTCTTCATTTTTTTCAGTCAATAATGCAATCATAAATAGATCACCGGTTTCAAATACTTCTGAAATATCGCCGGCAGATGCATCTGAAAATCCCCATCGTATCACTTCTCTAATATTGCTGAGCGCATTGATGGTTCTGTCATTTTTGCCAATATTTCTCGCAGATTGCACGCTTAAGCCCATTTCCTCTGCTTTAGATGAAAATTCTTCGGGCGAGCTAACGGTTGCAGCAAAGACATCGGCTTTTCTAAACACTTCATTTGCTGTTTCATCACTTGGTGTAATTTCCCTTGTGATTTTACCAACCAGGTACTTCTCTTTGGACGCTGTGGCTGTTACGTTAATGATGTGATACCCAAATTGGGTTTTTATCAATTCATTGATGACACCCTCACTTTTTGCATTAAACACGGCATTTTCAAACTCGCTTACCATTTGGCCTTTTCCAAACCAACCCAATTCACCACCGTTTGGACCACTGGGTCCTTCACTGTGTTCTCTCGCCATTTCTGCAAAGTCAGCACCATTTTGAAGTTGTCTTAAAATTCCCCTTGCTTTTGATTTTGCTTCCGCCTCTCCATCATCGGTTTTAAATAAGATATGACTTGCCTGTGCGTATTCTCCTGATGTATCAGAAACCGTTCCCATCAATTTATACACCTCAAGATTTCCGGCATTGGCAATCGGGCCGAAAACATCGCCTGAATCAAGCATATTAATTCTAGATGCTACTTCCGCGGGCAATTGATCCGGTCGATATAATGTGGGTAGTTCTGACAGGTCAGAATTTAATTTGATAAAGGAAGTGTCATCTTTTACAGATTCAAAATCCTTTGCCAGCCTGGTCATTTCCTCAACAAAATACAGTGAGTCTTCACTGCTTGGCTCAACTTTAAAAGTGATGTAATCAATTGAAAAATTATCGCTTTTCTTAAACTCTTCTCTCCGCTCCTCCAGAATATCTTTTAATAAGGCATCGCTTACTTTAACTGTGGAATCAGCGATTGAAAAATAAGGAACATAGAGAAATCTTCCATTGATCTTAGCCTCACTTTTTATATGTGTGGAAAGCGCCTCGTACTTATTCACGAATACCGATTTCTGTAAAAGTGAATTCATTTTATTTTGCATTCTTTCAGGCCCTAAATTTTTCTCAAACTGAGCCCAGTTGTATTGCATCTGCGGTTCCAGTTGGTCAAAATTTTGTAAAAAATTGATGACTCGCGATTTGTCAAATTGACCATTCTCATCTGTAAATGACTGAACAATGCTCGGATGAATATTTACACCTTGCACCATATCGATTTTTTCCTCATCAGTCACTTCCAGCCCAATGGCCTCAAATTCTTTTTGAAAAGCATACTTGATAAGAAAGTTATTCCAGGTCTGCTCCCTTAACTGATTTTGAATTTCAGATCCCGGACTTTCGTTGTTTGCAAGTGAGTAATTGGTTTTTAACCTTTCAAACTCCTGTACAAATTCAGGATAGGACACTTTTTGTTCAGCAATTACGCCTACGGTTTGCTGACCTCCTCCCAAAAGGGAAGAATTAGGCCCTAACAAATCGGCAGCGACAAAGGCCAGAATAGATAAACCAACTGCAAAGACCACAAAACGGCCCATCTTCTCTCTTAATGTATTGATAATTCCCATGTTACCCTGATTATTTGGCTCGCAAAAATATAAGTTCTAGAACGATTTCAAAAGACTATTAAAAAGATAAAAAAGATCAGTCTTCATTTAGCGTGGTTACTCGCACCGTATCGATCCTTGTTTTGTCCATTGTAAGGACGGTTATCTTGTAATTATTAATTGATATCACATCGTTTATTGATGGTATATCTTCATTTACATTTAGTATCAATCCCCCGAGTGTATCGTAATCACCTTCCGGCATTTTTAGATTGTACTTTTCATTAATATGATCTACTTCAAGCCTTGCGCTAAAAAGATAATTCTTATCATCGATCACCTTTTCTATCATTTCTTCGGTATCGTGTTCATCTTTTATATCCCCAAAGATTTCCTCCATAACATCTTCAATGGTCACAATTCCTGAAGTTCCACCAAATTCGTCAACTACCAGGGCTATGCTTTTATTTTCATTGATAAACTGAACCATCAGGTCATTGGCCAACATCGTTTCGGGTACGATATTAATCGCAGTGATGATGTCATCCATCTCCTTGGGTTTCCTATACAAAGCCGATGAGTGGGTATAGCCTAATATATTGTCGATGCTGTCTTTATAAATCAATATTTTAGAATGCCCGCTTTTTATAAATACATCTTTCAAATCTTCTACGCCATCTTCTATATCAATGGCTTTAATCTCGGTGCGGGGAATCATACAATCCCTTACTTTGAGGGTTTTAAATTCGAGTGCATTGTTGAAAATGATCGGATCTACGTCTGAATTTTCATCATCCGATTTTGACATTTCTGAAATGTAATTGTTCAAATCTGTCAATCCAAATACGGGTTTATCTTCTTCGTATTCCAATCGCAAAATATTGCGGATTGAAAATTTCGACATGCCAACAATTACAAAAACAAGCGGAGATAATACATAATAAAAAACGACAGCCGGAATGGCCAGAATCTCCATCAATCGGTTAGGGTTGATCATGAAAATGCTCTTTGGGAGAAATTCTGCCGTAGCCAAAACAATTAGCGTGGAAATGATAGTATTGACCAATAATAAAATCAATTCATTATTTGCATAGACCGGCAAGGTGGTCCTCAACCATGGATCCAGGAGCTGCGTCATTAATATGCCATACAATACCAGAGCAATTGTATTTCCCACCAAAAGCGTGGCAATAAACCGGGAAGGCTTCTTTAAAAAATTGGACAAAATCCGGTCGGAGAATTTGCCCTGACTACCCTGAAGTTCTATGTGGAGCTTATCCGCCGAAACAAAGGCTATTTCATAACCCGAGAAAAAGGCTGAAAAACTCAGCATTAGTACTACTAAAAATACGATCTGTAAATCCAATACTTTTCTAAGTTACAATTTCGTGATATTAAATCCAGAATTTTTCAATAAAGCGGCATTATTTATTGGGATTTTCATCTTCAGGATTATTTATTAAAATACTACCGCGGGGATTTTTGATTTCATAGGTTTCAAAATCCTGTGAAGCTTCAAGGCCGGTTCCCGTTATTTTTTCTCCGTCCTGAATGATGATCACATTCTTGTCGGTATAAATTAATTCTTTGGCGGGATCCCAGTGCAGCTCTTCAGAAAAAAGCGACTTGCTTTGAATTAAATTGTGAATTTTCACATCTCCTGTGGCTGTATAAATCTTTGTTTTGCCATCCAATTTCCCCTTATTGGCTTGCAAGGTGGTTTCCAATACTTCCTCTTTGTTGTAAAATTCAATATAAACGCCCTCGGGAAAAAACCTGTCGCCGTTGCCGTATTCCAATTGTTTTTTAGCCATTAAGCGGACTTTGATCTTAGCCGAATCACTGTAGGTCAGTTCAAAGTTTTCAATTATTGAAATGGGGCCTTCATAGGGACGAAAATCTTTTTCGCTCAAATCCTGATCCCCGCATGAAAGCAGCAAAGCACATACCGCGGCATGTGCTATTGCAATTTGAAAAAATTTGAGTGCCTTTTTACTGTGGCCTTCTTTGTAATTGTACTGTTTCATTGATCCAACAAGAAATGGTAACCTGGTCACCTTCTTTCTTGCCTTGTGTAAATATTTCTTCTATTGACGGAAATTGTGCCTTGGCATTTTGCATCTTGTCTGTATTTCCTGCTTTTGAGTACATGTCATAAGCTGCAATATAGACAGCCCTTGAATCAACTATATTTTCCGCTTTACAATCGTTATAGCTGTTCATATACAAATCACCAATCAGCGAATAAGCATCTTTTGCCTGACCCGGGTCTGCCTGAATTGCTTTAAAGGCATAATTTCTGGCGGTTGATTTTGATCCTTTCTGATAATAAGTCAATGCCAGGTAATAATTGACTTCACCTTTATCCTGTGGTGTTTTAGCCATTTCTACAGCTCTTTCAAAATAGGATATCGCTTTTTCGTAATCACCTTCCGACTGGAACCTTCTTCCAAGATTTTTAGCTAGACCGAAATTGGGTTCGTTTTTATTGATTAGCTCTCCTGCTTCAAGCCAAACCGGGTTATCCGTACATTTTGCCGTCAGCATTCCCGAAAATATTTTCTTGGCCATTTTAAGATCTTCGGGGTTCGCTTTGAATTTCGGCACCCAATTTTTTGATATGAAATCACAATCAATATCCACCAATTTGGCAAGATCATTATCTATTTCATTTTTTACCGATTGCCATTTTTCGACATTTTTACCGCCCTTATTAATGTTAAATTCAACAATGTTATTCACAAAGTCATAGGCTTCAATGATCTGCTCATCTGTTAATTTTGCGCCTGTTTCAACATTGTAGTAGGCTGTTTTAAAGTAATATTTAGCATTGATATAATAAGCATCGTTAGCGTTTAGATCCAGTATTTCCTTATACTTATCTAATAATTCAGCCCTTTTGTCAGGTCGGTTTATCCAATAGGGAAATAGAAAATAACCCATTCTATTCATGACTTCTTTCTTGTCATCACCCCTGTCTATTCTTTCCTGAAGATTTAAGAGGGCAGAATCCTGATAGGCTTTTTGAAGTTCTTTGTCCTCTGTATTTTTTACAAGGGTATTGAATATTTTTTCTCCCTGCTTGTAAAGTGAATAGGATGAATTATCCAAATCCGGTGCATTAGTATACAACCAGTTCCAGTGTTTTTGTGCTTTATCTTCCTGATCCGAATTGATCAAATCATTCATCAGGGTATATTCTGTTTGTGCCCTTGCTTTATCCTCGGGCCAATTCAATTGAATCTGCGCTTCTAAGCTGTAAGATATTGCCAAAAAGATCAATATGAATATCTTAGTAAATTTCATTTTCTGCGTGTTTTATTTAATCTAATTTAAATCTTCTAAACCAATTTGGGTCGTTTATAGTAAATCCAAAAGAAACCCTTGCAAAATTTTCTAAAATCAAATTATTTTCCAAAGTTCCTCTTCTTCCAATAGTTAGACCAATATTTAGGAAGTTTATTTTGTTTATAGGCATAGACATTCCAAAATTCATACCAATTTCATCAAATGTGCCCTGATCCAGTTCAAACATAAAGGGATCGTAGTACAAACCCATTCTATAAATAGACCGTGCAAAAACATTACTTACCGAGCGATAATTTGGCACGTATTCAAGGCCCAACCTGTAATTCAACACATCAATGCCTTTTGGGTTTTCAAAATTTGAATCAAATTGCGACCATGGGGTGTAATTAATGTCCAGGGAAACGCCCCATGCATTGGCCCTTTTCAGTCCTATTCCCAGCGTAAATGATTGTGGCACTTTTGTAATATAGTCGTCGGTTAGAAATGTGTCTTCTGTTAGTGATAAACCGAGAGCTTGCGTTTGACCGGAAATAAATACATCCGTGTTATAATCAATATTAGATTTGTATGTCAAGCCTATACCCAATGCTGTGCGGCCGATTGAATCCAGTTTTACGCTGTAAAAAGCACCAAGTTTATATCCAAAACCCCGGTAATTTTCACGCTTTAGAAGTACATTTTGAAAAAATGGATCTATCTGATTTAAACCAAATCTGCTCTCAACTTCCCGCCGGCCAAATCCATAGGATGCCTCGGCACCGATGGATAAATTTTTTCGAAGCTCTATGCCATTTCCAAAGAATACGGTATTTATCCCCCCATTGCCCGTTTCATTGACAAGCAATTGATTTGAAGAATCACCAACAACTGTTTCTGAATATAATCTTTGAAAAGAAATGATCGAACTTGGGCGAATTCCCAGCGAACTGGTCCAGTGCTTTGTAATTGGGAAAGCAAAAATGCCATAAGAAGGTGTGGCACCAACTGCGCGTTGCGATTCGGTGGAGGTTTTCATTGTTTTATATTGGTAAAGAAGCCCTCCTTCAAAACCCACCACCTTATTAAAACTCAAAAGTGCGGGATTCTGAAAATTGATAAAACGGTAATCGGGTAATCCTACTCCTGCACCACCAATTCCCTGATTTCTTACTGTGCCTTCCATTAACACATCGCCGATTCCATATCTGGAATAAGGCGAGTTCCCAATGCCTTGCGACATCAGTGACTGTATAAATACTAATGAAAATAATACGGCTAAAAGCCTGTTAATGAGAATCATGAAATGATAGAATACTGATTAAACCCTCCAGTATTAAGTTTTCGCGCGCAAAGATGTTGCCTTTTAAATTAGATTCAAAGTATTTTCTATCTCCGCCTCCAATTAGGACGATTAATTCTTCATGTTTATTGTTTAATTCATCAATAAAAGCCTGCGTTTCAAATATTATCCCATTCAATACCCCATTTTTAATGGAATCTTGTGTGCTTTTACCCGGAAAATTTATTTTTTCATTTTCAAATTCCACATGAGGTAAATTGCCCGTCATTTTGTTTAAGGCCTCAAATCGCATTTTGATGCCCGGACTTATGGCCCCGCCATGATAAACCGATTTGTTATCAAGAAAATCGTAGGTAATGCATGTTCCAGCATCAATGACAAGTACATTTTTGCCGGAATATAAACTATGGGCAGCAGCTACTGCTGCAATTCTGTCATCGCCCAAACTTTGTGGCGTATGATAATCCAGTTTAAAGGGCAATTTGAGCAGGTAATTGCAACGGATAAAGTTCAGGCCCTTTTCATAAAGCACTTCCTCCAATTCCTTGCTGTTCTTTTGAACATCCGAATATATGCTTTGATCGATGGGGCCTGCCTGTTGAATAAAATCTTTTAATTCCTTAAAATTTGAGAATATCCTTGCATCGGAAACGTCTTTACTACCATTTTTAACGATGGCCGCCTTTATTCTGGAATTCCCCCTGTCGATTAATAGACTATACATATTCCTGTTGATATTTTTCCTTTAAAAACGAGGCGGTATAACCCGATTCGCTTTTTATTAAGGCTTCAGGTGTACCTGTAAATATGACCTTTCCTCCATGATCACCACCTTCAGGACCGAGATCAATTATCCAGTCGGCCGACTGTATGACATCCAGATTGTGCTCGATCAATAAGACGGTATGGCCTTGATTAATCAGGGCCTGCAGGGATTTTAAAAGTTTTTGTATGTCGTGAAAATGTAATCCGGTGGTAGGTTCATCAAAAATGAAAAGGATTTTATTTGCACTACTCGATTTACTTAAAAATGAAGCCAGTTTTACCCTTTGTGCCTCTCCTCCACTGAGCGTGTTGGAAGATTGGCCCAGGGTGATGTATCCCAAACCCACCTCCTGTAAAGGGCTGAGTTTATTGATTATGGATTTTTCTTTTTCAAAAAAATCGATGGCCTCATCCACCGTCAATTCCAGAATATCCGAAATGCTTTTGCCATTATACTCTACTTCCAGGACATCGCTTTTGAATCGTTTACCTTTACAGTTATCGCATTTTAAGATAATGTCAGCCATAAACTGCATTTCTATTTTTATGGTGCCTTCTCCCTGGCATTCCTCGCATCGCCCGCCATCTACGTTGAATGAGAAATACGCAGGTTTATAAGCTCTGGCCTTCGATAATTGCTGATCGGCGTATAAATTCCGAATCGCATCGTAAGCTTTGATATAAGTCACCGGATTTGATCTCGATGATTTGCCAATAGGATTCTGATCTACAAATTCCACCTGCCCTATTTTTTTCCAATCTCCCGAAATCATGGAATTTTCTCCGCTTCCAGGCAATATGCCATCTATCATTCTGCCCAATTGTGGGTAAATGATATCCGAAATCAATGTGCTTTTTCCACTTCCGCTCACACCACTTACCACAGTCAGGATATTTAAAGGAATATCGACTTCTACATTTTTTAGATTGTGTTTTCTGGCACCTTTAATGCTTATTTTATTTTTCCATGGACGAGGATTGGCATTTAATGGAAGTGTTTCTTCCCCCAATAAAAATCTTGTGGTATGGGTTTTTTCGCCTTTTTTCATGGCTTCAAATGTGCCTTGAAAAACCAATTCCCCGCCTAATACGCCAGCATCCGGCCCGATGTCAATGATTTGATCGGCTGCTCGCATTATTTCTTCTTCATGCTCCACAACAATCACTGAATTCCCCAAGTCTCGCAAATGTTTAAGAATATTTATAAGCCTTTTGGTATCGCGGGGATGCAATCCTATGCTGGGTTCATCCAGAATATACATGGATCCCACCAGGGCACTACCCAATGAGGTGGCGAGTTTTATTCTTTGAAATTCCCCCCCGGAAAGTGTTGAAGTCAAACGGTTCAAGGTCAAATACTCAAGACCCACCTGCTTGAGATATTTTAAACGGTACTGAATTTCTTTAAAAAGCCGTTCTGCAATCGACTTTTCGTTTTCACTCAGTTCTATCTCGTTAAAAAACTCATTCAATTTCAAAACAGACATCAATACCAAATCGGTGATGGATTTATCATTGATTTTAACATAGGAGGCGTCTTTTCTCAGCCTGGTGCCACGGCAATCCGGGCATTCCATTCTTCCCCTGTATCGCGACAAAAGAACCCTGTACTGAATTTTATGCAGTTTGGATTCAATAAATTTAAAAAAGTAACTTATTCCTTTTACCCCATCAGCGCCTTCCCAAAGCAGGGTCTTTTCTTCTTCGCTCAAATCGCTGTAGGCCCTGTGCGCAGGAAAATCGTATTTCTCAACGGCCGCAATTACAAAATTATCTTTCCATTTCTTTAAGGTCTCCCCTTTCCAGGGTGCCACGGCGCCTTCAAATACCGAAAGCGAGTGATCGGGAATGACCAGATCGGGATCGATACCCAAAACTTTGCCAAAACCTTCGCATTTTCTGCAGGCCCCGTAGGGATTATTGAATGAAAAGAAATTGACGCTGGGTTCTTCAAAAACCATCCCGTCGGCCTCAAAAGACTCACTGAATTCGTGTTTCTGATCATCGATAACAATAAAACAACTGCCCTCTCCTTCGAAAAATGCCGTCTGAATGGAATCCGTCAGGCGAAAAAGAAAATCTTCATCTTCCTTTTTTACCGCATCTCTGTCGATGATGATTTCCACTTCCTCGTGTTTGGGTTTTTCGCCCTTTTCGATCATATCTTCTATGAAAGAAATCTCCTTTTCATTTAAACGCACCCTGGTATAGCCTTTTGACAAAAGGATTTTGAGTTCATCCGATATTGTTCGGCCTTTTCGTTTGATCAAGGGCGTAGTAATGACAAATCGCTCGCCTTCTTTTCTGGAGCTGATGAATTCCACCACATCTTCCACATTGTGTTTTTCCACGATTTCACCGGAAATGGGAGAATATGTTTTCCCTATTCTCGCAAAAAGCAATTTCATGTAATCGTAGATTTCCGTGCTGGTTCCAATGGTGGACCTTGGATTTTTTGTGCTCACTTTTTGCTCAATGGCAATGGCCGGTGCCACGCCTTTGATATAATCCACCTCCGGTTTTTCCATTCGGCCCAAAAACTGCCTGGCATAGGAAGAAAGGCTTTCAACGTACATACGTTGCCCCTCTGCAAAGAGCGTATCAAAAGCCAAAGAAGACTTTCCGGAACCCGATACTCCGGTGACTACGATTAGCTTATTTCTTGGAATGGCCACATCCAGGGATTTGAGGTTATTGACATTGGCCCCTTTTATGATGATAAAATCCTTAGGATCAAGGCTTTCCAGTGGTTTTTTCTTTGTAATTGCTGTTTCCGGCATGTAAGATTTAGGCTAAATTCGATCTTAATTTCGCAAATGAACAAAAAATAAATACTTGACATTGTCATTTTGTTTAATCACCTTTGAATTTGTTCTAAAAATTTTAACCCTAAAAACACTCTATGATATAAAGCTCTACGTTACCAATTTGTGACATACGAGATGAAAAACTATCAAATAGAAGATTCACAACTCCTTTCGCTTTATAAGAACGGTGATGAAGAGGCTTTTAAGATATTACTAGAGAAACACAAGAACAGGGTTTATACCACCATTTTTCTTATTGTTAAAGATCGCTACGTAGCAGAAGATCTGTCTCAGGACGTATTTATAAAAGTCGTCAAAACCATTAAAAACGGAAAATACAATGAAGAGGGTAAATTTTTGCCCTGGTTATTGAGAATAAGCCACAATCTTGCGATTGATTATTTCAGAAAGCAAAAACGCAATCCAACCATCATTACGGAAGATGGAGGCAATATTTTCAATTCTTTGGCCTTCGCCGAAGACTCCGTTGAATCCAATCGAATAAATAAAGAGACCCATAAGAAAATAAGAGAGCTAATTAAGACGTTACCTAAAGCACAGAGGGAAGTATTAATTATGCGACACTTTACCGATATGAGTTTCAAGGAAATAGCAGAGGCTACTGATGTCAGCATAAATACTGCTCTGGGCAGAATGAGATATGCATTAATTAATCTCAGAAAAAAGCTGAAACAACACAATATAGCCTATGATCAAAACAATTACCCAAGATGATTTAATTAAATATGTCTACGGCGAGACGAATTCTGAAGAGAATGAACAGATTGAAATTTCGTTGAGTTTAGATGAAGAGTTAAAAAACGACCTTTCGGATTTTACCTTTATTAAAAATGAAATTAAAAAGATAGATCTTTCTCCGTCACAAAGAATGGTTGACAATCTGATCTTCTTTTCTAAAAATTACAGCGCTTAGATATATTATTTGCTCATTGTAATCCTCATGGCTTTATCTTTGAATTGAGTTATGAGGATTTTTTTTATCCATCAGTTCTACAGAACGCCCGAAGAAGGTGGAGGCATCCGTTCCTGGTATGTCACAAGGGCTTTGCAAAAAGCAGGGCATGAGGTGACTATAGTTGCAGGTCAAATGAGCGCACGTGACGAGCCTTCGGCTGTCAGTGCAAGCGAGAAACGTGACGAGCCTTCGGCTGTCAGTGAGAATGAAGAGCGACTGCCTACGTTAAAACTTCGGCAGCTAAAAAGACGGGAGGCGAAAGTATATGAAGCAGAAAGACCGGAAGACGGTGTGGAAGTGATACGCCTGCCTGTTGGTTGGGACAATTCCATGTCTTTTTGGGAGAGGATCAAAGCCTTTTTGAAATTTCTATACCTGGCAAGAAAAGAAGCCAAAAAGCATGAATATGATATGGTTTATGCTGTTTCGGTTCCTTTGAGTAGCGGTCTTCTCGCCATGTGGACAAAAAAACCCTTTCTTTTTGAAGTCGGCGATCTCTGGCCCGATGTGCCAATACAAATGCGAATTCTTAAAAACCCTCTGCTCAAAATGCTAAGCAAAAGGCTTGAAAAAAAGATATACAAAAAAGCCGATCTGATCATTTCGCTTTCCTTGGACATACAAAGACATATTTATCAGAAATGGCCCTATACAGCGAATATTGTAGTAGAAAATTTTGCCGATCTGGCAATGTTCAAGAAACAAAAAGATGAATCTTCCCAAAATTCTGATATTATCTGTACGTATGTTGGGACGGCTGGTATGGCCAATGATTTGATGCAAATGGTAGAGCTCGCCAAAGTCGCTGAAAAGCAATTTCCTAAAATTCGCTTTTATCTGATGATCGCCGGGAAAGAAGAAGAAAAAATAAAAAACTCTGCGCCTTCCAATGTACACTTTATCGATTATGGAAATAAAGAAAAAGTGGCCGGGCTGTTGGCTCGCAGCGATTTCAATTTTGTCACTTATGCCCAATACCCGATTCTGGGCACGGGTTCACCGAATAAGTTTTTTGACGGCCTCGCCGCCGGATGCATTTCTGTGATCAATGTTAAAGGCTGGATAGAAGAGCTGATTATAAAAGAAAAAGCAGGAATTTACTGGGATGTAAGCGATCCAATGGCCCTCCTCAATTCAATTCAAAACATCACCGAAGACTCCGATCTAAAACATACCTACCAATTCAATGCTTTAAATCTGGCCGAGCGTTTCGACAAAGACATACTTGTACATAGAATTGTTCAACAAATTGAAGTGCGCTTCGAGTAATAAGGAATAAACAGTAAACAATACGAAGCCAGTGTAAATAATTAACATTTCACTTTTAATTCTTAATTATCGACCATAGAACTTAGACCATCGACCATTGTCCAATAACCATTAACTATTACCTATTCACTTTAAACCATTAACTTTTTTCTACTCCTCGAATACGACCGACTCAGCATTTGCACCTAACTCTTTAAGGTAACCAATCATCGCCTCATTAAATTTATCCGGCCCGCAGACATAAAAGTGCTGGTCAAAATCGGAGATATGTTTTTTCAGAAAATCCTTATCTATTCTTCCTTCGGGATGATCCGTATTCCCATTATCATCGAGGATATTGATAAAGTTTTCACCCAAAAGCGTATGCAACTCATCTTTAAGAATAATATCCTCAGGACTTTTATTCGCGAAAATCAATTTATGCCCCGCCAAATTATCTTCTCTTTGCAGATGTCTTAAGATGGCGATAAAAGGCGTAATTCCAGCGCCTCCGGCTAAAAATACTCCTTTGCCTTTGTATTCTATGGCGCCCCAGGCATCGCCGATCTCAAAAGAATCTCCCGTTTTGACCTTTCGCAATTCATTGGTCACACCCTCATGCGAGGGATAGGTTTTAATGGTAAATTCCAGATGTTCCCCTCCGGGCAGACTGGTAAATGTAAATGGCCTTTTCTCATCCTCCCAGCCCTCTTTTAGAATCGACAATTCGGTAGCCTGACCCGGCTTAAATTGATAATCTTTGGGTTTGGTGGTGACAAAAGAAAAAGTATCATGCGTTCTTTCCTTGATCTCCACGACTTGTATTTTATAAGTGCTCATATCTAAATAACAGCATAAGTGCACCAAAGTTTAAAAAGACCTATTTCGCATCTCTTCACTTACGAGTCGGATAAAGAAATAAAATTTCTTAAAATTAAAATAAGCTTTGCGCTTTTTTATTAAATTTATCTGAAATCAAACGTTTGTAATTGATTGTAATCGTTTTATGCACTTTATACAGACGTTAGCACTCATTAAAAAAAGACAAACAAAGGTAAATCGTGAGTATAATTTTTGGCTTTTCAGATGAATCAGGAGAATACAAACCTATAAGGTCTAAAAAATTCGTTGGCAAAGTCCCATATTATGTTCGTGGAACAATGTTGATTAATGCCGAGAATTGGAAAGAGCTATTCAACAGATTTAACTACATAAAAAGAAAACACAAACTTCCAGACGAAGAAGTAAAGTGGTCATACTTATGGTCGCTAAGAAGCCATCAAAGAACAGGGAACGCAGTTAAAGAAAGGGATGATTACTTTTTCCTAAAAGACTTTGATTACCATCAGTTAATTGACTATGTGCAAGAGACTCTGAACATTCTCAATCAAATACAAAGTGCTGAAGTAATTTTAACTCTAACATCGAACAAAGCAAATAACAAATTCAATCTTGATTATCTTTTTGAAATGCATATTCGATCGCTCCTTCAGAGAACAGAATATGGCTTAAATGGAAATACTAACGGTTTTGCCACACTCTTTTTCGACCCTATCGATAATAAAGTGAGTAAAAGGCTAAGAGATACATATCAGAAAATCTATAAATCGGGTGATTTTGTAAAAGAATACAAACACCTGAAAGACAGTCTTAACCTTGAATTCTCGCATCATAGCGTTGGAATACAAATGGCACTTCATTAGTGGATGCGCTATAGGCTATTTGAAACAATACTCACGAAGCATACAGATATTTAATGAAAGTATTAAACCAAACTTGAGAATGTATAAAGGAAATATTCTTGGGGCAGGAATAATTGAAGTGCCAACAAGTAAGGACCTCCGAGAAGAAATTGAATTAATAATAAAAGAAAATAACGAGTGCTAACATCGGCTAAGATAAATACCTTACCCACTAAGGCGTTTACTTATCTTAACCTAAACGTTGGCCCTAATGTAATAACATACCGAAGTTGATAATTGCCAGACTATACAAAATGAAATAATTCCGAATGAATTGGATACTATTAATAATTGCCGGACTCTTTGAAGTCGCTTTTGCTACTTGCCTTGGAAAAGCGAAAGAAACAACAGGAATTGAAACCACATATTGGTACATAGGTTTCTTAGTTTGCCTGGCAATAAGTATGTTGCTTCTTGTAAAAGCGACTCAAGAACTGCCGATTGGTATAGCATATGCCGTTTGGACAGGAATTGGTGCCTTAGGGACAGTTCTGGTTGGAATATTGATTTTTAAAGAACCAGCAACCTTTTGGCGACTATTTTTCATTGCGACTTTAATTGCTTCAATTGTCGGACTGAAAGTAGTTTCACATTAAAAAAGAAAAGGACTTAAGCCAACACTTAAAAGAAACAATCCCAAATACCTAAAACTCACGAAGTTTTTTATTCCCGCCAACGAAAAAACATTGAAGGCTTTAATTTCCTATCTTGAAGCTTAATAATCACTAATCCCCCTTGCAATGGATAAGGCACTGCAAAGCATGATCGAAAATATGCCTGAGAAAACAGGCAAATCACTCGATGAATGGAAATCCATATTAAAGAAAAAAAATTTTGCCAAACATTCCGAAGCGGTAATTTTTCTCAAAAGTGAACACAAGGTTACGCATGGCTTTGCCAATACCATTGTGTCTCTCTCAAAAAATGAAAATAAATCTGAAAACGATCTTGTATCTGAACAATACCGGGGGAAGGAAGACCTTTTTAAGATTTATAAGAAAATTATTCAATCAATAAGTGATTTTGGAGATGATGTGAAAATAAGCCCTAAGAAAACGGAAGTGAGTCTGGACCGAAAAAAGAAATTTGCGGTCATCAAGGCAGGCACAAAAACGAGGATTGACCTGGGATTGAAACTCAAAGGAAAGCCATTTACCGAACGTCTTGAAAATTCAGGGCCATTTGGTACCATGTGCACACACCGCGTAAAATTGACAGGTATCAGCGAGGTGGATGCTGAGTTAATCAATTGGCTCAAAGAAGCCTACGAGGAGGCCTCCTAAAAAAGACAGCTGTTCACGTTTCTGTTCCAATTTGCATCATTAAAAATCCAAATAATTTTTTTATATGAAATTCCTGATCGAAACAGAACGATTGCTCTTAAGGGATATAAAACCCGGGGATAAGGAAGACATGTTTCGACTGCACAGCCATCCTGAAGTGCAAAAATATACGGGAGAAGCACCGATGGACTCTATTGAAGCCATGGAAGAAGCCATTAAGACAAGATCGGCCGATTATAAAAAATTCGGCTATGGGCGATGGGCTACCTTTATCAAAGAGGGTATGCATTTTATTGGCTGGTCCGGTTTGGCCTATCTGCCTGAATTTGATGAAATTGATCTGGGTTATCGCTTTTTACCGGAATACTGGGGCAAGGGCTATGCCACCGAAGCCTCTCAGGCCATCCTTCAATACGGATTTAATACCCTTCAATTAAAAAGGATTATCGCCATTGCCATGAAGGAAAACAAAGCCTCCATTCGAGTGATGGAAAAAGTAGGGATGAAATTTGAAAAATACGCACCCTATGAACCCGGTTCTGAAGATGTAGCCTGGTATGCCTCCGATAAAGCGCTTTTTGCAAAAAACAATCCAGCCTAATTTCATGTAGCTTAAGGTGCGCTGCTGAGTATATCCAGAAGTTCCCGCTGCTCTGAAAGATTGCTTCCCTGTAATATTTCTTCCTTTTTAACAACCGCTTCATTGTTCACGCTAATGTACACCGGTACTTCTATCCTTCTGATATTCTCGATGAACAAAGTGTCCCTAATTATTTTATCCACAAATACGGTATCTATTTTCGGCTCGGTCTGCACGATTTTTGGTTTTTCTACAATTATCGTCTCCGGTTTGTTGATCCAAAATCCAATCAACAACAGTACAAGCATTAGCGGTACTGCCGCATAAGCGGGCAGTTTATAATCCAAGGCCATTTGCCACCAGCTGGGATTGGCAAGTCTCAGGGACTTATCGAGCTTTCTTTTTACCTCTCTGCCGGGTGAGAATTTATTTTCCGATGCCATCACTACCATTTTTCGGTAGGATTCATAAGCATTTTTGCTTCCAAATTCTTCTTTGACCAAATTCAACTCTTCCTCATTAAGCTGATCGTAGCTTTTGGTTTTTATGAGTTGGTCCAAATATTTTTCTTTGTCTTTCATGATAAATCTTTAATTATCAAATATTTCAATCAATGAAGATTTAATGTTGATCAATCTTCATTTTTTCCGATAGCGTTTTTCTGATTTTAAATAATCTTGTTTTGACCGTTCCCTCCGGAATGTCATAAATCTCTGCTAATTCTTTAATGTTCATCTCTTCCTGATAGCGCATCAGAAAAAGAGATCTCAGCTCTTCATCCAATAGATTCAAATTTTCAATTAAAAAGTCAAGCTGAATTTCCTCATCCATCTTTTGCTCTACTCGGGGTTCGCTCATCGTTTCCGTCATTCCTTCCGAATTTAACATTTCATCCTGATAGGCTTTTCTTCTGTAGGCATTTTTACACATGTTAAAAGCACTTTTGAAAATCCAGGCTTTGAACTGAAATTCCGGATTGAAAAGCCCCGGTCTGTGAATCATTTTTAAAAAAAGATCGTGAAGACTGTCCTCGGATAATTCCCTGTCGTTCCAAAGCATTTTCATGAAATAGCCAAAAAGCCGTCTTTTATATCGCGCATAAATAGTATCAAAAGCGCGATGGTCGCCGTTTTGAAACAGGACCATCAGCTCTTCATCACTTTTTTCTTTGTATCTGGTTAGAAATCCCAATTATTCTTCAATTACTTCCATGAAGATACGGAATCCCACTCGTGGATCGGAGGCCTCGTATTGCATTACACTCCTAACCGTACTTTCATGAGGTGGGTGATCCCAACTTCCACCCATTGCTTTTCCTTTTTCATCGATCATTTCGGCTATATTGCCAATCACATCGTAAAGCCCCATGTCATTTGAAAAATAGGTTCCGACGGGCGAGGTTAAAGCAAAACCATCTCCTTTAATTCCCGAAGGACAAATGACATCCACAGGCGTTTTAATATTGGCCAGATAGCAGCCTTTTTCGTTCATTATCATTTTGCGATAGCTAAACCAATCACCCGCAAACCATGGATACCAAATGCTATCGTATTCGGCAAGGCTATAATACTTCCAATCTTTCACCTTGGCATCCACATACGGGGCAGCTTTTACCTTATTTTCCTCAAATACCCATGACTGAAAGGGTCTGTAACCCAGGGCGGCCATGCTCCACTCATTGCGGGTCGGCAAACGGAATTTTACCTTATTGAATTTCCTCCCTTTTTGCTGGTTGTATTGTACCGTGAGCCATTCGCAATAGAGAATTGCCGCTTCATGGCTGAGATCCATAACAGGGTATTTGCTAAAATTTTCTTTAAATGAATTATGCGAATAATGATAGTTTCTGTGAAATACTTTGTTTACCCCATCGTATTTATCCAGATTGAAACTGGCTTTTTCCAAAAGATCATCGTAATTGTGATCGCGCAAATAATTGAGAAAAAGCTCGTATTCTTCATTGCTCACCTCTGTTTCATAGCCGTAGATATTGTCTTTTATCTTGTTAAATCCTTTTTCCAGTTCTTTTATTTCGAGTTCAATGGAAACAAAATTTCTATTGCTCGAATTTTCCGATAAGAGCATTTGAATCCTTGCGCTGACATTGGATCGCCGGGCGAGCATCTGAATATTTGAAACCCAATACTCCGCTTTTTCCGTTTCATTTCTTTTGGTGTAATACTCGCGCAAAAGATAAAATGGAATAATATAATTGCTTTCCAGATTTCTTCCGGTAGAGTATTTCGGCTCTCCTGAAAAATCTACTTTCAAATAATCCAATAGGAAGCGCTCTTCAATATTTTGCTTTAAAAGCGAATAGTTATCAAAAGGTTTTTCGCTGAGGCGAGAGGTCAGGCCAACTACATAAAGCCGGTCCTGTTCCTCTTTAAGACTTTTTTGGGGAATGGTCAGGGCATAATAAAAATCTTTGCTCTTATTCAATGCCACCAAATCGCTAATCGAAGCTCCGTTTTCCCAATTAAGCTGATTACTCAGAAATTTGAATCGCGTGTATTCAGGGTTTTCGAGCAATTCCAGGTTTAACACCAATACATCTTTCCTTACGCTCATCACATCCTGTAATATCCAGAGGGGTATGGATGAATTTTCACTTTCTGTAAAGAGAATGCCATCATCACCAACCGACATCAAAACATTGTAGGAATAATTGAGCAAAGAGGGCAAAACCATTCCCATGCGAAATATTCGTTCCGCAAAGTCCCGGTTTCGCTCATTTCTCATTTCTGATAAAATATAGCGCTCCGCCGGAAATTCATTCGCCAATGAATTTTTTAGTGTTTTTTCGAGATTTTGAATGCCCGAAGGTGACCAGCCTTCCTTGCGAAACTGACAATAATAATAGGCTTTGGAATCGGGATGTAATTCCTGAACACTCTGAAGTATCAGATTTTTGTTTTCAATTGATAAATTGGCCAGTTCCGCAGCTTTGTAAGTTTGAATCCAGGCTTCCTCATCCTCTGGTTCGGCATCAAGATATGACCTCCAATTTCTGTATTGATCGAGATACCAACCATTTGAATAGCTTTGATTCAAAGTAGAAGGGATTGGCTCGGGTCGGGCTGTCGCAAATAATTCTTGCAAGGGCCAGATGAGCGAGAGAATAATAATTAGCTTTTTCATTGTTTCGTGTTTTTGCATTTCCGAAATGCATATACACATGAAAAAGACGGGCGTTCATTTTTTTTAAATAAATTTTTGGCCATTGAATGATTCAGTACTAAACATCAGCCAATTTTTAATTGATTTATTCAGAATTATTTGTCTTAATTTACCTTAGACCGGTGAAAAATTAAATTGCTTTGTAACCTTTGCTTCAAATGCAAAACCTAATTAGCTTTTTCAATCAATTTATGCCATTATCCGAAAAGACCATGGCGCTGATGGCCGAACATTTTGTATCCGCTGAATTAAAAAAAGGCGAGTATTTTATAAGAAAGGGGCAATACGCAAAAGAGATTGCCTTTCTTGAGAGCGGCATAGTTCGGGCTTATTATATTACCGCGGAAGGCAAGGAATACAACAAAACCTTTTTTTCAGCTCCTTCCATCATTGGCTCCTATGCCTCGCTGATCAGCAAAGAAAAAAATACCGTCGCTCAACAGGCCTTGACCGATTGTAAACTATGGAAAGCATCTTTTTATAAAATCGAGCGCTTATCCGAGGGCAATATTGAAATTGAAAGACTAAGACGGATCATAGCAGAAGGGTATTTTCTAAGCAATGAGAAAAAAGAAATAGAAATGGCCTTGCTCGATGCAGAACAACGCTATCTGATTTTACAAAAAGAATATCCTGGCATAGAATTGAAAATTCCGCAATTCCACATCGCCTCCTATCTGGGAATCAGCGCGACACAACTGAGTAGAATTCGAAAAAAAATGAATTCATAGGCTCATTTCTTTACATATGTAAATGCAATAGTTTTTGGTATCCTTATTCTTTGCAATAGAAATCAGACAAAGCACATAGCTTTTAAATACCATTAGCATGGAAAACAAAGAAATCAATTATTTCAGAGTCCTCTTTATCATTTCAGCCCTCTGGAATCTAACCGGAGCCATATTTGGCTATTTCAACACGGCTTATACCTTTCAGGGCTTTTTCACTCGGGAGTTAAACGACCCGCTTTTTTATTCGATTTATCAGGGCGCCTGGGGCACTACGTTTGTTTATTTCATAGGCTACTCCATTGTGGCTTATAATCCACTGAAACATACGGGAATTGTAATTGTGGGTGGTATCGGAAAAATTGGCTTTGCCATTTCACTTCTAAAATTTTATATGGCAGGCCTGGCCGAATCCATCGTATTTGTGGTAATAATCGGTGATTTTATTTTTGCGCTTTTGTTTTTGCACTATTTCTACCGACTGTACAAAAGCGGTGAAAACATTTTTTGAGTCCTATTTCATGGTCAATCCAGTTTTAATTTGGATTTTGAGTTTGGCAATCCTGAATCCGATGATTGCGTTTACTCAAAGCACCTGGACCCCGGAAATACAAAAACAGGGCATTTCAGTTTATACCAAAGCTGAAAAATACTCCGATTTTAAATCCTTTAAGGCTGAGGTGGAGCTGCCTGCCAAAATTGAGGAGGTCTTGCAGGTATTAAAGGATGGGGCTCATTACGTCCATTGGTTTGGATTTACAAAGACATCCAGGTCTTTAAAAAAAGAAGGGGATGTGCAATTCATCTATATGGAAACCATTTTTCCCTGGCCTTATGCCAATCGGGACATGGTCTATATGATGTCATTTGACACCAAAAGCCCGAATGAAACATTAATTATTCTCAAAGGCATTCCCGATTTTTTGCCGGAAAAAAGGGGGATTGTCAGAATGGAAAAAGCCAATGGATCAATTCTCTTACAATCTGAGGGAGAAATAACGAAGATACGTTATGTGTTTCACAGCGAACCCGGAGGCCGTATCCCTCATTGGCTGGCCAACAATTCCATTGCAGAACTCCCTTATCAAACGCTTTTAGGTTTGAGACAAATGCTCTCTGATAAGAGTTTAATTGATTAGAATTTATACGGCCGTTCTTTTACATACTGTCCAATTTCACATCCAGTCGATCGAATACAAATCCTTTTTCCTTGGCATTGAATGCTTCTGCCTCTTTTTTCAATTCGCTATGGATATAGGCTTTGTCTTTGAGAATGGCGCTTTCAAAACCGTATTCTCTTGCTTCCAATAAATAATCATAGGGTCCTTTGGAAGAAATTAATTTAACAAAGATCGGGGCACATTCTACCACTATAAAAAGCATCATGATAAAGAAATTGGCCCACCAGATGGCCTCGCTCTTTGTGCTGAGCCTGTCCATGGCTTCCAAACGCGCAGCGGGTCCGCCGATCTCTGCTTTTCCCAGCACGGCCAAATCACTTTGCATGTTGGAATCCAATTGAGTCAATTTGCCATAATTATCAGCAATGAGCGCAAGATTTTTTTCTTTCAGGTTTTTGAGTTCGGCATCCACCCGGTCAGCATCGGCTTTCTTGATTTTATAAATGGGACCGGCATTTCTACGCATGGTACCGCCGGTGCCATCGGCCTCTTTTTGTGCTTTTTCTCTCAGAGCATCTCTTTGTTGTTCTTTTTGCTGTATTTCAGACTTTAGCCCTGAAATCGAAGCATCCAGCGAGGCTTTTTCTGCCAGGTATTTTTCCTTGGCGAAGTTTTCCTGACCTTTCTGAACTTCCTGATTCATACTGATCAATTCAGCATTGATTTCTTTTTCGAAAATCTTTAATTCCAGGGGTTTTGCAATGACGATGGAGATGAGTATGGCCAGAATGATTCGCGGTGTGGCCAGTAAAAATTCGTTGAAAGCGCTCTCTTTTTTTCGCATGCTGGATACGATAAAGCGATCGAGATTAAAAATCATCAATCCCCAGACAAGTCCAAAGACCGAAGCAATTATCCAGCTATCGAAAACGCTGTGGAGTGCATAAGCCGCAGCCAATGCTGCGAAAACACCCGTGAAGAAAATTGTAGCACCAATTCCGACGTACTTTTCAGAATCGGTCTCTGCCTTTTGGAGCAATGACGTATTTGCCCCGGCACAATACCAGAAGAATAATTTGACCTTTTGCATAATAATTTGACCTTATTGAATTTGAATATCCTAAAAACGAAGGACAAAGCGACTTATTTATTTATAAAAGGAAATTATTAATGATGAGAAGGAATATGAAGAAAATGATTGTCTAACGCGAAGGATTATAGCCCGATAACCTGAATATTTTTTGCGCATCTTTTTCGGCCATCAATTCCTGAAGGCTCAGCTCGTTTTTTTCCATATAGGATTTTACAATCTCATATCCCATCCAGCGGCCGACCCGCCCAGGGCATTCCGGCTCAATTTCAATGGTTTTAGGCCTTTCACTGATGTACTTCTGAATTTCAATCCTGTTCGTTTCAAACAACAAGCTGCGTTCGACGAAATAGGCCCAGAGTATTTTTTCCTTATTGCGGAAATAGGCAATGTCATCTTCTGAAAAGCCAAGATTTTGTGAATCGCTAATGTCGTGCACCGTTTTACTTAAAAAATAATGGGCTTTGCCATAATAAATCATTTCCGCAACCAGTGTTTGGTCTTCGTGATCGGTTTCATTGTAGAAATTGGAAATGCCCAAACCTATAAACATGGGTACCAGATTTTCCGGCCGGTAGCGATCCAAAATATACTGCGGGTCGTTTTGCACATACATGGCTTCGGGGCCTAAAAAATAATCGAGACCAATGATAATATGACGCTTGCTGACTATAATATCCAAGGGGGATAAAAATGCTGTGAAAATGCAACTTACTTCAGGTGCTCTGAAGTCGGGATAATAGTATTTAACATGTTCAAACAGATGCTTTAATTCCTTCTTTCTCTCACCAAAATCTCCGAAAATTTCTTGTGACTGATTGTAAAATACTCTGACGCTGGAATCCTGAACCCTTTGATAAAGCATTTCACTCAATACCCTCGAATTGGGTAATTTGTTCAGCTCCAAATAGAGATTAAAGACATCGCGGTTTGTGACAATGATGCTGTCAATTTCAACGATGGAAGAAGCATCAAAAAGTTTTTGATCTAAACGCTTAACGTTGAGGTCAATTTCTATGTGCTGATGATCAATATCATCTTTTGTGATTGAATCACAGGAAAAAATGATTACAGAAAGAGAAAGAAAATAAAATAAGAAGTTAATATCAGGCTTCCAGATTAATTTCTTCTCCATTTTTATTAAAGATTTTATACGAAACCAATCCCAGAGAAGTATCTCTTATCAATTTAATTTTGGCTTTGTATTTCATTGACATCCGCATCCTTTTAGACATCATGCCTTTGGTAAAATAGGCGTGTAAATAGGGATGCATTGCTACACTTATTGAAGATTCATTTTGATTCTGAATCACCTTTTCAATGTTTTCTTCAATCTGATCGGCCACGGCAATGGAAGGTTGAATTTGTCCGGTACCGTTACAGGTTGGGCATTCTTCCCTTGTCGTAATACTCAATTCCGGTCGTACCCTCTGACGGGTGATTTGCATTAGGCCGAATTTGGAAAGGGGTAAAACCGTGGATTTCGATTTATCGCTTTTCATTTCAGCCTTCATCGTCTCATACACTTTTTTGCGGTTTTCCGCTTTGCGCATGTCAATAAAGTCTATAACGATGATCCCGCCCATATCGCGTAATCTCAGCTGTCTTGCCAATTCCTTAGCTGCCTCGATGTTGACTTTTAAGGCGGTATCTTCCTGATTTTCGCCGGCATTGGATTTATTCCCCGAGTTGACGTCGATAACATGCAGTGCTTCGGTATGCTCTATAATGAGATAGCCCCCACCCTGTAATGCCACTGACCTTCCAAATAAGGTTTTTAACTGTTTTTCGATTCCAAAGGATTCAAAAATCTTGACCTTATTATTATAAAGTTTTACAATTTTTTCCTGCTCGGGAGATATGCGCTTGACAAAGCTTTTCACTTCCTGATAAAGTTCTTTATTGTCAACCACTATTGAATCGAAGGTGTGGTTTAAAACATCTCTCAGAATTGCGGAAGCCCTGTTGACTTCACCAATTACTTTCAGAGGCGGTTTGGCGGTTTGTATGGCTTTGAAGCCCTGCTCCCATGTGCTGAGAATGTTTCTCAGATCGGCATCGAGTTCAGCCACTTCTTTTTTCTCGGCCACCGTTCTTACGATAACACCAAAATTTTCCGGTTTGATGCTTTCCATTAATCTCTGAAGACGTTTTCGCTCTTCGCGGTTGACGATTTTTCTGGAAACATTGACGGTATTTGCAAATGGCACCAATACACAGAATCGTCCCGGAAATGATAATTCACAGGATAAACGCGGTCCTTTAGTCGAAATGGGTTCTTTGGCAATTTGTACCAAAACCCGCTGACCTTTTTTCAGAACATCGTTGATCTTACCGAATTTATTGATATCCGGTAATATTTTGATGCCTCCGAGTTTGTGCGTAGCATTTTTATTTGAAAGCGCCCTTTGCATAAATCTGTCCAGGGTGCTGAATTTTGGGCCTAAATCGTGATAATGAAGAAAGGCGTCTTTTTCGTGTCCAACATCAACAAATGCGGCATTTAGACCCGGAACGACTTTTTTGACAGCTCCGAGATAAATATCACCTACATTAAATTGATTGTCCGGCTTCTCATGATGAAACTCAACGAGTTTTTTGTTCTCGATTAAAGCTATTCGAGATCCTTCATGAGCCGCATTAATGAATAATTCGTTACTCAATTTTGAAGGAATTTAGATGTGAGAAATACAGCTGATTTTATGGTACAGCCTTATTGACCAAACAAAATAAGATTACTTCTTCTTATGTCTGTTTTTTCTCAATCTTTTCTTCCTTTTGTGAGTTGCGATTTTATGTCTTTTTCTTTTCTTTCCGCAAGGCATAATAAAATGTTTTATAGTTCTTTTAACAATGCATTAATGGAAGCTTGCACTTCCGGATCAGCATCGAGCGTTGAGGCTTTTGCCAAAGCCTGTTTGGCCTCTTCTGCTTTTCCTGTTTCTTTCAAACACAAACCCAAATAATACCAGGCCCTTACATTGGAGCTGTCTATTTGAGTCAATTTGACGAATCTTTCGATTCCTTTATCATATTGGCCCGATTGGATGGAAAGAATTCCCAGATTGAATATTGCATCAATATTATCGGGATCTTTTTCCAATACTTCGCGCAGCATCATAATCCCCTTCATAGGAGCTTCCGATACCACGTAAGTCATGGCCATTTTATTCATTAAATCAAATCGCCGAGGCTGCTCTTCAAGCAAACCTTGCATGAGTTCTCTTGCCTGAGTTCCCATTTTGCCGGCATCATCCATATTTAAAGAAAAGGTCATGGCTTCGTAATAATAATTGGCCAGATTTTCCCTGTTTCCGGATGTCTCATTTAGCTCCAAAGCCTGCTTTCCATATTTGATGGCATTGTCAAAATCACGCATCTTGGAATAGGCCTGCGCCAAAGAGTCCGCAAAGATAGACTTTTTTTTATTATTTTCAGCAAGTTGAAAAGCGCTTTTAAATTTTTCCACCCTGGACTCGTAGAGTGAATCAGAGAGAATGGAATGGCCATCCATGGGATTCTCATCCGAAGCTAATGTATCGCTTTTTTCTTCTTCCAGTTCTGCAATCTCATCCGTTTCGTTATCAATGATAATTTTTGGAAGTGAATACAAAAAAACCAATAAGAGAATCGCGGCTCCGATGAGGAGCCACTGTTTTTTATTCATTATAAATTATTTCGCGTTGGCTCTTTTAACCTTGTCGCTTTTTTTCACTTGTTCTACAAATGATTTTGAAGGCTTGAATGAAGGAATGTAGTGTTCATCAATGATAATGGCTGTATTTTTGGAAATGTTTCTGGCTACTTTCTTTGCTCTTTTTTTATTCACAAAACTTCCAAAGCCTCTCACATAAACATTATTACCGTCAACCATGGAATCCTTCATGACCTTAAAGAAAGCCTCAATAGTAATTTGCACATCTGCCTTCTCAATTCCGGTCTTCTCGGCTATCTCATTTATTACATCTGCTTTAGTCACAACTCTGTCTTTTAGTGATACTCAAAAAATTAGGTGCGCAAAGGTAATTGCTAGTCCTTATTTTTGAAAACCATTATGAAAGAAAAAAGGATTATTTTAATAATGAATAAGCCGATATGCTGTTTTTGAATGAATAAATTAGACTTTTTATCTAAAGATTTGCAGAAGTGGTATTTGAAGAATAAACGCGAATTGCCCTGGAGAGATACCAAAGACCCCTATAAAATATGGCTTTCGGAAATTATCCTTCAACAAACACAGGTTGTACAGGGCCTGCCCTATTATCTGAAATTTGTTAAAAAATATCCTCAAATAGAGGATCTCGCCAATGCCCCGGAGGCCCAATTATTAAGAGATTGGCAAGGCCTTGGGTATTATTCAAGAGCCAGAAATCTCTTGCACTCTGCTCAAATAATCTGCAATGAAATGGAGGGAATCTTCCCGAAACGGTACAATGAAATTATAAAACTCAAAGGTGTTGGAAAATACACTGCGGCGGCCATTGCCTCTTTTGCTTTCAATGAATCGAAAGCCGTGGTAGATGGCAATGTAATACGGGTAATTGCAAGGCTATTTGCGATAAAAGATGCCGTAGATCAAATGCCCGGAATGCGTAAAATTGAAAATCTAGCTGACGAATTAATTGATTCAAAGAGACCGGACCTTCACAATCAGGCGATGATGGAATTGGGTGCAATGATCTGCACGCCAAAAAATCCGAACTGCGAAGCATGTCCTTTTCAGAACCATTGCGAAGCCTATGATCGTAAAATTCAAACCGAATTGCCTCTGAAATCGAAAAAAATAAAAACCCGAAATCGCTATTTCTATTATCTGGTCATTATTTCAAAAGATCAGATCCTAATGAAAAAAAGAGTGGAAAAGGACATTTGGCAAAATTTATACGATTTTCCTTTAATAGAATTTAAAAAGGAATTAAATGAAGATTCTTTCTTAAAAAATAAAAGGCTTGAGCAATTGATTAATGCAGGATTTGACATCCGCGAAATAAGCCCATTTCAAAAACACCAACTTTCACACCAAAGTATTTGGGCTAAATTCATAATTTTGCAAAATGATCGGATAAATTATTCGACTTTTGAACAAATTTTTGAACACAGTTCATTCTTCAGCAAAGTAGAAAGCAAGGATTTGGGCAAACCGAAATTAATTCTTAATTTTTTAGAGAAATACATTTATTAAAAGCATATGGCAGGCGTTAACAAAGTAATTTTAATTGGTAATCTGGGTAAAGATCCCGAAGTAAGATATCTTGAAAGTGGCTCAGTGGTGGCCAATATAGCGCTTGCAACAACCGAGTCCTACAAAGATAAAAATGGCAACAGAGTAGATAATACCGAATGGCACGATCTCGAAATGTGGGACGGGCTGGCCAAAATAGCAGAACAATATCTTAAAAAAGGAAGCTCTGTTTATGTAGAGGGAAAAATTAAATCTGACACCTGGCAGGATGAACAGGGAAATAATCGAAAAAAAACTAAAATACGTGTTTTAAACATGACCATGCTCGGTGGAAGAAGCGATTCGGGAACCGATAATACGGCTTCTCAGACACCCAGAACCGAGGCTCCAAAAAAGGAAGTTAGTCCTGCAGATATCAATCAGGGTGCATCGGATGATGCCGATGATCTACCATTCTAAGTATATGTTTAACCTAGCAAACATCTTTTGGAAGGCAGCAGTTTAGACCCCGGTCCGGAACAGGTCCTGGTCAATTTCGCGCAAATACTCTTCGAAATTGATCTGTTATTTTTTGGATTCAATATTCTGGTATTCCTATTCCTCTTATTGGCTTCGGCCATTATTTCAGGTTCAGAAGTAGCCTTTTTCTCTTTGCCAAAAAGCGTATTGAGTGACTTGTACTTTAGCGAGAAAAAAACCGACAAGCGGATTTTGGAATTGCTTAATAGGCCACAGCGACTCCTGGCTACCATCCTTATCCTTAATAATTTTATAAATGTGACCATGGTCATTTATTCTACTTACCTTGTGTGGTTTTATTTTCCACAACAGGGCAACAGCGGTTCCATCCTGGCAGCCCTCACATTTGTAGTTACATTTCTGATCGTTTTTATTGGTGAGCTCACACCAAAAGTATATGCCAACAGAAATAATCTGAGTTTTTCCAGGTTTACTTCGGGTATATTATATGTAGCGAGTGTAGTATTAATGCCTTTATCCTACCTTTTGACAAAAAGCTCATCATTTATCGAAAAGCGGGTTCAAAAGAAAGGTTTCAATGTATCGGTAGACAAATTGCATCGCGCCCTCGAACTGACCGCAAATGAAGACACTACCGTTGAGGAAAAAGAAATTTTAAAAGGGATATTAAATTTTGGACAAATCACCGCCAAGCAAATCATGAAGTCCAGAATGGAAATCCTCGCCCTTGATGAGGAAATCAACTATCACGAACTTTTGGACATCATCAATAAAAATGGCTATAGCAGAATGCCGGTCTTTAAAGAAACCGTTGATGATATCCAGGGTATTTTATTCATAAAAGACCTGTTACCTCATATCGATGAAGAAGATAACTTTGAATGGCAGAAACTGGTCCGAAAAGGATTTTTTATTCCTGAAACCAAAAAAATTGATGACTTACTCAGGGATTTTCAGGAAAAACGTGTTCATATGGCCATCGTTGTAGATGAATACGGTGGTACGGCCGGATTGGTAACGCTTGAAGATGTCATCGAAGAAATTGTTGGAGAATTCAACGATGAATTTGATGATGAAGACAAGACTTATATTAAAGAAGATGAAAGTCTATATACATTTTTAGGCAAAACCCCGCTCAATGATTTTTGTAGGGCTCTGGACATAGACCTGAATATTTTTGAAGATGTAAAAGGCGAAAGTGAGTCACTCGGTGGTCTGCTGCTTGAAATGTTTTCGCATTTACCAAAGGTCGGTGAAAAAATCAATTTTAAACAGTTTCAGTTTACTGTCGTCGCTGTTGATCTAAAGAAAATAAAAAAAGTCAAGGTTGAAATCCTTGAAGAATCAGCAATCAATGATCAGGAAAGTTTTTCAGATTAGTATTTTTTCGGTTTTTCTATTCGCTTGTGAAGGCGAATTTACACCTAAGCAAAAGGGATATAATCGAATCGATTTACCGCCACATCATTACGACAGCCTGAAGGGTGATTATCCCTATACGTTTTTAGTTTCAAAAGAAGCTGAAGTTCGCCAACACAGCTCCCCTTATGCCACCAAAGACTGGATCGATATTGAATATTACGATTTCAATGCCGATATGCAGATTACCTACATTCCCATTGAAAATGAAGCGATGTACCGGAGTTTGATCAATGATGCCTATAAACTTACTTCAAAACATCAAATCAAAGCCACTGCCATCGACAGGGTGGAAATTAAAACCGATAATGGACAGTCGGCCACCATTTTTGAATTGGAGGGTGAAGTACCGAGTCCAATGCAATTTTACCTTAGCGACAGTACAAAGCATTTTCTTCGCGGTGCGATCTACTTTAAAACGGCCACAAAAAATGATTCTTTAGCTCCGGTAATCGAATACCTCAAAAAAGATGCGCTGGTATTGATCAACAGTCTGGAGTGGAAAAACTAGTTCTCAATTATCATTTTTCTAAGCCCATCGGACATGTATGAAATGGTTTCTCCGTTTTCATCGGAGTATACCAGGTAAATCATTAGGCCAAGTTCCCGAGCTAATTCAATCGTTGCTTCCGTACCCATTACCATAAAAGCAGTAGCGTAGGCATCGGCCGTCATGCAGTTTTCTGAAAAAACCGAAGCGCTGAGTAAGGTATGATCAACGGGATAACCTGTAATTGGATTTATGGTATGCGCGTACTTCACGCCTTCTTTGACATAAAAATTTCTGTAATTCCCCGAAGTTGCTAATGACAAATTTTCAAGCTTGACAGTCGCTTTCAGACTTTTGCCATCTTCGTTGTATTTGGGATTGTCAATTCCAATAAGCCAAATGCTATTTTTATTGTTCTTTCCTCTACATCTTACCTCACCGCCTATTTCAACCATATAATTTTTAATGCCTCTTTCTTCAAAATACTCCCCAATCAGGTCTACCCCATAACCTTTCGCAATGGCTGAAAAATCAAGCATAACACCGCTTGTATCCTTTTTAATGGAATTTTCATTATAAATTATGTGTTCAAAGCCTACAAATTGCATGAGCGAATCGATATCTGTGGAATCAATGTTCTCACTGTTTTTAAAACCAAAACCCCATGCATTTACCAATGGCATAACAGTGGGGTCGAAAGCACCTTTGGAAAATTCATACACCTCTTTTGCTTTAATAAGCACCGGTAAAAAAAATTCGCTTCTAAAAATTATACTGTCGGATTGATTGAATTGTGATATTTCCGAATCTGAAATATAAGTGGAAAGGGATTGATTGAAATCGACCAATAAATTATCAATTTCTGATTTGTAATTGATCTTTTTATCGTCAATGTATTTAATATGGTAGGTCGTCCCCATGGTATTTCCTTCAATCTGGATATAGGTTTCCGCTTTTTTGGATTCCCGGTACTGATAAACGATCAAAACCAATACGATCAAAACAATTGGATAAATCGCGCTCTTTTTCCAATTTGGTTTTCTTTGCTTCATATTAAATTAAAAGGATAAACGGTATAAATTGTAAATTGCGACAAAGTTATTGATTAATGCGGGAAGATTATATTCAGGGTGATAAAGCTCATATGAGCCAGGAAGATAAAGAGCTTGAAAAAGCACTACGGCCATTGAGTTTTGATGACTTCCAGGGCCAGGAAAAGATCGTTGATAATTTAAAAGTTTTTGTTGGCGCCGCAAAGATGCGTGAAGAATCTCTCGATCACGTTTTATTGCACGGGCCACCGGGCCTGGGGAAAACTACGCTTTCGCATATTATCGCCAATGAGCTTAAATCCAATTTAAAAATTTCTTCCGGACCGGTATTGGATAAGCCGGGAGACCTGGCAGGACTCCTAACCAACCTTGAACCTTATGATGTTTTGTTTATCGATGAAATTCATCGTTTGAATCCTGTGGTAGAAGAATATTTGTATTCTGCCATGGAAGACTACCGCATCGATATTATGTTGGATTCCGGCCCATCTGCCAGATCGGTACAGATTGAATTAAACCCTTTTACCTTGATTGGCGCTACAACGCGTTCCGGTCTTTTAACCGCACCCTTGCGCGCACGTTTCGGTATTACCGCGAGACTTGATTATTACGATCAAGAATTATTGACAAAAATCATCAAAAGATCATGTGGGATTTTGGAAACGGAATACGATGACAACGCAGCCGATGAAATTGCAGGCAGAAGTAGGGGTACCCCAAGAATTGCAAATAATCTTTTGAGAAGAACCAGGGATTTTGCTTTGGTGAAAGGCAAAGGAAAGGTAACTTTTGATATCGCAAGAATGGCACTTGAAGCTCTGAATGTGGATAAAGCCGGATTGGATGAAATGGATAACCGGATACTCAAGACTATAATTGACAAATTCAAAGGAGGTCCCGTTGGTATTTCTACCATTGCAACCGCCTGTGGTGAAGAAACAGAAACCATCGAAGAAGTTTATGAGCCTTATCTGATTAAAGAAGGCTATTTAAAACGCACTGCCAGAGGTCGGGTTTGCACCGAACTCTCATATAAGCATTTGGGAATAGTGCCTCCGAATTCCACTCGCGATCTATTTAGTTAATGGATTCTTTCCGGAAAAAAGTACGTACCGAGCAAGTCAAAAAACTGGCAATAAATGCAGGATTTGATGAATGTGGGATTTCTGAATCGGGATTTTTAGAGGAAGAGGCACCTAAGCTGGAAAAATGGCTTAAAGCCGGACAACACGGGGAAATGAGCTGGATGGAAAACTGGTTTGACAAAAGGCTGGACACCAGAAAACTGGTAGAAGAATCCAAAAGTGTTATTACTGTTCTCTTAAATTACTATCCTAAAAGAAAACAAAAAGCCAACTCATATAAAATCTCCAAATACGCTTATGGAAAGGATTATCATTTTGTTGTAAAGGATAAATTGAAATCTTTTTTTGAATCCATTCAAAAAGAAATCGGTGCGATTAACGGAAGATTATTTGTGGATTCCGCCCCGGTAATGGATAGGGTCTGGGCAAAAAAAGCAGGCTTGGGCTGGATTGGAAAACATACGCTTTTGATAAATAAAGGTGCCGGATCCTATTTTTTTATAGGACACATCATCTCGGACCTGGAACTCGAAGCAGATAATGAGATTCCTGATTTTTGTGGTGATTGTACACGCTGTATCGATGCCTGCCCTACAGATGCCATCAGCAATCCTTATTGGCTGGATGCAACAAAATGCATTTCCTATTTAACCATTGAGCTGCGCAATGAAATTCCGGATACTTTTAAAGGGAAAATGGATAACTGGATTTTCGGTTGTGATATCTGTCAGGATGTTTGTCCTTGGAATCGATTTTCAAAATATCATACAACAGAAGAATTTAAACCACTTAATGCCCTGATGGAAATGTCGAAAAATGAATGGGAAAATCTAAATGAATCAAAATTCTCAGAACTATTTTCAAGGTCGGCCGTGAAACGTACAAAGTTTAAAGGTTTAAAGCGGAATATTGACTTTGCTCGCTAGCCTTCGTCACTCATTGCCAGACCTCTTCTTGTAATTGGCCAAAAGAAAAGCACCGTTTCCAAGACAAGCAATACTCATTGACCAGAAGACAACTATTCTCCGCGATTTTTCCGGTGAATCTTCTTTATCATAGGATTTGAAAGCCATATTGGCTGTCATTACACCAAAGAGAAGGCTTAGTAAAAGCGAAAAATAATAAGAGCGGATATTTCTGCCCAGACCGATACTCAGAAAAAGTAAAACTACTCCAATGAATGGTCCGATAAAAGCTGTAGGAGGACGGCTGGGGTTTAGAAAAAAGCTTGACAATCCGGCCAATATCATGATCAGCCCCGCGAGTCTTTGAATATTTTTGTTCATAAGGAAAAAACTGATAAATCAGCTTTTTGTTTTAGCTGACGGTATTAAAAGCACGTATTAGTATGTCGCGATGGCTTTGCCCGAAATGAATAAAACACCATCTTCGAAATTCTTCCAATTTTTCAGTAATGATGTTTCTGATGGCTTTTAATAATTCCCTTTCGAAAAGTGCATTATCAAAACTCACTTTTTTCAAAATAGTCTTACTGTATTCCAACATTTTATATTAACGTTTTGGCTAGAAAATTAACGCATGTATTACTCTCATATTTCATTTTATTAAATTTGTATTTGCAAACTCAATATTGGAGGAAAGGATGCGCTATTTTACTAACATAATATTACTATTTTTTCTGATATTTTCCAGATCTTTTTTACAGGCGGCTCCTGGGGATGTACGCATTGAATTGGGCCGAAACAGTATTGCCCAAAATCAGGTTTACACGATTAAAATTATTTTGGAAAATGAAAATTTCAAGGCCTATTCCGACTTTCCGGAAATACCTGGTTTTCAGAAAAGAGGCACCTCCTCAAGTACCAATACTACCATAGTAAATGGAAAAATGTCTGTTTCAACCAGCATTACACAGAATTATTTTCCGACCAAACAAGGAACATTTTCGCTCGCCCCTTTCAAAATGACCATTAATGGTAAAACGGTAAGCTCAAAGGGTACAAAAATTACAGTAGGTCCACCTGTTCAAAATCAGCGGCGGCGCGACCCTTTCGCCTGGGATCCATTTGACGAATTCTTTAACCAGGGCAGAAGCAATATAGAATATGTAGATGTGGAAGCAGATGCCTTCTTTGCAGTCACAACTGATAAAACAGAAGTGTATCGCGGTGAAGGATTCAATTTGACCGTGTCATTTTTTGTAGCCGAGAAAAACAAGGCACAAATGCGATTTCCGGGTGATATTGGCAATCAATTAAACGAAATAATAAAAGAAATAAAACCGGCCAACGTTTGGGAAGAAAATTTTGGAATTAGCGAAATTATGAGAAAACCGGTGAAACTCAATGGTAAAAATTATGATCAATACATTCTATTTCAATCCTCCTATTTTCCATTAAATGAAAAAGACATAGTCATCCCTCCAACACAACTGAGAGTAATAAAATACAAGGAAGCCAGAACCAGAAGTTTCTTTGGTTCTCCCAGACAAGAAGACGAAGCCGTCTTTAAATCGAAAAAAAGGCGGATTCGTGTAAAGCCTTTGCCTGAGCATCCTTTAAAGGAATTGGTAAGTGTGGGTAATTATAAATTGGAGGAAGACCTCAATGGAAGCAATTTAAAAACGGGTAACAGTTTTGAATATTCGTTTAAAATAAAAGGCCAGGGAAATATTGCTGGAATCAATGACCTGCAGGCACCTCAGGATGAGAATTTTGATTTTTATTCACCAAGCGTAGCCCAAAATATTCAAAGGGCGAACAATTCTGTTGGCGGTTCCAAATCATTTAATTTTTATGCCATTCCAAAAGAACCCGGGGCTTATGATTTAGGGGACTATTTTTCATGGATATTTTTTAACCCAAAAACAGAAAAGTACGATACCTTAAAATCTGAAATCAAAATTGAAGTTACAGGTGAAAGTCAAAAAAACTCCTATATTTTATCGAATGATATGGGTACATTTTACGATCTCATTGAGTTTCAAAATAATAAATTACAAGCCAGGGAAGAATCAATTGTTCCAAAAATCATTTACCTTTCTCTGCTAAGTCTGAGTCTTTTGGTCAGTATTTATGTTTACATTAAAAAATAAATGTCGAATTCCCTCGGTAGGATACTAAAACTCACAACTTTTGGCGAATCTCACGGTGAAGGCCTTGGTTTTATACTGGATGGTTTTCCGGCAGGAGTCAGCATTGACATCGGCAAAATCGAGAGGGAAATGGCGAGAAGAAAACCCGGACAATCGAAACTTACTTCCCAAAGAAAAGAAAACGATGGCATCAAAATTCTGAGTGGAATAAAAGATGGCATCAGTCTCGGTACCCCCATATCCGTTTATATTGAAAACAGAGATAAGAAATCAAAGGATTACGATCATTTAGAACATAATTACCGACCGGGGCATGCCGATTATACCTATGAACAAAAATACGGTATCAGAGAGCATCGCGGTGGCGGAAGAAGTTCGGCCCGTGAAACCGCCAACTGGGTAGCTGCTGGTGCTATTGCTGCCCAATTGCTGGACAATACGGAAATTCAAATCCATTCTTTTGTAAAACAAATTGGCAATATTTCTACTCAACTAAAAAACGATGAAATTGACTACAGCTCAATCGATTCCAACATGGTCAGGTGTCCGGATCAGCCAATAGCCGAAAAAATGATCAGTCATTTGGAGTCCGTTCGCAAGGAAGGTGATACACTTGGAGGCATAATTCGATGTGTGGTGAAAAATATGCCTATTGGTCTTGGAGAGCCGGTATTTAATAAATTACAATCTGCTTTGGCCCAGGCCATGATGAGCATAAATGCAGCAAAGGGTTTTCAATATGGATCTGGCTTCGAATCTGCCCAAATGAAAGGATCCGAGCACAATGATATATACGAGAAAAGAGATAATGTCCTAAAAACCAAAACCAATAATGCCGGTGGAATTCAGGGTGGTATCAGCAATGGAGAAAATTTATATTTCGATGTCGCCTTTAAACCGATTTCTACGATAATGAAAGATCAACCAAGTGTTAATGATAGCGGTGAAGAGGTAATATTAAAAGGAAAGGGACGACATGACCCATGTGTGGTACCGAGAGCTGTTCCCATTGTAGATGCACTTACCGCCTTTGTTCTTGCAGATTTTTACTTACTTAGCAGGATTTCAAAAATTTGAAATGAAGAGATTCCCCTTGCATATAAATATCATTTTTGG
Organism: Hyphobacterium sp. CCMP332; assembly: GCA_014323545.1. NCBI lineage: Bacteria > Pseudomonadati > Pseudomonadota > Alphaproteobacteria > Maricaulales > Maricaulaceae > Hyphobacterium > Hyphobacterium sp. CCMP332. The sequence goes on from CP058647.1 coordinate 1,353,700, forward strand.
ATTAATCCTCGGAATTATCTGGGCTCTCTTATCCAGTTATTTCGGATGGTCAGAATTTACCATAAAATGGATCGATCCATTTGGATTAATTTTTATCCGATTGATGAAACTCATCGCTGTTCCTTTGGTCCTTTTTTCAATCATTCAGGGCGTTTCGGGGTTGAGCAATATCGGTAAACTGGGAAGAATTGGTGCAAAAACACTAGGGTTATACCTCATTACAACCATGACAGCAATAACGGTTGGGTTGCTGATTGCAAATATTGTAAAACCCGGGGCATTGATAGATCAGGAACAAAGGAAAGTAAATCGCAAAAGCTATGAATCATGGGTGGCTCAAAAAGATGGGGTAGAAATTCTGGATGGAAGAAATTTAACGGAAGCCGGAGCACCAACAAAGACGATTGAAGAAAAAGAGGAGTTTATAAAAGAAAAAATGGAATCGGTTGAGAAAAGAAAAGAGCAGGGACCCTTGCAATTTCTGGTGGATATGGTTCCGGAAAATATTTTCTTTTCACTAGGTGATAATAGCCTGATGCTGCAGGTGATTTTCTTTGGAATATTCTTTGGACTTTGCCTTCTCATGATTCCCTCCGAACAATCACAAACTATTATTTCGGTGGTAAGCGCGCTCTCAGAAGTATTTCTGAAAATGGTAGATATTGTAATGCAAGCAGCACCATTTTTTGTCTTTGCCTTATTAGCAGGGCAAGTGTCTAAAATGGCCGGTGACAGCCCCTCTCAGGTGGTTGAAATATTTAAAGGTCTGGGTTGGTATTCGCTTTGCGTAGTTCTGGGATTGGGCATTTTACTTTTTTTGATATATCCGGGAGTTATCAGTGCCGTTATCAAAAAGCTCAGCTATAAGAATTTCTTCAGAGCAATGAGTCCGGCACAATTGCTAGCCTTCTCCTCCAGTAGTAGTGCGGCCACTTTGCCGGTGACTATTGAATGTGTTAATGACAATTTAGGCGTGAGTAAAGAAATTACAAGTTTTGTATTACCGATCGGCGCCACCGTAAATATGGATGGCACAAGCTTGTATCAATCTGTCGCTGTACTTTTTTTAGCACAGTTACACATGGTTGATTTAACACTTGGACAACAACTTTTGATCGTCCTGACAGCTACGCTTGCTTCGATTGGTTCTGCTGCTGTTCCCAGCGCCGGATTGATTATGTTGATCATTGTACTCGAATCTGTGGGTCTGAATCCCGCCTGGATAGCCATAATTTTTCCGGTGGATAGAATCCTTGACATGTGCAGAACCGTTATAAATGTCACCGGTGATGCTACCGTTGCCAGTATTGTAGCCAGTACAGAAAATGAAATAAATTATTCAGTGCAAGATCATGAATAAGAACTTAAAAAGGAAATACCTTGTTGAATCACAAAGCCAAAAAAATGGAGCAAATTAAAAAGCATATAGAAGTTTATACTGAAGCAAATCCAAACCCGAATTCTTTGAAGTTTGTGGCCAATTTTCTTATTTCCCCCGATAATAACAGCTACGATTTTGAAAGTGTACACAATACTGAAAATTCTCCCCTGGCAAAAGAATTATTTGCTCATAAGTTCGTAGAGCGTGTTTTTATTATGAATAATTTTGTGACCGTCACAAAAGATGAAACAAGTGAATGGGCAGACATAATTCCTAAGCTTAAAAAAACCATCAAAAACTATCTTGAAAGTGGAGAAGATGTAATCCGAAAATCGCAAAATGACGCGAATGAGATTCAGGATTCAGATCCTGAAGAAGTTAAAAAAATTAAGGAAATACTAAATGAATACATTCGTCCGGCGGTAGAAATGGACGGTGGATCTATTCAATTTTCCGACTATAAAGATGGTGTGGTTAAAGTTGAATTGCACGGAGCCTGTAGCGGTTGTCCCTCATCAACACTGACGCTTAAATCCGGAATTGAGAACCTCCTTAAAAGATTCATGCCGCAGGTTAAAGAGGTCGTTGCTGAAAACAAATAATTCGTATTTTAATGTATTCAAACAATGGGTTTGTATGCATATCATATTCCAAATACGAATTTCTCTCTTTATACTTGTTGTCTTTCTGACATTTGGTGTTACAAAGGCCCAGGTTTCAGTATCTGATACCGGTTCTATACAGCAAATTGTTCAATCGCTGGTTTCTGAAGGAGTTGTGGTTCAAAATATTAATCTCAATTGCCCAAGTGGGGCGTATGGAACATTTGCCGATACCACAAATACTTTAAATATTCCCAATGGATTAATCCTTACATCGGGTTCAATATTCGACGCACCCGGACCAAATGACGCGCCGGGCAGCGGGACCGATAACTTTTCACCCGGCGATCCCAGCCTGGATAGTTTAATTTTGTCAACAGGCGCAAACACGCAAGATGCATGTTTTGTTGAATTTGATGTCATTCCCTCTTCAGATACGCTCCAGTTTAATTATGTTTTTAGTTCAGAGGAATATCTTGAATTTGTAAATGCTGGATTCAATGATGTTTTTGGATTTTTCATTAGTGGCCCGGGCATAAGTGGAAATAAAAATATTGCCATAATTCCTGGTACGGTCAATACTCCGGTATCAATTGATAATGTTAACAATGTATCTAATTCTGCATTTTATGTTGACAATGGAGATGGAACGACACCTGCTTTAAATCCTAATCTGCAATACGATGGGTTTACAACGGTTTTAACTGCAAAAACTCCGGTTATTCCATGCCAGACCTATCGCTTAAAACTCGCTGTTGCCGATGTTGGAGATGGTATTCTGGATTCGGGTGTATTTATCGAAAAAGGGAGTCTTGGCAGTTTTGGAGCTCGAATATTGCCAAAATCCGTCTATACGCGCTTTGAATATGGCGTGGAAGGATGCAACAATGGAAAATTTGTTTTTATTCGAACCATAGAACCCAGTTTTCCTGTTCCCCTGCGTTGGGATTTGGGAGGTACGGCTCAAAACGGAATTGACTTTGTAGATCTTAATGGAAATCCGGTTGGCGATCGCGATACGATTCCTGCATTTGTGGATTCCATAGAACTGTTTATTGTTCCAATAGATGATACTATTGTTGATCCCTTGGAAACCATCGTGTTAACACTTTTTGATCCATGCGATGACACCACATCTGTTCCCACCGGCGATTCTGTAACCTTGCTTATCCGCGAAACCTTTGTTTACGATGCCGGACCGGATGACAGTGTTTGTGTTGGCGAAGCGGTGGAATTGAATAGTAATTTTCTTGATAGTGATAGTATCGTTTGGTCTCCCGGGAATAGTTTGAGTTGCAATATTTGTCCAAATCCTTTTGCCTCACCACAGATTACCACCAATTACATTGTTCAAGTACAGGATTCAGTTACCAAATGTCTGGCTTTGGATTCGGTAGAAGTCCGTGTTTTTAATTTTCCTTTGGCCAATCCTGTTTCTTTTTCAGATTCTGCATTTACAGTATGCAATGGTGCGCCCATTGCAGTTGATCTTAACGTTGTACCGGATTCTACTTACAATTCGCTGATTTATTCCTGGGATTCTACCACGGCCCTTGTTTTAAGTCCCGATTCTTCAAGAACAGTATTGCGAACATCGGTGGATAGGTATTTCCCTTTTGAAATTACCAATGAAAAGGAATGTACCAGTCGCGATTCCATCCTGATTACAGTTTTTCCAAAAACAGACATTTTTCTTGAGGATATCCCTGATTTGTGTTTTGGCGATGAGATTTTTATCGAACCTGATTTAATAACCTTTCCGGAATATTCATACAGTTATGAATGGATCCCAATAGGATCCGATGCAAATCCTGAAGATATTTCAAATCCAAATGCTGCGAGCAGCACAATTAAACCACAGGGAAGTGGAGACCCGAGTTATGAGTATATCGTTTCAAATGGCGTTTGTAATGACGCAATTCTAATTGAATTTGAAGTGAAAGAAGAAATTGAAGTGGATTATATCTATGAGGATCTTGGGGAATTTCCCCTGGCTCCTATCGAAGTAAATTTCGAAAACAACACCTTTTTAATGTTCAGATACAATTACCAATGGAAAATATTTAATGCAGAGATCAATGTATTGATTGATAGTTTTGAATCTGAAAATCTTGATTATATCTTTAACTACCCCGGACAATATCGAATAGAACTTCAGGCCAAAGATGATTTATTCGGTTGCGAAAACAGCATTTCTTTTACTGAAGAAATAAATGGGGTCATCAGGCCAAACGTAATTACCCCTAATGGAGATGGCTTTAATGACTTTTTTGAAATCCAGGCACCTCCAAGCCAGGTTTGGGAAATAAGTATTTATAATCGCTGGGGGCATAAAGTATTTTCCAGTGAGAATTATAAGAATGAATGGGCGGCTGAAAATCTTAACTCAGGTGATTATTTTTACGAAATGCGGCTCAGCGAAAGTGACCTGAGATACAAGGGTTGGGTAAAAGTTTTAAAATAATCTTTAATGTATATATACAACGTGACAGTTTCCCTTAGTTCAGAAATTGAAAAAGACTGGTTGAAATGGATGAACGAGGTCCACATTCCCGAAGTACTCGAAACCGGTTATTTTGCCGGACATGAAATGTTTCGTGTCCTTTTAAATAAGGAAGACAATTCGGTGACCTACTCAATTCAATATCGTTTTTCAGAGATGAAAGATCTACAACTCTACCAGGCAAATGCTGCACCCGCCCTTCAAGCTAAACACAGCGAACGCTTCAAGGATGAATGTGTGGCTTTTAGATCAATTCTTGAAAAAGTCTATTAAATTTTATCAAAACCCGTATAGGCCTGCAATGCCTTGGGAATTGATATGTGCCCGTCTTTTTGATTATTTTCCAATAAAGCCGCCACTATTCTCGGCAAGGCCAATGCACTACCGTTCAAGGTATGAAGTAAACTGGTTTTACCTTCTTCATTTTTATACCTCAATTTAAGTCTATTGGCCTGGTAGGTTTCAAAATTGCTGACCGAACTTACTTCCAACCATTTTTTTTGTGCTGCAGCAAATACTTCAAAATCAAAGGTCAATGCCGAGGTAAATCCCATATCTCCACCACAGAGCTTAAGTTTTCTGTAAGGCAATTCCAGTTTTTCAAGCAGAGAAGCAACGTGTTCACACATTTCATCTAATGTTTTATACGAATCTTCGGGTTTGGAAATTTGAACGATTTCAACTTTATCAAATTGATGCAATCGGTTTAAACCGCGTACATGTGATCCCCAGGATCCGGCTTCTCTTCTAAAACAGGGGGTATATCCTACGTTTTTAATAGGTAAATCTGAATCCTTTAAAATAACATCCCTGTATAAATTTGTAATGGGCACTTCTGCAGTTGGAATTAAAAATAATTTTTCTTTCTCCACTTCGTACATCATTCCCTCCTTATCGGGTAATTGACCGGTGCCATAACCCGATTCCTCATTAATGACAATGGGCGGCTGTACTTCATCATAGCCCGCATTGCCAGCTTCGAATAGAAAGAAATTGATCAGTGCTCTTTGAAGTTTTGCCCCTTTCCCCTTATATACAGGAAATCCCGCACCTGTGATTTTTACACCCAGTTTAAAGTCGATGATATCCAAATCTTCAATAAGCTCCCAATGCGGCTTTGCATTTGATTGTAGTTCGGGAGTTGTTCCGGATTGAAATACATTGATATTATCTTCTGCAGAATGGCCTGCCGGAACAGATTCATGCGGCGCATTTGGAATCTGATAAAGAAGCTGAACAAGCTTATTTTCAATTTCCTTTAAGGAATTGCCCAATTCTTTTGTTTTCTGTTTGAGTTCTGAAGAACGCTTTTTAGCCTTTTCTGCTTCTTCTTTATTTCCGGATTTCATCAAAGTTCCAATTGACTTGGCGATTTGATTTGCTTCAGCAAGCAAATCGTCATTTTCTCTCTGAATTGCTCTTCGCTTTTCGTCTTCGGCTATAATTTCTTCGAGTATACCACCCGCATCTGCAATATTTCTTTTGCCTAAAGCCTTTGCAATGGATGCCTTATTCTGAATAATATTTTTTAACTCTAACATTTTAGGGTATTTACAAGCGCGAAATTAAGAAAATTGAAGTTCAAGATGATTTTTTTGAATTTTTTGGACATAAATGAATAATTTCTGTCCGATTCTTTGAAATTATTGTGCGCTTGTTCTATTATTGCATTACCTATAAACGGTCAAGAGTTTCCCTGATTCGTTTACAACCAATCATTTTTTACTTCTATTCTAATAACGTATAAATTCTACACCGATTAATTTCACATTATGTATACTCTCGAAGAGTTAAATGTCAGACTTCTTTCTGAACTTAAGGATATCGCCCAGGAACTGGAGATCGCCAACTTTAAAAAACTTCAGAAAAAAGATCTTATTTACAAAATTTTAGATGTTCAGGCCGCTTCACCTGACAAGGTCAAAAAAGTCATTTCCAGCAATGGAGATGGAAAAGACAAAAAAGAAGCAAAACCGGTTAAAAAAGAAAGTCCGGAAAAGAAATCCAAAACAGATGAACTTTTTGATATATCACTGGACGAAGATGATGCTGATTTCAAGCTTCCCGATATAGAGGAAGTTGAAGAAAGCGGTTCTGATGATAACAGAAAAGGAACTGCAAAGCCCGCCAATAAAACGGTAGATAAAAAGGGACAGGATAGAGATAGAGCTCAAGATAAACCTCAACACCGTCAGAAAAAGAATCTCCCGAATTTTAAGGAGTTTGATGGCGTCATTGAAAGTGAAGGTGTTCTTGAAATCATGCAGGACGGCTATGGATTTTTGAGATCCACAGATTATAATTATCTCGCCAGCCCGGATGATATATACGTTTCACCTTCTCAGATTAAACTGTTTGGTCTGAAAACAGGAGATACAGTTCAGGGTCAGATTAGACCTCCAAAAGATGGAGAGAAATATTTTGCGCTTTTGAAAGTTGTTAGCGTTAACAACAAAACCACTGAGCAAATAAGAGACCGAGTGCCTTTTGAGCATTTGACTCCTCTATTTCCGGAAGAAAAAATCAATCTCAGTACCAGTCCGGGACAATATTCAACGAGAATACTCGATCTTTTTGCTCCTATTGGAAAAGGACAAAGAGGTATGATTGTTTCTCAGCCAAAATCGGGTAAAACAGTCTTGCTTAAAGATGTAGCCAACGCGATATCAAAAAATCATCCCGAGATTTATTTGATGATTTTACTAATCGATGAAAGACCCGAAGAGGTAACGGATATGGCCAGAAGTGTTGATGCCGAAGTAATAGCTTCGACATTTGATGAACAAGCTGAGCGCCATGTAAGAGTAGCTACAATGGTTATCGAAAAGGCTAAAAGAATGGTAGAATGTGGTCATGACGTAGTCATCCTTTTGGATTCTATTACAAGATTGGCCAGGGCTTACAATACCGTAATTCCTTCATCGGGTAAAATTCTTTCGGGTGGTGTGGATGCAAATGCACTTCATAAACCAAAAAGATTTTTTGGTGCAGCCAGAAATGTTGAAAATGGGGGTTCATTGACAATTATTGCCACAGCCCTAATAGAAACGGGTTCAAAAATGGATGAAGTGATTTTTGAAGAATTTAAGGGAACAGGTAATATGGAATTACAACTTGACAGAAAACTTGCGAATAAGCGAGTTTATCCTGCTATCGATATTCCTGCTTCCGGTACCAGACGTGAAGACCTGTTGATGGATAAGGATGAACTTAACAGAGTCTGGATTTTAAGAAAATTCATGAACGATATGAATTCCATTGAAGCCATGGAATTCCTACTTGAAAGAATCAAAGGGACAAGGAATAATGATGAATTCCTTATTTCAATGAATGGATAAAAAAACAACCCTCGAATTAATTAATTTGGGGGTTTTTCTTGTTCCAATATTCTAATAAATCTCCTTATTTCTTTATCGAGTTCCTTACTGCTTTTTTCAAGCATTTCCATATAAGGATCGTATTTATCTTCCAGTTTCATTATTTCAATCAAACCCATTATTCGCGCAAGGGGAGACCGAACCCGATGTGAAGTGGCGAAATTGATGTTGTGCAGTTCGCGTATCCGGCGATTTAATTCATCCGAAAGATTTTGTAGTTTTCTTTCGTAGTACTGATCAATTGTGATTTTATCAATTACTCCGCTAAAACTTTCAATTTGCTTGTTTTTATCTGTATTGATGCTATACCGCCCCAGGTAATATTTGTATTTATCCTTTGATTCCTCTTCACTAAATTGAATTTCAAATGATTTTTCGTCTAAAGCCTTCTCAAGACAAGCTTTTGTAAATGGCTCATTGTCTCCAAAAAAATCTATTAGTTTTAATTTTTTTAAATCTCCTTCCGTGTCAAATTCTTTTTTATAAGAATCGGTCAGGTCTACAAGCTTCAAATTATCATAAATTGATTCAAGTGACTTCGTACTTTGATCCCATTCAATATTTTTGGACAGGACAAAGAAAAAACCTAATTCATCCTTATCGTAAGGAAGATTGTACATAGATTAGAATTGTATTACACGATTAGTAAGACCAATAAAACACAAATTTAGCTTTTTCAAATTGAATCCTTAGTATTAAAACTGTATTATTAATAAATGCTTAAAAAGTTTTGTTTTGCTGTCCTGTATTTGACCTTTTTTTACATCAATATAGGAATTGCTCAAACCTCCATAGAAGAGCTCAAGCAGGCCTATGCCAAAAATTCAGGTGGATCTAAAGAAAATTGTCTTTTAAAAATTATCACTTCTGAAGCAAAAAATTATCCGGACAATCAAAGAATACAACAAATTATCTTAATCAGACATGGTGAGCCCTTATTGCCAAAAGATGGTCTATTTACTTCTTATATGGCTCAGGAATACAGCCGATTGTATGATGAAGTCGAGGTAATGGACTTTGAACAAAGACCTGTTTGTCTGGAAAATCTTGATTTAGACACTATTTACGCGAGTAATCTTGTCCGCGCCAAAAATACAGCACAAAAAATTATTGAGAATAGAAATATCCATTTACAAAGCGAAAAGCTTTTTAGAGAATTTGAAAGGGAAATATTGCCTGTTCCATTTATACGTTTGCCTCTTAATTTTTGGTTGGTTTTTTCAAGATTAATGTGGTATGCAAGATTGAATACATCAAATATAGAAGGCTACGACATGGCCAAAAAAAGAATTGCCTATGCTGCTAAATTTCTTGAGTATAAAAGCAATAAGAATGATTTAACGCTACTTGTAGCACATGGTATGTTTAACAAAAGTTTGGCCGCTGAACTCAAAAAAAGAGGCTGGACATTGGTTTACAGCAATGGTTTGGGTTATCTGAATGTCAGGGTACTGGCCAAACAAACTGAATAATACTATTCCAATTTAAAGAATACAGGCACTGTCATTCTCACTTTTACGGGCCTGCCTCTCTGTTTTCCCGGATTCCATTTTGGTGCGCTTAAAACAACTCTTAAGGCCTCTTCGTCACAACCACCCCCTATTCCTTTGACTACTTTGGCATTAGTAAGAGAACCGTCTTTATCGACCACAAATTCTACAAAAACACGACCGCTAATACCGATTCTTCTGGCTTCATCAGGATAGCGGATATTTTCACTTAGATACTCGTAAAAGCTGCTTATACCACCAACAGGTTGAGGTTGATCCTGAACTACTAAAAATATTTGTTCTACATCTTCTTCTTCCGGTTCTTCAACTTCAGGAAAATGCTTAGTTACTTCTTCAATCTTGGTTTCATTGGTAATTTCGACATCAAGATTTATTTCGATTTCCTGTTCAATAACCTCCTCATCCGGTACGGCAACTATTTCAGGTTGTTGCAATTGTGGTTTAGGAGGTGGAGGCTGAGTGGTTTGAGGGATTTCATATACTTCTTCAAAGTCATCTTCTACTTTTCCCAGAGAAATGATTTGTTTTTCATCATAGCTCTTCCACTCGATAATTACATTGACTAATACCAAAGTGAGAACAAAACCAATCCCCAGAAGCAAGGCATAATAACGATCCAATTTGGCTATTGAGATCTTTTTTACCTTGAAATCCAAATGATCAAGACGGCCATGACTCAATGCAAATGAAGTACTGTTATCAATTGCAAACTTTAAAATAAGTATTACAAATAGAATTACTGCGAAAAAGGCTCCTATAACTAATAATATCTGTAACATAAAATATTGCTTTAGATAAATGTAATTTTGTTTTTACAGCTCTAACATGATTATTTTTTATTTATGTCTATGATTTTAATCAGTTATATAATATTTAAAATTTAATATTGAATCTAGTTATTTTTTAGTCGCAATACTTAGACAAATGGTCTTTTTTCAATGAAACTTTAATACAATCGGAACAATAATTTTCATTCGGATCGGTCTTCCCTGATTCATTCCATATTCCCAATCAGGAGCGATGCTAATTACTCTTAATGCCTCTTCATCGCATTCTTTGCAAAGGCCTTTCATCACTTGAGCTTCGGATAAGGAGCCATCTTCATTGACCGTAAACTGAACTACTATTCTTCCTTCTATGCCATTTCTTTTTGCCGTTTCCGGAAATTGATAATTCTTTGCAATAAACCTAAGAAAATTTTTCATCCCCCCCTTTGGCCCTGGATTTCTGTCAACTTTTTCGTAGGAATCAAAGACTTTTACAGTTTCTTCAGGTGCTTCGTCAAATTTTATAATTTCTGTCGGTGCTTCGTCCAGGTCATTTAACCAGTCTATTTCAATGAGTTCATCTTCCTCTATTATTTCCTTGACTTCCACAATTTTTGGTTTAACAATTTTTGGTTTTGGAGGAAGAGGAATTTCAGTAATTGGAATATCTGTGAATTCTTCAAATAATTTTGACTCCTTTTCAAATTCAATAATTGTCTTTGAGTCATAATCCTTCCATTCAAAAGCTGTGATAACTAATAAGAGGGCGATTACAAAAGCTGCTGATTTTATTGCCTGTCGATATTTGACTAAATCCACTGATGGATTTTTTTTTAGGTAATAAACCGATCTCCCAGCTCTATTAATTTTAGGATAGGATTTTTTTTGGTGATGGATAAAAATTTTAAATAGAAAGGTCGTAGTTATTAACAGCAACAATAAAGCTACTGTGATGAATACGATCATTGTTTTGGCGTTTTATTATCATTAAAATACGTATGTGTATATATAAAACGATTAAAGCCAACAAATCGTGTATTATCTGAAAATCATAAAAAAAGCCAATCTGCAGATTGGCTTTTATTTAGTATGATTAAGTTTTAACTCAGTTTAAAAAACACAGGTACGGTCATTTTTACTTTGACCGGTCTACCCCTTTGACGGCCCGGAGTCCAGTTAGGCGATGATTTTACTATCCTTACAGCTTCCTCATCACATCCGGCACCAATGCCTTTTACTACTTTTACATTGGTCAACGCACCGTCTTTATCCACTACAAACTCCACAAATACTCTGCCTTCCACACCCATTCTTCTGGCTTGCTCCGGATAACGTATATTTTTACCAAGATATTCATAGAAGGCACCCATACCGCCTTTAGGCTCGGGTTGGTCTTCTACAATTAGAAATACCTGCTCTACTTGTTCTTCCTCAGGCTCATCTTCAACCACAACTTCCTCAATTACGGTTTCTTCCGTGACCTCAACATCGAGATTTACTTCTATTTCTTCTTCAATTTCTTCTTCATCAGGCACTTCGATGATTTCAGGTTGTTGAACTTTTGGCGGTGGTGGAGGTGGTTGCTGAGTTGGTGGAATTTCGATTACATCTTCAAAATTATCTTCAACCGAGCCCAAATCTATGGTTGATTTTTCATCGTAATCCTTCCACTCAAAGGCGGTTATTACAATTCCCAAACTTATAACCAATCCTATATTGGCCAGAAGCCCTGAATATTTATGAATATTCGAAACTTCGTATTTCTTTTCTAAATGATGAGAATCTGCATGTTTGCCTTCTTCCATATATTTTGACGTTCGTTTATCAATAATAAATCTGAAAAGAAAGATCAAAAATACAAGAAGGAATAAGAGACCTCCTACAATTACCAGTGCCATAGTATTATGTTTTAGAGTTTAAAGTTCTATAATCCAACGATTAAATCAAAGGATTTTATATAAGCCTTGTTTTATATATCATAAAAAACATAAATCTACCAAAAATCACGCCAAGTCCATTTGCCACTGCGTCCCATATTTCAAAATTGCGATCAGGGATATATTGCTGAATAAATTCCAATAAAGCACCATAGCTGATTAAACTGAAAATCGTTAAATAATAAATATTAAAATGATAGCAGCCATCGGAGTATTGCTTGTTAAATCCAACGATCATTAATAATGAAAGTAAGGCAAAGGCAAAAAAATGAACGAGTTTATCAAATCCCAATAAATTGAAAAATTCCAAATTAGGCAGACTGCCCCCTGGGATTAATATAATTGAGCTTACAATTATGGCCCAAACAATTGTAAATATGTGATATTTAATGGTCAATTTATTCTATTGATCCTTCGTAAGAAGCCGCATCTAAAAGTGAATCCAGTTCGGAAGGATTCGACATCTCAATTTTAATCATCCAGCCCGCTCCATATGGGTCATCATTAACTTTTTCCGGCGAAGACTCAAGGTCTTCATTCAATGCGATTACCTTTCCGCTTACCGGCATGAACAAGTCAGCGACCGTTTTAACCGCTTCAACAGATCCAAAAACATCTTTTTGATTTAAATCTTCATCTAATTCGGTTATATCAACATAAACGACATCACCAAGTTCCTGCTGGGCGTAGTCTGTAACACCAATTGTTGCGACATTGCCTTCTACACGAACCCATTCGTGATCATCTGTATATTTTAAGTCTTTTGGGATATTCATTGCTCTGTTTTTTGGTCAAAATTAATAGAATTTCATGCAATTAAAACCAAGTGCTAATTTTTATCCTGATAAGCTAAATCGCAATTGAATTCCAAATGCAGTACTTGTGGATTTAAAGGAGGTTGAAATTTTTGGATTATTGACATTTCTTTCAAAATAAGCCTGTAGGGATAGTCGCTGGTTTAGCATGTATTCAATGGTAGGTCTCAATTGAAACACAAAATTTCCTGCTGTTATTAAGCCGTTTTGATCAATTAATCTTTGCGTGGTTTCCGAGTCCCTGAAGGTCACCTGAGTTCGCATGGTCAAATCATTTTTTAAGGTCACCGTTCTTCCCTGCACCCTAAATGGCAGTTTCATACCTGCTTTGGTATAGCCAAGGCTAACTACATAGTCGTTATTATTAATTTCCGTGACCGACCTGTTGTTAACATTTAAAGAAACATTTCGGCTTACACGGTACTCAAAGCTGGCATTGATCTTACTTTTTGTTCTGACGTTAACCCCAAAGAGAGGCGAAAATGACTCATTGATAGTAACGGTGGGAATTATAAAAACAGGCACATAGGTGAAGCCGATAGAGTCTTTTTCTGTCTTTATCGTCGGATATGGCGGTTGTAATTCATAGGTAAATAAATCTATGCTCGATTCGATATACTCCCCTGAAGAATTGTAATTGCTTACTGCATATGTGGATGAATAGGCATGATTTAAATTTATTGAACTGAATTTCTTTTTCAGCCATTTTACTTTACCCAAACCGGCATAATCCACTCTCCAATTCGGCAATGGAATTGTGGGAAATTGCTCAATACTTGAACTTCCGGCATCTCTTCCCGTGTATGCCATGAAAAATGAAGAAATGAGAACTTCCTGATTATTTAAATCGTATCCAGACCCATTTGGATTTTCCTGATCCAGTCGAGCTCTTACGATAGCTCTGTTGTTTTCAAATTGTTGAAACACTTCGGTTACGTCTTTTCTGCCAGTAGCATTTGGACTAAATGCCGTTTTAATTGATATGGTTGAAATGGTGTAATTTCCATTTATTTGAGGCTGGAACCCTCTTTCTTCAGGAAACCCCGCTGCTCTGACTATGTTTCCCAAACTGTCAAATTCAGCTATGGAATATCTGAACTGTTCTGAATAATTATCGGATTTTGACCTTTTTGCATCCAATTGAATTCTAAAATCCCGAATGGGTTCAAGAGAGGTTCTGAGTTGAATGGTTTCTGTTCTGCCCTGTGAAAATTGTGAGAAAAAGTTTTGATCTCGCGTAAGCCAACCATTTTGAGCTGCCCTGATTCTGATATCCGGGTTTTGATCACCCATTATAAATTTCCAACCAGGGGCGCTGGTGGTTGCGTAATTCAGCCCTGGATCATAGTATCTCCGATCAACCCCTACAATATCAACTTCAGGCATATAACCAGGTAAAAAGGTATTTCTGGTCAATGTATAAGTTCCATTAATGCTTTTGAGCGACATCAATACACGCAAGCCCGCTTTTAATCCTTTTAAGTCTTTTTTCTCTTTTTCTGTGCTATCCTGTTTGGCATTGTTATTTCTTCGGGCCGGGGTCCTTCTCAAAGTCCTTCTCCTGGGTTGATTAACCTCCTTTAAAAATTTTGATTTATTGTAGAGCTTCAACATGTCAATTCTTCCATTTACAGCTGTCGTTTGTCTGTTGGAAATACTATTTCCGAGTCGGACAACCTGTCTTGATGCCGCGTTCCAGTCGTAGCCGGCCGTATAACTGACATCCGCATTCATCCAGTCGATTAATGGGATTTTGCTGAGTGGCACTTTATAGTTTGCTACAACCGTTTGTGTGTAATTGGTCATTCTTCCCAATTCGCCGATTTTTTGAAATAGCTCATCCCTGTATTCGCCTTTGTTTGGTTCACCTTCGGGTTCATCTATGATGGCTCTGACATTAACATTATAATTTAGGCTTAAACTCTTTGTAATATTCCAACGAACGGCATAAGTCCTGTTAAATGTGAAAAGCTTTTGATAAAAAGTCTCCATGCCAATTGTATTCAGTTCATTATTTAGGTTTTGTGTTTTGGTGAAATCTCTGTTTAAATCACCTCTAACTGTATATGAATTGGGGAAGGGCGATAAATTGAAGTCCTTTATTAATTTCAAATAGGCCTTATCAAGGAATTTTTATCTTTTGAAAGGTTCAATGCTTATATTTTTGGCCGAGTAGTTATAGCCAATGCCAAATGTGTGGTTGGTTCGTTTAAAAACAGCAATGGTGGGGCTGTTCCGTAAATTTTCTGTGTAACCTGCGGAAAGATTTAAATTCTCAATATCGTAAATCCTTGATTTGGCATTTGGATTGGTTTTTATCTTTTGAAGGTTGGATACTCTGAAACTTCTGATCGTGTTATTGGTCGTCACTTTATCCTCATATTCCTTGGCCACCTCTGCTCCGGATTCCGCTTCTATCGCATCGAGTTTGTTTTCAAGGCGCACATCGGGGTCGAGTGGGTCAAATTTTGGTGTTACTCTTGACCTTTCATAACGAACAAAAAACGGCACCTTCAATCCAACTGACTCCGGGATGAATTTATCAACATTAATATTGGATTGAATGTCGTATTGCTCTTGTGTTGATCGCGAACGATCCGAAATTTTATCGCCTATTGCTCCAAACCCTTCGGTGACATATTTACCGGAAGTGGTCACGGTAGCAAAATCAGCCAGTTTGGAATTGACTCTCGCCGTTGCTGCCCAACCTGCGTTTTTGTCAAATTCAGCCACGCGAAGTTCATTAAACCACAAACAAACTGATTTTTGTTCATTAAGCTGCTCACTATCAAGGTATAAATTTCTAACCCCTAGCATGACAGTTAGAACATTGCTTAAATCTGGATTTCCTTTCACCGAAATGGTGTATTTACCATTTTGATATTCGTAATAATTTACATCGCTATCAGGATTTGGGCTCAAGCCGTTTCTCTCTCTTCTCAGGGCTTTTGCTTTGGTAAGATCATCGAAAAGTATGTCAAATTCATTGCTTTCAGGCCAGATTTCTTCCGCTCCTCCGGCACCAGGATCGGTGATGTCTAAAGGAATTGAAACTTCATAATAATTGTCTTCGAAATCCGTTCCGATACGGATAAACGCTGCCATCTCTCCATCTTCCGCGCTTTGATCCGGAGAGTGCGCATGTACATACATTCTCAATCGTTTATAATTTAGGAAATCGAAGGTAACATTTTTGAAGACGGCTCTGGCCCGGTCGTTTCGCAGATCGTCCACACAGATTTGAAGCGATTGCTCATTGAGTTGTCTTGAAACTTGTGAGGTATTATCAAAATCACGAATTACGCCCGGTGGTAGCACATATGGTGAATTGTTCGCATCTCCCTGACCGTTTTCTTCAATATTTACGGTTGAGATGAAAAGGTTGCTTCTTTGATCATTTACAGGTTCTAAACCGGTATTTCTTGCTGCAAACTCATCTTCATAGCGTCTCCACTGACTCGATACCAATTGAAGATTTACAAACCTCAAAACAACAGGTTCCTCCCAGCCTGTTAAAAACATTCTCATCCATTTTATTGAATTAAAAGTCAGCCCTGAGCCGCCCTCCTGAGAAGCCAGGCTATTTTCCAACTCCCGAATTGGAATTCTGAATTGATACCAGCTGACATCCTCTCCATTGACATTGGCCACCACTCTGTCGGTAATGTACCCATTTCCTACTTGCATTTGCGCAGGTTTGAGGTCTATCTTGTATTGAAAATATCTATTGAGCGGATCAACATTAAAATTTTGATTTAAATCTTCATCATCGGGGAGAGGACTATTCGATGGTGTAAAAAGATTGCTGTTGTTTTGAGCTGGGGAATTGCCCTGATTTCCATTGAATTTTTTATATCTCTCAATTACTGAAGGCTCTGAAACCGGGTAATCTCCTTGCAAGTAATAAACGAAATCATCATTTGAGGGATCATCCAAAAGTCTTTGAGCTGCATCGGGATTTGCAATTTGCGATACCGCAGTGATATAAGGTTGATATGGACCAAAATTTCTTTCGCCTTCATTATTTAAACCATCCAAACCGATATCCTGCTGATTTCTGGCGTCCGGATCATTGTCAAATGCTCTGGTTACATTTGAAATGGTCGGTACCTGAGCCCAATCTGTCGCTTCTGTAGCACCGACAGGAGGTAAACCGTTTTCAAAGGAATATTTTCCGTCTTTTAAAACGTCTTCTGAGATATCTCCAAGGTTAAAAAAGAGAGTTCCTCCCGTTGTATTATTGCTTCCTTCTGTCCCATTGGGACCTGTGGCCACTCTTCCATTATCCCCATCGAGGAATGGGTCCATCAACCAAAATTCGATGTATTCAATATTTGCTGCATCAAAATTATTATTGAATGTAATTGGCCTCGTTATCCCCGCCCACTTGCTTTTAGCTACTTCGGGTCTGAATTTTCCGGTATTGAGGTCAATTTCAGAAAGATTGGGGTTGTAATTATAGGGCCCTCTTTCGGTCGGAAAAAAAGCTAGGTCAAAAGTAAATTCATTAAAATTAACTGCCTGTCCTTGTCGGTTCGGAAACACCTCGTTGAAGCCAACGGCTCTTACATAGTGGTTTGCCAGCTGTTCCTGAGTAATGTGATCGGGCTTTCCCCTCCCCTGTTGACGGTAAAAAACATTATCAATGGTATACCATGCCAGTCTTGCACGATTATATCCGAATTCCAGACCATTCAATGAACTTTCGGGAAAAAGGAGCGGTGTGGATGCCAGTTTCCATGAATTAGGCACCCTGGTAAAATCGTAAGGTATTTCAGCTCCCTCGAAATCGTCGATATAAGAATTTCCTCCCGAACCCAATCTTCTATGCGATCCGGGGATAAGGTAAGCTGCTTCGGCATTTACGGTTACTGAAGATTTTTCTTTTGTAGAAATCAACGGAATAGCATCTACGGCTTTGGTCAATAATCTGGATTCCTTCGACATACTCATGTCCATTCCCACCATTACATTTTTTGTGGGTTCATCGCCTATGTTTACCCTTGTAATGATAGGCCGCTCATTTAGCATCATGAATGTACCCCCCAGGTTTACATCGCGATTTAATTTATAATCGAGTCTTGCCCCAAAGAGTGATCTTTGTTGAAAATTAAAGAGATCGGCTTTCTCGTATTGTATTCTAATTTCACTACCAGAGTTCAGTACGCCCTCATCGGTGATCAATACGCTTCCAAGATTGTAATTCACTGTAAATTGCTGGCCTTCCGTAAGCTCAGAACTCCCTGCAAATACCTTCACCGAGCCTCTGGCAATATTGAATCCCGGTAGATTGATTTCTGATCCTGCCGAACCCTGATAAGATCCTTTAATCCTGAATTTATTTTTATCAGCTTGCAGACGCGCGATAGCTCTGGCGCCAGTATATAAAGTATCAAATGCATACTTATTGGCCAATAAGCCTTGTTCCTGATCAAATACCTCTTCTCTTAAATAGGACCCAAAGGGTTCCAGTTTTGTAAAGAAGATTTTCCCTCTTCTTACATCGATAGTAACAGGTTCATAAATCAGATTGGTTGAATTATCGACAAAATCAAAATTTCCATCTGCACCCGGATCATTATTGGGATTTAATTTATCGACTTCAAGCAATTGAACCAATGGAACATCTTTAATTCCGGGCCCACCTTCATGCAAAGAGGGATTATCAACACCTGAAGCATCATCCCTGTATATCACGCGCATTTCAAAGTTTTGCTGGGAAATCTGATTGGCACCTAATGAATAGACGTTTTTCATCATCAGATCCCATGTGGGATTATCCAAAAGAGGGCTCGAACTAGGCCTAAGCAATTTTAGATATATATTTTGGCGGTCTCCAAGGTTACTGTAATCCTCCTGCAATTCCCCAACCTTGTAATTTCTTCCGTTGACAGAATATTCAAAGGCCACCGCTACAACCACATCCTGCTGGAAAGATTGGTGAATGGTTATATATCCAAGTTTTGGATGAAAACTGTATTCTGAATCCGTAAGTTTTCTTACTCTATCAATGGTTTCAAAATCCTGCCCCGGCAATAATCCGTAAACCTCAAGATTCGCTACTGTTCCATCATTTCTAATGGCCTGATCGGAACGCATGGTTTGATATAAATTATTATTCTCATTATCAACCGGTGCATTAGGGTTTACTGTAAAGCCAAATTGTGCATTATCCTGGATTCTGGTAATTTCAGGACGAGCTTCACCCAAATCGGTAAAAGCGATCATGTTTCTTTGTGACTGGGTTTCCTGGTTTCTGTTGGTTACATAAACTTCAACCCTATTAATAATTACCCCGGAATTTATAATTGGATAATTTTCAAGCCAGGTTTCATAATTATCGCGGAAATAATGGGATAAAAAGAAATGTCGGTCTTCATCGTAATCTGAAACCGGAATATCAAATTCTGTATTTTGAACACCTCCGGAACTGATGGTAATGGATTCCGTTCTACCCCTCTGGTTCGACACAACTGCTTCAACATTTAGCTTGCCGAATTTTAGTTTTGTTTTAACACCCATTAGGTTTTGTGAACCCTGAATCAAGGCACTCGGTGGGTTAAAGGAAATGTTTCCCGCTTCAATATCCTGAATGATATCTTCTTCAAAACCCTGATAATCTACTTTTACCTGATTCTCAAATTCAAATGATGCTTTGGTATCCCAATTGGCTGTGATTTTAAGTTTTTCTCCTACATTTCCTACCAGGTTCATACTGATTTGTTGATCGAAATTAAATCCTCCATTTCGTTGTTGTCGAATTGGAATTGCCGGATTATCTACTCTTTGCCATCTGGCTCCGAAATCGAGGGTTACAAATCCATTTGGCCGTATATCCACATAATTCCCTCCAAAAATTCTGTCAAAAGCCGGGGATAAATATATTTTGGGGATCAGGCTTCTGTCATTTCCAAGTGGATTATCATCGCCCTTGCTGCCTGTTTTTTCCATGAAATACTGGCGATCCATCTCTGCTTTTCGCATTTCATAAAATCGATCATAAGACATGGTCGTTGGGGGTCTGTAGAGATCGTCACCAACTTTTTCGGTTATGGTAAAATTTTTAAGGCTATCATCGATTTGTACATCCGTATCGATATTAGATGGAAGTCCTAAATACAAGGAAGACCGCGAAAGGCGGTCGGTCATTGAATTTCCATAATAATCTTGTGTACCAAAATTTGGTCGCCGGCTGGGCTCATAGGGTTTTATTGAGTCCGTATCCAATGAATCAGGAGGAACCATTGCGCCCACCAATGAAGATAATTCCAGAAATTCGCCAATAGCGATTCCTGCAAAGCCTTCTCCTATTGCGCATAAGAGAAGAATGAATATTCCACATATGAAGCGTAATTTAAAACTCAAACGTAGACTGAGGTTTAGGCAGATTTTAAAACTGACTTAATTAATTCTTCTAACCGGATGTTTGTTCCCTTGTCTCTCATCACATTATCAATTGCTTTTTCTGCTGCGGCTTTAGTATAGCCGAGAGTTAATAAAGCGGATAACGCTTCTGAGCGCATAGTATTGTCAGTTCCGGAAGAATTTAATGAGGAATTTTCAAGGAGTTCATCAGGTAATTTGTCTTTTAATTCGAGGATAATTCTCTGCGCTGTTTTAGCACCTATTCCCTTGACGGCCTGGATGACGCTGACCTGTGAATTAAGAATGGCAGACATAAGGTCCGAAGGCTTCAAGCTGGACAAAAGCATCAATGCTGTATTTGGCCCGACCCCACTTATGGAAATTAATTGTTGAAAAACCATTTTTTCTTTTTTGTCATTGAAACCATAAAGTGTGTGTGAGTCCTCCTTGACATGAAAATGGGTATGTAAAAATACCTCTTCTTTATCGCCTATTTCAGAATAAGTATTAAGTGAAATTCGTACTTCATGCCCAATTCCATTGACATCAATTATAAAGTGTGAGGGGTCCTTAAAGACTATCTGACCTCTGATGAATGCTATCATTTGTTTTCTATTTGCTTTGGGCATCAACCACACCCACTGCAACCATATTTATAATTTCTCTTATTGTGCTTCCTTGTTGTAAAATGTGAACCGGCTTATTCATTCCCATGAGAATCGGACCGATCGAATCCATTCCCCCCAGTTCCTGTAATAGTTTGTAAGTAATATTCCCTGAAGCAAGGTCAGGAAATATCAGTGTATTGGCACCGTCTTTTACCAGGGTGCTAAATGAAAAATGCTCTTTTTGAAGATCTGGGCTAATTGCTACATTGGCTTGAAATTCACCTTCAATTAATAAATCCGGGAATTTCTCTTTGGCTTTTTTAACCGCCTTCATCATTCTTTCAGGCACTTTACCTTTGGCAGAGCCAAAATTAGAATAAGAAAGCAGACCAATTTTAGGCTCTAAGTTAAAATTCTTAACTGCCTTGGCTGTCATTCCTATAATCTCTACCAAATCATCTACATCGGGTTCCCGATGGATGGTCGTATCTGCGAGAAAAAATATCCCTTTCTCATTGATCAAAATGTACATTCCGGCCACCCGTTTCCATTCCGGATCAGCGCCGATAACTTCCAGTGCCGGACGAATGGTTTTAGGATAATCTCTGGTCAACCCGGAAATCATTACATCTGCCATTCCGGTTTCCACCATGGCAGCGGCAAAATAATTTCTATCCCTCATCAATTTGGTGGCCATATATTTCGTTACACCTCTTCTTTGTCGTTTTTCGTAAAGAAGATTTCCAAATTTCTCACATAAGTCCGGTGTGAGGAAAGGATCAATAATTTCGCATGCATCCAGATCCAGATTATTTTCTTCAATCAGTGCTTTGATCTTTTTTTCATTACCCAGAAGAATCGGGAAAGCAATGCCCTCATCAAGAGATGCCTGAGCTGCTTTTAAAATGGTAAGATTATCGCTTTCTACAAATGCAACTTTTTTGGGATCCTTTGTCGCCCTGTTAATAATTCTGGAAATTAAGCGCTGATCTATGCCAATACGTTGTAAAAGGTCATTTTCATATTCTTTCCAATCAGAAATGAGCAATTGAGCTACATTGGAATCCATTGCAGCTTTTGCCACCGCCGGAGAAATTCTCGTAATCAATCGTGGATCGAGTGGTTTTGGGATTAGATAATCTTTGCCAAAGCTGAGGGTATTATTTCCATAAGCTTTATTAACGATCTCAGGAACCGGTTCTTTTGCCAGGTTGGCTATGGCATAGACCGCAGCCAATTTCATTTCGCTGTTTATGCTTTTAGCTCTTACATCAAGCGCTCCGCGGAAAATAAATGGAAATCCCAGCACATTATTGACCTGATTTGGATGGTCTGATCTTCCCGTTGCCATATAAATATCTTTCCTGGTTTTCATGGCCAGGTCATAATCGATTTCTGGAACCGGATTTGCCAACGCAAATACAATAGGATCCTTATTCATATTCTTGAGCATTTTAGGACTTACCAAGTTGCCTACAGACAAGCCTACAAAAACATCGGCATCTATAAATGCATCTTCAAGCTGAATCTCTTTATCCGTGCTTGCAAAAGCCCTTTTAAGATCATCAATATCTTTTCGTTTTTTGTTAATCAAGCCCTTGCTGTCAAACATGAAAAGATTTTTTTTCTGCGCACCAAGTTCAATCATCAGGCTGGCACAGGACAATGCTGCCGCGCCTGCTCCATTAAATACAATTTTAATGTCCTTTATTTTTTTGCCATTCAAATCCAACGCATTTATCAGCGCAGCACAGGAAATTATTGCGGTGCCGTGTTGGTCATCGTGCATGACAGGAATATCCATTTTATCCCGGAGTTCCCTTTCTATTTCAAATGCTTCCGGCGATTTGATGTCCTCCAGATTGATCCCTCCAAAAGTCGGTTCCAGCGATTTGACAATTTTTATAAATTCTTTCGGATCGGTTTCGTCTATTTCCAAATCAAATACATCGATTCCTGCAAATTTTTTAAAAAGCACGCCTTTACCCTCCATTACGGGCTTACTTGCCTCAGGCCCAATATTTCCAAGTCCTAATACGGCTGTGCCATTTGAAATAACACCTACAAGATTGCCCTTGGCTGTATAGCGATATACGTCGGTAGGATTTTCGGCAATATCCTTACAAGGTTCTGCAACGCCCGGTGAATATGCCAATGCCAGGTCTTGTTGTGAGCTTAATGGTTTGGTAGGAATAACCTCTATTTTTCCCGGCTTTCCCTGCTCATGATAGGATAGAGCATCCTTTCTTCTAATCTTAATAGCCATAGGCGAGGTTCTTTAATGGCAAATATAGCCATATCAATAAGTAATAATCAATTGTATGAAAGGGCGGGGCTTGTTATGATTCCATATCTTCTTCTGAATAGATTTTGAATGTATATAACACCGCTTCCAGCTCTCTAACTATATGCCTTTTAATTTTATTGGGAGCGTACAGGAAGCCCTCTATATAATACATTCGATTTGAGGCTTCATCAACAAAGGTATAGGAGATAAATGGACCTCCCCTTGTGTTGTTTTTGAGTTTCCAGAGACCGCGGCATTCAATGGCAAATTTTCCATTGAAATCCACTTTTTGGCTAAGTACCGGCAAATACTTTTCATCCGTGAGCATGTAGGAAACGGTGTCTTTTTCACCACTACCAAAAAGATGATTTTTGCCAATTTCATTTCTCCATTTAATGATAGAATCTTTTTCAAACTCGGCTTCTGATAGGTAATTTTTCCGTGCTATTATTAGATTCCTGAAAAGATCTGTACCCAATTGACTCATCCAAACAAATGTGTCGCGATCAACTGCCAAATCGTATCCGAAAGGTACCCTGAATCCATACTCATGTTTGTTTTCCAGGTACTTGGTCAAATCTTTTTCTTCCTTACCGCGGTACAATTCCAATTGAATTCTTCTTCTTTCATGATCATCGATCATGTCGATAATGTTCTGCTCGTTGTTTTTCACATTTTCAATGAGCTCTTTTTCATTTCGGCCATAGAGGTGAATTACCAATTGGTTTTTTGCAAATTCATCCTTCCTTGTATAAATAAATTCCTTTCCGTCTTTCTTTATTTTATTAAGTGATTTTTTTGAAAAATAACCCTGAATTCTCCTATTGGCCTTTGATTTGTTGTCCAATGTAGTGACGTAGATAATTGTGGATTGATATTTTAATAAGCCATCGAACAAGGATGGTTTAATATGTCTCAAATTAAAATAAGCTTCTGCCTGGGGAAGTCCCGGAAATGGTTTTTGAAAAGTAGTTTTTAATGCATATCCCAGCTCACCTTCCCATTGCAATGAATCCATAACAAGAACTACTTCACCGTAAGCACCCTGACTGTTTTTTTTGGTGCTGGTATTATTTCTAATTTCCTCGCAAGAGCTGAATAAGATGATGAGAACAGAAAAACCGAATACGAAATAACTTTTCATGAATAGAATATATTAAAACCGAAATTGATCTGGCTAAAATATAAAAGCCTTTTAAACTTGAGCCGATTGAACCAGAGTATCTTGATAACGAAAGGCCAATTCTTCTATTTCTTTTTTCTTGGGAAGGGCGTTGATCCATTCCTCGGGTATCTTTTCACCTCCGTAAAATATCGCAGCAAGAGCTCCTGAAAGTGCGGCGTTGGTATCTGTATCTTCTCCTAAATTAACCGCTTTTAGTACACATTCGGTATAAGAACGGCTTTTCATAAAAGACCAAAGTACCGCTTCAAGGGAATGAATTACATAACAGGAAGCTTTAATTTCAGATTCATAATAGGTCGAAATAGAATTTTTTAAAATTCTGTCATAATCTGAAACGACTTTTTTATTCAATTCCTCGTGACTCCCTATAAATTCATTGACCTTGTCCTGCATTTTTTTGTAGGCCATCAATTTATTATTGCCATTTATCAATTGAATACAAAACTCAATATAAATAAAGCAGGCTAAAACAGATTTTTGATTGCTATGTGTAATGGATGAAATTTCTTTGATCTTTTTATATCTGTTTTCTACATCGTCTTCCAGTACATCAAATGCGAGGGGTAAAATTCTCATAAGGGCTCCATTACCCGTGGCATAGTCCTCGAAATCGCCTGATTCTTCCGGGCTAACACCTCTGTTCAATCTTTCAATGGCATTTTTGGTAGAAGTTTCAAGATGAAATAATTTGCCATGAGGGGTCCAGTAATTTCGGAAATAAAAATCGGTTAGTTTTTTACAGAAGTCTTTTACATTATATCCATTGCAAAGACTTTCCATGAAGATAAAAGAAAGTGAACTGTCATCTGACCAGGTCCCTGCCGGTTGACTATGAGTTCCATTCTGACGCATGCCAACGACGGGGTCATTTTTTAATACCGATCTTGATTTATATTCAACAGGTAATCCCAGAGCATCTCCAACTGCGAATCCAAATATTGCATCTCGAACGAGATTGCGACTCATGCTCATTGTTCTTGATTTAGGCGTTCCAATAAAATGACTTAATAGCCTAAAGTATTACAAATTTGAGAAATTATCAAGTATTTAATAATGAAGCTTTTACCGACTTAATTATTCTTCCAGAAGCTTAGTGATCTCATCAAATTTTTCGTCTGAATATTCTCCGGAGGTATTGTGCAAAATATTTCCTTCCTCGTCGAGGATAAAGAAATAGGGAACATCTTTGGCGCCAAAATTTAAAACCTCTTTATAATCGTTGATACTCCCCTCATATACGAGGATATAAGAATGAAGACGGGGATCGATCCCTTCTTTCATTTTCTTAACGATTTTACCACTTGCCGCCTTTGCTGCGCCTTTAAGCATGGGGATAAAAATTATATTAACATCGTAATCTGTAACGGGAATCAGACTGTTTTTTGGTGGATCGATAAATGTTCGGTAAGCCGGTTCAAACCAGGATCTTAAATCTTCATCCGACTTTTTTGAAAATGCGAGCCCTACTATGGTTTTCTTGCCATTGAAATCTTTCGGAATTGTCATGGAATTGTCTTCAAGCGTAATTCCAGCAATATCAGGAAATGGGCTTTGAGCTTGCAGATTATGGGAACCAAATAAACTGAGCGCAAAAGTCAATACAATTAATCGTTTCATAGAATAGTATTTGTTTCAATTCTCTTTTTTAAACGCTTAAAAAAAATCTTTGTTGATTTTCATCGAAAAAATTTACGTGAGGAAAAAGAATAAAGCTTAATTTAATAGCCCAAATGCAATATGGAAGATCTGTTAAATAAAAAGGAATTTATAAATGCCACCAATCTGCACAAATTCCGAATGGAACTGGCGGCAGGGCTATTGATGAAGATTACCGGTTTGAGCAATCTCAATAAACTTTATCTTCAAATTGCGGAGAACCAGGATTTTTCATTTATCGAAAAACTTCTGGATGAATTAAACATACAAATCGATATTAATGAGGTCGATTTTGAAAATATCCCAAAGGAGGGGGCCTTCGTTACGGTATCTAATCATCCTTTTGGCATGCTCGACGGAATTTTGCTTTTGTATCTAGTGGCTTCCCGGCGTCCTGATTTTAAAGTAGTGGCCAATTTCCTTTTAAAAAAAATCGGGCCCATAGAAAATTTTTTTATTCCCGTCAATCCATTTGACGGTAGCTCCGGAAGCCTTGGAGGTATGAGAGAGGCATTAAAACATTTAGATACGGGGAAACCTATTGGGATATTTCCTGCCGGAGAGGTTGCAAGTTTGCATCCAAAGGGGGAACAAATTATTTCAGACCGCCAATGGCAATTGCCATCGATGAAACTGGTGAAGAAAGCAAGAGTTCCGGTAGTGCCAATCTATTTTAAAGGGGGCAATAGTGTTGTATTTCAATTGCTGGGATTAATCCACCCCATGTTGAGGACTGCCACACTAGCTTCAGAATTTTTAAAAAAGAAAAATGCCACAATCAAAGTTCGAATTGGAAGGCCTATTTCCGTTGCTGATCAGGACCGATTTGTGAGATATGACAATTATGCACGATACCTTAGGGCCAAAACTTATTCGCTCAATGCATCTCTCGATGTTAAAAAGTTTTATTTGCCAAAATTTTCAGACTTGCGCAGGGCAATGCCTATCTGCGAAAAAGAGCCTCAGGACTTGATAGAAAAGGAAATAGAGAGCATTAAAAATCAATTAATTCTTGAGAAGAATAATTTCAGAGTTTACATTTCCCGGGCTGATGAAATTCCTCATATTTTAAAAGAACTGGGCCGGCTCCGTGAAATTACATTCAGGGAAGTTGGGGAAGGTACCAACAAAGAGCGAGATCTGGATGCCTATGACTTGTATTATCAGCACTTATTTGTTTGGGATACCCTGGAAAAAGAAATTATAGCAGCTTACAGAATTGGCCGGGGAATGGACATAATGCAGCGTTATGGTAAACGCGGATTTTATATTCATAGCCTTTTTAAAATTGATGATGAATTTAATCCCTATCTCGAAAAGTCACTTGAACTCGGTCGATCATTTGTAGTTAAAAAACATCAGAAAAAACCACTTCCTTTATTTTTACTGTGGAAAGGAATCTTGCACCACCTAATGCATCATCCGGAATATTTGTATATCATCGGGCCGGTCAGTATTAGCAATTCCTATTCCAGGCTTTCAAAAAATTTATTGGTCGCCTACATCAAGAAATTTCACTACAATAAAGAATTGGCAAGATTTATCAAGGCCAGAAAAAATTTCAAACTCGGTTTAAAGCGAGTGGATTCAGAAATTTTGATGGAGGGAATGGATAAAAATACCTTCACGCAAATTGATAAAACCATTGCAGGCATCGAGCCCTTTCATTTGTCAATTCCCGTTTTACTCAAGAAATATATAAAGGAAAATGCCGAAATAATCGGTTTCAACGTCGATCCTCATTTCAACAATTCGCTCGACGGTTTGATGATACTCGATCTTAAAAATTTAAATTCTGATATGGTCGAAAAGCTTAATAAAGAAATGAAGGAGGAAAGTCAAAATTCATAAACGAAACAATCTGAATACTGATTTTTTAATGTTTGTTGCAATTCCTGTGCTTTTTTAGCACTTTTTATATGCCCGATAATTACCTTGTACACAGGTACCTGGTTCACATCTACAACCTCAACAATGACTTTTTTCTGATATGACTTTTTCAGATTGTGAATGGTTTCCATCATATTGGTCAATTCTCTAAAGGTAGCGATCTGCACCCCAAACCCAGCCGGACTTATTGCTTCAGAATGCACTTCGTAAAATTCCTTTTTGTGTTCAGGTACATCTCTGTTGGCTCTTTTATGACTCGATTTACCTTTTTCCATCTGGTCACTGTGTTCCAATACTTCAATTTCTACCTCAGCCAATCCTTCATGAACAAAACCTAGGGCTTCGGCTGCAGATTTTGACAGGTCAATTAGACGACCTTCAACATATGGCCCTCTGTCGTTAACTTCCACCTCAACAAAATTCCCATTCTTTATATTTGTAACCTTTACGATCGTTCCAAATGGAAGCATAAGATGTGCTGCCGTCAATTTTGAAGCCCGGTATTTATCCCCACTTGCTGTTTCTTTTCCCTCAAAACTATCGTCATAAAAACTGGCAGTTCCTGTTTGCTTAAATACGCTTTGAGACATTGCGGAGGACCAAATTAATAGGAGTAAAATGCAAAGAGGCAGCCTGCGATAGTTCATAATGTTTTATTTAATGTCAAATTAGTTCATTTTGATACAGACCATCAAATTTGGCAATGAAATATTAAAGTAAAATCATCGAAAATTTCACGATTCTGACTTTATATTAATTCTTAATAATTAAATAATTCAAATGAAAAAATCTGAATTCATATATTTGCGGCTTGTAGAATTGTGAAAGCGAATTTAAAATGGTAGACATCCCTGATTACAGCCAAGGAATTCTGATGCCCTGGGGTGGCATCGCCTTTGGAGTCCTGATTATTACAGAAATCATTTTCAGTTTAAAGTACGATAAAGAATTGTACCAATGGAAGGATTTCGCGGCGAGCACATCGATGGGCCTAGGAGCAACTATACTTTCAGTAGCATCAAAAGCATGGGCCTTTTTTCTTTTTTTTGCGGTATATGAATTATTTAATGTTTACGACCCGGCCACTGGTTGGTACAAAAATATTCTAGGTTATGCATCTTTTGGTTTTGAATGGTATATGTTCCTCATCTGTCAGTTTTTTGATGATTTCAATTACTACTGGCATCATCGATTGAGTCATGAAATCAGAGTACTTTGGGCAGCGCATATCGTTCATCACTCCTCTGATAATTTTAATCTTGGAACGGCAATAAGAAATGGTTGGGTGACCTTGTTTTACAAACCGCTATTCTGGTTGTGGTTGCCGGCGCTGGGATTTCATCCAATAATGGTGATGACCTGCCTTGCCATACAGTCGCTATGGCAATTTCAATTGCACTCAAAATTTGTTCCTTATCTCGGGTTTTTGGAAAAATTCATGAATACTCATAAACAGCATCAGGTGCATCATTCTTCCAATATTGATTACCTCGATAAAAATCACGGTGGGTATTTAAACATTTTCGATAAAATTTTTGGGACGCATAAAGTTTTGGATGACAATCAGGAAATAAAATTTGGTGTATTGCATCCACCTCAATCTTACAATCCATTGGTTATTGTATCGCATGAGTACCGTGACATTTGGAATGATGTAAAGAGCACTAAAAACTGGAAGGAAAAATTTATGTATGTTTTCGGCCCTCCCGGATGGAGCCCAGATGGCTCAAGAAAAACTGTAAAAGAGATGCAGGAGGAGAAAGAAAAAGTAGAAATAAAAAAACCCGTAACTAATTCCTCAAGAGAAATGGCAGCGGCATAAGATTGGATATGCAAACTTTTAATATTAAGGGTGGAGAATTGCTTCTTCACCCTAATTTTTTGTCTGAATCTGAAGCACTTAAGCTATTAGATCAGATATTAAATTCAAGTTCCTGGAATCAGGATGAGATACAAATATTTGGTAAATGGCATAAACAACCCCGCTTAACCGCCGTTTATGCAGACGCCGGTGTGAAATATACCTATTCGGGATTAACCCAAAAAACAGCCCCATGGCCTGATTATTTATTGTCGATTAAACAAAAAGTAGAAGTCTTAGCCGAAGCTGATTTTAATCTTGTTTTGCTCAATTATTATCGCGATGGTAATGATAGCATGGGCTGGCACAGCGACGATGAAAAAGAACTCGGGAAGAATCCCTGTATAGCTTCACTGAGTATTGGAGCCGCGCGTGACTTTAAATTCCGGCCGAAAAAGACCATTGAAACACGACCATTTAAGATCAATTTGATCAATGGTTCTTTGCTAATAATGAAAGGGGAAACCCAACACAATTGGCAGCACAGCATTGCGAAAAGCAGGAAAGTTCAGGCACCGAGAATTAATCTGACGTTTAGAAGGATTAATTAATTCTCCCACATCTTGTCGAGCAAGCTGTTGTAGATATCATCGTTCATCTTAAAAAAAGCACCGTTGACCTTGTTCTTTTTTAGATTTTCAACAATTTTCTGCCTGGCATTTTCCTGGATCCCAGCCTCTTTTAGTCTTACCGGTGTTCCAATGGTTTTAAAAAAATCTTCCAGGCCATCAATAAATACTTTGGGATCGGCAGAGCCAAACACTCTCTCGGATAAATATTGCAGTTTTTTTGAATTATCATCGAAAAATACTTTCATCCAGGCCGGATAAACTATTGAAAGACCCGCGCCGTGGGCGATATCATAAAGCACACTCAAACTGTGCTCAAAACCATGCACACCCCAATCGCCTCCTTTTTTGCCTTGCCTTAAAGTTCCGTTTAGCGCCATGGTTGCCAACCACATGATATTAGCCCTGGCATCGTAATCATGTGGATTGTCCTTTAATTCTAGTCCATATCTGATAGCCTGTGAAATTATATCGCTGGCGATGGCGTCACTAAGGGGTGCATCGGATGGATCAAAATATTGTTCCAGTGTATGAGCGATCAGGTCAGAAATTCCAAATGCCGTATAATCCGTAGGTACTGATTTGGTAAATTCAGGGTCCAAATAGGATGTTTTTGGATACAATAATGGGCTTCCAAAGCCGTATTTTCTACCTTCTCTCGTATTTTGAATGACCGTAAATTGATTCATTTCAGTTCCGGTTGCTGCCAATGTCAGAACTGAGATAATCGGCAGGGCTTTTGTTGGTACCTCAGCTTTTTTAACATAAAAATCCCAAATACTATGATCTCTGTAAAAGCCCATGGCTACTGCTTTGGCTGTATCAATAACTGATCCGCCTCCTACGGGTATAATCATTTGACATCCTGCTTCTTTGGCCACAGTAGTCGCTTTATCTGCGGTTTCAAATTCGGGATTGGATTTAACGCCTTCAAATATTTCATAGCTTATTCCCGCATTTTTTAAAGCACCCACTACCTGATCCAAAACACCGTTTTTCTTTACTGATCCTTTTCCTATAAGTATTAAAGCCTTATTTCCATAGCTTGAGGCATCATCTCCCAATTTGGATACACAGCCTTTACCAAATTCGATTTTTGTTGGGTTGTAAGAAGTAAAATTTTCCATTTTTTAATTTATAAATCCAATCCTTTATCCATATTAATGATATAAAGACGTTTATTGTTTCTTATTTTATGTTTTCTGTGTTTCCAGGGTTTGATGATAAAGCCGGCAATTACCAGTATCGCACTCGCATTTATACTTTTTTGATCCAAAATGTCGCTGTTATTTATGCCGTTATTAAAAGAGTCAATAATCAAATAACCTGCACCTCCGGTGATCATCACACTTGATAGCACTGATCTGAACTTTGAAAAAGTAGTATTGCTCTTAACCCTAATGTATTGAATCGAGTCAACATTGATTGCTAGCGTATTTTCAAATAATATCGTATTATCGTTAAAATCTACTATTCTATCCTTAATAAAAGATCGGGAGTTATTTGCCTTAAATACTAAATTGTCATTTGGGTAAAAACGAACTCTTTTTACCAGACCGGGTTTATCAAAAACAAGATATTCCTGTCCATGACAATTTTCATAAATGATGAAAAATAAAATTAAGAGACTTAACTTGTAAAATGATTTTGGCATTTAATCGTTTTGAGATAAATGAACAAAAAAAATACTATTCAAAAAGATAAGAAACTTTCATTAGATACCATCGAAAGAATACACCCTTATAAGATGTTATTGTTTTTGGGTGCTCTGGGAAGTTTTTTAATTTTCACCTTTTTATTAATTGCCTTTTCTGTATTGCATAAGCACACAGACGGACAGGTATTCAATCTTCCGAAATCATTTTTGATTAGTACCTTTTTGATACTTTATGCTTCATTTACAGCATTTAGGGCAGAACAATCTTTAAAATCAGAAAACACCAAAAGTTTATTAAAATACCTCGGGCTGACGATTGTGCTCTCAGCGCTTTTTCTTTCTTTTCAATGCTATTCATGGATTGAGATGTACAACAGAGGTTTATTTTTTGATGGTCACCCTTCCTCTTCCTTTATGTACGTACTTACGGGTTTACACATGCTTCACCTTTTGATCGGTTTCGCATTTTTGATTTATTCATTCGCTGTCATTGGGAGAAAAACTAAGGACAATGTACAGGAATTGGTGTTTTTTACAAATCCATATGAGAAAACACGTCTTGAGGTATTGTTTCTTTTCTGGCATTATATGGCAGGAATATGGATTCTGATTTTTCTTTATCTTTTCTTTACATTTTAGAATAGATTTATGAAACTCAAACCCTGGGCTGCAAGGTGGTTTATGAATTTATATCCACCTAATCTTCTAAACCGAATCGTAATTTCCAAGTTAAGTGATGATTTTCGGGAAGTAGATATCAAAATCAAAAAATCCATCCTAAATAAAAATCTTCAAGGCAGTATTTTTGGAGGTACTTTGTACAGTGCTGCAGATCCATATCCAGCACTATTGTATTGGCAATGCCTTCATCAGCAGGACATTAATACAGAGGCCTGGCTAAAAAAGGCTGAAGTAGAGTATCATAAGCCCGCCTCTACAAGCATTCTGTTCAAATACAAAATAAGTGAAAAAGAAATTTCTGAAGCCATGGAAGAACTATTTAAAGATGGAAAATTTTCCCGATGGCATACTGTTGAAGGCAAAGACCAATCAGGAGATACCTGCATCAGTATAAAATCGCTGATAGTATTAAAACTGCGTAAGTCGAAATAATAATTTTTAATGGAGGTTTGGACCTTTGTTCCTTCTTAAATCCATATTGTGGTACACCGACATTCTTATGATATCCTGATGGCGAAATTTATGCCCTTCAGGTTTTTGAGCATAGTGCCAGGCATAACCCAATTGAAACTGCCAGTTGTTATTTAGCAAATAACCGATACCATTGAAGACCCGGATTTCCTCCAGGTTGTTGTAAATTACTTTTTGACCCGACTGAATAAAAATTTCTGCATTTTGAGCGAGAAATACAGTTTTGTTTTGGATATGATTATGATTCAATGGCGTGTAAATTGTAAACTTATATCTGTAGCGTTGGGAAAAATGATAGGGTTCACCTTTAAAATGATCCCGTTTCCATCGTTCTTCAAATCTGAATTGGTGATACAGTTTTAACCTTCCTACTTCCTGTACAAATAAAAACTGTTGCCAAAATCTGAATTCGGGTACAACACGGTCTTCCAGTTCTCTACTCTCAACCTGATACCAAGAATAGGGATTGACAAAACCGGCTGTAATTTCCAAACTAGGGTTAATCAAATACGCCAGACCAAATCGCAGGTACAATTTATTCATGTGCGTATTCCACTCGGTACGTCTTACATGGTATTCTCCATAATAGAATAGCTTGTTGGCAATCATGTACTTGGTATATAAGCCATACCAAATTCCGGTTTCATGGAAAATCTCCCTAGGAGGAAGCGATCTGTCTTCACCACTGTCCCCATAAGACAATCCACAATTCAGGATTGAAATTAATACTGCTATTAGTAAAATCTGCCTCATTCCTCGAGTTCCAACAATTTTTTAATGTCCTTATGATCTGTTGTCTTTTTAAGCTTTTTTTCAAGGCTCCTTGTATTCTCTCTTGCGAGTTCCATGAGTCTTTGTTGTAATGTTTCTATTTCTTCCACATGTTTTGAAATTTCCTCGGCGTGGTTTTCATTTATTAACTCTGACTTTAGGTGATTGTAATAACTGATGGCTGCTGCATCATAAAGTCTTTTCTTCAAACGCTTTTTAATATTTTGGCTATAGGTATAAGGATCAAACACATACTCCGTATAGGCAGAATCAATTTCACTTTCCATATATTCAATACTGTCAATTCTAGACTTTAACTCTTTCAAATCTTCAAGCACTCCCAAAATAAATCTTCCCTCCATTTCCCTTTTATCCATTTCATTAATGCTTGCGTATTGCTGCATGATGTTGGAGGTCCATGGTTTAATTGAGTTTTGATAAATTTCATTGCTCAGGCCTTGTCCTTTTTCGGTGTAACTGTTTTCGATTTTTCTGGAACTGAATTGAATATCCTGCTCCAATGCAGTAAGTCTTTGTTGTTGAAGTATTTTTTCAAATTCCGAACGAATATCAACCATGGCTTTCTCACTTCTGTCGTTTAATATGGAAATGGCATCTTCCAATTTGTAAAAAGGAGAAAGGTCTTTATCTGTTCGTTCATCCAATAGAATACTTCTGGTCTCACCGTCATATTCGTAATAAATAGTGTCAACTTGATCGATGTATTTATTATAAATATTTGAGAAATAGACCTCGCGGTCAATGTGCTCATAAAGGGAATCGGCTCTTGAATTAACCAATTCTAAAATCCCCTGCGCTTTTTCTTTTTCATACCTCAGAATCGCCTCTGATTTTGAAAGGAGTTCACTCAGGTGAAAATTGATATAGAATTTGGGGTCATCGAGCATCTCATCCGATCTTTCGATAATTCCATTGAGATCTTCCCTCATTTCATTTAGATTTTTGAGAAAGGATTTTGGTAAATCATACTCGAAACGGCCTGTTCCCGGATTGAAATCATGCCTGGATCCTTCTAGTGCCCCTCTACCCAAATCTGCCCATAAAAAGGCTTTATAAGCTACTTTTAGGAGTTCATTTCCACTTTTTTGTTGTTTGAGATAAGGCGATTCCAATAAAAATCCATCATCGAAAAGAACATCGAAATTTTCACTGGCTTTACTGACAATCCCGGTGCTGAGTTTATTAATCACCTCTTCATACACAAGGGAATCCATTATTTCACCTGTTTTTTTATTTTTTCGAATTAGCGTTAATAAAAATCCATCATTGTAATTTCTTGTCTCCTGAATCTCGATACTATCGGTAAAATAGTGCAATTCCCAATAGCCGTCCAGTCTCCCAAGTGAATCAAATTTTCCATCCAATTCGTATCGTGGTGATTTCAAACTTTTAAAAGCAAAATCACCAAAAGGTTTTCCATTTTGAAAACGCAGAGAACCTACTTTTTCAACACTTTGATCGCCGGCTGAGTCTATATGATAAAATGCATAACTCCACAAGCCTTCGGGGACACCTTTTACATATTTGGCATCGGTGATTTCTTTTTTACCCCAATAAATCATTCTAATTTCTTCGTTTTCAATATCCTGAACGCTGTAGCTTAAATCCAATTGGTCGTATTCCCATTTTCCTGTTTTAAAGCCATTTTTATACTGGCCTATATAGGTTTCTTTTATAAAGCGATGCCCATCCTTTAAATCCTGCTTAATGACAAAATGAAATGTCCCGTCAAATACGGTGTCTTCATCTATAATTTTGTATTCTGCTTTTACTGTACCTTTTCTGTCCACCAGATTGGTATATTCTCCCTCGAGGACCTGCGCGATTAAATTATCTGAATAAAGCAAGAGGAGAAAAGCTGATGAAAGCAATATGTTAAATAATTTGAAAGATTTTACCATGAGATTTTTTCCTTATTGAGAAATGCGGATATACCTTTTTTACAATCTTCATTTTCCCTCGCTTTTGCATTTTGAGCTGCGGCGAAGTCCAGGGCTTCATTCAAATTCATACCGGAAATTTTTGCAATCATTGCTTTTGTCATCGCCATTGAGCTACCGGCATTTTTATTGACAAGTTTTGATGCAAATTCCATGACTTTATTGTCAATTTCATTTTTATCAATTATATCATTGATAATTCCCCATTTTAGAGCCTTTTCCGCATCGATCATCTCACCGGAAAGCAAAAGATGCCTGGCTCTCCCCTCGCCAATTTTTCTCAAAAGAAAAACCATTACAAGGGCGGGTACAAATCCTATCCTCACTTCTGTATATGCCATTTTCATTTCCGGAACCGCAAATACAAAATCACAAATGCTTGCAAGCCCCGCACCACCAGCAATTGCCGGACCTTCTACCTGCGCAATAACCATTTTTGGGGAATCATAAATCATTTGAAATAAACCTCTCAGATGCTGAGAATCAGCAAGATTTTCTTCAAATGAATTATTTCGAAGCTCCTTTAGATATGCAAGATCAGCACCGGCGCAAAATGCCTCACCCTTTGCTTTTAATATGATGACTTTTACCTTATCGTCCTCTAATAGTTGGTTTAAACCATTTTTTATATGAGAAACCATATCTGCACTGAGTGCATTTCTTTTTTCAGGACGGTTCAAAGTCAATATACCTATCCGGTCAGACGTAGTAGTAGTGATCATTTTATTTTAGTACAAGCGCGCCCTCCGACCTGAGATCGTGAAAGGCCTTATTCTTTTCTTTCAATTCCTTAATTATCTTCAATCTAATAAAGTAAGGAATATTATTACCTAAAATAAAACCTTTAATAGGATTAAAATTGGATTGAAGTACCATTTTTGCATTTAATGAATCGATTATTAAATAATCTACATCTTTTGAGAATTCAATCTTTTTTTTGGGCTTAACAAGAATCAAATCATCGTAAAACCAGCAATCATAGGATGACATGGCCTTAAAAAAATCCGATTGGGGCGAAGTTATTTTTTCAATTCCTTTTTCTCTGGAATAGGCGGAGAGACTGTATTTCCAGAAATTACTTTGTTCCATTTGATCTGTGTCAATATCTATTTGAAGATTTTTGCCATTGACCAGAGCCACAAAATCATTGTCTTTTTCACTAAACAAAATCATTTCCTTTTGATTGGAAAAAAGGTAGTTCAAATACCACTGATAGCCTCCAAAACAGCTGATAAAGATTAAGAGTAAATAGGCAAATCGCTTTTGGCGATATCTTAGGATTAGAACAAAGGATGTCAGAATTAATAGGCTTATAACAAACTGCCATTGATCAAAATAAAGAGCTTTTGATACTGAATAGGGCAATTCCTGAATGATAAAGACGGACTTATTCAAAATCGAAATACTCAAATCGAGTACATAGGCGATTATGCTTTTAATAAATACCAGAAAATGAAAAGCAAGCAAGGCAATCCCCAAACTTAAAATGATGCCGGCGAATGGAATTACAATAAAATTACTGAGTATAAAAAGATTGGGAAACTGATGAAAATAATAGAGCGTGATTGGCACAGTTCCTATTTGTGCTGCAAGCGAAACCGCGCTCAACTTATACATTTTATCCAGCATCGAATTGCTGAATTCTACTCGATTTGTAAAATAAGGATAAAAGAAAACTATGCTGAATACCGCTAGAAATGACAGCTGAAATCCCAAATCAAAAATCATCATTGGATCTATGATCAGAATAATAAATGCGGCCAGGGCTAGGTTATTGTAAATGTCGGATCGCCTGTTAATTAATTTTGATAAAGCAAGGGTTGAAAACATAATGACTGCCCTGCTCACTGAAGGTGAAAAACCTGTAATGGCAGCATAGGCAAAAAGTACAGTGACTGTAATAAAAAATAAGCCTTGTCTGCCGTATTTAAGCTTGTTTAAAAATGACAAGAGGTAAATAAGAATCTGATATATTATACCTACATGCAGACCCGAAACTGCTAAAACATGAATCGCGCCGGCATCGGCAAAGGCTTCTCTTACTTCATTTGGCAGATCATCTTTCTGACCTAAAATTAATGCCTGTGCTACATGCAAATTATCCGGATTTGAAATGTTATCCTTAAGTACGAATTGAAAATAATTTCTAATTTTTAATGCCATTTTAATAATCGGACTGCCTTTGTCCTTTTCTAAAATTAGCACATCGCTGCTCTCTGTAAATACCTGAAATAGGAAGCCCTTTCTCCGCATAAATGATGCATAATCAAAGCTTTCCGGATTTTTTGGACCTACAATTCTTTTTGGTGAATTATTTATGTAAACCAGGTCACCGTATTCAAGCATTTTTCTAACATCGGATTTCTTGAGATACAGTAAGGTTTTGAAATTAACATCGATGGTTTTATCACCTTTTTTAATTTGTTCTACTCTTAAAAGATATCTGGTGGTTTTGGCTGTTTCTTTGGACTCCGAAATGATAATTCCGGATATTCCCTCAGCACTTAGAACTTCTGTAATCCTTTGATTATCTGAAATATATCGGCTTGAATATTTTTGAATGAAAATTCCAAAAAGAAATAACAAGGCTAAAAATCCAATTCCTTTTAACAAAAGTGATAAAGGCTGAATTTTTAGAAAGTTTAGAAGGAAAGTGAAGATTGCTAGTCCTGCCAAAGACAGGATAATTAACTCATTTGGGATGCCGGGAAAGTACTCTGAACTTACTATTCCCAAAATAAAAAACAGGACATACCTGAGTATGGGAAAAGGCATCCAGGCAAAGCCCGAAATCATAACATTCTTGTCATGGTTTTATGTAGAATGCCGCATTCCTCAAAAATTTCTCCTTCGATTTCAAAGCCAAATTTGAGATAAAGCGGAATGGCATCGAGTTGAGAATGCAAAAGTAATTTTGCAGGTTTTTTAATGATTTCTTCTATATCCTTCAAAACGGATTCAACAAGGGCAGATCCAATTTTTTTATTTCTGAATTCCTTTAAAACGGCAAAACGTTCGAGTTTAATGTAATTCTCCAATTCTCGCCAACGCGCGGCTCCGACGGCTTGATCATTGTATCTGGCCAAAAAATGTCGTGCCTCTTTCTCAAATTCATCTACCTCATCTTCCAAGGCCACTTTTTGTTCATCAACAAAAACTTTCTTGCGGATTTCAAGACAGAATTGATAGTCCGGGCTGTCCATTGAAGTCTGTATTACTTCTATCATGGTTTTAAAGGTCCATAAATTTTGAAACGCTGGGTATCTCCATTTTTATAATGGATTTTCATAATATATATCCCTCTTCTTTCTGCACTCAGAGCAAACTGAATTTCTCCAAATGCATTTGAGCGTATGAATGCATCTTCAAGCCGTTTTCCCTGCAGGTTAAAAATCGTGATTTTGTAATCTGTTCCCGGGTCGAGATTAAAGATCAGATATCGGCCTTCCACCTGATCGACGGTCCCAATTTTTACATTTTCCCTGATTGGGTTATTGTCTGTGGTATCCTGTCCGAGATCACAATTGATGGAACCTGTTAAACTTGAAAGCAAAAATGAACTTCTGTTATTGGGCAGGTTGGCATCAAATATATTTCGGGTTAAAAGTTTTTGACATTGAGTGAAAATATTAAAACAATGATCATCGGAATAGTCCATGTAATTTCGAACCATATCCGGGCTTCCACAGGATTCATGTGTAGTATCGCATCCAAAATTACCCGCATCTGAATCCGGAGTATCATCGCAACCGTCATCCACAGCACAATTTCCATCTCCCCAAATGTGCACCAGACCGAGCCAATGCCCAACTTCATGGGTCATGGTTCTTCCGCGATTATAAGGAAATGCAAATGCATCGATTGAAGTACCTGTGCGATTTCCGAAATACCTGTTTGACATGACTATTCCGTCTGTTTCCCTGGGATCCTCGGGAAAACTCGCATAACCGAGAAAATTATCGCTCAATCGTGGCACAACATAAACATTCATATATTGATCGGCAGGCCAATGGACAATTCCTTTTATTTCTCCGTCATCAGCGCCCGCATCGTATTCATCTTTAGCTCTGTAATGTCTGGTAATCCCATCCGTTGCTTGCCCCTGTGGGTCAAGTTTCGCCATGCAAAATTCTATTTCCATGTCTGCACCTTCGGGCAAATCATTAAAACCCGGGCTGCCAAATTTTCTTCTATAGTCCTGGTTGAGAACTTCGATCTGAGACATAATCTGTTCTTTGGAAATATTTCCAATATTAGGGTCATCTGAGATAATTCCCGCCTCCGATGTGTGAATGACATGTACGACTGTAGGAATATACAAAAGCGTATGCTTAAGCCCATCGCTTAACTTTTCTGCCGTAGTGGATCTAGCTATTCTTTCAATTCTTTGTTTGAGATAATCCGGATTAGTTTGTAGGGCAATAGAATCTCTGTAAGTTGTAGCACATTTTTGCCCATAGGAATACCCAAATAGGCTTAGAGCAAAAATGAAAATACTAATCTTCTTTTTTACTCTGCTTGTCATAAGCTCTTATAATGGATTTCACTAATTTATGACGCGTCACATCTTCTTCATCAAGGTGCACAAAACCAATTCCTTCAGTTTTACCCAATATATTCAAGGCCTCCTTTAAACCTGATTTTTGGTTTCTGGGAAGATCCAGCTGAGACTGGTCACCGTTAATTATCATTTTTGAATTTGGACCCATCCGTGTCAAAAACATCTTCATTTGCATGGGCGTGGTATTTTGGGCTTCATCTAATAGTACAAATGCATTGTTAAGGGTTCTTCCCCTCATATAAGCCAAAGGAGCTATTTCTATAATTCTTCGTTCCTGATAATAAAGAAGCTTTTCAGCCGGTATCATGTCATCGAGCGCATCGTAAATGGGCCTAAGGTAGGGATCAATCTTTTCTTTGAGATCACCTGGCAGAAAACCAAGATTTTCTCCCGCTTCCACTGCCGGTCTTGTAATAATGATTTTCTTTATTTCCTTATTTTTCAGCGCCCTGACTGCCAGCGCTACGGAAATATAGGTTTTCCCTGTTCCTGCAGGTCCAAGGGCAAATACTACATCATTTTCTTTAACATTTTTTACCAGGTTTACCTGATTGCGGGTTTTGGGCTTAATCACAACACCCCTGGTTCCATAAATTAGCACTTCCTCTTTGAGGTGTTTCAGGTTGTCGAGTTTCTCAATGTCATTTCTTATATAATCCTGAATACTATCTTCGGTGATTTTACCGTATTGATGATAATGCTGTATCAGCGAATTGATAATATCATTGATCTTAATTATTTCCGGGGGTGAACCCTGAATTTTAATTTCATTGCCCCTACTTACAACCTTGCTTTTGGGGAATGCCTCAGCAACTCTTTTGATATTTTGATTTTCGAGTCCGAGAAAATCAGGAAGGGAAACATTTTCAAGCGTAATTATTTTTTCTACCAAATGCTATCTGCTTTAATCAATGATTTAATTTTGCGTAATTTTAGCCGATTACAAAAATAATCAAAATTCCTCTTTGGCTATATGGCTATGATCACATTTACATCCGATTTTGGATTAAAAGACCATTACGTTGCAGCCCTCAAAGCCAGGATCTTAAGCGATTTTCCAAGCGCTGTTATAGTGGACATCACTCATAGCATTCCCGCCTTTGATCTGATCCACGGTTCCTATGTCCTCGGCTCTGTATATGACAACTTTCCGGCTGGAACGGTTCATATTGTTGCTCTAAATTCCCATAAGCAAAAAACCATGAAGTTTATTGCCGCTAAATTAGATGGGCATTTTTTTCTCCTTCCAAACAATGGATTGTTATCGCTAATTTCAGAAATGGCACCCGATATGGTTGTGGAATTGCCTTTCAGCAATAAGTCAGACGTCTCATTTCCCGAAAAAAATATTTTGTCAAAGGCAGCAAGTCAATTGGCCAAAGGAGCTGATTTGAGCAGTTTGGGTAAGGCCATGGTGGATTATGAAAAATCATTGATGCTAAAACCAAAAGCTACAAAATCCGGAATTTTTGGCCATGTCATTTACATCGATCGATTTGGAAATCTGATCACCAATATTAAAAGGAAGGTATTTG
Source organism: Hyphobacterium sp. CCMP332 (assembly GCA_014323545.1). NCBI lineage: Bacteria > Pseudomonadati > Pseudomonadota > Alphaproteobacteria > Maricaulales > Maricaulaceae > Hyphobacterium > Hyphobacterium sp. CCMP332. The sequence continues at coordinate 1,395,652 of CP058647.1, forward strand.
AGGATTTGAAAAAACTTGTTGGACCCGGCTTTGACCTGAATTTCAGTAAAGAGCACTTGCATCAGATTAATAATCACTACGGAGACGTAGGAGAAGGAGATATTGTAGCCCTATTCAATGAGCGTGATTTATTGGAAATCGCCGTACGCGAGGGAAATGCAGCTCAATTATTTGGATTGCGTTATGATAGTCCGGTGAGGATTACTTTTGAAAAGAGTTAATAAAACCTGCTAAAATTCTTAAGCCTTAATATTAATCAAAAATCATATTAATTGAGTGTGAGAACGAAGTGTGAGGAGAGAAAGAATGTCGAATGTTCAGTGTGATAGCCAAGATAATAAGCTTTGCTACTTTTTAATTTTAAGATTCCTGATCATTGTAAACAAAATTTTTGATAACTCTTCGGACTTGTTATACAAGTTTGAGTGAGATTCAATAGAAATCATTTTCTCATCTCTTAGGATGTCAATGACCGCGGTACATTCAAACAAAGAACTTCTTGACATTACATAAAAGTGAGCTCTATCAGCTTTACTAAATCTACCTGATCCCTCGACAAGGTTTAAAACCACACTCAAAGCGGCGCGACTTAATTGGTTTTCGATGATACGATCAAGGTTGTTACCTCGAATAAGATTTAAATTTGCACAATAAAATTTTTTAGCCTTTTTGTAAACATCAAGTTTTTCAAAATCAAACATATAAAAGTGGTTGAATTTTGCATTAATATAGTTTGAAACCTGTTTACTTTAGAACGGTATTTCGTAATGACGGCTTTTTATTATGCAAAACAATAATTGAATTTATTTAACAATTTCACTCTCCTCACTCCACACTATTAAGATCTTTTGCATTATCAATTTATCTTTGAGTCCTAATATTAGAATTTATTCTAAATAAGTTTCCAATCCATGTTAATCCGAATTGTACGCATGTCTTTTAAACCTGAAGAGGTTGATAATTTCCTAAAATTCTTTGATTCAAAAAAAGAAAAAATAAGGGCTTTCCCAGGATGCAGGCATTTGGAATTGTGGCAGGATCATCATTTTAAAAACGTATTCAGCACATATAGCCACTGGGATGGAGATGAAGACCTTCAAAATTATCGCAATTCAGAATTGTTTCGGGATGTTTGGTCAAAAACAAAACTTCTATTTTTAGAAAAAGCCATTGCCTATTCGAATGAGGTTGTAGTGAAGCTCGATTAATAGATTGAATAAAAGCCCAGAATCAAAATGAAGACAAAGAGTGCAAACAAAAGATAAACTGATCCTATGCCAATCCCCGCATATGCATATCCCTTTCCTCTGAATTTCTGAGTGTTTTTTTTATGCTTCGACAAGCTATAAACACCAAAAATGAATGACATTAAAGCCAAAAATGGAATAAATGCAATTAGTATAGCTGAGTTGTATGGCCCAAAAGCCAGAAGGGTTAAAAAAATTGAAAAAAAGCCACTCAAAAAGCTGAAAAACCCCAATTTTTCAATTTCCAGATTTTGTCTTTCTTTATTGCTAAGCAACTCTTCTGCAATAATAGTTTCGTTTTCCGGGTAATCCTCTTTCAAATTCTCTTTTGCTTTTTTTGCAGATTTTTCGGGGTGCACCCTATTGCTTGCAATGCCAAAAGCAATTGATCCCCCTACCAGAATTAAAAACAATGAGGCAGATCCCAGAAAAACCGATACCACACTCGATATTCCCAATGCCCCCGCGATGAGTCCAAAAAGCCTTGAACGTCTTTTTTTCTTTTTGAAATCTTCAGCTTCATTAATGTTGATTGTATTGTTTGAATATGACAAGTAATCAGAATTATCCCATAGAAAAGAATTTGGCAATGGTTCGAAATTTTTCTTTGAAACACTAAAGTCCAGATCTGCAGTTTTATCCGCGCTATTCTCATAAATAGAAATCAAATCGCGGGTTTTGTCTCGTTTGATCCCCTCACTGTTTTTTAGACAAAGTATTGGTTCTTTTTCTGGAGTCTTAATCTCAGAACTATGATGACGGGTGTAATAGTCCCATGGCACATGATTAAATAAAGAGATATTTTTTTGACAGGAACTGTATAAGGTCAAAAGAATAAACCCCAGGCTAATAATTATAAATCTCTTCATGCTGTAGTCTAATACAAATCTAAGCTTGAATTCCATACTGTCGCTGAAAGAAAAGAATAATCTTCAAATAAAAATTAGATTGAAATCAATTCTTTAATACATTTGCAATCCCAAATTTCTAATGCCCAGGTGGACCTCCTTCGTGCTATGCACTTCGGTGGTTGAACGGAATTGTAAAGTTATAGTAATGACTATTGCTTGCAATTCGAAGCCTTGGCGAAGAATTGCCCAGGTGGCGGAATTGGTAGACGCGTTGGTCTCAAACACCAATGTCAGCAATGACGTGCCGGTTCGACTCCGGCCCTGGGTACTAGAAACCTCTTTTAGATTATTCTATTTGAGGTTTTTTTGTGAATTGACCCACAGGTTGACCCTCAAGGGTAGTGAAACATTGATTATTTCTCTAAGTAAATGATTGTTCAAATCAAATAGAGGGGTGTTTGTTTTGAATTGATCATTGATTCAATCGGTTTATTTCAGTTTAAACTAAAAACCATAATTGAAAGAAACTGAATAAGCGATATCACAATACCTAACATGAGTTTTGAACTCCATATTCTCTGCTTTATATCTCTATCAAGCTTTTCAGAGTAGTTGTTTAAAATGAACTTCCAGATATCGGTAATATTTGATATCGAATCATTCAAAATAATAAATTGTCTTTTAGTTGAATCTTCAAATATTATACCTTGATGGTCTCGCGCGCGATCTTTTGGATTATGTCTATTGAAACCCTTTAGTTCATTTGTTGATAAGGATATTTTCCAAAAGCCGAGCTAAATGACTTCAATTATCCTTTTATCAGGAATTAAATTCCATTGTGGAGTTGACCAAATGGCAAAATACGATAAAATGTAAAGCGGAAGTATTGTAAAGCTAATCATCACTACAACTGCCATTTCAAAATCCTGCAGTAAAATTCTTATTAAAAGAAGATCAAAAGCAAATAAAAATAAAGCAAAAAATAGCAAAATTGCTGTTCTGATTTTTGCTTTTGTAGTCAACCTTGTTTCTATTAAATCTTTTTAAAAATTGGAGATGTTCGATCTATTCTTGTAATAATAATGAAACTCGCCTTCTTGCGAGCAGCCCTTCCTTAATACAATCAGTTTTCAATGTATCTACATTTTTTCGACAATTCTTGAAAAAATTTTTGTTTCATCAATTCGTATATTTGAAATATGAGCTCAATTGTCATAAATCTAAAAGATAAAAGTAAATTTGATTTCATTTCAAAACTTCTTAAAAAGCTTGGCGTAAAGTCAAATGAACTTAGTGAAGAAGAAATGGAGGATATTGGATTGGGCATAATAATGAAAGAAGTTAAGTGCTGGGAAACTGTCTCCGATTCAGAAATTCTGAAAAAGCTAAATGGCAAATTAAACTTGTCTTTCTGAAAAGCTTCAGCAAAGATCTTGACAGGATCAATTCATTAAAAGACAAACAGAGTATTTTAGATATCAAAGAAAAAGTCCGATGCTCAATGTTCTAACAAAATTACCGACATAAAAAAGTTAAAAGGATTTAATGATGCTTTTCGGCTGCGATCAGGAAATTAACGTATCGGAATCTTTATAGATAATGATTCTATCATCTTCGCCCGAGTGGCTCACAGAAAAAACATTTATAAAATCTTTCCATGATCCTCTCCATCACTCATCTAAAACTCAAATCTCCCTGGAAGATTTTTCCATTTATGGCAACTACGGCGAAAATCATAAAGCAGCTGGATAAAAGTGCAGTTGTAAATTTTAAGTCTAATTCCACACTACGCAATCACTACACCATGTCGCTCTGGAAGAATGAAAAGGATATGCGCGACTTTTATCGAAACGGAGATCATGCTAAAGCAATGAAGAATGCAAAGAACATTGCCGCCGAAATCAAAACTATTCACTTTGAAGCAGATGCATTTTTGCCCTGGAAAAAAGCTAAAAAAGAGGTTGATGAGAAGGGGAAAAAATTGACTTATTAATTATGAATTCTGTAGTCTGGAACTATTAATTGATTCATTAGTTCTAAACAGCATGTCAAGCGTATTATTTGATCAAAGTTCTTGAACCCATAAAGATGAATGAATCATTAACTCGCTCTTAAATTTCAGGGGATTCCGGATTATATCCGGAAATAGGTCTTTAATTTTCAATGATTAGTTTGCCTTGTATCATATCATTGTTCAATTCAAGCTCATAGATGTAGATACCTCTTCTGAGGTGAGAAATATCAACACTATTTATTTTTGAATTTAATGAACTTTCAAATTCAAGAACTCCACTAAGATTGAATAATTTTAGGGTGTTAGTTGGTACTTGCACTAATTCGATATTCAAGTTTCCATTCGATGGATTTGGATAAAATTTCAGATCATTTCTCTCAGAATTTTGCAAAGAATTTGTGCTTTCAATAATCCTGGAAATTTTTCCATCGTACAAACCGGCCACAAATACTTCTCCCTTATTGTCTTCACCAAAGGCCACAAAATAGTTTGAACTCGAAAAGGTACCGTGATTCGTCACATTGAAATTCCCATCCAGTGAGCTAATCCAACCGGGGCATATATCAGCGAAAAAATATCTACCATATAATCCGGGATATCTACTCCCGCGATAGACTACTCCTCCGGTAACGGAACACCCGCCCGAATTATGAGCGTATTCATAAACCGGATCGGTCATTGTAGAATCCGGTGGGCAATTATTTAAATTATAAGAGCTGGTGCCTTCATAGCATCGCCAACCGTAATTTTCACCCCCCGTACTTGTAAAAGGCTGAAAATCAATTTCTTCTTTGGCGTCCTGCCCTACATCACCTATCCACAAATCGCCGGTTTGTCGGTCGAAACTCATCTTCCAGGGATTTCTCAATCCATAAGCCCATATTTCCTCCCTTACAAAGGTGCTCATGCCTACAAAAGGATTATCCGGTGGAATGCCATAGGGCATGGCGGTGTTTAAGTTTATTCGCAGAATTTTACCCAATACTGTCGTAAGGTCCTGAGACCTGTTGCCGGGATCACCTGCGGAACCACCATCTCCTAATGCGACATATAAATAACCGTCCGGACCAAATGCTATGCTGCCTCCGTTGTGATTTGAATAGGGTTGAGGCTCATTTAGTATTGGAAATTCAGCGTTCGGATCTGCACTGTCGGGATCATTGCTCACTGGAAACAAAGAGATCTGCGTGCTTCCATCCAAAGCTGTATAGTGGACGATGAAATTTGGATTAGATGCAAAATCAGGAGGAAAAGCTATTCCCAAAAGTCCTTGTTCATTTCCGGTACTGTTTACCTGATTAGAAATATCCAGAAAAGGAGTGCTGTTTTTATTCCCAAGAGAATCAAGAATCCAGATTTTACCGGCCTGCTCTACGATAAACAAGCGCGAGTCATTTCCACCAGGACTTTGAATATCCACCGGACGGGTAAAACCGGTAGCAAAAGTTTCCAGATCGATGATTGGCTGAGAAAAAAGTGAAAAGTTGAAAGTTAATAGTGAAAAGGTAATGAGTAATAGCTTTTTCATTCGATGATTAGTTTGTTACGGTGAAATTGTCCTTCACTTTCTATTTCGTAGATGTACATGCCAGGTTCGAGATTTGAGACATCGAGTGTTTGGGATTCTTTCGTTATTTGGGTTCGAATCTGAAGATTTCCCTGAAGGTCGAAAAGTTGAACGTTGAAAGTTTGAAATGAAAAGTTAGGTATTGAGATATTAATCTGGGCTGATGCAGGGTTGGGGAAAAGTCGAATTTCATTAGCTAATTCTAAATATTCAATCACACTGAAAAGATTCCAAAGTGAATCACAAGGATATGAGACCAAACTTGTATCAATCTGAGAATCAGAATAGCACCGCATTCCTGCCCCTGCTTCCAGAATCATTCCAAATCTTGGATAAAACCAAAAAAAGCTGCCAATGCGATCCATATAATAGGTGCCAAACAATAGGTCAGAATGAAAATAGTATTTGTTCAGCAATTGCCCATCTAGGTTTTGATGGGAAACAGAGTCGATAACCATGTTATAAGTGGTATCAGTAGCCTGACTATTTTCTAAAAAAGATGGATAGTCCAAAACAAGTGAATCACCGGTATTGACATTAAAAATGTAAGTCACAAGAAATTTCTGATTTACAGGACTCCACATGAATACCGTATCATTCTCCTCATAAACAAACATTGAAGGATAAGTATAAGTGTTCGATATATTGTTATGCCAGGTATGATTTGCTATTAACTTATGACATGTTTTTCCATTAATAATGCTATCGCTTACACTTTGAACATGAACATAAGAACAAACCTGAGGACAAGGCCCTCCATGATTACCGTCAAAATACCATTCGGAGCCCAGCTGACCAAAATCTTGACTAAGTGAAAAGTGAAAAATTAAAAGAGAGAAGTTGAATAGTAGAATTTTCTTCATTCGATAAGTAGTTTGTTGCGGTAGAATTGTCTTTCACTTTCTATTTCGTAGATGTACATGCCGGGCTTGAGATCGGAAACGTCAAAGTTTGAACTCGGATTACTCATTCGGAATTCTTTCAACAAGGCCCTATGAATATCGAACATGCGAAAGATCAGCTCATCAGAATTCTCAATTTCAGATCGAATGGTAATAGTATTTTGTGCAGGATTTGGATAAATACTTAATAATCCTGGATCTAGCACATTATCTAATCCCACATTTGAGACTGTTGTATCACAATCCAGATTAAACCCAGGGCTTTTATAAAAACCTAAAACAGAATCTTCGTAACACCTCAACCCCGATGGTCCGCTACTAAAATCATCATATCCATACCAGGTAACCTCTCCGCCACTTATTCTTTCAATTGCAAAGGTTCCAAATTCTCCAATACCAACAACACAAGAATTCATAGGTTGTGCCTGATATGTTTTCAATGTATCAGAACCTAATATGATTTCAGATGTATTGTAAATTATAATATAATAGTCAACCAAATTCATACTCGGGCATTCGGCATACTGAAATTGAGGAAAAAAAATGGTGTCTCCTATTTGTTTTGAGAAATCGTACATTAAATGCCAATTTGATTGATTAGTATATTGATAGTAATAAACCTTGCCATTTTCCTCATAGCGATAGGAACTGAAGCTTTGTGAGCCAATCAAATTAATTTTTTTACAGCTTTTACCTAAGATCATAGTATCCTTCTCTACTTCAAAATACTTTGGATAATTCCCATAATATGGACCAGTGCTCCAGTACCATTCATAAGTCCACTTCGCACCAACCGGAAACCACTCCTGACTAAGTGAAAAGTTGAAAGTGTAAAGTGAAAGGAAAAATAGTATTAACAGTTTTTTCATGCAATAAACCATGGTATTTCTATAATAAATATATAAAAATTATCCATGACATTTTTATTGAAATTTGATTAATACCATTATCTAATTGATTCATTTCAGTACTAACTGATATAAATCAATATAAACTCTCACACAGTGCATTTGCCGCTTAAAATATTTGACCTAAACTTATTTTCCGCATCAAAGTATCAATGTCATGACTAATAAAGCACAAGACCTCGCCGGGCCAGGAATAAGTACTTATGAAGAAGTATCCAAAATCCTACCCAATAATTATTCAGTTGCTCTGCCGCCTCTGAAACGTATGGAGGCATTATATATGATCAAAGATTATATCGAAAAAGGCATGGCGGAAGCGCTCAATCTCCAAATGGTGCAGGTGCCGCTAATTGTAACTAAAGACAGCGGGGTTAATGATTATCTTGATCGCGATGGCTCAAGGACACCCGTGGAATTTCCGGCGGGTCTGGGTCTGCCAAAACGATTGGAAGCACAGGTGGTACAAGCTGCCACCAAATGGAAAAGAATGGCTTTGAAACAATTTGATTGTCCCGTAGGCTCCGGAATTAATACAGATATGAGAGCCATCCGCAAAGACTATTTCCTTGATCATGATCACTCATCTTACGTGGACCAATGGGACTGGGAAAAACGCATCACTGAAAAGGAAAGAAATCTTGAATACCTGAAAGACACAGTTAGAAAAATATGGAAAGTACTCCGCGGCGCGGGTATGATGGCCAGGGAAAAATTTCCTGAACTAAGTAATCCTAAATTCCCCGAATTTCCCGAAGAAATCAAATTCTTCCACGCAGAGGAAATCCTCGAAATGTATCCTGACCTTCCAAGGAAACAAAGAGAAACTAAACTGGTGCAAGAATATCCCGCGGTATTTATTATTGGTATCGGCTGGGTTCTTAAAGACGGTTATCCGCATGAAATGCGAGCTGCCGATTACGATGACTGGGTCAGCCCGACCATTGAGAAAAATGGAGAGATGATGCACGGATTAAACGGTGATATTCTGGTATGGAATCCTGTGACCCAAAGACGGCATGAATTGACTTCTATGGGAGTAAGGGTCACCAAAGAAAGCATGAAAAAGCAGCTTGAAATTTCAGGTCAGCTTGATTTTTTAAATCTCCCTTATCATCAGGCCATTTTAAACGATGAAATACCATTGAGTATCGGCGGTGGTATTGGACAGGCCAGAACCTATATGTATTTATTGCGATGCGCACATCTTGGTGAAGTGACCGTGTCCATCTGGCCGGATCAATTGAAAAAAATCTGTGCCGAGAAGAATATTCATGTGCTTGAGTAAGATGCAAAAATTGGCCTGTGAATTAAAAAAGAAATCATCATATTTAATACCTGAATTTATAAGCATGAAATATTTAACATTTTTTCTCGCAATCGCTATTGTCGCATTTTTTTCATCCTGTTCTGAACAATCCCATGATTCTCATTCGGGGCATGAAGAGGCTGAAGGCCATTCACATGAAAAAGGCGACGGCCATTCGCATGAAGAAGGGCATTCACATGAAAATTATGAAGTTCGCTTAAACGAGGGAGAAAAGTGGGAAGCCAACCCCGAAACTACAGAAGGCATTAAAGCGATGAAGCAAAGCGTTAATGATTTTTTAGCCGAAGAGTCGGACAAAGACTTTGCACTTTTAAAAGAAGATTTGGAAATGGAGTTTCAAAATATTTTTCAGAAATGCACCATGACCGGCGAGGCCCATGAGCAGCTTCATAATTATCTCCTGCCCATGAAACATATTTTTGAAGAGCTGGAGTCAACGGATGAAGCATTGCTGGATGAAAAACTCGGAGAATTGCAGGATCATTTGGCCGAGTATTCGAATTATTTCGAATAGCAATGGTCACACTCTACATTGCTTCCTCATTAGACGGCTTTATCGCAGATGAAAAAGGCGGAATCGACTGGCTTGAAAATCCGGATCTCCATGAAAAAGATGAGGATTATGGCTACGGTGATTTTATTAAAGATATCGAAGTAACTTTTATGGGTGGAAATACCTATGAGCAGGTACTGGGATTTGGAGTATGGCATTATGGAGATCTCGAGAATTATATTTTCACTTCCTCATTGAAAGTTGATCCCAAACATGGGAATGCAATAAAATCAGTGGATGAAGTATTAAATATCATCCCTAAAAAAAACTGCTGGCTTATCGGTGGTGGAAGGCTCAATGATGAATTCTTAAGAAGAGGCCTAATCGACAAAATAATACTAACTACCATTCCGGTTTTTCTTGGAAAAGGCATTCCAATCTTTAATGTAGAATTAAATTCAAATCATTTTAGTTTAGAGAAGCATCGCTCTTACCCAAATGGGGTAATTCAGTATTATCTGTCAAAAGCGGATAAGTAGGCATTAGCCAAAACAAAGAGACTAGAAGCCATGCAATTCCGCTAATTAAAATCGGATTGCTCCATGCTATACCACCCATCAGGTAAACAAAAAATGGAATTGTAATTATTAATCGACTCAATTCCAGGTAATAGGCAATTTTTCTTCCATTAAACAATAAACCCAAAACAGCCATTGCAAAAAAGATCATGACTGCCCCCCAGAGACGCGTCTGAAAATCAAAAGTCTGTTGCTGAAATAAATAAAAGGCGGTTCCTCCAAGCGCAATCAGATATTGGAAAAATAAATAAAGATTTAGTCTCAGTGGAAGGGTGATATTGAATTTCTGATACGTATCCTTTTGCACTTCCTGAGGGGCGCGATACCCTCCCAATTCGGCTGGTAACCAACCGGGTTTGAAAAACAAAAGCTTTAACTTGTTCCCTAAGCCTTTTACCTGCTTTAGATCATTCCAAATATTACCATAGTGTGCCACCTGCGCATAGACCGGATTAAAACTGTTGAGGGGAGTTGTTATGCCATATGTCGGCCGCTCTTCCTCCTTTTGAAAAGTACCGAACATTTTATCCCAGATAATAAACGTCCCCGCGTGATTTTTGTCGATGTATTTTGGATTTCTTCCGTGATGGACTCTGTGATGCGAAGGTGTATTCATCAGCCATTCCAAAGGGCCGAGATTTCCAATGGCTTCTGTGTGGATCCAGAACTGATATAAAAGATTGATTGCAGAAATCAGTAAAAACCATTCTGTCTTAAATCCAATCAATGCCAGGGGTAAATAAAAGTAAAAAGTAAATACCTTTTGCATGGCGCTTTGTCTTAACGCCACAGATAAGTTGTATTCTTCACTTTGATGGTGAACTACATGTCCGGCCCAGAATAGATTGACTTCATGACTTGTTCTGTGCGCCCAGTAATAAAAAAAGTCCACGCCCATAAAAGCTATCACCCACCAATACCAGGTTTCAGGAATATTAAAGATGTGAAAGTTCTGATATACAAGATCGTAGGCTGCGATGGTAAAGACTTTGGCAAAAACACCGGATACCTGTTCTGTTATACCACAACTCATATTGGCGAAGGTATCATTTAAGCGATAGCGCTTTTTATTTTTGATCCTGTCGTAGAGCAATTCCAATCCTATCAAAAGGAAAAAAATCGGGATACTAAGTACAATGAGGTTAACGTTCATAAGATCAAATACAAAAATAATAAAAGAAGAAGGGAAAAATGTCTTTAGTTCGCATAAGATAAATTGACAATTTCTCTGTCATTTTCTTATTTCGTGCCCCCAAAGAAAAATTATTATGGAAGCTCAGGAAAAAACAGACTTAATTCAGGAACATCAGTCGAAGATTAAAGATGTAATGACTGAGGTGTCAAAGGTTGTCATCGGACAGGATTATATGCTTAATCGCTTAATGATCGGGCTTTTTACAAATGGTCATATTTTGCTCGAAGGTGTACCCGGACTCGCCAAAACCTTAACCATCAATACCCTCGCGCAAGTCATGCATCTGGATTTTCAAAGAATTCAATTTACACCTGATCTTTTGCCGGCAGATTTAATTGGTACTATGATTTATAATCAGCAAAAATCAGATTTCGAAGTTAAGAAAGGACCGATTTTTGCGAATATGATTCTGGCAGACGAGATCAACCGTTCTCCTGCCAAGGTGCAATCCGCCCTGCTCGAAGCCATGCAGGAAAAGCAGGTCACCATAGGAGAAGAAACATTTAAGCTGGATAAACCCTTCTTTGTGATGGCCACTCAAAACCCTGTGGAGCAGGAAGGAACCTATCCATTGCCCGAAGCCCAGGTCGACCGATTTATGATGAAGGTATTTGTAGACTACCCTTCAAAAGAGGATGAACTGGCTGTAATGCGAAGAATGGCCAATATGCAATTCGATGGCGATGTAAAAACCATACTTAAAAAAGAAGACATTTTCGCAATCAGAGAGGAAGTCAATAAAGTTAAAATCTCAGAATCACTTGAGAAATACATCATTGAGCTTGTTTTTGCTACGAGGAAACCAAAAGAGTATGGTTTAAACGACGAGGCTGAATATATTTCCTTTGGCGCCTCACCGCGTGCCAGTATCAACATGAATCTTGCGGCAAAAGCCATCGCCTATTTCAACGAAAGAAATTATGTGCTGCCGGAAGACATCAAAGAAGTAGCCAGCGATATATTAAATCACAGAATCCTGTTGAATTTTGAAGCGGAGGCAGATGGCATTTCATCCTATCAGATAATAGATAGAATTTTGGAGAAAATTAAAATTCTCTGATCTTGAATTGACCAAATTGCAATTTTGTAATTAGTATTCCGGTACAAAAATCAATCTATAATTAGAATTTAGGGCTTTGGTCTTAAAACAAAGTCCTTTGGCATCAAAACTGATTAATCGCATTGTTTTTTTTAAAATCTGGGCTGTATATTTAAGTTACTAAAATCAATCTATGCGCACTATCATCAAATCAGCTCAAATTGTTAATGAAGGCAAACGTTATATCGGCGATATTTTAATTGAAGATGGCCGGATTTCGAAAGTAGATACAACCATTGAGGAGCTGGCTGATAAGGTGATCAATGCCGAAGGATTGACCGCTTTTCCGGGTCTTATAGATGATCAGGTTCATTTTCGAGAACCCGGCCTGACGCATAAAGCCGAAATTGAAACCGAAGCAAGAGCAGCCGTAGCAGGAGGTGTTACTTCCTATATGGAAATGCCCAATACAAAACCACAAGCCACCACACAACATTTACTCGAACAGAAATACGAGCGGGCTTCAAAAGTTTCCCTGGCTAATTATTCATTTTACATGGGTACCACCAATGAAAACATCGATGAGGTTTTGCGAACCGACCCTAATAAGGTATGCGGAATAAAGATATTCATGGGCTCGAGTACGGGTAATATGCTGGTTGATGATTACAATACCTTAAACATGGTTTTTAGCAATGCCCCAACCTTAATTGCCACGCATTGTGAGGATGAAGCGACCATCCGGCAGAATACCGATAAAGCCAAATTAAAATACGGAGAAGATATCCCATTCGAAGAGCATCCAAATATCAGAAGTCGTGAAGCCTGTTTGAAATCATCTTCATTGGCCGTAGATCTTGCGAAAAAAACCGGTGCAAGATTACATGTACTGCATATTTCTACCGAAGAAGAATTGAAATTATTTTCGAACAGTGTTAAATTAAAAGACAAGAAAATCACAGCTGAAGCCTGCATTCATCACATGTGGTTTAATGATTTCGATTATGCCACTAAAGGATCCTTGATAAAATGGAATCCCGCCGTAAAACGAGAAAGCGATCGACTGGCAATACTTGAGGCAGTAAATAATGATACCATTGATGTGATTGCAACTGATCACGCACCTCATACACTGGAAGAAAAGCAAAACAAATACCTCAATGCCCCTTCTGGAGGGCCGCTCGTTCAACATTCCCTTTTAGCATTACTCGACTTGTACAAACAAGGTAAAATTACACTTGAGCACATAGCTAAAAAAACAGCTCATGATGTTGCCACTTTGTTTCAAATTAAAGATCGCGGTTATTTGCGCGAAGGCTATTGGGCGGATATCGTATTGGTGAATTTAAAAAAACCACATACCGTTTACAGCCAGAATGTATTTTATAAATGTGGCTGGTCTCCTTTTGAAGGCCACACATTCCCATCATCTGTAATTCATACCTTCATATCCGGAAATCATGTCTACGATCAGGGCCAGTTCCATGAAGAGAAGAAAGGAATGCGCTTAGATTTTACCAGATAGTAAATGGTCTGATCATTTTTATATTTTTGCGCCAAGTTCAAATGCTATGAGAAATATTTTTTCGCTATTACTCTTGTTTTCAGCCTTATTATTTTCCTGTGAACAAGAACACCAAGAGACTAAAACTGATAATAAAGTGACAAAGGATGCCCATTCTTTTGCTGATCCGCAAAAAGCCAAAGTGACTCATCTCGATTGGGATGCCAAAATCGATTTTGAAAATAAAATAATTGAAGCAACTGCTACTTACGATATTGAAACATCGGAAGACGCAGACAGCATAATTTTTGATACCAGAGATCTCAATATTTCTCAGGTATGGGTCGATGATGAAGAAGTTGGGTTTAGCATTGGAGAAAAAGATGAAATACTTGGTTCGCCACTAAATATTCCGGTTAGCTCTAAAAGTAAAAAGGTACGTATTGCTTATTCGACCTCGCCGAAAGCAGCTGCCCTTCAATGGTTAGAGCCCGTTCAGACAGCCGGAAAAGAAAACCCCTTCCTATTTACACAATCACAAGCCATTTTGGCAAGAACATGGATTCCATGTCAGGATTCTCCCGGAATTAGATTTAGCTACAATGCGAAAGTTGAAGTGCCTTCAGGTCTTTTAGCATTAATGAGCGCAAGAAATCCCAAATCAACACACCCGAGCGGCGTATATGAATTTGTGATGCCACAACCCATACCTTCTTATTTAATGGCTTTAGCTGTAGGCGATCTCGCTTTTGAGGAAATTGGACCCAGGACCGGCGTTTATGCCGAGCCTTCCATGCTCAATGCTTCTGCATATGAATTTGAAGACATGGAAAAGATGTTGGTGGCCGCGGAAAACCTCTATGGCAAATACGCCTGGGAGAGATACGATGTTATCGTCCTTCCACCTAGTTTTCCCTTTGGTGGAATGGAAAATCCAAGGTTAACTTTTGCTACGCCTACAATTATTGCAGGTGATAAATCACTAACGGCGCTTATTGCACATGAATTAGCACATAGCTGGAGTGGAAATGTAGTTACCAATTCTACCTGGGATGATTTTTGGCTCAACGAAGGATTCACAGTTTATTTCGAATTGAGAATCATGGAAGAAGTTTTTGGGAAGGACTATGCAGATATGCTCGCGCTTTTGGGCTATCAAGGATTAATGGAAACACTGGATGATATGGGTCCGGATAACAAGGACACCAGACTAAAACTCGATCTTGCTGGCAGGGATCCTGATGATGGAATGACTGATATCGCTTATGAAAAAGGAAATTTCTTTTTGAGAACCATTGAAAAGACAGTGGGCCGTGAAGAATTTGATGCTTTTCTTAAAAGCTATTTTGAGAAATTTGGATTCAAGCCCATGGATACAGAGCAATTCATGACTTATCTAAAGTCTGAATTACTGACAAGTCCCGAACTGTTGGAACAAGTAAGGCCAGATGAGTGGGTTTATCAGGCGGGTATTCCTGATAATATTCCAATTCCGGAATCAAATCGATTTGAACTGGTTGATACTGAAATTGAAAAATGGAAATCCGGGATTGCGGCTTCAAAATTGGATACATCCGAATGGACTACACATGAGTGGCTACATTTTTTAAGGGCACTGCCGGATTCAATGTCTATGGATCAAATGACCGATCTGGATAATTCATTTGGGCTTACCCGTTCCGGAAATAATGAAATATTGGGCATATGGTTGGTAAAGGTTGTAGCCAATCAATATAAGCCCGGGTATGATAAATTGAGAACATTTTTGGTCAATGTGGGACGTCGAAAATTTCTAAGTCCCATTTACAAGGAAATGGCGAAAGACGAAGCGATGAAAAAAATGGCGAAAGACATATATTCAGAAGCCAGACCCAATTACCACTCCGTGTCATATTTGTCAATTGATGAAATTTTAAAATAAGCCGAAATTAGTCTTTAATTTATTTTCCTTCTAAGCAATGTTTCAATTTTTGAGCTGCTCACCCGCTAAAGTATGGCCCAGGTGTATTGTGAAGAAATTAGATTCAGGATGCTCAATTTTTATTAGATCTTGCTTAGAACTTGTGATTTTAAATAGTTATTCAGGTTCACTTTCACCGTTTCTCCTCACCTTAATAAAGAAGATAAAGTGATAACCTATCAAAGCTCCAATGAGAGGCATAATTGGAATTTCCATCCAATGCGTTGTGCCGAAAATAAATAAAATTATAACACCTATAAATGCACAAAAAACTGAAGCAATGAGCCTTGCTAATAAATGAATCCCCTCGAGATGATTGTTGAGCCCTTCGAGAAAAAAACCCATTCCCCAAACACCCAAAACATTAAATCCTGCTGCAATCAGTGGTTGAAATCTATCAGGGGTTTCAAATAAATGAATAACATATAAAGCAAGAAAATACCCCATCAAAGCCTGCAGGATTATAGACAATAAGACTTTTAATGTATTTCCCATGTGATTAAAATTACAAAATTTTTAAATCATTTCATTCGAATGATCAAATCGTCGGACTCTACCATTCTTCCTTCATTCAATACACATTGATCAATTATTCCCGCCTTTGGTGCGGTAATATTTGTTTCCATTTTCATGGCTTCTATCACAAATAGCGGCTGGTTTTGCTTCACTTTATCACCTGCTTTAACAAATATTTTAGAAAGCAAGCCCTGGATGGGAGCGCCTATGTCTTTTGGACCGGAAACTTTTTCATGAAATACCTTGTCCACTTTTATAGAGGTGTCTTTCACATCAATCGCCCTGCTTTGACCATTTAGCTTAAAACCTACCACTCGCATTCCATCTTCATTCGGTTCGGTGATGTAAATAAGTTTAACAATTATTGTTTTCCCATCTGCAATCGTAATGATCGCTTCCTCATTGGGTTCCATCCCAAAGAAATAAATTGGACTTGGTACCGCACTTACATCGCCATACTTCTGTTGAGCATCGTAAAAATCCTTGAAAACCTTAGGGTATAATTTATAAGAGATAAAATGAAGTTCATTCAGACTTTTGTCAAATTCCTTTTGAAAGGTCTTAAACTCTTTATCAAAATCAATGGGCTCAAGTTTGGCATTGGGCCTTTCCGTAAAGGGCTTCTCATCTTTGAGCACAATTTTTTGGATTTTCTCAGGGAATCCCTGATAAGGTTGGCCAAGTTCTCCTTTAAAAAAGCTTTTGACAGAATCGGGAAAAGAGAGGTCTGCGCCCTTGTTCATCACGTCTTCAATACTCAAATTGTTGGATACCAGGTATAAGGCCATATCGCCAACAACTTTTGAAGAAGGCGTTACTTTTACAATATCACCAAAAAGCTGATTGACTTCAGCGTACTTTTTCTTTATTTCTTCCATTCTGTGATCCAGACCTAAGGATCTGGCCTGTGGACCGAGATTGGAATATTGCCCACCGGGTATCTCATGCTCATAGACATCCGCCGTACTCGACTTTAAATCCGATTCGAATGGATGATAAATTTTTCTGATTTCTTCCCAGTAATGACTGAATTCATTGAGATTGTCAATATTAAAATCATGATGTCTTTTATTGCCCTTTGTAGTTTCAACCATAGAATTGAAACTCGGTTGAGAGGTTAATCCCGACATGCTGGAAATGGCAACATCTACAATATCTACACCGGCATCTATAGCTTTGTGATATGTGGTCATTTGTGCACCGGAAGTATCATGGGTATGCAAATGAATCGGAATATCAACAACATTTTTTATCTCCCCTATCAGCAACTCTGCTGCATGTGGTTTTAATAATCCGGCCATGTCTTTTATTGCCAAAATATGAGCCCCGGCATCTTCCAGTGATTTCGCTAAATCAAGATAATATTTGAGATCGTATTTCTTTTTGGACTTGTCACCAACATCACCTGTATAACATATACAAGCCTCTACAAGCGCATTTGTATTATTCCGAACCGTATTGATGCTGACTTTCATGTTTTCCAGCCAGTTCAATGAGTCAAATATTCTGAATACATCAATACCGTTTTCTGCTGCTTTTTCAATGAATTTAATCACTAAATTATCCGGATAGGCTTTGTAACCCACAGCATTGGAACCCCTGAGCAGCATTTGTAATAAAATATTGGGAATGGCCTCCCTAAATCGCTGTAATCTAATCCATGGATCTTCTTTTAAAAATCGCATGGAAACATCAAAAGTCGCACCGCCCCAAACTTCCATTGAAAATAAATTGGGATGATTTTTTGAAAAACTCTCAGCTACCGCCATCATATCTTTCGTTCTGACCCTTGTCGCCAGTAAAGATTGGTGAGCATCTCTAAATGTAGTGTCGGTATAGTGGATTTTCTTTTCTTTTTTTAACCATTCAACAAATTTGTCAGCTCCCAATTTATCCAATTGCTGTTTGGTGCCTTTTTCATGTTTGGCAAACCTGTCACAGGATGGAATTTTTGGATTGTGGAAAGATATGACAGGGTCTTTGTACTTGACATCGGGGTTGCCATTGACCGTGGTGTCTGCAATGAATTTCAGCACCCTCGTTCCCCGATCCAACCTATCGTTTAATTCAAATAAATCGGAGTGATCTGCTATAAAATTGACCGTTGCCTTTCCGGATTGAAAAATTTCATTTTCAATTACATTTTCGAGAAAGGGAATATTAGTTTTTACACCTCGAATTCTAAATTCCCTGAGCGTTCTACTCAACCTGGCGCAAGTCCCCTTAAAGGTCCGGCCGGATGCGGTGACTTTGGCGAGCATGGAATCAAAAAATGGAGAAATCTTCACGCCGGGATAGGAGCTCCCTTCATCAATTCTGATACCAAATCCTCCCGCATTTCTATAGGCTATTATGGTTCCGTAATCCGGTTTAAAATTATCTTTGGGATCTTCTGTGGTTATTCGACATTGAATGGCAAATCCGTTACAGGAAATATCTGCCTGGTTCCTTATAAAAATTCCCCTGGAACTTAGTTTTTGTCCGGCAGCAATCAGTATTTGACTCCTTACGATATCAATTCCGGTGACTTCCTCAGTAACCGTATGTTCTACCTGGATTCTGGGGTTGACTTCAATAAAATATATATTTTCCTTTTTGTCTACCAGAAATTCTACCGTACCGGCATTATTATAGCCAACGGCCTGACCCAGGTTCAAGGCATAATCAAACAACTTCTCACGCGTTTCGTATTTTAATCCCGATGAAGGGGCCACTTCCACTACTTTCTGGAAACGCCTTTGAACCGAACAATCACGCTCGTACAAATGAACTAAATTCCCGTATTTGTCACCGAGCAATTGTACCTCTATGTGTTTGGGTTGGTCTATAAACTTCTCGAGAAAAACAGTGTCATCTCCAAATGCATTTTTTGCTTCTCTTTGAGCAGAACTGAATCCGGCATTTAAATCATCTTCTGATTTACAAACACGCATTCCCCTGCCCCCACCTCCCGAAGCAGCTTTTAACATCACTGGGTACCCAATTCTTTTTGCTTCTTTTATGGCTGTTTCAAGACTATCAAGATCTTTTTTACTCGATTCTATCAGCGGCACTCCAATTTTTTTAGCGAGTTTTTTTGCATTGACTTTATCTCCGAGCTGATCCATGATTTCAGGATCGGGACCTACAAATATTATCCCATTGTCTCTGCAAGCTTTTGCAAATGCTACATTTTCAGATAAAAATCCATATCCCGGATGTATAGCATCTACATTGTACTTTTTGGCAACATTAATTATTTCCTCGATGTCGAGATACGGTTTTAGTGGTTGATCATCTTCACCCACCTGGTACGCTTCATCTGCTTTATATCGGTGTAAGGAGTATCTGTCTTCAAAAGTGTAAATGGCCACCGTGGTAATCCGCATTTCTGAGGCCGCTCTTAGTACTCTGATTGCTATTTCACCGCGGTTGGCGACCAGCAACTTCTTTATTTCAAATGGTTTTTTCATAGTTGTGATTCCTCAACAATATCTTTAAAAAATATCGTAAAGCCAACACTTTGTCATTTTGCTTTACAATATATTAGCCCTTAAAACACATTGATATATTGACCGTTCATATATTATGAAAACATCAACATTAATTTTATTAAGTATTCTGTTTCTTTCTAATATTTCCTGTGCACAGAATTCTGAACCTGTACTGAATGTAAAATCAGATGTGGTAAAAATTGAAAAGTCCGATGAGGAGTGGAAGAAAATACTTAGTGCCGAGCAATACGAAGTATTGAGGGAAGAAGGCACAGAAAGAGCTTTCTCCGGCGCATTATGGAACAATACCGAAGAAGGTACCTATGTGTGTGCAGCATGTGGATTACCTCTTTTTGCTTCAGAGTCTAAATTTAAATCAGGAACCGGCTGGCCGAGCTTCTGGGAACCAATTACAAAACAAAACGTGGGAAGCAAGGAAGACAACAAATACGGTTGGAATAGAGTAGAGGTTCACTGTGCAAGATGTGGCGGGCACCTTGGTCACGTTTTTGAAGACGGTCCAAAGCCTACCGGACTGAGGTATTGTATCAATTCCGTGAGTCTGGCTTTTGAGAAAAAGGATTCCGAATAAATTTTAAATTCTATTCAATTTTAGATATAAAAGGAGATAATTCCTTTAGGTATTGTTTTGGATTATCAGTCATGCTTGAATGACCGGCGTTTTTAATGATTGCCATTTCCGAACCGGGTACCAGCGATTGAAAATATCGAACGGTTGAACTTCTTGCTTCATCAAATTCTCCTGCTATAAAAAGTGTTGGTATCTTAATCCTGGAAAGATTTTGATGATTATCGTAGTTTTTTAGCGTTCCAAGAGCCGTGAATTCGCTGGGCCCCCACATGTATTTATAAATAAATTTGTTGGATTCAGCTTTCCCGTCGTCCAGGGGATGCAGTGGCCAGGGATTTCTTCTGCCAAATTTAGACCAGTAAACACTGTCTGCGAATCTGTATTCCGGGGTATCAAAATTTTCACTCATTTCGGCCTCGCTGATTATTCCCTGTATAGAGTCACTCAAGCTGCTGATTAGAATATCCGCATCTTTTTCCCAGAGTTCGGTACTAAAATATGGCCCGCTAAATATTAATCCTTTGATTCCTTCGGGATGTTTAAGGTAATATTCGAGCGCCAATGCGGAGCCCCATGACTGGCCGAGCAAATAAAAATTCTCCAGCCCAATTTCATCTTTTACTAATTTGACCTGGCTTATGAAATTATCTATTTGCAACAATGAAGTATCCTGATGATGATCTGATTTTCCGCTTCCCAATTGATCAAACAAGATCAAAGGCCGTTCTTCTGAAATCGGAGAAAGAGGATAGAAATACCTACTTTTCCCTCCCGGGCCACCGTGTAATGCGAGAATGGGTGTTTCAGAACCACTACCAATAATTCGGAACCAGATTTTACCATTATCTGTAATTATGTAGTTTTCCTCTTCATTTAGGACATGTGGATTATTACAATACGTAAATGATGCAATCAATATTAAAATCGATATTATTGATACTTGCATTTTCATTTTTTCATATTTAATGTTTTGCAAAACCAGTTTTAATACTAAGTATTTTAGCACAGATGAAATTGATCGGTCAAATATTATTTTTCTCTTTCATTGAACAATGTTGATTTCGACATTATTGTAATAGGCGGCGGTGCCGCCGGATTTTTTGCCGCAATTCATGCTGCCGATAATGGCCATAGTGTATGCATCCTTGAAAAAACACAAAAGCTTTTATCCAAAGTAAAGGTAAGCGGAGGAGGCCGATGCAATGTCATGCACGATTTGGACTATCCATCTCAATTGGTCAATTATTATCCCAGGGGCGGTAAAAATCTAAAAAAGTCATTTGAAATATTCGGTCCCAAAGAAACGCGTGATTGGTTTGAGAAAAGAGGTCTGAAGTTGAAAACTGAAGAAGACGGCAGAGTATTTCCAATTACAGATGATTCTCAAACGGTTATTGACTTACTTCTAAATGAAGCTCAAAATAGGAATGTAGAAATCCGAAAAGGCGTAGAAATTATTAACATTAAAAAGGATAGCCAACTTTTTGTGCTCGATTCCAAAACCGGAGAAAAATATTTCGCTAAAAAAGTCATCATCTCAAGTGGCGGAAATAATAAATCATCTGCCTACGATTGGATCAGAAAACTGGATATTAACATTGCAAAACCCATTCCTTCGCTGTTTACATTTAATGTCCCACAGTCCGACATGAAAGATCTTATGGGCTTATCGGTTAAAAAGGGATCTGTGCAGGTGCCGGGCACAAAATGGAAAATGGAAGGTGCCATATTAATTACGCACTGGGGCTTTAGCGCACCGGCTGTCATCAAATTATCGGCCTGGGCAGCCATTGATTTTTTTAAGAAAAATTACCATTTTCCAATATTGATCAATTGGACGCCTTACGGTGAGGAGGAGATAAGATTAAAGCTCGCCGAATTCAGAGACAATCATCCTAAAAAAGCTGTACAGGCTAATCCTCTTTTTGGCTTGCCTTCAAGACTTTGGATCAGGCTTTGTGAGAATGCAGAAATAAATTCGAAGCAACATTATGCAGACCTCCCCAAAAAAGTATTCAATCGTTTTATCGAAATGATCATTCGATCTTCTTTTGATGTCAAAGGCAAAACTACATTTAAAGAGGAATTTGTGACCTGTGGTGGTGTAGAACTCTCGGAAGTGGATTTAAAAAGTTATGAATCCAAAAAAATACCGGGGCTTTATTTTGCAGGAGAAGTATTAAATGTGGATGGTATTACCGGAGGATTTAATTTCCAGCATGCATGGACAAGTGGCTATCTCGCCGGAAAATCTGCTTCGATTAGTATCGATAAATAAGCGTGGTATCGCTTACAATCAATATTAAGCTATCCACACCGGGTTGTTTCAAAGGACATAAATCAAATGATTTTTTCTTGACGAAATAAGCAAGACAAATTTCAGCATTATGAAAATCAAATTTCAATTTACGCGTCGGTGGATTATTTTTATATAAAGATCCGGAGTCAAGCAATGTCAGCCGCCATGTAGAACCGTCACATCCACTTGCACCATATTCAATTTCCATACAATTGTCTACAATGCCCAAATTCAATACAGACAATTGATCGTTTGATGCCGTATCAAAACGCAATGGATCAATTAGCACCTTTTCTGTACACATTGGATTGATCGAATCGCTGCAATAAAATTTTTCGATATTATCTACCGGATTCTGTGATGCGGCAGAATCATCATTATTGCATGAAAGCAAGGCTATTGAAACAATGATACCAAGAACAGATTTAATCAAAATATCCAATTCCGTATTTATTTATTGGAATGAAAGGCTACTCTGTTACCTTCCGAATCCTGAAAAAGGGCCATATAACCATGTTCTCCTTCCCCTATGGCTGTTTTGGGCATATAGATTTTCCCACCGGCTTTTTCAACTCTGGACAAAGCATCAGTAAGATCTTCTCCTGCGTTCAGGTAAACCAAGGCACCTTTTTCAGAAGGTTCATATCCCGGGCCGGACATAATGGCTCCGCCAACGGCATCCGCTTCTATTTCAGATGGGAAAAAAGCCATTTTATGCTCAGGGCTTCCTATATCAAAATCCTGCATTTTTGCGTCCAGGACCGTTTCATAAAATTTTTTACCTCTTTCGAAATCGGCGACCGGAATTTCAAACCAACTAATTGCATTTTTCATGATTTAAAGTGATTAATTATCTATTGAAAATAATAAAAAATCAATGTATTGAAATTAATTTTTGATGAGTGGCGCGTACATCACTCAATTATAAAGTCAGGTCTTTTTATATTACTAAAACATTCAGGTTTAGGTAATTTCTCAGGATTGTTAAAAAATTCATTGGCTGATTCCATGCCACAGGGATTGCTCCAATAAGTAGTTGGACTATGCTGCCAACCTTTAAAAATAATATGATGTGCATTTTCCAAATTACTCAACATGGCATTCGCCCACTTATAGGGGGTAAACGTATCGTACTCACCGCTAATCAACAAAGCTGGTATATTACTTTTTATGGATTCATTTTCCTTATTACTGGCTTCATTAACATTCCAAATTTTACAAAGCTCCCTGCTGTACAATAGAGTTGACTCGCCTTGAAGAAAAGGAAAAGTCCTGCTTGCCTGTTTTTCATCTTCAGCACCAATGAATGAAGTTTCTTCTGAACACCATACCGATAAGCGCATTCCCAAACCATGTCCTAGAGGTCTACCCTGAGCTAAGGAAATAATTTGTGCCTCAATAACTTCATAGTTTCCCTCTAAAATTTGATTGATAATTAAAGGTGCTTTTAAAATTTGAGAGGTATTCAAATCTGCAATGAAATAGAAAAGATCAGCGCCTTGAACAAAATATTTTTGCGCTTTACCTTTTGCGCGCACTTTAATATTGAGTTCAATGGGAGTTTCGTTACAATAATTGATAAAGTCATAAAATCTTTCTTCCAGCCTGGGATAATTTAAATTGCACAATGAATCAGAACGACAATCATTAAAAAGCTTATCGTATACAATTTTTATATTTTCAGCGCTTGATAAATCATAATTTGCTTCTAATGGCAGTGGAGAATCCATGACAACGCTTCGCAATCCCTCCGGATAATCACGCATTATAATTTGTGCGATTTTCGTCCCGTAAGAAATTGTAAGAAGATTGTATTCTTCAATTCCCAAATGCTTTCTAAGAGCCTGTATATCAGCTGCTGTTTCAAGACTATTATACCCGTTCAAATCAATATCTTTTTTGATTAGATTTTGCCTGCATTTTGCCACGGCATTTTCTACAATGTCAAAATTTTCTTTATGCATTAGTCTTAATAATTCCGCCTGGTTAAATGCTTTTCCCAGATCCGGACAAGCCAAATTTGGTTTTGCATACTGAGTCCCTCTTTGTTCAAAGAGAATAAAATCACGATCGTCTAGGTATCTATAGTAATTCATGTACGGAACGGCGCTCATTATCGAAGAACCCGGCCCCCCAACCAAGTAAATTATGGGATCCTTTTTTGGATTAGAAGAGCGGCTTTTAAAAATGTAAACAGGTAGTTCAATCAATTTGGAATCTGGATTTGAGCGATTCTCAGGCACCCTTAAATAACCAAATTCATACTTTTGACCTTCTTTTACCTTGTGAAGTGATTTTGCATCTCTGACAAATGAAGATCTTGTTTCTCTGGTTTTTACTTGAGAAACTGCTATTTCTGAAAAGACAAGAAATAATAGGAGTAACTGGATATTCATAATTTTTTACTTTCTTCTTTCTGCAGTCCAAACTGCCAAAAAATCTCTTTCTAGAGCATGAGTGCTTCCATATAATATTCCTTCCTTATAATAGAAACTTGTGTTGTAAATACCACTATTATCGCCTGAAACCAGTGCTGCATAAAGCAAATTTGTTTGAGTATTGATCTGAGCGTTTTTCATTGATACTCCTTCTCTATAAAAGGTACCTTCCATTTTCATGTTTGTTGCTCTGGTAATTTTCATCTGAGCGAAATTATTATCTGTTTTATCGTAAGGGCTCATATCAAGAATCCATTCTCCAATTAAAACATCTGGATTAATGGAGTTGCTATTCTGTGCATTTAAGGTTTGAGATGCGAATAGAATTAGAATTAGCATTAAAAATTTTATGATTTTCATTGTTGAAATAATTTAGTGAGGCACTAAACTAAATTGATAAGCTAGTCATGTCGTTTCAATTCGCGAAATGACACCTATTGTGTAGAAAAAAGAGGGTTCAATTTTCCAATTGACACATTAGTCAAGATTCTTAATTTCATTCGGTGAAATGCCTAAATGTTTCTTGACTGCCCTGTTGAAAGAAGATTTGGAATTAAATCCAGCTTCCATGGCTAGCGCTAATAAAGTGTAATGCTGATTCTCGGGTTGAGAGATCAGGCGTCTTACTTCATCCACTCTAATTTTATTAATATAATCGTTAAATTTTTGCTTTTTTATTTCACTAAGGCTCTTCGAAAGCAAATAAGGCTTAACCTTCAATTTTTCGGCTGTTGTGTTAAGAGAAAGATTCGGGTTCTTGTACAACTTATCTTCTTCCATGGTCTTTTCCAGGATTTGATCTATTTCAATAAGCCTTTTTCTATCATCATCAGAAATCATTTCTTTAATCGTTGCACCTATTTCATTGCGTCTTCGAAATCCTTCCAATCCAACCCAATAGGTCAGACCGGATAATCCTATGAAAAATGGATAATAGTAAAATCTAATAAAATAAAAATACGAGTCTTCTGTGGTTATGCGGTAAAAAATGAGATCTAAGAGTAAGATGACAAAGACTATTGAAAAGTAGATTTTAAAGGAAAATACGATTCTCTTTAGCCATTTTTTGTGATCTTTTTCAAATTTTACATTTGGCGGAATTGTGTTTAATAATTTTTGAGCCTTGCTTGCATAGTATATAATTAAAATACTGGCAATAATGTAAATAGTTGAATTGTTCATCCAGACTACATACCCCCAATAACCTAACCAACTCAAACTTTCTCGTGTGCCATCCCAATAGAAATTCTGAAAACGAACAAATTCGCTTATAATAATTTGGATGATTACAGGTAAAAAATGAATTCTGTCCTTCTTTCTGATTTTAAAGCCGGGAAAGACTTGAGCTTTCACATAAAAATAGAGAAGTGCTGGTGTCAACCAACTGATATCCAACATAAAATAATACCAGGTATCGTAATAGCCCAATCCAAAAAGACGCAAAATTTGAATTGTCAGTCGATAAGAAAGCAAAAAAAGTATTCCGGCTAGAATTTGATTCGATACCTTTTTTTGTCCATTATTTCTCAATAGAATTATACCAAATACTATACCCTGGAATGCCCCAATGCCTAAAATCAAGACTATAATTATTGTAGAAATCTCCATTTGTTAATAGTGGGCTGAAAAAATTAAATCAATTATTTGGATTAATAATTAGAACTATTCGAAGCTTCCAAATATAAGCAGAATGTGAATCCTAGTCATTAGGTCTGATCTAATTGTAATTATTGAACAAACATTATCAATTCTGCTATGGTAATTGTAACTTTGCAGCCCCAAAAAAATTAGCGATATGTTAAACGCTTCAAATATTTCTCTAAGATTCGGTAAACGAGTCCTTTTTGAGGATGTAAACCTCAAGTTCACCACCGGCAATTGCTATGGTGTAATCGGCGCAAATGGTGCCGGAAAATCTACATTCCTAAAAATCCTTTCAAAAGAACTCGATCCAACCACCGGAAGTATCTCAAAAGATCCGAATGCGCGAATGTCCATTCTCAGACAGGATCACAATGCATTCAAAAATGAAACGGCTCTGGATACTGTCATGATGGGTAACGAGGATCTCTGGAAGGTCAAGCAGGAAAAAGATGCCATTTATCTGAAAGAAGATTTTTCTGATGCTGACGGTGAAAAAGCCGCGCATTTGGAAGCACAATTTGCAGAAATGGATGGCTGGAATGCCGAAGCGGATGCAGCTGAATTATTGAGTAAACTCGGAATTTCTGAAGACTTGCATTACACGATTCTCGATGAGTTGACAGGAAATCAAAAGGTGCGGGTGCTTTTGGCACAGGCGCTTTTTGGCAACCCAGACATCTTATTACTCGATGAGCCTACCAATGACCTTGACGTTGAAACAGTCATCTGGTTGGAAGACTTCTTGGCTGATTTTAAAAATACTGTGATTGTTGTTTCTCACGACCGTCATTTCCTCGATAATGTATGTACACATATGGTCGATATTGACTTTAGCAAAATACAGATGTTTACAGGTAATTATACCTTTTGGTATGAGTCAAGTCAGCTGGCGCTGAGACAACAACAACAACAAAATAAAAAGGCCGAGGAAAAGAAAAAAGAACTCGAGGATTTTATCCGTCGATTCAGCGCCAACGTAGCGAAATCCAAACAAGCTACCAGTAGAAAGAAAATGATAGAAAAGCTGGACATTTCCGATATAAAACCCTCCACCAGAAAATACCCATATATCGGTTTTCAGCAAGAGCGCGAAGTCGGGGATCAGATATTACAGGTAGAAAATCTTGGAAAAAAACTCGATGGAAGGTATTTGTTTTCAAATTTGAATTTCACCTTTGATCAGGGTGACAAAATCGCTCTAATTTCAAGGGATTCACTGGCCATAACCACTTTTTACAAGATTTTATCCAAAGAGGAAAAAAGCGATGAAGGTGCTTTTAAATTTGGTCAAACCGTTACAAAGGCCTATTTACCCAATGATAACAGCAAGTATTTTGAAAACAATCTCAATCTGGTAGATTGGTTACGTCAGTATTCTGTAAATCAGGATGAGACATTTATCCGAAGTTTTTTAGGAAGAATGCTCTTTGCAAAAGAAGAAGCATTGAAAAAATCATCGGTGCTATCCGGAGGAGAAAAAGTGCGTTGCATGATATCAAGAATGATGCTTCAAGGCGCCAATTTCCTCATGTTGGATGAGCCGACCAACCACCTTGATTTGGAAAGTATCCAGGCTTTCAATCAGGGATTGAGGGATTTTAAAGGACAGGTGATATTCACTTCAAGAGACCATCAATTCACGCAAACAGTAGCCAATAGAATTATCGAAATAGGGCCAAATGGAATGGTCGATAAAAAGATCGATTTCGATTCTTACATCCGCGATGAAGAATTGAGAGAAAGACGGGAAGCCCTGTACGCTTCAGAGGTCAATGCCTGATGAAAAGACCGCTGATTATCCTGCATGGAGCTTTAGGAGCAAAATCTCAATTTGAAAAACTGGCCAAAAAACTTGAATCCGATTTTGATGTTCGCCTCTTAAATTTTGAAGGGCACGGCGGCAGAACATCGGAGCGAGACTTTTCCATCGATAATTTTTCTCAAAACCTGAGTGATTATTTAAAGGAGGAAAAACTCAAAAGTGTGCTTGTATTTGGATATAGCATGGGAGGCTATGTAGCCATTAATACTGCTCTAAATTATCCCGGATTTATACAAAAAATTATTACCCTTGGAACCAAATTTGACTGGAATCCCGATTCTGCAAAACAGGAAATTAAAATGCTTGATCCTGAAAAGATCAAAGAAAAAGTGCCTCAATTTGCCGAAAGTTTGAAAAAAAGACATACTCCGGGAAAATGGGAGGATGTTCTGAATAAAACGGCCCCTATGATGCTCAAACTCGGTGATGGCGAAGCATTGAATTTTAATCATTTTGAATTGCTTGACATTCCGGTTAAAATAATGGTAGGCGAAATGGACAAAATGGTTTCAATTGAAGAATCGAAAAATGTAGCCAAATGGATTCCGGGAGCGGAATTCGAGATACTTAAAAACTGCAAACATCCTATTGAACAATGCGATCTAGAGCTACTCACTCAGAAAATTTCAGATTTCCTATAAAACCTCAATTAAAATAGCTGCCAAGATTCCTATAAGTCTCTGGTAGACTTGGTCAGCCTCGGCTGATAAATTTAGTACAGCAAGTCGAAGGTATCACTTTGGGTTAATAGGATTTTTACAGATTAGCGTCTGCCGGCAGGTAGTTAAATGTCAAAACGTTAGTTAAATGATCCTTGTCAGGAGAGGAGAACCAGATAGGAATCAATGCATGTTACGGCTCAAGCGATGTAAAACAGATGATTTTTAATTAAATTTAACTCTTAAAATCTGACAAATGACTAGAGAGACTTTAATAAAGAAGGCCATTGATAATATATCAAAGTTACCTGACCAAAAATTAAGGGAGGTTTCTGACTTTGCCGAATTTCTTTTAAATAGAATTGAAAATCAAATAGTTACAGAAGGTATTCAAAAACTAGTTTCTAACTCGAATGCATTCAAATTTCTGAAAGACGAAGAAGACCTTTATTCAGAAAAAGATCTAAAAGAGAAGTATAAATGACAAAAGGTGACATTGTACTTGTACCATTTCCCTTTACTGACCTCTCTAGTATAAAAAATAGACCAGCATTAATTCTTGTGAAGGGAGAGACAGATATAACAGTCTCTTTCATCACAACATAGTTAAAATGGCAAGAAGAATTTGATGTAAAAATTCAAGCATCATCGATAAACGGACTTAAAAGAACTTCATTAATCAGGTTAAGCAAATTAGCAACAATAGATAAGGACTTAGTAATAGGAAAATTTGGTAATTTATTACTAATTGAATTAAAACAAGTCGATGAAAATTTGAGTAAAATTTTCAAGATTGGACTTGCTTAGTCCTCCACCCTTCTTTTTGGCTGAAGCCGGGTTATAAGCGTAATGAGGATGCCGATTAAATTCATATTCTATTATTAATCAGAGTCTTCTGCGTTTGAACTGATGGTAAACAACAAAGAAGTTCCTTTCTCTGAGCCTGAGCGAAGAGACTCTAATGGTAGGTAAATGGAGACTCTTTGTTGCACTCAGAGAGAGGAACTACTAAGAGGAGGTAAAAGTGTAACGAGGATGCCAATGAAAATTCATATTCTGCATTTTTCAATTGTCAATCTGAATTTTTTGCGAATGATTCTGATGGTTGGAAATCCTATTGAACAGTGCGATCTTGAGCTACTCACTCAGAAAATTTCAGATTTCCTATAAAACCTCGATTAAAATAGCAGAAAGTGCGCCTATCAAGGCCGGTACAATATTGCCAAGCTTTATTTTATGATCCTGTCGGGCTTCAAATAAGATGGTAGCAGAAATATAAATAAAACTGCCCGCTGCCAAAGCCATGATCACATCAAAGGAATTGTCCAGAATGACATTGCTGTTTTGCAAATACTCACTTAGCAACATCCCTATTGGAGATGAAATCGCAAAAATTGCTAGAATGGTCAAGGTGATTTTTGAGTTTTTTATTTCAGACATCAACACCGATACCAGCGCAACCGCTGCCGGAATTTTATGAACAGCTATGCCAATCAGCAATGAATCATACATGCCATGACCATGCGAATGACCATCTTGTGAAAGTATGGCCCCTTCCAATAAAGAGTGCAAACACAAGGCAATCGTAAGGCCATAAGGAAAGGCGGTTGATCGGTTTTTAATTCCGTGATCATGCCAATGGCCATGTTCAATTCCCGATGTAAATGATTCCAGCGTCATTTGTACAAAAACCCCAATCAGTACAAAGAGTGATATTTTAAAAGTTGCTCCCGACTGATAAAAAATATCCGGCAAAATATGAAGTATGGTAATTGACAAGAGAAAGGCTCCACTAAAAATCAAAAGAAATTTAAAATTGAATTTGTTGATCGAACCCAATTTCATAATCAAAATGCCGGGCAATAGGGTGATCAAAGTCAATATAATCGCCTTTAATACAATCATGGTTTAAGCAATCTGTAAATCAACCTTTCTGATTTTTCAGAATTAAAATGACCTAAATTATAGTCGCCGTAAACAGCGACAATTTCAAAACCGAGCTTTGAAAAATATTCCTGAAATTTCATCTCTGAAATGGCCATTACCTTTTCTTCATAAGCTTTTTCTTCTCCGCCAATGGTGAATTTTATCGATTTGTGTAGAAATCCTTTGCTTAGGTATTTTTTTATTCTGAACTCAATTCCATCAATATTTTTTATTGTTTCTTCAGTGCCGCTGTTCAAGACCTTTTCCGTATTAAGAAAATCCAAAACAAATTCGCCACCCGGTTTTAGTCCTCCAAAGACCGATGAAAGCGTTTGAAGATTTTCTTCATCTGATTCAAAATAACCGAAACTTGTAAATAAATTTAAAACGAAGTCGTAGCGATTTTCCACAATGGATTTTCGCATGTCATGCACCTTAAAGTGCAAACTTGAATTTTCAAATTCCTTTGCCAGGGCAATATTTTTATCGGAAAGATCGGCTCCGACGACATCCATGCCTTTTTGATTGAGATAAATGCTATGTCTTCCTTTACCACAGGCCAAATCAAGTACTTTCTGACCGGCTTGCATTTTTAGCTCATCAACTAAATTATCAATAAAAAGTCCTGCCTCACGGAAATCCCGGTCTTTGTATAGAATGTGGTAATAGGGAGTATCAAACCATTCCTCAAACCAGGCTTTTGAATCGCACATTAATTTTCATTTGGCATTACTATCCACAACACCAAATAAGGTAAAAGTCCTGTGCCAAAGCCCAATAGGGCAATTAAAAATATCACTCTAATCAAAACAGGGTCTAATCCGAAGTATTTTGCGAGTCCACCGCAAACCCCGGCAATTATCCTGTCTCCTCTTGAACGTGTAAGTCTTTTTTCAGTCATTTTGAAACAATTGGAATATAAACATACATTAAGGTATCGCTAAAATATTGCTCTACAGAGAATTCACCAATTTCAATGCTTTTATCTTTGGCAAAATCTTCCATTTCCAAATATATTCTTTGCGGAATCGAAAAATAATCATTGCTGATTTTTCCTGAAAGAAAAGAGCCTTTTTCAATGATTCTAATCTCTTCAAAAACTGGAATTAACTCTTCTTTTGGTGCATTCACGCCTATAAATGCCTTGATAAAACCATCATCCTCATTTGGATCATTGTAATAAATCGCAGTTGATATCAGCCCTTTTTTTATTGCAATGCTATCAGCCAATAAATGGTTATTTTTTATTTGATCGTCTTTCCAGTCGCCTTCAAAATAATTGCCTTGCACCACAAAGCCATTTGTATTCTTAATTTCAATTTCCAGCGGAGTGGACGTTTTCAGGTATTGATAAATGGCCACAAAAGCCAATATCACCGCAATTCCAATAAGAATAAATTTATTGCTGATTCGCATTCTTTAACTCACTATTACATTTCTAAACTGCATTTCGTGTAGCCTGGCATAAAATCCATTTTGTTTCAAAAGTTCATCGTGTTTACCTTTTTCTACGATCTTTCCCTTATCAAGTACAATGATCAAATCGGCACTTTTAATGGTTGACAATCTGTGAGCAATTACTATAGAAGTTCTTCCTTTCATCATTTTCTCTATTGCCTTTTGAATCAATACTTCGGTTTCCACATCCACCGATGAGGTGGCTTCATCCAAAACAATGATTTCCGGATCGTAAACAATGGCCCTGATAAATGAAATTAATTGTCTCTGTCCAACCGAAAGCGTCGCCCCTCGTTCCATCACATTGTATTCAAAACCTCCCGGCAATCGCTCAATAAACTTTCTTGCTCCGACCAGTTCAGCCGCGTTTTTTACTGTTTGAATATCAATTTCAGGATTACCCAAGGTGATATTATTAAAGATGGTATCTGAAAAAAGAAACACATCTTGTAAAACCACCCCAATATGTTTTCTCAGTATCTCAAGATCGTAATCGCGCATATCTCTGCCATCGACACATATTTCTCCTTTATTGATTTCATAGAAGCGGCTTAAGAGGTTAATGGTGGAAGATTTTCCCGCTCCGGTAGCACCGACAAGGGCTACAGTTTGTCCGGATTTAACCTCAAAATTAATATCCCTGAGAACATAATCTTCATCGTTATAGGCAAACCATACATTTTTAAAATGCACATTGCCTTTTATGGATTCCGGCCGGTAGTCGCCATTATTTTGAATCTGACTGTCGTTGTCCAACAATTTAAAAATACGCTCTGAACTCACCACGCCCATTTGAAGGGTATTAAAGCGATCGGCGATCATACGAATGGGTCGAAAAAACATGGATATGTACATAATAAAGGCAATTAGGTTACCGAGCGTCACTTCATCCTGCAATACCCCCTTTGCTCCATACCAAACCAATAAACCCGTGCCGGCAGCGCCGATAACTTCTGCTACGGGAAAATAAATCGAATAGTATAAAACCGAACGCACATTGGCATTTAAATGCTCTTTATTGATTTCCTGAAACTTTTTATACTCTCTTTTTTCAGAATTGAAAATCTGAACAATCGCCATTCCGGTGATGTGCTCCTGAACAAATGAATTGAGGTTTGATACCGCATTCCTCACATCGTTAAAGGAAATCTTAATCTTTTCTTTAAAAATATAGGTGCTGAAAAGCAGGAGTGGCAAAGTCGATAAACTCACCAGGGTCAGCTTCCAACTGGTGTAAAACATCAAAACCAGAATAAAAACGAGCTGCAATAAATCACCGGCAATTGCGGCAAAGCCCTGCGAAAATATATCCGAAAGAGTTTCAACATCAGAAATACTTCTGGTCACCAATCTTCCGATGGGTGTGCGATCAAAAAACTTTAACCTGAGGCTTAAAATATGTCGATACAATTTAATTCGCAGATCGCGAACCACATTCTGCCCAAGAACCTGTGATAAATAAGCCTGATAATATTGCGAAACAGACTGAACAATCAATAAACCAACCAAAACAAGGGTCATGAAAACCAGACCGTCAATATCCCTGTTGACAATTTCCTCATCAATGATATGAGAGATTAGAAATGGCCTTATTGGCGCCAGAGCCGCAGAAGCAATGGTAAGGAACACCACAAGATAAAAAAGCCCCAGATAGGGTTTTACATATTTGAATATTCTTTTCAGAACATCAAAATCTATAACATTGCCTTTTTTTATTTCTCTTTTTTCCGCCATTAAATGTCTTGAAAATACCTCTTTGGATAAGTGACTTTTTTCAAAAATAAGCCTTCTGCAGGTACCGATCTTCCCGCACTGCTTCTTTTATCCGATTCGAAGATTTTCTTATATGATTTTAAGTCTATTTTACCCTCCGCCAATTCAACCAGACTGCCAACAATTGCCCGAACCATATTTCTTAAAAAACGATCGGCTGCAATTTCAAAAGTCCAAAGATGGCCATCAAATTTCCAGTCCGCGCGACTTATATTGCAAATACTTGTGCGTTGATCCGAGCCGCTTTTTGCAAATGCAGCAAAATTCTTTTGTGTCAACAAATATTCAGCCCCACGGTTCAATAATTCCTTATCCATTTGTGAAAACAAAAATGCACAAGTTTCCAATTCAAAAGGGTCTCTTTGGCGGCATATCCTGTATTCATACACTCTTTCAATGGCATCGAATCTCAGGTTTGCATCTTCACCAATTCTGTAAATTCCAAAAACCGATATATCATTTGGCAAAAGGGCATTAATTGATTTCAAATGATCGTAAGAATTTAAATCATGGATGGAATCAAACATTGCAAACTGTTCCCTTGCGTGTACACCTTTATCCGTCCTTCCTGATCCCAAAGTCTTAATAGGATGTTTGAGCAGGGTTTCCAAAGCCCGGTTTAACTCCGCCTGAACGGAATGTGCATTGTCCTGAATTTGCCAACCATGATAATTGGTCCCCTTATATGCAAATTGAAGTGCGTATTTCATTGCCTTGCAAAATAAGACAGTATTTATCAAAAGGTGAACAGAATACGTAGCTTTGTTCCTTCATGGATTTCAAAGACCTCAAGCTCAATCCTCAAATGCTTAAAGCTATTGCTGCAAAAGGCTATCAAAAGCCTACTGAAATACAGCAAAAGGCCATTCCCTCTATTTTAGGAGGTCAGGATATCATTGGAATTGCCCAGACCGGAACCGGTAAAACGGCCGCCTATCTTTTGCCCATTCTGGTGAAATTGAATTTCGCTCAATTTGAAGACCCAAGAGCTATTATTTTAGCTCCGACTAGAGAACTAGCGATCCAAATCGATAAAGAAATTGAAGAATTCGCTGCTTTTACCGATTTACGTCATCTGGCTGTTTATGGAGGCACCGGCATCAATCCGCAAATGGAAGCCATTGAAAAAGGCCTGGATATTCTGGTTGCCACGCCTGGAAGGTTATTAGATATTTCTAAAAAACATGGAATCAATCTTAAACGCATTAGAATCCTTGTTTTAGACGAAGCGGACCGGGTAATGGATATGGGTTTCATGCCACAAATCAATAGAATACTGGAGCTGGTTCCAATGAAAAAACAATGCATGCTGTTTTCCGCCACCATGTCTGAGGCCGTTGAACGGATTGCTTCCGATTTTGTAGAATTTCCGCATCGTATAGAAATCAGTCCACAGGCCACTCCGGCAGAAACCGTTTCACAGCTTTTCTACAGGGCGCCAAATATCCGAAGTAAAATAAATCTGCTTTCTTATTTGCTGGAAAATAAATACCCCAATGGTAAAGTCATTGTTTTTTGCAGAACCAAAAAATCCGCAGATGATGTGTTTAAGTTTATTCAAAGAAAATTGAGTGAGGAAGTAAGGGTTATTCACGCCAATAAAGGACAGAATACACGTATTAATTCGATCAATGCATTTAAAAACAATGAAATAAGAATTTTGGTTGCCACCGATGTCAGTGCCAGGGGCATTGATATTTCTGATGTAGTTGCAGTAATTAATTTTAACGTGCCGATTATGTATGAAGATTATGTGCACAGAATCGGGAGAACCGGAAGGGCTGAAAATAAAGGAACTGCTATCAGTATGGCGGATGAGGCAGAACAATGGCATTTGGGTGAAATTGAAAAATTGATTCAAATGAAAATTCCTGAAAAGCAATGGCCTGCAGTAGTTGAAATAACTGAAACACCGTTCGAAGAGCAACAAGCGATCAATCGCGAACTCGATTATTTAAAGAGGAAAAACGATCCGGATTTCAAAGGAGCATTTCATGAGAAAAACCAACATAAACGATTCGGCAAAAAGAAAAAAAGGAGAAAATAGCCCGTTTTCATGTAATCGCGCTGACATTTTCATGATCCATGTCGAAATAATTAAACAAATTCTTCAAAAGAATCCTTGTATATTAAAGTAGAATCATGAAAACACTCATTTACATATTATTTTCTTTAGTACTTGTATCCTGTACCAATGGTGAAGCCGGCAGCAATAAAGAAAACAGCCCCTCTTCGGGCATTAGCACTGTCGATATGAATTATTGGTATCAGGGAAAGGCCGAATTGAGTTCCTATGATTTAAAACAATCGAGATACGGTGAAATTCATAAAGGACATTCCGTATTAATTTTTGTTTCAGAACCATTTAACACCGAAAAACAAGTTAAAGCCGATCGGCCGGCAAGTTCCCCCGGCACCAATGTTTTGAAATTAAACTTTACTAAAAAATTCAGCACAGGAATATACCCATACTCTTTGATGACTTCCGTGTTCACGCCAATTAATCAAAATGAATATCCAAATACTTTAAAAGTGAGCACCACCAACCAGGATTGGTGTGGGCATACCTTTATGCAGTTGAATCTGGATAAAGACAAATACAGAATTGAACAGTTTTCCTATTTTGAGTCAGAGGGCGATAAACAAATAGAAATTAAAAAAGTATTGCTCGAAGATGAGATCTGGAATTTAATCAGGCTTCAGGGTGGAAATTTGCCTGTGGGGAAAATGTCCATTTACCCTTCGACGCAGTATCTGAGGTTAAAGCATAAAGAAAATAAAGTCTTTGAAGTCAATGCCAGACTTGAAAAGGATAAGGGAATAAATACCTATACTCTGGAATATAAAAACCGGATTTTGAGCATAGAATTTGAAAATAAAGAACCCTTTAAAATATTGGGCTGGACCGAAACTTACTTAAATAACGGAGGTGCTGAAACAGAAAATCTTACGACGACCGCTACTTTGAAAGAAACAATTTTGCTGGACTACTGGAATAAAAACTCAGTAGCTGATTCAGTTTACCGGGCCAAGCTCGGCTTAAATTGAATCAAAAGATTCTCAACAGATCTTTTTATCAAGCACAGTAAAAAAGACGATTTTCATCATATTTTAATTCTTCACAAGCTTTCACATTTGTATAAAAATAAAAATGGAAGGCTTCAATACGATTTTCGAACCCTTTAAAATTAAGACGGTTGAATCAATAAAATTAACAAGCCGTGAGGAGAGAATTAAATATTTAAAAGAAGCGTATTATAATCCATTTCTTCTCGAAAGCGATAAGGTAATCATTGACCTTCTTACCGATAGTGGTACCTCCGCCATGAGTTCAGAACAGTGGGCCGGAATGATGCGCGGAGATGAATCTTATGCGGGAGCTCGTTCCTGGATCAGGATGCGCGACACCATTTTAGACCTAAGCGGATACAAACATATTTTACCTACCCATCAGGGCAGGGCGGCCGAACGAATATTGTACGGTTATCTGGGTGGAAAGGGAAAGATTTTTATTAGCAATACGCTTTTTGACACCACAAGAGCAAATATTGAATTTTCGGGAGCAGAGGGCATTGATATTCCCATAAGCGAAAACAGCCAGCCATCCTTGTACCATCCATTTAAGGGAAATATGGATATCGCCGGGCTTGAAAATCTTATTAAAGAAAAGTCCCCCGAAAACATTGGTGCTGTGGTGCTTACCGTAACCAATAACAGCGGTGGAGGTCAGCCTGTGAGCATGGAAAACACCAGAGCCATATCAGAAATATGTAAAAAATATGCTGTGAAGTTTTTCTTAGACAGCTGCAGAATTGCTGAAAACAGTTATTTCATAAAGAAAAGAGAAAAGGAATTTGAGAATGTCTCTTATAAAGAAATAGCAAGAGAAATGTTTTCCCTGGCAGACGGCACCATAATGAGCGCCAAAAAAGATGGCCTTGTAAATATGGGAGGATTTCTGGCTTTCAATGACGATGAACTCAATGAAAAACTTCAAAACCTGTTAATTATCACAGAAGGATTTACCACTTACGGCGGATTGTCAGGCAGGGATATGGAAGCAATTGCAACAGGCTTGAATGAAGTTTTTGAACACGATTATTTGCATTACCGCATTCGAAGCATTGCCTATCTGGGTGATCGATTAAAAAAAATGGGAGTTCCGATCATGGAACCCACTGGCGGGCATGCAGTTTATATCGATGCAAAAGCACTCTATCCCCAAATTCCACTGGATCACTATCCCGGTCAGGCATTGGTATGCGAGTTATATGTAGAAGGGGGAATCAGAGCAGTGGAAATCGGTTCTGTGATGTTTGGTAAATACAATAAAAGGCACGAACTCATTCCGGCTTCAATGGAATTGGTGCGATTGGCAATACCACGGCGGGTGTATACTCAAAGTCATATGGATTTTGTAATTGAAGTGTTTGAAAAAATAATGCAGAAAAGAGAGAAAACTACCGGATTAAAAATTGTCTATGAACAGCCATTTTTAAGACATTTTACGGCACATTTTGAGCATTCATAAACACATTTCGGAAATTACAAGAGCTCCTTTTAAAACATAATTGATACATTTAAGGGCATTATAAAATCAATTATGAAATATATTTTAATCCCCTTTTTGGCTCTGTTCATATTTTTTATCCCTCAAAAAAATTATGGACAGGAAAGAGTACAAGAGGTCTTAAATTCAAAAGTAAGCCCTGAAGAATTGAACATTATTATCGGACAATGGACTGGAACACTCACATACATTGATTACAAATCCAATAATCCTTATACAATGCCCGCGGACTTAATTGTTGAAAAGGGTTCTAATGAAAATCAGCTTGTGCTTTCAAATATTTATCCGAAAGAACCCAAAGCAAACGATAAGTACAATATGAAATTATCGAAAAATGGAACACAGATCAACAAAAAGACGATAAAAACGAAAAAGAAGCTTGCAAATAATCAAACTGAAATAGCGGTGGAATACACGGGTAAAGATGATAACAAAAAAGCCCTAATCAGAACTGTATATACCTTTGATTCATCTAACTTCTCTATTAGAAAAGAAGTAAATTTTGATAGCTCCGATAAGTGGATAAAAAGGAATGAATATAAATACCTAAGAAAGGAATAAGTGCGAATTCCATATAATTAAAAAAGGCGGCTTTTTAGCCGCCTTTTCAATTGATTCAAAAAAATTAATTAGTTCAAATCAAAACGATCAAGGTCCATTACTTTGGCCCAAGCCGCTGCGAAATCCTTAACAAATTTTCCTTTTGAATCACTTTGCGCATAGAGCTCGGCTATGCCGCGAAGCTCAGAGTTGTACCCAAAAATCAAATCGACTCTAGTCCCGGTCCATTTTACTTCACCGCTATTACGATCCGATCCTTCAAATGCTTCTTCTTTATCAGAAGTCGCTTTCCATGTGATATTTAAATCCAAAAGATTAACAAAAAAGTCATTGCTCAGTTTACCGGGCTGCTTTGTGAAAACCCCATGTTTGGAGCCGTCAAAATTTGTATCTAAAACACGCATACCTGCAATCAGGACAGACATTTCAGGAGCAGTCAAAGTCAATAACTGAGCTTTGTCAACCAGCAAATCTTCTGCTGCTACTTTGTGTTTTGGTGCAAAATAGTTCCTGAATCCATCGGCTGCAGGTTCAAGAGCTTCAAAACCCTCAATATCTGTTTGCTCCTGAGAAGCATCCGCACGTCCGGGATTAAAAGGTACTTTAATATTATGACCGGCATCTTTTGCCGCTTTTTCTACAGCAGCGCAACCACCGAGAACAATCATGTCAGCTAATGAAATTTTCTTACCTCCGGACTGTGCATTGTTGAAATCATTTTGTACGCTTTCCAGTTTGTCCAGAACTTTTGATAATTGAGATGGATTGTTTACTTTCCATCCATTTTGAGGCGCAAATCTTATTCTGGCTCCATTGGCACCTCCTCTTTTATCGGAACCTCTGAAAGTAGAGGCAGAAGCCCATGCAGTAGATACGAGTTCAGAAACACTTAAGCCTGAGGCAAGTATTTTGCTCTTTAAGTTTTCTACATCCGAATCATTAACCAATTCATGATTTACACTTGGAATTGGATCTTGCCAGATCAGTTCTTCTTTAGGAACCTCAGGCCCAAGATAACGTACAATTGGCCCCATATCCCGGTGTGTCAATTTGTACCACGCTCTCGCAAAAGCATCGGCAAAAACATCCGGGTTTTCATAAAAATGTCGTGATATCTTTTCATAAGCCGGATCTTCACGCAAAGCCAGGTCTGTGGTCAACATAAAAGGTGCGTGCTTTTTCGCCGGATTGTGGGCATCGGGGACTAATCCTTCACCTGCTCCGCCTTTTGGCTTCCACTGATAAGCACCCGCCGGACTTTTTGTCAATTCCCAATCATAACCGAAGAGGTTTTCAAAATAATTATTGCTCCATTTAGTCGGCGTCGTTGTCCATGCACCTTCCAGTCCACTGGTAATGGTATGTTCTCCTTTTCCGCTTTCGAAACTGTTGTGCCAACCCGTATTTTGTTCTGCGATGCTCGCACCTGCTGGTTCCGGCCCTACATATTTACCCGGATCTGCGGCACCATGAGTTTTGCCAAAAGTATGGCCTCCGGCAATAAGTGCTACGGTTTCTTCATCGTTCATTGCCATTCGGCCAAAGGTTTCTCTTATATCCTCCGCAGCTGCCTTGGGATCGGGTTTTCCATTGGGCCCTTCCGGATTTACGTAAATTAATCCCATCTGTACGGCACCCAAAGGGTTTTCTAATTCCCTGTCGCCGGTATATCGCTTATCGCCCAGCCATTCCGCTTCCGGACCCCAATAAATATCTTCTTCGGGTTCCCAGACATCCTCACGGCCTCCGCCAAAACCAAATGTCTTCAATCCCATGTCCTCAAGGGCACAATTCCCGGCCAATATCATTAGATCCGCCCAGGATATTTTATTTCCGTATTTCTGTTTGATAGGCCAAAGAAGAAGTCTGGCTTTATCCAGATTGGCATTATCGGGCCAGCTATTTAAGGGTGCAAATCTCTGAGTTCCCGAGCTACCACCGCCGCGGCCATCCTGAATTCGATACGTACCCGCACTGTGCCAGGCCATCCTGATAAAAAATGGACCATAATGGCCATAATCTGCCGGCCACCAATCCTGTGAGTCGGTCATAAGATCGTAGAGATCTTTTTTTAATGCTTTCAGGTCAAGTTTTTTGAACTCTTCGGCATAATTAAAACCCTCATCCATGGGGTTTGACAAATAAGAATGCTGTCGAAGAATATTAAGATTTATTTGCTTGGGCCACCAATCCTGATTTCGAGGGCCTTTTCCGGCGCTGCCTTTTAGAGTTCCACCGATATATGGGCATTTTGCTGCCTCATTCATATCGTATGATGTAGTACTGGGATGTCCGTTACTTTCCATGTTGTTTTTTTGTTTAATGCTTCAATTCTGCTCTAAGCTGAAAAAATCTTTCTTATTATTCAAATCAATAATTCTTATAATTGTATAATAAATAATTATATGACTTTACAACAATTCGAATACATCGTCGCGCTTGATGAATACCGGCATTATGTAAATGCAGCCGAGCATTGTTTTGTGTCTCAGCCCAATCTTACCATGCAGGTAAAAAAATTAGAAGAAGAGATTGGGGTAAGAATATTTGATCGCGATAAAAAGCCACTACAGCCCACTGAAATTGGCAAAGAAGTAATTTCAAGAGCCAGGCAAATACTGCGTGAATCCAGTCAGCTCAAAGAGTTTGTAATTCACGAAAAAGAATCGGTGGAAGGAGAGTTTACAATAGGTATAATTCCTACCCTTGCTCCTTATCTTTTACCCAATTTTCTGCCCCAGTTTATTAAAGAAAACCCCAGGGTTCATTTGAAAATTCAGGAGCTGCAAACAGCACAGATCATTTCTCAGCTCGAAAAAGGAATAATTGATATTGGTTTATTGGTAACACCATTAAACGAGACTTCAATTAAAGAATTTCCGGTCTTTTATGAGCCTTTTCTATTGTACTTGCCAAAAAGTCATCGTTTTCAGGATGAAAAACTATTATTGGCTGAAGATCTCGATCCAAGCGAAGTACTGGTTTTGGATGAAGGGCATTGTTTCAGGGATCAGGCCCTTTCCATTTGCAAAGGTGCTAAACACCGCTCCTCAATAGGATTTGATTATCAATCCGGATCAATAGAAGCCTTGAAAAATCTGGTTCAAAACGGCGTTGGCTATACGCTCGTACCGGAAATGTCGGTGATAAATGAATTGAATTCGGTACATATCAAGCGCTTTTCAAATCCCGAACCCGTGCGGGAAGTCAGCATTGTTGTCCACAGCAGTTATTTCAAGCAAACCGTGATCGATCGATTAAAAGAGATCATTCAAAAAGTAGTTCCGGCCCGCTTTTTGGAAAAGCAAAAAATTGTGGAAATGGATTGGAAATAAAAAAAGCCCAAATGTTAAAATTCGGGCTTCTTTTTCACATGAGGGCTAATTAATTTTCAACTACGCCTTCGAGCACGTCTTTTATGTCTACTCTTTGTCCGTCTTTGTATGACACGATCCAGGCATCTTTGACCCCCATTTCGCGCAAGTATTTTTTAAATGCATCGGCTTCCCAGTAATCGCGGAAAATGCCTATTGAATATTTCTTCATTCCCCCATCTTCATCGCCGGAAAAATTGGGGTTATTGTCAATAAATTTACTCAGATCCTTATTTTTAAAGGCCCCAATTTGTACCTTGAAAACGATACCTTCATTGGGATTTCCTACTGCAAAACCGGGGACGCTCTTTGGTTTCTCATTCTGCATTTGTGTTATTCTGGCCTGTAGCGATTTGTTTTTGCTTTTCAGATCAGAAATTTCGTCGTTTTTTGCCTCCAATTGGTTTTGAGCATCTTCAAGATCTGCTCTCATCATTGTGATCTGAGATTTCATTTTTTCATTGGATTCAACCAATTCCTTAAATTCATCAGGCCCCATCCTTTTCTTTTTCTTTTTCCACTCCTTCATGAGTTTTTTTAATTCTTTAGGGCTCAATTCCTCCTGAGCGCTTACATAAAGGGTAGAAAAAAGTAGGGCAAACACGATAAATAATACTCTCATTGCTTTAATAATTAGCTTAAAAATTAATTTTTATGACATAATAATACGGAAAATACCTTATTCCGTTATTTTAAACCCCCGGTCATGTTTTCAGGAACCACCCATTCATCGAATTGCTCCGAGCTTAATAACCCGAGCTCAATGGCCGCTTCTCTAAGGGTTTTATTCTCTTTATGCGCCTTTTTTGCGATTTTAGCCGCATTTTCATAACCGATATGTGTATTTAATGCCGTGACCAACATAAGCGATCGTTCCAGTTTGTCTTTGATTTCCGCATGATTGGGTTCAATGCCAATGGCGCAATTATCGTTAAAAGATTTACAGGCATCTCCTATTAATCTGGCCTGATTAAGCATATTAAAAATCATCATGGGCTTAAATACATTCAATTCAAAATGTCCTGTGGAGCCTCCTACGGCTATGGCCATATCCAGGCCAATCACCTGCGCACAAACCATGGTTAATGCTTCGCATTGGGTAGGATTTACTTTTCCGGGCATGATGGAAGAACCGGGTTCATTTTCGGGGATTAATATTTCACCAATTCCGGACCTCGGGCCTGAGGCCAACATTCTGATATCGTTGCCAATTTTCATGAGGCTTACGGCCAATTGCTTTAATGCTCCGGAAGTTTCCACGATAGCATCATGGGCCGCCAGGGCTTCAAATTTATTTTCAGCACTTCGATGTGGGTTGCCAGAGTGTTCGGCAATTTTTTTAGCCACCAGCTCCGCATAGCCTCTGGGCGTATTTAATCCCGTTCCAACAGCCGTTCCACCCAAAGCCAATTCGGATAAATGATCCAGGGTATTGTCTAATGCTTTTAAACCGTGATCCAGCTGTGAGACATAACCGGAAAATTCCTGACCTAAGGTTAAAGGTGTGGCATCCATAAAATGCGTGCGGCCTATCTTAACTACTTTTTCGAAGGCCTTTGACTTTTTATCCAATGTATCTCTTAGTTTTTTAACTTTTGGAATAGTAGTCTTTACTACCATTTCATAGCCCGCAATATGCATGGCCGTGGGAAAGGTGTCGTTGGAAGATTGGGATTTATTGACATCGTCATTGGGGTGTACCGATTTTTTTTCATCGCTGAGTTGGCCACCTTGTAATACATGCGCTCTATTGGCGATGACCTCATTGCAATTCATATTGGATTGTGTTCCCGAGCC
Organism: Hyphobacterium sp. CCMP332; assembly: GCA_014323545.1. Classification (NCBI taxonomy): domain Bacteria; kingdom Pseudomonadati; phylum Pseudomonadota; class Alphaproteobacteria; order Maricaulales; family Maricaulaceae; genus Hyphobacterium; species Hyphobacterium sp. CCMP332. The sequence goes on from CP058647.1 coordinate 1,440,139, forward strand.
GGTTTGCCATACTACCAATGGAAACTGATCATCTAGTTTTCCTTCCAGTATTTCATCACAGACTTTAGAAATAAGATCAGCTTTGGATTGGTCCAAAACCCCCAATTCAGCATTGGTTTGGGCTGCAGACTTTTTGAGAATGGCAAAAGCGCGAATGATTTCAATTGGCATTTTATCATTGCCTATTTTAAAATTTTGAAGCGATCGCTGGGTTTGGGCTCCCCAATATTTATCTTCCGGGACTTTTACCTCTCCCATGGTGTCATTTTCGATTCTGTGGCTCATGATTTATTTAGGTTTTGGAGAGGTAAAAATAATGGCTTTTACTGGTTTTAAAAATCATGATTTATGCGTTTGTTAGAAGGAGTTTTTATTCGAATAAGATTCAAGCCAATACAAGGGTACTCGGCTTTCAATGATTTGGGAAAGGAATTTTTGGAATCTCTATTCCTTGATTGGAGATTCCAAGGACAAGCCTTGGAATGACGTTCAACCTATTCGTCATTCCAAGATTCCGGAACGGAATTCCTGGAATCTCTACTTTTTTGGAGGACACCCAAAACTCGCCCTCGTATAAGCGTTAGGTAGAGCGATAGATGTACGAGGGCGCCCAAATAAAATCACTCTTTAATAATCTTCCCTCTTCCGCTAGTTATTGGAATCACCTGTCTTTCACTTCTAATATCATAAAAATAAAGCCCCCGTGGCAAACCTGATAATGATATGGTGTTTAGGTCGCTATGTAGCAGTTTGTTTATTTGCAGCCTTCCTTGAAAGTCATAAAGCCTGAATTTGGTATCAGAATTGAAATCATCAAATTCGATTATTAAATAATCTGTTGCCGGATTCGGATAGATTTTTACCTCTTCTGATGATTCCTTTATTAGACTTGAAACCGGTTGTCTAAAAGAATAATAATATTTGAACTCATCTGTGAATTCCTGAGGACCTTGATATTCGAAGAATGAGGAATCCCAAATAACAGGGTTTTGAGCAAAAGAAAAGCCAGGGGTATATCCAAATAAATTGTCTATTACGAAAGGAGTGCCTACTTCAGTAAGAAGTATATTTAAATCATATCCATATTTGACAGTTCTTATTTTGCCATTGTAATTATCCCAATGTTCAATTGGGTTGTTATTATTATCGTAGCTTATATATTCTGTAAAACTTACGAATGTGTGACTTAAAGTCGAATCAATACCACCATGAGTTATGGAATCATACCTTGTCATACTTTGATTGTAATGATATATTTCCCCAGATGAAGGCCTCCACTCAAGAGAGAGCATATTATAATAAAAATCAATTTCCTTCAGCAATAAACTGGCATTATTATAATACAACTTGGTTTTACGAGATAGTTCCGGAATATTATTATGTCCGCTGAACCTAAATATAGAATCAACACGATTGTTTACTGAAGAATAATAATATTTTAAACCCGATGAATATTGCCATACGTTTTGATTATCAAGATACTTATAGACTATTGAATCAGGCTTATCAATTCCGCCAAAATAATATTCCAGATAGCTAACTTTATTTGAATCTGAGCTAAATCTTTGTGTAATAGAGTCTACTAAAGAGGTATAATAAAATTTACTAGTTATTGTATCTGAATTAAACGCATAGAAGCCAATTATGCTATCAATGCGATTTTGCAAATCATAAATAATGAATGATTTGGTGGAATTAATTAAAACCGTCGAATCGTATTGATTTATCTTCAAACTATCCATAAAAAAAGATGCTCCGTTATTTTGATTGATCATTCTCAAAATTTTATCCCCTTGAATTCGGTGAGTTTTAAATGAGTTTTGAGAATGACTTAATATCTGGGAATTACCTTCAATTGACAATGCAATTAATATGATCACAAATGCAGTTTTCATTTTACTAATATCATAATTATTTAGACATAAAAATAGTAACTTAATCTCTTTAATTTTTTAATATATCGAGGCTGAATAATTTCAATGAAATTAGATTCAAATATTTACTTTTGAACCACCAATGAGCCCCAAAACTAAAAAAGCCTATTTCTGTCAAAACTGCGGTTATAATTCTGCCAAATGGCTGGGCAAATGCCCCTCCTGCAATGAGTGGAATACTTTTGTTGAAGAAATAATCCAAAAAGAAGGCAAGGCCCCGGACTGGAAAGATTCTACGTCTACTCAGATCTCTTCCAAACCAAAAAAAATCAGCGAGATCGATGCAAAAGTGGAAATGCGTTTGCCTACACCCGATTTTGAATTCAACCGCGTGCTTGGCGGTGGCATTGTGCCGGGATCTTTGGTGTTATTAGGAGGTGAACCCGGAATTGGTAAATCTACACTGATGCTTCAATTGGCTTTGCAATTGAAAAATGTAAATGTCCTTTATGTTTCGGGTGAGGAAAGCGAACGGCAAATTAAAATGCGCGCCGAGCGATTGAGTGAAGATCAAAGCTCCTGTTTTATTTTAACGGAAACCTCCACGCAAAATATTTTCAAGCAGATCCAGGAATTGCAACCGGATATTTTAATTGTCGATTCCATACAAACCCTCACTTCTTCATTCGTCGAATCTACAGCGGGAAGTGTTTCTCAGGTGCGGGAATGCACAGCGGAATTGATGAAGTACGCCAAAGAAAGTGGTACTCCTGTATTCATTATTGGTCATGTAACAAAAGACGGAAGTATTGCAGGCCCGAAAGTATTAGAGCATATGGTGGATACCGTATTGTATTTTGAAGGAGACAGACATTTGGCTTATAGAATTTTGCGAACCACAAAAAATAGATTCGGTTCCACTTCGGAACTCGGTTTGTATGAAATGAATAATTCTGGGTTGCGGGAAGTCAAAAATCCTTCTGAAATATTACTTTCTCAGCATGAAGATCATGTAAATGGAGTGGCTATCGGAGCAACAATAGAAGGAAACAGACCATTATTGATTGAAGTGCAATCTTTGGTGAGTCCTGCAACCTATGGCACACCGCAACGTTCAAGTACCGGATTCGATAATAAAAGATTAAATATGCTTCTGGCCGTACTGGAAAAAAGAGGTGGATTTAAATTGAGCGCACAGGATGTTTTTGTAAATATTGCTGGCGGTTTAAAAATTGAAGACCCCGCTCTTGATTTGGCGGTTTGCGCTTCAATTGTTTCGAGCTATATCGATGTTCCGGTAGATAATGGCACATCTTTTGCCGGTGAAGTTGGATTGGGAGGAGAGATTAGAGGAGTGAACAGAATAGAACAAAGAATAGGAGAAGCTGAAAAACTGGGATTTAAAAGAATTGCCATTTCAGGCAATAATTTAAAAGGAATAAATTCAGAACTATTTGAGATAAATATAGCTTCTTATACTAGATTTGAACAATTATTTAAATCAATATTTAAAAAATGATAAAAATGAAATATTCAATTTCTGCAAGCATTTTTACCTTAATTTTTGTGACGGTCTTTGCAATAAAAGGATTTTCAACAGAAGGGGGTATAATTGACGAAAATCTCAGGAAACCCGCTCCTGATTTCACTTTTAAAGATAAAGAAGGCAATGATGTATCGCTTTCAGACTTTAAAGGTAAGGTAGTTTATATGGATCTATGGGGCAGCTGGTGTAAGCCTTGTATAAAGGAAATGCCAAAATCAAAAGAGTTGCGAGAAGAAATCGGCAGCAGTGACAATGTAGTATTTCTGTATGTTGCCGTATTGGAGCCCGCCAAAGAAAAATGGTTGAAGGCCAATGAAAAATTTGAAATCGGAGGCGTGAGTTTAATTTCAAATGATCCGGAAGGAACGGATTTTAGGAATTTTTACGATCGCGGTGCAGTGCCCTGGTATTATCTCATCGATAAGAAAGGGAGAATTGCAGATATCAAAGCAAAAAGGCCATCAGAAGATGGCATTGCCGATGATATCAGAAAATTAATGGCAGAGTAAACAGAATAATTTTCAATACCAAAAGCCTTTTTGAATTATCAGAAAGGCTTTTTTTATGTCTAATTATGATTTAGAGCATAGGAAATTTCAGGATTGAATTTTATCTTAAGTGCGAATAAAATTTAGATCATGAACTTTCATCCTAATGAAATAGTATTGATTTATGATCCGGAATCGGAAATAGGCAAACAGACTCTGGCTTATGCAAAAAGTATAAACAATCATATCAGAGAGATTGATTATACCAAAACAACATTAACACCAACAAGCTGGGAACAAATACTGGAACTCGTCGATTTGGAACCAAAAAAAATTATGGATAGATCATCAGAATTCTATCAAAACCGAATAAAGGGGCGAGATATAGACATCGATGGAATGCTGAAAATTTTGGTACACAAACCCGACTTATTGGCCGGACCAATTGCCATTCACGGCAAGACTGCCCTTGTGTGTAAAAATCCGGTAGATGTAATGAAGGTTAAATAAGACCTTTTTTATTTCTCGATTTCAAAATCATTAATACAACCGAATTCAAACAATTTGGGGTGCTCATCTTATTTTTTAAATTCGAACAAGACATTCAGGAATTGTATATAAAAAATTAAATCTTTACATTTTCAATTGAATCTAACTTATTTATGAAATTTCATCCCAACGAGATAGTTCTATTTTACGACCCCAGGAGTGACAAAGGCAAAAAAACATTAGCCTATGCCAAATCTCTCAGCAATCATGTGAATGATATTGACATTTTTAATACACAGCTCACCACCACTATCTGGAAAGAAATTATCAATAGATTGAACTTAAAGCCAAAAGAATTAATGGATCGTTCATCCAAATACTATCATGAGCATATCAAAGGGCATGAAATAACGATGCAGGGCTTTTTAGATATTTTTGTGCACAATCCCGCAATAATTGTTGGGCCAATAGCCATGAAGGGCAATCGCGCTATTCTTTGTAAAACACCTACTGATATACTCAAAGTCACTTAAAGCTTTGGCAGGATAATTGATATTTCCCAGGCGTGTGGAAATATCTTACATTATTGTTTTTCATTTCATCTTTATCTGCGACTTCTCATTCCCGCAGTTTTGATACACTTACTTTACGAATAAACTTCATTATCATACAAAAAAATGATGGTGGTGATAACTTTCAGCTTGGCGACAGTCTTCATATGGCCTATTTAAAAAATTCAGTCGAGCGCCTCAATCAACTCTATTCTTTTAAAAAATCGGTTTATGACGATAGCACTTGTAATGTAAGACATACATATAAAGATAGTGGGATCAGGTTTCGCTTATCTCAAATCATCGAAATAAAAAATGACAGTCTTTGGGATAATGATCAGGATAAAAATTGGTCGCGATGCCCAAATCGGAAAAAATGGTATTTACTTGATCTGCAAGATTCCCTGGATTGGATTATTCCTAAATCCGAACAGGGCATCAACTTGTATTTGACTGTCAGTAAATCAGATTTCAATAAAAATGATTTCGAAGGTGAAAGTATAGAAGAAAATTTTTCACAAGTCGCTTGTTCCATGTTCCCATCTTCGGACAGCAGTGATTTTTCAGTGGTTCATTTTCCAAATGCCTATTTGAAATATCTCTTTATGAAGCAACACCCTTATGAATGGGGCATCAATACCTTTGGGGGCGGCCTGGCCCATGAACTGGGTCATAGTTTAGGGCTGGTTCACGACAAAACCTGTAATAATATTATGAACGGTGCCGGAACGGTGAAAAGGAAAAATCTCAATGATATCCAGGTAGAAAAAGCGCGAAATAACATCCTCCACAAGAATCTCAAAAAGTATATTGAAAAATAGCTTTTAAATTGAATTTAATTTTCTGTTTTTGAATCCTAGCATTTAGTTTTGGGAAATTTTAACTCATTCTGAAATGCCCAAAGATCCTTCGATTAAAACTGTACTGTTAATTGGTAGCGGACCTATAATTATAGGTCAGGCTTGTGAATTTGATTACAGTGGTTCTCAAGCCTCTAGATCACTACGAGAGGAAGGCATAGAAGTAATTTTAATCAACTCCAATCCGGCAACCATTATGACCGACCCGGCTACGGCTGATCATATTTATCTTTTGCCCCTGGAGAAAAAATCGATTGTTGAGATTCTTAAGAAACACAAGGTAGACGCCGTACTTCCGACCGTCGGAGGACAAACGGCGCTAAATTTAGCAATGGACTGTGCCAAAGCGGGTATTTGGGATAAATACAATGTCAAAGTCATAGGCGCCAATTTTGAAGCAATTGAAACCACCGAAGACAGAGAGCAGTTTCGCTTAAAAATGAAAGAACTTGGAGTGGGCGTTTGCGAAGGTAAAACGGCCACTTCTTTTTTAGAGGGTAAAGAGATCGCCCAGGAAATTGGATTCCCCTTAATCATAAGGTCATCTTATACGCTTGGTGGGGCCGGTGGTTCTTTTGTAAATAGTTATGAAACCTTTGAAAAGGCACTCGCTGATGGGCTGCATGCCTCACCCATTCACGAAGTATTGATAGAGCAAAGTATTCTCGGGTGGAAAGAATACGAGATAGAAATTATGCGCGACAATGTCGGCAATTTCATTGTTATCTGTACCATAGAAAATTTTGACCCAATGGGTGTACACACCGGTGATTCCATTACCGTTGCCCCTGCCATGACCCTGCCCGATACGGTCTATCAAAAAATGCGTGATCTCGGTAAAAAAATGATCGATGGAATTGGCCAGTTTGCCGGAGGTTGCAATATCCAGTTTGCCGTCAATCCCGAAAACGATGATATAATTGGAATAGAAATAAATCCACGGGTATCCAGATCTTCTGCCCTGGCCTCAAAAGCCACCGGGTATCCAATTGCAAAAATTGCGGCGAAACTCGCTTTGGGTTACAATCTTGACGAACTTAAAAATCAAATTACTAAAACCACCTCCGCTTGTTTCGAACCTGCCATTGATTATGTGATAGTGAAGGTTCCAAGATGGAATTTTGATAAGTTCCCGGGAGCAGACAGACATTTGGGTTTACAGATGAAATCTGTGGGAGAAGCCATGGGAATAGGCAGAAATTTCCAGGAAGCCTTACAAAAAGCATGTCAATCGCTTGAAATTAGAAGAAATGGAATAGGTGCCGACGGGCGTGAAAATAAAAATCAGGAGCAATTGCTCGAAAGTCTGGCTAATCCAAGCTGGAATCGTCTATTTCATATATACGATGCCATGAAACTGGGTATTTCCACGCGAACCATCCATAAACTCACAAAAATTGACAACTGGTTTCTATATCAAATTGAAGACCTATTAAATTTTGAGAAAAAGCTTTCAGAGCAAAATCTTGAAGACGTAGATAAGGAAACCATGCTTGAAGCCAAACGCAAAGGCTATGCTGACCGTCAAATTGCTCATATTTTGAATTGTCTGGAAAGTGAAGTTTATAATCACCGTCAAAAGCTCGGTGTTAAAAGAGTATTCAAACTGGTAGATACCTGTGCCGCTGAATTCGAAGCCCAAACGCCCTATTATTATTCCACATTTGGCGAAGAAAATGAGTCGGTTCGATCCGATAAAAAGAAAGTTTTGGTTTTGGGTTCCGGCCCAAACAGAATTGGTCAGGGCATAGAGTTTGACTATTCCTGCGTACATGGTGTATTGGCAGCGAAAGAATGCGGCTATGAAACAATCATGATCAATTGTAATCCGGAAACGGTTTCTACTGACTTTGATATTTCTGATAAGCTCTATTTTGAACCCGTCTTTTGGGAACACATATACGAGATCATAGAACATGAAAAACCCGAGGGCGTTATTGTTCAACTCGGAGGGCAAACTGCTTTAAAACTCGCCGAAAAGCTCGACAGATATGGTATTAAAATATTTGGAACTTCCTTCAAATCGCTGGACCTCGCAGAAGATCGTGGGAGTTTTTCGACTTTATTGAAGGAAAATGATATCCCCTACCCAGAGTTCGGTTCAATCACCACTTCAGAAGAGGCGCTGGACCTTTCTAAGAAATTAGACTTTCCTTTGCTTGTAAGACCCAGTTATGTACTGGGGGGACAAAGCATGAAAATTGTCATCAATGAAGATGAACTTGAAAAGCATGTGGTTAATATATTGAGGCAGCTGCCCGGAAATAAAATTCTTCTTGACCATTTCCTCGATCGAGCCATTGAGGCGGAAGCAGATGCCATTTGTGATGGAGAAAATGTGTATATCATCGGAATAATGCAGCATATAGAACCGGCGGGTATTCATTCCGGTGATTCATACGCCGTGTTGCCGCCTTACAATCTTGGCGATTTGATTATCAAAAAAATCGAGGAGTACACCAAAAAAATTGCGCTGGAATTGAATACCGTGGGATTGATTAATATTCAATTCGCTATCAAAGACGACAAGGTTTATGTAATAGAAGCGAACCCCAGAGCATCAAGAACTGTTCCGTTTATATGCAAAGCCTATAGAGAGCCATATGTCAATTATGTGACAAAGGTCATGTTAGGTGAAGCAAAGTTGACGGATTTTGAATTTAAACCCTATAAGCACGGTTACGCAATTAAAGAGCCGGTTTTCTCGTTTAATAAGTTCCCCAATGTAAATAAGGAGCTGGGGCCCGAAATGAAATCGACCGGGGAAGCCATTTATTTTATTGATGATCTTTTCGATGATTATTTCACAAAGATCTATTCAGAACGAAACTTGTATTTAAGTCGTTAAGTTGTTATGATTTTAAAGATATTATTAGTCTTATTTCTGGTTTACTTTTTGGTTTTCCGATTTTTCGGATTGCTGATCAGACCATTTTTGTCTTTTTTATTTGCCCAACAGGCCAATCGCTACAATTCTGATACTTTTGGAAATGGAAGGTCACAAAGAACCAGGGAAGGTGAAATAAAAATTGACCATGTTCCCAATGACAAAGCCAAAAAAGGCAAAAACTTCGAGGGTGGTGAATACGTGGATTACGAAGAGTTGAAATAAGGGCTTATAGATTTTTAATTTTCTCTATTATTTGAGTAATGTCTTTATCAAGTTCTTTTAAAGATTCGGCTACAAATCCATAAAAATCTACAGATTCATCTTTTAATTCGACAATTGTATTTTCAATACTTTTCGTCGGTCAAGTATATATTGAAATTTAGCTTCAGAAACATTTCTGTGCTTCTCAAATCTTTCTATCAACTGTTTTAGATAATCATTCATCTTGATTAAAATTAGTGATTTTTTATGAAAGGAGATACTCAATTAAACTTGCAAAAAAATTCAAGTTCGCTGCTGAAAATGTGTGAGCAGGGTTTACCCTTTATTAAAAATATCATTTTTTTATTGTCATTTGGAGACTCCAAGAACTTCTGCTTTGCATTCGTCTTGGAGTGACGATGTTTTTGTTCGTCATTCCAGGATTCCGTATTGCGGAATTCTTCAAATTTCGATTGGCATTTGGAGACTCCAAAAACTTCTGCTTTGCATTCGTCTTGGAGTGACGTTCTACTGAAATATCTACTTAATCAAGTTCTTTCGCTTCAACAAGGTCTCCATCATTTTCACATCTCTGGGGCTGTTGAATACCTTAAAAGGCAAATGAATGATCTGCGCCTTGTTCATAATTAACAAATAGTGATTTTTCCCGGCTCTGGCTTTTTTAATCTGTTCCCATTTGATTGGCATTCCCTGTTTAGAGCTGATTTTTAAAAGTATTTGCTTGGGATCAATCTCATAGCTCAGCTTTTCAAAAATAAATTTCGCCTGATCCAATTGGGTCAGTCCGAAAAACTGAATCAGCCAGAACAAAAGATAAAGCGATAAACTCAGGCCGGCAATGATGTAAAACCAAATGGTATCCGGATATACGAAAGTAAGCGCCGCAATGGCTATAGCAATTAAAAATACCCACCATTGTTCTCGGAGCACATTCATCATGGCAAATTTGACGAATGTCTTTGTGGGTAATTGATATTTTTTTGTTTTGATGGTCATTTTTAAATGGCTTTTAAACTCATGTCTAAACTTTTGTATGAATGTGTAATTGCGCCCACAGAAATGTAATCTACACCAGTTTCTGCAATGGGTACAATTGTTTCTTCCGTAATTCCTCCGGAAGCTTCGGTTTGAAATTTATTAGCGATTAATGCCAAAGCTTCTTTCATCTGATTGACAGACATATTATCGAGCATTATTCGATTTACTTTTCCAACACTAACAACTTCTTTTACCTCTTCAATGTTTCTTGTTTCAATTTCAATTTCAAGATCTTTTTTAGTCTCGGAAATATATTTGTTCGCAGCCATGATAGCTGCTTCAATTCCTCCGGCAAAATCTACATGATTATCTTTGATCATGATCATATCGAATAGCGCAAAACGATGATTTGAACCTCCTCCGATTTTTACCGCCCATTTTTCAGGAATACGAAAATTAGGTGTTGTTTTTCTTGTATCCAGCAATTTTGTATTGGTGTGAGCAATTAAATCGGCCAGTTTCCTCGTCTTGGTGGCAATTGCGCTCATTCTTTGCATACAGTTCAATACAAGTCGTTCTGCTGACAAAATAGAGCGTGATTTTCCACTCACTTCAAAAGCAATATCACCGGTTTTAACTTTATCACCGTCTTTCAAAAACTTATCTATTTTTAGTTTAGGATCAATCCTCTCAAAAATCATATAGGCCAAATCCAGCCCGGCAATTGTGCCATTATCTTTGATAATCAGTCTGGCGGTATTTTTAGCATCTGCTGGAATACTCGATAAGGAAGAATGATCTCCGTCGCCAATATCCTCTCGAATCGCTTCGTCGATAAAATGTTCTATAGCAGGTTTTTGAAGGTAATTGTAAATCACGGCTGCAAATGTAAAAAAGCCGCTTCAAAAAGAATCAGAATTTGGAAACTTCGAGCTTGTGAATTTTAAATTCTTCTCTTGATCGCTTAAATCGAATGACCACCCTGAATTTAGAATTTTTTGTTTCATAGTGTCCAATGGAATAGACCAGGGATCCGTCTTTTGAAGATCCGTTATGGATAAATTTAAAGTCTACAGCGGGATTGCTAATGAAAAAATCCTTCAATACGGGCTCGGCATTTTTCTTGGTATATTTTTTCTCTAATATTATCACCTCCGAGGCATTGTCTAACATAGCGGCCAATTCCTTACTGCTCCCGGCTTTCAGCGCCGTTCGGGCATTTTCCGATTCGCTGTCCTGTGCAAATGAATCCACGCAGAGCAAAGTCAGAAACAAAACAATGGCAATATTTAATATCCTTTTTAACATATATCCTTATTCAAATATACATGAATTTTTAATCCGGCGATTAAGCAATATTTTTATAACCAGATTCCATTTTCATGAGTGTAAGCTTAATTATTGCTGTCTACAAAAGACTTGATTTTTTATCCCTTGTTTTTCAGTCCATTGATGCGCAATCCTTCAAAAATTTTGAAGTCATCATAGCAGAAGACAACAATCAGGCCGAAACCAAAATATTTATTGAAAAAGCTCAAAAGACTCATAAATTTTCAATAAAACATGTTTTTCAGGAAGATTTAGGTTTTAGGAAGAACAAAATCCTGAATGAAGCAATCCGATTAAGCAGCGCTGAAAAGCTGGTGTTCATAGATGGCGATTGTATTATTCACAAGCATTTTATCAAAAATTACAACTCTGTGATAGGTGAAGGCATTGCCCGTGCAGGAAGAAGGATTGAACTGAGTGAAAAGCATACCCTTTCCATGCTTCGTAAAGGGGAATTAATAGGTTTGGATGTTCTGTCTTTATTAATGAGAAATGCCAGGTACCCTGAAAAAGCACTTTATCTACCAAATGTTAAAAGCCTTAATTCCGGTTTTAAGCATTTGCTAGGATGCAATTGGGGCATTATGAAAAATGATTTGATGGCCATAAACGGTTTTGACGAGGACTATGAATTATCGGGTGTTGGTGAAGATTCGGATGTTGAATGGCGATTGTTGAAGGCAGGAATTAAAATTGAATCGATCATTTACAGCTGTTTGGAATACCATCTGTATCATCCTGTTCATTACAATCAGAAAATACTCGATGAAAATTTAAAAATGCTCGAACGCAAAAAAAATGAAGGAAGGGCTTTTTGTGAGAATGGCTTGATAAAATGATGTGAATTTTACCGTCTATGGTAAAAAATTACCTCCAACTAATACAATTATTGAAATTGTACCGGCTCTGAGTTAAGTTCAATAGATATTAATCTATATGAAAAAACTCTACTCATTTTTTATCCTTTCATTTTTTTATACTAGCTCGTTTGCACAGGTATTCACTCTGATAGACAGTTTTCCGGCAAGTGGCGGAGTGAAGCTCGGCCCGGATGGACATATTTATATCGGGAATTACGGCGATGGATTACCCAATGCCAATGGAACACAGATCTGGAGATATCATCTTCAGGAAGATTCACTTGAGCTCTTTGTTAGCGGCTTATCCGGCGCTTCGGGCAATACTTTTGGCCCGAATGGCAATTTTTACCAATCAAATATATCTTCCGGGGTTATTAGCAAAGTAACACCATCAGGACAGGTAAGTACTTATGCCAGCGGACTTTCCTCTCCAGTAGGAATTGTAGCCGATGATATTGGTAATTTATTTGTTTGCGAATGCGGTTCCAATGAAATTTCAAAAGTCGACACCCTGGGAAATGTTACCGTATTCAGCAGCGGATTCCTTTTTGCCTGCCCTAACGGCATAACCAGGGATGGTGATGGAAATTTATACGTTTCCAATTTCAACAATAGCGATGTGGTGAAAATAACTCTAAATGGACAGGAAAGCGCCTTAGCCTTTATTCCCGGAAATAATAACGGCCATTTAACCTATTCCTCAAAGGACTCCTGTCTATATATCGCCAGCCATGGTAGCAGCAAAATATATAAATCTACACTCAGCGGTAATGTGAGTACTATTGCAGGCAGTGGTACTCGTGGGAATGCGGACGGAAACTTAAACCAGGCTACTTTTTCACGGCCCAATGGCATTGCCATGAGTTCGAGTCAGGATACGATTTTTTTAAATTCATCCATTCCATTGACAAACGGGCCTTCATTTCCATTAAACCCTTCAAAATTGCGGGCAATTACCGGTTTTAGAACTGTAATGACCAAAGCTTCTGAAGAAGAAAAAATTGCATTTAATATTTATCCCAATCCAACGAAAGGTATTATTGAAATTACTGGTTTAGTCAAGGGAAAATACATATTGTATTTGCGATCATTAAATGGTAAAAACGTGCATGAAAGCGATCTCACGATAGAGAACAACAATGCGCATTACTACGATTTAGGTAAAGTTCAGGAGGGTTTTGGCGTCTATTTTCTGGCCATTGAAAATTCTGATTTTTTTCATTCTCAAAAAATAATACTCACAGAAATGGATTAAAAATTCATATAAATCAAATATTGATAATAATCTGAGGCTCAATTTTTTGCACTTTATCAAGAAATGATAGAACTCAATAAATACATCGAATTATTTTTATTTCTGTATTTATCCTGATAATTTTAGGTATAACCAACTTTTATACATAACATGAAAAAGGTATTACTATCAATTTTTACAGCAGCCGCAATCGTATTTACGGCCAGCGCACAAGACGAAATGTCATCCGTAATGAAACAAGAAAGCGGCAACAGAAATCTGGAAGTCCAGTTCGCTCCGCTGGGAGGTAGTCCAATTAGCATTGGCGGAATCAGATATAGAGCATTCCTTTCCGATCAAACAGCTTATAGAGCTACTATATTTATCGGATACTCTTCTGAGTCAACTATTACACAGCAAGAAAATTCCGGTGCGAGCTTAAAAGAACTTAAGGATACAGAAAGTTCTTTTACGATAAGTTTAAGACCAGGGTACGAGAAGCACTTTAATGGAACAGAAAGGTTATCTCCATATATAGGTGGTGAAATAGACTTTGCCATGCAAACCTCAAGTTCCGAAGTTCAAACACAGCCCGCTGCAGATGTTGTTTCCACAACTACAAAAGGTCAGGACGGGTTTGTAAGATTTGGTCTCAATGGTTTTGCCGGTGTGGATTATTACGTTGCAAAAAAATTATATCTGGGAACAGAACTTGGTTTTGGTTTCTCCATGACAAGTAATTCAGATATAAAAATTGAAAGCGATGCTCCCGGATTTACTGCACCAGACCCACAGAAACAAGGTAGTAGTTTAAATATCGGACCAAACGTATTGGGTCAAATAAGGTTAGGATTCCTGTTTTAAAAACAGATTATTATGACTTTAATCAAAAAAATAAAGCAAGTCCTCATTGCAGGACTTGTTTTAATTCTTCTGGTCGGGATAAATTCTTGTTCAAAGGATAGTCAAAATAATCCTTCTCCGAGTTTATCTAAAGAAGAACAACAAGCTAAAATTCTGGAAAGAATTCCGGAGGTGATTAATAGACTTCCTCAATTGGCCATAATTCATGCTGATAGCAAGGGTGATGGAAAATCCAATAAAGACGGAGGATTTAGTTTTAGTTCAGGTGGTGAAGGATTCGATTTTTCAAATCCTTCCGGCAATACCTATACAACCGAAGAGGGAGTTGTGGTAATTACCACGCCCGGATTTGGTGCCAACGCAGGAGGTGGAGTTATTACAGCAGGCGCATATACCTATGATATCTCTGCAACTTTTTGTTTATCTGCAGGAGAAGAAGGTGATGGAAGTGAAATAGCTGATGTCTTTACAGACGGAATGGATGGCGTTTCACTGGTCATTGGTGTAAGTGGAGATCTTGATTTTAATTCTGTGGACACCAATGAAGCATTTGGAGGATTAAATGCGCTGGTATTGTATGTGGTTTTTGATGATGAAGCCAGCGGGAACTATGAGGTAATCAACTTTTTCGATATCGATGAAGATACAGATGATCCTTTTTCATTAGATGGTTCTGCATATGCCTACATTATAGACTTGGAAAATGGAAAATTCTTTTTGTCCTCTGATGGCACATTACAGGTTAATGGGGGAAATATCACATTTGGAGGCGAATACCTTCAATTGGATTTTGAAGGTGATGATTTTTTCATTTCAGAAGAACCGGATGACTTCAAATTTGTAAACGGTGCCGGAACAATGGGTTGTTAGGCACGTTTTTTAAACTCAATAAAAAAACCCTGACCCCCGCAATAAATGCGGGGTCCGTCAGGGTTTAATTTTTTACAGTTGACAATTTACTGCGCTTCGCTGTATCTTCTATTCACTTCATCCCAATTGATAACATTAAAGAAAGCCGAAATATAATCGGGTCTTCTGTTTTGATAATTAAGATAATAAGCATGTTCCCATACATCCAGGCCTAATATTGGATGGCCGCCACAACCAACGCCGGGCATAAGTGGATTGTCCTGATTTGCGGAACTGCACACTTCTAATTTTCCGCCGTCTACGACACATAGCCATGCCCATCCCGATCCAAATCTTGTGGCAGCCGCATTGCTAAAGGCATCTTTAAAAGAATCAAAAGATCCGTAGTCTCTATCTATAGCCGCTGCAATAGCACCACTGGGATTTCCACCGCCTTTGGCGCTCATGATGGTCCAGAACAGAGAGTGGTTATAATGACCACCACCATTGTTGCGAACCGCTCCAACATCGGAATGTTGTTTGCAGAGATCCTCAATTGATTTATTGGCCATATCGGTATTTTCGATTGCGGCATTTAACTTGCTCACATATCCTGCGTGATGTTTGCCATGATGTATTTCCATAGTTTTAGCATCGATATGAGGCTCTAAAGCGTCAAATGCATATGGTAATTTTGGTAATTCGAAAGACATAATTGTTTGTTTTAGTTTAAAATTATTTTTTACGTAATTTTTTAAAAAATTCCTTGAGCAAAATGGAAGACTCTTCTTCCATGACGCCCTTTTTTATAAGTGTTTTTGAAGAAAATATGTTCGAATTTAAGAATTTACTGAACCCTTTCAATTCGTCATTTGCTCCATAAACAATATTTGAAACCTGCGACCAGGCCAAAGCGCCTGCACACATAATGCAGGGTTCCAAAGTTATATAAATCGTACAATCTCTGAGGTATTTCCCTCCCAATGCTGTGCTTGCCGTAGTGATCGCCAATATTTCGGCATGAGCCGTTACATCATTTAAAAGCTCGGTTTGATTGTGTGCTTTTGCGATTATTCTATTATTACATACGACTACTGCTCCCACGGGGATTTCCCCTTTTTCAAAAGCCTTTTCGGCTTCATTTAAGGCTTGCTTCATGAAGTGTTCCGGACTGTGAACACTCAACATTAAAAAATAGATTTTTTTAATCGAATCGAGTCCATTATTTGCCAGGCCGTATCCACCCATTGGTCTTTTTGATCAATCGGACATGAAAAATTAAATACCAAAACCCGATTATCCACTACAGCGTAATGAAGTAAGCTGTATTTTTTTTCAAATTTTCGGGCAAATCGCGTATCCGATTCCAATTCAAAAAAGGCCATATTGTTTTTATGCACTTTTCGGATTCCCTGATTTTTAAATTCCACCTTATCAAACAGAGCCATAATATTTGATTTTTGAAAATCCAGCAATAGTTCGAGATCGTTTCCCGACCAGAAATTATCTGAAATAGAAACACCAAATTCGGTCAGCCTGTCATCGGCAGAATACATTGCAATCGGCAACTTATAGGAGCGATAGCGCTCGACAATATCCCTTTCGGGCATTTTGTAAAAGGCCTCAGGGATTTTAACCTTGATCCCTTCGCGAACCTGAACTTTAGTCAATTTATGATGATCTCCGCTAAAAGAGGATAGTATTAAAAAGAAAAATATTGGAATGACTATTCTCATATTATCTCATTCTATCTGCAGACCTGACCAATTTTTCATCCTTTCGAATAAACCTGTTGGCTATAATATTTAAAACCATTGCAATCACGGGCATATAAAAGGCAATGCCTGGCAATACCCTTTTCCCGGGATCCAGTAAATCTTCATTTTGGTTTATAAAAACCACCATCAAAACCAATGTGGCTCCCATAAACAATGAATTGAGTGCTCCCAACTTGAGTTGTAGTAATCGGTTTTTGTATTGGAAAATTTCATAAATGGCCAGACCACATGATAGCAAAGCTAAAATTGCCACAAATGTAAAAGGGAAGTATTGCAGCGAGGCGGCTTCATTGCCCTGTTCAAAAACGGCTTTTCCAATGGCGGATAAATAAATTTTTGAAGATCCATCGAGAGCAGCTTTTTGCCAATAATTAAAACCTGTGCAGGCAGCCATCAATATGGCTATTACCGCGAGAAATATAGATTGGACTCTTTGTATCATTAATAATAATTAAACGTGTAATGCTCTGTTTTCAGTAGCGGCCAGACAAGCTTCTTTCATGGCTTCAGTATAGGTTGGGTGTGCATGTGACATTCTTGCAATATCTTCCGCGCTGGCACGGTATTCCATGGCTACGACTGCTTCTGCAATTAGATCTGCCACTCTGGGCCCGATCATGTGAACCCCCAGAATTTCATCTGTATTTTTATCGGCCAAAACTTTAATCAAACCTTGCGTGTCCATAGAAGCTCTTGCCCTTCCAAGTGCTTTCATTGGAAAGGATCCGCTTTTATATTCAATTTTCTTTTCTTTAAGTTGATCTTCCGTATAGCCTACACCAGAAACTTCAGGCCAGGTGTAAACCACGCCGGGAATTAATAAATAATTGATATGCGGCCTTTGACCTGCGATAATTTCCGCTACAAAAACACCCTCCTCTTCGGCTTTATGCGCCAGCATTGCCCCTTCTATTACATCTCCGATAGCATAGATTCCATCGACTGAAGTTTGCAGTTTTTCATTGACAGGAATCTGGCCTTTATCATTGGTTGAAATACCAATTTTATCGAGTCCCAATCCTTCGGTATATGGCTTACGACCAACCGAAACCAGACAATAGTCCCCTTTCAATTCGATGCTTTCTCCTTTAGCACTCTCGGCTTTAACAGTAACAGTCTTTCCCTTAGCACCAACTTCGGTCACTTTGTGCTTTAAGTAAAATTCAATTCCATCTTTTTTGAGAACTTTTAATAATTCCTTGCTCAGCGTACCATCCATTCCCGGAATAATTCTATCCATGAACTCCACCACAGAAACTTTAGCGCCAAGTCGTCGATAAACAGACCCCAATTCCATTCCTATTACGCCCCCTCCGATGACAATCATGTGTTTGGGTACTTCTTTTAATTCCAGTGCCTCCGTTGATGTTATAACCCTTTTTTTATCAATATCTATAAACGGAAGTGAAGAAGGTTTTGAGCCTGTAGCGATTATGGTTTTTTCGGTATTGATCTTTTGATCCTTGCCATCAGCGCCTTTAATGTTAATTGTATTTTTATCAATAAAAGAGCCGACGCCAGTGTAAACGTCTATCTTATTTTTTTTCATTAAAAATTCAATCCCATCGCATGTTTGTTTTACCACATCCGCTTTTCTGTCAATCATTTGTTTCATATTGACCTTAGGTGCATTTATATCTATGCCATGCTCTTTAAAGCTGTGAACGGCATTGTGGTAGTGTTCCGATGAATCTAGAAGTGCTTTTGACGGAATACAGCCTACATTGAGACATGTGCCCCCTAATGTTGAGTATTTTTCAATGATTGCGGTTTTAAGACCAAGTTGCGCTGCTCTTATTGCTGCAACATAACCTCCGGGACCCGAACCTATTACTGTTACCTGATATGATGACATAAAATTTGGAATCTTTAAATCTGAGAATCAAAAATACCATTCCATCAGAAATAATCAGTATTTCATTAAGAATATGAAAAGGAAATTTAAAATAAAATCATTTCAGACCTGAAATGCTATATAACACCAAAAGGCCTTCCAATGGAGGCCGATATTAGCATTTGAATAAATAAAGCTCTTTAGACTTTTAAGTCCTGGTTCTCGTTTTGAACAGGCTCTTTTTTAGCATAAGTAGGGCAAGTGTGGTATCCACATGCTGAAACAAATAAGGCTAAAAGAACGATTGCTGTTAATTTTTTCATTATCGTGCTTGTTTTCACTTGGTAAAAATAATAAGATACTGTAGACTTTTACAAAATAAATTCAAGAATTGTTCCAAATGTCGCCAAATGACATTTTAAAAATGCATTAAATTTCAAATATCCGCTAGCAAAACAACCTCAATAATAATCCCCAAATATAATTATTTAGACCAATCCTAAACTGGCATATTCGATTCGTATCTTTGCGGGATAAATTTCTTCATATGATTCATGAGATTGAAAATATAGAACTGAAATACCTTAGTTTAAATGATTATCAGGATCTTAGAAAAGCGATGATCGATGCTTATGATAGCAAACCCAATGCCTATTGGGAGGAAAAAGATATTATAAAACTAATCAATAGGTTTCCGGAAGGGCAAATCGTAATCACGGTCAACGGCCAATTAGCCGGGGGGGCATCGTCTATTATTGTTGATGAAAGCATGGTTCAGGAACCACATACATATGTGGGAATCACCGATAACTACACATTTGATACCCATAATCCCGAAGGTGACATCCTTTATGGAATTGACGTATTTATTAAAAAAGAATATAGGGGATTGCGACTTGGAAGAAGACTTTACGATTACAGAAAAGAATTATGTGAAAAGCTGAATCTCAAAGGAATCGCCTTTGGTGGAAGAATACCTAACTACCATAAATACGCCAAAGAATTAAGTCCTAAAGAATATATAAACAAAGTTAGAAATCGGGAAATTCACGATCCTGTATTGAATTTTCAACTTTCCAATGATTTCCGCCCGACAAGAATTTTAAAGAATTATCTGGAAAATGATAATGCTTCCAATGAATATGCGGTTCTTATGGAATGGGATAATATTTATTATCAGAAACCTTCCAAAAGCCCTTCGGCCACTAAAACTATCGTACGTCTTGGTTTGATTCAATGGCAAATGAGATCATACAAAGACCTTGACGAAGTAATGCAACAAGCGGAGTATTTTTTGGATGCTGTTTCGGGCTACCGCTGCGACTTTGCTTTGTTTCCTGAATTTTTCAATGCACCCCTCATGGCAGAACATAATGAAATGAGCGAAGCAGAAGCCATAAGAGCCTTGGCTTCTTATACAGAAGAAGTCGTAGAGCGTTTTTCCAAATTGGCTGTCTCCTACAACATAAATATCATCACCGGGAGCATGCCCGAAATGCGCGAAGACCATTTATTTAATGTTGGCCATTTATGTAAAAGAGATGGCAGTATAGAAAAATACGAAAAGATTCATGTGACACCTGATGAAGCAAAAGTATGGGGAACGCAAGGCGGCAAAGAATTAAAGACCTTTGATACCGACTGTGGAAAAATAGGAATATTGATATGTTATGACATTGAATTTCCGGAACTCAGCCGACTGCTTGCAGATGAAGGAATAAAAATACTTTTTGTCCCCTTCCTCACCGATACACAAAATGGTTATTCAAGAGTGCGAAACTGTGCACAGGCAAGGGCTATTGAAAACGAATGTTATGTGGCTATCGCAGGTAGTGTTGGAAATTTGCCAAAAGTTCACAACATGGATATACAATTTGCCCAGTCGATGGTTTTTACACCTTGTGATTTTGCTTTTCCGGCCAATGGCATAAAAGCTGAGGCTACTCCAAATACAGAAATGATTCTGATAGCTGATGTAGATCTGGACCTTTTGCGCGAATTAAACCAATTTGGAAGCGTGCGAAATTTGAGAGATCGAAGGACGGATGTGTTTGAGTTAAGAAAGAAGTAAGAGTTAAAAAATTGGCTTATAGGCTTTGAATAGATATATTGCTTTTTTATTTCCGAATGGAAAAGCAAATTGACAGCGTAAATCTTCATTTCAACAACGATTCTCTTCTCGCATTAAATATTTGTCTGGCCATCATTATGTATGGCGTTGCCCTGGATTTAAAAATATCAGATTTCAAACGCATTGCGAGCATTCCAAAATCTGCTTTGCTCGGAATATTTTCACAATTTATAGCGCTTCCCGCAATTACTTTTATACTTGTTTATCTGATAGAACCCATTCCAAGTATAGCTCTGGGAATGATTCTGGTTGCGGCCTGCCCCGGTGGCAATATTTCAAATTTCATGACCCATTTAGCTAAGGGAAATGCCGCTTTATCGGTTACTCTTACTGCATTTTCTACCTTATTGGCCTTTATAATGACTCCTTTTAATCTCTCCTTTTGGGCTTCTTTTTACGCACCAACAAAATTTCTTCTGACAGAAATCAGTCTTAACCCTTTTGAATTACTAAAAACCATTGCACTGATTTTGGGAATTCCACTCATCCTGGGAATGCTTACCAATGCACATTTTCCACATATTGCAGAGAAGATGCAAAAGATATTAAAACCCCTTTCGATGTTGATATTTATACTCTTTGTTGTAATTGCATTTGCCAATAATTTCGACATCTTCCTTGACTATTTCCAATATGTCGTTTGGCTTGTTTTAATACACAATGCCATCGCCCTCTTTACAGGTTATTCCGTTGCCAGCATTTTTTCTTTATCATCCGAAGATCGCAAGACGCTAACCATTGAAACCGGAATCCAGAATTCCGGACTTGGCCTGATTATTATTTTTTCATTTTTTGACGGATTAGGTGGTATGGCCATTATTGCAGCCTGGTGGGGCATATGGCATATTATTTCAGGATTAATAATTGGCTATGTTTGGTCCAGAACTAAAATAATGGCCGGCGCAGCTACATGAAAGGAATACTCTATTATATATTAAGGGCCTATGTACAATTGGGGCTTCGATTTTATTTTAGCTCATATAAAGTTTATGGGACTGAAAATATTCCTAAAAAGGGTGCAATTATTTTTACAGCTAATCATCAAAATGCCTTTCTGGATGCCCTGGTAATTGTTGGTAAAAATGAAAGAATCACTCATTTTCTGGCTAGGGCTGAAGTTTTCAAAAAGCCCTTTTTTAAATGGCTCATGTCGCTGATAAATATGATGCCTATTTACAGAATACGCGACGGGTGGAATACATTGAACAATAACGAAGAAATATTTAAGGCTTGCCATAATATTCTCGCGAGCAAAAAAGCACTTCTGATATTCCCGGAAGGTAATCATGGCTTTGAAAGACGCTTACGCCCCTTGAGCAAAGGCTTTACAAGAATTGCTTTTGGCACATTGACTGAACAGCCAGATTTGGATCTCAAAATAATTCCTGTGGGAATAAATTATCACAATCATCGGGAATTCCGAACAAGGGTATCAATTCATTTTGGCAAAGCCATTGATGTCCAACCTTTTTATACCAATTCAGATGATCACAATGCCTCTTTAAAATTAAGAAATGCAATTAGCGCTCAAATGGAAAAACTAATCGTTCACATTCCGGAAGACGAATACGATATTAAATTTTCTCAGCTAATAAAGATGAATCCCGACTTTTCAAACTTGCTGGCATGCAGGGATTTAATGGAGAACTTAAGTTCTACAGATGGTACTTCTTCTGTTGAAAAGGAAAAGCAAGGTTCATTTTTATACTATTTCTTCCGTTTCTATTATTTATTACCACTTCAGTTATGGAAAATTATTGCCTCCAGGATCAAAGATCCAGTGATGCTGGCTTCAATAAAATTTTCGATTGGTATTTTTGTGTTCCCGGTTTTTCTATTTCTGCAATCCTTTCTTGTCCAAATTATTTTTATGGAAATGTCGATATCGCTTGTCTATTTCCTTATTGGACTAATTCTCCCTCTATTAATTAATAATCGGGCTTAATCCTTAAAATGAACTCTGATTTGAGTTATTTGATTGCTTCGGTTGAATAGTTCTGCAGAGATCGATTCATTTAATTCAAGACCATCAATTTTTTCTTCCTTATTGGCTCTGATTAATTGAATGAAATCTTTTTCAGAGGATTTGCTGTATATCACAGGCACCTGACAATAAGTAAATACCAATTCTCCTGCATTGAGATTGATGGTTGACATCTCCCCTTTTACATTGAAATATTCATACAATGCGGAATGATCCAGAAACTCATTCTCATCTAAAAACTCCGGTTCAAATCTGACCCTGGAACTATTTACTTTTAGCCCGAGTTCTGCCCATCGATTGAGAATATCTTCTTTTACCTGCCCGGTCATACCCGGTTGTTGAGCTCCTTTATTTAGTGGTGTGTGTGAATAGGCATCGGTGGGAAAAGCACCGTAAAGCGAAGGCGATTTATGCAGACCTATGCCCTCCCGAACTTTGTAATAATGCTTTTTAAGCTTATTAAATTTCGAAGGCTCTTTTGTTGAATTTGCATGATCCAAATTTTCCTGAATGGCCAATAATAATTTTGAAACCATATGCCAGTATATGCTTCCAAGGCCCTCATAGCCAAAAAATGTTCCCGATCGGCCTGTAAATGCTTTGTGATTGAACAAGTCCTCATAGATGTCCAGAAAGGCGTCGAGATCCTTTTTTAGTAGTTCATCATATCCTTTGTTTTCCAGTTTTTCGAGACCATCTTTCAATGCCATGGCATTTGTGAAATTTCCGTTAAAATGGCAAATCCCATTTTTATCACAAGTCAGAATACTTCGATCATCATTTTTGATTAGCAATTGAGCAAGTTCGGAGGATCTAATAAATGAATCCGGAATATTATTCTTCTCTAAAAAACCGGGCAATTCCCGGTTTGGATAAAGTAAATAGCTGTTTTGATCTTCTCTGAATAATTGGCTTTTTTCCAGGTGATCCAACAATTGGATGACCTCAGTTGATTTTAGAAATCCGGAAGTTAATATTCCCACCTGACCTTCCAACATTTCGTATAAATGGGAAATTGAGGCCTTATTTCCGCTTAAATCAAGAAGGTTATAAGAATGATAAAGTCCGTCCTTTCTTTTGTTGGATGCAATGCTATGATCGATGTACTCTACAGAGATTTTAAAGAAATCAAGCAATGCTTCTTTTTTCACCTTACTAATTCCTGTTCCGCCAAATGCAGAATAGGCATTTTGTCTGTATTGTTCACCGGCATTACCCAAAAGATCTATAATTTGCCTTCTGTCTTGATCTGTAATCGAAGCTTTTAATAAATCTTTGTTTTGGTTTAGTATACTATATATTCCTCTGAGGAACTCAGCTATAGGTTCGTGTAATTTAATGTTTTCAGAAGCTGTGTTTTCGAATAAGTCAATACAAAACTTAGCATAGCGCCTCATATAATAAAGTGTAACCATGGAAACGCCATTCCCAACGAGTGCATTGTTTGCGTCGTTCCATTCCGGTCTTTGAGTATTAAGCCAAATACCACCTTCAGGTATAAAATTTGACATTTTTGTCAGAAATGTAAGCAGTATTTTTTCGGCCAAATTGGCCTTTATGAGTTCATTGTTAGAACCAAAAACCATTTTGCCATCGGCGCCAATTTTTTCAACTTTTTCTTCTATCAAGGCTTCTTTTTCATCATCAAAAACAATGGTGTCTTTGGGATTTCTGACGATGTCATTGTAAGATTTTATTAAATAGGGTACGTTAGCATAGACAAACATTTGTTTATCAAGCAATTCCTCTAATTCCGATTTAGAATGCCGAAAAGAAATTTCCAACAGTTTTAACAAATAAATAATTTGATGATCGCCCCAGTATCCAATATAAGACCAGGGATCATTGGGTTCAATCACCTCCCAATCTATGCCTTCACGCGTTATGCGGTAAGGATTATAGCCGTCCATGGTTGAGGCATTGAGAAATTTGGAGATCATGGAATTGATATAGCCCGGAAAAGAAACCGCCAATGCTTCCCAATTTTGAAAAATATCACGCCAATTGCCCTGATAGTTTAGGTTTTTTGATCCGTCTTCTTTTCTGGTTTCTATCGAAAATTTATTCCAGGGCCTGCTTGGATCGCCGTGTCTGCGGCTAAAAGTAAGCGGCAGATAATCGAAGACCATTCTTTCGACTTCCAAATCGCCGGTCTTTTTCGATGCTTCCAGAAGTTCAGAATAATGAATTTTATCGGGTAGCTTTTCTAAAAATGAGGTCTGCCTTTTAAATAGCTGTTTGTTTACTACTGAGAAATAGGACTTAAAATCATCACTGTTCACCAAATAGCCATCATCGAAAATACCACCTCGCATTATATTGAATAGCACATTGGTATAATGCCTGCCATCCAATAGTTTGTCATTAGTCATTTGAATACCATCGGCTGCAGCTACGAGTTTCCGGAGATATTCAGTTCCTTTTACAATGTCACTTTCAAGCTCCTCTAAAATCTCATGCTTTTTCGATCTCAAATCGTAATTGAGATCATTCACATTGGTGCTATCCTGATTCAATTCAGCAATAAATTGCCATGATACAATTTCTTCTTTTTTAAGATTGACTTTTTTATTGACAAAGTAAGCACCTGCTTCGGCTTTGACATTTGATTCGGTCTTCAAATTTTCGCCCCGACGGAAAGCATCCAATTGTTTGCCCGATAAAAGATAGTGTTCCGGATCAATTCCCGAAGACCAAACGGTAGTGGCCTTTAATGCTTCACTTGGTTCTGCCCTGTCAACAATTATTGCGCTCAACAATATCAATGCAAGCCCGGTTTGTTCTATAAGTTCATTTTTTTTATAAGCTTTGACGAGATTGCTCCTTTCATTTTGAAGACCAAATTCTACGCCATAGGGCATCAAATTTTGCAATCCGTCAAGAAAATTGACTTCAACAGTATCGTTCCCAAAATTTTCAATTGAGGATTTCTTAACGAAGCCGTACTTATCTGAAAATTGCCATGAATATTGGAATTTTAACCTTAGGTCCTCATTAATCTCTTCAAAAACAATTTTATTTCCCGAAATGCTTTTAAGAAGGTTTCGTTTTACCTTATAAAGATTTTGATATCGTTTGGAAAAAGGCTCCCACAAATACGTTTTGTCTGCAATTTTAACTCTGAAAATACTTTTCGAACCAGTAGTTTCAAATGAGTCGGAAATTTTATCATCGGTATAATAGGGAAAAAGTGAGGAGTTTTCGTTTTTTCTTCCAGCAGTTATTCCTCCTGTGCTTGAAATAAACAACCAATGGTCTGAATGACTAACAACAGTCATAAAGAATGGAGACATTTGGTCGTAATTGGAGATTTTATAAAAGGCTTCTCCACCTAATTCAACGTATTCACTATTGACCGATCTGCCTTCGTCTTTAAGGATAGGACTATTTGCGACAAACAATGATTGAGACATTTAAATTGCGATTTACCTCAGTATTTATATTTCAAACAATGTGTATTTCAAAGGATTATAAATGAATCCATTTGGAATCAAAATCTAAGGCCTGAGTTTAAATAAAATTGATTTGTCAAGCTGTCGATTTTTAATTCAAATATACCTTTTTCAAGAACCAGTTTATTGTTCATATTGACAAATGCCAATTCCCTGACGGGCAATTCAAATGTACAGGTCAAGGACTCACCGGCTTCCAAATAAATTTTCTGAAACCGCCGAAGTTGTTTGACAGCCGGTGAAATACTTGCTACCAAATCACTTGAATACAATTGAACAACCTCTTTACCATCTCTTAAACCGGTATTGCTGATTTTAACATTAACTCTAATCGTATCATCCACATTGAATGTGTCAGAATTGATTTTAAAATTTTCATATTTAAATTCAGTATAACTCAAGCCATGTCCAAATTCATACTGTGGGTCAAATCCATTGAATCCAAAACCAGCGTCTTTTTCATCCGATTTAAGATGGTCATAAGCCCATATGGATGCGGTATATTTTGGATATGTGATCGGCAGCCTGCCACTAGGGTTTTCTTCTCCGTACAGGATTCCAGCAATTGCTCTTCCACCTTCATTGCCCGGCAAATAGGCCATTAGTACTGCATCTGCCAGAGCTTCAATATCACTAATTACTCTTGGGCGTGCTTCAACCAAAACCAGAACGATCGGTTTTCCTGTTTTCTTTAATTTTCTTATCATCTCGAGTTGAACTTCAGGCATTTTCAAATCTGTAATGTCGCTTGGTTTTTCGGTAGCCGGTATTTCGCCCAGGCAGGCAATAATGACATCTGCATTCCGCGCCGCGGACAGCAATTGCGATGAATTAATATCTTCATTATAAGTAGTCCCCTGCATAAAAGTTACCTTATCATGACCTGCAATTTGACGCATGGCTTCTAAAACGGTCATCTTTTCCAAATCATTATAGGCCGTGTCTGTGCCACTCCAGGTTCTTGTCCATGCCCCGTTTAAGTAATTGATAGAATTGGCAGCTACTCCGCATAAAAAAACCTTTTTCTCTTTGTCAATAGGAAGCAGCGATGATTCATTCTTTAATAGTGTTATACTTTCAACGGCTCCCTTATAGGCTTCTTGAGCAAATTTTTCAGAACCAAAATCTTCAAAAAGTTCCTCAGGTTCCAGTGTTTTATCAAAGAGACCCATTCTTTTTTTAACTCTTAAAATTCTTCGCACAGCGTCATTGACACGACTCATGCTCACTTCACCCTCTTTTACAAGTTCCACCAGGTAATCTGAGAAGCTAGCATCATAAGGTTCCATACACATGTCCATTCCGGCATTTACGGCTATTTTGATTGCTTCTTTTTCATTGTTAGCCACCCGATGCATTTTGTAGAGATTTGTTATATCATCCCAATCGGAAATTGTAAATCCCTCAAAACCCAGCTCTCCCTTAAGTACATCGGTGATCCAATACTTGTCTGCGTGAGAAGGTACTCCATTTAAGGTTCCGGAATTTAACATGACTGTCAGTGCACCATTTTCTACGGCTTTCTGAAATGGTGGCAAATAATACTGTCGCACTATTCTTTCGGGTAAATAGGTCGGGGATCTGTCTTTTCCGTTATATGGCATTCCGTAGCCAATGAAATGCTTTAGGCAAACCGCTGATTTATCAAAATCAGAAATATCATCACCTTGTGCACCCTTGATATATGCCAGGCCCATTTCAGTGCTGAGATAGGTATCTTCTCCGAAACTTTCAAATATTCTTCCCCATAAGGGTTGTTTGCTTACATCGAGAACCGGTGCATAATTCCAGGGAATTCCAGAAGCCTTAATTTCATAAGAAGTTACAGAACCGGTTTTCTTTGCTAATTCGGTATTCCAGGTTGCCGCCAATCCGAGCTGATGTGGAAATATCGTTGATTTAGCCGTGTAATTAGCGCCATGAACGGCATCAATGCCATAAATTATTGGAATTACCAATCTTGAATTCTTTTGATTGTATTCGTGCAGAATAGAAATTATTTTTCTCCATTCGCGCATTTCCATAGGATAGCTTCCCAGATTCTGTACCGAACCTACATGTTTGTTGATTATTAGCTCGGCCATTTTTTCCGCATCGAGTTCAATGGTATCGCGATGCATCCAGAATTCACCGCGAGCCAAGGCCATCAAACTGATATTGCACATTTGACCTGCCTTCTCTTCCAATGTCATTTGGTTGACAAGAGAATCTATAAAGGCTTCCTCTGTATCAATGACATCATTCTGCTTACATGAGATTAAAAACAGAATGACATATGCGCTGACTATACAAATGAAACTCGTTTTCATTGGCTGAGCTTATTTCTTACCATAAACTCTTACATAATCCAATATCATTTTTTGAGAAGAAACAGTTTCATCAATGCCTTGTTGGCCTCCCCATCCTCCGCCAATGGCGAGGTTTAAAATAATATTTTGTGGTTTATCGAAAGGCCATGATAAGGGCGAACTGGTATCTTCGTATTTAAGATATTCTCTGCCGTCTACGCTTGCTACAATTCCTTCAGGGCTCCAGTCGATAGCGTATATATGATAATTCTGATACATGCTATCTACATCTACAATACCCGTTTTCTGATTTCCAATTTTGAAATAATAGGCGCGACAATGAATAGAAGCATGCGCTTGCCCTTTGCCGGTATTATCATCCATTTCATAGCCAACACTTTCAAGTATGTCTATCTCCCCGCAATACGGCCATGATTTTTCATCAACATATTCATCGCCTAAGGTCCAGCCGGCGGCCCAATTACCCCTATAAGGAGGGACTTTTGCCCTGAATTCCATTCGTCCGTATAAAAATGTCACTTTTCCCCTTGTGGTTAATCTTGCAGAAGTCCAGGGATAACCCATATCATCTTTTCTGGCTTCAATGATCAAATTGCCATTTTCCAATCTGGCATTTTCAGTTTTTTTAACGGTATAATATTGCAATTCATTATTGCCCCATCCCCAATTTCCTACATCATAAGTCCATTTGCTGGTATCGGGCTCACCAGTACCCTCAAATTCATCTGACCAGACTAATTCCAGCGAGTCACCTTCCATATTTTGCTCCATTACACGTGGTGTTCTCTGGTGTTTTCTAATAAGCTCAAATTCAATTTTATCGACTGAAACGTTTCCTTCAGTTAAATGCAAACTCATGGGGTGAATGCCCTTATTTAATGGGCTGCCATCAATTGACATTTCTACAAAGTCTTCCGTTCCATTATTTGCGAAAGCCAGGTTCCCGGTTATGTTATAGGTTCTGTCATCCTTATTTCCAATATAATCCTCTATCCAAAGAATGGATTTCTCAGCATTTGATTTTGCATAAATACTGACTTTATAACGTCCGGCGGTAGGTATATCTATTTCAAAATCTATATTGCTGCCAACCTTTGAAAAATCTACAGAGTTTTCATTTTTTGTAATATTTTCTGATTTGGCAATAAAGTTTTCTACTTCGAAAATTACCTTATTAGCATCGGCCGATTCATTTTCAACTTGCTCAGTATCAGTTTCTGAACAGGAAACAAGCATTATTAAGGATCCAAATGCGATGGCATATAAAATTCTTTTCATCTTTAATTTATTTTACTAATTGAGATTCTAATTCTTCCAGTGATTTGCCTTTTGTTTCCGGAACCACCAAAAGGATAAATATTAATCCGGCTGCAGAAAAAAGGCCATAAATCAAAAATGTCAGTGAGCTGCCTAAATTCGCTAGCTCCCATGGGAATACAAGCTGAACTCCAAAACTTACGCCTGAATTGATCAAGCCAACAAAGGAAATTGCCAATCCGCGTATATAATTTGGAAACAGCTCAGAAAAAAGAACCCACATGACCGGCCCTATGGAAATCGCAAAGGAAGCCACAAAGCCTAGTATTCCAAACAGGATCAAATAGGCATTCATGGTCACTGCTGAGGTAATCAATTCAGATTCATAGGTCTGTGCTACAGATTCTCCCAAAGTATTTCTAATAGCTTCTTTAAAGCTGAGGTCGTTTTCATAGGTCCTTCCAATAATTGGAGCCAATTTAACTTTATCCACTTGTTCAGGAAGCGATTTAATAGATGCTTCCGTTAAAGTATAGGATGCATTATTAAATCCATAGGCTAATAAAAACATACAAATGGCAATACCGGTGGTTCCTAAAATCAATAATGGTTTCCTTCCCAATTTGTCGATCATCAGGATTGCAAGCACCGTAAATATCAGATTGATCAAACCGACTAAAATTGCCTGGCTAAAAGAAGCATCCGTTCCTATTCCCGATTGCTCAAAGATCATAGGCGCATAGAAGAATACAGAGTTGATCCCGGTAATTTGTTGCAGGACCCCGATGACCAAGCCAATGGTCAAAACAAGTCTTAACGATGGTTTCAAAAGATCTTTTATGGGAGCTGTTTTAGGCTTGGACTTTTTCTCGGCTTCAATGCTGGCCTTTACGGATTCGATGATTTCTTTTGCTTCATCTTCAGAGGTAGCCCTTACCATTATTTCATAAGCCTCTTCGTATCTGCCTTTCATTGCCAACCAACGCGGGCTGCTTGGCACAAGAAATAATCCAAAAAAATACAAAATCGCAGGAAGGGCTTCCAGACCTAGCATCCATCTCCAATTATATGCATCAAATTTCAAAGCAATGGCCCAGTTAGCATCAGATTCTCCCAATTGAAGAATTAAATAATTGGTAAAAAAAGCCACAGAGATTCCAAGTACAATATTGAGCTGATTAAATGAAACCATTCTTCCACGCATGTCGGGTGGTGAAATTTCAGCGATGTACATTGGTGCAATAATCAAGGATGCTCCAACGCCCAAGCCTCCAATCATTCTTGCAATAACCAAAAAGATAAAGCTCGGTGCTATGGCAGAACCAATGGCAGAAACAAAATAAAGAATGGCAGCAATAGTTAAAATATTCTTCCGGCCGTATCTGTCACTTAGAGGCCCGGACATCAACATGGCAAGTGTGGCCGAGAGTGTTAAAGAGCTTACCGCCCAACCTAATTGAAGTTTTGTAAGGCTAAACTCCAGTTCAACAAATTTATTTACACCCGAGATAACAGATGCATCAAAACCCATTAAAAACCCTCCTAAGGCTACGATTAGCGCTGTAAGGACAATAAATTTCTTTTTCCCCATTTTCTTTTCAAAAAACCCTCTCAGTATGGAATATTTCCAAATGCAAGACTTGTATCAGGTCTCAACTATGAAATTTGGAAAAATCCAGGCTCAGCAGATTTATAATTATTTGTAATGCTAAAAGAGGAAATACCTCCATACTTTATTAATCATATTGAAATACCCTTATATAATCAACTATCATCCTTTGAGGAAAAACAGTACTGGCATCCGGATTACCAGGCCAGTTTCCACCTACTGCTACGTTGAAAATAAAGAAGAATTCATTTTGAAATTCTGTTCTGTCCGATGATGAAGTACTGAAAGTAAAATAAGGCTCATCATCCACATACCATTTGATAAATCCCGGTTCCCATTCTATACTAAATACATGAAATTCATCAATAAATTTTCCGTTCGATAGCCGATAGTCACCACCCAGAAAAGAATGTGTATTTGAAGAATTTTTCCAATGTGCAGTTCCATGAACCTCGGAATCCTTTATACCGCCACCTACTAACTCCATAATATCAATTTCGCCGCATCCCGGCCAGCTAACCTGATCAATATTGTCACCGAGCATCCACAAGGCAGGCCAAATTCCCTGGCCTTCTGGAAGTGCGGCTCTTATGTCCACACGACCGTATTGAAATTCAAATTTCCCTTTGGTTATCATTCGTGAAGAGGTATAGGGTGTGCCACCAAAGGAAATATTTTCCTTGCGCGCCTCTATTATTAAGTTTCCATCTTCGAAATAAGTGTTTTGACTTCGGTAATATTGTAATTCATTATTTCCCCAGCCCCATTCTCCTCTTCCGGTTTCATGGGTCCAGTAATTGCTGTTCAGGCTGCCATCGTTAAATTCATCTTGCCAGATAAGCGACATTCCCGGGTATGTTAATGGCGTGGTATATCCCGTTCCCGGAATGATTAAGGTGTCATTGTTGACTTCTTCGTCATCGTCTTTGATGACCACGTTGGCTGTGCCAAGGCTTACATTTAAACCTGAGACATTTGTAATGTTCAGAATAAATTCTTCGAAATCTTCGGCTATATTATCGCCGATAATTCTTATATCTAAATTTTTTTGAGTTTCACCCGGGTTAAAAACGATCTCACTTGGATTTTCCAGAGAGTAATCTTCACCTAGAAAGGCAGTGTATTCTTCTGCTGAAACCGTAATGCTGGCTGTGGTCGACAGCTCTCTGTCGATTGTAAATGGTATTTGAATGGTTTGATCTTCATCAGTTTCTGTAATGGAAGGAATTTCGCCAATTGAAACATTTGCGAGGTTGTCGATTTGACCCTCATCATCAGATTGACATGAGAGAAAAATGACGGATACTAATGGAAGGAAAAGTTTAGTAAAATTCAATTTCTTATTGGTGTTATTTATAAAAGGGAGCCGCAAGCGACTCCCAATTAATCATGATGAATAAAAACAAGGTTATTTAAACTCGAAATTTCTCACATAGAAGGTGCCATCAATTCCGTGATTTTCACCACCTACTTTAAGACCTATAAGGTCATAATCTGTTCTTGTTTTTGGGTCAACACCTTCAAACATACCATCAGATAAAGCCCAGGCAAATCTTACCCAAGTGTCCTGTGGCGTTGAACCAGTATCCTCATCTCTGTACAATGACCAGTCAGTCCAGAATTGTTCTGTAGCACTGGCATCTGCAATGAAAATATCTACTCTCTGAGAAAGATCACCAGAGTAATCATTGGTACTTGGGAAATAAACTTCCACAACTACACTGTCAAAGTTGACCAACTGAGCATCGTAATCCAACTGGAATTTTAAGTCGGCAAATGGAGCAGTTCCTCTCACATATTCTCCAACTGCAGTAGAACCACCATCCGGGTCTGTTACACCGATGTTAATGGTTACATCCGAATTCGTTGGTACCAACTCCTGTACATCAGCAGCATCAGTAGAAGCAAATGTGTTGAACATCGCCGTTGGTGTTTCATCAGGAAGGTCTTCTCCAAAACCTCCGCCTCCGCCACCGGAACCCAAATCTGGCTCTAATGAAGGATCAGAATAATTCACATATACAAATTTCCAGTATCCACCTGTTCCATAGTCAAAGCCTATAACCATGGTATCATAACCGGTTGCCTGACCTATTGCCTCAATTTTAAAGGTTGTACTGCTCAATGGAATTACGCTTTCACCTGTTGGGCCTAATTTCGGAATTCCTATCCAAGCTCCATCACCAGTCAAAGTAACTTCAGAAGAGTTGGCATCATAAGTAAATGCATGCGTTCCGCTTAACCAAGCACTTACATCATCACCATTCAGGTTTCTCATGTTCGCTGCTTCAGCAGTGAAACAGGTTTCGTAATTTGGATCTGCAGGATCCCAAACACCGAACTCACCCCAGAAACTACCCATATCATCAAAAGTATAAGTTCCATCTCTGTGGAAAGTAAAGGTTTGCTCATACAGGCAATCCCTGCTTCCATCATTTTCCAAACCTGGCCACCAATTATTTGGTATTTCCTTGCTTTCTCCCAATGACATTGAAGTACCTTCTCTAAATAGTTTCCATGTTTTAGTATCAGGACCAGTCAATAAAGTCAAAGCCGCGTTAGGATCGGTCACGGTAACATCATTTGATTTGGATGATGTAGTACCATTTGCACCTGTTGCAGTTAAAGTAACTGTATAGGTGCCAGCTGCTGCATATTGGTGTTCCGGATTTTCTTCAGTTGAAGTTTCAGAATCCCCAAAATCCCATGCATATGAAGTTGCATTTTGCGAAAAATTAGTGAATCTCACCAAAAGGAAATTAACTGAATCAACTTCAGACTGGAAGCTGGCTACAGTGGCTCCACTTGGTGTTCCACTACCGCTGTCGTCATCACCACATGATGTCAACATCAAAAATGGCACTGCTAATATCAGATACCATACTTTAAAAAAACTGTTTACTCTCATAATATTTAATTTATAATTATTGGTTGTTTATACTTATTTAAAATTCTTCTTAAGGAAATAATGCAGGTCCGGGATAAAGCGTTAAAGCACCATTAGTTACATCTGCTTCTCTCTGAGAAACGGGAATCCAAATATCTTCCGGGCTAAAATTGGCAGCTTTTTCAGGTTCTGCTGTAAACAAATCTGAGCTCGCTCTTCCGGAACGAACTAAATCGTACCATCTGTCTCCTTCCAAGGCAAATTCTGATCGTCTTTCATACCAAATGGCATCAAGTAGTGTCCAGCCTTGATCGTTCATCAATTGCGAAACAGTTCTGAAATTTCCCGTATTATCACCAGGGCCTGCCGCTCTTTCCCTCACCATGTCTACAAACATTTGTGCTTCACCGTCGGATCCTGTACCTCTGTGCAATGCTTCTGCCAACATTAAAAGCACATCGGCATATCTGATTACAAATACATTGGCATCAATGGTCAATACCGCATCACCACCATTCGGATTGGTATATTCTTTATAAATAGGATATTTTTCCTGCCAGTATCCGGTATAATCGCTTGGGTTTTGATCTGCATCATCGATAGCCGATGAGCCACAACTATTTCCGGAAATTGTGTCTACAGCCATATTAAGCTCATCCAGTGATAAAATAGAAACATTTCTTCTGATAGTATCATCCGCTAAGAAATGGTCGTATAAACCCTGTGTAGGCAGCATAAATCCCCAGCCTGCATTGTAAGTCGGATGATCATCACAAAGACTTCTTACGCCACATAATTGCGCAAATACGTTACCATCAATCCAGCTGCTCGGCCAGTTCCAATTGGATGGTGATATATTTGATTGCTGGATTTCGAAAACTGCTTCTGCTGTATTATTAGCACCATAGGCGTATAGGTCACGTAAATCATCTAATAACTGATACTGTCCACTGTTAACAACTTCTCTCAGTGCATCAGCTGCTTTGTCAAATTTCTGTGTATTATCATTATCCAGATCCGCCCAGTACAAGTAAATTTTACCTAATAATGCCTGAGCAGTTCCTTTTGTTACTCTACCTTTAAAAGATTCAGAAGTAGTAAGAGGTAAGGCAGCTATTGCTGCTTCCAGATCGCCAACCATAAACGCAAACATTTCATTCATAGTGGCCCTTGGTTGATTGTATTCATCGGGCAATAAAATGCGATCAATAATAGGAGAAGGCCCATAATGTCTGAATGCATCAAAATGATAATAAGCTCTTAGAAATCTGGCCTCAGCTTTATAAATTGCTACAGTTGGAGATTCAATTTCAATATTTTGCAATACCAGGTTAGCTCTGTAAATACCGGTATAGCATCTGCTCCAAATCCAATTCGTTTCGTTGGTGTTTGGGTTATTGTTAAAATCATCAAACTCCTGCCATCCGGGTTGATCGGCATTTGTGGCATCTCCTCCAGCATTTGCATTATCTGATCTTATCTCAGCATACATAACCGGACTCACCCAAAAACCACCGTGCATGGTCCATTGCAACGGATCATAAGCTGCAACCAGCGCATTAAATGCCTGTTGCTCATTTTTGTAATAATTTGCTTCCAAATAAGAGGCCACCGGTTCAACATCCAGTTTCTCCTCCTTACAAGCCGTCATTATCAATAGCGATAATGCCATAAGAATTTTAAATCGTATTATTCTCTTCATCGTTAATTAAATTAAAACGTCACATTCAAACCCGCACCCATTGCTCTGTTCTGAGGATAAAACCCTTTATCAATACCTGTATCCAGGATCCAGCCGTTATTAGATCCAATTTCAGGATCGAAACCGCTATAACCTGTTATGGTAATAAGGTTGTCAAAGGATATATAAAATCTCGCTTTGGATATTAAGACTTTCTCAAGAATTTTTTGAGGCAGATTATATCCAATCTGAAGATTTCTCAATCTGGCAAAACTCGCATCCTCCACATAAAAGTCTGAAGGCCTTTGATTACCATTAGCATCATTAAGAACAAGTCTTGGATACTCTCCATCCGGATTTGATTCAGACCATCGGTCTAACCAGGTATCCTGATAATTATTGTATGGAATATCCTGTCTTTCATAGACTTTATAAACATCATTTCCGATGCTCACGTTCCATAACATTCGAATATCAAAGCCTCTGTAATCTACACTGAAATTGAATCCCATTAATATATCCGCCCATGGTTTTCCTATATCGGTTATATCCTCCTCGGTGATTTCTCCATCGCCGTTTACATCAACAAATTTAATATCTCCAGCTTCGGCATCCGGTTGAATAAGATCACCATTGGAGTTGATGTATTGAAATACTTCACTCTGAGATTTAAATATTCCATCGGTTTTATATCCTCTAAAGTGAGATACCGGAAGGCCTTGAGTCATCCTGGTGATTGTAAAATTTCTTACCGGCCATCCATATCCTTCTATAAAGGGGTTTTCACCTTCACCGGCAACTTTAAGTGCTTCATTCCAGTTTCTGGTAAAATTCATACCAGCGGCAAAACCAATATCGTTCCATCTGTTGTTATAATTTATCGCAAATTCAATTCCGCGATTTCTCATTTCAC
This sequence comes from Hyphobacterium sp. CCMP332, assembly GCA_014323545.1. Classification (NCBI taxonomy): domain Bacteria; kingdom Pseudomonadati; phylum Pseudomonadota; class Alphaproteobacteria; order Maricaulales; family Maricaulaceae; genus Hyphobacterium; species Hyphobacterium sp. CCMP332. Next base: position 1,477,008 of record CP058647.1, read on the forward strand.
CGGTATTCAGAATTGGAGCATTATTACCAACAAGTCCGGGAACTACTCCTGTCATTAATAAATCTTTTGTAGTTTTTGAATAAACATCAATATCTGTTGAGAGTTTACCACTTAGGATATCCACTTCAAGACCGATATCCCACTGGACACTTTCTTCCCATTTGATATCCGGGTTTGAAATTGCTACAGGTGCTTCTCCAAAATACTGTGCCTCATTGCCTGGCCTTCCAAATTGATAAGTGAATCTATCATCACTCACAATTGAAGTAAAGGCGAGGTTGTTGATTCTGTCATTACCATTCACACCCCAACTTGCTCTCAACTTTACAAAATCAAATGTTGGGAAATCGAAGAAATTTTCTTTTGAAATAACCCAACCTGCAGAGAATGATGGGAATAAACCGAATCTGTTATTAGGTCCGAATTTTGAAGAACCGTCTCTTCTAAGGGAAGCCGTAATGAGGTATTTCTCATCAAAATTATAGAGTACTCTACCGAAATAACTTTGAAGTACTTCAGTTACTAATGCATTACCGTAATTCTGATCTGTAGTGTCTACACCGGCATCAATGTACCACCAGTTCGGGTTAAACTGCTGTGATTGAGGAATATTCTGTCTTGATCCTCCTGCAAACTCACCATTTCTTTCTCTGTAAGACATACCAAGGATCGCATCAATTGAGTGAAATTTGATCTTCTTTGAAAATGACAGAAAGTTTTCCCATCGAATGGTATTTTCAGAATAATAACCCTGAAAAGCTGTATTGTTTGGGTTCTGAAAATCCGAACGGAAGAAATAGGTTGGCGTAAATGAATTGTCATAGCTATACAAAATATCAGCTCCTACATCAGATCTAAATTTTAACCATTCAACCGGGCTTACTTCTGCGTAAATATTACCTTGAAGTCGATTGGTTCTATTTCTGTTATTTGTAATGAATGTTCTTGCAAATGGATTGATGTACTCTTTTCTCACATAAGGTGAAATTGCATATCCATATGTGCTGTCATTATAAGCAGCATTAATAGGTGTAATTGGATCGTAATTAAAAGCGTCGGCCAATACAGAACCAAAAGCATTGTTTTCGGGTACCGTTTGTCTTTCAGTATGAAGAATAGATAAATTCTGACCCAACATCAAATACTTATTTGCATAAGAACTGGAATTTAGTCTGGCTGTATACCTTTCAAAATTTGACTTATCACCACCAATAACTCCGTCCTGATTCCAATATCCAAAGCTGAAGAAATATGAGTTTTTCTCAGTCGTTCTTCCAACAGAAAGGTTGTGATTCATAGTTGTTGCGGGACTTACCACTTCTTCCATCCAATCAATATTCCTCGGTGCCTGTCCTATTTCAGGAAATGTTGGATCCAAAGTTGAAAGTGCATTAGAGTTTTCAAATTTTTCACGAATGGCTTTGACATAATCATCGGAGCCCATCATTTCAGGCAATCTCCAAGGGCTGGCCGTACTACCAAAACCATTGTACTCAAAAGTGGCTTTGTCGGAGTCTCCTCTTCTGGTTGTTAGTATAATTACACCATTCGCACCTCTTGCTCCGTAAATTGCTGTAGATGCTGCATCTTTTAATACCTCTACCGACTCTACATCATTGGGGTTGAGGTTTGAGATATCATCTACAACCAAACCATCAACTACATACAATGGATTATTATTCCCATTTGTACCAACTCCCCTGATGACTATGGATTGTGCCGCACCCGGTTGACCTGAAGCAGGAGCAATATAAACTCCACTAACCTGTCCTTGCAGTGTTTGCTCAACTCTTTGAAAGTTCAAGCCTTCAATTTCTTCTCTGCCTACACTGGATATAGCACCTGTAGAAACACTTTTCTTTTGTTCACCATATCCAATTACTACAACTTCCTCAAGTTGAACAGCATCATCTTTTAAATAAATATCAATTGTGGTTCTGCTTCCTACCTTAACAGACTGTGTTTTATACCCTATAAAAGAAAAGACTAACACACTGTTTGAGTCCTGAACAGTAATTGTATAATCACCATTAAAATCAGTAATGGTACCATTGACCGTTCCTTTTTCAAGGACACTTGCACCAGGCACTTCGCCATCATCAGAAGTGACGTTTCCTTTAATTTCTATTCCTTGGGCTAAAAGCTTTGATGGGATTAAAAGGATAATTATCCACAAAGCTAAATTTAGTGTAGAGTTTCTCATCATATCTTGCGTATTGAGTATAAAGCGTTGTCAAAAATGACCATTAGGCCTTTCTAATACAAATGAAACACTACATCATAAATACATCAATAATCTAAAACACCTACATCATAAATACATCAATATTTAAGAAATTAATGTATTATTATGATTGTTTAGCATATTTAAACAGATGTAATCAATTTTTCCTGCCCAAACATATTGAAATGTAAATTCATCATATTGCTAATTCTGATTTCTTTTACTCAGATTTACGGAAGCATATTACCCGGATTACCACTCATAAGAAATTACAATCCTGAAGAGTATTCAGGTGGCATACAGAATTGGCAAATAAGCCAGGATCGCAAGGGAATAATTTATATTGCAAATAATTTTGGTCTCTTGCAATTCGATGGTAACGACTGGCATCAGTTTAACGTAACAAATGCCACGAAAATGAGAAGCCTTGCTATCGATGAAAACGGAAGAATTTATGCCGGTTATCAGGGTGATTTCGGATACTTTGAGGCAGATTCCATAGGCCAACTCATTTATATTTCTCTAAAATCAAAAATACCTAAAAAATACAGGGAAATTGATGAAACCTGGAAAACCTATTTCATAAAAGGGAAAGCCTATTTCTGTACCTTTTCATATGTGTATGTATATGAAGATGAACAAATCACGGTCATTGATCCTAAATCTATACTTGATATTTCATTTGAAACCAAAAACAAAATCTATTCTCATATTCCTGGCAAAGGATTGCATGTAATTGAAAATGGAAGATTTCATTCCAAAGAACATATGACGTTCTTTTCTGATAAAATTGTATCCTCTGTAACCAGTATTGATGAAAACAATTTACTAATTACCACGTCCAGAAATGGCATTTGGCTGCTTGGCCCAAAAGGAATTCGTCCTTTTAATCGAAATCTAAATGCATTATTTGAAGAAACCTTTATTAATTGTGCCCTGCTTCTCTCCAATGGAAATCTAGCTATCGGTACTCAAAATAACGGAATCTATATTATTGATCTTGAAGGGAATATTCTTATCAATGTCAACAAGGAAAGAGGATTGCTGAGCCGAACCATACTCAGCATATTTGAAGATCAAAATAAAAATATTTGGGTAGGACAAAATAACGGCATCTCTTTTTTAGAGGTTCAATCACCTTTTAGAGAAATCAATGAAAATATTGGACTTCCGGGAACTGGTTATTCAGCCATAAGCAGTCAAAATGATTTATATCTTGGTACCAATAATGGTGTTTATTCATTTGATGGCGAACCGCAAGAAGTGAGGGGTTCGGAAGGCCAAACCTATTTTCTTCAGGAAGTATCCGGAAATCTAATTTTAAATCACAACGAAGGAGCCTTTTTTATTAGTGATAACAATGCCGAAAACTTCTTTAATGAAACCGGTTCTTGGATGTTTGTAAAGTGGTTCAACTATTATTTTCAAGGGTGCTATGATGGAATCTATGTCTATCGCAATAACCTTAACAATAAAGTAGGTAAAATCAATTCTTATTATGAATCCTCAAGAATTCTGACTTTGGATAAAGACAGCATTTTGTGGGTTTCTCATGGATATAAGGGTTTGTTTAAAATTTCATTATCAAGAGAGCGATTACTAGATCCAAAAATTGAATTTTTTAACCAGGATAAGGGGCTGCCTACCAACCTTCAAAATACCATCACTAAAATTGATGGTGAAATAAAAGTCATATCAGAAGAGGGAATCTTAAATTACGAATACAAGAGTAAAACTTTTTCACAAGACAGCATTCTCAGTAGCTATTTTAAGGGAAGTCAGGTCAATGTAATGAAGCCCGATGTATTCGGTAATATTTATTTTATTACAAATACTTCTTTGGGGTTTTTAGAAAAAATAGGCCCGAATAATTATGTAAAACACGACCAGTCTTTTAACAAGGTGCGAAAACTTCTGAACGATGACCTTCCCAATATTAATATTATAAATGCTAATCAAGTCTTATTTGGAGCAAAAGAAGGCTTTGTTTTATTCGACAGAAATAATTTCTATGAACAGTCAGAAGAGAAATTCTACACCTTGATTCGCGATGTTTATAACTCATACGATACCTTGTTTACCTATTTGGCAGGAAATATGCATTTAAATGGCAGGTCAGGTAAACATCCCATCCCTGAAATAAACTACAAGCAAAACAACATTACGTTCCGATTTTCTTCTACTTCATACAGCACTACCACCTTACCTCAGTTTCAATATAAACTGGAAGGATTTAATAAAGAATGGAGTGAATGGACCAATGTCAATTCAAAAGATTACACGAATCTCAGGGAAGGAGAGTATATATTCAAAGTCAGATCTAAAAACGCACTCAATCAAATAAGTGAAATAGAGGAATTCAAATTTACGGTGCTATCGCCCTGGTTCAGATCACCCTTGGCATATATAATTTATGTTGTCTTAAGTTTAACAGCATTAATTAGTCTGATGGTTGTTTTAGATAAGCGTTATGAAAAGGAAAAGCAAAAACTGGATAGAAAAAGATTAGAAGAAATAGGTGAAAAAGAAAAACAATTAGACACAATAACAAAGCAAAGTGAAAGTGAAATTGAGCAGTTAAAAAATGAAAAATTACAATCCGAAATTGACTATATGAATTCTGAATTGGCTACGAATACCATGCATTTGCTGAATAAAAATGAATTTATCAATGGTGTAAAATCGAATCTCGAATCCGTCGTTAAAAAAAGCACTAATGAAGAAGTAAAATCAAACATTAAGAAAATTGTAAAAGAAATAGAGAAAAATGTTCAGGACGAAGATGATTGGGCCAATTTTCAAATTCATTTTGACAAGGTACACGGTGATTTTTCAAAAAGGTTTCAATCTGAATATCCAAAACTCAGCCCACAGGATATAAAGTTGAGCACCTATTTAAGGCTAAATTTATCAACCAAAGAAATTGCCAATCTTTTAAACATTTCGGTGAGAGGGGTAGAAATTGCAAGGTATCGATTGAGGAAAAAGTTAAATTTAGAACGCTCTCAAAATTTGACTGAATTTATCCTCAATTATTAGTAAGCAGATATTGCAATTTTAAAATCCCAAAGGAATTAATGTATGTATTACCGGTGGGGTAAATTTATCGGAAAAAGCAAGTATTAAAATAACCCATTACCAAAATAATGCATATAGTACTGCAGTTATAATGCAAATGGCAAAAGCTGAAATATTAAATTTGGAGTCGGTTTTAAAATAACCTTTGGAGATATCAATTCCTTTTGGATCATCTTCACCCTTTCCCGAGATATAAGAGACAATCACAATTATAATCATGGTCCCGATAGCCGTAAATCCCATTTGATTTAAAAAAGGCATACCGGGAACAAATTCCTTAAGTAATACTGCAATTGGAATTGAAAGCAGTGCCCCCCAAATAGCTGCTTTATTAGTGGCTTTTTTCCAGAACAATCCCAGTAAGAATACAGCCAGAATTCCTGGGCTAACGATACCGGTATATTCCTGAATAAACTGAAAAGCCTGGTCTATTCCACCGAGCAAGGGTGCCATCACCGATGCAATAATTAAGGCTATCCCCGCTGTAATTCTACCTGTTCGTACCAATTGCTTGTTTCCCGCATTTTTATTAATATATGGTTTGTAAATATCCATTGTAAAAATGGTGGATGTAGAATTGAGCATTGAGGCGAGCGAAGACACAACAGCAGCCGCCAAAGCGGCAAAGGCTATCCCTTTTAAACCGGAAGGCAATAATTGTAATAACCACGGATAGGCTTTATCTGAAGCTCCCGCAGCCGGAATATTTGACTGCCCTGCTTCGCCCAATCGCAGCATAATTTCCGGGTCATTTACAATTACGTAGGCGGCAATTCCCGGGATAACTACAATAAAAGGAATGACCAATTTTAAAAACCCGGCCAGGGCAATTCCCTTTTGAGCTTCTTTTAGTGATTTAGCAGCAAGCGTCCTTTGGATGATATATTGATTAAAGCCCCAGTAATATAAATTAGCCACCCAAAGCCCACCGATTAATATCCAAATTCCCGGCAAATTTTGATACTCAGGATTTGACTTATCTAAAATCATATGAAATTTCTCAGGTGCAGAATCAATTAAATGACTAAAACCCTTTATTACACCAGCCCCATCAGAGACAACATTTAAAGCCAGGTAGGTGGTAATCAACCCACCAAGGATAAGAAATACCACTTGAATTACATCGGTCCATGCAACCGCAGATAAGCCACCATATAAGGAATAAGCTGCTGCAAATAAGGCCAATCCGATCACTCCATAAAGCATCGGGATTCCAAGTGTAGTTTCAAGTGCCAGTGAGCCGAGATACAGTACGGAAGACAAATTGACAAATATGTAAAGCGCAATCCAAAACACCGCAAGAATTGTTTTGAGTTGTGTACTGTAACGTTTTTCAACAAACTCCGGAATTGTATAAAGCCCCTTATTGATGAAAACAGGTAGAAAATATTTTCCGACAATTAATAAGGTAATAGCTGCCATCCATTCGTATGAAGCAATGGAAAGACCCACTGCAAAACCCGATCCCGACATCCCAATAAATTGTTCTGCTGAAATATTTGCGGCAATTAGAGAAGCACCGATCGCCCACCAGGGTAGGGATTTTCCTGCAAGAAAATAGTCTTCAGCGCTTTTATCATGTCCCTTTTTGTCTCTTGAAACCCATAAACCGATTGTGATGATCAGCAAAGCATAAGCTGCAAATACAATAATATCAAGAGTAGAAAAATTCATTTTAGCATTTAGTCTAAATTGATAATTGATTAAATATATTGTGAACATCAGATAAATTAATGAATAAGAAAAATTGCTTGTTCCGGATGACATCAACATTTACAAATTCAACCGAGAATAAACTGTTTTGAATATTTATAAAATTAAATGCATTGAGTATTGGCAATCACTTTTTATTGACTATTTAAGGTTTTCATTATAGAATTTCATGCCTTCATTTGCTTTTTTATCTTGATCAAATAAAGTAGCGTTGTCCCAATGTGATCCAATGCCCCATCGTGTGCTACACCCCGTTGAAACCCAGGCGGGCTCCCAATAAACAATTCCATTAGCCCCTGCTTCAAATACTTCTTTTTCAAGTTCCATCAAGAATTCCAGTTGACCTTCAGAAGAAATGTCAATTCCGGGAACCCCAGCATCAACTCCTAATATATTACCGGCAGCATCGGCATTTCGAGTCGTAAAAGGATAAGCGGTTTCAACGATCATCAATTTTTTGTTGTGTTTTTTAATTAATAACTCTAAGGCAATGCTTAGGTCATTTAATTCATAATCAGACCACATTGGGTAATAACTTAGGCCTATCCAATCAAAATCAATCACTCCATTGTCAAATGCCTCATCAAACCACCAGAGTCCGTTTTCGGGTTGGGCTATATGCAACATCACTTCAATATTCTTTCCGCTTTCCAGGGAAATATCCCTTACGGCCTTGATTCCTTTATTTATCAAGGTAGAATTTCTATTCCAGTTTATTGGCCATTGAACGGGCTCTCCTGCTTGTAGTATTTCAGGATTTATTTCATTGCCAATCTGAACCATGTCAGGTAGGAGATTCTCATTTGACAATTTTTTTAAGGTTTGATAGGTGTAATTGTAGAGTGAATCAGAAAGCGCTGGAAGATTATTGATTACTGATCTCCATGCCTGGGGAATAGTTTGGCGACCGGGGTCGGCCCAGTCATCTGAATAATGAAAATCGAGAAGCACAGCCATATCCAATGCTCTGGCCCTGGCTATGGATTTTTTAACATCTTCAAAATTAGAATAATTAGTAAACCATGAAGGATCATGCCAAAGCCTCAATCGAACCAGGTTGCAACCATTATCTCTAAATATTTGATAGGGATCTTTTGGCACACCTTCCTCATCAAAATACAAGGCACCGCAATCCTCCATTTCATTGACATACGAAAGATCCGCACCATAATAGTTCAACTGGATAGTATCGGCATAATCTTGAATTGGAATCGGCCCTTTTGAATTATCGTCCCCGTCACAGGCGAAAATAAAATGAGCCAAAACAATGATTAAAATTGTCGATTTAAGAAATGAATTCTTTTGATTCAAAATTTAATATTGAAAGAGGCCGGAATTCAAATAAACAAAATTTTAGGGCCATTAAAGCTGACCCTTTTTAAAACCATAAGTATTCTGACCAATAAAATCTTTGGGAAATTTATCATCTCCTTTAAATCCAATTTCAATTGTTCCGCTTTCTTCTGGAATATAATTGGTTTTAAAAATGTAATCCCATAGACTCAGACTTATTCCGTAATTCACTCCATAGCGTCCTTCAGGCAATACATAGGCATGATGATACAAATGCATCACAGGATTATTAAAAATGTATTTTAATGGCCCCCAGGTAATTTTAACATTGGAATGATTCAAGTGGCCGATCGTTATGGCCAGGAAATGAACTATATAGGCTTGTTGGGGTTCAAAACCGCCTAATATCATGACTCCAAATGTTTTTAATGGTTTATAAAGTATATTTTCCATCCAATGGTATCTCAAATGTGCAGCAAAACCCATTTCCTTCACACTGTGATGAACCTTGTGAAATTTCCATAAAAATGGATAACGGTGGAGAAGAACATGGGTAAACCATTGAACAAAATCGAGTATTATAAAGAAAATCACCAATTGCAACCAGGCCGGCCAGGCTTCCATATTTATGATAGCCAGACTGGCCATAGTAATATTCGCTTCGGCAAAAGCCAGTTCTAAAATTTTATAAACTCCGCTAATAACAATGGCAAAAACGAAAAAATTGAAAAACATATAAAAGCCATCTAACCAAAAATCTTTGCGAAATATTGCTTGATTCTTCCGCCAGGGAAAGGTCAGTTCAAGACCCCAGGCAAAAAGCGATATAACAATAAGCCCCCAGAAATAATTTGTGTACCAGGGTACTTCAAATATGATTGATTTCCAAGTCCATTCCACGGTTCCTAAAAAGGTATTGTAAAAGGCTTCAAAGTACTTTGACATGGATATTAATTTTTTATAAATCTTGAAAAATATTTGTACTATCGAAATAACTCCACTCTATCCAGGAGCCGTCATAATTTTTGACATTATTATATCCTAACAACTGGGAGAGTACAAAGGTTGTATGCGAGGAGCGAACTCCACTATGACAATACACAATAATTTGCTCCTCTTTATCCAAATTCAATTTTTTAAAAATATGTTCAAGAGAATCGCGCGATTTGAATTTCTTGTTGCCCGAAAAATTTATTGTTTCGGCCCAATTGAGATTTAAACTGTTTGGAATTCTTCCTGCTTTGTAAGCCCCTTTCTTATGCTTTTCACCTGAATATTCAATAGCAGAACGTGTATCCAGGATAATTGATTTTTTTGAAATGGCCACTTTGATCTCTGCATATGAAGCAAAATATTTCTTATTTAATTTCCGTGGCAATGCAAACTCAGACTTTTCAACATTCTTATTTTCCTCTGTCAACTGACCACCTTTGGCCTTCCATTCATTTATTCCTCCATGCAAAAGTTTTACCTGATTAAAATTATAATACTGAAGTACCCACCATAACCTGCTTGCTTCACATAGACCATTATCATCATAAATTATTATAGTATCGCTATTTTTTATCCCGATTTTTCTGAACAGCTTTTCAATCTGTTGGGAATTGGCCATCATGCCTTCGAATGGAAATGAGTCATTCTCTAACTCATATCTTTGGATATTCAAGGCGCCCGGAATGTGATGCTTTTTAAACTCATCAGCCTTTCGCATATCTACAATTTTAAGATTAGAATTTTTAATTGAAAGCAGCAATTCATCAACTTCAATTAAATATTGGCTATTGTACTCCGATAGCTTTGTTCCTGAATTCTCAGTTAGGACTTTGCTTTCTTTTTTGCAAGCAAAACCCACAAATATTAAAAGGACCAAGCTAATTCTCCAATACATACCAGTCCACATCTTTTAAATTTTCTCTTCTCCCTTTCTTTTTTGGTGGGTAATTGTTTACTAAATAGTTGACAATCACTTCCTGGTTCATTCCGAGATCCCATAGATTTTGAGTTTCCTGCATCCATTTTATAGTTGAGTTCCAGCGTTCTCTATTCATTCTGTTTTGAATGATCAATTTTGAAGAATGGCAGCCTGTACAATTATTGACTACTGCCATCAGGCCTTCAGCTTCTACCAATCCTGTTCTTAGATGTATTCCGTTTTCAATTTTATCCGGATCATTTTTGGAATTGACTTCAACCACAACAGTTTCTGATCTGAAAGCACTCAAATTTGGGTCATAAATATAGTAGCCAATCATAGCAGCAAGGACTACCGTCATGGTAAATACAAAAAGAACAACATAAATCGTCCTGTTTAATAAATAAATGAAATCCTTATCCTGAGACATTAAATCACTTTTACTGCTATTCTATGGCAGGCATTATTCAAATATCCTTTTGGGTTCCAGCCTGGTACGAGCATTGGTTGTGATTTTCCAGCTGAATCGGTGGCTTTGGCCCAAATTTCATAATAGCCCTTGCCCCGGAATTGTACATTTGCATTAAAATGTTGCCAGGCAAGACGATTAGCCGGCCTTTCAAGTTGACATTCATTCCAGGTAGATCCGAAATCCACAGAATATTCCATTCGCTTTACTTCCAATTCTCCGGCCCAGGCATGTCCGCGAATTTGAAGTGATTTTTTATTCCTAAGAATAGCACCAGACTTCGGAAAAGTAATCAAAGATTTAACCGGCATAGATTCTATTATGCACATGTTTTCATCAGCCACTTTTTCTCCAGGAGCAACGGGATCACAAGGTAATCGATAAGCATCTCCACCCATTTTTGCACCGTCATGAATTTTGTTTCTTATACTAATTCTGTTGACCCATTTTCCGGATGCAGATGCGGGATAGCCTCCAACTACTAGGCGAATGGGGTAACCGTGAACCATTGGGATGTCTTCATCATTGAGTTGAAAAGCCAAAAGGGTTTCATCCTGTAGGGCTTTGTCTATTGGGCAACCTCTTGAAATTACTTCCTTGTCTTTAGCTTTGCTTAAATGCACATCTGAAGAATGATAACCAATATAAACCGCATCACTTTTGATTCCGACATCATTTAAAACATCTTTTAATCGTATGCCGGTCCATTTAGCACAATGTACTGCTCCTATCGTCCATTGATTCCCTTTTGCCGGAGGGTCAAACTCGCTTCGGCCATTGCCACCACATTCCAGTGTCAATTGATAAGAATGTTGTTGAAATTTACTTTTAAGTTGTTCTAATGTATATGTTTTTTTGCTTGCTGCAGATTCACCATCTATTTTCAGAGTCCAGTCTTTAACATTGTTGATCTCAGGGATCAATCCATTATTTCTGATAAACATTCTTGAATTGGGTGTAACTTTTTCATCCAGCAGGTGAGCCTGTGCTTCCATATTCAAGGGCCTGTCATTGAGAAGCACCATTTCTTTATGCTTATTAAATAATTGAAAAGGATCCGCTTCCTGAAGAGCAAGAGGTATATAACCTTCTGGCATATAGGCTCCGAAGACAATATCCGATGCCAAAAGGGCGGCAAATGAAGTCAAGCTAGCTTTTTTTACAAATTCTCGTCTCTTCAATTCTGGATTGATTTATTCTGCTACTTATAAATCTTCACAAGTTATATCTAAATATAAAGGCCTTATGTTACAAATGTTACTGAATCAAAGAAATGGCTATAGTATTTTTCAAAGTTTTTGGGGAAACTAATACTATAATTATGAATCAGGATTTCGATGCTAAATTTACGGGTTGGGCATTTATTATTGGTGCAATTCTCCTCTGGGGAGGATGGGCACTTTCATCACATCATGTCGGCGAATACTTTGTGGCAGAAGATTTTGCTTCAATTGGTGAAAATGTATGGTATTGGATTTGGATGTACCGCATTCATATTTTCGGTTGGGTCACAATGGGTATTGCCATGTTTGCCTTCACTACATTGGTAACCAAAAAACCCATTCGAGTGGTAATGCTCCCCGGAATTGGAATGGTAGTGGTTGGCACATTTACCCTTGCAATAGCAGCTGCTTTCTATTACAATTACGGTGCCTGGGGAGTTGGTCAGACCATGGGAAAATCACCTGAAGAAATTCAGGCTTTTATGGATGGAATTCTATTTACAAATCAATATGTCACCTGTTTTATGCGGTTTGGAAGAATATTCTCAGGTGTAGGTCTGGTCTTACTGGGAGCGGGTTTTCTAAAGTGGAATATGTTTCCAAAATGGCTGGGGATTTTTACTTCATTACTCGGTCTGGTGGTTATGGGCATAATTCTGTTTATCCCTGATTACTGGGAATTTTACAAACCTTTATTCCACATAAAAGTACTTTGGTTATTGGCAATGGGATTTACATTGTTGATAAAGGGAATTAATTATCAGTCTGTATTTAATAATTCCAGTAAAATAGATCTGACCCAGGTAAATGCGGAAAACCTTATAAATGAAATTGAGGTACTGAATTAAAAACAAAACAAATTGAGGCTTTTCATTTTTGAGATTTCAAAAAATGGGAAATTTTCTTTTCTAAAATTTTGAATCTTTAGTAATTATTCAATTCTTGTTACACAGTTTTTCTTAAATTTCCTCACGAAACTTTCGGAATAATAGATTATAGATTAAAGCCAATCATATGAATAATAGTTTTCAATTCAGCCTTTGCATAATTTTTTGTTTAATCTTTATCGCTTGTGAGAGCGAAAATGATTCTTCTTCAAATCCGGTCAAAAATGAAGATATAAGTGGAGAATACGAGGGAAAAATTAATGTAACTAGTGTGGGTATTGGAACCGTGTTATACAGCTTTGAGAGGGACAGTTCAAATATTTTCATAGGATATTATGAAGGAGTTGAATTTGCAGAGCTTAGTGTTACTGGAAACACTTTTCAAGGGGAGCCCTCCAGTGGAAATACATCTTTTTCATCCCTTTCAGGGCAATTGAGTGAAACCGGCATTTTTTTTTCCGGCTCTGATGCCGATGGTAATATAGTTTTCAGCTTCTCAGGAAATAAAATTGAACCCGGTACACGAAAAACCGCAGATATAGTCATTTCCGGAAATGATTATTTGATAACCGGAGAGTCTTGCTCTGAAGCCCCCTTGGACTATATTACCATACATAATTTTGAAAGGATAGGTGCACCAGAATTGGTTTCATTCCTCTCATTAAGTTTTGAAAGTGAACCGAGTCCCGGCACCTATAATGCGGTCTCCAAATCAACTCCTCCTTCAGCGTCTACCTTTAACGGAGATATTTCCATTCAGGGTAGATTTATTGATATAATTGGCGGATCTGTAGAAGTTTCATCAACAAGTCAGGGCTATGAAATATTGTTGGATAATATTGTTTTCGAACCGGATTCTGTCATCACAGTAGTAATGGAAGGTTCCATCGCCTGTGGTTCTTAAATTTATCGAAATTAAAATGTCTTCGAACTGGCAAACAAATCATTCAATAAGCGATAAAGCCATTTATGTAAATCCAGTTTCTTAATGCATTCCTGATAATTCAATAAGATTCGAATAAGTTTCTGCCTTGACAGGTTTTTCAATTTCCTTTCAAGAATAGCAGCTCCTCTCTTATTTGGTTTTTCAATAGACCAAATCAATTTCCAAGGAACACCTTTTCTGGTTGAGAAATTTCCTTTTTCATTATGTTTGATAAGTCTTTTTCTGACATCGACAGTTATGCCTTTATAAAACATGTCAATTCGTTTTGAATAGAGTACATAGACCCAATGCATGGATAAAAGTTGACAATAATTGTAACATTCTTTTGTGCTATTGTGTGAATATGGTCTTCACATGTATGTGCAATTATTTTTCGTATGTAAGATTTCGAGTAGGGTCAGCTTGCTATGAAAAGAGAGTATGTAGTGGATTGAAACAAAAATACCCTGACGAAGCAAGCTTGTCAGGGTACTCTTCAGAAGAGCTCTGCTCTTCTTCATTGTAGCGGGGACAGGACTCGAACCTGTGACCTTCGGGTTATGAGCCCGACGAGCTACCAACTGCTCCACCCCGCGATGTGAATGCAAAGGTATATAGAATTAACATGCTTTTCCAAGATTGATGAGGCTTTATTTTTGATTTGATTCAATATTCCTCAATCAAAAACCTAGAAAACGCAATAATTGAGGTATTTTTGCAAAAAATTTCGAATTGTCAGAACATAAAGCAGGATTTGTAAATATTATCGGAAAACCCAACGCGGGGAAATCCACTCTTATGAATCATTTCCTCGGAGAAAAAATTTCTATCATCACTCCAAAGGCACAAACCACTCGCCATAGAATAATGGGAATTCTCAATTCTGATGATTTTCAAATCGTCTATTCGGATACCCCGGGTATTATTGATCCGGCCTACCAGCTTCAAAAAAACATGATGAAGTTTGTGGAGTCTTCGCTTGAAGATGCAGATATCGTATTATTTCTTGTGGATATCCGTGACGAACCGAAGACCTATAATTTCCTGCATAAAATTAAAAGATTGGAAATGCCAGTTTATCTGCTTCTGAATAAAATTGATTTAGTGGATTCTGAAAAACTTAAAGTCCAAAAGGAAATATGGGAAAAAGAGGTAGAGGCAAATGCATATTTTGAGATTTCTGCTAAACAAGGGATCAACACCGATTCTCTCCTGCAAAAAATTAAGAATGAATTACCGGAGCATCCTCCGTATTTTCCAAAAGATGAGTTTACCGATAAACCCGAACGTTTTTTTGTGTCTGAAATAATAAGGGAAAAAATATTCAAACTCTATAAAAAGGAAATTCCTTATTCATGTGAGGTAATTGTAGATGAATTTATCAATGAGGCTAAAATTTTACATCTCAGCGTCTCAATTTTAGTTGAAAGAACATCGCAGAGAATTATTATGATCGGAAAAGGCGGATCCATGCTAAAAAAAGTAGGAATAGAATCGCGAAAAGATCTTGAAGCTTTTTTTGGCAAACAGGTGTTTCTACAGACCTATGTGAAAGTGGAAAAAGACTGGAGAAAAAATAAAAGTAAACTGGAAAGATTGGGTTATAATTAATTATGGGAAATATTGTGGCCATTGTTGGCCGGCCCAATGTGGGCAAATCAACTTTATATAATAGACTTGTCGGCGAAAGAGATGCCATTATGGATGATCAAAGTGGTGTCACTCGCGACAATCACTACGGCCGTGCTGAGTGGCAAGGCAATTTCTTTTCCGTAATAGATACAGGTGGTTATGTCAAAGGCTCGGAAGACGTATTTGAAGAGGCGATTAGAGATAAGGTAGAAGTTGCAATAGAGGAGGCCTCCGTGATACTGTTTATGGTTGATGTAAAAACGGGAGTCACAGGATTGGATCAGGATTTTGCCAATGTCCTGAGAAAAAGTGAAAAACCTGTCATCGTTGTTGCCAATAAAACCGACATGCACGATAAAATCTATCTGGCAGCCGAATTTCACAGTCTGGGTTTCAAAGAAATATTCCCGGTTTCCTCCGAAAATGGATTGGGCACGGGTGATCTGCTTGAAGAGATTGTAAAACATTTTGATACAGAAGGTGTGGAAGATCCATATGCTCACCTGCCTAAAATTGCCATTCTGGGTCGTCCCAATGCGGGTAAATCTTCTTTATTGAATTTTCTTACCGGCTCTGAAAGAAGTATCGTTACAGATATCCCGGGAACTACCAGAGATGCGGTGTTTACACATTATAATGCCTATGGAAAAGAATTCATTCTCACCGACACCGCCGGGCTTAGGAGAAAGTCAAGATTAAAAGACAATATTGAATTCTACAGTAATCTCCGTACAATTAAAGCCATGGAAGATGCGGACGTATGTATTGTCATGATCGATGCAGGCAGGGGTTTCGAGTCTCAGGATATGAATATTGTCGCTTTGGCGCAAAGTCATAAAAAAGGCGTTGTGATTTTAGTCAACAAATGGGACCTGATTAAGAAAGAGACCAATACGGCCAGAGATTGGGAAAGAGAAATTCGAGATCGTCTGTCCGGAATGTCTCACATTCCGATTGTATTTACCTCAATTACAGAAAAAGTGAGGATTATGAAAGCAATTGAAATTGCAATTCAGGTTTATGAAGACAGAGCTAGTAAAATTTCAACTTCAAAGCTCAACGAAAAACTACTTCCTGAAATTGAAAGAAATCCACCTCCCTCTTATCGCGATAAACACATAAAAATTAAATATATAACACAATTAAGTTCAAAAACTCCTGCTTTTGCACTTTTTTGTAATTTTCCAAATCACATTAAAGATCCTTATAAACGCTTTATAGAGAACAAATTACGCCATCATTTTGGACTTAATGGTGTGCCCGTTAGTCTCATATTCAAAAAAAAATAGATATTTGTTCAAATAGAACAATGGAATTACATAATTTTACTTTTTAAAAATTACTCTGTTATGAAAAATTTACTATCCTTACTAATTATCGCTGGAATGTTATTCTTCTCAGCTTGTGCAGGTGGAGGTTCATCTGAAGGTGAAGCTGAAACTACAGAAGTTGAAGAAACTACTATGGAAGAAGGAACTGAAGAAACTATGGAAGAAGCTCCTATGGAGGAAGAAACTATGGAATCAGATTCTACTGAAATGGATGACATGGAAGGTGAAGAAGAAGAAATGGAAGAAGAAACAATGGAATAATCTTCAATTCATTTAAAAAATAACCGCGCCGGATGCATTATTGTGGAAAGCGTGGTTTTTTTATGCACTTACCTCAAGAACTAGAAAGTTATATTCCTCAAAACGCTTTTGAAATCATAAAAGCGTATTGGGAAAAGTATCCCTTCCAACTAAGACTGAGCAATCATAGACAATCCAAGAGTGGAGATTACAGATATTTACCTCAAAGCAAAGAACATCTTATTAGTGTCAATAAAAGTCTTAACGAATACCAGTTTCTCTTTACACTTGTCCATGAAATAGCCCATCAATGGGTGAGGGTTTCATACAAAAGAAGACAGAGTCCTCATGGCAAAGCCTGGAAGGAAATGTTCAAACAACTTCTTGAACCCTTTGTGCTAATGAATGTATTTCCTGAAAGTATACACAAAGAGGTTATTAGACATATGAAAAATCCAAAGGCAAGCACTTCAGCCGATGTCAACTTATACAATGCCATGCAGGATGACGGAAATGTGGTATTCTTAAAAGATATTGGGGAAGGCTGTGAATTTAAAATCGGTAAAAAATGGTATACAAAAGGGCCGAAACGAAGAACGCGTTATCTGTGCTATTCCATTCCGGATAAGCGTAAATACACCATTTCCTCGATTGCTGCGATTGACTTAAGCGACACCCAACCTTCTTGAAATATCAGATTCAACTTTTTCAAAGAGTTGGTTTGGATGCATGGTTCGCCAATTGTCAATCTCTAAATTGCCTCCAAAATTGATGAAGGTGTCAATACCGTAATTGCTCCATTCCTGATAGACGAAATCCCTAAAGTTAATGGCAGCAATCCAGCCTTCATCTACTTCATCAAACCATTCTTCATAATAGCAGTCATCCGATCCATGAAAATTGAAAACGTTTTCACCAATTAGAATAAAATGACTGATTTCCATGCGCAGTAAATGGTCAATGATATTTCGTTTTAATTGCATAATATCATTTTCTATAGCATCATTCCATTCTCCGATAAATTCAATTATTGCATAATTTTTTTCATAATCAATAAAGAGGATTTTAATATAAAGAGTATCTGATCCGATATAATCCCAGGCAGGATCAATGTAATAACCATAGATAGTATCTGAATAAAGGTCGTAATTGTACTCCTTCCCATTAAATGGTGATAATGGGTCAAAGGAGGAGTCGTATAGCGACAACCATCTATAGTGGGGTTCTATATTATGCATTGTACTTTTCTAAAACCCTTCTGACAGAACCGCTTTCTGCCAATAATTTTTCCGCTTCTGTTTCCTGCACGTTTAATGCATTCATAATCATCTTTTTCCCTCTTTCCAATAGCTTGTTGTTGGCCAATTGCATATCGATCATTTTATTCCCTTTTATTCTACCCAAACCTATCATGGCTCCTGTGCTTATCATATTCAGAACCATTTTCTGAGCCGTGCCCGATTTCATTCGTGTAGAACCTGTCACTACTTCCGGGCCTACCGGTATTTCGATTGGAAAGTCAGAATAAAGTGAAACTTCTGATCCCGGATTACATGTAATGCAGGCAGTACAAATGCCATTTGCCTGAGCTTCCTTGAGGCCACCCAAAACATAAGGCGTTTTCCCTGAAGCCGCGATTCCAATCAAAACATCAAGGCTGGAGATTTTATATACTGAAAGGTCTTTCCAGGCCTGAGAGGTGTCGTCTTCCGCAAATTCTACCGCTTTTCGAATCGCAGAATCTCCACCGGCAATCAGACCTATTACCATATCATCGCTTACTCCAAAGGTTGGTGGGCATTCGGAAGCGTCGAGAATTCCCAGTCTTCCGCTTGTTCCTGCACCGATATAAAACAGCCTTCCACCGGATTTCATTTTTGGGATAAGAACCTTTAAAAGTGATTCAATTTCCGGTAAAATCTTTTCAACCTCATGGGCAACCTTTTTATCTTCCGTATTGATCATTGAGATAATCTCAAGAGGAGATTTATTTTCAAGGTCATCGTAATAAGAATCTTTTTCTGTAAGGCTCATAGTAAAAAAATTAGGGCTAAAAATATATTTTTAGTCCCATTGCTAATTTCTGTATTAATCAGCGAAAGGCATAAAATCAATTAAAATTAATTTTTAAGGCTAAAAGATTGATGCAATTGCAATAAGTCCTTCAATATGCTTTTGTTTCCGGAATTATCAATAACATAATCAGTGTATTTCTCCATATCTTCTTCGCTCATCTGTTTATCAATTATGGAACGAACGGTTTCCTTACTTCTCTGGGGATCCCTTTCCAGTACTCTCTGAATTCTGAGTGTTTCGGGAGCTTTTACAAGGATAATTTTATCCAATTGTTTGTATGAACCCGAATCAATCAGTAAGGCGGCCTCTTTAATTATATAATTTCCCGATTGTTTTTTAATCCAGGTTTCAAAATCGAGACCTACCCGAGGATGAACAAGCCCGTTGATCAATTTCGTCTTTTCGGGATTGGAAAATACCACAGATCCCAAATAAACACGATTTAATTCTCCATCGAAAGAATAGGATTGCTCTCCAAAATTTTCAATTATCTGAGATTTTAAGACAGAATCATTGCACATTAGCCATTTAGCTCTGGAATCTGCATCGTAAATACCTGTTCCCAATGTGGCAAATACCCTGGAGATGGTCGATTTGCCCGAACCTATTCCACCGGTGATCCCAATTTTTAGCATTATTGAAGGGATATTATTACAGAATCCTGTGAAAGCACCGTTTCCTCCAACAGTTCCGGAATATTTTTTAACTCCAGCTTAATGCTTGAATCCCGGCTGTTCAATTTATTGTAATCTGCTATCACTATGAAGCTATCTAACATAATGGCCTCAAAATTTTGCTCGCTTACCTTGAAACGAAAGTCAATGCTTTCCGGAATAATTTTATAGTCACCCTTCGGAAAATTTATCCCTTCAATAGAAATAATCATTTGCTTATCGATGATTCTCTCCACCTTGAAATAAACATTCACCGTTTCCCTGGTCAAACTCACAAGAGGGTTTGAAATAAAATCAAGTTCTATTTGCTCATCAAAATCTTCAGCAATTTCCCGATCGGGAAGACTAATTTTAAAATTATCTCTTAAGTTTTCTAAAATTGATTTAGGTCCGGTCAGACTAACCGAATCGGGAACAATTATTATACTGTCTTTTAATCTGTGGCCCTCCGCAAATTTCAAACTCGACTCGTCAACACTCAAGGAAAGCTTTTTTTCTATTTTTCTGTCAAAATCTAGATATAGAGAATCATTTATAAACTTATTGAGTTTTACCTGTCCAAGTTTTTCGGAAATTGAATTTCTGTAATTATTGAGGCTCAAGGAATTATTTTCGTAGTTATCCGGGATTAGGGTCATAGGTTCCAAACCAAATCCAAATGACCAGGTCAACAAATCCCAACCAAAGCCGCTTACTTCAATTTTAGTAGAATTAGGCAAATCGTTTACAGGAATGAAATTTTCATCATCGTAAACAATATTTAAGGGAAAATTAATTACTGTAGTATAGGATTTATTTAGTGAATTAAAGACCCAAAAAACCGTAGCCGTAAAAAAACAGAGAGCAAAAATGCGCCATACGCTTTTGCTCTCTTTTTTAAATGGCTTTAAAAACCAATCTCCAAAGTCCTTAAACCTAGTGGACTCCGCCATTATTTTCCTTCAGTGATTCTTTTACTTGCATCCAATGAAAGGGCTGTTTTATCCACTTTTAATTTAGTATTGGTCCCAACATCAAGAATTACTTCATGATCAAGAACTTCAAATACTTTACCATGGATGCCTCCCACGGTTACAACGCTTGATCCTTTGCGAATTTCCTCCTGAAATTTTTTAGCGTCTTTTTGCTTTTTTTGCTGTGGTCTGATCATAAAAAAATAAAAGACCAATATTATTCCGCCAAAAAACAGGAATTGTATTAATCCGGAGTTTCCTCCTCCGGAACTTTGCAAAAATATAAATAGGTTTTGTGACATTATGATGGCTGTTCAGCGCTTGGTTTTGGTGATTTAACCATACCCTTGATCAAAACTTCGGTTTGACTTGGTTGAGTATTGGCCGTAACTGTTACTACTTTATTTTGAACTCCTGATTTCCCTTTTGAATCAAAACGCACTTTTATTTTTCCTTCAGCTCCCGGTTCAATGGGATCTTTAGGCCAATCGGGGACAGTACATCCGCATGAGGCTTTGGCATTAGAAATAATAAGGGGTGCCTCGCCTGTATTGGTAAAAGCAAAAACATGCTCTACAACTTCACCGGATTCGATTTCTCCGAAATTGAATTCTTTTTCATTAAAGGTAATTACTGCTACTTCCACTTCAGATGGATCCACATTTTCATCTGCAGTTTCAGGGACAGCAATCAATCTGTTGGCTGAAATTGAACCATCAGTATTTTGTGTATCATCACAGGCATAAAAAAACAATGCCAGTGCAGAAAACAATATTGCACTTAACTTTCTCATTTCTATTAATTTATTTATGATTCTTTGGTTTTTATTTGATTAATCAGTTGATCGACATCAGCCAAAAGTTTTTCAGCCTTGTTTTTGGCATCTGATACCACTTTAGCCGATCTGTCTTTGGCTTCCGACTTACCAATATTTAATTCTTCCTTTCCCAATTCATCGATTGTTTTACGGAGTTTTTCTCTGTAAGAATCCAACTGATACGTTAATTTTTTTCTCGTATTCTCACCTTTATCCGGTGCGAACAATATACCCAGTGCGGTACCTAAGCCGGCACCTACCAGAAATGCAAAAAATCCACTACCTCTTGCCATAATTTTTTAATTAATTGTTATCGATTAATCCTCTTCCGGATTTTTTAATTTTTTTACTTTTAAGCCATTCCTGCTTGACCTTATCCAAAATGCCATTTACAAAAGTTTTGCTTTTTGGCGTACTGTATTGTTTTGACAAATCAATGAATTCATTGATTGTTACTTTAACAGGAATACTGGGAAAGTGTTCCAATTCACACATCGCGAGTTTAAGGATGATTTTATCCATCAAACTGACTCGCTCAGATTCCCAGTTTTTTGCCTTTGATGCTATCAATTCCTCATATTCCGCATCATTTTCAATTGTCAAATTAAATAATTTCTCATAAAAGGATTTATCATCCTCCCAGTTTTTAGCTAATGGTGCAAAGGGAAATTTATCACTTTTTTCATCAATTGACTTAAGTGTAAACTTCAGCATGCTTTTAACAATGCTTTTATTCTGAAACCATGAAATATCAATAGATTCAAATTGTGCTATTGATGCAGGATGGTTAAGAACAATTTCATTGAGCACCGTTCTGGCAATTTCTATTTCATCTTCAAAACGCAAGTCTTTTGAATTGCGTTCGATATATTTTTTGTATTCCTTATTTTTCTTCAGGCCTTCTTTGAAAAGACTTTCTATAAAATCCTGATCATCACCCCAATTTATTTTTCTTTTTTCACAGGCTTTTTGAAAGTCTTTGTCCGACCTAATCAGCTCAACGATCTTATTGTTGTAAAATTTTAAGGTCTCTTCATCCGGTTTTGGAGCCATCGGACGATTTTTTACCGTTTCTATGGCTTCAATATTTACCATATCAGAAAGCTTTACCAAAAGTAAAAGTGCTTTTAGATATAGGTCAAAAATGCTTTCAGCATGATTTGTAAGCTGTTTTCTATATGAATTGATATCTTTTTTTGTCTGCTCTTCATAAAAATGCCTGGCCTCGTACAAAGCTTCGGTCATGTCTTTATCGGAAGCCTCAAAATCATTTCTTTTAAATAACTCGGCTGCTTCCTTTTCCTTTTTTTTCAATTCTCCTTTATCCTGTTCTTCAAGAGAGTTTAAATCAGGGGCATAATGCAGCCTGATTCTATCAAGAGCCATTTGATGATTCGCTTTTCTACTTGAATAAAAGCCATAAGCGAGTTGTAAGGCTTTGGAACGTAAAATTCGCCTGTTAAGCATATGCAAATAAACGAAAAGGAGAGCTTATTTTTTCTTCCTTAAAAAGTTAGCTTGATTTTACCGACTTCTTCAATCCGCTTCTTGGCGATTGCCAGTGCCGCTTTTTGAGTATTGATACCTTCATCTTCTGATTTCTTCAAAATTGATAGCGTGGTATCATAAATATTTTCTGCTTTTTCAAAGGTGCTTGCCTTGCTAAATCCCATCAGTTCGGCATAAACATTCATAAGCCCCCCTGCATTGATTAAAAAATCCGGAGCATAAATTATCCCTTTTTCCAAACACATATCGCCATGTCTTTCTTCAATCGCCAATTGATTATTTGCTGCCCCGGCTACTATCTGACATTTGAGTTTGGCAATGGTATCGTCGTTAAGGGTGGCTCCCAATGCACAAGGTGCGTAAATATCCATTTCCTGATCGAAAATTGATTCCGGGTCTACTACTATGAGGTTGTGATATTTTTTGGTGACTTCTTCAATCTTTTCATCAAAAATATCTGAGATCATTACTGTTGCCCCGTCTTTTATTAAATGGTCGATCAAATAACTGCCCACGTGGCCGGCACCCTGTACCAATACTTTTTTTCCTTCGAGGCTATCTTTGCCATAGGCTTTTTTTGCACTGGCTTTCATGCCCATGTACACACCGTATGCCGTTACTGGTGATGGATCACCCGCACCGCCAAGGTTTTCGGAAAGACCTGTAACATGTTCGGTTTCCATACCAATGTATTCCATGTCTTTCTCTCCCATTCCTACATCTTCCGCCGTTATGTATTTTCCTCCCAGGCTATCTACAAACTTTCCAAATCTTCGAAGCAGCGCTTCGTTTTTCATGGTTTTGGAATCTCCTATGATCACGGCCTTACCACCGCCAAGATTAAGTCCGGAAATTGCCGCTTTAAATGTCATCCCTCTTGATAATCGAAGCACATCTACTATGGCATCGTTATCGTTTTTATAAACCCACATTCTGGTGCCACCGAGTGCCGGGCCGAGTACGGTATTGTGAATTCCGATAATTGCTTTTAATCCTGTATGTGGGTCATTACAAAAAACCAATTGCTCGTGTTCGTATTGTGTAATAGAATTAAAAACAGAGAATTCATCTTTTGATGCCGTTATTGTATCTGACATAGGAATATTCTTAATGTTAATCGTAATTTGAATTTTTTAATTTGCCGCTGCAAAATTACCGTATTGAGATTAAATTAAAAATTAAGCAGGCAAATGAACAATCTATTATTTTAAAAGGTTAAGAAGAATTGAAAGCACTTCAATATCTCAACAAATATCTATATAAATACAGGCTTAGGCTTATCCTGGGGGTAATATTTGTCATTATTTCAAATATACTACAGATAATTCCGGCTTCCCTGGTTCGGCATGCCCTGGATTTAATGAGCGAAAGCTATGATTTGCTTCAATATTATAAAGACACCGATGTCCGCGATATAATTGAAGACAGCTTTATTTCAAGTGCATTGCTTTACGGCCTCATCATACTTCTGATGGTAGTTTTGAGAGGGATTTTCCTCTTTTTTACCAGGCAAACTATCATTGTCGTATCCCGATTAATTGAGTTCGACCTAAAAAATGAAATCTACTGGCATTATCAAACACTCCCCCTCGCCTTTTATAGAAGAAATAATACCGGTGATCTGATGTCGCGTATTTCCGAAGATGTCAGTAAAGTGAGAATGTATCTCGGGCCTGCAATAATGTACGGCTTAAATTTGATCGTTCTTTTTATGATCTGTATTCCGGTTATGTTCAGTATCAATTCAAGATTGAGCTTGTATGTGCTTGCCCCTTTACCGGTGCTGTCTATCAGTATTTACTTTGTCAATAACCTTATCAATAAAAAATCGGAAATGATTCAACAGAAACTTTCCGACCTCTCCACTTATGTCCAGGAGGCTTTTTCCGGAATTCGAGTTTTAAAGTCATTTGTTAGGGAAAAAGACTCAGTCAATAATTTTACCAGAGAAAGCAATGACTATAAAACACGTTCTCTCGATCTCGCTTTTGTAAATGCTTTGTTCTTTCCACTGATCATGGCTTTGATTGGCTTGAGTACCATCTTTACTATTTATATTGGTGGATTGGAGGTGGCAAGAGGAAGCATTACGGTAGGCAATATCGGAGAATTTGTAATGTACGTCAATTACCTTGTTTGGCCGGTAACTTCATTGGGTTGGATCAGTTCAATCATTCAAAGAGCAGATGCATCTCAAAGAAGAATTAATCAATTCCTCGAAACGAAAACAGATATTATTTCGGGAGATGATGATTCCAAAAAAATTGAGGGGGAAATTGAATTTAACAATGTTAGTTTCACCTACCCTGATTCCGGAATTCGGGCTCTAAAAAACATCAGCTTTAAAGCTAAATCGGGTGAAACGATTGCCATAGTCGGCCATACAGGCTCTGGAAAATCAACCATCGCCAACTTGCTTACCCGCATGTACGACCCCATTGATGGAGAGGTAAAAATTGACGATACCGATATCAAAAAACTGGATCTTACACATCTCCGCAATCAAATGGGTTATGTGCCTCAGGATGTGTTTTTATTTAGCGACAGCATTTCAAAAAATATTGCATTTGGATCGGTCAATGAAAAACCGGAGCTGATAGAAGAAGCAGCCAGAGATGCCGATCTGTTTGATAATATTAAGGATTTCCCTCAAGGATTTGATACGCGATTAGGTGAAAGAGGAATTACCCTTTCAGGAGGGCAAAAACAAAGAACTTCGATTGCGAGGGCATTAATTCGAAAACCGAAAATATTGATTCTGGATGATTGTCTTTCTGCCGTAGACACAAAAACTGAAAATGCCATTCTGGAAAGTTTAAGTAAGGTTTCTCACAATATCACTACGCTCATCATTTCTCATCGTGTGTCTTCAGTAAAATTGGCAGATAAAATTCTGGTACTCGACGATGGCCAAATCATTGAGGAAGGAAGCCACGAAGAACTTATGCAAAACGATGGCCCTTACAAGGATTTATATAATAAACAGCTGGAAGGAGAAGAAGTAGAATAAAAAACCCTCTTATAAAAGAGGGCTCTTTACAACCTTACCATAGATATTAGCAATTAATTTTATGAGTTTGTAATCATCCTTTTGAATTACACGATGATACAAAAGTACAACAGTGGAATTTCGTAATTTTTATCGCTTATTAACAAAACTTTTTCATGTAATGAAACTATTGATTTCTTATATTTTTCAAATACCTACACAACTTTCTGCCGATCAAATTATTTAAAACATTGCATTGATTTTTCACAACCTTTGATAATGAAATACCTGTTAAGTATATTTTTCATTTGCTTTTTATCGGGAGTCCGGGCTTAATACTAGAATTTGATTTCGGATTGCCTTTCGGTCAATATTCTTTAATTTTTTTGAACCAAAACAAATAAGAACATTATTATTTTTAAAAGAATAAAGCCCCGAAAATTCGAGGCCTTATCGCTTTAATTATTTCAACCACTTATCCAGCCATGAGAAAAATTCTCTGTGCCAGACCAGTCCGTTTTGTGGTTTGAGAACCCAGTGACCTTCATCAGGAAAATATAAAAATTTGCTTGGAATTCCTTTGAGTTGAGCCACCTGAAAAGCTTCCATTCCCTGATTCAGCGGAACCCTGAAATCCAGAGCACCGTGAATAACCATTATAGGCGTATTCCAGTTTTCTACATATCTATGAGGTGAATGTTTTTTGTACTCTTCTTTGAACTCATCCTGCCAGTAGGGGCCGCCGATGTCCCAATTGGCAAAAAACATTTCCTCAGTACTAGCATACCATGATTCCAAATTGAACAATCCACAATGTGAAATGAAGGTTTTAAAGCGATCTTCGTGAATCCCTGCCAGATAATATACAGAATAACCACCGTAGCTGGCTCCTATTGCTCCCAATCTGTTTTCATCGACATAATCTTCTTTTGCCACATCGTCAATAGCTGCAAGGTAGTCTTTCATGGCCTGTCCGCCCCAGTCTCCACTGATTTGCTCGTTCCACTCCGTACCGAATGAAGGCAGACCTCTCCGGTTGGGGGCTACGATTATATAATCATTGGCAGCCATTAATTGAAAATTCCATCGAAATGAGAAAAACTGACTGACAGGACTTTGAGGTCCCCCCTGGCAGTACAATAAGGCCGGGTATTTCTTTTTGGGGTCAAAATCAGGCGGATAAATCACCCAGGTCAACATGTCTTTTCCATCGCTGGTTTTAACAAAGCGTTTTTCAACTTTCCCCATTTTTATACGCTCATATATATCCATATTGGCCATGGTCAGTGCCTTGTCTTTTCCGGATTTTATCTCAGCCTGATAAACCTCACTCGCCATAGACATCGTTTGCTTAATCCCCACAAGATTTTTTCCTGCGAGAGCCAGACTTCTGTAATTGTGATCCCCATTGGTGATTTGACGAATGGCTTCTTTTGAAATCTCGCTTTTGCCTAAACTGGCTGGTACCTGCAATTCAAAATATTGATAGGTTGCATTTATAGGAGCTAAAAAATAGATTGTTTTGCCATCATCAGACCATATGAAATCATCGACCGTTTCATCCATTTTCTTAGTCAAAGCCACCTTATTGCCCGTCGAAACGTCCATGGTATAAACCACATTCTGGTCGGACTCGTAACCGTCTCTTGCCATCGACAACCAGGCCAGTTTTTTACCGTCTTTTGAAAATTTTGGGCTCTTATCATAACCCATCATTCCTTCAGTTAGGTTTTTAGTTTTAGCTGAGGCGAGATTGTATTGATACAAATCGCTATTGGTACTTACGGCCCAATCTTTACCGATTAATTTTTTACTCACGTAAACGATATTCTTACCATCCGGTGACCAGGTGATTTCTTCCGCTCCACCAAAAGGTGGCATCGGAGTATCCCATTTTTCTCCCGGCATTATATCAACCATGCTGGAATTCGAAATACTATCCGAATAAGGGGCAAAATGAACATGAGAAAAATACTCATCCTGCCAAACAGTCCAGTGTCTGTACATCAGATTATCAAAAATCATGGCTTCCGATCTGGGTACATCCGGGTACTTTTCAACCAGTGTCTTGCCGAGTTTGACTTCCTTGGAAAAGGAAATATGTTTTAAATCCGGGGCATAGGCAAAGTTCGAAACGGCTGCGTCAAAAAATGTAATTTGCTTTTCAGAACTCCCATCTGGATTTGCTTCAAACACCACTCCAGACTTTATAAAGCCTATTTTTTTACCGTCAGGGCGCCAGATGGCATTGGAAATACTGACATCGCCTCCATCGATTATTTTGGATCTGGATCCTGAGGTAAAATCGTATATGTAAATCACTGTTTTGCCTTTGTCTGCCGCGAGGTCATAAGATCTGGAACTGTAAATCATTGATTTCTGATCCGGAGAAACTTCCACACCATAGACCCTGTCCATTTCCCAAAGTAATTCGGGATTTAGCCTGTCCTGTGCAAAAGCAAAATGAGTAATTAATAGAAATAAAATTATCGATTGAAGTTTTCTCATAACATTTTAGGGTTAAACACTTTGAAAATTGAGCTATTCAATAATTGACAAAAGTAAGAGTTGTTTTAAATTATAACATGATTTAGCCCGGAAGGTGAACGTTTCTGTCGATTTATTGTTTAAGATATCGCTAAACAGTACTTTTGATTTGATGAATAAGGCAATTCGGCATGTAATCTCCATTTTTTTCTGCGGCCTAATAATGGTTGCACAAGGTGGATTTTTTCAATTGCATGAGCATTCCTTGGAAGTTTTAAGTCATCAATGCAGTCACGATGGCGAGCACGATCAGAGCTATAGTGAACATTGTAGCATTTGTGAAATTCATGCTACTTTTCAATTCGATATAAATTTACCCTTAACATTTGAAGTACTTCTGTTCGTAAATGACATATACGCTTTTGACCATGTTCAAGAATTATCCGAATCTTATTTTCAACTAAACAACCGCGGCCCCCCTACCATTTCTTAAACCGCTTTAGTTCCGGCCTTTTTAAAGGCGATTTTTCAATTTATTCCATTTTGTTATGCTTAGACATAAGGCTTTTTTGGCCTTGATGTTATTGTATTCTCATTGGCTGTATGCACAGACTTTGACATTGGAAGGGCTGGTTCAGTCCTCGGATGGCGAAGCTCTGCCCGGTGCTTTACTTCATCTTCACGAACCCGATATCAATATCGCAAGTGATAATGCAGGACGTTTCAGTTTTAATAACTTAAAACCGGGCTATTATCATTTGCATGTCAATTTCATCGGTTTCCAAGAGCAGATTCTGGATATAGACCTCAATGAAAGTTTATATCTCAAAATAGAGCTTAAGGAAGCCTATAAAGAACTTGACGAGGTAGTAGTGGAATCCAGCTTTATGAATAGTGATGTTGCTGATGCCTCACAGAGTATTCAGAATGTGAATAAGGAGCGTTTAATCAAATCCGGTGGTGGCTCATTTGTTAATTCTTTGGAAGAAATTCCGGGCATTTCGGCGATTAATACGGGCGTAGGTATTGCCAAACCTGTAATAAGAGGAATGAGTTTCAACCGTGTATTGGTCAATGACAACGGAATAAAGCAGGAGGGCCAACAATGGGGTTCGGATCACGGGCTGGAAATCGATCAATTTAATGTTGGAAGAGTGGAAATTGTTAAAGGGCCTGCCACCTTAATGTATGGCTCAGATGCATTGGGTGGAGCTATCAACATTTTACCCAATAGAATACCCGCTTCAGGAGAAGTAACCGGTGAAATAAGAGGTTTGTACCGAAGCAATAATGCGGCTTATGGAACATCATTTATGGTAGAAGGAGCCAAAAATTCGATTTATGCAAGAGCTCGTTTTTCAACATTGGATTTTGCGGATTATAGAGTGCCGGCATCAGAATTTGTTTACAATACCTACCGTCTTAATATCGAAAATGAAAGACTGAAAAACACGGCGGGTAGAGAAAGAAATTCTGCCTTGACTCTTGGTTTGAGAAAATCCTGGGGTTCTGCAAATATTACTTATACCCGTTTTGATCAGAAAGCAGGCTTATTTGCCGGTGCGGTCGGTATTCCCAGAGCCTATGATCTTAATGATGATGGTGATATCAGAAATATAGATTTGCCGCGGCAACAAACGGTCCATGATAAGATTGTTTTGAATTCATTGGTGAAATTGGGCAATAACTGGCTTGAAACACAAATGGGATATCAAAACAACCATCGGGAGGAACGTACACTTCCTCATGCCCATGGCGTAGGACCAGTTCCCGAAGGTAATCTTGCTTTAAATCTGAATCTGCAAACTTTCACATTTAATTCCAGACTGCGCAGAAGGGTGAATGGAAAAACAAAAGACGTTTATGGCATTTCGGCTCAATATCAGCTAAATAAAGAGTCGGGTTATGAGCATTTGTTATCACCATTCACAGCGCTTCAAACCGGAATTTATGCAATGCGTCAATACGAGCTTTCTCCATCATTTATTTTAAGTGGTGGTTTAAGATTAGACTATGGAGAAATAAAAATAGAAGAGTTCTTTTCTCCTGTTTGGATCAACGCTGAGAGTGTAGATTATTACAGCCAGAGAAATCCTGAAATTGACAAATCCTTTTTTAACTATTCTGCATCAGCCGGTTTCTCCTGGTTTCCGGATCCCGATTTGAATCTGAAAGTTAATCTTGGGAGAAGCTTCAGAATTCCAACGGCTGCGGAATTATCGATCAATGGTGTTCATCACGGAACTTTTCGACATGAACTAGGCAATAAGGATCTGAATTCAGAAATAGGCTATCAGGCTGATTTGGGAATTGTTTACAATAAAAAAACCATACAGTTTTCTTTTAGTCCTTATCTGAATTATTTCAGAGATTATATCTATCTCAGTCCGACCAGTAGTTTTGGCTACACCGATCAGACCGGGAATTTGGTATTACTTCCCGAGGCCGGACAGACTTTTCAATATAAACAGAATAACGCGCTTATTACTGGATTTGAAGTTCTGGCCGACTATCATTTCGTAAGTCATTGGCATGTGGAACTCGGTACTGAATATGTATACAAATACAATTTAGATACAGAAATTCCATTGCCTTTTACGCCACCACCTTCCATTCATCTGGGTATGGATTACGATTGGAAATGGCAAAAAACAAGCTTTTCAATCGGTGGAAATGTGAAGAATTACTTTGATCAAAACAATGTGGACAGAAATGAAATGCCAACACCCGGATTTCAGCTATTTGGACTTTCGGCCAACATCAATCGAAAGATTGGCAAAAATTCGATTAGTCTTTATACGCAGGTACGCAATCTTTTTGACAGAAAATATTTTAATCACCTGAGCAGGTACAGATTACTTAATCTGCCTGAACAGGGAAGAGACATAATTATAAACTTATTATACAATTTTTAAATAGAACAAAAATGAAACATTTAATAAAATCAATATTAATTGCAGTAATGACTGTATTTTTAATTACAGCATGCGGTGATGATGATTCAGAACCACAGGATACATCAAAACCTATAATCTCGGATGTACATGTAGAAAATCATGATCCCGGAGGTAAAATTGGATCAGGTGATGATGAAAAAGTCATGGCAGGTGAAGAAGGCGAAGTGCATTTTCAGCTGATGGACAACAGAGAACTGGGGAGCTGGAAAATTGATATCCACGATGCTTTTGATGGCCATGGGCATGGAAAAGTATTCGCAAATTATTCAATAATTCTCTCCGGAAATACTGGTGGAACAATGCAGGAAATTGAAGTTGATTTGGGAGAAATTCCTTCTGAGGCTACTGCGGGTGAGTATCACTGTATCATCAATGCCACAGATGCCGCGGGTAATAGTGCCGATTTTGCTGAAGTGATTTTTATATTGTCAAATGGTACAGAACCACAATTGGAGCTAATTAGTCCTGATCTGGCAAATACAGAGCATATGGATAAAGGAATGACTTTTACTATGGAAGGTACACTTACCGATGATACTGGAATTAAAAGTTTTGAGATTTACATGGAAGAGGAAGGGCACGACGACCACGACCATGGAAAAACAGGCGAAGAAGCCATTTTATTGTTTGATAAAGATGATTTTGGAGACAATGTCCTTTCATTTGATCTTGCAGAAGCCGGTCAATTGACAATTCCTGCTGACATGGAAGACGGTAATTATTATATCAAATTTGTTTCAGGTGATTCCGATGGCAATACGATGATTGAGAAATTTGAGATTCACATTGAATAATAAGTGATTCTAGCGAGACAAAATGGATTAAGGCCTCTTTTAACAAAAGGGGCTTTTTTTTGGTCAATTTACTATTTCTTCCTTTTTGAATCTTTCAAAGCTTTATCAATGATAAATTCAATCTGACCATTGGTGCTTCGAAATTCATCGGCGGCCCATTTTTCAAGCGCTTTGAAGGTTTCGGGGTCCAGCCTTAATACAAATGCTTTCTTCTTGGCCATTTTATGCCTCCATTAATTTTTGCATTTCTATTTCCAGTTCATTTGGTTTTGTCGAACTGAGAAATAAAGTCTTGCCATTTTTCATTTTGAGTTCTAGCCCCATATTGCCTCGTGTAATCATGGCTTTTTTCTTTTGAAATAAACGCCTTCGATATCCCCAGCCACCTGCATAAAAAATTGGATTAATTTTTCGCACCGACCAGTTCACAACATCTGAAGGATTCACCTCCTGCCATTTTAGATTGAAAGGAAACATTTTGTATCTGATTTTGCCTTCGCGAATTTCGAATTCCAACTTTACATTTAACATAACTACAAAAACAAGGATAAGAATAAACCACATTATTATTTGAATATAATAGGGCAATTCAGTGTTAAAATCATCATTTACAGACATATAATAATAGCCGGCAATAGAGGGTACAAAACCAAAAAGTATAAAAATCCAGATAAATCCCTGACCAAGTTTACTCTCTTCCTTATAAAATGCCTGCATAATTAATGATATAGTGTACCTGAATTCACGACCGGGCTCACATCTTTATCAGCGCATAATACAACCATCAGATTGCTCACCATAGCAGCCTTTTTTTCTTCATCCAAATCGATAATTTCTTTCTTACTGAGTTCTTCAAGTGCAATATCCACCATTCCCACAGCGCCCTCTACAATTTTCAATCTTGCAGCAACTATGGCCGTTGCCTGTTGTCTTCGGAGCATGGCACCTGCAATTTCAGAAGCATAGGCCAAATAACCGATTCGCGCTTCTATGACATGGATTCCCGCTATATTTAATCGCTCCTTTAATTCCTCTTCTAAAGCGTGATTAACCTCTTCCAGACCGGAACGCAAAGTGATTTCTTTTTCCTCATCGTCAAAATTATCATAAGGGTAAGAGCCCGCCAGTTTTCTTACTGCAGCATCCGATTGCACTCTTACGAAATTGGCATAATCATCAACTTCAAATGCAGCTTTAAATGTCTCTTTCACTTGCCATACAAGAATAATGCTTATTAAAATCGGGTTGCCCAGCTTATCGTTGACTTTAACTTTTTCGGAATCAAAGTTTCTGGCGCGCAGTGAAATTTTTCTTTTGATATAAAAAGGATTAACCCAAAAAAAGCCATTGGCCTTAACCGTTCCCATATAGTCTCCAAAAAGCACCAGCACTTTGGATTCATTGGGATTGACAATCATAAATCCTATAATAAGAAAAGCTCCCAATGCCGTTAAAAACAAAAGCCAAGGCATTTTTAATGCAATCAGTCCTCCTATCGAACCTAATATTATTATGGCACAAAGAATCACCATCGGATACCCTGATACCGGTTTTACTACTTTTTCATTCATAATCAAAAATTTAAAATGATATTATTTTGATATCAAATATATATTATACTTACGAAATTGTCAAGAAAAAGGTTTTGCCTATAGATTTACCTTTCAAACCGATTTAATCACGCTTCAATAATATATTTTTATAATCAGCAGCAACCTTCTCATTTTTACATTGTCTTTCCCATGAATTAGCAACCGGAATTGGAATCGAGCCAGCATAGCGTACATCTGTATTTGGTGGATCAATGTATAGAAGGAGATCGCAAGGCTCAGTTCGAATTGTATAAGTTGTATTCAAAAGCCATGTATAACATTTGCAGACGTATGATGGGAAATGATGATGAAGCCAGGGATGTGCTTCAGGATGCTTTTGTGTCTGCATTTACCAAACTGAGCAGTTTTAACAGAAATTCTACCTTCGGTGCCTGGCTAAAACGGATCGTCATCAATCATTGTCTTAATGCCCTCAACAAAAAGAAATTGTATTTCGAAGAAATCAATGATCAAACGGAACTTGCACAGGCAGATGAGGGCCATGACCCCGATTACCTCAAACAGGGAGCTCAGAATATTTTAAAAGCTATCGATAAAATCAGCGAAGGCTGCAAGACGGTTTTGAACCTTTATCTTTTTGAAGGTTATGACCACAAGGAAATCGCCGAAATACTGGAAATCAGCGAGTCAACCTCAAAGGCCCAGTATTCAAAGGCGAAAAAGAAAATTAGAGACTTAATTGAATCCGGAGCGATATGAAGGATGAATTAAAAAAATACGTCGATAATAATCGGGAAGAGTTTGAATTAGATAATGATTCGCTCGATGGCCTTTGGCTAAATATTTCATCCAGAGTTCAGAAACAACAAAAGAAAGACAATTTCTGGAGGAGGGATGTATGGCGCATTGCTGCAATTATGCTTGTGTTTTTTGGTCTGGCCTGGCTTTTAATCGTCCGGCCGATCAGCCAAAATAAAAAACAATTCAGAGATATGTATTCCTTTTCACCCGAATTGGCAGAGGCTGAAGGCTACTATTCAAGTTTGATCGATGCAAAAATGGAGCAAATCAATTTTTACAGAGAAGAAATTGATCCGCAAATATTCGAAGATCTGGAGGCATTGGATGATGTGTTATTAGAACTGGAAAACGATCTTCGCGACAATATTGATAATGAAGAGGTGATTAATGCGATGATTAAAAATTATCGGATTAAACTAGAAATACTTGAACATATTCAAAGAGAGCTAGAGCAAAATGAAAATGAAAAGATTGAATCTTAAACCATCAATCCTATTTGTGCTCATTGCTGTCTTTCAATGGGCCATCGCCAAACCGAGCGAAGATATTGAACTCTCAAAGCGATACGTGCGGTCTTATAAGGTATCTCCAAATGTTCAGGTGGATCTCAGCAATAAATACGGCGATATAATTGTCAATACCTGGAACAAAGATTCGGTAAAATTTAAAATCAAAATCACTGCCTACGGCAAAAGCGACGAAGCCGTAGACAAACTTCTGGAACGTGTGAGTTTTGACCATACCAATTCGGGAAGATTTTTGAAGTTCGAGACTATTTTTGATCGACAGTCAGGATCGTTTAAGGAATTCTGGAATAGCCTGGGCGATTATTCAAAGGTCCTCATTAATAAAAACAATCTCAATATTGATTTTGAAATATACCTTCCTGAGAAATCCAATATGTATATCGAAAACAAATTCGGTGACATATACATCAATGAATACTCCGGCAGAAGTAAAATTGTTTTATCCCAGGGTGATGTAAAAATTAGCAATCAAAGCGGGCAGTTGAACCTCGATCTTAAATTCGGAAATGCCAGCATTCAAAATGTCAAATTGGCTTATTTGAAACTGCAGATTGCTGATATTACCATCGCCAAAGCAGAAAAGCTCGATATTAGCTCCTCTTCGTCCACCATTAATATCAATGAAGTGGAACGCTTAAAAATTAATGCGAGAAATGATAAATACTTTTTGCGTCATATAAGCTCACTCAGTGGAGAAGCGACCTTTAGCACCATCAATATCGGCGACTTAAAAGAGGAAATCGTTGGAAGTACCAATTATTCAGATGTGAATATTGAATCCTTAAATGATGATGCCCGATTGATCAATATTAATTCTAAAGCTACCGATATGAAACTATGGCTGAACCCGGAAAAAGCTTATAATATCGACCTTATAGCAAAAGAAGACAATCTTGAAATTCCTCTCAACTGGAAATCCCTGAACAAGTATTATACCGACTCGAAAAACAAATACATTAGAATTTCAGGTCAGGTGGAAGGAGAAAATCCTGTCCAGATCAATATCGATAATCAGGGAGGATCTTTAAACATATTTGAAAAGTAAAATTTATGAAATACCTCATTGTCATAAGCACCACAATAATCCTTTCAACATTTAATGTTGGCCACGCTCAAAATATCGAAAGCATGGCAGGCTTGCGTTTGGGGGGCACCACAGCCCTCACTTATAAGAAGATGTTTTCCAATCTTGAGGCATTTGAAATCATGATGAGCGGACGCGAAAGAGGCATTCAATTGACAGCTCTTTATGAAAAACACAAACCCATGGCCTTCAGTCTGGGAGATAATTTTTATGGTTATTACGGATTTGGAGGACATATAGGCTATCTGCAATCCGAACCTGTGTTGTTGAGGTCAGATTCATCGGGTCAATACCAATATCGCCTGCTCGATATAAGAAGAAAAACATTTTTCACAATGGGTGTAGATGCCATTGTTGGAATCGAATATCATATTTATTCGGTTCCGATGGCTTTTGCATTGGATATTAAACCGGCCCTTGAGTTGGTTGGAATGCGCTATTTACGTTCGAGGGTTTTTGATTTTGGAGTTTCGGCTAAATACATATTTTAAAAAAATAATATGAAAAATTACATTGTTTTATTGATTGCCCTGATTCTTACCGATGTAGTGAGAGCACAGGATGGTGAAATGCAAACGCTTTTTGGAAATGGAAGGCTGAGTGGTGCCTATGGCGCTTTTGATTTAAAAGTCAGCCCTGTAAATGATGAAATAAATCTTCTTTTAGGAGGGCAGGCGGCCGTAATCTTTAATGAACATGCCTATATTGGCGTTGCGGGTTATGGCCTGTCAACCAGGGAAAAGTTCAATGGCATTGATGCCAGATTACCTGAAAATGACCCCAATCGGGATATTAGAATTGACATGTCGGGTTTTGGCTATGGCGGTCTTCTTTTTGGCTATACCGTAAGTCCCAATAGTCTGATTCATATCGATATACCGGTGCTGATCGGTGCAGGTGGAGTAGACCTTACCGATGATAACATTACAATTTCCGACAATGACTTTACGCTTAAGCCGAGTATTGAAAGTTCGGCCTTCTTTGTGGCTGAACCCGGTTTGAATATTGAAATTAATATGGCGAGATTTTTCAAACTCGGTCTGGGAGGAGGCTATCGTTATATCTATGGAACAGATCTCCAAAACTTACAAGACAGTGATCTTTCGGGCTGGACAGCGAATGTATCTATGAAGTTTGGAAAATTTGATTAATTGATCAAAATAAGCATGAATTAGTAGAATTCATGCTTTTGACTTTATTTTGCATGTAATTAGGTCCTGGCTTCCAATGAACTATCGTAAACCATTCATTCAGTTTTCCATACTGGTTTTAACCTTCCTTTTTATAAATGCCTGTAATAAAGCACCAAAAAAAGAGCTTTCTGGTACTATAGAAGAAGAAATTATAGCCGAACAGGTGCCCGAGCCGCAATATTTATATGGAATTCAGATCGATTCTTTTGAAGTTAAAAAAGACAAGGTCAAACGAAATCAAAATTTATCTGAAATACTCAATCCCAGAAACGTTGACTATAAAACCATAGATCAGTTGGCCAGAAAGTCAAGAAAAATATTTGATGTCCGGAAAATTAAAACCGGCAATCCATATACGCTCCTATGCGATAGAGACTCGGGTGCATCAGCAAAATTTATGATTTATGAGAAAAACCCAATTGAATACGTGGTATTTGATTTAAGGGATTCCATTACTATTTACGAATCGAAAAAACCGGTAGACACCATTCGAAAAAGCTTTACCGGTGTGATTTACAATTCGCTTTATATGACCATTTTGGAAAATGGGGGCAATATTCAATTGGTAAATGCCCTTGCCGAAATGTATGCATGGCAAATTGATTTCTTTCGAATCCAGAAAAACGACAAGTTTAAAGTCATTTACGATGAATTATTTGTGGACGGTGAATCTGTAGGTCTCCACAAAATTCTGGCCGCACAATTTGAACATTTTAACGATAATTTCAGCGCTTATTATTTTCACCAGGACGCAGAGCACGACTATTTTGATGACAATGGCGAAAGCCTGAGAAAGGCATTTTTGAAAGCTCCATTAAAGTATTCTAGAATTAGTTCAAAGTACACCATGAGGCGATATCACCCGGTACAGAAAAGATATAAGGCTCATTTGGGAACCGATTATGCTGCACCACAGGGCACTCCCATATATGCCGTTGGAGATGGTGTAATAGCGGAAGCCCGTTACAAAAAATACAATGGTAATTATGTTAAAATCCGCCACAACAGTGTGTATTCCACTCAGTATTTACACATGTACAAGATCAAATCGGGTATTAAACCGGGCAAAACAGTTAGGCAGGGTGATGTGATCGGATATGTGGGCAGTACTGGTCTGGCTACAGGGCCACATTGTTGTTTCCGATTTTGGAAAAACGGACATCAGGTCGATCCATTCAGACAAAAAATACCCCCATCAAAACCCGTTGCGGAATCAAATATGGAGTCATTTAAAAAGATTCAAAAAAAGTATAAAAAGCAACTCAATAAGTTAGAATATCCTAAAGAAGATATCATTATTTGGGATAGCACGGATGCCCAAATAAGCATGCAGTCATCATTCAGACCCTATCTCTGAACCTTTATTTCTAAGGTGCCAAAATTACCCAGCGTATCGCTAAAGTTTCTCAACTGTATAAGACCTCTTTTATTTTCTTCACTTAAAAAATAAAAGGTACTAATACTACTTATGGAATCAATGTAACGTCTTGTTGGGATACTGTCGATCGCTACAAGTGGCCCGTCATTATTAAGGGTACTAAAACTCTCGCTAAATATTCCGCGATCAAACCTGGTGTTTTTTCTTGTTGAAAAGGAGGACAGTTCAGCAATCAGGCTATCGTTGCCGGAACCAACATTCGGGCTTAATAGGGCCCAACTCAAAATAGAATCACGATACAGAATAAAATCTATCATTTCAGGGTTTTGTAAGGCTTCCTGAATCGTATAAACTTTCAAATCTTCGAGAGAAATACAATTGCCAAAATTAGAATTGTTCTGATCTCCAAATATGCTTGTGACCGTGTCAATTTTTTCGGCTACTTTGTATTCGTACATGGCCTCATCCGACAAAAGGTTATTGTCAAGTATTCTAAAAGACAAGATTGCCGTATCGCCCGAATTCTCTGTGCTGTCTATTACATAATAAAAACCTATAAACTGGCTGCTGGCATTTTTAAAGGTAGTCTCACCTATCCTAAGAACGGGAAAATTTCCAGTAACGTGATCTACTTCAAGCGTATTGAGGCCATTGATTGCGCTTAAGGTAAGCTGAAAAAAAATACTGTCATCTTTTACAAAATATTCCTGGTCTGGACTTGAATCAAGACGAATATTGGGACCGAGGTCCATATCATTTGTGTCTTTGCAAGAATAAAATACAAATGAAAATGATATGAACACAATTAAATTTTTCAAATTTTAATCATTGAATTTTAAATTGATTATATATGAATTTAATCTACTATCTTAATATCAAATTCGATACTACCGTTATTCCCCGTTACAAGGTTTCTAATTATCAATATCGCTTTTAAGCCCAGGGCTGTTTC
This sequence comes from Hyphobacterium sp. CCMP332, assembly GCA_014323545.1. Taxonomy (NCBI): domain Bacteria; kingdom Pseudomonadati; phylum Pseudomonadota; class Alphaproteobacteria; order Maricaulales; family Maricaulaceae; genus Hyphobacterium; species Hyphobacterium sp. CCMP332. The sequence continues at coordinate 1,516,679 of CP058647.1, forward strand.
AATAAGCACCACATCTCCTACCGCCAATTGATTGGCTTTTGTTCCTGAAACCAAACTTTCATCTATCTCCTGGGCTGTAATTGTTGAATAGTCTTTTGCGCTTTTTTGAATTTTTGTGTTAAACCTGATAAACCAGTTGTTCAGAGCGCCTCCAAAAAGACCATCGGTATCCGGGTCAACCGGGCTAAACAATGTAGGTCCATTGGTTGCACCATTATAATAGAAGATTTCTACAGCTTCACCATTGGAGGCATTGGCTTCTGATAAAGTCGATACCTGTACTTGTCTTGCTAGAAAAAACCCACCAATATTGGAATTGCTTTGGGCTCCGAGAGTAATTCCTTTGTATTCTGTAAAAACAGGGATATCTGCTGCTGTGACCTGCCAATCTACGTTTACAATTGTACCTTTTTCATCACTGATCTGAAATGAATAACTATAATCACCTTCAATATTTGGAACGGGTACGCCGGAAATATGTGCGGTAAAAAATGAATCATTGGGAACGTCATTTTCATTAAAGCCATTCAAGGCCAGGCCATCGTTTAATATTGACCAAGTATCTAATTTGTAAAACCCTTTTGTTGCTGTAATGGAAATATCAAAAGTGGTTCCTATGGCTAAAATTGTGTCCATATACACCGTAGAATCCGTGATATTTAAGCTTAAGTCAGCATTATCCGGAATGACATCTTCCAAAACTGTAATCGTCCAGCTTGTTTCAACAGAAACCCCATCAATGTCTTTTATACTCAGGATGTAATTGTAATCGCCGGCAGAAAAAGGAACTTCAATATTTTTAACGGATTCAGTGAAATTGTTAAAATCGGATACCGGGACATTTGAATAATTGTCGATTATATTGTTATCCAAACTGAGCGACCAGGAAGCCAGTACTGACTTTCCTTTGCTTGCTGAAAAAAGAATATCAAAACTCGCACCACCCATTAATGTATCTTTTCCATAAATGGTCGAGTCGGTAATAAGGAGGCTAATACTTGGGTTGCTGTTGGCCATATTTCCGGAGGGGCTATCGTCATCGGAACAAGCGAAAATTATGAGTACCAGGCTAAAAAAAAGGAAAATTTGTCTTATCATCATAGCATTAAAATAAAATTAGTAAACCACTTTAAGGTCGAATGTAATACTACCATCATTTCCTGTGGCAAATGAGATCACTTTACCCATTCTTTTGATACCTGCTTCAGTTTCAAAAACGAATACATCATCAGCAGCCAATTGATTGGCTTTTGTTCCTGAAACGCTTGCAGTAGCAACATCATTAGGCGTGGCATTGTCAAAATCTAAAGAAGAAGACTTTTCTATTTTGGTGTCATTTTGAGTTGACCATGCACCTACAGCACCACCGAAAAAAGAACCAGCATCAGGATCAGTTGGGCTGAACAAAGTAGGACCATTAGTTGCTCCATTGTAGTAGAAAAGATCTACATCTGCACCATTAGAAGAATTGGCTTCGGATAGGAAATATACCGTTCCATCATCGATTTTAAGGAAACTTCCAAATGAAGTGCTAGACTGGGCTCCTAATTGAATATTATTGAATTCTATGAAACTGTTTGGGGCCTCGGCAGTGATTAACCAAGATACAGAACCCATAACTCCATCAAAACTTTTTACTTGAAATGTGAATTGGTAAACTCCCGCGTTATTAGGCACTTTTATATTTGTAATAGGAATTGTAAAATTATATTCATCAGGGACATCAAGTTCATCAAAAGCAGAAAGTGAAATACCATTTCTTAGAATTGACCATGTTTGCATATCCCTATTTCCTTTAGAAGCAGACACTAAAATACCAAAGGTAGTGCCTGTATTAAGAGTAAAATCAGAAGAAATAGTGGAGTCCGTAGCGATCAAACTAACTACAGGACCAATTGGAATTGAATTATCTTCTTCTACAACGATCAACACACTATTCTCAACAACTATATTGTTTTTGTCTTTTAGACTAATGGTGTATAAATAATTCCCTACAGTTGGCGGTGTTTCAATGTCGCTAATTACTTCGGTAAAATTTGAGGGGTCGCTCACTGGTACATCTATAAAGTCAGGTAATAATGATTCATTTAATGACAATGACCATGAAATCAATTCAAAATCACCTTTTCTACCTGAAAATGCGATATTGAAATGACTACCTAATTTAACTGTATCACTGTAAGATACCGTACTATCTGTCAAAATTATATTTAGAGTGGGTACTAAACTGACAGGACCTGAAGGACCACTGTTATCATCGGAACAAGCTATAAAAAGAAGGGCAATTAAAGCAAAAAGTTTAATTGGAAAATTTCTCATAGCATAAAAATAAAAAAACCCCGAGGATTACTCTCCGGGGTTTTCTATCTGAAAAAATAAAATTAGTTAACTACTTTAAGGTCGACAGTAATGCTACCGTCATTTCCTGTAGCAAGTGAGATCACTTTACCCATTCCTTTGATACCTGCTTCTGTTTCGAAAACGAAAACATCATCAGCAGCCAATTGATTGGCTTTTGTACCTGAAACGCTTACTGTAGCAACATCATTAGGTGTAGCATTGTCAAAGTCCAAAGTTGTAGACTTTTCAATTTTAGTGTCGTTTTGAGTTGACCATGAACCTACAGCACCACCGAATAAAGATCCTGCATCAGGATCAGTTGGGCTAAATAAAGTTGGTCCGTTAGTCGCTCCATTGTAGTAGAATAAATCTACATCTGCTCCATTAGAAGAGTTAGCCTGAGCAAGGAACAATACGGTTCCGTCATCAGCTTTAAGGAAACTTCCAAAAGCAGTACTTGACTGTCCACCTAACTGAACATTATCAATTTCAGTAAATGCCGCAGCATCTTCCGCTGTAACTACCCAAGATACAGAACCTGTTGCTCCGCCATTGTCAGTTATCTGGAAAGTATATTCGTATGCACCTGCAGTACTAGGTACCGGTATATCAGAAACAGGTACAGTAAATGCTGAGTTGTCAGGTACATCAAGACCATCAAAATTAGATAGAGCAATACCGTCTCTTAAGATTGACCATGTATCCATATTTCTGTCGCCTTTAGAAGCAGATACTAAAATTCCAAATGAAGAACCAACAGTAAGGGTTACATCACCGGAAACTGAAGAATCAGTAGCGATTAGGCCAACCACAGCGCCTTTTGGTGCCGGATCTTCTTCGTCATCACCACAAGAAGATAAAAACAATACACCTGCGATCGCAAGCATAGATAACATGTAATTCATTAACTTTTTCATATTGATATTAAATTTAATTTTGTTTCAATTCAAAAGGGCTGCAAATATAAACTTTTTAAGATGTTTTAGCAATCTGAGACTATTTTTAAAGAATATTTAATTGATTTTTAGATGTCTCTTTTTGCAATAATCTATTTCTTAAATTTGCGCCTTCAATTCATTCAAAAATGCGATATACCAAGCCGATATATTTTCTAATTACAATAATCACATGCTTCACCCTACCTTCCGAAGCTCAAAAAAAGAAATTTGATCCCGGGAATATTTTTGTCAACCCTGCCATAAGAGTAAAAACAGTCACATCTATCAATTGGATGAAAGACGGAAAGAATTACACTTCAAAGTCCAATAACAAAGTCATTCAATACAATACCAGCTCAGGTGAAGAAGTAGTAACGCTTTTCGACGGAGACGAGCACAAAATCAGAATCAATGATTATTCCTTGAGTGCCGATGAAAGTCAAATACTTCTTGAAACAAATAAGAAGAAAATCTATCGCAGATCGTATACGGCTGAATACTACATCTACGATTTAGAACAGAAAAACCTCACCAAACTCTCGGATCAGGGGCCACAGCAATATGCCACATTTTCACCTGATGGAAGCAAGGTAGCATTTGCCAGAAACAACAATCTTTTTTACAAAGACCTGGCAGCAAATGAGGAAATACAAATTACTACCAATGGTGTAATAAATAAAATTATAAATGGTACCACCGATTGGGTTTATGAGGAGGAATTTGCCTTTGTAAAGGCATTTGAATGGTCGCCAAAGGGGGATAAAATTGCATATTATGAGTTTGATGAAACCAATGTCCCCAGATACAATATGCAATTATGGGACAGCCTTTACCCGAGTGATTATGTTTATAAATATCCAAAGGCCGGAGAGAAGAATTCCGATATTTCCATTTATATCTATCATTTAAAAAATAAGTCGAAAGTAAAAGCCAGTATGGATGGTCGTGTGGATTTTTATATCCCCAGAATGCAATGGACAGCGAATAACGATATTCTATCACTGATTCGGCTTGATAGATTACAACAAATCTTTGAAATTGTTCATATCGGTGCCAACAGCGGCATGTCGCAAATAGAACTGCTGGAAAGACATAAGCAGTATTTTGACATTAATTTCTGTGATGATCTTTATTATCTGGAAAACGGTAAGGAGTTTATCTATTCTTCAGAACAAAGCGGCTACAAACATTTTTGGATTTACAATACCGAAAATAAATCTTTGGATGCCATCACCAAAGGCAAATGGGAAGTGGATGAGCTCATAGGAATTGATGAAAAATCGAAAAAATTGTACTTCACTTCTACCGAAGACAGCCACCTTGAGAGACAATTCTATGTTATTGGCTTTAATGGAAAAGGTAAAACAAAACTTAGCAATGGAGAGGGCTGGCACAGTATAGATATGAGCGATGATTGTGCATTTTATATTGACAAATATTCAAAACCGGGAATGCCCCCAAAAATCAGTTTATACAATTCCGCAGGTAAAATAGTCAAGGTATTGGAAGACAATTCAGAGGTCAAAAAAACGATGGATTCATTTGATTGGATTGATAAAGAATTTATCAGCATGAACATCTTCGATTCGGTTGAATTGTACGGATACCTAATGAAACCGAGCAATTTTGATTCTTCTAAAAAATATCCGCTGATGATGTTTCTGTACGGTGGTCCGGGTGATCAGAAAGTGACCAAGACCTGGGATGGAAGCTCAAGGGAACTCTATAATAAAATGCTCGTTCAAAATGGATATGTAGTTGCTTGTTTTGACAACCGCGGAACCGGAGGCAGAGGAACAAAATTTAAAAAAGTAACCTATAAGGAATTAGGAAAATACGAAACAATAGATCAGGTTGAGATTGCCAGAAAATTGGGTGAAAAATCCTATATCGATGAAAAAAGAATCGGTATCTGGGGCTGGAGTTACGGTGGATTTATGTCAACTTCCTGTTTGTTTAAAGGCAATGATGTGTTCAAATTGGCCATTGCTGTAGCTCCGGTAACTAATTGGCGATTTTATGACAATATTTATACAGAGAGGTACATGCAAAGGCCAAAAGACAATGCCTCGGGATACGATGATAATTCTCCCATAAATTTTGCCGACAGCCTCAAAGGAAAATATCTTCTGATACACGGTACCGCCGATGATAATGTCCATTTTCAAAATGCTGTTGAACTCCAGGAAAGGCTCATCAAATTGGGAAAACAATTTGATTCATTTTATTATCCGGGCAGCAATCACAGCATTAATACCGGAGGAGCCAATGTCCATATTCACACGCTCATGCGCAATTATATTATTAATAATCTTTAATTATTACCATGAAAAACACGATTTTATTACTAGTTCTAAGTATTGTAATTTTTTCTTGTGAAAACACAGGACAATCCGGTTCCGAGAAAGACCTCAAACCAAAAGCAGATTCACTGCTAAAAGAGGTCATGAGAATACACGATGAAGTCATGCCTCAAACGCTGGTCCTTGAAAAACTCAAAAAGAAATTAAATTTAAAAATGGATTCACTGGAACTCGATTCAGGCATGGTTCTTGGCATTCAAAATACCGTAAACTCTATGGACACAGCCATTATCGGTATGCGCGATTGGATGTACAATTTTGAAAAACCGGCTGACAGTGTAAGTCTTAAAAATATTATTGAATATTACGAATTACAGATAGACATCATGGAAAAGGTTAAAAATCAAACCTTCACAATAATGCCTGAAGCCGAAGACAAACTTTCAGAATTAGACAGTATTTAAACAATTCAGACAATAAAGTTATTACAGTATGAATAGGTTTTTATCGCTTTCATTGCTATTCATCGCAATGGCATGTCATCAGGAAAAAAGGCTCCCTATCATGGGGCCCCGGCAATATGATGTAAAAATCATAAACGGTGAAGAGCATACAGATACAATTTATACTACCATTCCCGATTTTGAATTTATCAATCAGGATGGGAATTCATTTACTCCGGAAGACCTCAAGGGTAAAATTTATGTAGCCGACTTTTTTTTTACCACCTGCCCGAGCATTTGTCCTATCATGAAAACACAAATGCTTAGGATTCATGAGAAATACAAGGGGAATGATGAAATACATATTGTTTCTCACAGTATAGACCCAACACATGATACCGTGGAAGTGCTCAGAGACTATGCTGACAGGCTGGAGATAAATACCAATTACTGGACATTCCTTACCGGTGATATGGATTCTATATTTAATGTGGCACAAAAAGGGTATTTGGTTTCTGCCAAACCTGATTCATTGGCTCCCGGCGGATTATTGCACAGTGGAGCTTTTATACTCGTTGACAAGGAAAAAAGAATTCGAGGTTATTACGATGGAACTATTGAGAAAGATGTGGATCAACTAATGAAAGACATGGATATTCTTTTATCCGAATACGATGGTGCTTAGACGATTTTACTTGTTCGTATTACTATCGGCAACTGTATTAATTATCGCTATTTCCATTCCTTCCTGTCAGGATCAAAAAGAGATTAAATTCAGAAAATACATGTCGATCGGCAAGCAGATATACATTCAGCGATGTCAGCATTGTCATGGCGAAAAGGGACAAGGATTGGGTAAACTTTATCCTCCGCTAGATTCCTCTGATTATCTTGTCGAAAACAGAGATTTATTGGCCTGTATTATCCGCAACGGACAGGTAGGGAAAATCGAAGTCAATGGTGTAGTGTACAATCAGGTAATGCCTGCTAATCCGGATCTTCTGGAAGATGATATCGCACAGATAAGTACCTATATTTTAAATGCCTGGTCTAATGAGGCCGGTCTGTTTGAAAAAGAGGAAGTTTTGGAATCGCTTGGCAATTGCCAATCAGACTAAAAAACTACTTCAACACTAACTTCCTCGGAACCTCTTTTTACCGATACCCTTGTCGTGTCTCCCTTTTTAAACATAGACAGGGCATTCATGTAAGCCATCATATCGGTGACTTCATTTTCACCCATTCGAATAACTACATCTCCTTTAAGAAGTCCCGCATTATCCGCAGGGCGGCCATCCGTGATGCCATCAATACGCATGCCTTTTCCGCTAAATGTATAATCGGGCACAACGCCTAGCGTAACCGAAAACCTGGGCGCCTGTTGATTGTCGCCTTCCTTGGTTTTTGTAAACTCAAGTTTATGATCTTTTACAGCAGATACCACATTCATTACATAAGAATAAACTTTGTACATCCCATCGTAATTGATTTTATCAAAATCATCGCTTGGTTTGTGATAATCGGAATGCGCTCCGGTGAAAAGGTGTAAAACAGGAATATCTTCAAGATAAAAAGATGTATGATCTGAGGGGCCAACACCATCGGGTTTTTCCACAATATTGAGAGATCCGGCTATTGACTCTGAATCGACGAGTGAATCCCAGATCGTAGAAGTGCCAATCCCAAAAACAGTGAGAGTTCCCGTTGAATCCAGACGTCCAACCATGTCCATATTGATCATATAATTAACATCTTCCAGGTCAATGGTCGGCTCATCGGTAAAATGCCCGGACCCTAATAGGCCTTTTTCTTCACCGGAAAATGCAATAAAAAGAAAATTCTGATTGAGTTTTCTGGTTTTCTGAATAGTTCTGGCCAATTCAAGAAGCACTGCTGTTCCACTCGCATTGTCATCTGCGCCATTGTGAATGGCCTCGCTTTCACCACGATACAAAGAACCCTCATCGCCCATTCCCAAATGATCGTAATGCGCTCCGATGACAACGGTACCTGAAGCATTATTATCAATATAGGCTATGACATTTTTGCCGCTTCTGTACTTGTCTTCCATTTCCACCTTTATACTTACAGAATCGCCGTTTTTAAATTCTTTTTCACCCGAATAAAAAACAACCGGTATATCCAGTCTTTCCATTTTTCTGGCGTAGTTTTTCCTCGGATCATTGGCCAGCTCACCGGGGTTGTAGAAAATGACGGCCTTTGCTCCATTTTCTTTTGCTGTTCGCACTCTGTTTCTCAGATCGTGATAAGCCTTGTATTTAGAATGAGGATGTATGCCATCGGGTGATGAAACATCAATTAGAAAGACTTTTCCTTCCGCTTTTCTGAGTCGTTTGTATTCATCAAGCCCTAATTCTTCAGCCTGGATTCCAAAACCCGCAATTATCAGTTCGGATATTACTTCACCATTACCAGAAAAATTCATTACGAAGTAGTCTTCATCTTTTTGAATTTCCTCGCCATTCAACATAAAGTGATTTTCAGCAAATGTTTTGCCACTCAAAAATTCGAATTCCTGATAATAACCCTCGCTGCCTTTGGCCTCAATTCCGGCGATTTTAAATTCATTTGCTATATATTCAGCCGCCATTTCTTCGCCTTCCGTGCCGGTTTCCCTACCTTTTAATTCATCGGAAGCGAGATATTCTATATGCCTTTGAAAATTGGCTATAACTCGTTTAGGATTTTCTGAGGTGCTGCATGCGCTGGCAATAAGCACTATTGCGAGATATTTTTTCATAATTATTAATCTATCCATTCTGCCAAAAATACATTGGTATCACGGCCGCCACCATTATTTCTATTGGACGAAAATACAAGATGTTTCCCATCGAATGAAAACATGGGGAAAGCATCAAATACAGGATCAAAAGTTATTTGTTCTACATTCTCGCCACTGAGGTCTGTCATAAATAAATTGAATTGTCTGCCCGACTCAGATTTGTGATTGGATGCAAAGATGATTTTTTCGCCTCCCGGGTGAAAAAATGGTGCCCAATTGGCCTTGCCCAAATTGGTGATTTGCTTCATTTCTGAGCCGTCGGTATTGCAGGTGAATATTTCCAGGTTTGTAGGTTGTACAAAACCTTTTCTCAATAGGGATTTATAGGTTTCTGCTTCTTCGCCTTCTTTGGGTCTTGAAGCTCTAAATACCAATTTCTGACTATCAGGAGAAAAAAATGCGCCTCCGTCATAACCGAGTTCATCGGTGACCTGCATGAGATCCGTTCCATCCGTATTCATGGTCCAAAGTTCAAGATCGCCCGATCTTGTAGACGTAAAAACGATTTTTGTGCCATCCGGTGAAATGGTGGCTTCGGCATCATAGCCGGGCTCATCGGTCAATTGCTCAACTATATTGCCATTGAGGTCTGATTTAAATATATCGTAGGAATCGTAAATGGGCCAAACGTATTTACCTTCCATAAACGGTGGCGCTTCCGGGCAAGAGTCTCCGCCGAGATGTGTAGAACCGTAAAGAATGTGTTGCCCGTCCGGATAAAAATAGGAGCATGTTGTTCTGCCCAGTCCAGTACTCAGCATAGGTGCTTTGTTTTCCGCCCCTTCAGAAACATTCATCATAAATATCTGATCACATGAGACGCCCCATAGACCATAATTGCTTTGAAAGACCAATTTTTCATTGTCAAAGCTGAAATAAGCCTCTGCATTGTCACCGCCAAAAGTGAGTTGTCTTAAATTTTTTAAATGCTTTTCCTGAGGATAAGACAAATCCACAATGACCGTGCTGTCATCTATTTTTCCTGGGTCCTCTATCTCTTTTTTGGGTTTTTCATTCGAACAGGCTGCGATTATAAATAGGGCAAGAATTAGATTGAATAATTTCATTATTGTTTTTTTGAAGGCGCAAAAATATAAAATCAAATCAAGCAAAATAAACCCATCTATTAATGAATGGTTTCTATTTTTACAAAATCAATTTAAAAAGCATGAAATCTTATTTTATAAAGCTTGTTTTAATACTTGTTGTTTTTCAAATGATAATTGCTTGTTCAGAAAAGAAATCGAGGATCGAATCGTCCGGTGAGCGATATGAAGTGCCTTTTAAAAAACAAGGGGAATTAATATTTATATCCCGTGAAGGAGATACCATTCGCAAAATGGAATTGGAAATTGCCGATACAGAAGAAAAAAGAGCACAGGGGCTCATGTACAGAGCAAGGATGAGCGATGCGCAAGCCATGTTATTCTTATTTGAAAAAGAAGAACCCAGAAGTTTCTGGATGAAAAACACCTATATATCTCTGGATATCATTTTTGCAGATGAGGAAGGAAATATTGTTACGATTCAAAAAAATACCCGCCCTTATTCTGAAGATCCCGTTTTGTCTTACGATCCCGCATTATACGTCATAGAAGTAGTCGCAGGGTTTTGCGATCTCTATGGATTGGAGAAAGGCGATCGCTTTGAGTGGATCAGAAATTAAAATCCCATCATTCGTCATCCGTCTTTCGTCTTCCGTACTTTTTATTATTTATAAAAAAAGCAAAGACTTGCGACCCAGTGCCAATTCAAAGAATGAAACTTCTAATAGACCTTAATTCTTAATTAAAAAAAGCCCAATCGTTTTTCAACAATCGGGCCCCTCAATTTGTGGATAAATAATTTCTAATTACTTGGCTTCTGCACCATTTGGAAGAACAGAAACAACTGATTTTTTCTTAATGCCTGATACTTTGAACTCAACAGTTCCATCGATCAAGGCAAATAAAGTATGATCTCTTCCTAAACCGACATTATTACCCGGATGATGTTTCGTTCCTCTCTGGCGTACAATGATGTTTCCAGCGATTGCTTCCTGACCACCGTAGATTTTTACACCGAGTCGTTTACTTTCCGAATCTCTTCCGTTTCTGGTACTTCCGGCTCCTTTTTTATGTGCCATGGTTTATCTTATTTAATGTTTTCTATTAATATCTGAGTGAAATCCTGTCTGTGACCGTTTTTCTTTTTGTATCCTTTTCTTCTCTTTTTCTTAAAGACGATCACTTTATCTCCTTTTACATGTTCCAGAATTTTACCTGAAACTTTGGCGCCCTTTACTGTGGGTGCACCGACTTTAATTTTTCCTTTATCGTCGATAAGCATTACTTTATCGAATTCAACTTTATCGCCTTCTTTTCCTTTCAGAAGAGGGGCGTAAATCTTTTGGTCTTTTTCAACCTTGAATTGCTTACCGGAGATATCAACAATTGCGTACATTAGGTATCTTTTTCAAAAATGGAGTGCAAAGATAATCCTATACTTATAAATAGACAAGCACCCGCCATGATTTATAAGTGATGTGGATATGTGGATAAATATTACCTAGCTTATACACATTGTATTATAAGAAGTTTAAATTTAATTAACATTTTTATTTTACTGATATACAATGCTTTAAGTTAGTTATCCACATTTATGTATGTGGAAAAGTTGTTAAAAGTTTTTTTGCTTTATTATCTTTGACTTATGTCGGGCTTTTACAATATTTGTAGGCACCTGATTAAAAAATCAAGCACATTTTATTAAGGAATCATTAAGCAGGGGACTTAAAGCAGGAAACCGGCTGAAGGAGACCTTTTTTTTAAAAATTTTTTAACTAGAACCCTAACGCCAAAATGGAAAAGCACGAAGAACTCCTACTAAAAGAAGACAAAAAACGATTTGTATTATTTCCCATCAAGTACCACGACATTTGGGAAATGTATAAAAAAGAGGAGGCGAGTTTCTGGACGGCTGAAGAAATTGATTTAAACCAGGATCTTGTTGACTGGAACAACCTCAACGATGGCGAAAGACACTTCCTTTCTCATGTTCTTGCTTTCTTCGCCGCCAGCGATGGCATTGTCAATGAAAATCTTGCGGAGCACTTTCTCCACGAAGTTCAGTTTCCAGAAGCTAAATGCTTTTATGGTTTTCAGATCATGATGGAAAATATTCACTCTGAGACCTATTCTTTATTAATTGATACCTATATAAAGGACCCCAAAGAAAAGGACCACCTTTTAAACGCAATCGAAACTGTGCCGGCCGTTAAGAAAAAAGCAGACTGGGCTTTGCGATGGATCGATAATGGTGATTTTAAAGAAAGACTAATCGCATTTGCCGCCGTTGAGGGAATATTCTTTTCCGGAAGCTTTTGCTCGATTTTCTGGATGAAAAAAAGAGGCTTAATGCCAGGTTTGAGTTTTTCTAATGAACTCATCTCAAGAGATGAAGGCCTGCACTGCGATTTTGCTTGTCTGCTTTACAACAACTACATCGAAAATAAAATGCCCGAAGAGAAATTGAGGCAAATCATTCTCGACGCAGTGGAAATTGAAAAAGAATTTATTACAGATTCACTGCCGGTGGATTTGATAGGTATGAACTCCAAATTGATGAAACAATACATAGAGTTTGTTGCCGATAGGTTGCTATTGGAACTGAATTGCGAAAAAGAATTTAATTCAAAAAATCCATTTGATTTTATGGAAATGATTTCGCTTCAGGGTAAAACCAATTTCTTCGAGAAAAGGGTTGCAGAATATCAGAAGGCCGGGGTCATGGACAATGACAAGAAAGGCTTCAACTTCACCATGGATGAAGATTTTTAAAGAATTTTTGAGAAAATTATTAAAAGTATAACATGTTAGTAATCAAAAGAGACGGGAGACGAGAGTCTGTCCGATTCGACAAAATCACCACCCGAATTGAAAAACTTTGCAATGGTCTTGATATGGATTATATCAAACCCATTGAAATCGCCAAAAAAGTAATCGACGGATTATACGATGGCGTAACGACCGAACAATTGGACCGATTGGCTGCAGAAACAGCCGCTTCAATGACCGTTAGGCATCCCGATTATGCCAAACTTGCTGCGAGAATTGAAGTGTCTAATTTGCATAAAAGAACTTCTTCTTCCTTTTCCAATACCATGAAGAGAATGTATTCTTATGTTGACCCGAAAACCGGGGACAATGCACCTCTTCTTTCAAAAGAAACTTATAAAGTAATCAAAGACAATGCTGCAAAACTCGACGCAGCCATTGATTACGAGAGAGATTTTACTTACGATTTTTTCGGCTTTAAAACACTGGAAAGATCCTACCTTATGAAACTCGACGGAGCCATTGTGGAAAGACCACAACACATGCTCATGAGAGTTTCTATTGGTATCCACGGCGATGATCTGGATGCTGCTATCGAAACCTATAATTTGTTATCGGAGAAGTGGTTTACACACGCTACTCCGACTTTGTTTAATGCTGGTACACCTAAACCACAATTGTCGAGCTGTTTTCTTCTAACCATGAAGGATGACAGCATTGATGGTATTTATGACACATTAAAGCAATGTGCAAAAATATCACAATCGGCCGGTGGTATAGGTCTGAGCATTCACCATGTAAGAGGAAAAGGAAGTTATATCAGAGGAACAAACGGAACCTCAAACGGCATTGTGCCGATGCTCAGAAATTTTGATATGACAGCGCGTTATGTGGATCAGGGCGGAGGAAAGAGAAAAGGCAGTTTTGCCATTTATCTCGAGCCATGGCATTCTGATGTTTTCGAATTTCTCGAGCTAAAAAAGAATCACGGGAAAGAAGAAATGAGAGCAAGAGATCTCTTCTACGCACTTTGGGTTCCTGATTTGTTTATGAAGCGTGTTCAGGACGATGATGTATGGTCTTTGTTTGATCCTAATGAGGCTCCAGGACTTGCCGATACCTATGGGGAAGAATTTGAGAAGCTTTTTGAAAAATACGAACGCGAAGGAAAATACAGAAAGCAAATAAGAGCGCAGGAATTGTGGTTTGCCATCCTCGAATCGCAAACGGAAACCGGTACGCCTTATATGCTTTTTAAAGATGCTGCGAATAACAAGTCAAATCAAAAGAACTTGGGTACCATTCGCTCTTCCAACCTATGTACAGAAATTATTGAATATACCGCCCCGGATGAGGTGGCTGTTTGTAATTTGGCTTCCATTGCCCTTCCGAAATACATCAAAGAAGATGGCAATTTTGATCATGAAAAACTTTATGAGGTCGTTTATACCGTGACAAAAAATCTCAATAAAGTCATCGATGTCAATTATTATCCTGTGGAAGAGGCGCGCAATTCCAATATGCGTCACCGTCCAATAGGATTGGGTGTTCAGGGTTTAGCTGATACTTTCATTTTGATGAATTATCCATTTGAAAGTGAAGAAGCGAAAAAACTAAATAGGGAAATATTTGAAACCATTTATTTCGCTGCCATGACTTCTTCCAAAGATTTGGCTATCAAGGAAGGCCCATATGAAACCTTTAAAGGCTCTCCTGTTTCAAAAGGAATTTTCCAATTTGATATGTGGGGAGTTACACCTGATTCCGGAAGATGGAATTGGGAAAGTCTGAAAAGAGAAGTGAAAAAACACGGTGTTAGAAATTCCCTTCTTTTAGCTCCTATGCCAACGGCCAGTACAGCACAAATATTGGGCAATTGTGAGGCCTTTGAGCCCTATACCAGCAACCTGTATTTAAGAAGAGTACTTTCGGGTGAATTTGTTGTGGTCAACAAACATTTGATGAGAGACCTTATAAAAGCGGGTTTGTGGAATGAAGAAATGAAAAATGAACTCATTTCAGAGAATGGTTCTGTTCAAAAGATCTCCAGTATTCCTCAGGAAATAAAAGATCTGTACAAAACCGTTTGGGAAATCAGTCAGAAAACCATCATCGACATGGCCGCAGATAGAGGTGCTTATATCTGCCAAAGCCAGAGTTTGAACATCCATATGCAGAACCCGAATTTCGGAAAGCTGACCTCAATGCATTTCTATGCATGGCAGAAAGGTTTGAAAACAGGTATGTATTATCTGAGAACCAAAGCCGCAACGGATGCCATCAAATTTACGGTAGACAAAAAATCTCTTGCCAAGCCCATGGCTACAAAAGAGGAAGTGATCGCGCAAAATCAGGCGGACATGTCTTGTTCACTAGACAACCCTGATGAATGCGAAGCTTGTGGTAGTTGATTTTTCATTTGGTGTGTACCCCTAAATAAATTTTAGGGTTAAACCCCTGCAGTGCTTGGCAGGGGGTTTTTTTAGTCTTTTATAAACTTCTGAACATGGACCTGTCCGGAACTGAGTGTTTTCAATATGTAAACACCTTGTTGAAAATCACTTGTATTCAAATTGGCATTTGTAGCCTTGATTTCTACATCCATTAGCAATTGTCCGTTGGTATTAAAAATAGATACCTGATCAATTTCAATTGCCGAAGAAATACTCAACTGATCTTTTACAGGATTGGGGTATATGGAAAAGGCATTTTCTGTAATTGCTTCCAAAGCAACGGGGCTTGCCGCAGCACCGTATACATTATCAAAATAAATAATGTTATCAGAACTTCTGCCTCCCAAATCAAAATCGGGGAAAATTACGATCTGATCGTAGGTCGTGTCCATGTGAGAAGAAAAATCAAAAGTGAGTTGTTCCCACTGATTCGTTAATGTATTGGCAATTTTGATCTCACCTAATGACCAGCTATCCACTCTTACCAGTTTAATACCGACATCGCTAATCACATCTTTCCATACCATAATTCGTATTGTTGAATTGCTCGGATTAATGGTCCAGGACCCTATTCCCGCACCGTGCAAAGATTCACATCCCGCCCATGGGTTTCCCGTTTGTCTTGCGGTAAATTTGGCTACTGTTGCCGAGGTATTTATTCCTGATGGATCCGGATTGGCTACTATCTCCAAAGGTGGATTATCGGTGTTTTCAAAAACGGCCCAATTCCAGTTGGCGCCATGACCGCCTGTTTCAAAATCAATTGGAATGTTTTGTGCATTTAAAAGCAGAGCAGGAAATAGACTTAAAATTGTAATGTAAATTTTTCTCATAATTGTTGGTTAAATTTTTAGAAGATGTAAGGTAGACCAAAATTTATCTCTTGAATTGCAATACGAGGAGTTGATGTATATTAAATGTATTATTTGTGGGCCTGACTGTAATAAATACATCAATGATGTACAATTTATACATCTTAGTTTCTGAAATACTATTTTTGATAATTGTGATAAAGAATATAATCGTGTATGAAAACAAAAAATGAAATAATTACCAATTGGTTGCCCAGATACACCGGCCAGCCGCTTGAATTTTTTGGCCATTATATATTGCTGACCAACTTTTTAAATTATGTAGAACTCTTTTGTGAAATACACAAGGTTGAACTCAAAGGCAGCAGCAATAGCATGCAATGTGCCACGGCAGGAGAAATAAGCATTATCAATTTTGGAATGGGAAGTGCCAATGCGGCCACGGTCATTGACCTTTTAAAAGCCATCAATCCTAAAGCCGTTTTATTTCTGGGAAAATGCGGAGGCCTGAAAAAGAAAAACCAGGTCGGTGATCTCATTTTGCCAATTGCAGCCATAAGAGGCGAGGGAACGAGTAATGATTATATGCCTAGTGAGGTGCCGGCTCTCCCCGCTTTTGCCTTGCAAAAAGTAATTTCAACAGCCATTAGAGAATATGGCCACGATTACTGGACCGGAACGGTATATACCACCAATCGACGCATTTGGGAACACGATAAGGTCTTTAAAAAATACCTCAAAAAACTGCGTGCTATGGCCATCGACATGGAAACAGCCACCATATTTACCGTTGCATTTTCCAATGAAATTCCGGTTGGTGCACTGCTTTTAGTATCGGATATCCCAATGATCCCCGAGGGTGTTAAAACCGATGAAAGTGATAAAAAAGTGAGCGAGCAATATGTCAGAACTCATTTGGAAATAGGCATTGAGTCGCTAAATAAATTGATTCATCGCGCTGAGACGGTAAAGCATTTGAAATTTTAAAATGGCGTTAAGATGACAATCTTACACAGTTCATTTCCATAATTTTCTTTTATGCGAAATTCAATAATCTTACTGAGCATCTTTCTTTATAATTCATTGATGGTTTTTGCCGGAAATCCTGAAGAACTGGGTAAGGTCGAATGGTTGCGAAATTATGATCTTGCTATTTCCAAATCAAAAGCGGTCAATAAACCGGTATTAATACTATTTCAGGAAGTACCCGGTTGTGCGACATGCAGAAATTATGGCCATAATGTTCTCAGTCATCCGCTAATGGTAGAGGCCATCGAAAATGAATTTATTCCATTGGCTATTTATAATAATAAAGCCGGAAAAGATGCAGAGGTCTTAAAAAAATACAATGAACCCAGCTGGAATAATCCCGTGGTGAGAATCGTAAATGAGAAGGGCGAATCCATTATAAATCGAATCGCCAGTGATTATTCAGCTAAAGGTTTGTGTTCCGGCATGATCACAGCATTAAAAAAATCAGGGAAATCCATACCCGCCTATCTGAACCTCTTAGATGAAGAACTCAGCGCTGATTTACTAAGCAATAAAAAGGAAGCCTATTATAAAATGTATTGCTTTTGGTCGGGAGAAAAGCAATTGGGATCCGTTACGGGCGTACTCAATACAGAATCCGGTTTTATTGGTTCTGCAGAAATAGTAAAAGTGACATACAATCCGCAAAAAGTAGATGAACAGACATTGCAGGCATTTGCAAATAAAAATGCCATGGAAGAAGTCGGAGAAAACGATGGCTTTAAATTAGCTACCGGTGATTTGCACTATTATTTGCAACATTCGAATTATAAATATTTGCCACTGAGCGATTTGCAAAAGACCAAAATCAATTCGGCTTTGGGAAGAAAGGTTAATGCTGAAATATATTTGAGTCCCATGCAGAAAAAGTGGTTAAACGACATTCAATCATCTCCGGAAATATATCAAGTCCTCTTTGACAAACAAATTGATAAGGCATGGGCTATTATAGAAAAAACAGGATTATAATTCATTGAGATCTACTTTGTTGTTAAATAGACTCCAAGATCTCTCGCTGCGCTTCCCTCTTGGAGTGACGGTCTAATGGGGTTAAATGCTAAAAAATTTCCGTCTTTCCAAGATTCCGATAAATATTGGAGTTCGGTCTCAAAGTTATTGAGATCTCCCTTATTGTTAAATAGACTCCAGGAACTCTCGCTGCGCTTCAGTCTTGGAGTGACGGTATAATAGAGTTTAATGCTAAAAAATAACCGTCATTCCAAGATTCCGATAAATATTGGAGTTCGGTCTCAAAATTATTGAGATCTCCCTTATTGTTAAATAGACTCCAGGAACTCTCGCTGCGCTTCCGTCCTGGAGTGATGGTATAATAGGGTTTAATGCTAAAATATAATCGTCATTCCAAGATTCCGATAATTATTGGAGTTCGGTCTCATAATTATTGAGATCTACTCTAATGTTGAATAGACTCCAAGAACTCTCGCTACGCTTCCGTCTTGGAGTGACGGCAAAATGGGGTTAAATGCTAAAAAATAACCGACATTCCAAGATTCCGTATGTCCCCGAACTTTTCGCGGCATTGAAATAAGTCGAATTTTTATTTCTAAATATTTAATCGTAATATTGCGATGTAACTTTTAACAATGGGAATTACAAAAGCACAATTATTTACCGAATCTCAGAATGATATAGCACTGGCGGCCAAGGCATTTTCCCATCCTGCAAGAGTGGCGATTATCGAATATCTTTTAAAGACCAATGCCTGTATCAATGGAGATCTGGTCAATGAACTAGGTCTGGCGCAAGCCACCATCTCTCAACACCTGAGAGAACTTAAAGACATTGGAATTATTCAGGGCACAGTTGAAGGAGTGAAAATGAATTATTGTATCAATCACGCAAGATGGAAGGAGATCAAAAATCAGTTCAATCAAATTTTTGAACGATTTGAATGTGATATACCCAATTGTTGCTAAAAAAATTTACTATTAATCATCGCTATATTGCAATAAATCAAATAATATGAAAAACTCAGAGGAACTTAAGCAAATCGTAAAAGACAAATACTCCAAAATTGCGACACAGGAGATTGAAGTCAATAAAGCTTCCTGTTGTGGTGCAACGGTAACTTCAAAAGAGGTTTATAACATAATGTCCGAAGACTATAATCAATTGGAGGGCTATGCTTCTGAAGCCGATTTGGGTCTCGGATGTGGATTACCCACCCAATTTGCAAAAATAAATAAAGGTGATACCGTGATCGATCTGGGTTCAGGTGCGGGAAACGACTGTTTTGTGGCGCGTCATGAATGCGGATCGGAAGGCAAAGTCATTGGTATCGACTTTACAAGAGAAATGATAGACCGAGCCAGGCAAAATGCCGAAAAACTGAATTTTAACAATGTTGAATTCAGAGAAGGTGATATCGACAATATGCCGGTAAATGATAATGTCGCCGATGTTATCGTAAGCAATTGTGTTTTGAACCTCGTTCCCAATAAGAAAAAGGTGATCGCAGAAATTTTTAGAACCCTAAAACCGGGAGGGCATTTTAGCATTTCGGATATTGTATTGGTCGGTGAATTGCCTGAAGCATTAAAAGAAGATGCGGAAATGTATGCGGGTTGCGTGGCAGGTGCCATTCAGAAAGATGATTATATACAATTCATTGAACAGGCCGGATTCAAAAATATCATTATCCAAAAGGAAAGTTCGATTGAAATTCCCAATGATATTCTAAGCAAGTATTTGAGTGAAACTGAAATGGCCGAATTCAATCGTGGCGGTAGCGGTATTTTTAGCATTAGTGTATATGCAGAAAAACCGGGTGAAAAATCCAAATCAAATATAAAAAGCGAAGAAATTGCCCAAGAGGCCTGTTGTGAACCCGGATCGGGCTGTTGCTAATCCAGAATATTCAGAAACTCTTTTAAAGATTTTTTTAAAAGCGCATTTGCAGGATTAGTTTTAACCAGGACTTTAAGGCCATTGTAATAGGAATATAAAATAAATGCAATGGCTTTGGGGTCCTTTTCTTTTGGGATTTTGCCATGCTCCTGTCCTCTTTTGATAAATTCCTGAAAGTGATTTTGTATCAATGCTCTTGTATCATCCAATAATTGCTCAAGTTCTTTTTCTCCCGGTATCAACTCAGCAATAGTATTTACAATAAAACAGCCTTTTTTATCCTTATCCTTTACTGACTCATCGATGGCATTCTCAAAAAATCGGCCCAAGGAATCTTTCGGGTCCAGTTCAGTATCCAGGCTATCGTTTAATTTTTCGGTGTATTCAAAAATATAAAGCTCAAAAGCCATTTTGAACAAGCCCCATTTATTGCCAAAAGTATCGTATATGCTCGCGCGGTTTATGCCCAAATGATCAACCAAATCCTGCATGGATGTTGCGTGATATCCTTTTTTCCAAAAAAGTAATTCGGCCTTTTTCAGGACTTTATTCTTATCAAAAGCTTTAGATCTTGGCATTTTTATTTTCGAAGCGTTTATAAAGTTAATTCATTTAGAATTATCATTCCAATTCAATTCTATAATTATTACTTTATTTAAAGAGATGAAATGTTTTATTTATGGTTTTAAAAGGCCATTCTGTTTATAAGTCTATATGCCAAAAAGCATTGTAAATGATATTGACCAAGCCGCTTTGCAAAAAATTGATCCCCTGTTTATAAGCATTCAAATGAGATACGCTTCCCCACCGAATTGGCAAAGAACAACCGGTTTTAAAACATTATGTCAAATTATCCTCGAACAACAGGTCAGTCTGGAATCCGCAAGAGCTCATTTTAATAAATTGGAATCCATAGTATCTGAATTCTCCCCTGAACATATTATTTCCCTGAGTGATAAAGAAATGAGAAATGCACAGATCAGTCGACAAAAAGCCTCCTATCTTAAAAATCTTTCGAATGCCATTCTGGAAAAAACTCTGGACCTCGGTGAATTGAAATTTAATTCCGAAAAAGAGATCAGAGAGAAGCTCACGGCAATTAAAGGAATCGGAAATTGGACCTCAGAGGTTTATCTGATGTTTTGTCTTCAGTTTAAGGACATAATGCCAATTGGTGATGTGGCCATAGTCAATACTATAAAGGAATTGAAGGGATTGGAAAGTCAGGAAGAAATCCTGGAATACACCGAAAAATGGAAACCCTATAGAAGCCTGGCCAGTTTTTATTTGTGGCACTATTATTTGTGCAAAAGAAATCGAAACGCGGATAGTTTTATTTAAATATTTCAAAATATGAGAAAAGAAGAAACCATTCTTTGCCTTCACCCAAAAGGAAAAAAAGGGGTCAATATCTTGAAAAGAAGATATGATTTTATAGCCGAATACATTCTCAAAACCATTAGAAATGAAAAGGTAATAAGTTTTGAGGCGCTTTGCGATAAGGCCGAACAAGAAATTGCACCTGATTTTGACGGTAAAATACTGTGGTACATGGTCACCGTCAAATTGGATCTTGAAGCCAGAAAACTGATAGAGCGAATTCCAAAAACCTCACCCCATGAATTGCGCTTGGTAAATCAATAGGGAATCTAAGTTTTAGCAATTCTCATTTTTATCCGGATTGTCAAAAAGTTGAGATTCATCCTCATTGCGATCCGTCAAACACTTGAAGTCTTTTTCAACCAGTATAATTATTTCTTCACCCGAATTACAGACAATGGTATTTTCTATTCCCACCCGATCTGATCCAGCCCATTGTTTGACATCGGTCAGGGGAAGATCAATACGCAGTTCATTTTTTACAAAACTGGCCTTGGGAATTAAGGTATTGGCGTCACTATGAATTGAATAATGAAAATTGTCTTTTTCAAAGGGGTTTAAAGGCAAAACAGATTGCACTTGATGAACTTCAGCTAATGCGTAAACCTCAGGTTCGCTTAATCGCAATCGTATTTTATTACCCAATAATCGCAGTTTCATAAGATTTCCAGGTATTCCGTTCCTGAATATACATTGAATCGATCATTTCTGGAAAATCCAATCAGGATTAATTTATTTTCTTTTGCCAAATCCACAGCCAGGCTCGAAGGTGCTCCAACAGCCACCATCAATCTAAAACCGGCCATCAGGGCTTTCTGAACAAGTTCAAAGCCCGCCCTTCCGCTCACCCATAACAAATGCTTTTGTTCTGAATTGAAATTTTGCGCAGCCGCAATTCCTATGATTTTATCGACGGCATTATGTCTTCCGATGTCTTCGCGTAATGCCAGCAATTCACCATTTTTTGAAAATATGGCTGCGGCATGCAATCCGCCGGTATAATTAAATACTTCCTGAGCATTTTTTACTTTGTCACTTAAGGCATCGATGAAGGATTTCTCTATAGCGACTTTGTTTAAACTGCGTTTGGGAATTTGACAGGCAATATTTTCCAAAGCACTTTTCCCGCAAACACCACAACTTGATGAACTGTAAAAATGCCTTTGTAATTTCTCCCATTCAATATTGACCTCATCTTTAAGTATGGCCCTTATTACATTGCCCTCTTCTTCAAGAGCGACTTGCAAGCAATGTTTTATGGATATGACTTCTCCGGGATTGTTAATAATGTTTTCGGTTAAAAGGAATCCCATGGTTAGCTCCTCATCATTGCCGGGTGTTCGCATGGTTACAGACAAAGATTTTTCCACCCGTTTGGCACCTTGCAAAAAGCTTATCCTGATTTCCAAAGGCTCTTCAATAGCGAGCAGATCGGGCTTCTCGTCAACGCCGTCCGAATGATATTTAAAGGTATGTTTACTTTGTACTTTCAATTATTTGTTTGATTTCAATGCAATCAAAATTATTGTCACAATCAGAAATTTTGTTTTTCGAAAAAATGCAATGAGTATAAAATTAATTAAATTAGTGAGACTTAAGATTTAATTTTTTGACATGAAGACTGCAATTAAGTATTTTCTGTTTTCTATAACATTTCTCTTTTTAAGTCCTAAAAGCCAGGCGCAACTTTATAACAATTTCGATAATTCACAGGATTTTCAGGTTGTTATAGATTATAGCGACTCTATAAATATTTGGCAGATAGCCGATGCGGCAAAATTTCATGATTTCGTATCATGCGGAAATTATTCACTTGTTACGGACTCAGTGAATAATTATCCAAAGGGCGATACATCCTATGCCACTTTTAGAATTGATTCGATTTCAAATTTTTACAACTGGCCATTTGTGATCATGAATTGGGTCAATTTATTTCAGTTTGACTCATTAAATGCCGGCGGCTGGATTGAAATCTCTTACGATTCCGGTTCTTCCTGGTACAATGTTATTTCAGATACGAATTCGCATGCTGAATACATGGGCAGCCACATTCTGGATACTCTGAAAAATGGAGAAAAAACATTTTTTTGGGGAAAAAGTGATGGTTTTATATCGCCTACAACACAAAATAATCAATGGTCTTATGAAGGTATATGCTGGAGTATGAGCGATACGGCGAGTCTATTTGCTAAAAGTGAAGTCATCGATTTTCGCTTTGTATTTTGGAGCGATACCGGGGCAGCAGAACAGTTGGGCTGGGCAATTGACGATATAAGTTTTTTTCCCTCCTTTATTGATTTTCTTGGGAATAAATCAAAACCTGACAATGAATTACTGGATGTATATCCCAATCCCGTTAAAAATACTTTATTTTTTTATGATAAATCTGCAGAGTCGGGATCCAAAAATATTCGCATCGTATCAGCGGATGGGAAGGAAATTCTCCGAAAAAATACAAGCCAATCAAACATTGAATTGGATTTAAGTCAAATGGAATCTGGTATCTATTATTATATTTTTGAAAGAGGTTCTGAAAAAATAACGGGTAAATTTATTAAGCAATAAGAAGCCATTATTCTAAATCCTCATCCAATTCACCGAACTGCTGTCCTCCGAGCATAGAGCTTAAGAGATCCTTAAACTGTAGGCCTTTACCCAATTGCTTTTTACTCACCAGAGAGAATTCAGCCAATCCATGTAAGGCGAACTCCATATAAAAATTCAATTCTGATTTATCCGTTTTTTTGGCGTATTGCGCCACTAATTTTTTTAATTCAGGAACGGCATGAAGTGCTTTTTCATAGTCTTTGTCCGAAGTATCGGTAAGCATTTCAAGCGTATTTCCTTCCCCAAACCAGGCCACCACTTTGGCATATGGATTTGGCCGGTCGCTTTTCCTTTTTCTAAATTGTTCGGGGTCGGGAAAAATCTGAACAAATAACTTTCTTATAGTTTTGCCTATGATATTGTAGGCTACATCTCCGGCACCTTCCTGCTCACCTTCGTAAACCAATTCAACTTTCCCTGTAATCGCCGGGATCACTCCAATGAAATCGCCCACTCTTATCTGAGAATTTTTTTCACCGTTAATCAACATTCTTCTTTCGGCTGTTGCCATTAGATTTTCATAGGCAGAAATGGTAAGTCGGGCGGAAACTCCGGATTTTTCATCAATATACTCGCTTTGACGTGCTTCAAAGGCCAATTGCTCTATCATGTCCTTGGCAAGTTCGGGTATTCTTATGTTTTCACTAATCATTTCAGGAATCCTGGCCTCCTGGCTTGTTATCTTTTTTCCGACTTCTATGTCTTCGGGATAATGTGTGATGATCTGAGAGTCAATTCTATCCTTCAAAGGCGTTACAATACTTCCGCGATTCGTATAATCTTCGGGATTGGCTGTAAATACAAACTGGATATCGAGCGGCAGACGCAATTTAAATCCTCGAATCTGAATATCTCCTTCCTGCAAGATATTGAATAGGGCCACCTGAATTCTCGCCTGTAAATCCGGCAGCTCATTGATTACAAAAATACCTCTGTGCGATCTCGGGATTAATCCGTAATGAATAACGCGCTCATCTGAATAGGGCAATTTTAATGTAGCCGCTTTTATAGGGTCTACATCTCCAATCAGGTCGGCAACTGTTACATCCGGGGTGGCGAGCTTTTCCGTATATCTCTCATTTCTGTGAATCCATACGATCGGCGTATGATCTCCATGCTCCGACACCATATCTCTTCCCTGTCTTGAAATAGGATGTAAAGGGTCATCGTGAATTTCAGTCCCCTTTATTGCAGGGATATATTCATCGAGCAAAGCAATCATTAATCTTGCCATTTTTGTTTTGGCCTGCCCTCGCAATCCCAGTAAATTGATATTATGTCTTGCCAGAATTGCCCTTTGCAGATCGGGTATAACTGTGTCATCATAACCGTAAATGCCTTCGAAAACCGTCTCCTTTTTTTGAAGTTTCTTGATCAGGTTATTTCTCAGTTCGTTTTTTATAGATACACTTTCGTAGCCAATGGCTTTTAAGTCTCCGAGCGTATGTATTGCGGTCAATTCCTTTACCGGAATATTATCAATCTGCATTATAATTTTTGATTAAAATTTCTTTCTTCTGTTTTTTTGATAGTCCTGAAAGATCATATGACCCAAACCTTTCAGACTTGAATAATAGGCCTTGCCTCCATTAACCGTTGAAAATTCTTCGACAAATTGTTTCAAATACGGGTCTGAAGCAATCATAAATGTAGTGATCGGAATTTTCAATTTTCGGCATTGCCTTGCAAGGTTAAAAGTTTTATTCAGGATTTTTTGATCAAGCCCAAAACTGTTTTTATAATACCTCAGACCTTCTTTTATACAAGTTGGTTTACCATCGGTAATCATAAATATTTGTTTATTGCTGGTTTTTCGTCTTCGTAAAATATCCATGGCCAATTCCAAACCTGCCACCGTATTGGTATGATAGGGCCCTACCTGTAAATAGGGTAAATCCCTGACCTGGATTTGCCAGGCATCATTGCCAAAAACGATGATATCAAGGGTATCCTTAGGGTATTTCTGTTTCATCAATTCAGCCAGGGCCATGGCCACTTTTTTTGCCGGTGTGATCCTGTCTTCACCGTAAAGCACCATGGAATGCGAAATATCTATCATCAGGACCGTTGAAGTGATGGTCTTATATTCTTTTTCGGCCACCTGAAGATCATTTTCTGTGATCATGAAATCCCCAATACCGTGATTGATCTGAGCATTTCTTATGGAATCGGTCATGGAGATCTGATCCATTGAATCGCCAAATTTATAATCTCTCAAATCCGGAGTGATCTCACCCGTTGGTCCCGTATCATTGGTGCGGTGATCGCCTTTTCCCGATTTTTTAAGTTTTCCAAAGATTTCTTCCAGGGCAGAACGCCGAATTTCCAATTCTGTTTTCGCAGTTATTCTCAAACCGCCAGCCTCTTCATTGTCTTCTATATAACCTTTCTTTCTAAGATCTTCAATGAAATCTCCGATGCCATAATTATCATCTGTCAGATTGTATTGTTTGTCGAGCTGAGTCAGCCAGTTCAGGGCTTCACTTACATCGCCACCTGTCATGACCACCAATTGCTGAAAGATATTATTCAGACTTTCAAAGCTCGCATTAGCCGCTTTTTGTGGAGGAATAAATTTAGAAAACTGAAATCCTTTCAAATTATTCTATTTAACCAATCTTGATATTTCTTTAAAGGTATCGCTGCCAGCTTCTTTACAAAGTTCAAACAGAATTGATTCGGAACTGCTAATTCTGGCCCCTTCCTGTCTCATCCTATGTATAGCAATTTCCTTGTCCGATTGTTTTCTCGAAGAGACACAATCTTCAATTATAACAACATTCAATCCCCGGTTTTGCATATCGAGAAAAGTTTGCAGAACACAGACATGCGCTTCAATTCCGAATAAAATAATCTCTTTCTTTTTGGAATGAATGAGCTCGTCCAAAAATGATTCGCTTCCACAACATGAAAAGCTCATTTTTTCATGGCGCTTTAAGTCAGTAATGTAAGGGCTCAGTTCAGGAATAGTGCTTCCAAGGCCTTTCACATATTGTTCTGTCACCATAATCGGAACATTTAAAGCCTTCAGGCCCTGAATTAAAATGCCCGTCCTTTTTGCCATTTCCTCATGTTTGAAAATATGCGGAAATAAGCGTTCCTGAACATCTATTAAAACTGCCAAAGTATTGTCGCGATGAAATCTCATTTCTGTTAAATTTATATCGGAAATATAACAATAAATAAAGCGCATGAATTACATAGAATGGAAGGATTTTGAAAAAGTCGATATAAGGGTCGGGACGATTACCAAAGCCGAGCCATTTGAAAAAGCGCGCAAGCCTGCCTACAAATTATGGGTTGATTTGGGTGAGCTGGGCATTAAAAAATCAAGCGCACAGATAACTGAAAATTATACCTTGGATGAGCTTCGGG
The DNA here is from genome assembly GCA_014323545.1 of Hyphobacterium sp. CCMP332. Classification (NCBI taxonomy): domain Bacteria; kingdom Pseudomonadati; phylum Pseudomonadota; class Alphaproteobacteria; order Maricaulales; family Maricaulaceae; genus Hyphobacterium; species Hyphobacterium sp. CCMP332. The sequence continues at coordinate 1,543,848 of CP058647.1, forward strand.
GAAAACAGGTCATCTGTGTTTGCAACTTTAGGCCAAAACAAATAGCGGATTTCATGTCGGAGGTATTGGTGACTGGGTTTGAGGATGAGTCAGGCAAGATAATATTAGCAAGTGTCACAAAGAAATTGCAGAACGGAAAGAAATTAAAATAATTAAAGAATAAAGGCCTAAATTTTTTAATTCTTCGATTCAGAATTGGCTCCCATATTTGTGCAATCGCACAACTTCCTAACCAATTTTGATTTTTTTTCACTTCCACATTGACAATAGACTTTCTATACCAACATATATATTATAATATATAAATTTATTATATTCGTAATCCCCATAACAGTTTGGCTATGAGAAACCTACGATTAACTCTCCTTAGCATTTGTTTGCTCCTATCCAGCTACATAAAAGCCCAGGAATCCATTTTAAGCTCTGGAAATACAATTACGGTTTCAAATGGAAGTATAAGCTATTCGATTGGTCAAAATTCATATAATTCATACTCAAGTGCCAGTGGTGAATTAAATGAAGGAGTCCAGCATCCATTTGAATTTTACGTTCTTTCAATTCGGACGATTTTGCCAGAAAATTCAATTGAAGTATTTCCAAATCCGGCAGGTGATTATTTAAATATTAGCATTTCGAAGATCTCATATAATAACTTGAGTTATGAGTTGCGTAATGCAAAGTCTACAATCATTGCATCTGGAAATTTTACAGCTTTCATTGAACAGATTAATATTTCAAATATCTCTAGCGGGATTTACTTCCTCGAGGTGTTTGAATCTGAAGAAAGTATTAAAACCTTAAAAATTATTAAGTCATGAAAAATCTTGTCATAATACTCAGCATTCTTTTGACTTATAGTTCATTGTTTGCACAAGCACCGGAAAATTTTAGCTATCAGGCTGTCATAAGAGATGCCAATAATGATTTGGTAACCAACTCAGCTGTTTCACTTCGTATGAGCATTCTCCAAGGTTCATCGACTGGTACTGCTGAATATGTCGAAACGCATAGTGTCTCTACCAATGATAATGGACTTATTTCAATTGCTATAGGTGGAGGAAACGTTGTTAGTGGAAATATCTCAACAATCGATTGGACACAGGGCCCCTATTTCATACAATCAGAAGTAGACCCAACCGGCGGAAGCACCTATACAATTAGTGGCACATCTCAACTCTTAAGTGTTCCTTATGCCATCCGAGCAAGTTCAGCCAATGAAAGCGATCCTCTATTTAGTTCTTCCATTGCCGCAGGCATTAGTGCCTCTGACACCACAAACTGGGGTTCAGAAAATGACCCAATATTCTCTTCTTCCGTGGCATCAGGAATTTCTTCTTCAGATACAGCGTCATGGAATTCCAAACTGGATAGTGAAGTTGATGGATCCATAACGAATGAGTTGCAATCACTTTCGAAGACCGGAAGTACAGTGACATTAAGCAATGGAGGAGGTAGTTTTAATGATGATGTAAATGTATATACCGGTGGGAATGGCATTAATGTCTCGGGTAGTAATGAAATATCCATTAATCTTTCAGAAATATTTCCAACCGGTATGATAATGCCATTTGCCGGAGACACATCACAAATTCCAAATGGTTGGCTGGTTTGCCATGGTCAGGCAATAGATCGTAGCACTTATCCTGATTTGTTTAACACGCTTGGAGTTATCTGGGGCGGAGGAAATGGAACTACAACTTTCAATGTACCTGATTTAAGAGGAAGGTTTTTAAGAGGAAAAGATTTTGGCTCTGGAAATGATCCGGACGCATCTACCAGGACAAGCTTATTTCCATTAGGATCTACGGGGGATAATGTAGGGAGTTATCAAAATGATGAATTTCTAAATCATAACCATGGTGGTGGAAATCATACACATACTATAAGGGGTGTCTCAGGAAGTTCAAATGGCGGTGTTGGTTCAATCCATACAAACACGAACAACACCAATCCATTTTCAACAGTTGATGGTTTTTCTTTTAGTGGAAACATTCTCAATACGAATGGTGGTTCTGAAACCCGTCCTATTAATGCTTATGTGAATTATATTATCAAAGATTAAAACTCGATAAACCAATTTATTCAATTGTCTGACTTTAAGCAGACCTGATTCTTTTGAATTATTTTCAATTCATTAGAGTTCATTAAATTCAATAGCTGAATCATTAAAGCATTCTTTTTTCAAATAATAATTTTAGCAGAATTTTTACATAAATTTGAACTAATCTAATATTATGCAGGATCAGTCTTCACTTTGGTTTCTAGAGAATGTCAACCTCTTCAACGTTTTTTGTCCTAAAAAATCGGGTGAGTCTGAAGCGTATAAACCAAAATCCTATAAAAAAAACGAATTCATCTATTTCCCCAATGATGCTTCGGATACCATTTATTTTATCCATCAGGGAAAAGTAAAAATCGGCTCTTATTCCGAAGACGGAAAGGAGATCCTAAAAGCTGTGCTCACACCGGGAGAACTCTTTGGCGAAATGGCGCTTATCGGTGAGGAAAAACGCAATGACTTTGCACAAGCCATAGAAAACGAAACTCAACTTTGCCCGCTTTCGCTGGCAGAAATGGAATCCATTCTTCTCGATAACAAGGAGCTGAGCATAAAACTGACAAAAATTATTGGATTGAGGCTAAGAAAAATTGAAAGACGTCTTGAATCACTGGTATTCAAAGATGCCAGAACCAGAATAGTCGATTTTATAAAGGAAATGGGTGAAGAGCGTGGACAAAAAGTAGGTTTTGAAACCCTAATCCGCAATCCGCTCACGCATCAGGATATGGCGAATCTTACTGGAACTTCCCGTCAAACTGTGACCACAGTTCTGAACGAGTTGAAAGAAAAGAATGTCATCAATTTTGACAGAAGAAGAATTCTTGTAAGAGACATGGCGCTTCTTAAATAGTACGATGAAGGAGGACGGAGGACGAAATTTATCTATTGTCGTCTTCCGTCCCTTCGTCTTCAGTCTTTTTTAAAACATTTCCATTTTAGAGAAAAAGAAACTTGCCTCAATCTGGGCATTTTCATCAGAATCAGATCCGTGGATCGCATTGGCTTCAATAGATGTTGCAAATAGTTTTCTGATCGTTCCCTCAGCTGCTTCAGCAGGATTTGTGGCTCCAATAATTTTTCGGAAATCTGCAACTGCATTGTCTTTTTCCACGACAAAAGCATAAATAGGCCCTCCGGACATGTATGCACAAAGATCTTTATAGAATGGTCTTTCCTTATGTACTTCGTAAAAAGCTCCTGCTCTTTCTGCACTTAATTTTGTTTTTTTCAAAGCCACGATTCTAAAGCCCGCTTCTTCGATTATTTTAAATATTGCTCCTGCATTACCGGCTTCCACTGCATCCGGCTTAATCATTGAAAATGTGATATTCCCAGCCATTTTTATTGTTGTTTTGAATTTGAGCGCAAAACTAAACTTTTATTTAATTTATTACACTCTGAACTAATAAGATTGGTTATCAGTTAAAAAAATTCCAAATTTGCAGGCTTTAAAAAAGAATCCTAAGCGGATTCTGAAATATGAGATCTTTAGAAGAGTTAAAACATAAACTTCAAAATCCTAAGTCCATTGTAGTTCTACCGCACACAAAACCCGATGCTGATGCACTGGGTTCGAGTCTTGCGCTCATGTCGATATTGAAGAAAATGGGTCATAAGGTAAATATTATTTCCCCTACCGATTATCCTGCTTTTTTAAACTGGATACACGGTCAGGATGAGGTAATTCAATATTCAGAAGCAAAATCTGACGAAATCAAAACCCTGATCTCCGAATCGGATATCATTTTTGCCCTGGATTTTTGTGCCTTGAAAAGAGTGGACAAACTCGAAGCAATGGTTAGAGAAAGCAAGGCGGAAAAGGTATTGATTGATCATCATATCGGAAAAGAAGATTTCGCCGATTATGAACTCTGGTCTTCCAAGGCTTCTTCCACTGCGGAATTGATTTATGATTTTATCCATCTTATGGATTTGTCCGATAAAATGGGCAAACACGAAGCAGAAGCAATCTACGCAGGGATCATGACAGATACAGGCTCATTTCGATTCCCGGCTACTTCCAGAAAGGTGCATTTAATTATTGCAGACCTTATGGAATACGATATCGATCATGCCAAGATTCACCGTTTGGTTTACGATAATAACCGATTGAAAAAACTTCAATTATTGGGTTATGCCTTGAGTCAAAAACTTAAATTTTTACCCGAATACAATACGGCCTACATTAGTTTATCTGAAAAGGATCTTGAAGAATTTAATTACCAAACCGGTGACAGTGAGGGGCTTGTGAATTATGCTTTATCACTGAAAGGCGTTGTTTTTGCTGCATTAATCACAGAAAAAGATGATGGAGTAAAATTCAGTTTCAGATCTGTGGGAGAATTCAATGTGAATGAATATGCCAGCAAACATTTTAATGGCGGCGGCCATAAAAACGCAGCAGGAGGAAGAATTGAAGGCAGCCTGGAAAATGCGCTAAGCAAATTTGAAAATAGCCTCAAGGAATACAAAGAAGAATTAGTTAAACAATCAGAATTAGAAAATACATTATGTTAAAAATCACAAGTAAAATTTTATTTGTCCTAATCGTTTTGAGCGGCTTCGGATGTGATAACCTCGCAAATGGTGGAGGAAAAGATAAATTCACGGTCACGGAAAAAGGCCTTGAATACAAATTATTAAACGACGCCGAAGGGCCTGTAGCAAATATTGGAGACATGCTGACCTTCAATATGGTGCTTTACAAAAACGAAGATTCCGTTATTACCAGCACTTGGGAAACCGGCAATCCGATTAAAACTCCATTACAAGAGCCCGGTTTCAACGGCGATGTTTCAGAGGGTTTTGCCCTTATGAGTGTTGGTGACAGCGCTTTTTTCAAAGTGCCGATTGATTCTCTTTTCAAAGGAAGAATGAACAATATGCCCCCTTTCTTACAAGGTGCAAAATATTTGAGCTACACCATTAAAATGGAAAATATCCAAACACAGGAAGAAGTTCAGGCTGAAAAAGAAGCAGCACAAGCGGAGCAAAAACAAACCGATGATAACCTGATTCAGGACTATTTAAGTGCAAATGGAATTGAGGCTGAAAAAACCGAGTCGGGAATTTATTATACGATTACCGATGAAGGAGACGGAACACATCCTACCATTCAAAATCAGGTCACTGTTCATTACACCGGTAAATTATTAAATGGAAACGTTTTTGACTCATCCATTCCTGAAAACATGCCTGAAAGACAAGGTATGAGTGGCGAGCCCGTTACTTTTCCTTTATCAGGCGTTGTAAGAGGATGGCAGGAAGGTATTCCTTTGCTAAGTAAAGGAGGATCAGGAGTATTGTATATTCCCTCTTACTTGGCTTATGGAGCACAAAGTCCTAGTCCGGCTATTCCGGCAAATTCAGTTTTGATTTTTGAAGTTGAATTATTGGATATTAAATAAATCCGAAATTTAGGATTATAGAAAAACGGAGCCTGATTCTTTCGAGCTCCGTTTTTTTATGCCATGATCTCAGAAAGTTCGCTGAGGTCAATCAGATTTTCATGCATGGCTTTGCCTATCACAACAGAGCTGACTCCTATTTTTTCTAACGTGCGGATATCCTCGGCAGACCTAACTCCACCACTGGCGATCAGTTTTACATCGGGATGCTTTTCCAGTATTTCCTTGTAAAACTTTACAGCGGGCCCTTTGAGCTGGCCATCTTTTGATAAATCAGTGGATTTAACATGTAGTATTCCTCTTTCATGATAATAGCCGATCATATCAATTACATCGAGTTCGGTTGTTGATGTCCAGTCACCTGTAGTGATTTTCCCGCCTCTTGAATCGGCAGCGAGAATTATTTTTTCCCTTCCGTATGTGATGATCCATTGATTAAAAAGCTCACGATAATTTGCGGCTATTCGGGAAGCGGCAATTCTTTGAGCCCCGGACTCAAAGGCCAGTCTGATATCCCCGTCATTGGTCACACCTCCGGTGAAATCGATTGTCAGCTTGGTATAACGCGAAATCATTTCAAGCGTGGTATAATTAACGATAACACCCTTTTTTGCCCCGTCAAGATCAATTAATAAAATTCGCTTGATTCCCGCATCTTGAAATTTTTGGGCCACATCGATTGGCGCATCCTCATAAACAACCACGTTTTCAAAGTTGCCTTGTGCTACTTTTACTACTTTATTGTTCATTACGGCTATGGCTGGTATTATCTCTATCATAAATGTTAAATTGGCGAAATTAATTTAAGGCCAACAATTTTTAATTAATGGACTGTTATATAATTGTAAATCGTATTGAAATTGGTCCGAGAGCTTTCGAATATACAAAAATTCTTTGGTAAGCAATGTCTATGAAAACATCAAAAATAATTCTATTAAGCCTTTTGCTTTTCTTATTAAAGAGTCCATCTTTTTCACAGGCTTTTAGTACCCGCGATGGCTGGGGTATTGTAGTAGGTGGTAATTTTTCTGATATCGTAGGAAGAAGCGTGCAAATCGGAAATGAACCTAAATTTGGCCTGAGAGCAGGTTTTTCATTGGAATCAACTGCAGTTAATCAGTTTTATTTTCGAAGTGAATTGCTTTACAACCAAAAAGGCGCTCGCATTTCAGCAGGAATTGGTCAGCAAACGGCCATTTTACAAACCTATCATACTCTTGAAATACCGGTTTTAGGATGTTTTGAATTTACCAAGGGGGTTGGAATTGGGGGTGGACTATATGGGGCTTATCTCATCGATTCACAGCTTGAATCCCAATTTGGCGGAACTACGGTTCCAATTCAGTTTCAGGAAAACGATTTGAGAAGATTAGAATTGGGTTATGCCGTGGAATTGAATTTTTTTAAGCAGGAAGGTCTGCAGGGTGGTTTGAGATATCAACGAAGCATCTCCACAATCAACAATTCCATCGACCGTTATCATCAGGTGGTTTCCGCCTATATCGGTATTCTTTTTAATAATGGCGGTTAAAAGTATAATACCAAAATGGGAATTCTGGCCGGCATGGCTATTCTACATCCCTGTTTATATTTATGCTTCATGGCTTGTCCTTAAAGCGCGAAATACTACATTTTTTTCACTATCCAACCCAGTCATGAAATGGGGAGGACTCTTCGCCTATTCCAAATTTAAAATTCTGGATGCTTTGCCTGAGCATCGTATTCCTTTGCAATTGTTGATTTCTCCAACAACGAGTCCGGCTGAGGCATTGGCAATGCTTCATAAAAAAGGAATTGCATTTCCCCTGATTTTGAAACCCGACAAGGGTGAAAGAGGAAAACAGGTGGCTTTCATAGAAAATGAAAGTGCTTTCTATGAATACAGTTTATGGGGAAAGGTTGAAGTCATTGTGCAAGAATTTATAAACTGGCCTCTGGAGATTGGTGTGCTCTGGATCAGAGACATGTCGCACAATATAGGCTTTATTTCATCCCTCATGGAGAGGTCACTATTAACCATAACAGGAAATGGCCTGGACAGTGTGGAAAAACTGCTTCATAAAAATAACAGATATCGACCTTACATTAAGAAAATAAAAGAACGGTATCCTCAGAAATCGGATTATATTCCAAAAAATGGAGAGCAATTTTTAATTGAGCCCATCGGAAATCACAGCCGCGGAACAATATTTTTAAATGCTATGGATAAAATTGATGTCCATTTAGTGGATGTTATGAATCAATTATTAATTCCTGTTACTGGCTTTAATTATGGCAGACTTGATATACGTACTAAATCCTGGGAGGAATTAAAAGCGGGAAGAAATTTCAAAGTTCTTGAAATAAACGGAGCCAACTCTGAACCGGCCCATATTTATAATCCCAATTCTTCCATATTGAAAGCCTATAAAACTTTGTTTCAACACTGGAAATACATGCACAGGATTGCAGTTTACAATCGCAAAAAAGGGCTTGTGTCTGAAAATTTTTCCGAATTATTTCGGGCTTTCCGAAGCTACCTTAGCGATGACCAATCTTAATAAATTTGCTTCTTAATAAAAGGTCTTCTGCAGAAATCTGAATGATATAATATCCCGGCTTCCAATTATTTGTAAATATTGTCCCTCTGTTTTCATTGGAATTTTCCCGGTACATTTCCCGGCCAAAGATATCGTGAATTATAACTTCAAATGTATTTGAAGTGGCTTCTGTAGCCCATGAAAACTGATCCCGGACAGGGTTGGGATACAATTGCAATTCATATTTTTCTCTAGGCTTAAATATTTCTATCGCGCTAATTTCATCGATTACAAAATTGCGACTTAGCGTATCACTTCCACAATTGCTTCTCGCGATTAAGGTAATTTTGTAAGTCCCCGTATCGAGAAATACAATCGGATGGATAGTATTACTAGAGTCCAAAGTACCTGTGCTAAGGTTTTCAAATAACCAGGTAAATGTTTGAGCCGATTGAGACCGGTTATTAAGAATGAACCTGTTTTTTTCACGGTCAAAGCTATAATTCGCCATTGGACTGACATTCCCCCTTGTTACATTTACACTGGATTCTCCTTCGCAAGGTTGTGAATTTGAAACTCTCAGATCATAGAGGTAATAATAAAATTCCGGATCAAAATTATTTCCAAGAATGGCAAGATATGCATTTGAATAGGTACCGTATTCTGCGCCCGAAGTATTTCTATATAAGCTTGTGCCGCTAAAATTGTGCACCCGAATGATGTAATCGCCGGGAACAAGATCAAAACCCGGGTAAATTCTATTTTTTCCTGAATTCGTTGTAAAGGTTTTACTCTGAAGGGTATTTCCCTGTTCATCCTCAATACTTATATCAAATGATCCGGAAAGGTTGGCATAAATTGCGGCAGAAAGGATTGAGGTATAATTGCTGACCTGAATTCTTGTTCGGGAATCGATATTAGTATAGGATCCATTGCCTATAGAATTATCCTCAGGTCCTAAGGTATCGATTAAGCCAATTGTATTGCTAATATAAAAAGTAGTATCGGTGGTAATGGAACCGGTGAGAAATGTATCGCCAACAAACACAAGATCGTTTCTGCTCATATCTGAATACCATTTTATCAAATTGTCACCACTGGCTGTTAAAAGAGCCCTTGCACTATCACAGATTTGAACATTGCTCGAACTTGCCTGCGCTTTGTCGGCATATATGCTTAAAGGAATACTTAAGCTATCATTTTGATTAAAACCATCGGATGGTAAATTGGAATATACTTTGAGTTCAAAATTCCCGGTATCAATGGCTTGAACCAATCCAAGAAAAACCTGATCCTGCATACCAGAACTTAAAGTACCGGAATACAAGCTTGAGTCGCTTATGTTAGCGTAATTATAGATAATGTAAAAATTGCTTTGTGCCGCTGTCCCTAAATTTAGAATATCAACTATGAGTGAATCTGATTCTCCCTGGCAAAAATCAAATCTCGTTTTGTTCGAAGCGAGGAGCGCCAAATCATTATTAATAGATTCACCAAAATAAAAATCGTCAAAGGCAAAGCCCTCATCCCGGGTATTTATATCAGAACCAAAATTAACTCTGAATCGCAATGTTGATTTTCCGGCCAGCAAATTTTCATTGATCTTCGAAGAAAGAAATCCACCACTTCCCTCATTAAAGCTTTCATTTCCACTCCAACCGGCGGTACCACCTGAAAACTGCAAGCCATCAATCTGTGAATTGTTATACCAGTTTATAGAATTACTATTGTCGATATTCTGCCAACTAATTCCATCATTTAAAGTATACTGAATATTAGCGCCATCGTAATCGCTTTCTGATTCCCACCAAACAGCCATCCTCAATTCCGCATTATTTAATGAAGTGCTATTAAAACAAGGGCTCAATACATAAGAGTTTTCATTATTGTTATAAAGCCCGAATCCGGTATTTCCCGTAACCCACGCATTCTGACCTGAATTTGCCCCTCTGATTTTAGATTTCATGGGTTCTCCAAAAGACCAGGTGCTGTTTTCTCCTCCCTCAATCCATTCTTCCTGACCCGATTCAAAGTCTGTAAAATATGGAAATTGGTTGATCTCATTCAGGTTTATTATTGTGCTGGTCAATGTATTATTGATGCTGTAATTGTCGCTCGCTGAATCAATCCAAATTTTTAATTCGTATTCTGCATTGGCGGATAAATCAACACCCTGACTGAACACATATTGTATGCTGGTATCCGCAGCAATTTGAACAATCGTTTCAGTTACAATAGCGTTTGAGTCAAGCTGGTAAGAAATACTGATATTATTTAAAGCGGTCTGTCCCAAATTTTCAACTTCAACAGTAACCGGGGAAGCGCTCGGATAGTCACAGGCATCACTAATCGGCTGAATCAATTGCCGCAGGCCGACATCTGTATAATTTTGTAAAATCTCAAAATCATCAATAGCAAAACCTTCGTTGTTCTGACTGTAGTCTGAGAAAAACAAAAATCTAAATCGCACATTTTGCGTCAAAGGAATGGTGTCTAAGATATGAGAGGCAATTTTCCAGCCATTGGAATTCCCACTCCAGTAATCTACGGTACTGTCATTATGCCAGTTTTGCCCTGTATTGTATTTTCCGATACTATTCCAATTGACTTCGTCCAGAGTGTACTGAAATTTTACATAATCACAACAGGACTCTGTTTTCATGTTGTATTTAAATCTTAGATAGGGCGCCTGAGAAAGCGAGGAAAAGTTAAAAAGGGGAGATTCTAATGCATCGAGTCTGTTGTTGGCATAATTAAATAGAGTATCCGTCATCCAGGCATTATTTCCTGAATAAGCTGAATTGATCTGAGTCATCGAAGGGGCCCCTCTTTTCCAGGTATTGAGATTTCCACTGGTTTGCCAATTGGTGGTGGCTAAATCAAAATTATCGATAAATGGAAATGTAGTTTGAATTTGAGCAAAGAGACTGCTTGAAAATAGGGCAATACAAAAGAAAAGGGTAAACCTCATTAGCATTTTCTTATAAAAGGCTGCAAAAATACAGGATTATAATTGTATTAAACGCTAAAGTTTAGATTTATTGGAATTAAATAAATTATTCTTTGATACACTTCAATCGATGTACGAAATTCTCTCCTTCCATATTTATAATATACAATCCCTTAGAGAGTGAATTGCCTTCGAAATTAAATAACTTTTCTCCATTCCAATGGACGCTACGTATCTCCTTACCATTTAAATCAAATACCTTGATCGATTTAACCGTTTCGGAAAAAGCACCTAAATCAAGCGTGAAATGATCATTGAATGGATTGGGTCTTATGCTTATTTCCTTTTCTAATAAATCATGCAATTCTGTAGCTCCATCCACATTAAGAACGGCTTTTAAGGTATCATTGGAGTTTATAGTATCATTTGAAAATAGGGTATAGGACTTTACACTAATGAATGGCGAACCATTTGGGTCACCGAAATAGGCCCCGATATTGATTTCTGTTTCCGCATTTGAAGCGAGATTACCTGTAAATACATTTTGATAATTCACCACTCCCACTTTCGAAACAATGGGAATATTAGAAACGGTGTTGGAACCAAAATTCTTTAGGCGTATAAATATGTTTTCACCTGTGTTGGCTGCGATGATTTTATCGCCATTTTGAGTTCTGAAATCAATTATGCCCACATCGTTCGGAAATACTCTTCGCGCTTCAATTTGCGTTATATGTAAATCGTAGTCTTCGGGGTCATTGACCGGACCATCCTTGGCTTTAAATGCAAATACTACATCCTGACCAACATAACTGATAAGATTGATGGCAAATTGTCTTAATGAATTGGATAAGGTAGTGAAGGCATCTATGGTTGTTAGAATATTAAATGAATTTCCACAATCGGTAGAAATATAAACTTCCAATTTATCATCGCTTCCCATATTCGCGCTTTGAGTACCGTCTTTACTAGTAAGTGCAACACTGAAAAACAAGCGTGCAGAATTTGAAATTAACACCGGCGGACTTACAATCCATTCAGAATTTTGTGTTCCTGACAAATTTATTTTGGCTGTGGGAGTTCCAAAGAACAATTGCTGAAGAGAATCCGAACTTTTCCAGTTGGCATTCAAACTTGCTCCGGGCGCATTATTGCCTCTTGCTTCCCTCCAGCCCGGAAAGGCATTGACCAGATTGTCGCCATTATAATTGCTAAAATCAACGACTTCAAGCGGAAATGCTTCTTTTACGCCTTCGCTAAGGGTATCATTTGCTTTGTTCAGATCCTGTGGAAATATAACCCAGGTTTTAATTTTAAAATCCTGCAAAGGGGTGAAATCAAAACTACTTTGAAAGACAAAATTGTCTTTTTGATCAGAGGCGAGCAATCCAATGTATTGCTGGATGACCGGGGGATTATCATTGATCTGGTAGGCCAGTGAAAAATTGTTTTGATCGCTGGCACCAAGATTCGTGATCTCAATTTCTATCGGCAAAACACCGGTTACACCACAATCCTGTTTTGGACTTACAACTTCGGTAATTGCTAAATCATCGGGAATGTCATTAAATATTCTGAAATCATCTATTGCCATATCACTGGTAAAAGAAGTCCCTGTCATTCCGCGAATCCTGAATTTTACATTTGGATTAAATGCAGCAAGATTTGTAAGATTAATCTGAGTGTTTTGCCATTGATTTGTGTTAGCAGTCCAGGAAGGAATTACATCCTGAATCCAAACGCCGGTTCCAGTATCCAGGTCGAAGTGCATGGTTCCCATCGCCGTACCAAACATGTGCCACCAAAAATCAATAGTAGGATTGCTCAACAAAGAAAAATCGAATGTAGGACTGTTTAATAGTGCCGTTTGATTATTGCATCCGGAAGTTTCCGTATATAAATAATTTCCGGAGGAAGTTCCCGGATTGTGATCCTGAGAAGGGCCTGTATTTAAAGAACTTGTCCCCCCAAAATCGACAAACCATTCGGCGCCATCGTTTGTGGCATTGGACCAGCCCGCTGATAAATTGCACGGACCACTACAGGTTCCGCTGCAATTACTAAAACTTTCAAAATCCTGTGTGTAAGGAAAAGTGTTGATTTGGGAAAAAGAAATTGAACTGATGGAGAGCGCTAGAAAAAATAATAATATCCTCATTGATTGAAATTATTTCAATCAAAAATAAGGCTTTTCATTTATAGGACAATTTCTTTAACGATAAATAAGCTTATAACTTGAATTATTCCCTTTTGCCTTGTAATTAAGGATATATACTCCCTTGTCCAATAAAGATAAGTTGATTTTCAGCTTATTATCATATGATTCCAGTTCATGAACTTTTTGACCTTTTGAATCATAAACCGTAATTATGCCTTCAAGCTTGGTGTCGGAATGGAGCAGAAAAACGCCATCGGCAGATGGGTTTGGATATATTTTCACAGGTTTATCTTGCTGATCGTCCAATCCAACACCAATTGCACCGGTAACATTCAAAAATGTGCGGAGCGTATCATTTTGATTGATTGTGTCATTAGGATACATGGTATAAGCCAAAAACGGGACTTGAGGAGGCCCCTGAACCGAGGCATAATAGCCACCCAGGTTTATTTCTACTTCCTGATTTGGCCCCAGGTTATTGTAGCGCACAAATTGATAATTAACACTTCCCATTTTAGCAATTATTGGGATGGTATTAATTGTGTTGGCACCAAAATTTTTCAATCTGATATAGACATTTGTACCTGTATTTGCATTGATCGTTTGTGTTCCGTTGTCGGTTCTGAAACTCACGATTCCCGCATCATTGGGATATATAAATCGCGCCTCAAAATTGCTCAAATGCAAGTCGTAATCTTCGGGATCGTTGGTAGGCCCATCGCTGGCTTTAAATGCCAAAATTATTTCCTGACCAATATAATTATCGAGGCGAAGGGCGTATTGCCGGAGACTGTTATCCAACCCGGTAGATGCATCAAGAGTCAACATACTGGTCCAGGAAGATCCACAATCGTTGGAAAGCATTACCTCCAATTTATCATCGGAGCCCATGGCAGAATTAGCGGTGCCATCCTTAATAGTGGTGGCGGCATTAAAATACATGATAGATGCCTGAGGAACTCTGAATATAGGCCCTATCAGCCATTCTCTCTGATTTATTCCCGATAAATTTACGCGAGCTGTATTGACACCAAAAAACTGCATTTGAATTGAATCCGCACTGGTCCAGTTTGAATTGGCTCCCGAAGGATTTTGTCCTCTCGCCTCAGACCAGCCGGGAACTGCTTCATCTAAATTATCGCCGGTGTAGCCTGGAAAAGTTACCGGTATTATCGGCAAAACAGTTTTCAAACCTATATTCAATGTAGAGTCGTTGGTCCGGTTTTCATCCCCGGTAAGATCGGTCCAAACGCTTATGACATAATTATCGCTGCTGCTTAAATTCACTTGTTGAGCAAAAGTAAATGTGGCTTCCTGATCCTGATTAAGGCTTCCGGTATAGGTTTCTGTTACAATGGCCTGATTATTCAACTGATATGAAATGTTGAAATTGCTTTGTGTTTGAAAACCAAAATTTCTTATTCTGACTGTTACATCTTCCAGACCCAATCCGCAATCTTGCGTTGGAGAGGATACATTCAATAGTCCAATATCAAGGGCTTTAAGATCAAAAATTAAAATATCATCAAAGGCAAATCCTTCATCTTGTACACTCCCGTCAGAACCAAAGGCCACTCTTAATTTAACACTGCTTTGACCGATAAGGCTGTTCATTCCGTTTTTAGCTAATACCCAGCCTCCCGAACCATTTCCGGTCGAATTTCGGCCGGTCCAACCAATTTGTTGTCCACCCGGGTTTCCGTTAATGGTATTGTCATTATACCAATTGTTGGGATCATTGAAGTTTCCAACATTTTGCCAGCTGGAACCGTTATTTATACTGGACTGAAGTACCGCTCCATCCCATGAAAATTCACTGTTCCACCAAACATTCATTTGAATCACGGGCTGTTGTAAGGTTGAGAAATTAAATTCAGGGGATTCAACGAATGAGTTTTCATTTGGGCCGTATTGTCCACCTAGAGTACCGGTTACGAAACAATTGGCCCCGGAAGCTGCGCTGTTAATCACCTGTTTTGTTGGTGTGCCCAGGGACCAGGTTCCCGATCCACCGGTAGTCCATCCGCCGTTTCCACTCTCAAAATCTTCGATATATGGAAATGTACTTATTGTCTGCGCATTAGTGACATTCCCAATTGAATAGATAAATATCAGAGATAAAAATATTTTCAAGTAATGGCTATTACTTACATTTAAGAGTAAATTTTTAAGCATATAAAACAATTAAGTGTCTATATCATCCTGGTTTTCTGCCTGATCTCCACCGGACTGCCCGGTCAGAATCCAATTCCAAACTTGAAATTTAGCAAAAAGTTAATTCTCAATGGTGATTTAAAATCAATTATTTCAAAAGCCTGCCCCAATAAGAATTTAATATATTCCGAAATTAATTATACGGATTCATCTGCGAATGAATTTAGTGGGCTTCTTATTCAAGACAGCATAGGAAATCTTTTAAGCTCAAATAAAATTGAATTACCAAATCATTCCATTCTTCAAATAAAAGAATTGATTGTTTCAGACAGCAATTCGGTTTTTCTACTTGGAAGCCTGATTGATTCAGTCAGTAATAGCTCTGTGGCCATTTTAAAATTTGATTCTAAAGGCCGGATTCAATGGGCCAATTCCTATTTTTCTACAGGGGAGATTTCCATCCATTCTGCAGTCAAATATGAAAATTCCCTGCTAATCTGTGGTACAAATCTTACAGAAAATAACGGCTTACTTATAAATGTTTCAGAAACCGGAAGTCTTATTTCCTCTCTCAAATTAAACAGCTCAAACTCCAGTACTTTTAATGACATATCCATTTACAGCAATGGCTTTATTATTGTTGGATCAGTTGAAAAAGAAGCTTCTGTATTTCATTATTCTTTCAAAAGCGACAGCATTAAAACCTATCTTTTTAATTCTTCAGGCAATATAAACTCTCTGAGGCAAATTGTTCGGCGAGACTTAAATACATTTTATATTTCAGGATACAGCGATGCTCACAGCAGCATCGCGGGCGATGCGATAATTTGCAAATGGACTACAGATCAATCTCAGAATGCAAGATTCATGCATATAGGTGTCGCAAATGATTTTGAGATTTACAATTCTGTAATTGATTCAAATTCAATCATCACAAACGTTGGTAAAGCAGAATATTACGGAAATGGCATTTACAATGGTATTTTATTACAATTGGATTCAAATCTCAACCTATTAAATTCCACTGTCCTTCAGAATAATTTTAGTTCTGAATTGCATGCTATTGTCAAGCCAAATAGGAAACGATTGGGCTTTTTCGGCATAAGAAATGACAATACGGCGAATAATGGGATTGCTTACGGTCTGATAGATTCAGATTCCTTATCGTTTTGTGAGTTTCAAAACGCCATTTTGGATACGGGTACTTTTTCACCGGGCATGAGCACTTCCTTATTATCGATTGATAATGTAAATCTATCTGTCTTGCCAATAGCGATTCAGCTTAGTAATCTCAATTTGGGTATACAAAGTATTTGTAAAGAGGGCTATTGCAAAATACCGCTGGAAATCCAAGGGCAAAAACAAAATTTATGTATCGGTGATACAATCAATTTCAACCTTAAGAATGCGTTTCAGAACATATCATGGAAACTCAATGACCAAATAATCTCAAATAATTCCAGTGTATCATTGATCTATGATGGAGAATCAATTCACCTTACTGCGGAAGTATGGGATGATCTTGGATGTTTTGGATTTGATGAAATCATTATTCATCCAAAAAAATATGCGCTTGAAATAGAGGGGGAAAGCAAACTATGCCTCAACAATTCTGAAGTCTGGTATCGTATCATTTATGATAAATCACTGGAATTAGATTTTCAAATTATAAATGGAGAATTGATACAAAAATCCGGTGATTCTCTTCTGATTGATTGGAAAAATAGCGTTAGCCAAGTTCTGGTTTATTTAAAGGACAGTAGCAATTGTAGGCTTGCAAAAAAATCATTGGAAATTAAGCTCGATTCCGGAATTATTCTTAACCCTGTCATCTATGGGCTGACGGAAGATAGCCTGGTGGAATTAACAAGGCTAGATTTTAGTTTACAATCTATTCCCGAAATTCAAAATCAATCATTTCGGCTTTATAAAGTCATGCAGGATATTTCACAATATCAAACTATTTTGCTTGAAAACGAATCAAAATGGATAGACCCTGATTATACTCCCGGTGCCGGCTATTATATTGAAACCGAGAACAATTGCAGCCATACACTCAGATCAAAAACGCATAGAGCCATTTATCTGGATGTTGAAAATCAAACTTTGAAATGGACCGATTATTTGGGCTGGTCAAAAACGAATACCAAATACAATTTAATTCGGAACGGTATTATGGCAGAAGAATTAAATTCTAACAACTATGCTTTAAAATCATTTGAGGAATTCGAGTCCTGCTTTAGAATTAGGGCAAAAAATTTGGAAACTGAATATGTAAGTTTCTCAAATATGCAGTGCATTGATGAATCCCTTAGGCTTGTTTTACCTGATGTAATTACTCCCAACGGCGATGGTATAAATGAGCGATTTAGCATCCCCGAATTGCAAATGTTCCCATCTATTACCTTAAGCGTATACAACCGTTGGGGAAAATTAATTTATAGTAAAATCAATTACGATAATACCTGGCCTGATAGAAATATTGAAAATGGCACCTATTTCTATAGACTTAGTTTTGAAAAAGACTTGGGAATTAAAAATTACAAAGGCTGGATTGAAGTTTTAAAATAGCCGGATTAAAAAAATGAAGTCGATTTTAAATCATCTAAACAAAAGTTCACCTTCAATTGGCCTGGGCCTATTTCGCATCTTATTTGGCCTAATCATGCTCTGGGAAGTTATTTATTTTTACCGCATCGGCCTCATCGAAAAATTTATTTTTCTTCCCGCCACGCTTTTCAATTATGATTTTCTTCCGCTCAGTCCTATGAGTGAACCTGCCATGCAAATAATCCTTGCAGGAATGTTGCTGAGTGCTGTATTGATCACAATTGGATATTACTTTCGTATGGCCTCCTTTTACTTGTTTTTGTCCTTATCCTATATTCATTTGCTGGATAAAGGTCTTTACAATAATCATATATATCTTATATGTCTTGTTTGTCTAATGTTCAGCATAAGCAATGCAGATGCTTCATTGACTTTAAAAAAAAGCAGGACCTCTCCTCAAATACCACGATGGCAATATTTGATTTTTCAAATTCACATTGCCATGGTATATTTTTTTGGTGGTATTGCTAAAATAAACCCCTACTGGTTGAATATGCACCCGGTAAAAGAAATTCTGGCTATCAGGGCAAAAAATTCGGGATTTGAGTTTATCAGCACTCCTCTGGTCGAGAATTTCATTATGTACGGAGGTTTGATTTTCGACATGAGTATTCCATTTCTATTATGGTATAAACGAACGCGAATGCCAGCCATAATACTCGCTCTCTTTTTTAATTTATCCAATGCCTGGATATTTCGAGACATTAATATTTTCCCCTTTTTCATGATGGGAGCCCTGATTCTATTTCTCGATCAGGATAAAGTTGAATCGTATCTGAAGCGATTCAATTTGCCAATTTCAAAACAAAAAATCCAAGTAAGGAAACTTACAAAATCCCTTTTAATCGTACTGTCCCTATATTTCATAATCCATTTCATTTTACCCTTTCGACATTTTCTCTACCCAGGATATGTCGATTGGACGGGTGAAGGGCAGCATTTTGCCTGGAGAATGAAAATTCAACATCGCGAGATAGTGGAGATGAAATTTGCCCTTTTTGATCTGGACAAAAGAGAAATTCATGAAATCGACCCTAAAAATTTAATAAATCTGTCGCAGTATCAGCAGATGTCACTTCATCCTCGCATGGCTGTTCAGTTTGCTGAATATTTAAAACAATTGGCATTAAAAAAGCTACGGATCAGAAATTGCATGGTCAAGTCAAAAATAAAAGTCACATTTAACGGCTCCGAACCTTTATATGTATTTGATCCGGATTTTGATCTTTTGCAAATATCAAATCGCCGTTCCTCTATCAATGAATTTTTAAATTCGGCACCTCAAGCAAGGAATTATTAAATTAGTAGCCGAATTGAGACAATTATTATGAAATTTCAATTAAGGCCCTGGAAAAAAGAAGATTTGCCCTCCCTGGTCAAGCATGCCAATAATTTTGAAATTGCTAAAAACATGATGGATAATTTCCCGCATCCCTATACAAAAAAGGAAGGGGAAAAATTTCTTGATTTTGTAACGGAAAAAGTCCCCCCAACCATTTTGGCTATAGAAATTGATGGAGAAGCAGTGGGAAGTATAGGACTCCACCCCAAAAACGATATTATGCGAAAAAACGGCGAGCTCGGCTATTGGTTGGCCGAACAATATTGGGGTAAGGGAATAATTACAAAGGCCATTAAACAAATGTCGGATTACGGCTTCGAAAACTTTGATATCGAACGTATATTTGCACGTCCATTTGGAACTAATATTGCATCACAAAAAGCGCTTGAAAAAGCCGGATATAAATTAGAAGCCCATTTGGAAAATACCTTGTACAAAAATCAGGAATACCAAGATGAACTAATCTATGCCCTGCGCAAAAAGTGGTTTGAGAAATAATATTAATCTCTCTCCAAAGGAAAATTAAACATCAAAGGCAGGATACGCGGAGACCTTATATCAATTTATGAAACAGCATTACGAAGAATACTCAAATGAGGACTTTGAGGTATGGAAAATACTATTCGAAAGACAAAAAAAAGAATTAAGCCTTAAAGCGAGTAAGGAGTATAATCATTATTTAAATGAATTGAACAAAAGCTTAAACGCCGATTTCATACCGAGATTCCCGGAATTAAATAATGCGCTTATGGAAAAGACCAATTGGTCCATTGAGGTGGTGCCGGGTTTGATTCCGGTGGAGCGGTTTTTTGAACTGCTTTCCAAAAGGAAATTTTGTTCTTCCACATGGATCAGAGAAAAAATTCAATTGGATTATCTTGAGGAACCGGATATGTTTCATGACATTTTCGGGCATATCCCCTTGCTCATGGATTCCGAATATGCCAATTATATGCAGGCATTGGGCCAGCTAGGTGTTAATTACAAGGATCATCCTGAAGTAATAAAAGGCCTTAGAAGTTTGTATTGGTTTACCATTGAATTTGGACTCATGGGAAGCCGGGAAAATCCACAGATTTACGGAGCAGGTATTATATCCTCCTTTGGTGAATCAAAACATATTTATGAGAATAAAAATGTGACGGTAAAACAATTTGACCTGGATGAAATCCTTGAAAAAGAAATAGTTACAAGTGAAATTCAGAATCTTTATTATTCCGTTGAATCCATGTCATATTTATACGATACGCTTGACAACTTAAAGATTTCTTTAGAGAAATTGAGTTCAAAATCAAAATTTGTAAATTGATTCAAGTATTTCATAAATTTGGTTCATACCGAATTAAATGGTCTTAAATCTATTATTTCTTGCATTAGGAATGGTTCTCCTTATAAAGGGAGCAGATTGGCTGGTGGATGGAGCCGCTGCTCTGGCAAAGAAATATAAAGTCTCTGACCTTGCAATTGGTTTAACCATTGTGGCCTTTGGTACTTCTGCACCCGAACTGGTAGTAAATTCTTTTGCCGCCGCAGAAGGTCATCATCAAATGGTATTGGGCAATGTAATCGGGAGTAATTTTTTCAATTTATTCTTAATCCTGGGAGTTGCCGGAATTATTATTCCTCTTACTGTACAATCGAGTACGGTATGGAAGGAAATCCCATTTTCGCTTTTGGCTATTGTTCTTGTATTGGCATTTGGCAATAATTTCTTCGTAGATCAGCACAGCATTATTTCAAGAGCTGATGGTTTTATACTTCTGGGGCTGTTTTTTATTTTTCTTTATTATGTCTATTCTCAGTTAAAATCTGATCCTGCAGAAATACAGCTAGAGGAGAAAAATATGAGCTCCCTTATGGTTACCGTATTCATCTTTGCGGGATTGGCAGGTTTGGTCATAGGAGGCAAAGTAGTTTTGGTAAATGCGGTTTCCATCGCTCATGTATTTGGTGTCAGTGAAAGAATCATTGGTTTAACGGTAGTAGCTGCGGGAACTTCACTGCCCGAATTGGCTACTTCAGTTGTTGCCGCCATTAAAAAGAAAACCGACATTGCTGTAGGGAATATAATAGGTTCCAACATTTTCAATTTCCTTTTAATCTTCGCCATAAGTGCGATCATAAGGCCCATTCAATATGATACAATATTTAACCGCGATCTATATTTGATTGCAGGAGGAACTGCATTTCTGTTTATCGCCATGTTTACAGGAGGTAAGAAAAAACTGGATCGCTGGGAAGCTGCCATTCTTCTAATTGTTTTTCTGGCTTATACGTATTATCTGATTAATTCGGGTAACTAAATAAAAATTTTAAATGATCCACCCTAATACTGAATTGAAATTCATCAACCGTGAGATTGGCTATGGTGTAGTTGCCACAGAATTAATTCCTGCCGGTACGATTACCTGGGTATTGGATAAACTCGATAGAGAATTTAGTCCAATAGAGTTTCAGCAAATGGATGCAATCTATCAGGATATTCTGGATACTTATACCTTTAGAAATAATAAAGGAAATTTTGTGCTATGTTGGGATAATGGAAGATTTGTTAACCACAGTTTCAATTCAAATTGTCTTACAACAGCTTATGATTTTGAAATCGCAATTCGGGATATTCAAATAGGAGAGCAATTGACAGATGATTACGGCTATTTAAATATTCCCCGGCCTTTCCGGGCTGCTGATGAAAAAACCAAAAGAAAAAGTGTTTATCCCGATGATTTATTGAAATACTATAAGCATTGGGATAAGAAGATTTTAAAGGTTTTTCCAAAAATAAACGAACTCAACCAACCCCTCTCTTCACTTATCAATAAAGATCTTTGGGAATTGGTGAATCAGGTAATCAACGGAGAAAGGGAGATGGATTCGATACTGAATAATTACTATAAGGAATCTTAAGACCTCAAAATTCAAGCTATACTGTTATCATTGTATTCTCTTTTTAAATAAAATGAAATGAACCAAACCGGAACAATCATTCTGATCGCTGCTCTATTCATTATTATGTTTGGTATGGGGCTTACCCTGACCATGGCAGATTTTAAAAGAGTTTTAAAATTCCCAAAAGCTGTTCTTACCGGACTGATAAATCAGCTAATTATATTACCTCTCATTGCATTCTCGATCGCTATTTTACTGAATGTAACTCCGGAATTGGCGGTGGGCATTATGATCCTTGCAGCTTGTCCAGGGGGTGCCACATCCAATTTGATTACGCATCTTTCAAAGGGTGATACGGCATTGAGCGTAACACTAACCGCCATCAGTTCGCTGATTACGATAATTTCAATTCCACTCATCGTTTCATTTTCGCTGAATTACTTTATGGGCATGGATAGAACGGTGGAAATAAATATTCCGAAAGTTTTTGCCCAGCTTCTCATTATTACGGTCATTCCCGTATCATTGGGAATGTGGATCCGGGCTAAAAAGCCGGATTTTGCTGATAAAATGGAAAAATCAGTAAAAATTGCTTCCGCGATTGTATTGGCCCTTGTTATTCTTGGCATTATCGTAAAAGAGAAAAACAATATCATAGATTATTTTGAACAGGCAGGAATTCTAGCACTAGCCTTAAATCTTACAACCATGTTAATTGGTTTTATAACTGCCAAAATATTGCGTCTTAGTTTGCCCCAAACGATTACTATATCGATTGAGACCGGCATTCAGAATGGCACCATGGCCATTGGAGTGGCCACTATCGCACTGGGAAGTTCCGTATTAGCCATTCCGGCAGCCATTTACAGTCTGATTATGTTCGGAACAGGTTTCGCCATAATCATGATCGGAACGCAACAATCTTCAAAACTTATCCATTCAGAAGATTAAACCCGTATTTTCCAGAATCAGCTTTTATTAAGTAAATACCTTGATTTTCTTTAACTAAGTAAATTTAGATGATTTAAATCATTTTGAAAATTGATTATCGCTAAGTTTTCAGCCTAAAAAGCTTTCTACTTTCGAATCGTAGATTTAAAGACTATTCCAATTATGATTTCGAAACGAAGACTTTTCCTACTCATCTTTTTTCTGGCAGCAATTCAGATTGGTTTTGCACAAAAAACACTCCGTTTGAATGAATCCTCCGTAATGTACGTCCACGGAACTTCTACACTTCACGACTGGACAAGTATAGTTGAAGAAATGACGGCAACTGCAGAAGTAGATATGGATGGTGAGTTGAAAGATATCAAGTCACTAACTACGAAAATTAAAGTAGAATCAATAGAAAGTGGTAAGGGTAAAATGAATGATCTTACATACGAAGCACTCAAATCAGAAGAGCATCCCTTTATTTCTTTTCAGTTAAATGATATTAAAAGCATTCAATCCGGTGACATAATTGCTTCAGGCAAGCTTACCATCGCCGGTGTAACAAAAAATATTAGTGTCAAAGGCAATTACAGCTTATCGGGTAACAAATTAAAAATCTCCGGTAAAAAGGACATTAATATGACTGAATTCAATATCGAACCTCCAACAGCCATGTTTGGAACAATCGTGGTTGGGGAAGTAGTAAGCATTGAATACGATTTAATTCTAAACTAAAACTTAATATGTATCTAAATTTTATCGATATGAAAAAGCTATTTGTATTTCAATTAACGTTTATTTTCACCCTTTTTTTAGGGCTGAACGCGCTGGCTCAGGAAGAGTCGGCTGACATGTATGAAAATGAGGACTCCAGAGCAGAGTTACAAAACTTCAGATACAATGACCAAAGAGGTCTGAACGTATTTGAAGCACCAAAGGACGATACGCCATATAGAGGATTTGGATTGAGAATAGGAGGAGATTTTGCATTGCAATATCAAGGTATAAGCCAATCTTCAAATTTTGCAGGTGATACGCTATTAGAGCTGGGAAGTAATTTCAATCTACCTACCGCCAATTTGAACATTGATGCTCAGCTGTATGATGGTGTGCGCTTACATTTACGTACCTATCTTTCTTCAAGACACCATGAAGAAGCATGGGTAAAGGGCGGATATATAAGAATTGATAAACTGGACTTCATCAAAGAAGATTTCTTATCAGGATTTATGGATATGGCTTTCATTAAAGTTGGTATGGATGAAATCAACTACGGTGATGTGCATTTCAGAAGATCTGATAATGCAAGAACAATCTTCAATCCATTTGTTGGAAATTATATTATGGATGCTTTCACAACTGAACCATTCTTAGAAGTAAATGTAATGCATGAATCCGGAATATTAGGTGTTGTTGGAGCGTCAAATGGCCGTTTGAACCAAAATGTAGTTCAAAACAACGATGAAGGAATTACCTTTTATGGAAAACTGGGTTATGACAAGCAAATGAACGATGATCTTCGATTGAGATTTACCGGTTCATTCTACACCAGTTCTGCAGATCAGGGAACTTATCCAAACCCAACTGGTAGAAATCGTCAAAGAGATTATTTATATGCCGGAGACAGATCAGGTGCAAGATATTATGGCATTATGGAAAGTAATCAAGGTGGAGGAAGTGATTTTGATCCAAGATTTAGTCCGGGATGGAAAGGTTTGACAGCTTTCCAGGTAAACCCATTTGTAAAATTTAAAGGTTTAGAATTCTTCGGCGTATTTGAAATGACCAGTGATAATGACACATCAGGAGGTAGTTTTACTCAACTTGGCGCAGAATTATTATATAGATTCGGTGGAAACGAACAGTTTTACGTTGGCGGAAGATACAATTCTGTTTCAGGCGATTTTACAGATCAATCGAATACCGATATGAGCCAAACCAGAATTAACGCTGGTGCAGGATGGTTCATAACCAGAAATATGCTAGCTAAAATTGAGTATGTAACACATTCTTATGATGGTTCCTTATCTCCAGAAGGTGCACCATTGAATCAATCAAGGTTTGACGGAGCAACCTGGGATGGAATAGTGCTTGAAGCAGCTATTAGTTTCTAAATTATTTTGACCTAAATAATGTTATGGGGGAGTTGAATTATCAACTCCCCTATTTTATATTTATAAATTATGATCTTTTTGCTATTTGCATTTGTGTTTTTTGGATGGGAAAACCAAAGTCCCTCAGAATACAATATTCGTATTTACGATGAAAGCAAGTTAAAAATTCACGGCACTTCAAATGTCAATACATTCAGCTTTGAATACGACCCCGAATATCTTCAGGATGATATGTGTGTGACTGTAAAGAGCAATTCAGATCGAATTTCATTTGAAAATGCCATTCTCAATTTAAAAGTAAAAGGATTTGATAGCGGCAACAGAATTATGAACAATGATCTTTATGAATTACTTAAAGCGGATTTGTACCCTTCTGTTACTATAGATTTTCAATCGGTGGTCCCCAAAATGAAAGGTGCCCATCATAAATCACTTTTTCTAAATGCAAAAGTTCGATTGGCCGGCCAGGTTCACAATGAACTAATAGAAGTCAATCCTCAAAAATTAGATGAGCATTATCATTACAATGGAGTTGCAACACTTAATCTCAGGAATTATTGCATTGAGCCTCCTGTGAAATTTTTGGGATTGGTTAAAGTCCAGGAAGAACTAACCATTAATTTTGACCTGAAATTCGAAGCCAGCGAAAATTCCTAATTCCAGATTTTCGTTCCCTCTGAACAATTGCTGCAAATGTCTATTTCTGATCTGGATTTGAATAAATTTGATCTGAATGCTTTATAAGCATCGTTATTCCATATTTCTTCAAACTTATTTTCCTTTATATTTCCCATCGAATGATTTGAATCCTTGTCGAAACAGCAGGGCACTACATCTCCATTCCATGTTATAACCGCAGAATGCCACATTTTCCAGCAGTGGTTATCCATTCGGTTTTTAAGTACCCATTTTCCTTCATCATTGTATTTATATCTCGACAGCGATTCATCAGATGGAATAAATGCTGAGCCGTTTTCATAGTTGTTGATCTGGGCCGTTTTAATAAGGACTCTGTCCACACCGAGTTGCGCACCAAATGCATTAACATCTTTGAGCTGATGTTCATTTGTGCCCATTGCAATAAATTGTAAATCAATAAAGGGTTTTCGCGATTTTAGCTTTTTCTTAATACTTACCAGATTATTCAAGCCATCGCTTACTTTGCTCAAATCCCCTCCAATTCTGTATTTTTCATACGTTTCCTGATCCAGCCCATCGATGGATACAATAATTCGGTCCAAACCGCTTTTTACAGTTTTTTCGGCATTTTCAGGATTTAAAAAATGCGCATTGGTGCTGGTATTCGTATAGATATCAGATTCTGAGGCAATTCTTACAAAATCAAAGAAATGTTGATTGAGATAAGGTTCCCCCTGAAAATAAAGCGTCAGATAAATTAAATACTCCCTGACATCCTCTATTATTCTAGAATACAAGCCCGGCTCCAACATACCGGTTGGCCTTGTAAAAGCCCTCAAACCACTAATACATTCCGGACATCTGAGATTGCATGAGGTCGTGGGTTCAACTGATAGCGCAAAAGGCATTGCCGGATGCAAAACTTTTCCAGTTTTTCTTGAGTGTCTGTAAGACTGATAGACTTCAATGGCATTTCTCAACTTTTTAAAATTGACCTTGCCTGCCAAATTGATTGCCTCCCTATATTGTAATCCTAAGTTTTTCAATATCTTACTAATACTTCATCAAGAGATTTTCGCTTGATATTTGGGACTTCGCATTTCTCATGAGGCAGGCCCACCGGCAAAAGTAAAAATGGCCTTTCATTTTCGGGTCGATTCAAAATCTTACTTAAAAAATTCATTGGACTCGGCGTATGCGTCAGTGTGCACAAACCGGCATTATGAATGGCATTAATAAGCATCCCACAGGCAATTCCTACGGATTCATTTACATAGTAATTGTTCTTCTTTTCACCTTTGTCCAACTCGAATACCCTTTTGAATACAATTATTAAGTACGGAACGGTTTCAATAAAAGGCTTTTCCCAATTGGTGCCAAAAGGTTCAAGGTCTTTTAACCAGGTTTCACTCATTCTTCCATGATAGCTATCGTACTCTTCCTTTTCCGCAGCCTCTCTAATTTTTTGTTTTAATTTTTTGTCTTTGACCAAACAAAACGTCCAGGGCTGTTTGTGCGCACCTGAAGGTGCTGTATTGGCGGTAAGTATAATTTCTTCGAGAATGGATTCGGGAAAATTCTTATCCGAAAAAAAACGTATTGAGCGTCGTTTTTCTGAAAAATCGCGCATTTGTCTGGCGCGAAATAGCATTTCTTCGTTCGAAAACGATTCATGCTCAAAGGGTACAAATGCATCTTTATTTGAGGACATAATTTAAGGCATTTAAAAATTCTTAATTTTAAATTAAGTAAAAGTTAAATTTGGTAACTCAGATTGCAATTAGTGAGATTTTTAATTTGAATTTCAGTAATTCAATCCTTTGCAATATCCTAACAAATTAATTGGTAATGAAAAAAGTATTGATTGTTCTGCTCAGTATGATTGTTCTTCTTCTCATAATTATGGTATCTGTACCGATCATCTTTAAAGATGATATCAGAAAAGCGGTTGATGATGCCGTCGCGGAAAATGTTAATGCGAAAGTCTATTTTGACCCCGCAAAATTCAGTCTCTCATTTTTCTCTCACTTCCCAAGCCTTACGATAGCCATTGAGGATTTCGGAATTGCCAATAATGCTCCCTTTCAGGGTGACACTCTTATGGATGTCAAAAAATTTGAACTGGCCATTAATGTTATGAGTCTTTTGACAGATAAAATAGAACTGAATGGCATTTACCTTATAGAACCCAATATTTATGTTAAGGTATTAAAAGACGGAAGAGCAAATTACGATATTGCCAAAGCCACAGATGAAGAAGCACCCATTGAAGAGCCTGCGAGTGAAGAAAGTTCAGAAATGGCCTTCTCGATAAATGTTTGGGAAATTGCCAATGCTAATATCAGATACATCGATAATTCTTCAGATATGCGTGCTTACATAAAAAACTTAAGGCATAAAGGCTCCGGAGATTTTACGCTTTCCGTTTTTGATATTAATACAAAAACCAATATTGAGGCTATAGATTTTAGCATGGAGGGGACGGATTACCTGAATGGAAACACTATCAATGCCGACCTTATTCTAAATATGGATCTGGATAATAACAAATATGTTTTTAAGGAAAATAGTATCGCATTAAATCAATTTGTTTTTGGATTTGATGGCTCCATTGTACTTGGTGATGACTTTCAGGATTACGACCTTACTTTTATCTCAAAAGAAACAACATTTAAAAATATCTTATCACTGGTTCCCGCTGTCTTTAAAAAGGACTTTGAATCATTGAAAACTTCCGGGACCATGTCTTTTGATGGATTTGTTAAGGGAAAATTACAGGGAGAGGTACTTCCTGATTTTGGAATAACGCTTCTGGTCAAAGATGGAATGTTCCAATATCCTGACTTACCTGCTGCTGTCAAAAATGTAAATCTCGACCTGAATGTTAAAAAAGAGGGTTCGAGTCTTGAATCCACAGAAATGGATCTTAAAAAATTTCATATGGATTTAGGAAATAATCCGGTAGATATAACGGCGACTACAAAAGGAATTGATGTAATTGATATGAACGTTGATGCCAATGTCAATTTAAATCTTGCAGAAGTTTCTTCTTTTTACCCGGTAGAGGGTCTTGAAATGAAGGGGCTTTTTGGGCTGGTTGCAAAGATCAGTGGGACTTATAGTGAAACTGCAATGCCTAATGTTAATGCCGATTTGAAATTGGAAAATGGCTATATCAAATCCGCAGAAGTACCGGCTCCTTTGGAAAATATACAAATGATTGCCAATGCTAAAAGCGCAGGTGGAGATCTGGTCAATAGCTCATTGGATGTGAAAACATTTAAAATGAACTTTGATGGCAATCCAATTGAAGCATTTTTGCATCTGGAAAACTTTGAGAACTATACCTATAGCACAGGCTTAAAAGGTCAAATTGATCTTGGAAAACTAATGAAAATCTTTCCACAGGACGGTATGGAACTGGCCGGTATCATTCAGGCCGATATTAAAACCTCCGGTAAAATGTCGGACATAGATGCCGAACGCTATGATCAATTACCCACATCGGGAAAAATCAGTGTTTTTAACCTCGCATTTAAAAGTGAAGACCTGCCTCAGGGCCTGGGGATAAAATCTGCCAATTTTGAATTTAATCCTAAAGAGGCCATTCTTAGAAATTATAATGGTACACTTGGGAATAGTGACATGCAAATGTCAGGTAGTTTTAATAATTATTTGGGCTATGTATTAAAAGACCAAACCTTAGTCGGAAATCTTAAATTCAATTCAAAGCGCTTTGATTTAAACGAATGGATGTCTGAAGAGGAAGAATTGGGGTCAGAAGCAAGTGCCTCTACCGAGGAAGAACTGGTGGTAGAACCCATTCCAAGAAACATAGATTTTACACTTGACGCCAGCATAGAGAAAATTCTTTATGCGCAATCTGATATTACCAATTTGAATGGCCAGATTGTAATCAAGGATGGGGCGATAAATTTAAATCAAACAAGATTTAACATGCTCGCTGGTACCTTCAGGACTACCGGAAAATACGATACCAAAGATTCTCTAAATCCTTATTTTTCATTTGACCTTCACATCGAAGAATTGGAAATACCAAAAGCATACGAGGCATTTGCTTCAATTCAGGAAATGGCTCCTATGGCAAAGAATATGACCGGCAAGGTCAATACTGATTTTCATGTTGAAGGAAATTTATTACAAAACTACGATCCCGACCTCGCAAGCCTCTCCGGCGGTGGTTTGTTGAATATTTTTAATGCAGCAATGAAGGATTTTAAAATCATTAATAAACTTAACAGTGCAGCAAAATTTGCAGGATTTAATTCGAATGCATCCAACGAATATCCGCTGAGTGACTTTCTTGTTAATGCAGAAATTCGTGATGGAAAGATATTTTTTGAACCTTTTAAAATAAATGCCGCTGGAAATAATCTGACTATTGGTGGAAATTATGGTCTGGATGGTGCCCTGGACTATACCATTAAATCCGATATTTCAGCAAGTGCCATCACAGGTGCTGCAGCCAGTGCTTTGAATGCGTTGTCCGGTTCAAACTTATCGGGCTCCGGGCCTGTAACATTAAACTTCGGTGTCACAGGTACACAATCAGATCCTAAAGTGAAGTTGTTAGGCATGGATTCAGGAGATGGGTCCGGTAAAAGCGTAGCAAAAACAACTGTTACAAATTTAAAAAACAAAGCAAGCGATGATGCCAGAAACAAAGCCAGAGAACAGGCAGATAAAATTCTGGCCGAGGCAAAAAGAAATGCTGACAAAATTAGGGCTGAAGGAAAACGCTCTGCCAACTTAATTCGCAAGCAATCCAATGATCAGGCCGATGCTTTGGTGAAAAAAGCGAATAACCCTATTGCAAAACGAGCTGCTCAGGAAGCCGCCAAGAAAATTAAAAAAGAAGGAGAAGATAAGGCCAGAAAGGTTGAAAATGAAGCCAACCGCCGCGCAAATCAAATCATGAATGAAGCCAACAAAAAAGCAGATAGTATAATCAAAAACCCTTAGAGGATTTTAAATTCTGCATAAATAAATTCATCGTCTGCCTGCTCTTTTTCAGGAGAATCATTTACAGTAATTATAAATCTGTAAGTGCCGCGTCTTACATAAGCACTTTTATCATTTCCCGGCTCATAGCCACCCTCACACCAGCTTTCTTTTTGATTCCAGGAGAGGTCCATTTGTTGGAATGGTTTAATTGGAATATAATGAGGTGGAGCACAAGGCGCCCCACATGCACAATGTTGTATCCGCAGGTCGTACCAAAGTGTATCGATTTTTCTTTGTATTTGCAATCTGGAAGGCTCCAATAAATACCGGAGTGTATCAGAATTATTTTCGAGAATAAAAACCACATTATCTCCGGGTTTGTACTTTTCACCTATAATCACCCTAACGCCTAATTTGCTGTGCTCTTCCTTTTCTGCACTAAGCTGAGAACTCGGATTACACGAAAAAAAATAAATCCCTATTAGAAGAAAAAGTAGTTTTTGCATCGGGCAAAAATAGAATTAATTAAGTATTGATTTTTATGCTTTAAGTAAACTTAAAATTAATACAGCCTATTTTTGATTAATATAATTATATTTTATATTAGTATTATACAATTATACGCCTTTTTGTAACCATTTTATTAATATTTGCGTAATATTTAATTAACTTTGGAAGATGCTTAAATTTCTTATGTACGGTTTTTTACTGATCAGCGTCCCCTTGAACGCTCAGTATTTTGCTGTATCTGATTTTCATTCAGATTTTGAGAAAAAGACATTTGAGCAGCTTAAACAAAATAAGCTAGTAGACCCTTCAAGTTTTTTAATAGCCGCAGAAAGTAAAAATGGACTAAATGAATACAGGGATTTTTCACTCCTTTTGAAAAGCATCCCATTGGAATTGAACACTTCCAAAATGGATCGAATGGATTTTGAGAAAAAACTCAAATACATATTCAAAACCACTCAAAAAAAATATTTTAACAGCTATCAATTGTATGAATCCTACAGCGATCTTTTGGAAAAAGGCGATTACAATTGTATTTCCGGTACTGCCTTTTATGCTCTGCTCCTGTCCGAAATGGGCTATAAAATTCATATTTATGAAACGCCCTTTCACGCTTACCTTGAAGTAGAAAATGAAAACGGAGAATTTATTTTAATTGAATCGACGGATGCGGCTTTTGGGGTAGTAGATAAAATGAAAAACGTCAAATCGCGAAGAGAAGAATACGCGCAGGGTCAAAGTGAATTTGTGGCAAGAGGATTGGGAAATGCAAGCGAAAATCCGGAAGAAATTTTTACCAATGAGATCAATCTTTTCAACTTAGCCGGATTACAATATTATAATCTCGCAGTGCTTGCCTTTAATGAGGGAGAATTTGAAAAGGCTTCCAAACTTTTAAAAAAAGCAGCCTATTTATACCCTTCTTCAAGAATAATTATGTTGCAGCTTCTAAGTGAAGAATTAATTGCTTCCAATTATTAATGATCAAGCCAGGCTTTAAAGGCCGGCGTTTTATCAGCACTGATCACAATTTCATCATCAATACCGGGTTTTAAGCTAATTTTTAATCTCCCTTTGAAATAGGGTTTGATTTCTGATGCTGCATCCAGATGTATTATATATTTTCTGTTAATCCTAAAGAATAATTCGGGATTGAGCTGTTGCAAAATCTCATCCAGTGATATATCCATAGGATACTTATTTCCCTCTTTGTTTACCAGAAATGTCAGCTTGTTATCAGAATAGAAATAGGCTATTTCTTCCGTTTTAACAGCGTGAATTTTATTTCCCAGTTTTACCAAAAACCGTGATTTATAATTATTTTTTGCTTCGCTAATGGCTTCTAATAGCGATTTTACATCCAGCGTACTTTCTTCCTGATTCCAGGCTCTTTTTTTCGCTTCGTATTTCTCCAGACTAGCTCTTATTTTTTCTTTTTGTACAGGCTTAAGCAGATAATCAATACTGTTAACCTCAAAGGCTTTAATGGCGTACTGATCAAAGGCGGTGGTAAAAATTACAGGACATTTTAATTCCTGATTCTCGAAAATATCAAAACTCAATCCGTCGCCTAATTGAATATCCGTAAATATCAGATCGGGAGAATCGTTTTTATCAAACCAGGAAGAGGCTTCTTTTACAGAACTCAATAATTCCATTATCTCAATCGAATCATCAATTTCTCTGAGCATTTTGCTCAATTTTTTTGCCGCTAGTTCCTCATCTTCAATGATTAATACCTTCATTTTTCAACTTCAAGCAAAGGCAATTTTACAATAAAATGTGATTCTATATTCAATACATCTACTTCTTTATCCGAAAGGAACTCAAATCGCTTTTTTATATTCTTTAATCCGGATTTTGAAGAGTTTACGGTTTGATTTTTCTTTTGAAGATTATTTTTAACGACCAGTTTTTCATTTTCAGTAAACATCTCGATTGTTAAAGGCATTTCGCCATCTATCTTATTGTGTTTAATGACATTTTCAACCACAATTTGCAGTGCCAAAGGAGGGATCATAAGATTTTCTGTATTAATGATTATATCATTTTGAAAAATCAGGCGTTCACCAAATCGATTCTTAAGTAAATAGACATAGCTGTTGAGAAATTCAAGCTCCTCTTCAAGACTGACTAATTCTACTTGCTTGTTTTTTAATACATAGCGATATACTTCGGCAAAATTATCCAGAAATTTTCTGGCAGTATCCTTGTCTTCATCTATCAGCGATGATAAAATGTTTAAATTATTGAAAAGGAAATGTGGGTCAATATGACTTTTTAATACCTCCAGCTGGGTTCTGATATTTTCCTTTTCCAGTTGTTCAGATTTTAATTTTGTCTTTTTCCATTGGGTCATAAAGTATATCCCAAAATGTATGGATATGGCTGGCAACACAAAGAGCAGACCGTAAATGTTCATCACGGCCATTTGAGAAAAATCCGGAGCTGAACTGGTGAACAAAGTCCTGAAAAAGTAGAAAGTTAGATTTACAACCAGCAAACTGTAAATTCCACTAGAAAGCAGTTGAATAAAAAAACGTCTGGAAACAAAAACATCCCAGGGCAATTTTTTATCCAGCCACTTCGAAATAAAACGATTCCCTGCCCAAATGAAGAATACGACGTTTATTATCCAAAATATAATTGTGATTAAAAGCGATTCCACTTTGGAAAAATAACCAAGAAAGGCGACTGCTCCTAAAATCGCTACGATCACGGCCAGACCTAGCCAGGAAAGAGCACTTGCATCTCTCCTTGTGTTCATATAATTGGGCGTACTAAAAATTGGAAAATTTCCCAAAACGGTGATTATTGAAATTTAATTTCTTTCACACCTTCCCAGGGAATCAAGACGGGCTCTTCATCTGTTTCACTCTTGAAAATCATCAGGCCATCGTTCCTATCCGAAACATCCTGTGAATCTCCCAGTAATACTTCTTTGCCATTTCTCAAAGTAATATTTGAAAAATTATAATTCTTAGGTTTTATCGAAGCAATTTTTCTGAAGGGTATGGAGTATTTGACGTTGTAGTCATCTCCTTCAAGAATTTCATAATCATAAGTTTCGTCAATATCGAAGACGATAAGGCCTTTCAATGTTTCTCCTTTGACTGTAATAACTTCGCCTTTTAGCCTTTTTGGTTTTGGGAATTCATCATAAGAAAGAAATGATCCCACTGGGATTTTGTCCTGAAACTCCACATATTCAAAGTCTCTCCAATCTACCAATACTTTTCCAAAATCCTGAGTTCTGGCAACCACGCCTCTGTTTGAATCGTCCACATCGTTGGTTCCGAACAGATCAACTTCCCGGCCGGATTTTAAGGTGACTCTGGATCCTCTGCCGTAGCGTTCAATTTTTCTGATATTACCCATTTCTATGGAAAATCTTTCATTATTATTATTCCCATCGAGTTTATCAATGCTAAGACATTCTTCATGATCCCATTGAATGAAACCTTCAAACTCTCCTCTTATTGTTTTTACTTTTCCATAAAGCGGTTCACCGAATTTTGATTTTAAATTGGGTGGGCCTGATTCAAAGTCAATTCTATTCACTCTTTCCCACCTGATCTTAACCTCTCCAAGTTCCGGATCCATTACTAAAATACTCGTTCCTATGTCATTTGAGCCCCCCGAGACATTAAACCTCGAATCGTCTTTCATTATTAATGACACTTCAGAACGGCCAACCGGTTCTATAGCTTTTATATCACCAAAGCGACAAACAAACTGATGATTTTGCCAATGGTAATCACAGCAATTTTTATCTTTCCAAAGACCCATAAACTCCCACTCGTCATCGCCTTTGTTAAACTTCATGGTTTTGACCATGTCTTTATTGGCCCAGCGATTATAGGGATTTTCTCTTTTTGTGGAATTAAACTCATCTTCCCACAAGGCTTCTTCATCACCCCACCTAATCTGTCCTTTATATTTATCCCCATCGATCGTTGAAACTGTTCCGTAAATAAAGGCTTTATCACTTTGTGCAAAAGCCCCGGCAGTGACCACAAATACCAGGGCTAACAAACTATAGACTTTTTTTAACATGACATTATTAGATTAATTTGACCTCCAATCTGATATCAAAGGTGGCCAGTCACATTCATATATAAAAGGAATATTTGATGAATCGGGATATTTTGGGAATGAATTAGCATTTGCTTGTGCTGAATTATTATTTAACAGATTTCCCCTTTCCTAACCTGTTTAAAAGGCTGCTGGTAATGTTCAGGAAGTTTTCTTCAGTTATAATACCAATCAATTTGTCATTTTTGACCACCGGCAAACAGCCAATTTTTTTATCCTGCATTATATTCATTGCTTCAATGACCGTAGTTTCTGGACTTATGTGAATCGGATTGGCAATCATCAAATCCTTTACAGTTTTGCCATCGCTCAATTCGCCTTTGTTTAATCTGCTAAAGTAACGAAGCAGCATTCTTGAAGAAATAAGTCCTATCAATTTTCCCTTATCGTCCTCGACCGGCATGTACCGAATTTTTTGCCAATCCATAATTTCGGTGACCATTTCCGGAATATCGTCCTTTATTATAGTAAATAAATCCGTCGTCATGAATTCTTCTGCGAGTAATGTTGAATGTTGCCAAGACACTATATCCTCAAGACTTGCCAGATCCCAGGTGTGAATTGGTTTGCCTTCCTGTTGATTCTTTAATATGCTGGCAGTGAGACCAATGGAAAGTTCTTCCTTGGATGTCACTTTGCTGAGTTTGGCAAATGATTTCAGCATCCAGCTAGCACCCGTTTTTCGGCTTTCATTTCTTTCATTGATCACATCCATATAGCGATCTATATCCTCTTGATTTATATTATTCTTTTTCAAACCCTCTTTTGCCAAAGGCAATAGTTCTTTTTGAATCAGTTCGCTGACGGGATATTTTTTATCTTTAAACCAGTGCAATTGCGTATCCATACCCAAACGCGCTGTTGCAACAAAATTTGATTTTGCATCATCAAAATCCATATGAATTGGGATATCAGGATAATGATGATCAAATACGGACATCAATCCAATCCAGAAAGCAGAATTTGCGACTTCATCAAGGACAGAAGGCCCGGAAGGCAAACAGCGGTTTTCAATTCTTAGGTGAGGTTTCCCATTCGGGCTAATCCCATAGCAGGGTCGGTTCCATCTGTAAACCGTTGAATTGTGAATCATTAGAGCGCGAAGTGCCGGTGTTACACCTTCATCAATTTTTTTAAAAACATCTTCGTCAACATCAGTCATCAACATTACCTTGAACCGAACGATATCCTCCTTATACAATTCAATAATGGAATTTTGAAGCCATTGATTACCAAAAGTCACCCTGGGGCTTCTATCGCGTAAATGCTCGCTGGTCACCCGGGTGTCCACGGATTGCTGAAATAATGCAACCCTTGTTTCTTTCCAAAGGCGTTTTCCAAAAAGCATAGGACTGTTGCTCGCAATGGCCAATACCGGGGCCATCAATACCTGAGCGGCATTGTATTTGCGGACAAAATCGTCGGGAGCAATTTGCAAGTGTACCTGAAAACTCGTGTTACAAGCTTCCAGCATTGCAGAATCGTGTTTTATATTCAGTTCATCTATACCCGCTATTCTCAATTCGTAGATTTTCCCTCTCAATTTGTTGATGGCTTTTACCAATGCAAAGTACCGATCCAGTGGTGTAAGGTTTTCCAGGTCGAGATCAAATTTTCGGATGGTCGGTAAAATTCCTGTAAGCACTACTTCACTGTGATGATTGGCCGCAACTGCGCTTACTTTTTTCAGAAGTGTATTGAGATTATTTTCCAAAACTGAAAAGCAATCCTTTTCATAAACAAGGGGATCAATATTGGCTTCAAGGTTAAATTTTGCCAATTCAGTCGTAAATGTTTTGTCATTCAAATCATTCAGCACTTCAAGAGACTTGGGAGAAGGTTTATAATTTTCATCCACCAAACACATTTCCTGTTCTGCACCAATATGCATCGGGCTGGTATTAAACCAATTGTCTTCAAGCATTTTTTCCAAAGCCTGAAGATCCTTTAAGAGATATTTTGTAAAATTATTGAGCTGCTTTTGATTTGAAACTATCCTTACGTTTAAGTCTCCCATATCCTCTTTATTAAAATCTCCTTAAATTAAGTAAAAAGACCTCATTCAAACATGATTTTGACACATAATCAAACATGAACCTTTCTCAGATTATAATGTTCAGGCTTAGATATCAGTTTATTACAAAGAAAAATCTTCAAATAGCTTAGAAATCAATAGTTTTGCTGGCTTGAATGTGGACTAGTTTAGCACATATAATAATTAAGTACCGATATGCCTTACTGGCATCAATACTTGTTGTAACTATTTTTATGGCCAATCAGGCCAGGAAGATTGAGTTAACTTACGATTTTGCGCAGATCGTTCCCGACGATGATCCCGACATGATCTATTTAAGGGAGTTTAAAAAAACCTTTGGCGAAGATGGTACGGTCATGGCCATCGGATTAAAAGACGAATCCATCTTTGAAAAAGATAAGTTTATTAAACTTCAATATCTTGACAAAGCACTGAGCCAGATTGAAGGTGTCGATAAGGTATTGTCCATCGCTTCTATACTCAATGTGAGTAAAAATACCGCGGAGAAAAAATTTGAATATTTACCTGTTTTTACAAAAACTCCCGACAGTCAAGAGGAACTCGATAGTTTATTGGCGATTGCCGGAAATATTAAGTTTTACGAGGGGCAGGTAATCAACAGTGAAAACGGTGCATTATTAGTTATTATCACCTTAGAAAAAGATTATGTCAATTCAGCACAGCGCGATCCCCTTATTGCCGACATTCGAATGGCAGGTGATCAGTTTACGGATAAAACAGGTATTGAGCTTCACTATGCCGGAATTCCCTATGTAAGATCTGAGGTTTCCAATCGCGTAAAAGAAGAATTTTCATTCTTCCTTTATATTTCCTTAGCCGTTTGCGCGACCATATTATTTCTCTTTTTCAGATCCTTTACCGCAGTGCTTGTGCCCATGTTGTTGATTGGAGTAATTGTAGTCTGGACAATGGGTACGATCGTTTTACTAGGATATAAGCTCACACTTTTAACAGCCCTATTACCCCCCATCATTGTGGTAATTGGTATCCCAAACAGCATTTATCTTATCAATAAATATCACCAGGAATTCAGCAAACACGGGATTAAACTCCTGGCATTGAGCAGGATCATTCGCAAAATTGGAATTGTCACACTGATAACCAATTTTACAACAGCTATAGGCTTTGGTGTACTTACATCTACAGATATTGCCATTCTCACTGAGTTTGGATTGGTAGCTTCCATTAACATTATGGCCACTTTTGTGGTAAGTATTATCCTTATTCCCGCTACTTTCGCCCTATTACCCGAGCCCTCTGCAAAGCATCTTAAACATCTCGAATTTAGATTTGTAGGTTTCTTGCTCGAAGGATTTGATGTGATTGTACATAAATATCGTCCGGCGGTTTACATCAGCACATTGATCACCATTGTTGTATCCGTTTACGGACTTACCAAAATTGAAGCCATCTCATATATGGTGGATGATTTGCCTAAAAACTCGCCTATAATTAAGGACCTCCATTTTTTCGAGCAGAATTTTGCAGGAATAATGCCTTTGGAAATCATTGTTGATACCAATAAAAAAAGGGGAACGACTAAACTCAATAATCTGCAACTTGTAGATCAGTTTGATGAATTTATAGATTCCATTCCGAATGTTTCCAAATCGGTATCCATGTTAAATGTGGTAAAAGCAGCCAACTATGCATTCTACAATCAAAATCCTGACTTTTACCAGCTCCCTTCCAAAAGAGACCGCGCATTTCTCTACAGATATTTAAAAAATACCCAAGACAGCACTCAAATTGCCAATAGTTTTATTGATTCGGCGGGTCAAAAAATGCGACTATCCTACAGGATAGAAGACATGGGTTCTATTCGATTGAATGAACTTATAAATGAAAAAATTATTCCTAAGGCCAAATCATTATTTGAAGGAACGGATCTCGAAATGATGGTTACCGGCACCACCTTGATTTTTATCAAAGGCAACAGTTACCTGATTCAGAATCTTCTTCAAAGTATGATCATTGCCTTTGTATTGATCGCCATCATTATGGCCATTCTTTTTCAATCGGTCAGAATGATTCTTATCAGTATTATTCCAAATACAATACCACTCTTGGTCACAGCGGGTATCATGGGCTATTTTGGCATTCATCTAAAACCAAGTACCGCATTAATATTTAGCATTGCATTTGGTATTTCGGTGGATGATTCGATTCACTATTTAGCCAAATACCGACAGGAATTACTGGCCAATGGCAATCGAATTTCAAAATGTGTTTCTATTAGTCTTCTCGAAACCGGATCGAGCATGATGTACACCTCAATCGTCCTTTTTGCAGGATTTATCATTTTTGCATTTTCTGATTTTGGCGGAACCGTGGCGCTTGGAGTTCTTACTTCGCTTACGCTGTTAGTGGCTTTACTTATCAATTTAATCATTTTGCCTTCTCTGATAATGTCTTTTGATAAAGGCCTGAAAAACAGAGATGCACATCCGCTCATTGAGATGTATGATGAGTTTTACTATGAGCATGAAGATGAGGAGATCGATTTAAGTCAAATGTCTGTAAGAAGCAATGGCAGAAAGTCTGAAGAAGAGTTTTTTAAAGGAGAAGAGAATAGCGATAGTAAATAATCTTTAAGGGAAGCAAAAATTACCTACTTTTGCATGCCGAAAAACCCAGCAATTTCAAATGGCTCGTAAATACACAGAGTATAAACAGCTTAGCTTTCCGGAAATAGAAAAAAACATTCTAAAATTCTGGAAGGAGAATAACATTTTTGAACGCTCCGTCTCAGAGCGAGAAGGCAAGAAATCCTTTACATTTTATGAGGGCCCGCCCTCTGCAAATGGAACCCCGGGAATTCACCATGTTATGGCCCGCACGGTCAAAGACATCTTTTGTCGCTTTAAGACCTTACAAGGCTATCAGGTAAAAAGAAAAGGCGGATGGGATACTCATGGCCTACCTGTTGAGTTACAGGTTGAAAAAGAGCTCGGCATTACAAAAGAAGATATCGGTAAGAAAATAAGCGTTGAGGATTACAATCAGCGTTGCCGTGAAGCGGTAATGAAATTTAAAGGTGAATGGGAAGAGCTCACGGAAAAAATGGGCTACTGGGTTGATATGGACGACCCTTACATAACTTTTGAAAACAACTACATCGAAAGTCTTTGGAATTTACTTAAAAAACTATTTGACAAAGGTCTTTTGTACAAAGGCTATACCATACAGCCTTTTTCTCCAAAAGCGGGAACCGGATTAAGTTCTCATGAATTAAATCAGCCCGGTACATACAGACAGGTCAAGGACACCTCTATAGTTGCCCAATTTAAATTAAAACGCAGCGAAAAATCAGAATTTATTTTTGATTCGAATGACGAAGAAGTATTCTTATTAGCATGGACCACCACCCCATGGACACTCCCTTCCAACTGTGCGCTTGCCGTCGGGAAAAATATTAAATACGTCAAAGTAAAAACCTTTAACCCTTATACTTTTAAACCCACTTCAGTAATTCTGGGAGCTGATTTGGTTAATAAGTTTTTTCAGGCAAAAGGTGCTGAAGTTTCGCTTGAAGACTACGATGAGGGCGATAAAATAATCCCATGGAAAATTGCAGGAGAATTCAAAGGTTCAGAGATTTCAGAACTGAAGTATGAGCAATTAATGCCATATGTGACTAATGAAGATTTAGAGAGAAATGCATTCCGTGTAATTATCGGTGATTTTGTTTCTACGGAAGAAGGTACGGGTATTGTTCATACGGCTTCTGTTTTTGGTGCCGATGACTACCGTGTAGCCCAGCAAAATAATGTTCCTGCCGTGATGGTAAAAGATGAAAACGGGCATGACATTCCATTAGTGGATAAGCAAGGTCGATTTGTAAAAGAAGTATCGGACTTTGCAGGTCGCTATGTAAAACAGGAGTACGAAGATGAAGGCGTGGCTGAAAATCCCGAGTATAAATCCACCGATGTACTGATTGCGATTAAACTCAAAGAAGAAAATAAAGCCTTTAAGGTAGAAAAATACGAACACAGCTATCCTCATTGCTGGAGGACAGATAAGCCGATTTTGTACTATCCGCTGGATTCATGGTTTATTAAGACCACGGCTTTTAAAGATCGACTTGTAGAATTAAATAACAGTATTAATTGGAAGCCTGCTGCAACTGGTAAGGGAAGATTTGGTAATTGGCTTGAAAATCTTGTTGACTGGAATTTAAGCCGATCCAGATTTTGGGGAACACCACTCCCTATTTGGAGAAGTGAAGATAAATCCGAGGCCATATGCATTGGTTCGAAGGAGGAACTGAAGAATGAAGTTTCTAAATCGGTAAAAGCCGGTTTTATGGATAGTGAACTGGATGAAAATTTTGATTTTCACCGCCCTTTTGTAGACAAAATTGTCCTGGTCAGCCCCAGCGGCCAAAAAATGTATCGCGAATCCGATCTAATTGATGTTTGGTTTGATTCGGGAGCAATGCCATATGCCCAATGGCATTATCCATTTGAAAATGAAGATGTATTTAAAGCCAATTATCCGGCAGATTTTATAGCTGAGGGTGTAGATCAAACGCGTGGTTGGTTTTTTACCCTGCATGCCATCGCGGTAATGCTTTTTGACTCGGTTGCATTTAAAAATGTTATCGCCAATGGCCTGGTTCTGGATAAAGACGGAAATAAGATGTCTAAACGCCTCGGCAATGCAGTGGACCCATTCGATGCAATCAATACCTATGGTGCAGAT
Source organism: Hyphobacterium sp. CCMP332 (assembly GCA_014323545.1). Lineage (NCBI taxonomy): Bacteria > Pseudomonadati > Pseudomonadota > Alphaproteobacteria > Maricaulales > Maricaulaceae > Hyphobacterium > Hyphobacterium sp. CCMP332. The sequence goes on from CP058647.1 coordinate 1,585,958, forward strand.
TGTAACCGTTGGTATATGATCAGCAATGCTCCGCCATGGGAAAATTTAAAATTTGATATTGAAGGCGTTAAAGAAGTTCAGCGAAGATTTTTTGGGACACTTCACAATACTTATAATTTCTTTGCCTTATATGCCAATATTGATGGCTTTAATTATAAATCCGATCCTGTTGCTTTCAATAAACTGCCTGAAAGCGATCGATGGATTCTCTCCAGATTGCATTCATTGATTGGTAATGTGAAAAAAGCCTATGAAGATTACGATCCGACACGCGCTGCAAGACTAATTCAGGATTTTACGATAGACGATTTGAGTAATTGGTATGTGCGTTTAAATCGAAAACGATTTTGGGTAGGAGAGTTTACGAATGACAAAAAAGCGGCCTATGAAACGCTTTATAATTGTCTTGAAGTCATTTTGAAATTGTCTTCACCGGTTATCCCATTTATATCGGAGCATTATTACAGAGAGCTCAATGTCGTTAGTAATAAAGAAAAATTTGATTCCATTCATCTCTCTGAGTTTCCGGAAGCCAACAGTATGGTGATAGATTTGGATTTGGAAAAGAGAATAGATTATGCCCAAAGAATTTCATCGCTTGTTCATTCTTTGAGAAAAAAGGAAAGAATAAAAGTCAGACAGCCTCTATCTAAAATTATGATTCCTGTTCTTGACAAAAAAGCAAAGGAACAAATTCAGCAGATATCAGAAATGATCAAGAATGAAGTCAATGTCAAAGAGGTAGAATTGTTGCTCGATGATCATTCCATAATCACCAAAACAGCAAAAGCAAATTTCAGAGAGCTTGGACAAAAGTTCGGCCCAAAACTGAAAACAATTGTTCCCCATATCCAAAAAATGGATCAGAATGCCATTTCTGAATACGAACAATACGGCGTTTTTTCAATCGATGTTGATGGAGAACATATACAGCTTGAACAAGGTGATATCCTTATCGAGACCCGCGATGTGCCCGGTTGGTCGGTCGCCAACGACAGCGGTTTGACCGTTGCTTTGGACATTGCCATTACCGATGAATTAAAAAGTGAGGGATTTGCCCGGGACATAGTTAATCGAATTCAAAATATGAGGAAAGACTCCGGATTGGAGGTTCAGGACAAAATTGTCGTGGAAATATCCTCAAAAGACGAATTTGTTATTAATTCGGTAAACAATTTTAACCAATATATCTCCAGGGAAACACAGGCCATGAAGCTGGATGTTCTGGATAAAGATCCTGCTGATTCTGATTCAATTGAAATTGATGAAATATCAATAGGGCTTAAAATCGAAAAAACCAGTCTAAGTATTAGTCAATGAAGTATTCAAAATATTTTTTAATCAGTCTGGCCATAATTATTCTGGATCAGTCGGTAAAAATGCTAGTGCATTTCAATATGGATTACGGTTCAGTGGGCCAGATTAAAGTATTTGATGACTGGTTTAAACTGTATTATACTTTGAATCCCGGAATGGCATTTGGAATTCAACTGGGCTCGTCTTATGGAAAACTGGTATTGAGTTTATTTCGCTTATTAGCGATGGGGGGAATTGCTTATTATTTGATTTTGCTAATTAAAAAATCAGCTCAACGGGGTCTTTTGGTTTGTATAGCATTAATTCTTGGTGGTGCCATCGGAAATGTAATAGACAGTACTTTTTACGGTGTAATATTAAATAATGCCCCTTCAGATGCAAGCACGCCCTGGTTTCACGGACAAGTCATAGATATGTTTTATCTGGATATTTGGGAAGGCTTTGCACCAGACTGGATTCCATTTATCGGTGGACAATATTTCAGTCTATGGCCAATTTTTAATATTGCCGATGCCTCCATTTTTTGTGGAGTCCTTGCCATTTTAATTTTTCAGAATAAATTCTTTAAGAAAGAAGAAGATTCAGATTCGAAAGAATTGTAATTAGATTTTCCTAACTCTCGTCCTGTACGGATTCAAGCTCATCCGGTCTCATAAAATTGAAACCAAGCGTTAGACGAAGTGTATTTTCCAATGGATGATTTCTTGTAGTTGGTATTAGGTATGCAAGATCAAGAGCAATGACCTGATATTTCACACCGGCACCCACGGTAAAATATTTCCTCGCGCCATAGAGTTCATCTTCAAAGAAATAACCGGTGCGAACAAAGAACTTATCATCGTAATTGTATTCCAGCCCTAGTGAAATAGCTATTTCTTTTAATTCTCCGCTAAATCCGTCAGGTGAATCTCCAAAAGAGCTGAAAGCTCCTCCTACCACACCGCGGTCTGAGTTTGCATCGGATGGAACCAGTAATTTATTAAAGTCGATGGAGAGTGTAAAAGTATTGTAAACATCCGCATCCATTCCAATTGAAGTACCCAATTTCAAACTTGTTGGAATAAAATCTGCTGAATCATTATTCGAATAAGATATTTTCGGACCCAGATTGCTCAGGTTGGCACCAAAAGCAATATTGGTATTATTCCCAAATATCACATAGTCGTTTCGATAAAACATGGCCAGGTCTGCTGCTGCAGTATTACCCGGTTTCAGGTCAGTTCCTGTTGGACTGGTCTGTGCATCAATTCTACCGGTCAGGTCGGAGTGAATATATTTTAATCCCAATGACACACCCAATTTGCGGCTTAGCTTTCTGGAATAGGCCATTGAGATATTAAACTCATTTGGATTAACCAACTGAAGTTCATTCCCCTGATTATCGGTAAATTGTATTTGGCCTAAATTGAAAAATGTAAGTGAAACGCCAATTGCATCTTCCTGTCGGATTTTTGCAAATGCCGTAAGGTAGGATAAGGACATGTCATCCACCAGGTTTCTCAACCAGGGCGTATAAGACACAGAACCACCATAGTCCGCATCGATGAAAGCTAGTTTGCCGGGATTCCAAAACATTGAAGCTGCATCAGGACTTGTTGCTGCACCCACATCTCCCATGGCAGCTCCTCTTGCATCAACAGGTAGGGTTAAAAAAGGCACTGAGGTTGTTAGTGTTCTCAGATCATCCTGACCATAAATAACGTTGCATGCAAATACTCCAAGTATTGCTACTAGTATCTTTCTTGACATCTTTAAAAAATTGAGCTGCAAATATAAAAGTAATTTATTTGATATATACTAAACGCTTGATTTCGCCAGTTTCTGTTCCAAGGTTTTTGGATTTAACCTTGATTTCGTAAAAATAAACGCCTGAATTTAATTTTTGTTGCTGCGAATTCGTACCATCCCATCGGAGTTGTTCATAATTCAGACCATCTACCTTAGTTGTACTCGCCGGAATCTCCATATTCGCAGTTTTCATGAGTTTACCCGTTCTGTCCAATATTCGCAGTTCTAATATCAAATCTTCACCGGCTGTATTGTGATCAAATGAAAAATATGTGACCTCGCTAAAGGGATTAGGGTAATTCATGACATTTTTTAAAGCCATTGTTTCACTGGAAGCTACAACAAACTGAACGGTGGCTTCAGATGAGTTATTGTGTGTATCCCAGGCTTTTAAAGTAAGACTGTGTTCGCCATCAGGTAAATCTTTCAATTGATAATTTACTCTGCCTTTCTGATAATTGTCAAGTTCAGATAAATAATAGTCATTGAGAATAATTTTCTCCTCTGAACTGGCGCTTACAAGTGCAGTAATATCGTGTCCAATTCCGGTTCCGGTAAAATTAATCCCATTTTCATCTTCGAGAAATGCGATTAATTCAGGTGAAGCTGAGGTTAAATCTCCCGAAGAAAATGTGGTATCATCGAGGTAAAGGTTTATCAAAGGCGGATCATTATCCGCAATTATATTATCACAACTCGAGCCTACAAACACCCTTGTTTCAAGACCATTGGCATCAAGTCCGGTTTCAGGGTCATAAGCATAAGATCCGATTTTGCCTTGTCCGATGCTGTAGTCAATATCTTTGGGTACTACAAAATTTACATTGAATTCTCCATTATTAACTGTGGCCTTCCCTTTAAATAAAAGGTTTTTATAAATGCTATAAGGAAATTTGGAATTGTCATTACCCAAGGTTGTCAATTGCAGTTTTTTATCGAATACTTTTAAATCGACAAATCCATTAAAGTTGTTGAGTATGGAACTGTCGAGATCCGCTACAATTCCCTTAATCCCCACAAGACAAAGCGCTTTAAGCGTGTCTTGCTCAAGATCCGGTGAAACTTCATTGATCTCAGTAATTAATACTCTTTTATCAGGATAGTTTAATTTCATGGATGGATCTCCCAACAATGCAAAATTTCTATTGTTAATCTGCTCACTTTCATTTTTTGACCTCCTGATGATTTCACCGAGACTCAGGGCCTGGCCATTTTCTCTGTCAAATACATTGTTGAAAAATGTCAGGTTAATTGAAAGGTTAGCACTTGAATAAACGGGCCGGGTTGTCGTCATTATTCCTATGGCTCCACCTGATCTTTCAAGCAGTACCATTTCTCCTCCTGCCACTACATCAGGGTCGTCATATCTCCCAAACTCACAAGTGGCAGTAAAAAAGAATGTTAATTTGTCATAATTATTCCATTGTGAAATCTGATCCAACCTGAGAATTTGCTCCTCTGTCCAACCAACTTCGCCGCCATGTCCAGAATAATTTACCAAAAGTGTTCCATCCTGTATGGCCCGGTCTAAAGCATTTTTACCTTCTATTGTTAATGCGCCTGATGGAGAAGAGACTTCGGGATATGCATCGATATAAATTTTCTGGATATCCATTGCTGGATTTGCATTGGCCGCAGCTATTGAAGCCGCTTCCGCATCTAACATATGTCTGTTAGAATCATCATCATCAGCGACGAATGTCAATTTATTCAGCCAGTCTCCAAAAATGTTTGCTTTATTCTCATAAAAAATAACTTTATCAATAATGATTCTGGCCTCTTCAAGAGATTTAACAGGAAAGCGGCCAACACCCACGCTCATTTTATGGGTTCTTTGACATGAAACATTATAGCACCACTCTCCAAGCCCATCATCTAAAAAGGCAATATAATCATCCGATGAATGACTGTTTACATCGTGAAGAGAAATGTCTGATTCATAAACAGGAACAAAATTGGTATTTACAGGACTTCTGTATTTGTAATCGTAGGAGGCATCGCCAAATAGTAAAACATTTTCAAGTGCATTGGGATCTCGGTCAAATAACATTTTCATATAATCCCTTAAAGCGCATAAATCCTGTTTTCCACTTGAAAACTCATTGTAGATGTGATCGGTACGCACTACCTGTACACTAAGACCCATTACCTCTCTTTTGTAATTGGCGAAGCGCTCGGCCTCACTTAAGAAAATAGGGTGGGTAATAATTATTAACTCTTTGGGCTGATGCGCGTGCAGATTTTGATTTTTAACCGCTTTGACTGAAACAGGATTTCCAAGACTGGACAATGAAAAAGCAATGAATTCATTTAATACACCCTGATTGGCATCAAACTTGAAATTAACCTGACTGCCGTTTCGATTGAATGATTGTCTTATGGGATTCAAAGGATCAGTTACATCCCAAATCTCCAAATCATTGGGAGCATTATTTATTCGGAATTGAAAGGTTCCCCCTTGTTCGGTTAATTTATTTCTGAATGGAATACTACTGCCATTCCATTCAAGGGCTCGTTTTGCTTCAATAGTAATGTAATTCAAATAACCTTTGGCATTAACACTTCCGTTTTTATCGTATCTGATGTTCACATTAAAATTATCAGCCATAGAAATGCTCTGAGGGCTCAGACAGGTTCTTTGTGTATTGGAATTGAATTTTTGTCCATAACCTGTATTAACACCTGAAATTATTGCATCATTGCCAATTGGGTTGCCATTGATATCGTATCTAAAAACGGAGCTTGTAGTTGAGGGAGTATGTCTTGCAACCGTATTTATTTCAAGACAAATATCTTCGGTTTTTATCAAGTTGGGAATAGTAAAATTAAAGCTTTGAGAAAGTGTGAAATCAAATAATTCTCCATACCATTCACGCCCGGATTTTTCAAGGTTTATAAGGTCGGATTGATGCTGAATCCTGTAATCAAAATTATCTAAGACCGCCGTAGCCGATCCACCGGATGAATTTCTGATGGCTATTCTATTGGCATTGTTTCCCTGACTGCTAATAAAATAATAACTGGTATCGGCATATATGTTAATTTCTCTTTTAAATTCTCCATCGGCCAAAGACCATTTATCTGTGGCATCTCCATAAAAGAGCAAATAATCACCTTGGTCAAATAAGCCGTTACCGTTCTGATCAAACGCCTGCATGGGGTTTTCATACAAATCATCCTTACGCGGGGCGTCATTTCTTTCAGGCAGCATGTCACCTCCATTTCCATACAATTTGATAGAATTAATGTCTGCACCGGCAAAAATGCTGTTCAATCCACTTAGATAATTGTAATTCAACAAATAGACACCAGATTCCACTATTCCAAGTTTATACCACTCTCCTGTGGAAAGAACAGAATTTTCCGCTTTGACAATTTTTCTTGCTTCTGAATAGGAATTTAACGAACTGTGATCGACCGCTTCTATAATGGAAATATCGAATGAAACCAGTTTTTCAGCTTTGCCGTTGACCGGATTTAATCTAATTGGAATGAGCTCAATATAAGAGGTGATTTTACCTTCAAATTTTTTCAAACTTGTAGTGAAAGCAATTTCATCGCTAAGTAAAGTAACATCCACCAGCTCCAGCTCAGCATCACTTAAAGCCACAAATACCTGATTTTGCAGATAGGCTTCATCAATAATTTTTGAATGGTATTTCTTAATAAAGACAGGAAGTTGCTTTTCAGGACTGAAAATAGCGCCTTCAAAAATCAAACGATCTTCAAAACCCTGAGACTTTTCAATTGTCCAATTCAGTACCGTAAATTCAGCCAATAGGTTTGCCGATGTAAACAGAACTAAAAAAAATAATAACAACGTTGATTTTACAGCATTCATGAATTCGGTGGAACTCTCTACAATACACTCATTTTGGTTAACATAACAATTAAAAGAGTGTTTTTATTGCATTTAGAAAACTAATTTTCTGAAATAGAGTAGCTGTAGGTCTCCATAATGACATTTGCCAATAGCTTTTTACAAGCCTGCTCTACTTTTGATTCGGCCTCTTCCCTGTTGGCAGCTTCTACTTCAAGGTCAATATGTCTGCCGACGCGTACATCATTAATGTTTTGTATACCAAGGTTTTGCAATCCCAACATTACCGCTTTTCCCTGAGGATCGAGTATTTCCTTTTTTGGCATGACATGAACTTCTGCTTTAAATTTCATGGTTCGTTTTGAAATGAATAAAAGAAACTCCGATATAAAGAATAACTATAATCGGAATGGCCTCAAAACTATAAAAAAACACAGATATGAGACTCAAAAGAATAAGAAGATAGCGAGATTTATTTGCTGCAAGAGAGTATTCTGCAAATTTGAAGCTCAACAATCGCATTTTGGCATTTAAAAACCAGGAAAGCAGAAGAACAAATATTAAGCTGACTTCATTAAACCAGAAGATCGGATAATAAAAACCTTTATAATAAAAGCTATTGGCAATGGCTCCGATTAAAATAGCACTTGCCGGTGTTGCAAGGCCTTTGAAGTAAGTACTTTGTTCGGAATCGGTATTGAATTTTGCGAGTCTCCAAACAGATGATAGAAGTATCAGCCCTGAGAAATAAGGCAAAACATTTGAAAAAGGCTTTAATACATCCAGGTAAATGCCGCCTTTTAGCATAACTAAATAAATCAACAAGGCAGGCAAAGCGCCAAAGGTCACGGCATCTGCAAGGGAATCCAACTGTTTGCCAAGTTCGCCATCCACTTTTAGTTTTCTCGCCAGCAATCCATCCCAAAAATCCAAAAAGGCAGCCAAGAGAATTAGCAAGAACGAAATCTGAAATTCACCCTTGAAGGCAAAAGCAATTCCCACAAATCCGGAGAAGAGATTTCCAAGTGTAAATGCTGATGGTATGGCCAATTTCCAATTATGCATGGATGCCTACAAAAGGATTGTGTTTTTTTTCTTCACCAATAGTAGTTAGGGGGCCATGGCCCGGATATACCTTCATATCCTCGTCTAATTTGAAAAGCTTTTGACGAATATTGCTGATCAAAGTATCGTGATCACCTCCGGGTAAGTCCGTTCTGCCTATACTCCGCTGAAACAAGACATCTCCACCTATGCAGATCTTTTCCTGAACATTGTAAAATACAAGATGTCCCGGTGCATGGCCCGGAATCCACATGCTTTTCAATTCTGTGTTACCAAAACGAATAATGTGATCCTCATTTATAAAATTATCAACCTCCGCCTCCCGATAGCCGAAGATGCCATAGCTATCTGCATAGGTATTAACTGCTTTATAAATCTGATTTTCCATTTCAGGAATGATTAATGGAGCCTTAAATTGCTCCTTGCAGAATTCGTTGCCAAGAACATGGTCAATATGGCAATGTGTATTGTAAATAAATTTAATCTTTAATTCATGTTGTTCTATCCAATCCTTGAGCTCCTTTTTTTCAAAGGGTTCGTAAGCGCCCGGATCAATAATGATGGCTTCATTCGTATCATCGGATAAGACATAGGTGTTTTCCTGAAAAGGATTGAAAACAAATACCTTAATTTTGATTTTCATTGAACTTGAAAAGTAATTGCTATTTATAAGATTCCAAAAACAAATTTCCGTTGAATATTGATTTTCTCATAATCGGACAAGGCCTTGCCGGAACTGTATTATCGAATACCTTAAAAAATTACGGCAAATCCTTTGTGATTGTAGATGGAGGTATAGAACATTCTGCCTCACAAGCAGCTGCCGGAATATTCAATCCTATTACAGGACGTCAAATGAAAAAAACCTGGATGGCAAGAGAACTATTTGATTTCTTACCCTCATTTTACAAGGATCTCGAAATATTATTGAATCAGAAATTAATGCATTTCAAACCGGTACTGAGAATGTTTGATTCGCAAAAGCAAATCAATGACTGGTATGGCCAACTGGAAAAACCGGGAATTGAGGATTTTCTCAGTACTGAGAAAATAGAAGTCCCAAATAATATAAAGGCTCCATTGGGATTGTTTGAAACAAAAAAATCGGGTTACCTCGATGTTTCAATGCTAATTAATGCTTACAGGACTTATCTTAAAGACAATAATTTTATAGTCGAGGAAAAATTTGAACACGCAAAACTCCAAACATCAAAAGAAGGAGTCAGATACGGAGAAATTAATGCTGAAAAGGTAATCTTTTGTGAAGGAGCTGCACTCAGGGAGAATCCCTACTTTGATTATCTGCCGCTTGTACCTAACAAAGGCGAAATACTTTCGGTTGAAATCAAAAATTTGAGCTCAAATTATATCTACAATAAAAACGGGTTTTTGTTGCCAAGAGAAAATCATGAATTCTGGATTGGGTCAACGTATCACCGAGATAATACCAAATTAGATTTGACCGATGAAGGTAAAGATGAATTAATGAACAAATTAAAGGCAATTACAACTGAAAAATTCAAATTAAAATCTGCAATCGTGGGCATAAGGCCTACTGTTAAGGACCGAAAGCCGCTTATCGGGCTTCACCCAAAAAATGAACAAATTGGGATTTTTAATGGTTTAGGCAGCAAGGGAGTGTCATTAGCGCCATTTTGGGCCAATGCTTTTGTGGAACATATAATATTTAAGAAGGAATTGTCTCCTGAGGTAAATATTAGCCGCTATAATTCGTTAATTTAAGCTCCATTTTTTAAATTTTGATAAAAAAAATACTCAAATCGACCCTTTTAGTTGCCTTGTGTCTAGCCTTCTTCGGCTTTGAAGTAAAGGCACAAAATGCCAATGAAATATTTGGCATGAATAGGGTGAATTACAAAAAAGTAGATTGGGATGTTTTTGTTTCTGAAAACTTTGAGATTTATTATTACCGCGGTGGTCAAAGACATGCGCGATTTGCTACACTTTATGCCGAAAGTCAATTTAAGAAAATTACGGACCTGATTGATTTTAGCCCTTATACAAGGATCCGTCTCTTTATTTACAATTCCAAAAACGATCTCAAGCAAAGCAATATTGATTACAGCATACCCTATTACGAAGCCGGGGGAGAAACCAATCTCGTGAATCGATCAATAGAGGTTGCGTTTCCCGGAACCAATGAGGAATTCGAATACGATCTGAAATTTGGAATAGCCAAAACATTAATCAATGAAATGATGTACGGCGGGAGTTTTAAAGACGTGGTCCAAAGTTCTTATTTGTTATCGCTCCCAACCTGGTTTGTAGACGGTGCAGCAGAATACGCATCTCGGGGGTGGAGCATTGAAATGGATGATTATGTTCGTGACCTAATTATTTCCAATGAGTTTAATAAACCTTCTGAATTTGATGAAAGAGATGCAAAATATGTAGGACAGTCGCTTTGGAATTATATTGCCATTAGATTTGGTAAAAATAATGTCGGCAGTATTTTAAATCTGACAAGGGTATTAAAAAATACTGAATCGAGTATATCAAATACCTTGGGTATACCCTACCAGGCGCTTATCAATGAGTGGAAAAATTATTATGCCGCCCAGGCCTACAATGTGCTTGATAAATCGGACATGCCTGAAGAAGAATATGCGCTTAGAAGAAAAAATCGCAAGCACCGCATTTATCACGATATAAAATTTAGCCCCGACGGAAATTATCTTGCCTATTCCGAAAATAATCACGGTAAATACAAGATTTATATTAAAGATCTTATCACTGGAAAGAAGAAGAGCATTTATCGCAAGGGATTTAAGAACGAAGACCGAAGAGTTAATTACGAAATTCCGATTCTAGCATGGCAAAACAATCAAATCCTGACTTTTATTGACCTAAAAAACAATCAACTCCACAGGTTTTCTTACAATACCGAAGACAAAAAACTCAAACGTTATCGACCCTATATCTTTAGTAATATAAGTGATGCTTCCTTTTCAGACGATGGAACCAGCCTGCTCCTAAGTGCTGAAAGAAATGGCATGACAGACATTTACATTTATTATGTGCGAAGCAATAATCTAAAAAGAATTACCGCGGATTATTTTGACGATATCCAACCTGAATTTTTTCCGAACTCTAATTCCAAATTAATTTTTGCATCCAATCGAACAACGGATACTTTAAAAATTAAGAAAAATGAAGAAATTGATATCAATGATACCTATAATCTATTCATTTATGATCCCGAAGAATCTACAAAAGGGGTAAGCAAGGAAACAGAAACATTTTTTCAGAATAAAAACCCCATTCCCATTTCTGATAGTGAAGTACTTTACCTCAGCGACATCAACGGTATATTTAATGTATATAAACTTAATTTGAATTCAGGTAAAAGTATTCAACTTACTGACTATCAGCAAAATATTAAAAGTTATGATTACAATCGTCAAACCGGTGAATGGGTGGCTATTATGCGAAACGGAAACGCAGAATTGGTTTACCATTTGCCATCTCTTGATTTGGAAAGAGATTTTCAATCGATTGAAACTGACCGGAACAATTGGATGCTGGAAGGCAGATTAAACCAGGAAAGCAAAATTGACAACTCCAATAATCTTATCAATATCAACAGAATTTTACCTGAAAAGCAATTTGAGGCCATAGATAAAGAAGAAATTAATCTGGAAGAAATCGTTTTTGAATCTGAGAAAAAGAAAAAAAGATTGCCCGAAAAACCGGTTCAGTCCATGAGTGAAATTGAAAGAATATTATCCAAGCTTGAAAAAAGTGAGGATGATAAAATGGAGATGATCGGCCCATTTGAAGGTCAAAACAGAATACGGGCTGAGAATATAATTTTCGCCTTGGTTCGCGATAATCTCAGAGGATTGGGAACAGTTGCGGAATACGGACTATCCGACCTTTTTGGAAATCACAAATTCAAATTTGGAGGAATGCTCTATTTTGACTTAAACAGCCACGATGTTTATGCCGAATACAAATACCTAAAGTCGCGAGTTGATATCTCTGCCCGCTTTGATCGTCGAAAATTGCGATACGTCTCCAGAGAATCGCTGACTTATTTCCACGATTATTATTTACATGAAGGCTCTGTTGATTTTTCCTATCCCATCAATGATGCATTAAGAGTTTCAGCAGCACCCGTTTTTACACAAACCAGATATAGAAATACTTACGTACTCCCTACAAGTGATTTCATCACAAATTACCTGGGTGCTCGCTGGGAATTGGTTTATGATAATTCAATAACCAAAAGCATTAATTTGAAACAGGGTACGCGCTTTAAAATAGCTCTGAGAAATTATCAGGGATGGCAAGCCAAACAAAAAAACTTCAGTAATTTTTATTTGGATTTCCGAAATTATCAACCCATTCACAATGAAATTACCTTGGCTACCAGAATCAGCTATGGAAACTTTTTTGGAAGGAATCCAAAAAATTACTTACTGGGAGGAATTGACAATTGGTTCATTAATAACAACCAATTGGCAGAAGGTCCTCTTGATCCCAATGTCGATGATCAAATCTTTTTTAACCGCGAAGATTTACTCTTTACCCAATATGCTACCACGCTCAGAGGTTTTCCATTGAATAAAGTAAGAGGGAATGAGTATTTTCTGGCCAATGCAGAACTCAGAATTCCGATTTTTAAATATTTATCAAATAAACCTATTGGAAGTGGCTTTTTTAGAAATATGCAATTAACAGGTTTTACAGATTTCGGTACAGCATGGACTGGGATTAATCCTTTAAATCCGGGTAATACGGTGAATAAAGAAATCAAAGAAGCCAACCCTTTTATAATAACCACCAATAATTATCAAAATCCATTCTTATACAGTTATGGAATGGGAATTCATACAACTATGCTTGGCTACTATGTAAAAACTGATTTAGCCTATGGCGTTGAGAATTACAAAAGGCAAAAACCGGTATTGCACTTCTCCTTAGGTTACGATTTTTAAGCGGGCACCATATCCAGTATAGATTCAAATACTTTTATTCCGTCTGAATTTCCAAATTCCTCATATGAGGATCGTTCGGGGTGTGGCATCATTCCAAAAACGTTTTTTCCCTCATTACAAATTCCTGCAATATTATCAGAAGAGCCGTTGGGGTTTACAGATGCATTGATCTCAGCATTTTCATTGCAATACTGAAAAAGAACTTGTTCATTGTCCCAAATTCTTCTCAGAGATTCACTATCCGCGTAAAACCGTCCATCGCCATGTGCGATAGGAACAGTATATGCTTTAGCCTGATCAAGATGTCTGGTAACAATATTGCTGTTGCTTGATGCTTTTAAGTAAATATTTTTGCAGATGTATTTTCTGTTAAGATTTTTTAATAGCGTTCCGGGCAATAAATGGCTTTCTGTTAAGATTTGAAACCCGTTGCAAATACCCATAACATAGCCTCCCCTTTCAGCATGCCGGATAATTTCATTCATTACCGGAGAAAAACGCGCTATGGCTCCAGAACGCAGATAATCGCCATAGGAGAATCCACCCGGGAGAACAATAAAGTCACAGCCCTGAAGGTCTGTATCTTTATGCCAAATTCTTACCACATCCTGTTTTAATTTTTTCCCGAGAAGATAAAGCATATCATCATCACAATTTGAACCCGGAAAAACAACAACACCAAATTTCATAGCTCTTGAATATTTATATTTGCGAGACCGCTATTTATTCGGCAAATAACGCAAATAATTATTCCATGATAAAATCAATGACAGGCTTTGGTTCTATAAGAAGTGAAAAGGACGGACATTCACTCAGTGTGGATATAAAATGCCTGAATTCCAAGTTCATGGATATCAATTTGAGAATTCCCAAAGAAGTTCAGGATAAAGAAGCAGAATTAAGGAAACTGCTCAATGATGAACTCAGCAGGGGTAAAGTTCAGTTAAGCATAGAATTGCAGGTACAGAACCTCGATCGTGCTTCTGATATAATTGATAAGGAACTCTTTGATAAATATTTTAATACACTTTCTTCCATTGCAGATAAACACAATGCAGATAAATCTGAGTTGTTCCGGCTGGCCATGCAAATGCCCGATGTTATCAAAAGTGGAGATCAGATGCTCGATGAAAATTTATGGGCCTGGATAAAATCTAATGTCGTTTCTGCAATTGAAAAAGCCAATCAGTTTAGAATGGATGAAGGCAAATCACTGCAAGCTCAATTTGATGAATCCTTAAATAATCTATACCGTGGACTTGAGGAGGTTGAATCACTTGACTCACAAAGAAGAAAAAGACTCTCAGAAAAATTAAAGGATGCGCTTGAAGAATTAAAAGATAAGGTTAGAGTAGATGAAAATCGCTTCGAACAGGAATTGATTTATTATATGGAAAAATTGGACATCAGTGAAGAAAAAGTCCGTTTAAAAACGCATCTTGATTATTTTCAGAGTACTCTGGCCCATAAAGACAGCAATGGAAAACGACTTCAATTTATTTCGCAGGAAATTGGCAGGGAAATTAATACCATCGGTTCCAAGGCCAATGATGCAGAGCTTCAAAAAATTGTGGTGGGCATGAAAGATGAACTGGAGAAAATAAAAGAGCAAAGTCTGAACGTGCTCTAATCCAACATTTTAAAAAAATCTTGGAAGAGCGCTATCAGTTCATTGTATTTGGCCAAAGTTAGCTTTTCAGGCCTATCGTAAATGTCGTGATACCAGGGTTCACCTCCCATAGTATAAATAAAAAATGCAGGCACACCCCTCTCGCTAAAATGATAATGATCCGAATTGGCTGCCTTTCCTCTTTTTTTAACAAGGGACAAATAATTATGCGCTGAATTAATAGAATCCATAAGTTCCATTTCCTTCTCAAAAACTTTCCCGTTAACCACAGTAATGCCTTTTTCACCGTTTCCCATTAAGTCTAAATTCAATACGAAACGGATATTTTTTAAGGAAACAGGAGGGTTTTTTACAAAATACTCAGAGCCCAAAAGACCGACTTCTTCGGCACCAAAGGCTACAAACATTAAATTATAATTGAGGTCATTTCCCGATTCAACATAGCTTTTCGCCAGGTCCAATATCATCGCTATTCCCGAGGCATTGTCATTGGCTCCCGGAAAATAAGCCTGATCCATTTTGCCTAAATGATCGTAATGTGCAGTGATTAATATGTATTGATCCGATTTGTTTTTTGAAGGTAAAATTCCAATTACATTCTGAGTTAGAAGGTTTTCCCGGAACTCGGCCTGTACTTCGTATTTCAAGCGCTTTGCTTCATCGTCAAATTGTGAGTCAAGCATTTCGATACTTACTCCGCTGTATTGTTTTTGAGAAAAGCTCGCTGTAAGCTTTTCCTTTAACTCGATTGTAGCAATTGATGAAAAAGCTTTTTCAACATATTCATAAGGAAGCTCTGTGAGTTTTGAGTAATCGTCTTTGGAATAAACCAAAACTTTATTATTCAATTTCAACTTTAGAAAATTCTTCGCCGCTGTGCTATCTGAAAAAATTAAAGAGTCAAGCCTTACAATTTTTCTTCTTTTTTTGTCAGAGCCCGAAAATGACTTGGGAATAAAATCTTTGCCCTCTACAAATTCTTTTCGCCTCATTTTAAGGCTAAGTTCTCCGGGAAAGGTATTGACATCAATTGAAAAATTTTGAAAATATGAATCTTTATTTGGAATTAGTCCGATTTCCTTAAACTCATTTGCTATAAATTGAGCTGCCCTGTAATGCCCGGAATCCACATAGCCCCTACCGGCCATATAGGGACTGCAAAGTGTATCCAGATACAGCCCGACTTTAAACTCCTGTGCAATAGAACTAAAGCCCGATAAAAGGAAAAGAATAAAAATTATCCTCACAGATCCTTGATTATTTCTTTTTTGGAAATACGGATGCTCCACATACCTCGAAGATCTCCCATTTGATGTCCAACAGCATTATCCTGAGGGTACAATGTTTTGATTAAAGCGTAATCCTCTTCATCTAGGTATTTTCCTACTTCGCCATGACATTTGAGACAAAGGGCATTTTCAATTGTAATCGGCTTTGTATAAAGCAGGTATTCCTCGCCATCTCTTTGGATATTCGGAGATAACTTATCATCGATGTCAATTTGATATTGGTAAGCTTCCAGCAGTTGTTTTTCCAACTCATCTGGTTTATCAGCAGGGTTTCGAACTTTTAAAGTGGCTCTTTTTACTTCAACGCCAAAGTGGGATTCGATGGAATCCATAATCGGGTATGCTGCGAGATTGCAATATTTAACCGCATATTGGACACCGCCTTCTGCGATTGCTTTTTTCAATGAAGAACCGAGTAATTTTTGAGCTGAATCAGCGATTATATTTCCGCGCTGCATGGCCGCTTCAATAATGGCGCCATCGGAGACCTTTTTTATTTCTCTTTCTTTCATTTCTTCTTTAAATGCCTCATCGCTTGTATTGGCCGGCTTATCATAACAGGAAAATAATATCAGGCTTAAAAAAATAAATATTAAGAGTCTCATAATTCCGCTTTTAACAATATTACAAAATACATGCTTCGAATGTTCTAAATCTTTTCATTCATCATTGTTTATCTTTGCAGACTTAAAAAAAATCCACATATGCTGGAAAAACTGGAATCCTTAAAGGAAAGATTTGAAGAAGTAACCGTGCTCATATCAGACCCGGATGTCATCTCGGATATGAAAAGGTATAAAGAACTCTCAAAAGAGTACAAAGACCTTCAGAAGATCGTTGAAAAGTATGAAAAATATAAGGTGATTCTCAGCAATATTAAAGAATCCAAACGCATTATTGCGGAAGAAAAAGACGATGAATTTCGCGAGATGGCGAAAATGGAATTGGATGAATTAAATCCTCAAAAGGAAGAAATGGAGGAGGAAATCAAGCAAATGCTTATTCCAAAAGACCCCAATGACGGCAAAGATGTTATCATGGAGATTCGCGCGGGAGCAGGTGGTGATGAATCGGCAATATTTGCAGGAGACCTTTTCAGAATGTATCAACGCTATGCTGAAAAACAAGGATGGAGAGTAGAACTGAGCGATTTTAATGAAGGCGATGCCGGTGGATATAGTCGTTTGGTGGCCAATATTTCCGGAGAGGATGTATTTGCACATCTAAAATTTGAATCGGGGGTTCATCGTGTGCAACGCGTCCCGCAAACAGAGACTCAAGGTCGAGTGCATACATCCGCCGCTTCGGTGGTGGTATTGCCGGAAATGGATGAGGTAGAGGTAAATTTGAACATGGGAGATGTGAGAATCGATCGTTATTGTTCTTCAGGACCTGGCGGACAATCCGTGAATACCACCTATTCTGCTGTTCGATTAACCCATGAACCTACGGGTTTGGTGGTTCAATGTCAGGATCAGAAATCCCAATTAAAGAATCTGGAAAAAGCTAAAAAAGAGCTTGCGGCACGTCTTTATGCCATTGAAATGGAAAAACACAATGAAAGTGTCGGCGCACAAAGGAAGTCAATGGTGGGCTCAGGTGACCGATCCGATAAAATCAGAACTTATAATTACCCTCAGGGCAGGGTCACCGATCACCGGATAGGTAAAACGGTTTACAACCTCCCGGCGGTTGTGGATGGCGAACTCGGGGAATTCGTTGAAGCCTTGCGCATGGCGGAAAATGCCGAAAAGATGAACGAAGAAGACGCTTCATAATTTTAACAGAATCCATGCGTTTCAGTGCAATGAGGCAAAGCCTTTTATTTATTTCAATCATCAGTCTGTTTTGGTTTTGCGAACCCAGAACGGAAATTGTCACAACTGACTCCGGTGCGCAGCTGGAGTTTTCTGAGGATTCTGTGCTTTTCGATACGGTTTTTACAGAAATCCGAAATATCACAAAGCGCGTCCGTGTTTATAATCGAAATAATAATGCCATCAATGTTTCCGAAATAAAAATAGCCGGTGGAGAAAGTAGCCCTTATCAATTGATCATTAATGGTGAAGAAGGAAAGGCATTTAAGGATGTTTTAATCAGGGGTAAAGATTCAATTTATGTGTTGGTCAATATAGATTTACCAACGCCTCAACCTGTTAATAACCCTTTTATCATCAATGATGAGATTCAGTTTTTCAGCAATGGCAATATTCAGGCGATTACCCTTCAAAGCTGGGGTCAGGATGCCATATTTTATACAGATTCACTGCTGGACTGCAATCTTGTTTGGACCAATGAAAAACCAATAGTGATCGTTCGATCTGTAGGAGTACCCGAAAATTGCAAACTCACAATCGAGGCAGGAACTAAGATTTATCTCGATAATGCATCAAGTATTCTGGTATTTGGTACGCTGGAAGCCAATGGTACTTTTGAAAACCCAATTACATTTTGCGGTATAAGGTTGGAGGAGGAATTTGACAATATCCCGGGGCAGTGGGGTAATAATTTTGGCAATGGCATCTGGTTTTTCGACGGCTCAAAAGATAATATTATACGCTGGGCCGAAATTAAAAATTCCACGACTGGCATTCGTCTGGGAAGTGTTTACGATGCGGAAAGGCCGGATTTAATTCTTGAAAATACCGTCGTGAAAAACATGGCAGGCGATGGCCTCATTTCATTTGGGGGCGACTTAATCGCTAATAATAATTTATTTACCAATTGCGGTGGAACCGCTGTATCATTATTATTAGGTGGCTCTCACAATCTGTATCACAATACAATTGCCAATTATTCTTTTGCATTTAACCGTGAAGATGCGGGTTTATTTCTGACCGATTTTTTCCCGGATTCTACAGGAGCAAGCATAGAAATAAATCCGATTCAGGCCGATATACAGAATAATATAATCTGGGGTGATCTCGATGATGAATTTGGATTTAACTTCCAGGGAGCGGGCAATGGGTTGAATCTGGATTATAATTTTATAAAACTTAATGATATTGAACTCATAAACACATTTGGAAACGGCATTAATATCATTCAGGGCAATACCGATGATTTACTTTTTAAAGATTTTAGAGAATACGATTTCAATTTAGATACTCTTTCACCTGCCAAAGACCAGGGCAATATTCAAATCTCGAACTTAATCGGACCTGATCTCAATAATAATTCCCGAAATGATGGAATGCCGGATATGGGAGCCTTTGAGAGAGAAGATTAAAAGTTAAGAGTTAAAAATTAAAGGTTAATTCGGTCTACAAGTTCAGGGATTGTCAATCTATTTAAACTTCAGGAATAAATTCAAAAAGCGCAGTAATCCCCGGATATTATCCGGCCGGCCTGCCTATGGTTAATTGCTTGATTTTCGGCAGGTAAACCGGTAGGCGGGGATCTCTTCAACTTTGAAAGTTAGAATAAATGGTCGATCTAAAATTTCTGGGGATCCCGGCGCGAAGCCGGGAATAACCTTTTATGTTGATAGATTTACTGACTTAAATTGGTCAGTCTATATCAGGAACAAAAATCACTTATTTCGTAATTCGAAATTGATCATTCATAATTGAATTAATCTGCTTAAAATGCCGTTTCGCGTGCAGGTTGAGAAAATCTAAAGTCATATGCATATCCATACGGCCCGTAATCGGATGGCGAAAAATCTTTTTACGCGCCCAGTCATCAGGCATCTGAATTAAAAAGCTGTACCATTCATTTCTATTATTGTTGTAAATCATAATAGTGTTTTCCAGATTGTCTTGCTCCGGAATAGTATTGACCACAGCAGGAGCCTTCCATTTCTTTGGTGATTTCAAATAGTAATTTAAAACCAATGATTTCAACTTTTCAATGAGTCCGGCTTTTTGAAGTTTTTCAGGACTTTGAGTCTTTTTTTTAATATAATTTAAAGTGGCTTTTTCAGCTTGAATTAAATGATGCAGTATCTGAATAATCGACCATTTATCTTTTGCGGGAGGCTTATTCAAAAATTCATTATCCAGTAAACTTATTTTATCGAAAATGGCAATTTTATCCATTTCCATTGATTCGAATTTCTTTTTAAGTTTCGTTTCCATTAAAATTGCCGATTGTCAAACGCTACAAAGATGAAAGATCATATTGAAATGGTGGCTACATTCCACAAATCATTTAAGGTCCCCGTAGAAAATTCGCCGGTGATTCCCGAAAAAGAGCGTTGTGAATTGCGCTATAAATTAATACGCGAGGAATTGGAAGAGTTTAGGGATGCCTTTGAAAAGGGGGATTTAGTAGAAGTGGCCGATGCTTTGACAGACTTGCAATACGTATTATTTGGTTCGGTTGTGGAATTTGGCCTTCAGGAAAAATTTGTAGAATTATTTACCGAGGTACAACGCTCTAACATGAGCAAGCTGGATGAAAATGGAAAACCGATTTTTCGGGAAGATGGCAAAGTGTTAAAATCGAATCTCTGGAGTCCGCCTGACTTGAAATCAATATTAGAAAAATAGAAATGAAGAAACTATATCTTTTTTTGCTGGCCATTATGGCTTTTTCTAATGGCTTTGCCATTACTGATTCGGCGCGAATCAGGGCGATTTTCGATGAAAGTCTCGTCAATGGGCAGGCCTATGAAATATTAAGAGGGCTTTGCAAGGATATCGGGCCGCGACTCTCAGGAAGCGAAAATGCCGAAAAAGCCGTCGCTTATACTAAAAAAGTAATGGAGGATTTGGGCTTTGACACGGTCTTTCTTCAGGAAGTGATGGTGCCCAAATGGGAAAGAGGCAAACCCGAAAAATGCATCCTAACCGGTTCTAAAAAATTTGCTCAAAAGCCTTTGAAAATTACGGCACTTGGAAATTCCATTGGCACCGGCAATAAGGGTATCCGCGCTGAAATAGTTGAAATCACTGATTTTGCACAATTGGAAGATATGGGAAGAGAAAAAATTGAAGGCAAGATTGTCTTTTATAATATTCCTATGAATCCGAGATACATACAAACCTTTCGGGCCTATGGCGAAGCCGGAAGAATCCGCTGGAACGGCGCATCCGAAGCGGCAAAATACGGGGCTATAGCTTCCGTAAACAGGGCATTATCCAGTTCTCAGGATGATTATCCACATACCGGCAGCATGGGCTATAAACTCAATCTCCCCAAAATTCCCGGCTTTAGCATTAGCACCAATGCTTCTGACTATTTGAGTAACCTGTTAAAAGAGGAACCTGATATTCAGATGTACCTGGAATCTACCTGCGAAATTACCGATACTGTACCTTCTTACAATGTAATTGGACAAATCAACGGCTCTGAATTTCCCGACGAATACATCATTGTTGGGGGCCACCTCGATTCCTGGGATTTG
This sequence comes from Hyphobacterium sp. CCMP332, assembly GCA_014323545.1. NCBI lineage: Bacteria > Pseudomonadati > Pseudomonadota > Alphaproteobacteria > Maricaulales > Maricaulaceae > Hyphobacterium > Hyphobacterium sp. CCMP332. The sequence continues at coordinate 1,607,178 of CP058647.1, forward strand.
GCAGAGGGTGCCCATGATGACGGCGCAGGTAGCGTTCAATCCATTGATGCTTTAAGACATATTCTTGCACTGGGAATCAAACCCAAACACAGCCTGAGAGCGGTGATGTTTATGAATGAAGAAAATGGGCTTGCTGGTGGAAAAAAATACGCAGAAATCGTAGAAAATAATAATGAGAAACATGTGGCCGCATTGGAATCAGACGGCGGAGGTTTTAGGCCATTGGGTTTTGGCTGTTCAGGTACGGAAGAGCAAATGGACAAATTTCAGTCCTGGCAGGCGCTATTTTTACCTTACGACATATTCAAATTTAAAAGAGGTGGCGGTGGTGCTGATATTGGCCCTCTTAGACCATTGGGTGTGCCTACAATTGGATTGAGCGTTAATTCTCAGCGCTATTTTGATTATCACCACTCTGCCAATGATGTATTTGAAACGGTCAACAAAAGAGAGCTCCAATTGGGCTCAGCAGCGCTTGCATCGCTTATCTATCTTATTGATATCCACGGGCTTTAATTCAGAACATAATGGTATAATTTCCGTAACTCAATTTAATGCAATAAATTACCTTTAGCTTTATAATGGTATATAATTAAGATTGGATTGAGCTATGAGAAAAATAATACTGCTACTAATACTTGCCATAATTACATCTAATTCCTATTCGCAAGAGTATCTCGAGCTCATGCAAAAGGAGAATGTCAACTTCTATGAAGTGCAGCGATCAGCCGAAAAATACTTTGCCAATCGCGACAAAGGCCGTGGTTCGGGTTATAAACATTATAAACGCTGGGAATACATTCATCAAAAAGAAATCGATGATCAGGGCTTTATAATAAAACCGGAACAGGTATGGCAGGAACAAGATCTGTTTTTAAGAAATTATCAAAACAGTCTGTCACATCAAAAGAAAGGTCCCAATAAATCACTAACGGGCAATTGGACCTCACTCGGGCCTTACGATTGGCAACGAACGAGCGGTTGGAATCCCGGAGTAGGTCGCATCGTCTGCATCGATGTAGATGAAAATAATCAAAATTTAATATACGTGGGCTCTCCGACAGGAGGGCTTTGGAAAACCACTGATGGCGGAAATACCTGGCAGGTGCTAACCGATAGCTTTCCGGTGATGGATATCTGGTCTGTTGAAATAGACCCAACCAATTCCAATATTGTCTATATGGGGACCGCAGGAGGCGGCATTTTAAAAACCACGGACGGGGGACAAACCTGGAATCAAACAGGTTCAATTGGAGGTACTATCAGGGATATTTTAATTCATCCAACAAATAATAACATCGTATTTGCTGCCCGAACGAGTACTTTTAGCGGGGCGGTTTACCGATCAACCAACGGCGGCAATACCTGGACACAGGTGAGTTCCGTCAATGCAGAAGATCTGCGTTTCAAACCCGGTGATCCAAATACGGTATATGCTTGTGGTAATGATTTTCAAAGATCAACAGACGGCGGATTAAATTGGACGACAATCACCAGTGGAATTACGGCTTCTGAAAGAATGAAAATGGACGTTAGTCCTGCCAACCCAAATTATGTCTATCTAATTCAAAAATCGGGAAGCATATTTGGTAGAGTTTACCGATCTACAGACAGCGGTTTGAATTTTACTATTCGCGAGCAATACGATGGAAGTACCAACAATTATCTGGGTTATAGCTCAAACGGTACGGATACCAGAGGTCAGGCCGGTAGAGATATGGCAATCACCGTGTCAAATACGAATGCCGAAGAAATTATTATTGCAGGTATTATTTTATTCAGATCAAGCGATGGTGGTGATAATTATACGCCTTTGACCGAATGGTTTCTTCCCAATTCTTTGGGCTATGTCCATGCCGATGTGGAAGTATTGGATTATGTAGGTAATACGCTTTTTGTTGGATCAGATGGTGGCATTTATAACAGCAATGATAACGGTTCAAACTTCACCGATTTGACCTCCGGACTTGGAATCCGGCAGTTTTACAGAATAGGTTGCTCTCAGCTCGATCCTAATGTAGTCAGTGGCGGCTCCCAGGATAATGGAACCAGTGTAATGCGTGGAGTCTCCAGAGATTGGGTGGATTGGCTCGGAGCCGATGGTATGGAGACCTTTGTCGATCACAGCAATGCAAATATTCTTTATGGTACTTCCCAGTACGGCAGCATGTACAAAAGCACCAATCAGGGAAATTCAAGATCAGGAATTGCAAAACCTACAGGGGTTGGCAACGGCTCCTGGGTTACACCTTTTGAAATTGACCCTGCTGTTTCAACGACCATTTATGTAGGATTTGATCGGCTTTATAAAAATACCTCCGGTTCTGGCCCTGCAAGTAATTGGAATGCTATTTCGCCCGGAACAATTGGCTCGGGCAATATGGATGAATTGTGTCTTGCTCCTTCTGATGCAAATACAATCTATATGTCTTATACGGATCAGCTGTACCGAACCACCGACGGAGGAAGTAATTGGTCAAATATTACGGAACCATGGTCGGGATTTATAAATTATATCTCGGTTGATCCAAATAATCCACAGAGAGTAGCTGTTGCAGTGAGTGGTGGAAACAAAATTTATATTTCTAACGATGGAGGAAATAACTGGACCAATCTGACTTTGAATTTACCCAATGTTGGCGCCAACTGTATTTTATTGGACGCCACCGCAGAAAATGGGATTTATGTGGGAATGCAATCGGGTATTTATTACAAAGATGATCTATTAAGTTCCTGGATACCTTTTTTGACTGATTTGCCCAGAGTAAGGGTTTTAGAATTGGAAATTGTAAGCTCTGTTGGTAAAATCAGGGCCGCTACCTATGGAAGAGGCCTGTGGGAATCGGATATTTACTCCGGAAACAATGGGAATCAGGCTCCGGTTGCTGATTTTACTTCAAACACAAGTACCGCAATCGTAAGCTCACCAATAAGCTTTCTTGATAATTCCTTGGGATCTCCCAATTCATGGACCTGGTCTTTTCCGGGGGGAACACCTTCGAGTTCAGGCTTACAAAATCCTGTTGTAAGTTATGCAGCTGCAGGTACATACGACGTAAGTTTATTGGTGACAAATGCCAACGGATCTGATTCAATTTCCAAATCCGGTTTTATTACCATTACAAATTATTGCACACCTGATCCGATAACGGGTACTTCGGATGGTGATTATATAGATGGAGTAGTGCTTGGAACCATCAATAATCAAAATACCGGGTCGAGTACAGGGCCCTCTTACACGGATTACACCAATTTAAGTACTGATATCGCTCGCAATTCTAATCAGACGCTTAGCATCACTTCAGGTAGTTATTTCACCGATCATTATGCCGTTTGGATTGATTTCAATCAGGACAATGACTTTGATGATCCCGGTGAAAAATTGGGAGAAGTTCAAAGCACGGTTCCGTTTGAAAGTTTAAATATTCCGTTCACTGTTCCATTGACTGCCCAACTCGACACCACAACCATGCGCGTGCGATGTGTCTATAACGGTGTTAATATGGACCCTTGCACAGATTACACATGGGGCGAAACGGAAGATTATACGGTTGTGATTACTTCTGCAGTAGCCTGCACACCTACCTTCACGGTTGGTACAAGCGATGGAGATTTTATTGACGGTGTAGAGTTTGGAACAATGTCTAATACGGGGACAGGTAGTACCACCGGTCCGGATTTTAACGATTACGGCAGTATCAGTTGCCAGGTCAATAAATTAGATTCGGTTTATTTAAAAATTACCAGTGGATCCTATTTCACAGATTATTACGCAGCATGGATCGATTGGAATAATAATGGCGATTACACGGACCCCGGTGAAAAAATTGGAGAATTTCAATCTTCTTCAGCATTTGAAACCGATTCATTTCTTGTAGATATCGCCATGAATGTGAATACAGGATTTTATGGAATGCGGGTTCGCTGCTCTTACAATTCACCAAACATGAGTCCTTGTACACAATATACCTGGGGTGAAACCGAAGATTATCAAATTGAAGTCCTGCCCTCCAACGATATTTGTGTATTGCCAAATTCGCCGACAGCAATTGCTGATTCTGTATGCGATTCCGGCATTATGAATCTGGCAGTACTCGGAACTGCTAATTCATTTAACTGGTATACGGATTTAGCAAATGATACTCTATTCAATACCGGAAATACCTATACCACGCCCTTGCTGACTAATTCCGAAACCTATTATGTTGCAGCGAGCAATGAAGAAATGGGTTTAACACAAACCACCTGGTTCAATTCCAACAATGGTTCCAGTGGAAATCTATTTGATGTTTTTTCCGCTAAAAATATTCATATTGATGGATTTAGCGTAAATCTGACCGGGACTGTCCAAAAAGAAGTGGCCGTTTATTACAAAATAGGATCTTATGAGGGTTTTGAAACCAATCCGGCGGCCTGGACATTACTTGGCGTAGATACAGTTTTACCGGCAGGCCAGGATATTCCCACTTATGTGGATGTCGGTGGATTGGTAATTAATCAGGAGCAAACTTATGGCATACTTGTACACACCAATCAGGGTGGTATTCAATATACCAATTTAAGTTCAGACAGCACTTTAATGAACGATGATTTCGCTATTACCATGGGCAAAGGAATGGGGGGAATATTTAACCAAATTTTCAGTCCAAGGGCCTTTAACGGTATAATTCACTATACAAAATACGCCGGATGTGAATCGCAAAGAATACCTGTAATTGCAAAAGTCAATCCTAATCCCCAGGTTCAGATTTCCAATGCTGGACCTTATTGTGTTGACGAAAACTCTACCATTTTAAGTGCAAATCCTTCGGGTGGTCTTTTTAGCGGAGCGGCAAGTGCAAGTGGTGTATTTGATCCACAAAGCGCAGGTGTAGGTTTCCATGATGTTTATTATGATTATACGGATGCAAGTGGTTGTTCAAATTCCGACACCATCAGTATTGAAGTAAAAGCTCTGCCAAATGTGACATTGAATTCCTTTAGCGCGCTTTGCGAAAATGATCCTCAAATCACATTATCAGGTGGAAATCCCACAGGTGGTATCTTTAGCGGACCTGGTGTAAGCAATGGCATTTTTGATCCTTCCGTATCTGGCAGCGGTACTTTTAATATCAATTATTCCTATACCGATAATTTTGGTTGTTCAAATTCTGATGTTCAAAGCATTACTGTAAATTCCAAACCCTCTGTTAGCTTTATTGAAAATACGGATTTCTGTGAAGGCGATCCGGTTGCAAGTTTGAGCGGAGGAAGTCCAACGGGTGGCCAATACTTGGGAAATGGAGTTAGTGGAACTCAATTTGATCCTGTTTCTGCGGGTATCGGTAATCATTTAGTGAGCTATGCCTATCAAAATTCCAATGGCTGCTCAGATACAGTCAGTTTGAATTTCAGCGTGCATGCCAAACCAAATGTTTCACATAACAGTGTTCAGGATTTATGCGAAGATGAAGGTGTGCTTGTTCTAAGTGGAGCTTCACCATCGGGAGGTATTTATTCAGGTCCGGCAATCACAGGCAATAATTTTGATCCCCAGGTATCTGGAGTTGGCATATTTGGTATAACCTATTCCTATACAGATGTTAATGGATGCTTTGACAGTGTACAATTTTCGATAAGTGTCAACGCACTGCCAACAGTCAGTCTTTCCGGAATACCGAATCTTTGCGAAAGCGATAATCCAATTGTTTTATCCGGTGGCTCTCCGTTGGGAGGTCTTTATTCCGGCCCGGGAGTAAATAACGGGATACTGGACCCGGCCATAGCCGGTAGTGGAGTCATTTCGATAACTTATAATTATACCGATGCTTCGGGTTGTACTAATTCTGCTAGTCAGAATATAAATATTACAGCAAAACCAAATGTAACTTTTAATGCAAGTACAAATTTTTGTGAAGGTGATCCTACCATAAATCTGAGTGGCGGACAGCCGGCCGGCGGTACGTATCTCGGAAATGGTGTGAGCGGATCAACATTTAGCCCTACATCAGCAGGAACCGGCACACACTTAGTTCAATACGCTTTTCAGGATATAAACGGTTGCTCCGACACGGCCAGTCTGAATTTTAATGTTTATGCTAAACCAAATCTAATCCATAGTGCCATCGCGGATGTTTGCTCGGATGCAGTTTCGTTTGCCTTGAGTGGAGGAACGCCTTCCGGCGGCGTCTATAGTGGTGTTGGAGTCAGCTCGAATAGTTTTGATCCACAGCTGAGCGGTGTTGGCAATCACCCGATCTATTATTCATTCACCGATAATAATGGATGTACTGATTCTATTATGGTAAATGTTCAGGTCAATGCGCTGCCAACGGTAACACTTCAAAATTTCCAGGACATTTGTGAAAATGAATCAGCTCTATTACTATCAGGAGGAAATCCTTTGGGTGGAATTTACTCTGGTACAGGCGTCAATAATGGCCAGTTTGACCCTTCCCTGTCAGGCACAGGTGTATTTAATATTACATACAATTTCACAGATATTAACGGTTGCTCGAATTCAGAAACAAAATCAATCACAGTTAATTCGGCACCCCAGGCTGCTTTAAGTTTGAGCAATGCAATTTGTGAAAACGAAGGTCTTTTGGTATTAAATGGCGGAAGTCCTGGCGGTGGTGTGTACAGTGGCCCTGGTGTAAGCGGTAATACTTTTAATCCTAATCAGGCAGGCATAGGACTGCATACGCTTTCTTATATTTTAACAAATGCTAATTCCTGTTCAGATACTGCTACAGCAAGTATTCAGGTCAATGCAGCACCATCAATCACACATAGCCCGGTTCAGGATCTTTGCATAAACGATAGTGCCATTACTTTAAGCGGGGCTAACCCGAGCGGTGGAACCTATTTTGGAGTTGGAATTTCAGGAAATCAGTTTGATCCTCAAATAGCAGGCATCGGAAATCATACGGTACATTATACTTACAGTAATACGAACAATTGTTCAGATACCATTTCGCTTGGAATAAACGTGCTTAGCAGTCCTGCAGTCTCAATCAGCCCAGTACCCGATATTTGTGAGAATGCTTCTGCACTGCAATTGAGTGCAACGCCCACAGGAGGCGTATTTTCAGGAACAGGCGTTAATGGCTCTTTATTTGACCCAGCGATTAGTGGCATCGGATCCTTTGTAATCAGCTATTCATTTACCAATGCTGCCGGCTGTACCGGAATTGATTATGATACTATCATTGTTTATTCCAGTCCGCTCGTAACACTGGATAGTTTTAATTCTGTTTGCGAAAATGATTTGCCTTTTGCGCTGAGCGGTGGTTTTCCGGCCGGTGGGCTTTATTCCGGAAACGGTGTTACAAATGGTAATTTTAACCCTTCTATTGCCGGTGTTGGAACACATCAGATTACCTATATGTATACAGATGCGAATTTATGCGTGGCACAGGCTTTTGAAAATATTGAAGTAAGACTGAGCCCATTGGCTAATTTTGGCTATACTGTATCGGGTCAAACAGGAAATTTCTCCGACAGCTCTCTCAATGCCAATGACTGGTTATGGAATTTTGATGATGGAAATACTTCTACGAGCCAAAATCCCATACATACCTATGCTTCCAGTGGAAATTACAATGTCTGTCTCACTGTCAATAACAATGGCTGTTCGGATCAGTATTGTGAGCTTTTAACAATTATTACAAATCTGAATTCTTCGCTATTCGATGAAAATTTTCAATTCTTCCCTAACCCCTTCGAATCCACATTGAATTACAAGATCAATTTGGAAAAAGCCGGTCTATTTAGATTTGACCTGTTAGATATCCGGTCTGTAATCGTTAAAAGTTTTGAACTGAATCTTGAGAAAGGTGAAAACAGCGGACGAATCGACTTGCAGGGTTTGGGAACGGGAACTTATTTATTAAATATCAGTAATAAGGATTCTCGAAAAACAATAAAAGTTGAAAAAGTAAAATAGTCTAGAGACGGAAAATGGCTTCAAGAAATCCCATATTGGAGCCTTTTTGTTTTACAATCAAAAATGGAATTTTAGCATTTCGATTAACGAGTTTTTCGGCCAGACTTCCCAATAAGAAGGACGCGGCATTTGTTCTTCCTTTGGATCCTACGGCAAGAACATCAACATCGTTTTTCACAGAATACTCGACAATTTCATCCAACACATCTTTATCGTGACTGCACACATATTTAAATTCATAATCGTGTCCTTCAAGATCCAGTTTACTAATAAATTCATTCATGTCTCTTTTGGCATGGCCCTTCATTATTTCAGCAAATTCTTCAAAGGTTTTGCCGATTTTGGAATAACCCATGGGCACATGGTAAACATGAAAGAAAACGAGTTTGGTGTTTTTACTCGCTTCGGCAAGATGAAGACATTGCTCTGCCACTAAATGCGAATGACGCGAAAAATCAACGGATAAGAGTATCTTATTAATTTCAAAATTGACTTTCTCCGGGACCAGCATTATTGAACAGGGGGCCGCTCTGGCCACTTTCCCCGGCACCAATCCCGAACCCTTCATCACAACCTTTCTTCCCAATAAAATCAAATCCACTTCTTTGATTTTGGCCCATTTCAATACCTGTTCTTCGGGATTTCCATCTACCACTTTTAATTCTGCCTTAGCCAAATCGCCTTTCCAGCATTTACCCAATTCCAATTTGATATCGTGTTTATAGGTATCATCCAATGGAGCGAGTAATTCAGGATGCTTGTCGAGTAATTCTTGTGGGTATTCTAATGTTTTGGCTACATGCAGGAAATAAACTTTATCGAAATCGTATAATTTGTCCATAAAGCATGCATAGCGGATAAGATTTTCATCCATTTCAGTAAAATCAAGTGCTACCAATACCTGCTTTATTTCCATTCTGAAAATTTAAATAAAAATCAAATAATAAATAATCATCATTCAATATAAAGGATTTTTCCTTTTCACTAATTAATTATGTCATCTTGTCATATACAATGACGTAAATCATCTTGGAATACTATTTGATCAGTCTTCTCAAATCTTAAATTAAAAAACTATGCAGGAGAAAGGAACAATATCAATACACACGGAAAATATCTTTCCGATTATTAAAAAATTCCTCTATTCGGATCATGAAATATTCTTGAGAGAATTAATCTCAAATGCCGTAGATGCAACACAAAAGATCAAACGCTTATCATCGCTCGGTGAATATACTGACGATTTGGGTGATCTGACCATCGATGTCAAGGTGGATAAAAAGAAAAAGACCATCACCGTGATTGATCGCGGAATTGGTATGACTGCGGAAGAAATAAAAAAATACATCAATCAGATCGCTTTTTCGGGAGCAACTGAATTTGTAGAGAAGTTTAAGGATGCCGCCGATGCAAAGGAAATAATCGGAAAATTTGGTTTGGGTTTCTATTCCTCATTTATGGTGGCCAAAAAAGTCGACATCATTACTAAATCTTATCAAAAAGATGCAGAAGCTGCCAAATGGGAATGCGAAGGAGAAACTGATTTTGAAATCTCTAAGGCAGAGAAAACAGAAAGGGGCACAGAAATCGTTCTTCACATCGCCGATGACTCAGAGGAGTTTCTTGAAGAATCTAGAATTCAGGGCATCCTCGATAAATACTGCAAATTTCTGCCTGTCGAGATAAGATTTGGTGAAAAGGAAAATTCGGTTGAGGATGGAAAAGACAAGGATGGGAATCCTAAATACAAGACCGAAAAGGTGGATAATATTATCAATAACACTTCGCCTATTTGGACCAAATCACCGAGTGAACTAAAAGATGAAGATTACCTGGCCTTTTACAAAGAACTGCATCCATTTTCAGAAGATCCATTATTCTGGATCCATTTAAATGTGGATTATCCCTTTAATCTTACCGGGGTTCTCTATTTCCCGAAAGTGAGCAATAACATCGAACTGGATAGAAACAAAATTCTATTATTTAGCCGTCAGGTGTTTATCACCGATGAAGTGAGGGACATCGTTCCTGAGTATTTGAGATTATTACATGGGGTGATCGACTCTCCGGATATACCTTTGAATGTTTCAAGGAGCTACTTGCAGTCGGACAGCAATGTCAAAAAGATCAATAACTATATCACCAAGAAAGTGGCCGATAAGCTTGGAGAGATCTTTAAAAACGACAGAAAATCCTTTGAAGCTAAATTCGACAATATTGATGTATTCATAAAATACGGAATGATCAGCGATGAAAAATTTTACGAGAAGGCCAAAGACTTTGCCCTGGTAAAAGACATCGATGATAAATATCACACTTTTGATGAATACCGAAGCAAAATTGAAGGCAGTCAGAAAGACAAAAACGATACGGTCGTATGGTTATATGCTTCCGATCTGGATAAGCAGCATACTTATATTGAATCCGCCAAGCGAAAAGGCTACGATGTGATTCAAATGGGAGGGCCTTTGGATAATCATTTTATCAATCACATTGAAATGAAAATGGATAAAACAGCTATTAAGCGAGTGGATTCCGACATCATTGACAAACTAATTGAGAAAGACGAAAAACTGGATCATGTTCTTACTGAAGATGAGCAGAACAAAGTAAAAGACATATTCGCTAAAGTAGTTCCCAACAAGAATTACAGTGTCTCGGTGGAATCGCTTCCGGAAGGTGAATTGCCAGTGAGCATTACCATGGCGGAATACATTCGAAGGATGAAGGACATGCAAGCCATGGGAGGTGGTGGCGGAATGGCCTTTATGGGCAATATGCCCGATAGCTATTCTGTGCAAGTCAATGGCAATCACAAACTAATTCAGAAAATCCTTAAAGCAAAGACTGAAAAAACACAGAAAAACTATGCAAAACAAGCCATGGATTTGGCTTTACTTTCTCAGGGTTTGCTCGGCGGAAAAGACCTGAGTGAATTTGTAAAACGAAGCGTTGAGATAGCGAGTAAGTAAACTCCATATTTCATATAACAATATTAAGGTCGGCTTTCAGTCGGCCTTTTTTTAATTATTTATTGGTTTAGAAACCTTCTCGTACGAATGAAATTTATCAAATTTAATTGACACAGTACGTATAAAATAATTTATAAGTACGTATATTTATGGTATGAATACCAAGCTTACTTTATCGCTGAAGAAATCCGTTATTGAAAAAGCGAAAAAATATGCAAAAGAAAATGGCGAAAGTCTTTCTGCTATGGTTCAGTCCTATCTTGAAAAAGTGACACAAGTAAAGGAAGACTCTGCCAAATACAGCCGAAAAGTGCGCGCTCTAAAAGGTTCTTTCAAAATAGCAGAAGACATAGATTACAAGGAAGAGCTCAATAATGCTCTAGAAAAAAAGTATCTCAAGTGAAGGTTTTAGTGGATACAGATGTAATTCTGGATGTCTTTTTGGATCGTGAACCATTTTCTTCTCATGCCTCAGAGTTGTTAAGCCTTGGTGAAACAGGCAAGATTCAAATCTTTATTACAGCAATAGCGATAAGTAATATTTATTATACTCTAAAAAAAAGATTCAATCATAAAAAGATCATGAATCAACTTCAAAATTTAATGGATATTGTTGAAATAAGTCCAGCTGATAAGTCCGTAATTTTGGAATCTATTCAATCAAGTTTTAGTGATTTTGAAGATTCACTTCAACACTTTAGCGCAAAAAATATATCTAAGGTGGATTACATAATCACCAGAAATATCAAAGACTATAAATTCAGTGAAATCAAAGTATTTACCCCCGAGAAATTCCTGAAATCACATTTCTAATTTGTACTTTTCTGAATTTTTAAATGGAGCTCATCCAATTGCTCATTGCTAATGCTACTCGGGGTATTTATCATTACATCCCTACCGGCATTATTCTTTGGAAATGCGATGAAATCCCGAATCGAATCCGAACCGCCGAGCATTGCACAAATTCTGTCGAAACCAAAGGCAATTCCTCCATGTGGTGGTGCTCCATATTCGAAAGCATCCATTAAGAATCCGAATTGAGACCTGGCCTCTTCTTCGCTAAAACCCAGAATTTCAAACAGCTTTTCTTGCAAGATTCTGTCGTGAATTCTGATTGAACCTCCACCCAATTCTACACCATTTATAACCATATCATAGGCATTGGCTCTTACTTTTCCGGTCTCTTTCTCAAGTAAGGATATATCCTCCTTTTTGGGAGATGTAAATGGGTGATGCATGGCATAAAAGCGTTGTGTGTCTTCATCCCATTCCAATAATGGAAAATCTATGACCCACAATGGAACAAAGGTATCTTTATCTCTTAAGCCCAATTGATTTCCCATTTCCAATCTTAATTCTGACATGGCAAATCTTGTGGCTTTTTCTTTTCCGGATAGCACCAGGATTAAATCTCCGGCTTTGGCCCCGAGCTTTTCCGCCCATTTTTTTAATTCATCCTGATCGAAAAATTTATCCACACTAGACTTGAAAGTACCGTCTGAATTGCATTTGACATAGATCAATCCACCGGCACCAATTTGAGGTCTTTTCACCCAGTCGGTTAATGCATCCAATTGCTTTCGACTGTATTCCGCTGCCCCCTCAACATTAATGGCCAATACAACTTCTGCATCATCAAAAACCTTAAATCCTTTTCCTTTTGCGACTTCACTAAGCTTATTAATCTCCATTCCGAAACGCAGATCGGGTTTATCATTACCGTACTTTTCCATTGCTTCAGCAAAAGTCATGCGTTTAAATTCAGGAAGCTCAATATTCTTAATGTCTTTGAAAATGGCTCTCATCAATCCTTCGAATGTCTTTAAAACATCTTCCTGCTCTACGAAAGACATTTCGCAGTCTATCTGCGTAAACTCAGGTTGGCGATCGGCTCTTAAATCTTCATCCCTGAAACACTTTACGATTTGATAATACTTATCATAGCCACTTACCATCAGCAATTGCTTAAAGGTTTGCGGCGATTGCGGCAAGGCATAAAACTCACCTTCGTGAACTCTAGAAGGTACTACGAAATCTCTTGCGCCCTCAGGTGTAGATTTAATCAATACCGGGGTTTCTATTTCCATAAATTCCTCAGAATCCATGTAATTTCTTGTGGAGCGCATAACCTTATGGCGCAATCTCAGACTCTCTTGCAATGGTGCTCTTCGCAAATCGAGATATCGGTATTTCATTCTCAACTCTTCTCCCCCATCGCTTTCCTTTTCAATTGTAAAAGGCGGTACTTTTGACGCATTTAAAATACTCAAAGACTCAACCTTTAGCTCTATATCTCCGGTTTTCAAATCGGGATTCTTGGAAAATCGCTCTATAACTTCTCCTCTCGCCTGAATTACATATTCCCGCCCTAATTTTCTGGCCGTTTCAATGGTTGCCTTTGGCGTTTTCCCTTCTTCTAAAATTAGCTGCGTAATGCCATAGCGATCTCTGAGATCTATCCATATCATTCCACCTTTATCACGTGTTTTTTGAACCCAACCCGATAAAATTACCTTTTTGCCTTCATCACTTTTTCTTAACTCGCCACAATTATTTGTTCTATACATAATCTCAAAAATTCCGCGCAAAATTAGAGCATAATCTGAAGAATCCCTTCATAATTAAAATCAATTCACTATTTGTTACAAGATTAATTAGATTTACCATTAAGCTAATAATCGCCTTGAAAAAAGAATTATCATTTAATATCCCGGCAAGTAATCTCCCCAGACTTGTAATAATCGGCGGGGGTTTTGCCGGTATAGAACTCGTAAAACATTTAAAGAAAAGTGATTTTCAAATTGTGCTGCTTGACAGACATAATTATCACACATTTCAACCTTTGCTTTATCAGGTGGCAACGGCCGGCCTGGAACCCGATTCTATAGCAGGGCCTATAAGAAAGCTATTTAAAAAACAAAAAAATGTCTTTTTTAGAATGGCAACCGTTGATCAGGTCGACCATGACAGAAAAGAAATTCACACTTCTATCGGAGAACTCCGCTACGATTATATAGTTTTCGCCCATGGTACTGTTACCAATTATTTTGGGAACGATAAATTGAAGGAAAACTCTTTTCCATTAAAGCAAATCCCACAAGCACTGGACTTGCGCAGCAATATTTTACAAAATCTGGAAAAAGCGGTTTTGGTCAATGACCTCAGCCAGAGACAGGCATTGATGAATTTTGTAATCGTCGGCGGAGGGCCTACGGGCGTTGAGGTAGCTGGAGCTTTGGGCGAATTAAAGCTGCACGTACTTCCGAGAGATTTTCCGGAACTCGATTTGAGAAGCATGCAAATACATCTTGTGGAAGGCACCGACAGATTGCTGGGTGGCATGTCTGAACAAGCGGGTGAAAAAGCAAAAAAATATTTGGGCAAATTTGAAGTGCAGGTTTGGCTTAACAAAATGGTAAAGGAATACGATGGAATTGAAGTTAAATTTGACAGCGGTGAGCAGATTTTAACCAAAAATCTGATCTGGGCAGCCGGTGTTACCGGAAATGTACTTGCAGGAATACCTGAAAGCAGTTTGGGTAAAGGGAACAGACTCATTGTCGATGATTATTCAAATGTCAAAGGATTGAAAAATGCCTATGCTATAGGAGATATTTCAATCATGCAAACCAAAGATTTTCCGGAAGGCCATCCGCAGCAGGCGCCGGTAGCTATTCAGCAAGCAAAAAACCTCGCTTCAAATCTCTCTAAAATTCAACGCGGAAAAACCCCCAAACGATTTAAGTACCTGGATCGCGGGTCAATGGCAACTGTTGGAAGGAACAGAGCCGTCGTAGATCTTAAATTTTGGAAATTTCAAGGCGCATTTGCATGGTTAATTTGGATGTTTGTTCATCTTATGTCCATATACTCGGTCAGAAATAGATTTGTGACTTTGATGAACTGGATGTGGAATTATTTTACCTACGACAGAGGTGCGAGATTGATCATCAGGCCATTTGTCCCGAATAAAAACAAGGATGGAAAAAGTGCAGAGTTGGAAAAATTGTAAAAGTATTTTTCAAGTACATTTTCTTAATTGATAGAAAATTGGCTATTTAGATTTCCCATGTTATTAAGAACAGCAATGAAAGCCTGGATTAACTTCCTTACCTTAACCGTTTTGGTAATAATTACATCCTGTTCTACAAAAATCAATCACGAAAAACATATCCCCAGCAATGCTTCAATGGTCGCTGTTTTAGATGTGCGAAAAATGACCATCAAAGCATTCGATATGAGCCTTCTTTTAGAAGAAAACATGTTGGAACAAAAGCAGCAGGACAAAAACAAAAAGAAGACCGTGCCCATAGAAGAATCGGGAATCGATTTTCTTGACAAATCCTATATCATTGGTCATGTGGCCGATAATGAAGCAGATAATTACCTCGGGTTTATCATGCCGCTCAATGACCCTTATAAGTTTCGGGATTTTGCTATTTCCTATGCTATAAAGAAACCCGGTGAAGGCGCTTCAAATGTCTCCTATGTTATTGTAGGTGATGGCGCAATATTGGGATGGAACAACGAATCAGCCATTTACTTAATCAATCAATCGATAAAAAATGAAGCTGCAATTACATCGGAACTGTTTCGGCTCTTCACACTTCCCGAAACCAATCAAATGACTTTGCAAAATGAAAGCTTTAGAAAAGCACAGGAAGAAAGTGCGGACATATCCGTTTGGATGGATCTCAATAGGCTGAATAAATATAGAAATCCATTAGGCATGATCATTCCCGGGCAAAAAGTATCCAAGGGAATTTATAACGCCTGGATTGATTTCGATAAAGGAGCCATGAATGTGCGCACCAGATATTACATCAATGAAAAAGAGAGCGAGGAAAAAAGAGATGGCGCGCTTGTCTTAAAAGAAACGATTGATAAGGAACTTCTCAAGGGCATTGATGAAAACAAGATATTAGGCTCTTTCAATCTTGGACTGAATATTCCGCTTATTCGAAATCAAATGAAAGAAGATGGCATGCTCGACAGTTCCCAAACCTATTTGGATTTGATGAATACCAATACCAGAGAAATACTCGACATGCTAAGCGGCGATATGGCTTCGGTACTTTTAGAAAATGAAGGGGAAACAAATTTTTTTATTGCACTGGGCATCAAAGACAATGAAACTTGTCACAAAATCATTACTTCGCTGGAAGAAATTGGCTTTATTAGAAAGGTGAATGGCTTTTATACACTATTCAACCAATACATCATACATCAAGGCAAAGGAAGACTGGTTTTTACCACGGATACAAAACTCGCAGAAAATCTCGATAATTCGGATAATAGCGTGCCCAACAATGAGTTTATTTCAAAGCTGGACGATAATCCCCTCGTATTTTATCTGGATCTTAAAAACATGCCGACAAAAAGTTATGATAAGCTTAAAACTTATTGGAAAAACTGGCCCATCGATTCGGATGAAATTGAGGAAATGTATTTTGCACAATCTTCGATTAAAAATGGAACCTCCGATGGAGAAGCTTATGTACTCTTTAAAAATAAAGACAAAAATAGTCTGACTATTATAGTAAAGTCACTAAAAAAGCTGTCGAACAATATTGAATCCTGATGGGATTCCGCATCTCAGAATTAAAACCACTATTTTTTAAAGAAAATCCAAACTCCCAGATTTGGAATAGCCATTTTAATCTTAAAAACCAGCAGAAGTATTTGATCTGTGCGCCTTCAGGCAAGGGGAAAAGTTCTTTTTTTAATATGCTTGCCGCAATCAATAAGGATTACAATGGCCTTATTGAATACGAAGGAAAACTTTTAAAAGATGTCAGAACAGATCAACTTTCAAAATTTCGTTTTATGGATTGGTCGCTGGTATTTCAAAACCTGGCTTTGTTTAAGGATCTTAGTTTAGAGGAAAATCTCAATATCAGAGGCGATTCAGAAGATTGCATGGAATGGCTCCATCAACTCGGTCTCGAAGACAAGTTGTATCAAAGAGTTGGACATTTATCCTATGGTGAAAGACAAAGACTTGCCATAATCAAATCCCTAAACCGGCCCTATAATTTTCTAATAATGGATGAACCCTTTAGCCATTTGGATGCTGAATTGAAAAAAAAGGCTTTGCAGTTAATAGAAAGGGATGTGAAAATTAAAAATGCCTCTCTGATCATTTTTGATCTGGAAAATGACCCACGATATATTGACTATCAAAAACTTATGCTTTGAATATCAGAGCCATCATATTACCCAAAATTAACTTCCAATCCAAGCTGATTTTCAGTACGCTGACCCTATTGCTTTCCACGATTATTACCTTTGTTATTTTTGCCTTTCTTTCAGAATTCTACTCACAGAAATTATTAGTAAAAGAAAACCATTTATATTTCAGCCTGAGTAAATCCATTGGTATTGGCAATACAATTTTAGGCAGAACCTCTTCTTTTAATGAGGAAGAAATCAAACGTTTAAAGGAGCAGGCCTTTTGTTCAGAACTGAGTTTTATCAAAAAAGCCAAATTCAAATGCATTGCCGGATTTTTTGAACAGAAGCAATTCAGTTCCGAAATAATCCTTGAGTCTATTCCCAATTCCATGATGGACGGCTCGGTTTATAGATTTTATTGGGAAGAAGGACAAGATGAAGTGCCAATCATTATTTCCGCTGAGTTTTTACAGCTCTATAATTTTGTGTATGCCCCAATTGCAGGGCTTCCTCCGGTCTCTATTGAAAATTTATCGATGATCCCGATTGAAATTAGCTTAATTGCCAATGGTAAAAGAATTTCAATGAATGCTGAAATAATCGGTTTGAGCGATAGATTTTCAGGGCTTTATGTGCCCGAAACCTTTCTAAATTGGGCCAATACATATTTTACAGGTTCTGCTAGCAGCAGAAGTGATAAAGCGGTTCTCAAAGTCAATCCCGCGTTTATATCCGATTTTGAAGACTATGTAATATCCGAAGCATTGATTGTAAATGAGGAAAATCTCAGAATGGGGAAAGCCGCCTCTTTAATTTACCCGCTTAGTGCCGGATTGCTTTTGATTGCTTGCGTTTTTATTATCCTCTCCGTATCAAATTTTTGGCTTCACTGGAAATGGTTGCTCCAAAGACAAAAAGAAAATATTCAAATCCTATACTTTAACGGTTTTCATCCAAAATATATAGCAAAGCAAACTTTTAAATACCTTATCCCAATTCCCGGTTTGGCCTTTGTCCTGAGTATTTTATTGGGAATTTTGATTTGGAAAATACTTCAGCCCTTTACGCTTAGTATCTTGAATTTGGAATATGGTGCCCTGCCGGTTTTTGCAATCGCATTGGTATCCTCTGTTTACACCTTAATATTTTTGAGCATTTATTTTGCTCTTTGGCGCTTTTGCAGAGCTATCTATATCTAAATTTGTAATTAGAATGACAGCCAGCCGGTAGATTAAATAAGATATTCACAATTAAATGATCGTTGATGTTATTATTCCCGCCTATAATGAGCAGGATTCAGTGGGGCTTGTAATTGGAGATATTCCAAAAGACTTGGTAAGAGAAATTATTGTAGTGAATAATGCTTCGAATGATAAAACTCCTCACCGCGCTGAAAATGCAGGGGCCACAGTTCTTTTTGAAGCCGAGAAAGGCTACGGTGCCGCATGTTTGAAAGGAATGGAATATATAAAAGCAAAAGGGTCAATTCCCGATGTCATTGTGTTTCTGGACGCCGACTATTCCGATCATCCTGAGGAAATGCCTTTGCTTCTGAATGAAATAAAAAATGGTGCCAATCTGGTTATTGGAAGCCGTGCCCTGGGAAAAAAAGAAAAAGGAAGCATGACAATACAGCAGATTTTTGGCAATTGGCTGGCCACCTTGCTGATGAAATACATTTACGGAATAAAATTTACCGATCTTGGTCCTTTTCGAGCAATAAAATGGGACGCCCTGCAAAAAATTGATATGAAAGACAGAAATTGGGGCTGGACTGTTGAAATGCAAGTAAAAGCAGGAAAACAAAATTTGAAATGCAGCGAAATCCCGGTTACTTACAGAAGACGCATTGGTGTTTCTAAAGTCTCCGGCACCTTGAAAGGTACATTGATGGCAGGCTATAAAATTATTTACACAATTTTTAAATACAGATAAGATTGCATTTAAGTATTATCATTATTTATACGCTTTGCCTTACCGTAATATTTGTTTACAGTTTGGTGCAATTGCAATTGATCTTTAAATACAGAAAGTCAAGGAAAACCAAAATTATGGCTTCCCCCTGGATGCATCTAGAGGGAAAACTGCCCTTTGTCACGGTTCAGTTGCCCGTATTTAATGAAAAATACGTTGCCCGCCGATTATTGGATTGCATATCAAAACTTGAATACCCAAAAGACAAATGGGAAATTCAGGTTCTTGATGATTCCACCGATGAAACCAGAACGATACTATTTCAAAAAGTGCTTTCGCTGGAAAAAGAAGGTTTTAACATAACCTACCATCACCGCACTGACAGAAAAGGTTACAAAGCCGGAGCGCTAAAAGAAGGATTAACATTCGCCAAAGGTGAATTCATAGCCCTTTTCGATGCCGATTTTTTACCTCATCCTTCTTTTTTCAAAACCACATTGCCTTATTTTCAAGACGAAAATATTGGCATGGTTCAAACCAAGTGGGGGCATCTCAATAAAGAGTATTCTTTGCTGACCCGTCTTCAGGCCTTTGGATTGAATGCCCATTTTACCGTAGAACAAAGAGGAAGAAATGAAGCTGATTATTTTATAAACTTCAACGGAACGGCCGGAATCTGGCGAAAAAATTGCATTATCGACGCTGGTGACTGGAAATCGGATACACTGACCGAAGACCTCGACCTGAGCTATCGCGCTCAGCTCAAAGGATGGAAATTTAAGTATTTGGAAGATGTGGAATCCCCGGCAGAGCTGCCTGTTGAGATCACCTCTTTTAAATCACAGCAATTTCGCTGGACAAAAGGTGCAGCTGAAACGGCTAAAAAGCTCTTACCTAAAGTCTGGTCTGCGGATATAGGCAAATTGCACAAGACCCATTCTATTTTTCATTTGCTAAACAGCACCATATTTATCTGTGTATTGGTTTCTGCCATTTTAAGTGTTCCCATGCTTTGGATAAAACACCAGGACCCTGCTTATAAATACTATTTCCATTTTGCCTCTTTCTTTTTGGTCAGTTTAGTAATTCTGGCATTTTTATATTGGGAAACCATGGCGCATGAATACAAAAGCAGAAAATCAAAATTCAAGATGTTTTTCAAAAATTTCCCGCTGTTTCTCTCGGTTATGATGGGTCTGTCGCTTCACAATTCGATCGCTGCAATTGAAGGTTTTCTGGGAATAAAAACACCATTTGTCAGAACGCCAAAATTTGACATTGTAGGGCTAAAAGCCAAAGAAAGAGAAAATGTATATGTTAGCTCCGGTTTTTCCTTTCTAAATATTATTGAGATCTTACTGGCTGCCTATTTTGTTTTTGGTATTTATTTAGGCATCGCTTTAGAAGACTACGCTTTAATCTTTTATCACTTTATGTTGGTTTTAGGTTTTGGATTGATCGTCTTTTATACTATAAGACACTCCAATGTCTTTGGGAAATAAACAGCTAAAAATTATTGCATCGCTGGCATTCGCCATTCCGATTTACATTTATATTGGCTATTTCCTGGACAGAACAGAATTTGCAAATCTGCTTTTTGCTTTTAGCCTGCTATTTGTCATTTACAGCTGGCAACTGATAAATCGGCAAAAGTTAAAATTGAATTGGCTGATAATTTCTGCCATTACTTTAAGGCTGCTTTTTTTATTTTCAGAACCGGCGCTTTCCGATGATGTGTACCGCTATATTTGGGATGGTAGATTATGGCATGCCGGCATAAATCCTTATATATATTTGCCCGAGCACATTATTAACAATGATATCCACATCGATGGAATTGATCAAAACCTCTACGAGCAACTCAATTCCAAACAGTATTTTAGCATTTACCCGCCTTTCTCACAAGTAATTTTTTACTTATCAACAGCCTTCTCTGTTGACAACTTGTGGGTTTCTATAATTATGATCAGGGCATCCATACTATTTGCAGAAATCATTTCTTTTTTTGCGATTTTAAAAATTCTGGATCATTTAAAACTGCCGGAAAAACATTTCGCCATTTATGCTTTGAATCCATTGGTCATAGTTGAATTGAGCGGCAATCTTCATTTTGAAGCCTGGTTGATCGCCTTTCTCTTGCTTTCATTTTTAATGTTTTTAAAAAATAGAATACTTCTTTCGGCATTTTTTATGGCCTTGTCCATATCAACTAAACTCTGGCCTTTGATGTTTCTGCCTTTGTTTTTTGGCAAACTAAAATTTAATGTGCTGTTCCGGTATTACGGCTTAACTCTGAGCTTTGTCTTGCTCAGCTTCCTCCCCTTAATGAATCTTGATTTGATGCAGAATCTCTTCCAAAGCATCGATTTATATTTTCAAAAGTTCGAGTTTAATGCCTCTGTTTTTTATATCCTTCGCTATTTTGGGTATTTGTGGAAAGGTTATGATCTCGTTCAAGTGATTGGCCCTTTGCTAGCTTTTATTACGTTTCTGTTTATCCTGTTTTTAGCAATAAAAAGAAGACATCAAGCCATCGCTGATTTGCCAAAAGAAATGCTTTTTAGTTTTAGTTTTTTTCTCTTTCTGAGTACCACCGTTCACCCATGGTATCTTTGTTTACTACTCCTATTAAGTGTATTTACCAATTATCGATTCGTCATACTTTGGTCATTTACTTCGATTCTATCCTATTATGCCTACAGTCAGGTCGCCTGGCAGGAAAACTTTTTATTATTGAGTATTGAATATATCCTGGTCTTTACCTTTCTGATATTGGAATTAAAATATGAAAGAACCTTCAAAGAAAAATTGGCTAAATTCCTACCTTGAGCAGGATGGCAGGGTCATCTTTCTGGCGCTTTGCATAGTACAGGTGGCTTTGATTTTTATTCAGGAAGACATTATCGGTTTTAGGGCCGATTTTTTTGATCTCCTTGAAGATGCCGGGGAAACAGGAATTTTATACTGGCTTTTACGGCTACAGGAAGTCGGCGGCTATCTGATTGTTCCATTGAATATATTTATTCAGGTTTTTTTTGCTGGGTTAATGCTTTGGATCGGAACATTCACCTTCGGCTACAAAATCGATTTCAAAGCTTCGGTAAAAATTACCGTACTCGCTTATCCATCATTTTTTATTGCTCAATTACTTAAAATTCTGTGGTTTGGATTCATAAATAGAAACTATAGCCAATTTGAATTGGATCATTTCCACCATTTCTCAATGGCGGTTTTTTGGCCCGTGGAAGATCGTATAAATACGCTCCCCATGCTGGCAAAATCCCTGAACCCCGGATTGCTTGTTTATTTATGGTTAATGACACTATTTCTTGCAAAAATTTTGAACAGAAGCTCTAAAGTTTCATGGCCAATAGTGATGGTATTTATTTTTGGGATTGGCCTGCTTTGGAAGGTGTTTTACGCTGTGATTTAAGGATTCAATTAATATTTCTCGAGTATTCTCCTCTTTTGGGTATCGAATTCATCTTTTGAAATCACCCCTTGATCTAATAGGCCTTTTAATTCTCGCAATTTTTGAAATTTAATTAATTCCTCATCGGATATCACCTCTTCAGTTGATTTAACAGGATCGGGGCAGCCATCATAGCTCACGGTATAATAATAGTTTTTATAATCCCCTTTCCTAATGCCGCGTTCGGCTACATTGGGTTTCCACCAGGCTCCGGTAGCTCCATCTAAAACCACCCCATAGGGTAAGGGAATGCCCGGAGGTGCAATACCGGTCCAGAAAATTATGGATCCTAGCAAGGACCAACCGCGAAATATCTTTGAATTAAAATGATACTCCTGCGACTGACAGCCTTCTTTTTTAGCTGAAAATGCAAATCTATCCGCATATTTTCTTGAGACTAATATAGAAGTATAACCATAGCCATAGGTGCGCCCATTGTGTACAATCTCCGCATCGCGATGATCTTTGATATTAACGTGTGCAACATAATTGCTGCCCCCAAACATAGTGGCACAAGAGCTGAAGACTCCAAGACATAAAATGGCAATAAAAAATCTCATCGATGAAATTTTTAAAGAAAGAAAAATTCAAAGGATTTTTTTAATTTCCCTTGAGATTCTACCTAAAAGATTCGAATTAGCTTTCTTCTGATTTTGACTCCAGAAAAATTCATCTCCAGAATATAAATACCGGCGGTGGTATTACTCAGATCTATGTTTATCGATTTTGAATTGGGAAGTGCAGAATATATTTCCACACCCAATTCATTGAATACCTTTAGTACATCTGCTCTTCTGCTCGACTTCACATTGAAAATACCCATTTGCGATGGATTGGGATAAACAGTAAAATCATTGGAATTAATTTCAGGAATTCCGGCCACAATTTCTGGTTTCCAAACCAGACCTAAACTATCACCAAATAGATATTCTGCCAATTCGGGATAATCGATAAAGGGATTTTTATTACCCTGGTAACTGTAAATAACCTGGTTTCTGTTGCGCTCAAATCCATCTACCGTATCCTCGCGATTCCATGCCAATAAAGTGTTTAATGTGGCGTGAAGCGGGGTTTTGGAAGTATTGCTTTGTAAGGTATTGGTCAATTCGAGATCGGGTTCCGAACCATCGCCTTCGTAGCGCAGGGCCATGTAAAAAATCATCCTGGCAATATCGCCTTTAACATTTACCGGTGGTTCAAAAATATAAAGATTGGCATCGGTTTTCGAACCGGTATTGAATCCATTGTCAATAACATCTATACAGCTAATGCAATTGTCAAAATTTCTGTTGTTTCTTGTGGAATTGACGCTTACATCGCAAGGTCTTAAATGGTGCACATCGGTACCCGCACCCTTGGAAGTGCCAAAATCACCACGGCTTTTCGCCCATACATGTTCCCTGCTCCAACCCGCTCCGCTATTGTACTCCTGTGCCGCATTGACACTGCGGTTAGAATAAATAAGAATGACATTATTGGAATCGTTGGGGTCGCGATCGGTTTCTTTAAGGATGTCCCAGACATCAGTACCGGAAGAAGTATAGGTATATTCTGTATGGCCTTTTATAATATTGTATAATCTCGATTTCAAAGTATCGCCCGAGGAATTAAATGCACTTTGATAATAGACCGAATCCTGAGCCTGTGCGTACAAGAAAGGAAGCAACATAAGAACAATCAGAAATGTCCTTTTTAATGAAATGAAATTAGTTTGCCTTTTTTTCAAATGTTGCGAAATTAATTTTCACACAACAAAAATAGTGTTTCACACAATGATATTAGGTATTTATACAGTAGAATGTAGAAAAAGATGAAATTAACGGCTTATTAGAAGTGCAGCGGCTGATTAAGCATGAAATTATTTGTAATTAAATATCTACAAAAAACACTCCTCTGGCTTTTCAGAGAAGGTTGTTGTACCCGGTGCCATTCTACCTTGCCTTCGCGCCGAGCCAATTTAAACCTTCGGCGGTATTTGGAATCCGCTTCGGCCAGGCAAGGCGCCAAAACTTCGAATGGCAAGCGGGACTAATAACACTTACATTTTCTGTAAATAAAGAAACCTCCCTAGAACTAACTAAGAAGGTTTTTGTACTCGGGGCCCATCTTCGCCAAGGCTTCGATCGGCAAGCTAGACTTCCCACCTACTCCCGGAACAAATCCAGGATCCGGTAGGCAGGGAACCCGCACGGCCTTAACGGCTATCCCAATGGGACGTGCTTGTCAACCTCGATTGCAATCGGGACAGGTTCCATCTACAATCTCTTTAAATAAAAAAAGTGAAAACGGAATTCTTTTTAATTCTCATTCTCACTCTTTAAAAGTACTCGGGGCGGGACTTGAACCCGCACGGCCTTAACGGCCACAGGATTTTAAGTCCTGCGTGTCTACCAATTCCACCACCCGAGCTTGTCTTCGCTGAAGCTTCGACAAGCGCGGCTTGTCAAATTTATCAGTTTGAAGAAATAAAAAAAGTGAACATTAAGCTCACTTTTTTTGAGCGAGAGACGAGGTTCGAACTCGCGACCCCGACCTTGGCAAGGTCGTGCTCTACCAGCTGAGCTACTCTCGCAATAATTAATTTTACACCTTTTGTGTAAAACAGGAATGCAAAACTATGTAATTGCCCAATATTATCAATATTTATGTTTAAAAAATTAATAACTAAATTGATCACTTATGAAAATGATAAATCCCACAGAGCTTGCGATCGTATTATTTTCTTTGATCATCACACTGGCACTTCCGGGATTGGGGGTTCTTTTTGCTTTTATAGCCCTCTTTGCCTACCTGCTAATTGGCGACCGCCGTAAAAAATTTGAATCTGTTGGTTTTAACAGGCCAAAAAACTGGGTCAGTCTGATATTAATTACTCTGGTTTTTGGGATTATATTGGAATTGGGATTTCAAAGTATTGTCGAACCTGTTATTGAAAAGTCCTTGGGTTTTAAGCTTGATCTTAGCAATCTTGATAGTATAAAAGGTGATCCTTTTAAATATATGTTATTGCTTGCCATTGGTTGGTTGGTTGGTGGTTTTCTGGAAGAAGTTTTGTTCCGTGGCTTTTTACTCGATAGGATCAGTCAGCTTTTTAATAATAGAAAGCTCGGAAATATTTTGGCAATCTTGATTACTTCGACTGTTTTAGGTTTAGCGCATATGTACCAGGGCTACCCGGGCGTAATTGCAACAGGCCTTATTTCCGTAATTCTGGGCGTGGTCTATGTCCATTCCAATAAAGTTTTGTGGTATTCCGTCTTTATTCACGGATTCAACAATACAGTTGGAATTACTATAATTTATCTGGATTTGGAGAAAACCGTCAGTAATTTTTTTTATTAAGGAAGGATATATCGCATTAATAGAAAAATCCTTTTGCTGATATTATCTAATTGACTTTCGAATTGTAAATTCTAACTCCTTTGTATCTTTTTTTGTCTCCCCCAATGTCAAAAGAAACACTTACCCCGATAAGTCCTAATCCGATCAGGCCTACTGTAGGCTCATAGTCTGCCGCACTTTGTAAAAATGCCTGTGCAAAATTATAGCCGAACATGGCACCTCCAATGGCTCCTATTACCGAAGCTATTGTTTCATCTCTTTTTGAATTGTACATCATGGTATAGGATTCAGGCACATTCAATGTCAAATTGTATAAGTCCCTATGGTTTAGTTTTTGTCCCTGATAATAATAGGATTTACCAAAACTTCTTTTTATTGTAATTTTCTCATTTTTTGTAGTCGGGCTTTGTTTTTCTTTTGTCTCTGATGATGAGCTAATTGAGGACGCTGAAGTTCGTTCCGGTATTTTTTGAGGAAGTATATTAATAATCGTTCGTGGGTTCATTGCAAAGCTAAAGACCACTAATTCTGTTTTTGTCAGGCTATCCTGCCATTTAATATCATGCCTTGATGAGCCTCTTGCAATTTTCTTCATTTCAGCTTTAGTATCCTCATCGATAAGTTTTCGTTTCCCTATATCTTCACTTTTGGTTTTATAATTTGTGTTAATAGATGATTCGACTTGCTTAAATGTCTCCCAAACAGATACTAAATCCTCTTTGGAATTTATTAGCGTGTATTGAACTTTAATCAATTTATCCTGATCAAAATAATACTCTTGTACCGCCCCCTTGTCATTGATTTTGGTTTTATATTTTAAAAGTCCATCGCTTTCTGAAATGAGAAGATCCGATTTTGCTTCTTTAACCGCTTCTTTGGATGAACCCCAATTGTAGTTGACTTGAATTTGGGCCAAAGATTGACTTACAGCAATGACTAAACAAACAAAGGCTAATAGGAATTTCATAATTAAGATTTTAAATGAAGTAAGAAGCGCACAATAATATTAAATAGATTTTAGTCTCTCTGTCATGAAAGACAAAAAATTAAAAACCCAATATTTGAATTGCCCTATTGAATAGAAATCTTGTGTTGCAATGCTTCCAAATCCTTTTGTTTTTTATCCAGCTTTTTTCTTTGAGGCGTCATTGGACCGCCTTTTAAATCTTCCATATTTAGAGCAATTTTATACAGTGCTTCTTCGATGGTTTCAAGCAAAAGGCCTTTGTATTTTTCCGGTATTTGTATCATTTCTTTATTTCCCTCAAGTGAAAATAAGGAAAATGATCATTTTTAATTTCTATGCTTTCTTCTTCCCTATTATCCTTTTAAATAAATGTTTGCGGCTTTACCGAAATTATTTTGGAAATTCAATATGTGAACCAAGCTAGTTTTGATACCTGGACCTCTCTTTTTTTATTGGCTGCCTTTCAAGGTTTGTTTCTTTCATTAATTCTGTGGAAACAAAAAGAAGAATATCATCCCGGGCGGAAATTCCTTTCCGTTTTGGTAGGCCTGTTTTCGATTATGATGATGTACTATGTTGCATTCTGGACAGGATATAACAGATATGTGTTCGGCTTTGATGGACTATTTTTAATACTTCCCTTTGCCTTTGGGCCAATTTTCTGGGTCTATTTTCATAAAATAAATGGAGTTCGGCTTCCCTCCAATTTAAAGCTTCATTTTATTCCTCTAATACTCCACCTGAGCTGGGTGTTATCCTATAGGTTTTCGCTTTTTGCAGATTTGGGCCGTGAAACCATAATACTTACTTCAAATTGGATCGCTAATTTACAAGCCCTTCATGTATTAATATATGCCTTATTGATGTTTAGCATTTCAATTCAAGAAAATGAGGAGAACCGATTACTAAAATCATTTGCCAAAATCGCGTTTTTACTATTTGCACTGGCACATGCTTCCTATTATGCCATGGTCTTTTTTGACTCTTATGTTTTGTTATTTGATTATCTGATCTCATTTTCTATGGCATTATTTATTTATGGCCTGGCCTATACAGGTTTGAGATTTTCGAATTTTCAACAAAAACGAAATTCCGAACCGCTTCTGACTAAAGCTTCCCTGTCTTATTATTCAGCAATGCTTTCCGACATTATGGAAAAAGAACAGCTATATCTGGATGGGGATTTAAATTTAGATGCGCTTTCTAAAAAAATGGGTTTAAGTAAACACGCACTCTCTCAATTGTTGAATGGATATTTCAAAAAAAACTTTTCAGATTATATTAATTCATTTAGAATAAAAGAAGCGGAAAAACTACTCAGCTCTGATGAATACCAGAATTTAAATGTAATTGAAATTGCCTATCGCGTGGGATTTAATACAAAGGCCTCTTTTTACAATGCCTTCAGAAAAAAGAATCAAGTCTCGCCAAAAGAATTCCGGTCGCTGATTAATTCAAAAAGCGCCAGCCTGTCTTAAAAAGTAAAATTTTATAAGTTTTTACTTTTTCTAATCAACTATTCACATTATTTGAAATAAAAAATCATGCTAAAAGTCATTTTAAGTTTTCTGCTGCTCTGTTTTTCAACATGGTCATTTGCACAAAGCGATGCCTTTGATTTTTGGATTGGTGATTGGGATCTGACCTGGGAGGGTCCAAATAATGAAATTACAAAGGGTGAAAACATAATTGAAAGCATTTTAAATGAAAAAGTAATTCAGGAAAATTTTACATCACTGGAAGGAGATGAATCGAGCCGATTCAAAGGAAAAAGCTGGACGGTCTACAATCCTAATACCAATAAATGGAAACAAACCTGGGTGGATAACAGCGGGGCCTATTTGGACTTTGAAGGTTTTGTTGAAGATAGTCTCCTGGGATTTAAAAGAAGTTTTACTGATAAAAATGGCATTACAAGACATCAAAGAATGATTTTCTACGATATTCAGGAGGCTTCATTTGTATGGGATTGGCAAAGTTCCACTGATGCAAAAAACTGGACATTAGTTTGGAGAATAAATTATCAACGCAAGTAAAATAAGATCATGAAATCAATACTACTTACATTTCTATTCCTTTCAATTGTTCTTTTACCATCATTGGCTCAATTATCATTTACAAAGATCAACCAGCCCACAAATGACATAAGCAATCATCCGGCAATAAGTGCATATACCGGAGCCAGCTGGATTGATTATAACGGTGATGGCCATATCGACCTCTTTGTGAATTCCAACTTTCTCTATAGAAACGACAGCAATGGCATTTTTACTTTAAATAATAATATTGGAATCAACACCGCCAACGGATTGGGCAATGGAAATTCATGGGGTGATTTTGACAATGACGGCGATCCCGATCTGGCGCGAACTCACAGTCTTTCAGACATTCTGGAAAACAAGGACAGTCTATTTTTCAATCAAACTTCAGGACGATTGGAAAACCTGGTTTACAGAGGCTGGTCAACGGCATGGGGCGATTATGACAATGATGGTTTTCTCGATTTGGTCATGGTGCATCCACAGGGCTTTCTGGGGGCTGCTCAAAAAAATATACTTTACCACAACGATGGCGACGGGCGTTTTACTAGAATATTTAATGATGTTACCGATGATTTCTCTGCTTATACCGGCTGTACCTGGACGGATTTTGATCTGGACGGAGACCTGGATCTTTTTGTAGGAAGCGGTGAAGTCAGCAATTTATCGCAAGATGACATTTTTATAAACAAACTCAGCGAAACTGGCAGTGCAAATTTGATCAGGTTGGATACCGGTGTACTTGCAACGGACCTACGCGATGGACAAAACTGGAATTGGATCGACTATGACAATGATGGGGATTTGGATGGATTTGTTACGAATTACAATTCATCGAAGAGCAACGATTTTTACAAAAACGATGGCAACGGTGTTTATCGATTGTTGACATCCATAGAAGTTGGAAATATCGTCAGTCAATTAGGAGCCGGGCTTTCTAACCTTTGGGGAGATTTTGACAACGATGGCGACCTGGACTGTTTTGTCACCTTTGACGGAGGTCAACAGGACCGGTTTTACAGAAATGATTCATCATTTTTTAATGAAGTTACTTTGTCATTGAGCGCAACAGGCAGCTCTCGTGGAGCAAGTGCCGGCGATTATGATAACGATGGCTTTCTCGACCTTTTTGTAAGCTCAGCATCTGCTTCCAGTGTCGGACTTTACAAAAATGACGGAAATTCCAATAACTGGATAATTCTTGATTTGGAAGGCAGCATTTCAAATAAATCGGCAATTGGCGCAATGGTAAGACTAAAAGCCACCATTGATGGTCAGGCCGTCTGGCAAATGCGCGAAGTCAATAGCCAAAATTCTTTTTGCGGAGCCAATGATTTGAGAATGCATTTCGGATTGAGAGATGCTGCGCAAGCCGATTCAATCATTATCAACTGGCCATCAGGACTAATGAATGTTTTGGTCAATACAAGTCCGAATTCAATTTACAATATTAGCGAAAGTGTTCCTACAGGCTATATTAAAGCCAATTTTTCAGCCGACAATCTTATTGGGGAAGACTCCCTCAATGTAAAATTTTCCAATCTCAGCTTAAACGACCCATTAGATACAATAGTAAGCTATCAATGGGATTTTGATTCCGACGGCGTAATTGACGCCATAGACAAAGAACCTGAACATCTGTTTCAATATTCTCCAAATCCCTATTCGGTTAAA
The DNA here is from genome assembly GCA_014323545.1 of Hyphobacterium sp. CCMP332. NCBI lineage: Bacteria > Pseudomonadati > Pseudomonadota > Alphaproteobacteria > Maricaulales > Maricaulaceae > Hyphobacterium > Hyphobacterium sp. CCMP332. The sequence goes on from CP058647.1 coordinate 1,637,659, forward strand.
CTGATAGTAAGCAATGGTGCCGGTTCAAGTGATACTTTAATTCGACAAGACTATATCACTATAAATAATGATATAAGTTCTTTTGAGAATTGGCCATTTAGTGATAATTCTAATTTTATATTTCCAAACCCAATAAAGAATTCATTTCGTGTAAGAGGAATTGAAAACTTAGAAAGTATTGAGATAACTGATTTAGGTGGCCGCACAATTATAAAAATGGATGTGTTGAATCATGCATCTGTTTTTACAATTCCATCAATTCCGAAAGGCTTTTACATCTTCAAACTGAAATCCGAAAAAGCTTTAATTGTTCAAAAAGTTATTATTCAAGACTAATCAATGAGTACTTTTATTGTAATGGCTTTACCGGGATTTGAAACATTAACAAAATAAAATCCCGAAGGAAGCCCATCAAAAGGTAAGTCAATGGTATTTAATCCATTTTCTACATCAATAATGAATTGACGGCTCAATTGACTTTCCGAATTGTAAACCCGAATCCAGATTTTATCCTTTAAAGCAGAGTGGTATTGTAAGGTGGTTTTCTTATACTGGCTCGTAGGATTTGGATAAATTTTCAATTCATTGTTCGAACCAATACTCAAACTGACTATCCTAAAATAGGTTCTTTGTCCATCAAAATCTACTTGTGATAATCTGTAGTAATTTGTACCGCTTTGGCTATTTTGATCGACGTAATTGTATGTTTTTCCTTCGGATTCAGGATTGCCGTCTATTCTTGCAATTTCTGAAAAGGTGCTTCCATCATCGGATCTCTCGAGAATGAAATAAGCATTATTGCTTTCATTTATGGTGGTCCATTGCAAGAGTGCCTTGCCATTTACTTCAGAAGCATCAAAATACAGAAGCTCGACAGGAAGTGGTTGCATTGAAGCTGATGCATGGATCCAAAATTCAGAAAAGGAGTCTGTTGAAATTTCTATGTAATTGGCTCCAAATTGTGTTCCATTGGAGTTCTGACCAATAAAAACTAAACTGGTGGCATCGCTATCATCAAATACACCATCTTCGGTTGGGCCTTTATATCTGCTTGTTCCCAAATCATTGATGGAACTGACATCGTCATCTGCCAGAGGTGTTGCGGCTGCCGAATCCTGAAGCTCACTTAATTCTGCATTTGTAAAATACAGTCGAACAAGTGCTCCACCTACACCGGGAACCGAGTCTGTACTTACCCGAAAATGTCGCGCCATATAGGCATCATTAAAATACACACCCGCATTTGCATCGACATAGGCATCAACGGTTATGGTTCCAAGTGGGGTGCCCTGATCATCTATGGCCATCAATACCTCATTGGATCCATTTACAATATATTGATTGTCATTAGAGCCCAATGATAAGCAGGTGCCAACACTTGTTGCAGCATTTATTGTTGTGGGTATCGCCGGAACAATCGTGGTAGATTGAAGAAAAGAGCAGCCATTGTCATCCATTACTTCAAAATCATATGAGGCGCCGTTGTTTACTGTAAAATATTGCTCCGTCGTATTGTAAATGGCATCGTAATTAAAACTGCCTCCGGTTTCCCTGTAATCGTAATTACCGCTGCCTCCAACTCCGAGCAATCCTACATAATTGCCAAGATCGCCGGCGCAAGAAATATTTACCGTGAGATCCGTTGGCGGATCATTCACGGTAACAGTTGAAGTCTGTCGTGAAGTACTAATGCAAGTACCGCAACCCGAAATACGAGGACCGTCCGTTACCCAGTCTGTAGCTGAATTCATATTAAATAAAACACCAAAAGTGCCATTGCCGCTGTAATCCTTAATAGTATCAGTACCCATACCTTCGCTTAATGGATAATACAGCTCAAGTCCTGTTTCATTACCAATTAGACACGAATTTCGATTATTGGATATTTCAACTGCTGACCTGTCGTAATTCCAAACCCTGATTTCTTTCAACTGACCCTGGAAATACAAATTATTTCTTCCCCCATTATAGGCAGCGGCTTCAGATCCATCAGCAATTATTCCTGCACGCGGACCACCAACGCCAATAGGTCTTCCACCGTGAGGGTTGACAGCTCTGGTGACTTCTACGCCATCTATATAAATAATTTTATCCGTGCCATCGTAAACGCCAGCCACATGATGCCAATTTCCATCATTTACCACATCGGGCGTCGCACTGTATAAATCATCTGTGGTACCAAGGTCATCAGTGGTTGAGAATCCAACTCTTCCATTATCTCCTGTAACATAAAGATTGAAATATTCACTTCTATCAAAATCGAGAATAGCCCAATTGTTATTAGTTCCGGAGCCAGATTCAGTTGTTCTTACATAGCCCTCAACCGTGAAAGATGAATATAAACCAACACTATCGTATACATTGGTTAAAGCGATGTAGTCATTAATTCCATCAAAATCTAATGCATTTGTTGAATAAATAGTATCATAAATGCCCAAATAAAAATTTTGACTGCTTGTCAATATTGGAGTAGTAAATGGAATTCCTGTACCTACTATATTTCCTCCACCAGGAGCATCGTACCAATAATAAAAACCGTTTGTAGAACCTGTTGCAGACAATGTGGCTGTTCCCGGGTTGCAGGTGTCAGCGTCTGTGGAGCTCGTAGGGTTAAGAGCTATTGCTGCTTGTACAGTATCGCTGTTAAAACAACCATTTGAACCCTCTACTCTTGCCCAATAAAAATTACCTCCGTTTATATTAATGGTTTGGGTTGTTTCGGTTGTAGACCACAAATAAGATACGAAACCAGCACCTGCATCTAATACTGTTGCACCCTGAGAGCAAAAATCAGATCCTAAATCAATGCTTGGCAATGGTAAAATGGTTGCGGTTACAGCAACTCTTCCAGTTTCGCAACAACCAGTTATTTGCGGGCCTGTACTCGTCCAGGCATTTGCAATCGGACTAAAATTAATAAGCGTGCCGTCCGCAGAAGCAACTATATCACTTAAGCTTGTCCCCGACTGATCATCCATGGTGTAATAGACTTGTAGGTTGGATTCATCGCCCTGGAGACATTCACTCATTTCTCTGACGATTTCAGCCTGAGTCTTGGCTTTATTCCAAATGCGAAACTCATCGAGCTGCCCGTTGTAATAATTATTTGGGCCTGTGGTTCCGTTAAAAGTTGTAGCTTCAGAACCAGTGCCTAGAAATCCATATCGGGTTGCATTTACTCCAAATGTTACTCCAGTATTCGTAGAATTATCCAATACCCCGTCTATATAAATAGAAACCAGGCCATTGTCGAATACTGCTGCCACATGATGCCAATTGCCATCATCAATTCTCGTTGTTGAACCAAAATCAAGAATACCGGAACTTGTGTTAATGTCAAAACCAATTTGTCCGGTTCCTCCTCCATCGCCATTTACTTCCAGTCGCCAAAATTCGCTTCTGTCAAAACTTGCTATAATTTGATCCGATCCATCCGAAGTGTTTAGCCAGGTCTCTACGGTCATTGCTGTTAATCCTGAACTGTTGTAAAAAAAATTATCAATGGCGATGTGGTCATCGTTTCCATCAAACAAGAGGGCATTGGTGATTATCGAACTGTCTTTCGCTGCCAGGTAAAAGTCCGTAGATGTTGAAATTATTGGACTGGTCACATTGGCTCCAATGGCAACCAGATTGCCACCTGTAGATTGGTCGTACCAATTATAATTTCCTGAAGAACCTGAAGCGCTTAGGTTGACTGTTCCGGTACCGCAATTAGAATCGGCAGCAGCAATCAGCCCGGTTCCATCAACTGTGTCAATTCTTGCGATAGCTGGTATTCTGGCACTTTCACAACAACCAAAAATTCCTAATCCCCCATTAATCCAATCATTTGCAGGGTTCATATTTTTTAAAGTTCCATTATTACCATTACCTGTTCTATCCGTAACTACGGATGCACCTGTACCGTCATCCATGCGATAATATAAATCCAAACCAGTTTCCCCTATGGCACATTTATCTTTAAACTCTGCAATCTCGCTTGCCGATCTTGCCACATTCCAAACTCTGAATTCGTCCATATCGCCATTGAAATAAACATTAGGTCCGGTAGTTCCGTCGAATGTATTAGCTTCAGAACCAACTCCAACAAATCCAAATCGTGTTGTGCCATTTCCAAAGGTCAATCCATTGGTGGTACTTGCATCCACAACACCATCTACATAAAGAGTGATTGTTCCATTATCAAAAGTGGCTGCCACATGATGCCAATTGCCATCATCAACTCTTGTGCTTCCCCCAAAGTCCACGATGCCGGAATTTGTATTTATGCCTATTCCAATTTGGCCTGTCCCTGCAGAAGCACCGTTTATCTCAAAACGCCAGTATTCAGACCTGTCAAAGCTTGCAATCATCTGATCAGCCCCGGAACTGGTTCTTATCCAGGCTTCAACCGTTAATTCAGTTAATCCCGAACTTGAATAGCTGTAATTTTGAATTGAGATATAATCGTTCGAACCATCCATGTCCAAGGCATCATCAGTAATGGTGTCAAAAGCAGAAGCGTAAAAAGTGTCAGTGGTAAAACTGCCGACAGTAGTATAAGTAGAACCTGTGTCAATAATTGGCCCACCCGTTGAATCAGCATACCAGGCATAATATCCTGTGGAGGATCCGACCGTTAAATTTAAACTGCCATAACAAATGGTAGAATCATCAGTAGTTGTAGGATCCGGACATTGAGCTTTAGTAAAAATGAATATAAAGCACAATGCACATGATAGAACTAATCTTTTGATCAATTGTGACATTTTGGATGGAAACCAGAAAAATTTAAAATTGTTTAAGTCCTTATAATAGATTCAGGAAAGCAATCATAAGTAACTCATATTTTAATAATCAAAAACTTAGGGCAAATATAATATAGATTTGCTAATCCATTAAACTCCTACTTCATGTATTGTTTTTAATCGATAATCACATTTTTAAATATTTTCCATGAATGTTAAAATAGTTGGAAACCCAATAGAAACATGCCAAATTTGGTATAATTGCATTTAATGGTGCAAAAATCTTACCTGTTGCGTTTTTTAAAGGTCTTTAAAAAACATATTATTTTGATGTAAGTTTTATAATACTTTTACATTAAAACACAATTTAATGGAATTATCATTGAACTTCTTACAACCTTTCACGAGCTTTGTCGTAAAATTGAATACCAAAAGCTAAAACCATTAATCGCTTGAAATACCATATAATCCTTTTGTTTGTGATAACGATATGCTATTCGAATTCAAATGCTGTTAATTTCAAATCCGTAAGTTCAGGAGATTGGTTAAATGTAAACACATGGAGTCAAAACGGAGTATCTCCGGCATCGCGAACACCTCAGGGTGGAGATACCATATTTATTGAAAGCAGTATTAAAGTTACAATTACTTCAAATTTAAATTTTACCGCGCAAGCACCACTTTACGTAGAAATATACGGTATACTGGAGTTTTTAGGTGGTGGCTCTAAATTAAGAACTTCCGCCGGGTCAGGTGTAAAAGTTGTCCCCGGTGGTTCGATAATTCCTTCAGGATCAGGTGGGGGCAGCAGTAAAACAATAGAAATTGGAGGAACAACGGTTTGGAAAGCCAGTAATGGGCCAATTACAACGTCAATTGATTATGGCACCACACCGGCAGCGCCTTTACCTGTAAGCTGGGTAAAAGTGGAAGTGCAAAATTATGAGGGAAGTAATATCATTCAATGGATAACCGCAGATGAAGAATTTACTTCTTACTTTAATATAGAAAGAAGCAATGATCTAATTTCATGGGTTTCCATTGCTCAGGTCGATCCAAATGAAAGTGGTAATTATAACTATTTGGATAATTCATTCAAGACTGGGTTTAACTATTACCGTGTCAAGCATATTGAAACTAATGGCACTGAAAACATATCTACAATTGTAAATGTATTTAATGATAAAAATCAAATAACAAGTATTAGCTTATATCCTAATCCTTGTGTTTCGAATATAAACATCAAGGGATTAGAGAATACCAAAGTGAAAGTTAAAATTATATCACTGAAAGGTGAATTGTTTTCACCAAACAGTTTTCAGAGTATTGATGGCTTAACTTTAGATGTAAGAAACTTACAAAATGGAAATTATGTATTAATGATATCCGGAACCGGAATTCAGGAATCCATACCATTTATCAAAAATTAATTCCGCAACGCATTAAATCTATTTCAGCTTTTATTTATTTGCTCTCTTCTGACTATTTTCGCAGCCAATTTTAACAAAAAACAAATTTTCCTGTTTAGAGGCTATGCGAAAGCTGAATACATTACTAATTTTTTACCTATTCACCTTGCAATTCCTTTTCGCTCAGGAAAAATTCACTTTAAGTGGAAATATTAAGGATGCGGCAAATGGTGAAGATCTTATCGGTGCGGCCGTTACAGTAAATGGTACATCAACCGGAGCAGTAACTAATTTTTACGGTTTTTATTCATTAACACTTAGGGAAGGAAGCTACACTATAAAAATATCTTACTTGGGCTATGAAACCGTTAGTCGCCAGGTAGAACTCAATTCTGACCTTAGGCTCGATATAGAAATGCAACAGGAAGAAGAACAATTGGAAGAGGTGGTTGTAACGGCAGATCGTGAAGATGCCAACGTTACAAGTACGGAAATGAGTGTAAACAAACTTGATATTCGCACCATAGAAAAAATGCCTGCGCTTTTGGGAGAAGTAGATGTCATAAGAAGCATACAGTTACTTCCTGGGGTTTCGACAGTTGGAGAAGGTGCCAGCGGATTCAATGTAAGAGGTGGTAGCGTTGATCAAAATCTTATTTTGCTCGATGAAGCCCCCGTTTATAATTCTTCGCATTTGTTCGGTTTCTTTTCGGTTTTTAACCCCGACGCAGTAAAGGATGTAAAACTGATCAAGGGAGGAATACCTGCTCAATACGGAGGGCGACTTTCTTCGGTATTGGATATACGAAACAAAGAGGGAAATCTTAAAACTTTTGGAGCGACCGGCGGTGTCGGACTTATTTTTAGCCGTTTAACGGTAGAGGCCCCCATCGTAAAAGATAAGGCTTCTTTTATTATTGCCGGAAGAAGGTCTTATGCCGATGTGCTGGCAAAACCCTTTCTGAATGAAGACCTTTCTGGGAGCCAATTCTATTTCTATGATCTTTCAGCAAAAGTCAATTATAAAATAAACGATAAAAACCGTGTATTTCTTTCGGGCTATTTTGGTAGGGACGTATTTGGAGCAGGGGAAGATTTTCGATTCAACTGGGGCAATGCAACCGGAACTTTAAGATGGAATCACATTTTTGACGATAAGCTTTTCTTTAACCTTTCGCTTATCTATTCGGACTACGATTACGAACTCGGCTTCGGAAGCGGGCCAGATCAATTTAACTGGAACAGCCGATTGTTCAATTACAGCATTAAACCGGAATTCGACTGGTTTCTGAATAATAACAATCACATTACTTTCGGAGCACAAAGTATTTTATACGATTTCGAACCGGCCAATGCCGGTGGTATAAGTGAAGGGATTAGCACTGACATCAGTCTTGACAATAAATACGGTTTGGAAACTGCTTTATTTATTGCCAATGAACAAAAAGTGGGCTCAAGAATAGCTTTAAACTACGGATTGAGATATTCATTATTTGACTATATGGGCCCCGGAACGGCCTATGATTTTGGATACATCGAACCCAATGCGGGCAGTAAACCGGTAATCGGATCAGAGAATTATGGCCGTTGGGAAACCATTCAGATCTATGACAATTTTGAGCCCAGGTTCTCAGTTCGATACGAATTAAATGCATCTAGTTCTGTAAAGGCCAGCTATAACCGTATGGCGCAATATGTGCAATTGGTATCCAATACCACTGCCTCTATTCCTTTAGATGTGTGGAATCCAAGTACCAATAACATTGAACCTGCGATTGCCGACCAATGGGCTCTTGGCTATTTTAAAAACTTTAAAGAAAATGCCTACGAAAGCTCAGTTGAAGTATATTACAAGGAGAGTCAAAATTTATTGGAATTTATTGATAATGCCGATTTGTTGATCAACCAGTTTCTCGAGGCTGACCTACTTCCGGCCAGAGGAAGAGCCTATGGTGCGGAATTCTTCTTAAAGAAAAAAGTAGGGCGGATCAATGGTTGGCTGAGCTATACCTTGGCACGATCCGAAAGAAGGACTCAAGGGGTTAATAATTTTGAATGGTATCCATCGAGATTCGATCAAACACATAACATAAGCCTCGTTGGTTTTTACGATTTCTCAAAACGCGTATCGGCGTCAGCTAACTTTACCTACATTACAGGAACACCTGCCACCTTTGCAACCAATGGTTATTACGTTCAGGGCTTTTATGTACCTCATAATCCACAGGGTAAAAGAAATAATTACAGAAACCCGGCCTATCACCGCCTGGATTTGTCTTTGACTATTAATGGAAAAGAAGTGAAGAAAAATGGCGAGGAGAGAAAAAACCGCGACTATCTGGTAATTTCAATTTACAATGTATATAACAGAGCCAATGCTTTTAGCATTTTTCAGGAACAATTTGATTTTGAAAGACGAAAACTTCAAACCCAACCCGGACAACTGTTACCCGGTGAATCTTTTACACCTCAAGGGACTAAATACTCGGTCATTGCCAGAATAATACCTTCCATTTCTTACAATTTTGAATTTTAAAAGAATGAAGCATTTATTCTACATAATTATTGCAATTGCTTTATTATCAACATCTTGTGAAGACCCATTTGATATTGATATCGAAAAGGGTGAGAGTCAAATGGTTGTCGATGCTTTTATAAATAATGATGCTGCTATTAAGGAAATTATACTATCTGAAACGGTGGACTTCTTTGAGGCCAATCAGCCTCCGGCTGTAAGAAATGCAGAGGTGGCTATATTTAATTTGAATTCCGGTCTCGTATTTAATTTTACTGAAAATCAGACAAAACCCGGTCATTACCAGTGGTCAGATAGTACGCTTCCTATTCTAAACAGAATTGGAGAAGTAGGTGATACGCTTAATTTAGCCATAGTCAATGGAGCAGACACCTTTATTTCAGCTTCTGTTTTAAAACGCACCACAGCGATAGATTCTGTCATTTTTGTTTTCGAAGAGGGCAATTCATTTACTGACGAGGGCTATTATGCGGAATTAAAAGCGAGCGACCTTCCCGGAACAGGCGATATTTACTGGATCAGATCCTGGGTGAATGGAATTTACCTGAGCAAGGCCGCAGAGATCAATGTAGCTTATGATGCTTCTTTTACGCCCGGTGCCTCTTCCGATGGAATCCCCTTTATCTTACCAATTAGAACAGGGATTAACCCAATTAACGATGATGAGGATGAGGAAAGAAGCGATCCTAATCAATACGTGCCCGAAACACCATATGAAATAGGCGACTCTATTTATGTGGAAATCTGGTCCATTAACGAATCCACTCTTTTCTTTTTACAACAGATTCAGGCAGAAGTAAACAATGGTGGATTATTTGCAACTCCTCCAACCAATGTTCGAACAAATATTTTTAATATCAATCCAAACTCAGAAAAAGCAGTCGTTGGGCATTTTTGTGTTTCCGAGGTAAGCTCAGGAGGAGCCAAATTAAACCCTTAATTTATATAGGTTATTCGGTAAATAACACCTGCTTTATCATCAGAAACAAGCACAGCACCATCGGGCATTACCAATACATCTACCGGCCTTCCCCATGCTGTTCCATCTTCCTGCAACCATCCACTGGCAAAGTCACTATAGCCAAGTGACCTGTCTCCGTCCAGGCTAACCATTGTAATTCTATATCCAATCGGTGTCGATCGATTCCACGAACCGTGTTCTGCAATAAGAATTTGGTTTTTGTACACTTGTGGAAACATATTACCCGTGTAAAACTTCAGACCCAGAGGGGCAACATGAGGCCCAAGGTTTTGTGCTGGTTTTTTGAAATCAGAACAAGGCCTTTTATCTCCAAATTCCGGGTCAGCAATTACTCCCCCATGACAATAAGGATAACCAAAATGCAGTCCTTTTTTTGGGGCGTGATTTAATTCGCAAGGAGGCTCATCATCACCAAGCCAGTCTCGGCCGTTATCGGTAAACCACAATTCTTTGGTTTCGGGATGCCAGGTAAAGCCTACCGTATTTCTTATGCCTTCGGCAAATATTTCCGGTTTCGCGTTTGATACGTCCATCCTTGTGATGGAAGCATAGATGGGATTTTCACTTTTACAGATATTACAAGGAGCGCCGACAGGAACATATAACAAATCATCGGGGCCAAAAGCTATATATTTCCATCCGTGATGACCATCTGTTGGGTATCCTCCATAAATTAACTCCGGTTTCGGAGGATTTGATAGATTATTTTCAATATCCCTGAACACCCAGATTTTACTTATTTCGGCTACATAAAGATTCCCATCCTTAAATGCCACTCCATTAGGAGAATCCTTGAATTTATCATAGACCACAAAAACTTTTTCCGCATAGTTATCACCGTCTTCATCGCGTAAGGCGTAAACAGAATTCCCGCTTCTGTTGCCTGCAAATACCGTTCCCTTACTTCCCAGAGAAAGACTTCTTGCATTATCTGCCTTTCCATAAATATCAATTTCAAAGCCTGCGGGTAATTTAATATCTTCGAGCGGCAGTTTAGGTTTGTTAATCTGACCGGAATTATTTGAATTTTGGTTTTCCTGACTGTCTGCCATACAGGCATTTGAAAGAATTATCAGGACCAATAAAATTAAAATTCGATTCATTTTATTACCGTTTTTGTAAAACCACATCCTTAATATATTCATTATATAGACTTTAGCATTAAAAGCTTCACAATTATGTACAAACAAAGAATAAATCTCCTGATCGTATTCCTCCTGATCTTTGGTTCCAGTTTTGCAGATGAAGGGCTTTGGATTCCCAAGCTTATTAAAGAGCAGGAAGGCAAAATGAAATCTCTGGGAATGGCAATTACTGCCGAAGAAATTTATAACGAAAACAGCCCGAGTCTGAAAGATGCGGTACTTCACTTTGGTGGTGGATGTACTGCAGAAATCATTTCTGATCAAGGTTTAATTCTAACAAATCATCACTGTGGATACAGTAGAATACAAAGTCATTCGAGTCTTGAAAATAATTATTTAAAAGATGGATTCTGGGCCGAAACTTTAGATGATGAATTGCCCAATCCGGGTTTAACAGTTACAAGATATGTAAGTATGACAGAAGTTACAGATAAAGTCATGGAAGGCATCACATCCAAAATGAGTGATGAAGAAAAAGCAGAGAAAATCGAGGACAACATCAGAAAAATTGGTAAGGAAGCTACCATGGGAACCCATTACAATTATCAGATTAGGCCATTTTATGAAGGTAATCAATTTTATCTGATCGTCCGAGAGACTTTTACTGACATCAGATTAGTTGGAGCGCCGCCGTCTTCTATCGGTAAATACGGCTTTGATACCGATAATTGGGTATGGCCAAGACATACAGGTGATTTTTCCATTTTCAGGGTTTATGTGGATAAAGACAATAAGCCGGCTGAATATTCGGAAGACAATGTGCCATATAAACCTTTACGTTCATTGACTATTTCCAGTAAAGGTGTTAATTCGGGCGATTTCACCATGGTCTATGGATTCCCGGGGACTACCTATTCTTATTTGTATTCTCAAAAACTTGATATCATAATAAATAAAGCTTTACCTCTGGCGATTGAGATGAGAGAAAACAATCTTGCCGTTATCGATAAAGCGATGAGAGAAAGTGAGAAAGTTGCCATTCAATACGCAGCCAAACAGTCGAGGATCAGCAATGCATGGAAAAAATGGATCGGACAGACCAGGGGATTGGAGAGGTTTAATGCGATTGAGAAAAAGAAAGAACTGGAAGGGCGGTTTTCAAATGCAGTAGCTAAAGACAAAAAGCTAAAAAAGATGTACGGTGAATTGTTCAGCGACTTCGAACAACATCTACCAGAATACGAAAAATACTATCTGGCATACACGCTCTGGAGAGAGTTTGTGTATTATGGGCCCGAAATCATACGCTTTGTTAGTGGTTTAGAAAATACCCTGGAAAGCGAGGATTCACTGGAAACGAAAAAAGAAAACCTGAAGAAAAGGATTGACAATTTTTACAAAAATTATGTGCCTGAAATTGATCAGGCTTTGTTGGCCGCTTCTGCAGAAATCTTCTTTTCCAATCTTGATCAAAGTATTCTTGAGGGACAATCAGAATTAATGGATTTCATGAAGGATTACAATTCAGAATCAGGCAATATGGCTCAGGAATTGTTTTCAAACTCGATTTTTACAAATGAAGAACGAATTACAGTTTGGGCTGACAATTATGAGGGCGGCATGGATAAAATGAAAGATGATCCTATTTATAAACTGATGAATGCCATTTACAATCTCTATTCAAATCAAATTAAAGATGATTACAGCAAAATCTCCAGCAGGATCGATGAGATTGAAAAAGAATATATGACGGCACAAATGAAAGTGCTACCTGAGCAAAAAGATTATTACCCCAATGCCAATGGAACACTACGGGTTTCTTATGGACAGGTAGGCGGTTATGAACCAATGGATGCAGTGCAGTATGAGCATATGACTACAACGGATGGGATTTTGGACAAATACATTCCTGGGAGTTACGAATATGACTTGCCTGAGAAACTGGTGACTTTACTCAGGGAAAAAGATTTTGGTGAATTTTCCGATGAAGATAATTTGCCTGTATGTTTTATAGCCAGCAATCATACTTCGGGTGGTAATTCGGGCAGTCCTGTTTTTAATGCAAATGGAGAACTAATTGGTATCAATTTCGATCGCACCTGGGAAAGCACCATGAGCGATATGATGTTCAATCCTGAAATCTGCCGGAACATCAGTGTGGACATGCGCTATATTCTTTTCATTGTAGACAAGTTTGCAGGAGCAAATAGGTTGATTGAGGAAATGGATATAAACTAATTTGAGATTCCAGTGACACGCGCTGGAATGACGTAACAATTGAAACGTCATTCCAAGACTTGTTCTTGGAATCTACCTTTCATATTATTCTTAGTAAATGGTGTTTTGTCGGTGGAAGATACCCCGTCTTTATGACGGCGTCTCCTGCTACTTCTTAATAAACTTACCAACTGAGTTGAACTCTTCTGATTGGATTTTGAAGATGTAAACTCCGGATTCCAAATCAAAAACATTGATGGAGGTTTTATTTTCTCCTAGAATTCTATTCTTTACCACATTTCCCTGAAGAGTGTAAACTGAAATTTCCAAATCATATAATCTTGAATCTGAAAAATTAAAAATCAATTGATCTGATGCGGGATTGGGGAAAATACTAATTTGAGCGTTCGCAAAAAATTCTTCATTCAGATTAGAAATGGAATTTCCTAAACTATCGTAGTTCCATAGATTGAGCCTGCCAAAATCCCAAGGGGGCAGATAGTTGAATTGAGAGGTATTTCCAACTGCAATAAAGCCACCTTCATTCGCTTCGGTAACACTTTTTGTACCATACCAGGAAACACTTCCGGAGTCTGACCATTCTTTGTTAAAAAGGCTGTCATACTTTATAAAATATGAATATGCGCCTGCATACCAACAATCTCCGGGAGGATCGCAATATGATCGACTTCTCCCGATTAGAATTCCCTTGTCAAAAGTCCTTTTAATAAACGAAGAAGTTTCACCAACCACTGGAAAATTTAGTTGACCCAAATTCCCGGTAGGATTTCCATTCATATCAAAATGATCAACAAATCCGGGCGTAGTCCCAGCTTCAAAAGGCGGGTCCGTATTGCCTAGAATTAAATATGTTGAGTCGAGTTTAATAATATCACAGCCTGCCCAATCGCTTCCAAATAAATAGTGAGGATATCCATATTGTTTTGACCAAACTGAATCACCATTATTGCCTAATTGAGTGACGGCTAATTTATATCCCCATAAGGTATCATTAGGTTGAATAATATTTTTAATATAAGGAATAGCTCCAATTAAAATAAAACCCGAATCAATTGCTTCTATCAAATCAATATAAGAACCTATTAAAACTGTTGTGTCCATCAGGTTTCCAATAGAATCTAGTTTTAAGTAATAGGATTCAGAACCACTGTAGAACTGATAATCTCCCCAAACAGGAAACTCATTCGGCATTATCATTCTAAGAGATTGATCCGCAAGCTCTATAATTTTCGAGGAACCCATCCAATTAACAGATTCGTACGATAAATTTATTGAGCTGGTCCAGATTTCATTTCCACTTGTGTCAATTTCTCTTAGATAAGGTTTATTAGGATATATCTCATTTAAACTATCCCCGGAAACCAAATAATTTCCGTTTTTTCTTTTTATACTATAATGTGGGGTCTTGCCATCATAATTAAAACTCTCCCAAATCTTATTTCCCATTGGATCCATCCTGGCAAAATAGGAACCATTGTCATGTCTGGCGATTACAAAATAATTTCCTGACTCTAATTGATAAGCCGCAACAGCTTCAAGATTAACTCCATTTGGCTTAGGATAAATTTTGTTGAAAAGGACACTTTGTGAATGTGCCTCAATATTTGATTGAAGAAGAATAAATAGTACAGAAAGGTGTATAAGTAATTTATTTCTCATAAAATGCAGTCTTCTTTTATGAAAATTAAGAAAAATAGTCTACAAAGGATGAAGATTCCAAGAACTCACTTCATTCGTCTTGGAATGACGTTCTAAAGATAGAGGCTGGACCAAAAAGTAGCCGACAATCCAAGATTTCAATTTTTTGAAATTCTTGGAATCTCACTCCTTAATAAACTTCCCTATGGAAGTAAAACCTGAAGTCTGACGATAAACTCAAAATGTATAGGCAATTCCAATTCCCTGATTTGTGTTCATAGAAATTCGTTTTTGATCCATCATTCCTTCTTTAATTAAATTGTTGTTTCCAGTCACATTTAATATTAAAGAGATCAAAGTAGAACCTCCAATTGCAATAAGGGCTAGTTCTGGTGAATCAATTCCAATTGCAATGCCACCAATTAACCCTCCAACAAGACTTACACCCAGAGCTGCATTATAAGCTTTTCCTGCTTTTATGAGATAATTACCAGGGACATTGGAAGGAGTTAATATCTCAACAGATTGAGTTTTTGCTGGAGTGTATGTATTGTTATCTCCATTTATATTAGAGGAGCTCTCATTAGCCAATGCAGATGGTGTATAATCAAGGACTAAAAAAAATCGATCCATTTTTTCGGTCAAATGTAACTCGGTTCTGGTATAGCCATCATTCCAAATCAGTGATATCCCTTTTGGTAACGAATTATTTATAATATACCTGGCATCCTTGTTTTTAATTTCTTCAAGGTCTTTATTTAAAAAATCATAAGGGGTTATGAACGTTTGATAGCTGCCCAATTCGTCCTTTAATACTTCATAAAATTCGATAAATTCCATTAATTCTGCTTTATGGCTTGTTTTAGCCACTGCGGGTTGAATTTCCAGTTTTTCGAATTGTCCTTCTGAATCAAAGAAATATGATTTAATAATCTTCTTTCCATAAATCGAAGAGCTGTATTGTAAAACGGAGCTTCTTGAAAGCATCTATACGCCCATCTCCTTCGACTTAATTGACTCCATATCTGAACCCCAGTTGGCCTTAGGTTTCAATTGCGCAAATGTGAGTGAATAAACTAACACAAAGAATATAGATAAGCTTAAACTTTTCATTCAAGAATTTTTTGTCCAAAATAAGATTTGAAAATGAAAAAATTGAGTTTTCTGATCGCGTTTTTCATTTAATCGACATGCGATACCCTCCAATTCTGAATCTCAATAATATTCCCCTCGGGGTCCCTGGCATAAAAAGCTTTTAAAAATCCTTTTCCAGGAATTTCTGCTTCAACTACTTTTCCATACATGGAACCGCCATTATCAATTAGCTTTGCTAAAACAGCACCCACATCTTCTACATGAAAAGCAATATGTCCAAATCCAAAATCATTGATCTGAATATTCTTGTTCCGGCCTTTTTGATTGTATTCGAAAATTTCCAGGGTAGGGCCTTTTTCAAATCCTGGTAATTGTAAATGCACACCTCTCAAATGCACATCTTCCAATGCACACATATCATCAATCCATTTACCCTTAATATCTCTTTCAGGAAATGTAGGTACACAATCAAAAACCTCAATGTAGAATTCAGCCAACCTCTTCCAATCCTTTGCAATAAGGTTTGTATGACTAAATATTATCGACCTTTTCACTCTTAATTTTTAACTTTTAACATTTTCCAGAACTCCCAAAGCACCACACCTGCACAAACGGAGATATTCAAAGAATGCTTGGTTCCAAACTGAGGTATCTCCAAACTTAAGTCCAGTTCAGGTAAAATTTCATCGCTAAGGCCAAAAGCTTCATTGCCGAATACCAGTGCATATTTCTTTTTATTGTCGATTGTAAATGAATTTAAATCCACGCTTTCATTGGTTTGTTCTATTCCAATAATTTTGAAATTATCCTTTTTCAAAGCTTTAATCGCTTCTAAGATGCTTTCATGGTATTCCCAGTCTACCGATTTATCCGCACCCAAAGCAGTTTTATTAATGTCCCTGTGCGGTGGCTTTGCAGTTATTCCACAGAGTAGAATTTTCTCAACTCTGAATGCATCTGATGTTCTGAAAACCGAGCCTACATTGTTCATACTTCGGATATTATCCAGAACAACAATAACAGGAATCTTTTCTGAATTTTTGAATTCCTCAATACTAATTCGATTGAGTTCAGGCATTTCTAACTTTCGCATATCTTGAGATTGAATATCCACACAAATTTGAACATATTTGCAGAGACCTGCCAAGCACATGCCTAAGACTAAGGATAAAAAAGAAACTCCGTTAATGAAACAGTACTATGCCATCAAGGCAAAGCACCCCGGTGCAATACTGCTGTTTAGGGTCGGAGACTTCTACGAAACCTTTGCCGAGGATGCCGAGATTGCCAGTAAAATACTGGGTATTGTACTTACCAAAAGAGCCAACGGCTCTGCTTCTGAAGTGGCATTGGCCGGATTCCCTCATCATTCACTTGAATCTTACCTTCCCAAGCTTGTCCGTGCAGGTCAAAGAGTCGCCATCTGCGATCAATTGGAAGACCCCAGTACAGCCAAAGGAATAGTCAAACGCGGTGTTACTGAATTGGTGACACCCGGTGTTTCTTTTAATGATAATGTCCTTGATCAAGATAAAAATAACTATCTCGCTTCAATTTACAATGATGCTGATTTAAACGGAATTGCATTTTTAGATATTTCAACCGGTCAGTTCATGTTGGCACAGGGAAGTAGTGATTACATTGAAAAATTGCTACAGGGTTTTCAACCAAGAGAGGTTTTGTACAGAAAAAGTGATAAAAAAGTCTGGCAAAATAAACTTGATGAAAAATATCATGTGTATTACATGGATGACTGGATTTACACTTTTGATTTTGCCAATGAAACGCTGATCAACCACTTTCAAACACAAAACCTTAAAGGCTTTGGAATTGAAAATCAGAAACTGGGAATAACAGCGGCCGGAGCCATTCTTCAGTATCTGGATGAAACTGAACATCGCAATATTGATCATATCAATTCCATTTCGAGAATAGAAGAAGAGCATTATGTTTGGCTGGATAAATTCACCATCAGAAACCTTGAGCTGATTTATGCACAAAGAGAAGATGGTATCCCCTTGGTTGAAATTTTGGATAAGACCCAAACGCCTATGGGTTCGCGCTTACTTCGAAACTGGATGGTGCTTCCTCTGAAAGATGAAGTTAAGATCAAAGAACGACTTTCCATGGTAAGAATTTTTGTCGAGGAATCGGGTTTGAGAGAAAACATTGTTCGACATTTAAAGGCAATTGGTGATCTGGAAAGAATTATTGCCAAAGTGGCGGCAAGAAGAATTAATCCGCGGGAGATGTTGCAACTTAAAAAAGCACTTCAAAGCAGCCTGCCGGTTATTGATTACTTAATCGATTCCGAAGAACCGCTTCTCATTCAATTGGCCGATTCTTTCAATAAATGTGAAACATTACTTGAAAAAATAGAAAATGAACTTTTGGATGATGTGCCAATCGTTTTCAATCAGGGAAATTTGTTCAGGGATGGTATTGATGAGGAAATTGATGAGTTGCGCAAAATAGCCAGAAGCGGAAAGGACTATTTGGTTGAAATACAACAGAGGGAATCGGAGCGTACCGGAATTCCAAAACTGAAAATTGCTTATAATAAAGTCTTTGGTTATTATCTTGAAGTAAGCAATGCGCAAAAGGATAAAGTGCCCGATGAGTGGATTAGAAAACAAACGCTCGTTAATGCAGAGCGCTACATCACCGAAGAATTAAAATCCTATGAAGAAAAAATTCTTAATGCTGATGATCGTCTGAAAGTCATTGAACACAATTTGTATATAAAACTTGTCGAGGTCGCCGGAGAATACGTTCAACAGATTCAAAAAAATGCCAAATTGCTGGCCCAGCTTGATTGTCTGATTTCCTTTGCCCATGCAGCGGTGGAAAATAATTATGCTCAGCCTGAAATTAATAGCGGGAAGGCATTGAATATAAAAAATGGTCGGCATCCCGTCATTGAAAAGCAAATGCCTCCCGGTGAGAGCTATATTCCCAATGATATTTTTTTAGATGATGAATTGCAGCAGATAATAATTATCACAGGACCGAATATGTCGGGTAAATCTGCGCTTCTAAGACAAACAGCATTGATTGTTTTGATGGGGCAGATGGGAAGTTTTGTTCCTGCTTCAAAAGCAGAAATTGGTCTGGTCGATAAGGTATTTACAAGGGTCGGTGCTTCGGATAATTTATCCAAAGGTGAATCTACTTTTATGGTAGAAATGACTGAAACCGCCAGCATTCTAAATAATTTATCCGACCGCAGCCTGGTTCTAATGGATGAAATTGGCAGAGGTACCAGTACCTATGACGGCATCTCAATAGCCTGGTCCATTGTAGAATTTCTTCATAACAAAAGTGATAAAAAAGCCAAAACACTTTTTGCCAGCCATTACCATGAACTTAATGAATTGGCCAATGATTTGGAGAGGGTTAAGAATTATAATGTCTCAGTAAAAGAAGTTGCTGACAAAGTCATTTTTATGCGAAAGCTCAAGCCCGGGGGCAGCGAACATAGCTTTGGAATTCACGTAGCACAAATGGCCGGAATGCCAAATGAAGTGGTTTTAAGAGCACATGAAATAATGATTGGTCTGGAACAGGAAAAAGTTAGTGCTCATAACAAAGAGAAACTTAAGGAAATTCCGAAAAGTGCTGAATTCCAAATGAGCATGTTTGAAGCCAATGATCCAAATTATGTCCAAGTCAAGGAAATTCTTGAACAGCTTGATATAAACCGCATTTCACCTGTTGAAGCCTTACTAAAGCTAAATGAGATAAAAACCGTTATGCAGGCATCGCTTAATAAGAAAAAGTAAAAATATCTTTTGAATTAGTTTATTTGGAAATTATCTGATATCCTTTAATCCGCTCAGATTAAAAAAGGACTAATAATTCGAATCCTAATCTAGAGGTCAATTCTTCTGAATAAATCCAACCATTCCAAGGCTTTATTTTCATCCATAAAAAGTCTGCTCTGAAACAAAGCACCCGGGCTGGGTGAAAAATAAAAGCTGACCAGGCCTTTTTCAACGGGCCGGTGTGCCAAATAGGCCAGGACTTTTGTGATTTGTAATTTGCTATTATCCTGAGTAAAATCCCAGGCTTTTGGGTCCGAGCTTCGAACTTCTCTCGCATCTACCAAAACACGCTGTGGTTGTGATTTATACAATTCCATTCTTGCGCTCAAAATCTCTGAACTCTCTTCTTTTCCTAAGTGGATTTTAGGTTTGATTTGGATAACTACTACGCCATCCTGCCTCGACCACAGCCTTGCAGCAGTAGTGTCTATAGCGTTTATATTATCGAGCACAGTCTTATTCATAATTCGTAGTACTTATACAAAAGTATTATTTATTTGAAAACTTGACTTTAAATAAAACGTTTTCTTTAATTATATATATTACATTTTGAATATACAACATTTAAGGAATTCCTGTCCTTATCTACAATAAAATCAATCTCCTTTGAATATTGCATCAAAAAGATCAAAATTTTCACCCGGCATCTTGTGTATCCAAATTGGCGATTCAATTTCTTTCATCAATACCTTTTCAGTGACACTGCCAAGTAAAAATGAGGAGCTGGCTGTTTTGCCTTTTGAACCTATAAAAATAATTGGTTCATTCATTTCAGAGCCCTTTAATTTTACATAATGGGATACATCGTTCTTTTCATTTTCGGTAATGTCGAAATCAACGTTCTCATATCTTGGATGCAATTCCACTTCTTTATTCCATTTTTTACTGAGATTCTTTTTTTCCGATTCCACAAAATCCTTGTGCAATCTGCCGGTTTTAAAATAACCTGAAGGACTGGCAAGAATATTTAATGCTTTAAAATCCTTAATTCCAAATGTTTTTGCGAATGATAGTCCCACATTCATTGTTGCTTCTGAATGTTCAGAAAAATCATAGGCGCACAAAATAGATTGCGGTATATTCTGATAACCTTCAGGAACAAATAAAATGTCACACAATGCAGATCTTGCAATATGATGTCCTGCAATTCCAAGGCCGTTTTTTTTCTTTTTATTCCCTACAATCACCAAATCCACCGCCTCGGATTTGCTTTTTGTGTTGATCACTTCCAAAGGGCTGCCACCTCTAACAATTACTTTAATATTATCGGAATTTTTGAAAATAGTTTTAATATTCTTTCTAATATCCTTTCTTATTTCTTCCTTGAAATCATTCCAGGCATCATTATCTGTATATTGTCTTGCTTTTTCCTCTAATTCACTGTCAACTACATGCAGGGCCTTAATATTTTGAATCAACCCACTTTCCCTTAATTGATTGGCAAAGATCAAAACATTTTCATCCACCGCGCTTCGGTCGAGGCAACAAAGTACATTTTTAAATGACGTCGCGGACATATTCAAAATTTTTTATAAAAATACTGATAGATTGTGATACAAATCAATTCTAATTTTGAAATTAGTCATATGGAAATATCACTAAAAATATCATTTTTAAGGGAATATGAAGGAAAGCTATAATATATCGAAAATATTAGTGCCGGTTGATTTTAGTGAACGCTCTGCAAACGCAGTAGTTCAAAGCACAGCTATTGCAAAGTCAAATGGGGCCAAACTATTATTGTATCATGCATATTCAAGACCCGCAGACATTGCTGATTTAAGTAATTATGAACAGGAGCATCGTTTAAATCAAAAGACAGAAAAAGTTAAAGAACAATTTGAAGTTTTTGTCAATAATATTTCTGAATTGAAGGAATGCGAATTCGAAATCATATACGAGCTCGGAATTTCACTTCAAAATATCGAAAAGGCATTTAAGAATTTAGAAATAGATCTAATGGTGCTTGCCACCCATGGGGCTAAAGGCGTTGAATTAATGTGGGGAAGTAAAACCACCAACCTGATCAATAGACTTAAAGGACCAATATTGGTAATTCCCGATGGATCAAAAGTTGAAAACCCCAAACGTTTTTGCCTGGCTTACGATTTTCACAAACAAGGGCAAAATGTTTATTCATTGAGCACGTTAAAACAATTGGCGATGGCATTTAATACTCATATCAGAATTATTGATGTCAGAGCCCATAATTACCCTAAGGGAGAAGAGCGAATTAAAGAAGAGAATAAAATTTCCAATTATCTCGGAAATGATGTTCCACATGACTTCGAAACTGTAATTGGAAAAGACGTGGAACATGAATTGATTAATTATGTCCATGCGTACGAAATTGACATGCTGGCAGTGATGCCAGGCGAGCATAGCTTCTTTGAAAAACTTTTTCATCAGAGTATTTCTGAGCTAATGGCAGCAGAGATTGATATACCATTATTGACCTTGGTAGATAAATAATAACAAATTCTTGTTCAGGCCTAAATTTTAATTGTAATTTAAATCCGCGAATCAGGTTTAAACCCTTTTTCAATGAGCGATAAAATCAATGTAATAGCCCGAAAGATTTATGAAGAAGGGCTTGAAAAAGCACAACAAGAAAGCGAGAACATTTTAAATTCCGCCAACACAGAAGCCGATCGGATAATTAAATCCGCCAAAGCCCAAGCTGATCAAATTATTAAAGAAGCTGAAAATAAAGCTAAAAAGGAAAAAAAGATCATTTCCTCTGAGTTGAAACTAGCTTCAGAACAGGTTATTGAAAGCTTAAGGCAAAGGATAAAAGATCAGGTATCCCTAAAACTACTTGATGACAACTTAAAATCAATTTTTAAAGACCCGGACTTTATTAAAAGTTTAATACTGGAAATAGCAGGTAGCTGGTCTTCGAATAATGGCTTTGATGTCAAAGTAGCAGATTCCATAAAAAGCAAAGTAGAACAAGCCCTTAAACCGAGTTTGAAGGATGTATTAAAAGATATGGAAATCAGATCGGCAATAGGTCTTGAAACCGGCTTTATAATTGAAGATAAAAAAGACCATTACGAAATTACCTTTACTGAAGAGCAGTTTCGTGAATTTTTAAAACCTTTTTTAAAAGAAAAAACGCAAAAACTTATTTTTGAATAATCCTTGAGCAGGCTCTACTACCTGATAGCGACATTACCTGAGTTTGATCCTCTTGATACCAAAACCCCATTGGATGTTGAGGGAATCGTGCGAATCATCATGGACAATGTAGATGAGGAAGGTCAAATACAGATAAAGATGATTCTTGTAAAAAATGATATAAGGAATATCGTCAACTTCTATTCCAATAAAAATGGTACGATCACAGGCAATAAAATGCCATATCTGCCTGCACTTATAAATCCACAGGAATTAGAAGAATGGACACTATATAAAGACCAATGGCCTGAATTTTTAAGGGTTTTGATGGAGGACTTTCAGGCAGAAATAACGAGTATGAGCGAAAAGGAACTCACGCGGTTTTTTTGGGGTGCTTATTATAATGCCCTTGAAAATATGAATCCCTATTTAAAGGAGGTCATGCAGAATTACGTGATCATGCACGATATTCTTGGCCTTATTCGAAGTAAAAATCTTGGGTTGGGACTTTGGGATCACTGGATTGGTTATGAATCTCAGTTAGAAGATTTAAAATCAGGGCGGCTAACATTATCCGGAATGTCGCATGAACATGAAAATTTTAACAATCTTAAAACCAAGACTTTAGATTCGGAACCCTGGGAGGCTGAATCCTGGTGCGATGACCTGCTAATAAGAAAAAGTCAGGAATTATTGAGTCGTAATCCCTTTGATATGGAACATTTGCTCTTCTACACTTTCAAACTTTTAGTCGGGGCTAAATGGAGAGAAATGACATCAGATTATGGTAGTAAACGTTTTGATTTTTTGAAAAAACAGCTAATAAGTGAAATTGAAATACCTTCGGTGATATAGATATGACTAAAGGAAAGATTATAAATATTGTTGCCAACCTCATTTCAATAGAAGTGGAAGGGAAAGTAGGGCAAAATGAAATTTGTCATGTGATTGCAAGAGATACAAAATTGCGTTCCGAAGTTATAAAAGTGATAGGCAATACGGCTTTTGCCCAGGTTTTTGAGTCGACACGCGGTGTAAAAATTGGCGATGCGGTTGAGTTTAGCGGACACCTACTCGAGATTGAATTAGGACCGGGTTTGCTATCTCAAAACTTTGACGGACTTCAGAACAATCTTGACAAACTCGACTCTACTTTTTTAGAAAGAGGGGTTATTTCCGATGCATTGGATCGAAGTAAAAAATATGAGATAACACCTCTTGTCAGTACCGGCGATACGGTTTTAGCCGCCGATTGGTTGGCAGAGACCATTGAAAACAATTTATCGCATAAAATAATGGTCCCCTTTGCCTATGAAGGCCATTTCAAGGTTAAAAAAATTGCGAAAAAAGGAAATTATAGCATTGAAGATGAAATTGCAGTATTGGTAGACACGAAAGGCAAGGAGCACTCTGTAAGTATGATCCAAAAATGGCCGGTTAAAATACCAATCAAAACTTATGATCATAAACCGCGTCCATTTAAAATATTGCAAACCGGAATGCGCGTCATTGATACCATGAACCCAATTACAGAAGGGGGAACAGGATTTATCCCGGGACCTTTCGGTACTGGAAAAACAGTACTACAACACGCCATTGCAAAAAATGGTGATGCAGATATCATTATTGTTACTGCCTGTGGTGAAAGAGCCAATGAAGTGGTTGAGATTTTTACTGAGTTTCCACATCTGATTGACCCGAGAACAGGACGTACATTACAAGAAAGAACCTGTATTGTATGTAATACATCTAGTATGCCGGTATCATCGAGAGAGGCATCAGTTTATGTAGGAATGACGATTGCCGAGTACTATCGTTGCATGGGATTAAAAGTCCTGTTATTAGCGGATTCAACATCCCGATGGGCACAGGCTTTGAGAGAAATGTCGAACAGACTGGAAGAACTTCCCGGACCGGATGCTTTCCCTGTTGATCTTCCGGCCATCATCGCAAATTTTTATGCGCGTGCGGGATTTGTATATCTCAACAATGGAAAAACAGGATCGGTAACATTTATTGGAACAGTTTCCCCGGCAGGAGGTAATCTCAAAGAACCGGTTACGGAATCCACAAGCAAAGTTGCACGATGTTTTTATGCCTTAAATCAGGGCAGAGCTGATTCAAAAAGATACCCTGCTATCGAAACCGTCGATTCTTATTCCAAGTATATCGACTATGATGAATTTAAGGAGTATGCCAACGAAAATATTCAGAAAGGCTGGACAGGCCTGGTGAATCAGGCAAAAGATTATTTAATACGCGGAGCAGAAGCCAGAGATCAAATTGCCATTTTGGGTGATGATGCTGTGCCTATTGAGTATCACAGACAATTCTGGAAAAGTGAACTTTTGGATTTTGTGTTTCTACAGCAGGATTCATTTGACAAGGTGGATATGAATTGTGAGATGGACAGGCAAAAATATATGTTTAACAAAGTCATGTCAATTTGCAAAATGGAACCGGATTTTGAAGTTTTTACAGAGGTGAGTGATTATTACAAAAAAATGATCAACCTTATGAGACAGATGAACTATTCAGAATACAATTCCGGGGATTTCAAAAAGTATGAATCCGAATTGAAAGTATTATTGGCCCAAAAAGAAAATTGACATGCAGACACAGGCATTTCAAAAAAAATATACCAATCTAAGTCAAATCACAAAAGCCACCTGTAGTTTAAAAGCTAAGGATGTAGGTTATGAGGAGTTGGCCTATGTTGATGGCCGGCCAGCCCAGGTTGTGAAAATGCTAGGTGATAATGTTACGCTTCAGGTATTTAAAGGGACTGAGGGTCTGCATACTAAGTCTGAAGTGATTTTTACCGGACAATCACCGACAATGAAAGTGAGTGAACAACTCGCGGGGAGATTTTTCGATGCTTATGGCGCTCCATTGGATAATGGCCCTGAAATTGAAGGAGAAGAAAGGTCTATTGGAGGGCCTTCGGTAAATCCTGTAAAGAGAAAACAACCTTCGGACTTCTTAGCAACTGGTATTGCCGGAATTGATTTGAACAATACATTGGTAACAGGTCAAAAAAATACCATTTTTGCCGATGCAAATCAGCCCTACAATCAGGTACTAGCGGAGGTGGCATTGAGAGCAGATGCCGACAAGATTATTCTTGGTGGCATGGGTTTATCCAATGATGACTATCTTTTTTTTAAAGACACTTTCACCAATGCAGGTCAGCTTGATAAGATAATCTCATTTATAAATACCACCGAAGATCCGCCTGTTGAGCGTCTGTTGGTCCCTGACATGGCCTGTACAGCAGGTGAGTTTTTTGCCAACGATAAGCAGGAAAAGGTTTTGGTGTTATTGACTGACATGACACTTTATGCCGATGCCCTGGCCATAGTGGCCAATAAAATGGATCAAATTCCTTCAAAGGATTCCATGCCCGGCTCCTTGTATAGCGATCTTGCAAAAATCTATGAAAAAGCTGTTCAGTTTGACCATGGTGGGTCATTAACCATCATTGCAGTTACCACTCTCAATGAAGGTGATATAACGCATGCTATTCCTGATAATACTGGTTACATTACCGAAGGCCAGTTGTTTTTGCGTCGTGATACTGATATCGGAAAAGTAATTATCGATCCATTTCGCAGTCTTTCAAGATTGAAACAAAACGTAATTGGAAAAGTGACAAGAGAAGATCACCCTCAGGTGATGAATACATTAGTGCGATTATACGCCGATGCAATGGCCGCCAGAACTAAAAAAGAAAATGGATTTGATTTAACGGATTACGACCAGAGATGCCTTGATTATTCAAAAGAATATTCAAACAGGCTTCTTGCCGTGGATGTAAATATCAGCACAGATGAAATGCTCGATACTGGATGGGAACTGATGGCTAAATTTTTTGAAAAACACGAAGTCGGTGTGAAAGAGTCGCTAGTGCAAAAATACTGGGTGCAAAAAGAAACCGCAGACAGTTCGGAGTAATATGGCACTAAAGGTTCAATACAATAAAACATTTTTAACCTATCTCAAACGCCAACTTGCGATACGAAAAAAAGTATTGCCTACCCTTAAAAGTAAGGAAACCGCACTTCGATTGGAGGTGAAAAAAATCTCAGAAAAGCTCAAAGAACTCAGACAGGAAAAGGATTTGTTTAACTCCGAAATCAAAGAATTTTCTCCACTTTGGACACGATACCCTCAGGTGCTGAAAATTGATTCCATTGACATCAGTATTAAAAATACTGCAGGGACAAAAATTCCAGTATTGAATGATATACAATTCAAATTGACAGAATTTATTGATTTTGATCAGCCTGTTTGGTTGCTTAAAGGAATAGACATCCTAAAAAATATTATTAGTCTTGAAACCAAAGAACAAATATTACAGCAACAACACGACGTTTTATACCTGGCGAGAAAAAAGACTACCCAAAAAGTCAATCTTTATGAAAAGGTTCAGATACCTGCTTTTGAAAGAGGAATCAATCAAATAAAACGGTTTTTAGAAGACAAGGATAATATTGCAAAGGCGGCGCAAAAAATTGTGAAAGAGAGAAATCAAAGAAAGGAGGTGGCACAATGAAAGCAAAGATGAAAAAAGCCACTTTTATGATTTACCACCGTGACACGCAGCAGATTTTAAATAATCTACAGGAAAAAGGCTTGGTACATTTGGATATACAATCTACGGATGAAAATGAAGCATCCCAGGAGCTCTCCAAATATATATCGAAAATTGAATCCATTTTGGATGAAATGGACGAACATAGTCCTCAGGCAGACGATTTAAATGCCTTGGAAGTTTTAGAGGATTATGATCTTCTAAATGATAAAGTATTGGAATACGCTGAATTGCTTGAAAAATATCAAAAGGATTTTAGACTTCTAAAGCCTTGGGGTAATATCAAATGGAAAAGAATTCGGACCATTGAGGAGTTAAATTGGACTTTTAATTTTTATATCGCACCGTCAAATTCATTCCTTCAAATAGAAGACGATCCATATGTATTAGAGGTGGCCAGGAAAGGTGGCAATGTATATTTTGTAAATATTCAACCGCTCGACAGATCTAAAAGCCTGCCCTTTGAGCAATTGGAGCTTCCCAAATTACCCCTTGGCGAAGTAGGCCGGCTTTTGTCGCAAACAGAAGAAGAAATAATAAAACTGCAGCAAAGTATAAGGTCATTGAGCAAATACAGAAATGTACTTGAAAAACATTTAACTGAATTGCTTGATAAACTGATGATTTTAAATGCTTCTAATTCTATGATTGAAGCGGGTGAAGGCAGGATAAAATATATCACCGCCTGGTTTCCACAGGAAATGGAAAGTAAAATTCAAAAGGAACTGGAAACCCTGGATTTGGCCTATGAAATTGAAGCCCCGGGAGAGCAGGACGATGTACCGGTGGTATTAAAAAACAATACCTACAATAAAATATTTGAAAATATTACAAAGGTCTATCAGTTGCCCAATTACCATGAACTCGACCTTACGCCTTTTATTGGGGTCTTTTATCCTATCTTTTTCGCATATTGTTTGGGGGATGCGGGCTATGGTATAGTGCTCAGCATACTCGCAGTTTGGGCGTATTTCGGCCCACTCAAAAAAATGAAAACCGTAGCTTTGCTTGGGCTCGTACTTGGAATAGCAACAACGTTTGTTGGAATTATAAAATCAGGAACTGTATTTGGATTAAGCATTGCAGAATCAAAAAATATCGCTCTTTTTGACTCGCTTTCAAAGTATATTTTCATAACCGATAATCAGGATTTCATTTTTAATGCCTTTAATGTCTCTTTAATGATTGGTTTGGTGCAAATTTTAGTGGGTGTAGTATTATCATTCTATCGAAAACTTAAATACCAGAGTTTTTCTATGGCAATTCCCATGGTGGCTAAATTTTTAATTATTAGTTCTTCGGTCGCCTTATTTTTGGGCGCATCTCAGGAAATGGAGCTGCTTCAGCCATTTGTTGGCTTATCAAAGATTGCTCTATTGCTCGGTATTGTGATTTTATTATTTACACATGATTTCAGTATTCCTGTGGTAAGTAGAGTTATGAAGGGCTTATTAGAAGTATTTTTTGTTTTTACCGGAATACTAGGTGACTCATTGTCATATATCCGATTATTTGCCTTAGGAGTTTCTTCTTCTATTTTAGGTTTGGTGGTAAATCAAATTGGAGCACCTTTGCTTGAATCAGGTATTTTAGGAATAATAGGTGGAATTGTATTTTTAGTTTTTGGACATGCACTCAATTTTGCCATTGCCTTTTTAGGCGCATTAATTCATCCTTTAAGATTGACATTTGTCGAATTTTATGGAAATGCTCAGTTTGAAGGTGGAGGAAAAGAATTTAAACCATTTAAGAAAAATCAACTGAATCTGTAAATTTACAGCATATGGAAACGAGTATTGATCTTCCCCTAATATTAGCATCTATCGGTTTAGGATTAATCGTAGGATTGCCAGGAATTGGCAGTGCCATTGGTACAGCTCTAGGTGCCATGACTACCGTTGGTGCATTGAAAAAGAGAAAAGAAGCCTTTGGTTCATTTATAGTGCTGGCCGCTTTACCCGGAACACAGGGTCTCTATGGTTTTGCCGGCTTCTTTCTTATGAAGGATTTATTAGTTCCGGAAATTACAATGCTTCAGGCCGCAGCCATTTTAGGAAGTGGCATAGGATTGGGTCTTGCAGCGCTTTTTTCAGGAATATATCAGGGTCGTGTCTGTGCCAGTGGAATTGATAGTATTGGATCGGGAAATGACGTTTTCGGTCAAACACTTATAATGGCTGTGTTTCCTGAATTATATGCAATTATTGCATTCGCAGCTTTGTTCCTATTGAGAGGTGCATTATAAAGCACAAGACTCAATAAGATAAATTATCATCCGTTTAACATGATATGAAGAATAACTGGAAATTTATTTCAGTAGTGTTTCTGTTGACCCTTTTTCAAACTGTAACTGCACAGGTTAAGGACAAAGGGAAAATATTTATCAGTGAAGAAGCTAAACCTACTCTTGATTTAAACCCCGACGAAGAAAAAGAAGAGGAGGAAAAAAAGGATAAAAAGAAAAAAAAGAAAAGGGTTTTTTACGGTCTGAAAACCAAAAAAGCTTTTACACCAGCAGTTAAAAGAGGCAGAAAGGTTACCATTGAAACTTATCATGTTCTTAAAGAATTTATTGAACCCAATCCTTATGTGAAGGAAGTGTTTTGGTTTGATGTGCAAAAAAGAAAAATCGGGACCGGTAGAGCTTCCAAGGTTGTAAATGATAAAAAGGTCATGAGAATTTTACACGGCCCTTACAAAAAATATGTCAATAAAATGGTTGTCGAAGAAGGTAATTTTTATATCGGAACCAAACATGGAAGGTGGGTAAAATACGATTTAGATACCATTCTGGTCGACAAAGAATATTATTACAAAGGCTGGCCTAAAGAATCGGATATCACATATTATGATATTGAAAGGACAAAAATAAAAGAAGTAGTGCCAATTGTATGGGGAAGAAAAGAAGGTGATTATGTCTATTTTAATGAGAATGGAACACTGCGCGTAACAGGAACTTATAAAGAAAATAGAAAAGTAGGTAGATGGAGAATTTATCATCCCGGATCCCAGCGAAGAAAAATGGACATTAGTTATCCGAGGGTAAAGAGCGAACAGGCTTTTATTATGTACGAGTGGGATAAAAGGGGAAACATGCTTTTTGACTATAGAAAAGCAGATGAACAACGAATAGTAAAAGATGATAAAATAATAGAATCAGCTACCGCCTCAAATCGCTAAATTTCGAAATTTATTACCTTGCACGGAGTTTATAATTCACAATTTGAAATTCAATTTTCAGAATGAAGCTAAAAATTTACCAAATTGATGCCTTTGCATCAGAAGTATTTAAAGGAAATCCGGCTGCGGTTGTCCCTTTGGAAAAATGGCTATCGGATGAAGTCATGCAAAAAATTGCGGAAGAAAATAATTTAGCGGAAACAGCATTCTTTGTAAAAAAAGATGAGATTTTTGACATTCGCTGGTTTACGCCAAAACTTGAAGTCGATCTTTGTGGCCATGCTACGCTTGCATCTGCGCATGTTATCATTAATTATTTAAATAATAATTCAAAGACTTTAAAATTTTCTTCAAAAAGTGGTGAATTGATGGTGAGAAAGGAAAAAGATGGTCTCGTGCTCAATTTTCCGGCAAAGAATTTTAACATAGCGAAATTACCGGATGGATTATTTGAAGGTTTGGGTGCTCTGCCTGTTGAGCTTTATAAGAATGATGATTATATGATGATTCTGGATTCTGAGAAAGAAGTAAAAGATATAAATCCGGATTTTAATCTTTTAAACAAAGTCGATACAAGAGGAATTATTGTCACTGCCAAAGGCGACAAAGTAGATTTTGTTTCGCGCTTTTTTGCGCCAAGGGTGGGAATAAATGAAGATCCTGTGACCGGTTCTGCCCATACCATGTTAATTCCCTATTGGTCTAAACGCTTACATAAAAAAGAAATGTCGGCGCAACAGATATCAGCCAGAGGTGGCCATTTACATTGTGTAGATTTGGGTGAAAGAGTAGAGATTAAAGGTACAGCTGTCACCTATCTTGTAGGAGAGATCAAAATTTAGAATCAACTGGAGAATTTCTGAATTTCTCAAGTACATGAACATTGATTAAAATCAAAAGCATCCCATAAATGCTGTCTTCTATTGGAATGGTAAATATTCGAATTCCAAGATTTTCGGCATTGTTATACCAGACAATTTGCTCCTCAATAGCAGTCCCCGTTAAAATTCCATTCACGATAAAAAATGGTATAAGTATTACAACATAAGCTCTGAAAAATTTACTGAGCCATTTCTCTTTTAAAACATATGACAGATAGAAAAGATAAAGGCCTGTAGATAAAAAAGTGATAGAGGTATACCATTTGTCAAGATTTAAGATTCCAAAGGCAATAAGTATTAATGATAAACTAATTCCAAATGGATGTTTGTCTTTAACGGAATGATCCGGGCCCAGAAAATAATTGAGTACTTCATAAATAAATACACTTGCAAAAGGGACCGTAATAAAAAACATCCATTCCTCAATGGGCAAATGAAACACCGTGATTCCCGTCAAATATTTAGAATTAAAGCCCCAAAACCCATTAATTGTAAAAAATATATCCCAAATAATAAATATTGTTCCTGCTATTAGAATCCCAAGAAATAGCGCTTTAAAATTTTTGTAGTAGTGAATTTTTGGTTCAAAACTGCGTATTAAAGGAATAGATATTGTGAAAATATTGATGAGTAGATAGAGGTAGTTCATCAATAGCTATTATTTTTTCGCACTTTTAGAAGCTTCTTTAAAATATTTCATTGGAACCAGAAGCATTCCAAAACATTCGCCCTCTTCTTTTTGTAAATGTTTATGATGAACCTTGTGCGCTTTTCTAATTGCTCTGAAATATACATTATTGGTTCGCTTAAACCATGGCAACCTTTGATGAATTAAAACTTCATGAACAAGAAAATATGCAATGCCATAGAGTAGTATTCCCAATCCTATAAAAAATCGGTAATCAAGCGCATTTATGGATCCAAAAATCATTAGCAAGGAACTAGGGATGGCAAACATTAGAAAAAAAGCATCGTTTTTTTCGAAAGTACCTTTTTGAGGTACATGATGATCCTCATGTAAGACCCACAGGAATCCATGCATTACATATTTGTGTGTAAACCAGGACATGAACTCCATAAATAAAAAAGTTACAATCGTTATAAGAGCAAATAATATCATTTATGAGGCATTACTTATAAAGCTTAATAACAAAACTAAATAAAAAAAGTCTCCGGAAGCCGAAGACTTTTTTTCGCAATTAAAAGTATGGAATTGAAACTATTAGTATGAGAAACTTATTACGTTCAATTAATAAACCTGAGTGTTATAGAATTGTTTAACTTTTTGTTAAAAAAATTTCACAATTTTTCTAAATGATAAAAATTTGGAAATTTAACCGTTTAATGCGCTTTTATAAGTATCCAAGGCTCTTTCTCTGGCCATTTTGTGTTCAACAATAGGTTTTGGATACGCATTGCTTTTAAATTCAGGAACCCATTTTTTGATATATTTCATTTCGGGATCGAATTTCTTAGTCTGTAGTTCAGGATTGAAAACCCTAAAATAAGGTGCTGCATCACAACCGCTTCCTGAGGCCCATTGCCAACCGCCATTGTTTGAAGCCAGTTCATAATCCATCAATTTTTTTGCAAAATAGGCTTCGCCCCAGCGCCAATCGATAAGTAAATGTTTGGTAAGAAAGCTGGCGGTTATCATTCTGACCCGATTGTGCATATACCCGCTTTGATTTAATTGTCTCATTCCGGCATCTACAATCGGATAGCCGGTTTTTCCTTCGCACCAGGCCTCAAATTCTGATTCATTGTTCCGCCATTTAATTTTATCGTAAGCAGGCTTGAACGATTGATCCACAACACGGGGATGATGCCATAAAATAACCATATAAAAGTTTCGCCAGATCAATTCGTTGAGCCATGTAGAACTGTATTGATCGGCCAATTGGGTCATCTCCCTAATGCTAATGGTTCCAAATCTGAAATGAATACTCAATCTGCTGGTGCCCTTTTCAGCAGGTAGATTCCTTTTATTTTTATATTCTTTTATTAAATCCTTATCAACTGTTCTATCTGGAAATTCAAAATTGAATTTTTTAAATCCCATTTCTTCCAGTGGAATTATTTCCTGTGCCTCAATTTGTGAATAAGAGTCCATGAATTCTTCGGAAGGAAAGAATTCCATTTCAGAATTTCTAAAAGCCTCCAACCATTTTTTAGAGTAAGGTGTAAAAACTGAATAAGGCTCGCCATCATCTTTTTACGATCTCGTCTTTTCAAATATGATTTGATCTTTGAAACTATGAAAGGCTATTCCTCGGTAAACAAGTTTGTCCTTAATTTTTTGATCTCTTTCTCTTGCATAGGGTTCATAATCCTGATTTGTATAAACTGCTTTTACCTCTATGCCCTGGAAAAAGTCTTCGGGATTACCATAATAGGTAATTAATGAACTGCCATATTTTTGAAGTTCATTATTGATTTTTTCAAGTTCCTGATGAATAAACAGAAGTCGTTTATCTTCCTCATCTTCTAGCTCGTCAAGAATATTTTTGTCAAATATGAAAAGAACCAACACATTTCCTCTATCTTTTAATGCACGATATAGACCGTGATTATCAAATAACCTTAGATCTCTTCTCATCCAAAAAATTGTGGTGTCTGAAGAAAAGTTATACAATTATGACAGGGCTTTTATTTGATCTGCAATTTTATCGGCCTCTTCAGATTTAACAGCGTAAGCTTTTATATCGCCTTTTCTTTGTAAATCTCTGGCTTCTTCCAAAAGCTTTTGATACTTTTTTTCCAATTTCTTTTTTTCTCCTCCTCCAAAAATTCCAAACATGTTATACAAATATTGGTGAATAATATAAACTTATTTTAGGCATGATTATTTTAAACCATTCAGTCCACATTTCAGGCTTTTTCATTATGCTTTCCTGAATATCATTAAGTTTCATGTATTTCCAATCCTCAACCTCGGCCAGGTTAATGTTTGGTTCTTCATTGTACTTTCCGATTAGTACATGATCCAATTCGTGTTCTATCATGCCTTTTTCAAGACGGGTCTTGTATAAAAATGAAAAAGCCTTTTCAATTGTGGTTTGAATACCCATTTCCTCTTCCAACCTTCTTTTGGCCGCCTCGTGAATATTCTCGCCTTTTCTGGGATGGCTGCAACAAGCATTTGTCCAAAGCCCGGGTGAATGATACTTATCAGCCGCTCTTTTTTGAATCAGCATTTCGCCCTTGTCATTAAAAATGCAAACTGAAAAAGCCCTGTGTAACACCCCTTTTTTATGAGCTTCTATCTTTTCCATTGTGCCCAATTCATTATCAGACTCATCTACCAATATGACATGCTCTTGAATCATATTAGGCCTATTTGATGACGAACATAAGAACTGACCAAAATCGCATACTTTCTTTCATTGGGTATTCTGATTCTGGATTCAATTACTTTGGAAGAATGGGTGTTCTTTATTTTTTCAAATAATGCCAGATAATAAACATAAGCCAGATAGACGCCAAAGCGCGCCTTTTTGGGCAATTGGACTATTCCTTCATAGGCTTTTTTGAAGTCATTGGAAATTTCATCTTCGATCAGCTTTTTACTGTTTTCATCAAAATTTTCAACTTCCAAACCGGGAAAATAGGATCTGCCCAAATTTTTGTAATCGGCGTTAAGGTCTCTTAAGAAATTTATTTTTTGAAAAGCAGAACCCAAAGCCATCGCGAAGGGCTTAAGTCTTTCGTATTCGGATGTATTACCATTGACAAATACTTTTAAACACATCAATCCAACAACTTCAGCTGAACCCAAAATGTATTCTTCATAATCCTCTCTATTGCAACTGTCCAAATCCAGATCCATTTCCATGCTGTGAAGAAACTGATCAATAAGTTGAATGGGGATTTCGAATTCATTTACTGTTTTCTGAAAAGAGTTTAAAATGGGGTTTAAACTAATTCCGTTTTCAATCGCACGGTATGTGTTTTTAGTAAATTCTTTAAGAAGTTCCTCCTTATTGTAATCGTGGAAGGTATCAACAATTTCATCCGCAAATCTGACAAATCCATAAATTGAATATATCGGGCCACGAATTTCTTTGCTTAAAAGTCGAATACCCATTGAAAATGATGTGCTATAGGATCGGGTAGTAAGTTGACTACATTTGAGTGATACTTCGTCAAAGAGCTGTTTCATGTTTTTAAGCCTTAAATGCCTTATTAATCTCTTTCGCCACTACCTGTCCGGATATAATAGAAGGCGGTACCCCCGGACCCGGAACCGTCAATTGTCCTGTATAAAATAAATTATTTAACTTTTTGTTCTTTAAAGCTGGTTTTAATATTGCTGTTTGCCTAAGTGTATTTGCCAAACCATAGGCATTCCCCTTAAACGCATTGTAATCTGAGATAAAATCCTTATGAGCAAAACTCCTCTTATAAATGATATCTTCTTTAATTTTTTGACCAATAATTTTTTCCAATCTACCGATTACCATATTATAATAATGCTCCCTTATCTCTTCATTATCTTCCAAATCCGGAGCCACCGGTACCAAGATGAACAAGTTTTCTTTTCCTTCCGGTGCCACGGAGGGATCCGTTTTTGATGGACAACATACATAAAAAAGTGGATTTTCCGGCCATTTCGGCGATTCATAAATTTCCTTGGCATGCTCAACAAAATCCTGATCAAAGAAAAGATTATGATGTTGCAATCCTTCTATTTTTTTATTGACGCCTAAATAAAATATAAGGGACGAAGGGGCCATAACTCTTTTTTGCCAATAGTCATCGGAATACATTCGGACATTAGGTGCAAGTAAATGCTGATCTATATGATGATAATCCGCACCTCCCACGACAATGTCGGCTTCATAAAAGTGATCTCCGGCAAATACACCTTTTACATTTCGGCCTTCTGACTTTATGGCTTCAACATTGATTCCGGTTTTGAAAACAACACCTTGTTCTTCAGCAATATCTTTCATTGCCTTTACTATATTGTGCATTCCGCCCATAGGGTACCAGGTCCCCAAAGCCATGTCGGCATAATTCATTAAACTGTAAAGAGCCGGGGTTTTCCAGGGCGTTGCCCCAAGAAAAAGTACAGGAAATTCAAGTAATTGTATTAAGCGCGGATGGGAAAAATATTTTTTTATATAATTAGAAATGCTTTGGAATACGTGCATTTTAAGCATCCCCTTTAAGAGACGTAAATCAGCAAACTCCAAAATAGACTTCGCTGGCTTATGCACCAGGTCGCGCATGCCTACTTCATATTTATACGCCGATTCACTGATAAATTTTTTAAGGTTTTTAGAAGACCCGGGTTCAAGCTGTTCAAATAAATTTTCCAACTCTTCCATTTTAGCGGGGATATCTAAAAAATCCTTCTCACCGAAATAGACGCGGTAAGAAGGATCGAGTCTGATTAAATTGTAATAATCAGATGCTTTTTTCTTAAATGACTGATAAAAATTCTCAAACACTTCGGGCATCCAATACCAGCTGGGGCCCATGTCAAACAGGAAGCCATTCGATTCAAAAGATCTTGCCCTGCCACCCGGTTGTTCATTTTTTTCAAGTACTGTTACTGAAAAACCTGACTTCGCAAGGTTAGCTGCTACGGATATGCCGGCAAATCCGGAACCAATGACTATTACCTTTTTTGACACTTATGCTACTTTGAGATGTTTTTGAATTTCTTTTCTAGCGTAAAATATTCTCGTTTTTACTGTTCCCAAAGGAATGCCAAGTTTATCTGCTATCTCGTTATATTTATATCCTTCTACATGCATTTCAAATGGCACTCTAAATTCCTTTTTAACCTTTTGTATATTTTTCTTAATTTCTTTAAACTGAAGCTTCTGATCCGGAGTAGAGAAATTGCTCTTGTCTTCTACACTAAGATAATACAGTTCCTGGTCCGTATCAATTGTAGACTTCATTTTGGAAGCTTTTCTGTAATTATTTATAAAGGTATTTCTCATTATAGTAAACAACCATGCCTTCAGATTGGTATTATGAGTGTACTTATCTCTGTACTTGAAGGCTTTTAAAACAGTTTCCTGAACAAGGTCCAATGCTTCATCTCTGTCGTTGGTAAATCTTCTAGTAAATAATTCTAAAGTTTTATAAAGACCTGTTACTTGAGAGTTAAATTCTATCGCAGTCATGATGTTTAATTTTGGTTTGTTTAACAAATGTAGTCAAACATTAAACAAAAAACCAAACATTTAATCAATTATTTTTGCCAGATAAGCAATTATACTTTAATAAATGACTTTAAAATGGGCATTGTGCTGTATTTAAGCGTGTTTAACGTTTAAAATATATATTTAAACAAAATAGTAATTAGTCTTAGGAAAGGTAAAGATCTGCCTGTTGTTGAAGGCTTTCTTTTAATGCGATTGCATTGTTCACTCTGTGGATGTTATCAAATGAGGCAACGACCTTATCGCTTATCTGATATCCGGAAATGAATATTTCTGAATTTGAGAATTGCTCAGAGACTTGGCTTAGGTAATTTTTTAGTGAGGATACCGGTATTGGAGTACTTATACTTGTGATAATTATTTTAGGAGTTCTGATTTTGACCACAGATTTTAAATCATTAAAAGGAACGGTCTGTCCAAGATAGACAACATTAAAGCCCATTTTTTTGGCTAAATAGGAATAAAACAATAAGCCAATCTCATGTAATTCATTTTCCGGTAAATACAGCAGAACTGCCGGTAGTCTGCTATTAGAATGATTGGGTAAGCTGTCGATGGCTACAATTAGCTTTTGTCTGATGAGATTTGAAATGAAATGTTCCTGGGCTGGATTTATTTTACCGGTCTGCCAAAGTATTCCTATTTTATCAAGAAAAGGGTAAAGAACTCCTGTTACAGTGTTTTCAAAGCCCATTCTTAAGGTAACAACGGATAGAATTCTTTCAAATTTACCTTCATCCAGTTCGATCATTGCTATGGTCAATTGATCGATGAAGTTAGATGATTTATCCGATGCCTGGCTGATTGACATCACACGCTCATTGAGTTCTTCCTCATCAAGGTCAGCAATGGTGCTTATCTTGAAACCATTATTATTTAAAATAGAAATATTTAAAATTTTCTTAAGATCATCATCAGAATAGTACCTGATGTTTGTAGGCGTTCGCTTAGGTTCGATTATGGTATGTCTCTTTTCCCAAATTCTCAAAGTATGAGCTTTAATACCAGTTAATCTCTCCAAATCCTTAATCGAATACTCCGCCATGCTTAAACTAAATATTTATGTCTCTTTTAACTATTTGAGGTGTGTTTCTGAATCGTTTTTCTTTGAAATATGGAACTAATACCATTTATTAATACTAAAAAAACCAAATTTGTTTTATGCAATGAAAATTAATTCATTTCAAAAATATAAACAGAACTATTTTAGATTTAAAAGATTTGGACTTTTTCACGGGGGGCCATCATTTAAGATAGGTACCGATGCTGTAATTTTAGGTGCCTGGGCCGGGAGGAAATGCCATCTGAAAAAAATATTAGATATAGGAACCGGTTCCGGCATTATAGCTTTAATGCTCGCTCAAAGATTTGAAAAGGCAGATGTCTATGCACTTGAAATAGATGGCGATACTGCTTTACAAGCTAAAAATAACTTTCAATCCAGCCCTTTTAAAAACAGACTGTTTTTAATCAACCAGGCCTTAAAAAATTTTGAAATCAAAGAAAAGTTTAACTTGATTGTTTCCAACCCACCTTATTTCAGTCGTGCCTT
This sequence comes from Hyphobacterium sp. CCMP332, assembly GCA_014323545.1. NCBI lineage: Bacteria > Pseudomonadati > Pseudomonadota > Alphaproteobacteria > Maricaulales > Maricaulaceae > Hyphobacterium > Hyphobacterium sp. CCMP332. The sequence continues at coordinate 1,676,705 of CP058647.1, forward strand.
GCTCCCACAGAACAAGACTAACAGCCGTAGCAAACATTCAAATTCATTAAGTCCGGAAGATTTATTTCTTTTTGCATCCAAGAGTCTGACGGCTAATGGCAAAGTCACTATTATTTATCCAGTGGAGCAGATGAATCAATTGTTTTCTCTTGCGGAAGATTACGGTTTGTTTTGCAGTTCAAAATTATACATCCGCCCAACTCAAAATCATGAGGTCCATCGAATTATTTTGGAATTTACAAATTCCTCAGAAGTAAATGAAAGTGAAAATAACCTGATTATTGAAGAAAATATGAGACATCAATATCACCCTTCCTATATCAATTTATGTAAAGAGTTTTATCTTAATTTTTAATAATGAAAGAATTGGTGTTTGCCACAAACAATCAAAATAAGGTTTTTGAGATTAAATCTCTTTTCAAAAATCTTCCCTATAATATTATGTCCCTAAAAGACATCAATTGTGTTGAAGAAATACCCGAACCCTTTGAAACACTCAAGGAAAATGCCATGGCTAAAGCCAAATTTGTTTACAATAAATTTAATCTAAATTGTTTTGCAGACGATACCGGATTAGAAATTTACGCATTGGATGGGAAGCCGGGGGTTTATTCTGCCCGCTATGCCGGCAAGCCACCTAACAGTGAAAAAAATATGGCCAAAGTTTTAGAAGATCTCAAAGGTGAAAATAACAGGGCGGCACAATTTAAAACCATCATTGCCTTAATATTAAATGGCAAAGACTACTATTTTGAAGGGATTGTTAAAGGTGAGATTACTAATGAAAGAATTGGCGTTAAGGGCTTTGGATATGATCCGATTTTTTTGCCCTATGGAAAAACCATGACCTTTGCAGAAATGCCGGTAGAAGATAAAAATAAAATTAGCCATAGGGCAAGGGCAATTGATAAATTAGCGGGATTCTTAAAATTACAATCAACTTGAAAAAACCATATCTCATAGGGATCACGGGAGGAAGCGCTTCAGGCAAAACATTATTTATAAATGAATTAATAAACCGATTCACTTCTAAAGAAATTTGTCTGGTTTCTCAGGATCACTATTATCTGGACCGTGAAAATCAGCCAAAAGATAAAAACGGTATCGAAAACTTTGATCTGCCTCAATCCATAGATCATGAGGCTTTTTATAAGGACTTAGGTGAGTTGCGCTCGGGCCGTATTGTTCGGCGAAAAGAATACACTTTTAATAACCCTGATAAAATCCCTGATACCCTAACTTTCTCCCCTGCTCCTATTATAGTAGCTGAGGGTCTTTTTGCATTTTATAAAGCAGAATATCTAAAATTGTACGATTTAAAATTATTTATTGAAGCCAGTGAACCTGTGAAGCTTATCAGAAGAATAAACAGAGATAATAATGAAAGGGGATATGATATCAATGATGTTTTATATCGCTATGAAAATCATGTTTATCCAACCTATGAAAAATATGTAAAGCCTTTTCAATCTGAAGCCGATATCATCATTCCTAATCACACTTCTTTCGAAAAGGCTTTGAATGTGCTAGTTTCGCATCTTAAAACTTTTTTATAATGGCCTCTCAAAAGTTTGCTGTTATCGGTTTGGGAATATTTGGAACCTCTATCGCAAAAACTCTTGCTGCTCGTGGGGCGGAGGTACTAGCCGTAGATTTCGATCATGATAAAGTAGAATCACTTAAGGATGACGTTGCGCATGCCGTTACCATGGATTCAACTGATTTAAAATCTTTGTTGTCACAGAATCTTCAGGATATGGACGCTGTGGTTGTCGCCATTGGTGAAAATTTTGAAGGTTTGCTTATGACGACAGTGCTTTTACTGGAATTAAAAGTAAAGCGGGTTATAGCAAGGGCGGCCAATGCTCAACAATACGCGATACTCCAAAAAGTAGGTGTTCAGGAAATTTTATCTCCGGAAGGAGAGGTTGGTAAAACCGTGGCAGAAATGTTATTGCAACCTACCATGAAATCTTTTCTTCAATTGCCTGATGAGTACGAAATTGTTGAAATCAAAACACCAAAAAAAGTTGTGAATAAAACCCTGGGCCATCTTGGACTTCGTGAAAACTATCACTTAAATCTCATAACGGTAAAACGAACCTTTGAAGAAAAGGTGAAAGGCAAGTTTCAGGAAGTACAACATATAGTAGGTGTTCCCCATGGAGAAACACTTCTTTACGACACCGACATTTTAATTATAATGGGTAAACACAATGATATAGCACGCTTTGTTGAAATAAATACCTAAGTTAAAATGCTTGTATGCTAAATAATATTACATACTTTTGCAAGCCCTAAATGAAAAGATTAACTCTTTACATATCAATTCTTTGTCTCATTTCGTTGAGTGTTTCCATGGCCGTGCCCGAATTGCACGTCCAAAAGGAAAAGGTACAGTCTGAAAAAGAGACTTTACCACAACAAGAAGAATCTGATACGGAAAATCTTGATATCAGTACATCATCAGAAGCCATAATTTCTTCTTTTCAATTTAGTGTTTCGCAGACATTCTCCCTTTCCCCAAAATTATTTCTGGTTTCTAAAATCGACAGGACCAGCATTTCTTTTATCTTAAGAGACTTTTCAATTCTTACCTGGAAAAAGCTTTTTACTAAAATCATACAGGTACATGGGCCATAAGCGTCTTTTCTAAGCCCCGCTCTTAAAAATATTTTCTCAAAAATTTAATAGAATAAAATGAAAAACAAAGGATTTGTGGTCGCATTGACCATTGTTATCACATTACTGTGTGTATATTATTTATCATTCACATTTGTTTCCAGAAATGTAGCGAAGGAAGCAACAGAATTTGCCAAAGATTCAACCGGAACAGTTGATTTTGGCCGCAAGCAAAAATACCTTGACTCACTATGGACAGCACCGGTATACAATTTGTTGGGCTTGGAATTCACCCTTAAGGAAGTTAAACAAACCGAGTTAAATTTTGGACTTGACCTTCAGGGAGGAATGCATGTCACGCTTGAGGTTTCACCCATAGAAATCATCAAGACCATGGCGGGAAATAGCACCGATCCCAAATTTAATGAGGCACTTAAAAATGCTCGTGAAGCCCAAAGAAACAGTCAGGATAAGTTTATAGATTTATTTTATACCGAGTATCAGAAAATTAATCCGGGTATAAAGCTTAGTTCTTATTTTTCCAATACGGCCAATAGAGGTCGAATCGACTATTCATCAACAGATGATGAAGTATTGAAAGTTGTTGGCGCTGAAATAGATGATGCCATCGACAGAACTTTTACAATTCTTCGCACGCGTATTGACAAATTTGGCGTAACGCAGCCAAATATTCAGCAGCTTGAAGGGACCAACAGAATACAGGTTGAGCTTCCGGGCGTTGACAACCCGGAAAGAGTAAGAAAATTATTACAAGGTGTTGCAAAATTGGAATTTTTTGAGGTTTATGAACCCAATGAATTCTTAGAATTTTATGCACAAGCTAATGACTATCTCGTAGAAAAGGAAAAAGCAGAAAAGGCTTTGGAAAAAGGTAACGATTCTGAAGGGAGTGATCTCAGCACTGAATCAGGCGACTTAGAAATCTCTGATGAACCTTTGACCTTAGATATTGACGAGGATTTGGATGAAAATCTGGCATTGTTGGAAGAAGATACTACTGAGTCAGTTACAGATGGATTGGGTTTTGAAGAAGACAGCAGTTCTGATGCACTTGCTTTGGACTCGGGCATATCAGCTCAAGACAGCCTTGCTCAACAGGAATATTCTATTTTGTTAACCGGGGTGGATCCGAACAGCGGGAGATTATTTTTTCCTGGAAAAGATACTGCCGAGATTAATGAAATAATGCGCAGTCCAAAAATCAAAGCATTTTTTCCGCCCAATTTGGAATTTCTTTGGTCGGTTAAACCCATTGGCACTTCACAGGCAGGAGAAGAAATATTTGAACTCTTCCCAATTAGAAAAGGCAGAAACGGAAAAGCGCCTTTGGAAGGTGATGTTATTACTAATGCCAATAGCGATATATCTCAGGACGGAAGAGGATATGAGATCAATATGCAAATGAATTCCCGTGGAGCGAAAGTCTGGAAGCGATTGACTGCGGAAAATATCGATCGCAAAATTGCTATTGTCCTCGATAACAGAGTTTATTCTGCTCCAACTGTACAAAATGAAATTCCTGGTGGACGATCGGCAATTTCAGGGGCTTTTACTCTGGAAGAATCAAAAGATCTTGCCAACATCTTAAAAGCAGGGGCATTACCAGCACCGGCCAGGATTGTGGAAGAAGCTATTGTTGGATCCACATTGGGTGATGAATCCATTCGTCAGGGCATTACATCCATTTTAGCCGGTCTTGTGCTGGTGATTTTGTTTATGGTGCTATATTATAACAAAGGTGGTTTTGTAGCAGACATTGCGCTTTTTATAAATATATTTTTCATTCTTGGAATACTGGCTCAGTTAAACGCAGCACTTACGTTACCAGGTATTGCGGGAATAGTATTGACTATCGGTATGTCTATTGATGCCAACGTGCTCATCTTTGAAAGAATCAGGGAAGAACTGCGGGCTCAGAAATCACTTTTAAATGCCATCAAACTGGGTTATGAAAAAGCATTTAGCTCTATTCTGGATTCAAATGTAACCACTTTCCTTACCGGGGTAATTCTGTATACTTTTGGTTCAGGGCCAGTTAAAGGATTTGCAGTTACTTTAATGATTGGTATTGCTTGTTCTTTCTTCTCCGCTGTTTTTATAACAAGAGTTATCGTGGAATGGATGACAAGAAAAAATAAAGAGGGGGGGATTAATTTTTCAACCTTTATTTCTAAAAACCTTTTGTCCGATTTGAACCTGAATATTATTGGAAAAAGAAAAATGGCTTATATCGGTTCAACTATTCTCATTATTTTCGGATTATCCACTATTTTCCTTCAGAATGGATTGAATCTTGGTGTGGATTTTACAGGAGGTAGGTCTTTTGTTGTTCAATTTGATGAGCCGGTTTCAGTTCCTGATGTTCGGACCAATTTGTCGAATAGTTTTGATAATTCCAGTGTGGAAGTAAAGACATATGGTTCAAATAATACTATCAAGATAACCACAGGTTATTTAGTTGATGATGAATCTGCGGAAGCGGATGAAAAGGTGAATGCCTCTTTGATGTCTGGCCTGGATGAATACAAAGATCAGAATCCTCAGGTTTTAAGCTCATCGAAAGTGGGCGCAACCATTGCTGATGACATCAAAAATACCGCACAGGAGTCGGTTATATTTTCTCTGATTGTCATCTTCCTTTACATTTTAATAAGGTTTAGGAAATGGCAATTTGGTCTGGGTGCAATCGTGGCATTATTTCACGATGTACTTGTGGTGCTCTCAATGATGTCTATTATGCGGCTTTTAGGTGTGGCTTATGAAGTTGATCAGGTTTTTATTGCCGCCATGTTGACTATTATTGGTTATTCCATCAATGATACCGTGGTTGTTTTTGACCGTGTAAGAGAGTATTTGCAGGAGCATTTTAAATCAAACCTTGCAGAAACACTGAACTTGTCAATTAACAGTACTTTAAACAGAACTGTGATGACTTCATTAACAACATTATTGGTGGTATTGATTCTTTTCATATTTGGTGGTGAAGCCTTAAGAGGATTTTCATTTGCGCTTTTGATTGGAATCTTAGTTGGTACATATTCTTCCATATTTATAGCTACACCGATTGTTGTTGAAACTTCTAAGAAACAATTGATTGCCGATGCTAAAAAGGCAGCTAAATAGTTGGAGATAATTATTGTTTAATAAAAGCCCCTTTGGATTACATTGGGGTTTTTTGTTTTATAACGCGACAGAGTCCGAATCAATTTTTTTGTCTCTTTGAGTTAATTGCAAATAAGATTTGTATCGCTGAAAAATTTCTCTTACATAGTTGTAAGGTTCATAGCAACGGCAATAACCGTGTTTTACAGACGGGTCTGTATAATACTTTTTATAGGCTTTCTTTAATAGCATTACCTCTACATTTTCATCCCAAATTGTTGGGTCCTTGTCGAATTTTCTTGCCAGATTTCGTGCGTCAATGACATGACCGGGACCAACATTATAAGAAGCTAAAACAAATTTTATTCTCTGAACTGAGTCTTTTACTGTCTTAGACCACATTTTATCCAATTTTCGAATATACTTTGTGGCCATTTGAAGATTCTGCTTTGGATCGTAAAGTGACTCTCCTGAATATCCAAAGCCTTTTGCCGTTGCCGGCATGACCTGCATTAAGCCTCTTGCTCCTACCCATGATTTGGCTTTGGGATCAAATCGCGATTCCTGATAAGCCATAGATGCCAATAGAAGCCAATCCCAGTTAAGGCTATCAGCTGATGCTTTCAATATTTCATCATAGCGCGATATTTTTTTCTCGTAATAACTGTAAAGTAATTTTTTAACATCCTTCCTGTTAACACTATTGAAATATTTTCGATATAAGACATTAAAAGTCGCTTGTTGTTTTTTCCGATTAATAAAATTATTGATCGTATCCAATAATTCATTGGCGTTTTTTCGGACGGCCCATGCTATCATTTGGGAAGTGCTCAACTCTACACTTATATCGATATCGGGTATTTCATTGGCGATGATCATGGCCACATTTTTATCCGCAACGGTGTATTGTATTTCTCCCTCCACTACACGCATAATTAATTCATCTGTTTCTACATCAGCATCTGCCTCAATTATATTAATATCACCACCTATTTCATCAGATAGGTTATCTAAGCGCTTACTAAATGAAGAATTCTTGCGCACGACAACATCCTTACCGATCAACTCCAGAGGTGTGCTTATTAATTTGTTTTTTATGTTATGGACTTTCATTTGTCTCCAACCCTGAGGTTTACGTTGAACCAATACCTGTTTTGTTAAAACCAAATGCCTGGTAAAGTCTACATACTCTTTTCTTTCTCTGGTTACAGTCAAATTATGGGCGATGATGTCTCCTTCTCCTTCGTTCAGCATTCTGAACATTTTGTCTATGTCCTTTACAATTTTTATTTCCAATTCGACTTTTAATTCTTCAGACAGCATCTTCAGAAGTTCATATTCAAAACCCATTGGCCGTCCCTTATAAAGAAAATAGCTAAATGAGTTATTATCGATCAGAGCGATTATCTTACCGCGTTCTTTAATTTTTTGAAGTCCGAAATCGATGGGGTCCGGAATGTTTAATTGCACTTCTTCAACAAGGTCGGTTTGATTTGATTCACTGCTGCAGGCAATTAAAAAGAAAGTAAAAAAGATGCTTAAAACCAGCGCATGATATTGCCTTATGGTATTTTTAAGGATATACATCATTAGATAAATATATCTAATTAATGCATAAATCAAAATTTAGTTCTTAGCCCTGAGAACCTTCGTATAGGAAATCACAAACCGGTTTGCCTGTTTTATAGCAGTCCAGCCAAATCTCATCGAGATTTTCTTTAACAATAACTTCTGGTTTAAAATTGCAACGGTAGTAAAAGCTTTTATTGTAAATCAGTGCTTGAGTTTTTGCATCCGCTTTGAATTCTGCCGGTATAATTTTGTTCTTCTCTCCTTCAATGGCTCCAAATTGCTTTTTAAATTTTGGATCATTGATTAGATCTTCAAATATTTTCAGATTATAACTTATATGTTGTCTTATATTGTATAATTGCGTTTTATCGGTTTGATAAAGGCCTCCATAAATTTCCATACCATTTAATCCCAAAGAAAAATATTGCCCGGGGATGGACATATTCTTTCTCCCACGGGCAGAAATCACCGCTGCTGCTTGTGTTTTATATGGTGTCTTGTCTTTTGAAAATCGGATGTCCCGGTTGATTCGCATAATGGCATCTTTTGCGTCTATGTTTACATTGGGATCAATGTTATGCACTTTTGAAATCAAATGTTCCACGAATTTTTTAAAGGGATTTTTAACTTCTATTTCGTAGCGTTTACGATTTTTATCAAACCATTCCTTGTTGTTGTTTTTGCTGAGTTCAGTAAAAAAGGCGTGGAAATCTTCACTAAAAAATGCCATAAGTTTGATTAGTTTGGTATTAAATACAAATGCGTAATGAATTTAATTAAAATGGCCGTAGGAATGAATTTTTTGGCCGCAATACTTTTTGTCTTTAATAGTATCTACGCCTATTTTAATGGAGATCCGGGATATTGGAAACAACTCGTACTGGCCTTACTTTTTATCGGACTTGGTTTATTTTATAGAAGAAAGCTGAAAAAAAAGGACTCGGAGATTCAATGAATTTACTAATTCAAAAATTCGAACTCTACTCTCCGGTTTAGCTGCCTACCTATGTCCTTGTCATTGCTTGCAATGGGTTGGTCATCACCCACAGGGTCTACCTGAATTCTAGAAGCTTCGACGCCCTGACTCATTAAGTATCTTTTTACGCTTTCACCTCTGCGTCTCGCCAGGTGGTCATTTATTTCATCACTCCCCAATGCGTCTGTATGGGCTCTTACCACCACTTTTTTGTCTTTTTCTTGCTTCAATACATCCGCCATCTTTTTTAAAATGTCTATTGCCTCCTTGCGAATTACATCTGAGTTAAAGTCAAAATAGATATTATCAAATTTATTCCCTTGGCCTCCTGCATTGAGATCTCCGCCTAGCATGCCTTCATCTATCATTACCGTATATTTTCGATTGTCATCCGGTACCACAAACATTGCAATGCCCTCTGAATTAGTAATTCCCTTTTTCAACACGACTCCATTTTCATCAACTAACATGACAGGAACGTCAGCAGCAGGGTCTTCAGAATTTGTATAGGCTAAGCGCGATAATACAGTGAGTTGCTCAAAATTTTCTAAAATCCTTTTGGTGTCAATTGTAATTACTTTCCCGTTTAATTTTACATCGACATTAAGGGATGGGTGGTTTTTATCAATTATTACACGATAGCTCTTGTCCTTTTCCAATTCCTCAAAAAATGCGATTCCTTCGCTATTGGTTTTCCCTTTTTTTAACACGTATCCATTCTCATCCAAAAGCAATACGTAAACCTCTGAAGCAGGCTCTGAGGATTCCTTAAATTCAATATGAGACAGCAATGCATAACCACTAACTTTGTCAATAAATTCTTTCTTTTTTAGAGCGATTTCTTTTCCTGATTTTTGTACCAAAGATTCTAATTGAGGGTCATTCTTATCAATTACCACGTTGTATGTCAGGTCGGGGTCGAGCATTTCAAATTTAGCTTGCCCAGCCGAATTTGTTATCCCTCTTTTTAAAACCATTCCGTTTTCATCCAGTAATAGCACATTGACATTTGCAGCTGGTTCATTAGTGCCATTAAATTTCAAATTAGACAACACAGTTAGCCCTTTAAATTTTTGAACGATCTCTTGGGTGCTGGCTGCAAGCGATCGGTTGTTTCCCAATTGGATAATGCGAAAATCATTGACCGTACCCGGTTTTACATTATTTACCTGTACTTTTTTCATGGAAACCTGCTCCAGTTCTGCCTGTCGAACAAATATTTCAATCTCAGCTTCTGCATAACAGCCATCCGAGTTTCTGCCTTTTACTTTGTACTTATCCGTTTTTGTTGGCCTGAAAGAAATATTATTTTTAACCTCAGAATTCCATTCATAATAATCTGCGCCTGAAGCCGAAAGAATTACATCATCCCCGTATTTTATAAATTCATGAGAGGCAGAAATTTTTAAATCGGGTTTGTGACATTTTGCAAATATAAATGCAGCACCAGCCCAGCTCATTTCAGTATCTTTTTCCTTAGGGTCAAAACCCCAGGCCCCGCCAATGGCATATTCACCGTCGATGGCCACAGATATACCGAATTGATCACCGATTCTTCTTTTGCCCGGTGTCAGTTTATCTTTTTCAACCCAATTCCCGTTGCCAGAATCTTCAAAAATGTACATTGCTCCGGCTGTGTCAAGCGAATTTTGTCCTTTCCCGTCTAATTGCTGACCCCATGCTCCAATTATACATTTACTACCATCCGTATAAACCGACTCCCCAAAAAAAGCATCCTTTTGTCTGTCGAGAGGGGTGAGTTTCTGACTTTGTTCCCATTCTGTTCCGTTATTTTTAAAGATATAAGCAGCACCACTTCCTCTTAAACTACTTCCTCCGTGAACATCCAGCTTATGTTCCTGAGCACCAATGAGTGCCAATTGGTTTTTTAATGAAACCGAGTATCCAAAAAATGAACCTTCTGTCCTGTTTTTTGCTGTTAACTTTTGTTTTTCCTCCCATATGCCCTCTGTATTTTTATTAAACACATATGCCGCACCGGCAAATTCAACATAATCTTTATTATTTGAATTAAATCCTTGTCTATAAGCTCCGATCAAAGCTAAATCACCATCAATACTCACAGATACCCCAAATAAGTCAAAGGGTTTTCGGTCCTTGTGTACAAGTTTTTGTTTTTGAGCCCAATTCCCATTCTGATTTTCAAAAATATATGCTGCTCCCGCGTCCTGTCTTCTCTTTTTTCCATTTTCATCAAGATCATTCCAAATGGCTCCTACAAGAATTGTGTTACCGTCAACATCTACACTGATCCCAAATTGATCTTCATTGAAGGGGTCATTCGCCTGGATTTTTTTAATCTCTTTCCATTGATTGCCTTCTCTTTTAAATACATAAGCAGATCCCGCATCTTTATATGTATATTCTCCTTTTTTTATGTCAGACCAGGCCGCTCCTACAACAATTATATCTCTGTCAATCGAAACAGAACCTCCAAATTGATCCAGGTCTTTGGTATCTGAGCCTTTGAGTTTATGTATTTCTTTCCAGGTGCCATTGCTTTGTTTTTCAAATACATATGCTGCGCCACCTTCAATTCCATTGGCCCCTACTACTGCATAATTACCGTCGATATCCACAGAATATCCAAATTGAAGATCATTTCGGCCATCAATTGCAGAAATTCTAAGCACCTCACTCCAGTCCTGACATAAACTGTTAAAACTTATAGAAAGAAGTATAAAGAAGATTTGTAAGGTCCTGAAAGTCATTTAAGTTTTTTAGATGGTTGAATAAATTTCAGTTAAATATCAGGTTTTTCAAAATATGTGAATGGCATTTTATATCACGACTTGCCAATTCTTTCTCTTACCCTAGGAATATACGATTTTTCGAACCATGGGTTTTTTTGCAACCATATTCGATTTCTGGGAGAGGGATGCACCAAGGGAATAAACTTAGAATCCGCATTTTTTATAAAAAACTTAATCGTTTCAACCAATGTCTGTTTTTGGAATTCCGGTAAATAATACCTTACCGCATAGCTGCCTGCCAGTACAAAGAGTTTAACAGAAGGCATTTTTTTAAAAAGCTGCTCATGCCATTCCGGAGCGCATTCAGGTCTTGGTGGTAAGTCGCCTGATTTTCCTTTGCCCGGATAACAAAAACCCATTGGAATAATAGCAATTTGATCTTCATCGTAAAATAATGACCTATCCATATTTAACCATTCCCTTAGTTTATCACCGCTTGGATCATTCCATGGAATGCCTGTTTTATGAACTCTTGTTCCCGGTGCCTGGCCGATAATTGCAATTTTAGATTTTGTGCTTGCTCTCAATACCGGTTTTGGGCGAAGAGGTAAATGAGCTTCACAGATTGTACATTTTCTGATTTTAAGTAATAATTGTTCTAATTCCTGTGACATATATCTTCAAATTGCCATTTTAATTGCTTTTAATTTAAGCATTACTGAAATTTATAATCTGATTTTATGAAAAGGGCAAAGGCACTAAAGTATTTATCTGTTTTCAGTATTCCGGTGGCAGTCTATATTTCACTGACTTCTAATGGCTGGTGGACCTATATCACTTTAATAGAGGCCTTTCTTCTAATTCCTTTTCTTGAACTATTCATTAGTGCTGATGATTCCAATTTGTCGGAACTCGAAGAGGAAATGATAAGCAATGATCCAATATTTGACTTGATGCTTTATCTGGTTGTTCCTGTACAGTATGCTTTTCTAATATTCTTTTTATTTTCAATTCAGGAGTCGTTGCTTTGGTGGGAAACAGCCGGAAGGATTTCAGCCTTTGGAATTTTATGTGGAGTTCTGGGTATTAATGTGGCCCATGAATTAGGACATAGAAGTTCAAAAATTGAACAATTCCTTTCAAAATCTTTACTTCTGACTTCTCTTTATATGCATTTTTATATTGAGCATAACCGAGGGCATCACAAAAATGTTAGCACCCATCAAGACCCTGCATCCTCGCGATATAATGAATCGCTATACAGTTTTTGGATACGATCCATTGTGTACAGCTATATTTCAGCCTGGAAAATTGAATTTGAACGGATGAAACGAAAGGGACTTGCAAAATTCTCTTTGCAAAATGAGATGTTGCAATTTCAATTCATTCAACTTTTTCTAATTGGCCTTATTGCTTTAATATTCAGTTTTGATGTGATGCTGTATTTCATCGCAGCTGCCACAATCGGATTCCTACTTCTTGAAACCGTAAATTATATTGAACATTATGGATTGAGTAGAAATAAAGTAAATGATAAGCTTTATGAAAGGGTTAAACCCATTCATTCCTGGAATAGCAATCATGTTATTGGACGTATAATGCTTTTTGAATTATCGCGTCATTCAGATCATCATTTTAAGGCTAGTAAAAAATACCAATTGTTAAAACACCACGAAAATTCTCCACAAATGCCAACAGGATATCCGGGAATGATGTTACTATCTGCTTTTCCCCCATTGTGGTTTATGATAATGAATAAAAGAATAGAAAATTTACCTCGTGAATAGGCTAAAACTGGGGTTTATTCTAAATCTTTTGGCGGGTTTTGCCATTCTGATAGCATCCGCATTTCGTTCCAGCCTTGCCGAAAGTTGGGCCTCATGGTACCCCCTGGCTTTTTTCTTTTTTGCTCTGTCGGGTTTGTATTATATACGTTGGAAAAGGGGAAGGTAATTAGTTTCCAATTGCTGTCAGCACTACTATTCTTCTACCCCCATTATTTCTATGCTCACAAAGATAAATCCCCTGCCAGGTTCCTAAATTGAGTCTGCCATTTGTAATAGGAATTGTCAAAGATGAATCGAGCAAAGATGCTTTAATATGAGCGGGCATGTCATCCGAGCCTTCAAAAGTATGTCGATAATAAGGAGCATTTTCCGGCACCATATTGTTAAAATGACTCTCGAAATCTGTTCGAACGGTAGGATCGGCATTCTCATTAATACTGAGTGAAGCAGAAGTATGTTTTATAAACACCTGCAAAAACCCCGCATTAATGTTAGAAATCTCCGGAATGGATTTTAATATCTCATTTGTGATCAAATGAAACCCACGGGTTCGGCCATCCAGCGCTATTTCATTCTGAAATACTTTCAATTAATCTTTTGGAATTCTTCTGAGTATGGTGAACTCAACTCTTCTATTATGTGCACGTCCTTCAATGTCGGCATTACTTGCCAGGGGAAATGCATCTCCTAGGCCATTGCAAAAGATTCTGTCTTCCTCAATTCCCTTTCTAGATAAATACGTTTTGACAGCTTCAGCTCTTGCCAAAGACAAATCAAAATTGTGTTTTTTATCCCCTGAATCATCGGTATAGCCAACAAGGCTTAAATAAAAAGTTGGATTATTGTTTAGAATTTCAAGGATTTTATTAATCTGTTCTTCCGCATTGACCTCAAAATGACTGGAGTCTATGGCAAATTCAATATTTTCAATGATTAGAGGCTCATTCAATGGAAGAGAAAATGAATCAGCAGAGATTTGTTCATGTGTCCTGTAATCATAACTATTTTCACAATCACATTCCTGCAAATTGCTTACTTCTTCCAGGCTGATGTCATCGATATAATAATAGGCAAAGTTTTCCCGCTCTTTGAAACTTCTCGGAGCTACTATTAATTTATCTGTAAAATCTACGGGTTGAAAATTTCCAATGGTGAGATAACGGGCACTTTTTTGAGCCGGCAATGGCAAACAAATTTGCATCCATTGGTTTTTGAGGTTTAAAAAATTTCCTGAATCCAGTTTTATTTGCGCTTCTTCCCGAATGGTAAATGCATGATCTTCTTTTATTCGCGATTTACTTAGAACAACTTCAAAATTGGATGTGGCATAATTCGAAAACTCTGAAAGTTTTACATAGGCTTTAAAACAATAATCTCTTTTCTTCTTGACTTTTGAATTAAGCTTTATTTGCAAATATTCTTTCCAGGGAACAAGGCCGTTTTCTACTTTGTGAAGATAAAATCCCGCCATCGCTTTGCCACTATGCGTTTTGCTTATCCCCATATAACTTACAGGTATACCCGCACCATCCCGTCGCATGACAACTGGATTGGTAGTGCTGTAACATTCGTGAAAAAAATCCGGGTTTCCCGTATTGGGGCTGGTCCAGTTTTCAGCCAATTCGATCTGCCCTTTTTCTCCCGGACAGGAAGAATAGATTTCAAAACCACCATTGGGTACTAGGTTCTGAGAAAAAGCAGGAAAGAATCCGAAACTTATAGCCAGGCATAGATGGATTATTTTTCCCATAAAATTTCCTTTAAATCATCGTTGTGCTGGATCAACCATTCGCTTATGTTATCGAGGGTATCCAGTTCTTCCTCGTCTTCTTCAGAAATGGCTTCTTCTTTTTCTTCAGAAAGCAGATCCTTGAGACTTTCAGAGATCTTCTCAATTTGATGAGTGATTGATCTAAGCTTTTGTTTTCCTTCGGAAGTCATTTTGTATTATTAATTGATTGTAAAGTAGCTAAATGAAACAATTGCTTGCAATAAGGATTCCAAATTATAATAATTTTGTTTTTAACGCATTATCTCTTTGTATTTCCGTGTATAGCAATCTATTATTTCAGCTAAAAACCATAGTTTTGCACTCCAAAATCGATTTTAATGATCAATTTAATTACCAAAGGACTTTCTAAAATTTTCGGAACCAAATCCGAAAGAGATATAAAGGAAATTCTTCCCCTTGTTGAAAAAATTAACGAGGAATATTCAAAACTGGATAAACTAAGTCACGATGAGCTAAGAGGCGAAACGGAAAAGTTAAGAAGCTATCTTGAAAAAGCGCTTTCCGGGATTGATAAACAGATTGAAGATCTTAAGCAAAAAGTCGCCGACAACCCCGACCTGGGCATTCATGAAAAAGAGGACATTTTTAATCAGGTAGATGGCCTGGAAGAAAAGCGTTTTGAAGCACTTGAAAAGGAACTTTTAGAAATTCTACCCAAAGCCTTTGCGATTGTCAAGGAAACGGCCAATCGATTTAAGTCCAACGAAACCATCAAGGTAAAAGCGAGTTTTTTTGATAAACAAATAGCCCAAAACAATGACTATGTTTCAGTAGAAGGTGATTATGCCCTATGGTCAAATTCGTGGGAAGCAGCCGGAAATAGAATCACCTGGGATATGCTCCATTACGATGTTCAGCTTATAGGAGGAATTGTATTGCATCAGGGAAAAATAGCTGAAATGGCTACCGGTGAAGGAAAAACGCTTGTTGCAACACTGCCGGCCTTTTTGAATGCCCTTTCAAAAAGAGGTGTTCACATTGTAACGGTAAACGACTATCTGGCGCGCAGGGATTCAGAATGGATGGGTCCGATTTTTGAATTTCACGGTATGAGCGTGGATTGTATCGATAAGCACGAACCTCATTCGGATGGAAGAAAAAAAGCATACAATTCTGACATCGCATACGGCACGAATAATGAATTTGGTTTTGATTATTTGCGCGATAATATGTCGAGGAACCCCGAAGATCTTGTGCAAAGAAAATTGCACTATGCAATGGTCGATGAGGTGGATTCGGTGCTTGTGGATGATGCAAGAACGCCTTTAATAATTTCCGGGCCGGTTCCTGAAAGCGAAGCAAAACACGAATTTCATGAACTAAAACCGAGGATTGCCAAGCTTGTAGATGCCCAGAGAAAGTTGGTAAGTGATTATCTCAATCAGGCTAAAAAGTCAATTAAGGAAAACAATGAAAAAGAAGGCGGATTGCCTCTTTTTCGTACCTACCGAGGTATGCCTAAATACAAGCCTCTGATAAAATTTCTCAGTGAAACAGGCATGCGTCAGATTCTTCAGAAAACGGAGAATTTCTATTTACAAGACAACTCAAAAATGATGCCTGAGGCTGATGAGCCTTTGTATTTCACCATTGATGAAAAAAACAATAATATCGAGCTTACTGAAAAAGGTATTGATTTAATAACCGGAGAAGGTGAAGACGCTTCATTTTTTATTCTTCCTGACATAGCCATAGAAATTGGAAATATCGAGAATGCAGATGACCTCGACCCTAAAGAAAAAGCCAAACAAAAAGAAAAACTGATCAAGGATTACGGTGAAAAAACCAAAAGAATTCACACCATCAATCAACTTCTGAAAGCCTATACCTTATTTGAGAAAGATGTTGAATACATCATACAGGAAAACAAAATCATGATCGTCGATGAACAGACCGGTCGTGTTATGGATGGCAGAAGGTATTCTGATGGATTGCATCAGGCCATTGAAGCTAAAGAGAATGTTAAAGTTGAGAAAGCCACCCAAACTTATGCAACTGTAACACTCCAGAATTATTTCAGGATGTACAACAAACTGTCGGGGATGACAGGTACTGCCGAAACAGAAGCCGGAGAATTTTGGGAAATCTACAAACTTGATGTGGTCGTAATACCAACCAATGTTCCAATTGTCCGTGACGACAGACAAGACAAGGTCTTCAAAACGGTTCGTGAAAAATACAATGCTGTAATTGATGAGATATCTGAATTGGCAGATGCCGGAAGACCGATACTGGTCGGTACCACATCGGTGGAAAATTCAGAAATAATTAGCCGAATGCTGAAGTTGAGAAACATCAAGCACCAGGTACTCAATGCAAAACAACATCAAAAAGAGGCTGAAGTTGTTGCTGAGGCAGGAAAACCATCGACTGTTACTATTGCCACCAATATGGCGGGTAGAGGTACAGATATTAAGCTGACTCCCGAATCAAAACAAGCAGGAGGTTTGGCCATAGTCGGTACAGAAAGGCATGAATCCAGAAGGGTTGACCGTCAGCTTAGGGGCCGGGCAGGTAGGCAGGGTGACCCAGGGTCTTCACAATTTTTTGTGAGTTTGGAAGATAATCTGATGCGACTCTTTGGTTCGGATAGAATTGCAAGAGTGATGGACCGACTGGGGCTTGAAGAGGGAGAGGTTATTCAACATTCAATGGTTTCCAGTAGCATTGAAAGAGCACAGAAAAAAGTTGAAGAAAATAATTTTGGAATTCGAAAAAGATTGCTCGAATACGATGATGTGATGAATTCTCAAAGAGAGGTGATTTATTCGAGAAGAAAAAATGCACTTTTTGGTGAAAGATTGGCCTTCGATATCATGAATATGATTTATGATATTTCCGAAGAATTAATTATTTCCTATGGTGGTTCCGAAAATTATGAAGGGTTTAAACTGGATTGTATTACGCTACTTTCCATCGATCCTTCTATAAGCGAGGATGAATTAAAAAAAGCAAATCTTCCGGAATTGACCGAGAAATTGTATGATCAGGCCTATTCGCATTATTTGGAAAAAAACAAACAAATTGCCGAGAAGACCTTCCCGGTAATTAAAGATGTTTTTGATACTAAAGGCGCTACCGTTGAAAATATAGTTGTTCCATTTACAGATGGAAATAAACAAATACAGGTTGTCAGTAATTTAAAGCAGGCCGTCAATACGAAAAATAAAGACCTTGTACTTTCGCTGGAGAAGTTTTCCACACTTGCTATAATTGATCAGGCCTGGAAGGAACATTTAAGAGAAATGGACGACCTGAAACAGTCTGTACAAGGGGCTGTCTATGAGCAAAAAGACCCATTGCTGATTTATAAGTTTGAAGCATTTGAATTATTCAAGGCATTCCTTTCGAGGATTAATAGAGAGATCTCTTCATTCCTTTTAAAAGCTGATTTGCCAAAAGAGAGCGCCCAGGATGTAAGAGAAGCAAGGGAGGTTCGCAGAAGACAAGAAAAATTAAATACAAAGAAAGAAGAGGCCGGTTCCCTTCTGTCCGGTGGTGGCGGCCAGGCGAATAGAACTCAGGCACCAAGCATTACTGCACCTGTGAAATCAAAAAAGGTTGCCGGAAGAAATGATCGTGTCACGGTTCAGTATGCCGATGGCAGTATTAAAAAAGATGTTAAGTTTAAAACCGTCGAACAAGACGTATTAAATAATAAATGCGTTTTACTGGAAAATTAAAATGAGCTTTTTTTCAAAGTGGATATTGGTAATTTTGATGCCTTTCTTGGCCTGCAAAAGTGTGCAGAGCCAGAAAAATCCACTGAGTCAAAGACAGTATATTAATTTCGATAGTTTACGGCCCACTTTCCCTGCTTTTCATTTGGATTCTATAATGGTCAGGGAAGACCATTTAAAAAAAGACTCTGTTTTTCTGGAAAATTCTGATTTTTTCATGAGCAATAATCGTTTTTCAGATAGTTTGCTTGTCTTAATGGATACCTTATCCAAACTCAACAAATCCGTCCCTTATTATGGTTATCGAATTGTTTTATACAATGGTTCAGATAGAAAAAAAGCCATTTTTGAAAGAGGAAAAGCCCTGAAAATTCTGGATGACAAAACGGAGGTATATATGAATTACCAAAGGCCTTACTTCAAAGTAAAGGTGGGCAATTATTATGATCGGATAACGGCATATTCAACCTATTTAAAACTAAAAGCCGCTATCCCAACAGCACTATTGGTTCCGGAAGTTATAGACTTGGATAAAATTCAATTTCATTAATGGATATTAAAAATGAAATATTAAAGCTGGCTGCAGAAAACAAACAAAGGGTCATTGAATTTAGACATTACCTTCACGCCCATCCGGAATTGTCTTTTCAAGAATACGATACAGCTAAATTTATTTCTAAAGTTTTAGAAAAATACGGCATTGAACATCAAACAGGTGTTGCGGATACAGGAATAGTCGCATACGTGCGTGGAAAAAATGCAGATAAAAGAACCATTGCCCTAAGAGCTGATATAGATGCCTTGCCAATCAAAGAAGAAAATGAGGTCCCCTATAAATCAAAAAATGAAGGTGTTATGCATGCTTGCGGCCATGATGTCCATTCTTCTTCGTTATTGGGAACGGCAATAATTTTAAATAACCTTAATGACCATTTTGAGGGAACAGTAAAAATGCTTTTTCAGCCCGGAGAGGAAAAAATACCGGGTGGTGCCACTTTAATGATCAAAGCCGGAGCTCTTGAAAGCCCAAAACCAAAAAGCATTCTTGGACAACATGTGATGCCTTACCTTCCTGTAGGAACAATAGGTTTCAGAGAGGGTATGTATATGGCCAGCGCTGATGAAATTTATATTACGATTATCGGTAAAGGAGGCCATGCAGCGATGCCTGAAAACCTTGTGGATCCTGTTGCCATTCAGGCGCAAATGATTACTGCATTGCAACAGGTGATTTCAAGAAATGCTCCACCTAAAATACCGAGTGTATTGTCTTTCGGCAAGATTGAAGCCAATGGAGCTACCAATGTTATTCCCAATGAAGTTTATATTGAAGGCACATTCAGAACTATGAATGAGGAGTGGCGAAATAAAGCGCATACACTCATTAAAAAAGTAGCTTCAGGAATTTGCGAAAGCTTTGGAGCCGAATGTAAAATTGAAGTGCGCAAAGGTTACCCTTATCTGGAAAATGAACCCGGACTGACCAAAAGAATGAAAGAAGCCGCTATTGAGCTTTTGGGAAAAGACAAAGTAGTGGATCTGGATATTTGGCTTGCCGGAGAGGATTTTGCTTTTTACTCTCAAATAATGGATGCCTGTTTTTATAGGCTCGGCGTAGCAAATGAAGCTAAGGGCATTACCTCAGGAGTCCATACACCCACCTTTAATATCGATGAGGATGCGCTTGAGATAGGTTCTGCATTGATGGCCTGGCTGGCGGTTAAAGAATTGGAATGCTAATTATTAGCCAAAAACTATCATTAAATAACATAGCAAGAGATTACATTAGTCGTTTAATATAGATTATTATTTAACAACTAACTTCTTTTTGTGTATTTCTTCAGAGTGCAATTTCAACTCTATAATGTAGACCCCAGACTTTAAATTTAGATTATTAGGATCGTTGCTTGAGTTTCGAACTTCTTTCGAATTTAAGTCCAAAATCCTCCAGTTTTTTACCTTTTCAGAAATCTTAATAGAATTTATCAGAGGGTTTGGAAAAACCAAAACTTCCTTATTGTTTAATTCTGAAATTGCACTGATATTGGATAATATTTCACCCACCCACATTGAATATTGCAATGCCGATGGATGAAGGCCATCATTGGCAACCAATTGCGGATTAACCAGCCCAAGTCGTGAAATGCTTGTTACATTGATGTACCGAACACCCAGGCTATCGCATACTGATTTTTTCACCAGATTGAAATCATCAATTTCCGAGCTTATTTGCGCTGAAGCTAGAGATGCCTGGCCAAAAGGTGTGTAGGCATAATCGGGTATGCTCAAAACCAATACATTATCAAATGATTGTTTTGCCTTTTCTTTGGCTTTACTTATCAAAATGATCAAGTCTCTTTTATAGTCAGAAATACTTGCTCTTTGAAATTGATTATTCACTCCTATACATAGGCTCACCAAATCAAAATCATTAGGAGGGTTTACATTTTGTATGTTTTGTATCAATTCAGTGGTTTTCCACCCCGTTTGTGCAATGTATGTGAGATTGCTATTTGATATTCCTCTGGAAGCCAATGAGTCTACAAATTGTAGTGGCCATCGCTGGGTGATTGAAACTGATTGCCCTATTGTATAAGAATCTCCAAGTGCTAAAAATTTATAATTGATAGGTAATTGATTTAACTGAGCAAAACTTATCCCATGAGTTATCAGAATAGTCAAAAAACTAAAAAAGAGATAACTTTTTGTTTTCTTTAGGTGTAATAATGTTTCGACCCGTGCTATTTTAATGTGTTTGAGTTTACCTGAATGAGCTGAGAAAATTTCCTTTTGATACATAACTATAAAATAAGTCTAACTGTTCTTTTACTATTATTTAGTTTCAAACATTGCTTTGCACAACAAGTTGAAAAAGAAAAAGACAGTCTTTTAAAGATAATATCTAATGCCGATAAGGCGCGTGCTTATGATGCTTTGATACACCTTTCGCAGATCTATGACTTCGAGAATTTTGACTCTTCGCTTCACTATGCTTTCTCGGCACTCAATTATGCAAAAGATATTAAGGACAGCAGCTCAGTGATTCTAGCCCATAGAAGTATTGGTGTAAGCTATAATGTTGGCGGTTTCTATGATCAGGCGCTGAGTCATTATGATACAGCATTATTTCTCCTTGAAAAAATTAATTCCATCCAAAATAAAGATTTTGAAAAAGCGCATCTCATGCACAACATAGGCATGATAAAGCAAGAATTACGAGATTATACTGAAGCAAAAAAGTTTCTGCATAACAGTCTTAGTTATTATAGAAACCTGGAAGATTCTTTAGAACTAATAACCTCTTTTTATGCCATTGGCTCTCTTTGCTGGGAGATTGGTGAATATGATAGTTCATTACTTTATTTAAACAGCGCATTTAAGTTAACGAAACAGACAAGTAATTACACCGATGATGGGCTGGTACTTATTCTGGCTGAAATAATACAGGTTTATATAATGAAAGGTGAAATAGAGAAAGCCAGATCTTTAATAGAACAAACTGAATTATTGTATCCGGATGAAAATTTATCTTTTTATTCAAAAGGGTACCTGTTTTTTGACAAAGCACTCATTTATGGAATTGAGAAAAAATATCAAAAGGCCTTTAGCGCTTTTGATTCTGCACTCTGGTATAGCGATCAAATTGGTCTTGCTGAAGAAGGGATAAATATTTTTATCGAGTACGTTAGAGTTGCTGAGAAAAGCGGAGACTTTGAAAAAGCATTTTTTGTTCAAAATGAATTGTTAAACAGAGAAAGGGAATGGTTTGATGATAAAAAAGTAAGTTATACTAAAGCAAAAGAGACTGAACTTGGTACCCGTGAGAAGGAACAAAAACTTGTTGAGCAAAAAGAAGAACTTTCAAGGAAAGAATTAATAATCCTCTGGATTTCAGTACTATCAGCTTCAGTATTAATGTTTTCTTTTATTCTTTTCAGAAATAATAAAGTTATTAGAAACAAAAATGAACGTATTGAAGCACTAATTCGTGAATTGCATCATCGTGTGAAGAATAACTTACAAGTGATTTCGAGCCTGTTGAGTTTGCAGTCCATGCGCTTAGATGAAGGAGAAGTAAAGGAGGCTGTGGAAGAAGGCCGTAGCAGAATTAAAGCTATGGCGATGATTCATCAAAACTTGTACCTTCAGGAAGATACAGCTGAAATAGATGCTGAGAAATATTTACGTGAACTATTGTTAAACCTGAGCGAAAGTTATGGGGTTGACCAGGGTGCCTTATCCATGAATATTAATAAATTAAAGCTGGACATTGATACAATATTGCCAGTTGGCCTAATCGTAAATGAATTGGTAAGTAATTCATTCAAATACGCTTTTCCGGAAACTGAAAAACCCAAATTGGAAGTCAATTTTGAAAATATTGGGAAGGAATTACGATTGATTATCAAGGACAATGGCAAAGGTTTGGACGCTCAAAAAAATAATGAAAATAGCACGGCATTTGGGATGTCACTGGTAAATTTACTTGTAAAACAATTACACGGAACTATGGAAGTTAACTCATTGAAGGGTTTAGAATATAATTTGCGTTTTAGTTATAAAAGCCTTTCTGCCTAATGGATCAGGTGGTAAAAGTTTTAATCGTTGAAGATGATTTCATAATTTCAGAAGAATTAAAGCAACGCTTGTTGGGTTTTGGCTATAAAGTTCTAGGGCCAGTGGACAATACGCAGGAAGCTGAAAATCTTATCCGCACTGAATCCCCTGATGTACTTTTACTCGATATTAATTTAAATGGTAAAGAAGACGGAATAAGTCTTGCCGAAAGAATATTGGCTTCTCATCAAGTTGCAATTATTTTTTTAACTGCACTTTCAGATGAAAAGACTTTGATTCGCGCAAAAAAAATTAAGCCTGCAGCTTATATAATTAAACCTTATGAAGAAAGGAATCTCGCAATAGCCATTGACGTCGCTTTTTCAAACCTCTCCGATCAAAAACTGGATAATGGTTATTTGATCAAAGATTCATTTTTTATAAAAGATGCCAACAGGTTCACAAAAATACGCTTAGTAGATATTTTGTTCATCGAAGCAAAAGGAAGTTATAGCATAATTACAACAGAGAATAAGAGCTATACCCTAACTATAAATTTAAAAAATCTCCTTTCCAAATTTTCCGGTTCTGCTTTGTATCGAATACACCGCTCTTACGTTGTTAATATCAAACAAATTGAAGCTTTCGATGGCCATCAGGTTATTATCGGCAAATACAAACTTCCTGTTGCAAACAGCTACAAAGAGGCTTTCTTTAAAAGGTTCAGATTTATTTAATCACTTACAAAAAAATTCCCTCCATTCACAAAAGACATTCTGTTATCTACAAAAGAAATTTTTTTTTGAACAGACATATCTAATTGTTTACACTCCATTTTAAATATTTTAAACTATGAATGCGAAAAGTATCTTATTAGTTATGATGACGTCTTTTTTCATCTTTTCATGTGGAGATGATAGCGAAGACAGCCCAGCAACACCGAATCCTGGCACACCAGCCGATGCAAATAAGTATTCGGGATCTGCATCTTATGGAGACCTTGTTACGTTTTCAATAGATCAGGTAAATCAGTCTTACGTGTTGGACAATGAAACAACAGGAGAAACCGAGTCGGGAAATTATGATGTTATGAGCCTTAACGGTTTGGAAGGTGTTTATAAAGTTAGTGCTGATGGAAGTAATTTCTTTGGTGTTGAATTAGACGACAAAATAGTTGTCGGAAACTTCCCTTCGGGAAATGCGCAAAACGATATTAGTTTTGGAGTCAGTTCTGAAATTGACAATTCAACAAGACTAAATGAAATCGCCGGCGATTATATATATATCCGACTGGGAAATGTAAATATTAACGGAAGTACTTCTTATAAAGAATATGGCGTTTTCTCTTTGACAGCTGATGGAAACATACACTTAATTGACCTGGCTTCAGGTGGAGATGGCAGTGATTCGCAAGTATTATCTGTTGAGGATTTAGCATCTGCCGGATTGGAATGGCCAATAGATGAAAGCATTTCAAATCTCGACGGTACCTGGTCCCTAAACGGTTCAAAAAGCGACAGGTTTGATATCTCATTAGATGGAAGTAATTATACCGGTTATGCTTATGCGGCAGGCACAACCACTGTTTTCCTTATGGATTTAGGAACAGGAAATGGCTTTGCTATAGGCTTCAAAGTAACCGAGCCTGGCAATACCACCGGTGATTACAAATACATTGATACATGGGCAGACGGAAGTAAGGGTGCCGGTAATTTCACGGTTAGCTCAGAAGGCAATATCGACTGGACTTATACAGAAGATGGTGCAGAGATAGAATCCGGTAGTTTTGGTCCTGTAGAACAAGTAGATCTATTGCCTAATGTTTTCTACTATTACGATTATGATGGTGAAAATGATATCTACCTGGTTGTGGCAGGTGATGCATATATGCACTTTATTTTTAATGATTTAGGAGAGCTGCAATCTTATGGCTGTGGTGCTCAGATTTAGAATCTAACTTGTTTTTATTGGTTATGTTAATAAAAAGGCAGTGATATTACTGCCTTTTTTTAATGCATCAGCTTTTATCCGTATCTTTGCCACTTAATTTTAGTCGGGGTCTGAGACTTTTGGCTTTTTAATAGTGAAAATTAAGCATAATGAGTAATATTTCAGCAGTTAGATTTTTAAAAGCAGAAAAGGGTGGGTTTTACGATGTATTAAAAGCTCGTGTTAACGATTATTTTGATTCTAATAATATTTCGCGTCATGCAAATGGTGCAATGATCTTTAAAACAGCATTGATATTAAGTGTTTTTTGGGGGTCTTATTTATTGCTTTTGAGCAATATGTTTTCTGTCTGGCAAATGCTGCTTTTAGCCATGTTAAATGGTTTTGCTGCAGCCTTAATTGGACTGAATATTGCGCATGATGCTATTCACGGTTCTTATTCATCAAAAAAATGGGTAAATAAAAGTCTGGCTGTAATATTTAATATCATTGGTGCAAATGATTATATGTGGAATATTTCACATAATATCGTTCACCACAGTTTTACCAATATTCCTGATCATGATGAGGACATTGAACAAATTCCTATTATCAGATTAAATCCCAAACAGGAACTATGGAAAATTCACAGGTATCAGCATATCTATACTTTTTTCCTTTATGCATTGACGTCTATTTCCTGGGTCTTCATTAAAGATTATAAGAAATTCTTTCAGGATAAAATAGGAAGTTATACAATGAAAAATCCTACTGTAGAATATATTAGACTTTTTGGGTTTAAAATTCTCTATTATATTCTTTTCCTGGCTGTGCCATTGCTCGTAATTGAATTGGCATGGTGGCAAATTTTAATTGGTTTTGTTATTCTCCACTTTGTGGAAGGGTTAACACTCGCTTTAATTTTCCAGTTGGCCCACGTGGTGGAAGGCACTCAATTTCCGGAACCCGATGAAAAAGGTAAAATCCAGGACGATTGGGCTGCGCATCAAATGAGGACAACTTCAGATTTTGCAACCGGATATCCAATTATTAACTTCTTGTTTGGGGGCCTCAATTTTCAGGTAGAGCATCATCTCTTCCCAAAAGTTTGTCATATACATTATACCAAACTCGCTCCAATTGTAAAGCAAACTGCAGAAGAATACGGCTTGCCATATCATTCCCATAAAACTTTCATAGGAGCAATAAAGTCTCATATGTTTATGCTTAAGCAGTTTGGAACTCAGAAAAACCTTAAGGTTGCATAGAAACTTATTCCTAAAGTTTTAGTTATCAAAGCATGGAAAAATTGGAAAGCGCCACACTTGGTGCAGGATGCTTCTGGTGCATTGAAGCTGTATTTCAAAATTTAAAAGGCGTTAAAAATGTTATCCCCGGTTATTCCGGAGGTCATATAAAAAATCCGGCATACAGGGAAGTTTGCACGGGAAGAACCGGTCATGCAGAAGTAGCACGAATTGAATTCGATGCTGAATCCATTTCTTTCAAAGAGATATTAGAAGTTTTTTGGCAAACGCATGATCCCACCACATTAAACAGACAAGGTGCCGATGTTGGTACGCAATACAGATCCGCAATATTTTATCATAACGATGATCAAAATAAGATTGCCAATCGCCTTAAAGCTGAACTTGACAAAAGCGGTGCTTTTAATGGCCCCATTGTAACAGAAATATCTCCACTTGATAATTTTTATGAAGCCGAAGAATATCATAAAAATTACTTCAATAATAATTCTGAGCAGCCTTATTGCAATTTGGTGATCAAACCAAAGCTCGATAAATTCAAAAAGGTTTTTGCTGATAAGCTGGCTCAAGCAAATTAGAAAACAGTTTCGGAAATTTTTTTTTGACTGAAAATATCTACTTTTATTAGATGTTTAAGCTCTTCAAAAAAAGGTCTAAGAAATTAAGCTCGCTTGAGGATTTAAATGGTGAACCATTAAAAGATGGCTCAAAAGTCAAATCCCTTAGATACGAACTCGATGTTTGCACACTGGTCAGGGAAGGAGAAGATTGGCTTTATGTATCCGAAAAATCGGGCCAAAAAGTTAGTTATATAAAAATGATAGATGCCTCAACAAAAAGACAAAAAGTTCTTTTGATATGAGATTTATTAATAAACTGGCTTTTATCATTGGATTTTTTCTCTTTCATGCAATAATTGTAAATGCTCAGGATACTTTTTCTATTGTTGCCGTGGACTCGGCAAATTCTGAAGTTGGAAGTGCTGGAGCTTCCTGTGTTGATTTAACATCATTTCCCCAATATTCAACTGATTTTTTAGCTGAGCTTTTACCCGGTTTAGCGGCTATCAACACTCAGGCTTTTTATTTGGAAAACAACCAAATCAATGCTCGCAATCAGCTACTATTAGGAAATTCGCCTGCTTCGGCTATTCAATGGTTACAAAACAACGATGACCAATCCAATCCGGAAATAAGACAATACGGTATTGCAGCACTTATTAACGGTTCCCCCGAAACGGCGGCTTTTACAGGTTCACAAACTAATGCCTATACCGGACATCGATTGGGAAAAAATTACGCAATACAAGGAAATATACTATTGGGCCCCGAAATTCTCGATTCTATGGAATCCCGCTTCCTGCGGGCCAAAGGCGATTTAAAATGCAAATTAATGTATGCTATGCAGGGAGCGAATGTCATTGGTGCTGATTCCAGATGTGCGGCAAACGGAACATCTTCTCTTTTCGCTTTTCTGAAAGTTGCACAGGCCAGCGATACATTTGGAAATCCTTCATTTTTAATTTCGGTTCAGACCCAAAACGGATCCGCTATTGAACCGATTGACTCACTTCAAAAACTCTTTGATAATGCGATTACTGCAAATTGCGATAGTTTTCCTAGCCCTCTCAGGTCTTTTGAGAATGGTAATTCTATCGATATCTTGCCTAACCCGGTTAAAGATCAGCTTTTAATTAAAAATATTGAGCTTGAAGTCGACTTTAAAATCTACAATATGTTAGGAACACTGATCAAGAAAGGTAAAACTGAAAACAATACTATTGATGTCCGTAGGCTAAAACGCGGTGCGTATATGTTAATTATACCGGAAATTGAATATCCAATTCACAAGCATTTTATTAAATACTAAATTGGAATTACACATTCAATGCAATGCAATACAAATTCAAACTAAAATCAATAATAGGAATGCAAAGTACGGTCCTTGGGCTTATTTTGACCCTCTCAGCTATTTATCTAGCAATAAAATCATTCTTCATTCCGGCAGTCTTTTTTGCATTGATCTCAATTCCATTTTTCTTATTGAAGAAATACATTCTGTTTGCGCCCATTGAAAAATTCACTTTGACCTATTACAATTTTCTCGGAATACCTCTTGGCTTCAAAAAAAAATATGACGAAGTAAAAGGAATAAAAATCACCAGGGTCATCAGCACACAGAGGGTTAATTCCAGGGTCAATTTTGCCGATATAAAAGAAACCGGATATGCTGCTTTTTTATTTGTTGATAATAGTAGAATCATGTTAAAATTTGATCAGGATAAAAAAAATTTAGCAGAAGAAATGGAATCTATATCTAAAAATCATTCGATCCCTTTAAAAATCTCATAATCGATGAAAATTATCATTTGGGTCTTAATTATCTCTTTTTTCATCCGAGGATAATGGCCCAGAATGGAAAAATATACAGTGTTAAAATTGTCTGTAGCATTGCGGGGCAAACAGAAGAACCTATTTATTTCTATGAAAACAATTGGAAAGTCTTCAGGGAAAAAGCAATAGAACTGAACTACATCAGTGTTTATAAATTGCTGATTAGTGAAAAAGACAGTAGCAATAATATTGAAATCCTCCTTTAACGGAATATGAGAATTTATCTCAGTTCAATGAATAAGAAAAGATTTTTGTAGCGATCATTGACTCTTTCCATAGGAAGGGGCCTGATTTAATGAATCACTTAAAACCAAATGAATTTCGAAAACGCATTTACAGCAATGATCTAAGCCGTATTGAATGACAAATATATAAATGGACTTATGCTTATAATTTCATATTATTATACTTCATTAAAACAATAATAAAACATGAAAAAATTAATGCTTGCATTGGCTGTTATAATGGCCGCATTTACATTTGGCGAAGCCCAAACCGAATACAAGGTTGTTACCATTGTTGAATCAATTGTTCCAGGTGGCTTGGGTAGATCAAGATTAATTGAAAGTAAAACGGCTTTGAATATCGATGATTTCACAACCGAAAGAACAGACGGCAAAAAAAGTGGCATGGGAAATGTTAAAAGAGGTGATGCTAAAATTGATCAGTTTACAGAAGCAAAACTTTTAAATTTTTACAGTGTTGTTGGTATCAATTTTCAAAACATAGCTTCAAATGATGCGCTGATGACTTCAAAAATCAATGCTTTGGTGGCCGAAGGATGGGAATTGGTGTTTGTGACCAGTGCCGCAGAAAGCGATGCCGGAAAACAAGATGGCGATGGAATCTATATTACACGATTAATTTTTAAGAAATAATCTAAAATTCATTTGAAAAATAAGCCCTGTTGATAAATCAACAGGGTTTTTTATGCATTTAATTTAATTCTAAATGGATTTTAGCCCTGATAACCACTATTTTATCGATTGAACAATTTATCCTTTATTGAATAAATACGGTAAACAGGCCATTTATCTCTGCCATTTAAACATTAGAATAATTCATGAATTTACTTTTTATTAGCCTTTCTGCCCTGTATTGATAAAATATTGTCTATTTTTACCATGATCGGTAATTTGACTCCACAGAAATATTTTCTACAAGGCTCTTTACTTATTCAAAATTTTACATATATAATCCTATTATTACGTCTTCAATAAATATTTATATAATAATTTTCAAATGAACATTTTCGTAGCTCAGCTGGATTATGCTATCCAGGAATCAAAATTACAGGACCTTTTCGAACAATTCGGTGAAGTGAGTTCTGTAAAAATAATTATGGATAAATTCACAGGCCGTTCCAAGGGTTTTGGATTTATCGAAATGCCTGATGACTCTGAAGCGCAAGCGGCCATTAATGAATTAAATGGTAAAGAGGTAGAAGGCAGAGCAATTGTAGTAAAAAAAGCAAATCCACGTGAAGGTGGAGGAGGCAGATATTAATATAATCATTCATACTGAAACAGTATAAACCGGGCTAAATGTCCGGTTTTCATTTCATTTGAATATCTATTTTCACACTCCATTGAATCAAGGGAGATTCTAATTTAATTGTATTCAGTAAAGACAAGGATTAGGTCAAATCTCTATTGATTAGGCCATCAAATACTTTTTAATACAACATCTCAATTAGCGTTTGCTTAGCTCCTCAAATTCCTAAGGAGTAACAAATTTTTCGATTTCAATTCAGTTCTTAAATCAGAAATCTCAATTTTTTTTTTGATACTTAAATAAATTCTATAAGATATAGGATAAATCATTTTATATGTCAGACATAAAAGTATATAACGCACTAGAAAGGCCAACAACCTTACAAAAAAATGAGATTATTGATTTTCTTTATGATAATCTGGAGGAATACGGAGATCCTAAAGAACACATACTCAAAGCAATCAATTACTCCGTTAAAGAGTCCACTTCTTTTGGAGGCTTTACCTTGGTATTGTCAGAATCCAACAAAATTCTTGGCGCGGTAATCGTAAATCAAACGGGAATGGGCGGATACATTCCTGAAAATATTTTAGTATACATTGCAACACACAAAGAACATCGAGGTGAGGGAATTGGTAAAAAACTAATGGAAGCAACCTTACTTCATGCCAGTGGGGATATCGCCCTTCACGTTGAGCAAAACAACCCGGCAAAATTTCTTTATGAAAAATTTGGTTTCACAAATCCTTATTTGGAGATGAGACTAAAACGTTAGTCAGGCTTTGGACATTCACTGGATAGACCTAAGTATATTTATTGTATACCTGCTTTTTATGCTTGGAGTGGGGGTGTATTTTTTAAACAAAAATGAATCGGACGATGATTATTATGTCGGTGGACGAAAGATGTCGGCCGGTCATATTGGTTTGTCAGTAGTGGCCACAGATGTAGGTGGCGGTTTTTCAATTGGCCTCGGTGGCTTGGGATTTGTCATGGGTATTTCGGGAAGTTGGATGTTGTTTACCGGATTAATCGGTGCATGGCTAAGCGCAGTATTTTTAATCCCTCGAATATATCCAATTGCTAATGAGAAGAATTTTTTAAGCTTCCCTCAGGCCTTATCACATTTCTATAATGATCGTGTTGCATTTATTGCCGGTATTATTTCCTTAATCGGATACATCGGCTTTACGAGTTCTCAAATTCTCGCCGGAGCTAAACTGGCTTCGTCAACCTTCCCTTCAATAAGTATTCAAAACGCCGTTTTAATTATGGGGGTGATTGCGGTGGCCTATACGGTGATTGGTGGAATTAAAGCAGTGATTCATACCGATACAATCCAATGGATAATTCTAATGGCAGGTCTTGTCCTCATTGGTATTCCCATAGGTTATATGAAGCTGGGTGGCTGGGCTGGTATTAGGGATTTTCTCAGTCCTGGAGACCTTTCATTAAGCAATATTTCGATAAGTCAATTTTTTAATTGGGCGATTACGATTATTCCTATTTGGTTTGTAGGAATGACCCTTTACCAAAGGATTTATGCCTGTAAGGATGAAAAAACTGCAAAAAAGGCCTGGTTTATAGCCGGGGTCTTCGAGTGGCCGCTAATGGCATTTATGGGTGTAGTGCTCGGGTTTTTTGCAAAGATTGCATTTCAAAAAGGCATGTTTACCGCATTGGGCTTTCCTCCTGGTTCTGAAATCGATGCCGAGTTGGGCTTGCCCATGTTTTTAAGAAATATACTTCCTATTGGAATGATGGGCCTCATGATGTCGGCCTATTTTTCTGCAATAATGTCCACAGCGGACTCATGTTTAATTGCCGCTTCCGGTAATTTTATTACCGATATCATGGGAAGTATTTCAAAAAAGAAAAAGAAGAATAGTATAAAATTCTCACAGCTTATTACGCTAGTCATTGGAATTCTGGCAATTTTATTGGCCACCATGATGCAAAATGTTCTGGAGTTAATGCTTTATTCCTATGCTTTTATGGTTTCCGGTCTTTTTGTCCCGGTTCTCGGCTTATTGGTATTAAAAAAACCGAATTCATTGGCCGCATTGTACGCCATGATTTTTGGAGGATTAACAACTCTGGTGTTAATTCTTTCTGATATCGACCTGCCTTGGGGTTTGGATGAAAACTTTTTTGGGATTAGCCTATCTGCATTAATTTTTATTATCATATCACTTGTAAATAACAAATAGAGTGAAGGACATTATAAAACACAGAAAACATCTTCATCAACATCCGGAATTATCAGGACGGGAATACAAAACCGCTGATTATATTTCTAATGTCATGAATTCCTTTTCGCCCGATGAGGAAATAGAATTAGCTGAAACAGGAAAAGCTTATATTTTCCGCGGCAATGAAGAAGGCCCTTGCGTATTATTTAGAGCTGAACTGGATGCATTACCCATAAATGAAGAAGATAACTTAGAACACAAATCAAATAATGCCGGGATTGCCCACTCATGCGGCCATGACGGTCATATGGCCATTTTACTTGCTTTGGCTAAATACATTTCTGAAAAAAGACCGAAAAAAGGTAGAATTATAATCCTTTTTCAACCGGCCGAAGAAACAGGCCAGGGCGCTAAAAATGTAATTGCTGACAAGGCCTTTTCAAAAATAAAACCAGATTTTGCTTATTCACTTCACAATATTCCGGGGAGACCCAAACACAGTATAATTGTAAAAGACAGAAGTTTCGCTTCCGCTTCAAAAGGCCTAACTCTCAAATTATATGGAAAAACATCTCATGCAGCAGAACCAGAAAATGGAGTTAACCCTTCAGTTGCCATTTCAAAAATAATATTACAACTGGACGAAATTCTCAAAGCAAGTGTTTATGAAAAGCTTGTTTTAATAACAATTGTGAATATTCATGTCGGTGAAATTGCTTTTGGTACATCCGCGGGTTATGGTGAACTTAGAATGACATTGCGAGCATTTCGCGATAGAGACATGAAAATCCTCACTGAAAAAACCGAATTTTTGATCAAGGATATAGCCAAAGATGAAAGTTTGCGTATTGATATTTCTTATTCTGAAGTTTTTCCTGCCACTACCAATAATGACGATTGCCTCGAAATCATAAAAAATGCAGCTGAATTTTATAACTTAAGCCTTATTGAGCGTTCAGAACCATTTAAATGGTCAGAGGATTTTGGCTACTTCTCTGAAATATGTGATTGTGGATTTTTTGGATTGGGATCAGGAGAAAATCAGCCATCTCTTCACAACCCCGACTACGATTTCCCTGATGAAATTATTGAAACCGGAGCTAAAATGTTTTTAAAAATTAGTGAAAATTACAATTATTAATAATGCGGGGTACATCTAACATTCTGCTTTCAAAAAGTGCAGTTGAAACCAATGTAAACTTTGTTCGGCAAAAAATGGGTGCTGACATTCGAATTTCAGCAGTGGTAAAAGCCAATGCCTACGGTCATGGAATAGAACACATGGTCCCACTTTTTGAACAAAATGGAATTGATCATTTTTCTGTGTTTGATTATACCGAAGCCATGAGGGTGCGATTGGTTACTAAATCCAATTGTGACATAATGATCATGGGTTGGATATCTGATGAAGACATCCACGATACACTTGTGCAGGGATTTGAATTTTTTGTTTTTAATCCTAAAAGATTAAAACTGGCTGTTAACCATGCAAAAGAATTGCAATGCAAAGCGAAAGTCCACCTGGAAATTGAAACCGGTATGAATCGAGTCGGTCTTTTAAAAGAAGAAATCGATGAAGTGGTTGAAATCATTCAGGAGAACAAAAAACATATAGAAATCAAAGGGCTTTGTACACATTTGGCCGGTCCTGAGAGCATTTCCAATTACAAAAGAATTATACGTCAATTAAAAAAATACAATGCTGTTTTGAGCAATATGAAATCACTCTCGATTGTGCCGGATTATCGTCATGCTGCTTGTTCTGCTGGTGCATTTAATTATTCTAAGGCCCGCTTTGATTTAGTTAGAATGGGAATTATGCTATATGGATTTTGGCCAAGCAATGAATCGCTAATTCTCTATGTGCAAAACAGAAAAGATAAAACGGACCCACTTAAAAGAGTAATTACCTGGAAAAGTAAAGTGATGTCTGTTAATCATATCGGAGAAGGGGAATTTGTCGGTTATGGGGTTTCCTACCTTACGCAAAGAGATATTAGTACAGCTATAATTCCCATTGGTTATTCCATGGGTTATAATCGATCGCTTAGCAATAAAGGCAGAATTTTAATTCACGGACATTCCTGTGATATTATCGGTGTCATAAATATGAATATGATAATTGCCAACATAACTGACGTTCCAGATGTTCAAATTGGAGATGAAGTTGTAATAATAGGAAATCAAGGTGATCAGGAGATCAAGGTGTCAGCATTTACAAATTACAGTGATGAATTAAATTACGAAGTTTTGGCCCATTTGCCCGAAAATATTAAAAGAGAGGTAGTCAAATAAAAATATGGCTTTTATCACATTAGATAAAGAAAAACTAAAAAAGAATTATACGGCTTTGGAGAATGTTTTCAGTCCCCGAAACATAAAGTGGGCCGTTGTTTCAAAACTGCTTTGTGGTGAAAAAATATTTCTTGAACAGCTTTTGGAACTTGGGATAAGAAACTTTTGCGATTCACGTGTTTCGAATCTTAAAACCATAAAATCGCTCAATCCCGATACCGAAACTATTTATATAAAACCACCACCCAAACGCTCAATTCCCGCTGTGGTCAAATATGCGGATATCAGTTTTAATACCGAAATCGATACGATTGAAATGTTGTCTGAAGAGGCCAAAAAACAAGACACGCTTCATAAAATCATTATTATGATAGAACTGGGGGAGTTGAGAGAGGGTGTCATGCGGGATGATCTTTTAGAATTCTATGAACGTATTTTTAAACTGCCGAACATTAAAGTAGTTGGCATCGGAACCAACCTTACCTGTATGTATGGCGTTCTGCCAAGTCATGATAAATTAATTCAATTATCACTTTACAAACAATTAATTGAAGCGCGATTCGATAGAAAGATAGATTTTGTGTCAGGGGGTTCATCTGTTTCCATTCCATTAATTTTTGAAGGGTTGCTCCCTGCAGGAGTCAATCACTTTAGAGTTGGTGAAACGCTTTATTTAGGCACGGATGTTTATCATAACCGCACATTTAAAACCATGGAACACGATGTGTTTCAGTTATATGCAGAAATAATTGAGCTCATTGAAAAACCCAAAGTTCCGCTCGGAGAATTCGGTGAAAATCTTTTGGGTGAAACTAAAAAATTTGACGATGCCTATTCCGAAACATCTTATCGAGCCATCATCGATTTGGGCCTTTTAGATATTGATGAAAACCATATTAAAATCAAAAACAAAGAATTAAAGATTGTCGGAGCTTCCTCGGATATGCTGGTAATTGATTTAGGTAAAAATGAGCAAAACTATCAGGTAGGCGATCTGCTCGAATTTGAAATGGATTACTTTGGTGTGCTCAGAATAATGAATTCCAAATACATTGAGAAAAGGGTAAAATAAAATTCAATTATTGCTCAAAATTGTATTTCTAGCCAAAAACATTAATGTTATAAGGCAATAAAAAAGGTGTTTTCGAAACACTATCAAAAACACCTCTTCAAAAAAATGCTGTTAACTTTATTTAATTTCAACCATTTCAATATCAAAAATTAACTTTTTCCCTGCCAATGGATGATTGGCATCCAGGGTTATCGATTCGGCGTCTGCATCTGTAATTACCGCGGGAATTTGCTGTCCGTTTGATTGGTTAATAGATAGCTGTGTTCCTATTTCGGTTGGAATATCATTGGGCACATCTGACTTTGGAACCTGTAATATTCTTTCTTCTGATCTTTCACCATAAGCTTCCTTTGGTTCCAATGAAACTGTCGTTTTATCTCCAATAGCCATGCCCATGACTGCATTTTCAAATCCTTTTATCATCTGACCTTCACCTAACTTAAATGAAAGAGGTTCTCTGTTTTCTGAGGAATCAAATACAGTTCCATCTTCTAATTTTCCCGTATAATGAACTGCAACTGAATTTCCTGTTTCTGCTTTTGACATAATTTATCTTTTTATTAAACCACAAAGTTAAGGCAATTCAAAAGGGCATAAAAAAATAAATGAAATTATGTAATTTATAGCTATCTCTTTTTGAAAGACTTATATCTTACATAAGAATTAAAAGAACAACTATGAAAAAAGTAGGAATTATCGGATCCGGAATTGTAGCAAAAACATTGGCTGCAGGATTTTTAAAATATGACTATGATATAATGATGGGTACCCGAAATCCCGAAAAACTGGAAGATTGGAATTCCAAAGAAGGTAATGGAGCACAAATAAGCAATTTTAAAAATGCCGCAGAATTTGGAGAACTATTGGTACTTGCGGTCAAAGGAAGCGCTGCAGAAAGCATGATTAAAGATCTTAGAAATGAGATAAAAGGTAAAACAATTATTGATACTACGAATCCAATTGAAGATGTCCCTCCTGTAAACGGTGTTTTAAAATTCTTCACTAATCTTGATGCCTCCCTGATGGAAAATTTAAAATATATTGCTCCAGAAGCCCATTTTGTTAAAGCCTTTAATTCTGTAGGAAGTGCGCTAATGGTAAATCCTGAATTGAGTTTAAAACCAAGTATGTTTATCGCCGGAGATAATGAGAATGCAAAAGAAGAAGTGAAAACTATATTGGATCAGTTTGGATGGGAAAGCGTAGATATGGGAAAAGCCGAAGCAGCAAGGGCTATAGAACCCTTATGTATTTTATGGTGTATTCCCGGTTTTATTGATAATCAATGGACACATGCATTTAAGCTTTTGAAAAAATGAAATTTCCGATTTTAATTTTCCTGGAATAATGCGTACACCTCTACATCCACAATTTCTGCAATTTTACCTTCTACTGCTTTTGGGATCTTAATATTATAATCTGCAAGGGCTACTTTGAAGTTCGACCTGACGCCCACAATGCCATGTTTGATGACAAGGTTAACCGGAATATTTTGTTCCACTGAAATGCCGTGAATTGTAAGCTCTCCTTTGGTCATTATTTCAGTTGAACCTTCTTTCATTAAATCATAATTCCCAACAATTTTGCCCGAATAGGTTGCCTTCGGAAAACTATGTGATTCCATATAGTTTTCATTAAAGTGCTCTCTTTGCAATGGGCTATTAAAACCTAAAAATGAAATCATAGGAATTGATATTGCAAATTGATTTGTTTTCCTGTCCAGTATTCCCGCAAGTTCTGTTGAATGGGCTCTGATTACTTCAAGTTCGGCATTGGAGTGAAAATCCACTCTTCCTTTGGTAAGCCTTATCTTACTCTTGTCAATGCTCTGAGCTGTGCTTTCAATAGGCTGGAATAAATTGAGACAAAATAGTATGAATATAAGAAATCTTAATACTGGCATGTTTGTAGGGTTTTCCAATTTATTAAAAATAAAGCCATTAATTTAGAATGTTGCAATGATGTTTGATATTTTAATAAATTGAGATGTTTGTGTTTTATATCATTACTCAACTAAGCGCAATCAATTAAAATTAAAAAATCCATTTTTGAAATGAACAGCAGTACATATACTGGTGTTATTTCTCTCAGACTGGGATACTCATGAAAATAGGTTTTTACGGAGCAACAAGACAAGTGACGGGCAGCATGTTTCTATTGGAATTTGAAAATGATTTTAGATTGTTGATTGACTGTGGGCTTGATTTTGATAAAAACAGGGACAAGAATCAGAACAAACGTCTTTTTGAATTTGAAGCTTCGATGATCAATGCAGTAGTTCTTACGCATGCTCATTTAGATCACAGTGGGAATTTACCAAATCTCCTTAAAGAAGGATTCGAGGGCAAGATTTACAGCACTCATGCAACATTTGACCTTTGTGACATTCTATTAAGAGACAGCGCTTCATTAAACAAAAAAGCCTATGACAGATTTAAAAAAGCGCAGTTCAAGCCCAAAAAGAAAATAATTTCCCTCGACCCTTATGCTTTGTATTTTGAAAAGGATGTTGAAAGAACACTTGATCATTTTCAAACAATAGACCCGGATAAAAAAATTAAAATCAACGACTCCATTTATCTAACTTTTCACACGGCAGGCCATTTGCTCGGTGCGGCTCATGTAGAAGTGGAATTTGAAGAGAAAGGCCAGAAAAAAACCATGGGCTTTTCAGGGGATATAGGCAGAAAGAATTACCCATTGCTTCAGGACCCTGTCAATCTTCCCGGCTCTCTGGATTATTTAGTCTGTGAATCAACTTATGGCAATAGGGAGCACAGCGACATGGAAAGCCCGGAAGAGGTTCTCAAAAAAATTATCTGCGAAACCTGTGTTGAAAAATCGGGAAGATTGGTTATCCCCGCATTTAGTATCGGCAGGACCCAGGCACTATTATATACGCTTCACAAACTTTCGGAAAGAGGTGACCTTCCTGAAATAAAAGTGTTTACTGATAGTCCTCTCGCTATGAAAAGCACAAAAATTTATGAATACTATACTTCATGGTTAAATGAAGAAGCAAGAGCATTTAAAAAAGAAAATGAATTTTTATTCGATTTTGATAATCTTATATATCTGGCGAGTACAGAAGAAAGCAGGGCTTTAAATAATCATACGGAACCCTGTATAATTATTTCTTCATCTGGTATGATTGATGGTGGAAGAGTGACTCAACACGTTTTGGCCAATATTACCAATCCCTATTGTACTATTATGATAATTGGCTATTGTACACCGGGAACTCTGGGCTATGATCTTATCATGGGACGAAAAATGGTTTATAATAATGGCCGCTCCTATCCGGTAGAGGCAAAAATATTTGTAACTGATGTTTTCAGTGGTCATGGCGATTTAAATGACTTAAAATCATTTGTTCAAAATCAATCGAAGGATTCTTTAAAGCAGATTTTTTTGGTTCACGGTGAACAAAAAGCCATGGATGATTTTAAAGATTCTCTTGAGGCAGCAGGCTATGACCAGGTAGTGATTCCTGAGAAATACCAAGAATTTGAAATTTAACTGGATATGAATCAAGTACCAATGTTCCCCTTATCCATAGTTCCTTTTCCTGGAGAACAGGTTAACCTTCACATATTTGAGGAGCGCTACAAACAATTAATTCTGGATTGTCATACTGAAAACAAAAACTTTGGTATCATTCCATACATAAAAGACATGCTTATGGATTATGGTGTTGAAATGAATCTCACTAAAATACACAAAGTGTATCCAAATGGAGAAATGGATATTCGCAGCGAAGGCTTGAGAGTATTTCGTGTAATTGAATTTTTTAAAGAAGCCAAATCAAAATTATATCCGGGGGCGATTGTGGATTATGCAGATAATATTGAAGATGAAGACTATGGCAAAAGAATATTGTTATGGGATCTATTACAGGAATTGTTTGATGTGCTCAATGTAAGAAGGAAATTTAACAAAAAACCCACTGATATTTCCACCTTTGAAATAGGCCATCATGTGGCTCTTCCGCTTGATGAAGAATACAAAATGCTCTTACTTGAAAAAGAAAGTGAAAGACAGGATTTCCTCATTCTACACTTGAAAAAAATAATCCCTACGCTTCAAAACCTGGAAGTTTCAAAGACTAAAATTAAGATGAACGGTCATTTCAGAAATTTAAAACCACCGCGTTTATAAAAAATCCCGCAAGTCCCCGTAATTAATACAGGGTGCGGGATTGGGATAGTTCGTAACCAAATGGTAATTGAAAGGCTGTAATTAAAAATACCTCTTTAGCACAATTAAACCTAACCATTGGTGTAATATTATAAGAGACCAAGACATACCTTTAATCTTAGTACTCTTTTTATGGATTCTTCTAATTGGTTTTTAAAGGCGCTTTTTTCGGTTAGTGCCAATTGTAAATCCTTATTTAATTTTCGCTCATCCATTGGCATCAAAATCAAATCACACCCGGCTTGCGCCGCCAATAATGGGGCATTCCCAAATTCTTTCAATGCACCCATATTCATAGCATCGGTAATAATTATTCCTTCAAATTTCATTTCACTCCTCAAAAGATCACTTACAATATTTCTAGAACAACTCGCAGGTAATCCCCGTGTATCATATTTTTGATTGTTTTTGACAGCCAAATGAGCGACCATTATGCTCAATGCACCGGCGTCTATAAATGGTTGGTAATTTTGTACTTCTGTCATTTCTCCATCTATAAACACTAGCTTTTCATGCGTATCTCCCTTTACATTTCCGTGACCGGGAAAATGTTTGATCGTAGACACAATTTCCATATCCTGACTCATTTCCATAAAGGCCATTGCCAGGTTAACTACTTGAAGAGGATCGCTTCCATAGCTTCTGTTTCCAATGGCCTCATTATCCTGACTGATATCAATAACCGGTGCATAATTGTGATTAATGCCAATATTTAACAATTCATTACTGATTTTTGCAGCTACTTTTCTGCTTGTTTCTACATTTGAAATGCTCGAGGTTTTGGGGACCTCCTCGGTTCCTTTAATCTTATAATTTAATAGACTGGGTTCCGCATCTGCACTAAAAATTTGAGGTGTGAGGTTTTCCTTTTTAGAAATTTCATTGATTTGTCTTACCAGGTCTGAAAAGCCTTCTTTGGTCCCGTTTAAAAGTAATACACCTCCCACCGTCTTTTCACGAACGAGGCCAATTACCTCTTCGTGGGGTTTGCCATATTTACCTGCAGCAGTAATTATCATTTGAGATGCCTTCTCCTTATTACTCATCTCGTTGAAGAGTTTATTGACTTTTTTGTCGAGTGCAGAGGATTCAATGTAATAATCCTTTAAACTGAAGCTGCTTTGTTCTCTGCTTTGGCAGGCAGTCGAATAACTGATTAATAAGAATATAATTAGTGGAATCGTATTATTTAGAAGTTTTTTCATGATCGTCAAAGATTCGAAAGCTAAAAAAAATAACTCAGACATATGTCATATTGCATAATTACCGTTTGTGTAAAAGCATTATGTTCAGGAATAATTATAACTTCAAATTAGAGTCAAATAAGGTCAAATGTTAAAAAATATTCTTATAACCGCCTGGAGAAATACCATAAGAGATAAGGGTTACAGTCTACTTAATTTGCTGGGTTTATCCGTGAGTATTATCGCCAGCTTATTACTGGTACTCTATATAAATCACGAGCTCAGCTATGAAAATTTTCATGAAAAAAGAGACAGAATATTTCGAATAGTATCGCATTTTCAGGAAAGAGACGATGAGTTTTCCTGGGCCTCAACCCAGCCTCCGCTTGGAAAACAGATTAAAGCAGATTATCCGGAAATAGAAGAATATGTACGGTTAAATGGTATTGGAAATAATACCAAATTAAAAATTGGCAATAAAGTTTATAATGAAGATGATCTTATCCTTGCAGACAGCACATATTTTGACATTTTCAGCCATACTTTTTTTGAAGGTGATCCGGCTTCCTGTTTGGATGAGCCCAATTCAATTGTTTTGACCAAAAGCCTTGCTGATAAATATTTCGGGGATGAGCCTGCATTGGGGAAAACAATAGAAGACAGCGATGGTGAATCATTAAAAGTAACAGGAGTAATTGAGGATTTGCCCCGAAATACACATATGGACTTTACAGGATTGGTTTCGCTTAATTCAATAGAAAATCTCGGGGGTGGATGGGGCTCTTTCTATTTGAGAACATTTATTTTATTAAAAGATAATGTCAACCCTGAAACATTCAAGTCCAAACTTCCGGAAGTAATTGTCAATTACGTAGACCCAATATTTGAGCAATACGGGGTAAAAGTAGAATATGAAATGCAG
Source organism: Hyphobacterium sp. CCMP332 (assembly GCA_014323545.1). NCBI lineage: Bacteria > Pseudomonadati > Pseudomonadota > Alphaproteobacteria > Maricaulales > Maricaulaceae > Hyphobacterium > Hyphobacterium sp. CCMP332. Next base: position 1,718,474 of record CP058647.1, read on the forward strand.
GTTTTATCGAGTATACATTTGTTTTCAAATACCGATGGAGAACAAGGGGGCGGAAGCATAGGATACATTTACATATTCTCAATTGTTGTTGTATTCATGCTGGCCATAGCAGCGATTAACTATATGAATCTTGCCACAGCAAGATCTGAACGACGAGCCAGAGAAGTCGGAATACGAAAAGTACTCGGTTCTTATAAATGGATGCTTATTCTTCAATTTATATCTGAATCTCTAATTCTGACATTGTCCGCATTGATAATAAGTTTAGCTTCCATTAAGTTTATTTTTCTGCGGCCATTCAATGCCATGACTTCGCGTGAGTTTTACTTTTCAGATATATTCCAAGCTGAAATTGTATTGAGCATTATTGCAATGCTATTTCTTCTGGGAATTCTTGGAGGAAGTTATCCGGCATTTTATCTTTCAGGATTTAAACCGGTAAAAGTTCTCAAGGGCCGTTTTGTCCACGGAAAAAATTCAGTTCCGCTTCGAAAAATTCTTGTTGTTGTTCAGTTTGCCATTTCTATTGCAATGATTATTAGTACCATCATTGTGTTTGACCAGTTGTCATTTTTAAGAAATAAAGACCTTGGTTTTGCAAAAGACCAGATATTGGTTGTCCCCTTTGGAGATCAGTCTATGGCAGAAAAATACGATATTCTTAAAAATGAATTGAGTCAAAATTCCGATATTATTTCGATGTCCTGTGCCATGTCTTCGCCGGGCCGTGGTTATCCAAAAAATCTTTTGCCGATTGAATCTAAAGATGGTTTTGTTGAGAAGGGCGTAAACTTTTATAGAGTAGACCAAGACTATATCCCCACTTTAGAGATTGAATTACTACAGGGGAGAAATTTTTCAAAAGACCTGGCTTCCGATTCAAACTCAGTGATTGTGAATCAACTTTTTGTAGATAGAATGGATTGGGATGAGCCCATTGGCAAAAGAATCCGTGTGAGTAGAGATGATGATGAACAAGTTGAATATTTGTATGTCATCGGTGTAATGGAAGATTTTCACCAGTTGAGTTTATATCAGGAATTAGAGCCCCTGGCATTTTTCTATGGTGAAAATTTGCCTTTTGTCCATATAAAATTCCATCCCGATAAAGTTAAAAGTGTACAAAAAAACATCTCTGAGATTTGGGAAAAAGTATATCCCAATCAGCCTTTTGATTCTTATTTTTTAGATCAGCGTTTTTTTGAATCTTATGAAGCGGATGAAAAACGATCCAAAGTATTTACCTTGTTTTCCGGCATTACCATCTTTATTGCTTGCATTGGCTTATTGGGATTGGCCTCTTATTCAGCAGAGCAGAAAACAAAGGAAATTGGAATAAGAAAAGTATTAGGTGCTAATGAGCGCAATATCATATTTCTTCTCACCAAAGAGTTTTTCATTTTGATATTTATTGCTCTTGGCATTGCATCTCTCGCTTCTTATTTCCTCATGAATAATTGGTTAAATGATTCATTTGTATACCACACTACTATTCATCCCAAGTCATTTCTATATGCCGGATTGATTGCTGTTTTTTTCGTTTTGATTACTGTTGGGTTTCAGGCATTTCGCGCTGCAAATAATAACCCCGTTGACGCATTACGGACAGAATAATTCTTTACATTGATTAGATTTACAATTCGCATTTGCATCAATAATAGCATTGGAAAAATCTAAACGTCGATTGGCCGCAATTATGTTCACCGATATGGTAGGCTATACTGCATTGGTGCAGGAAAATGAAAAAGAGGCAAAGAAAAGAAGAGAAAGACATAGGGCAACACAAAAAAACGCTACCGAAAAATTCAACGGGAATATATTACAATATTTTGGTGATGGTACACTCATCGTATTTGACAGCGCAGTGGATGCCGTCTTATGTGCTATTGAAATCCAAACTGAACTAAGTAAAGCACCGTCAATTCCCTTGCGGATCGGGATTCATACCGGAGATGTGGTGATTGAAGATGATGGTATTTTTGGCGATGGTGTAAATCTTGCCAGTCGGATTGAAACATTTTGCAAGCCTGGAGCAGTGTTCATTTCAAACAAAGTGCATGATGAAGTTAAAAACCAAAATGAAATACGAACCCGTTATTTGGGTCCTTTTGAATTTAAAAATGTTAAAAAACCAATAGATATTTTTGCCATTGTCGATGACAACATAACTGTGCCTGATGTTAAAGATTACATTTCAAATCGGGCCGACAAGGTTAAAAGCATTGCTGTGCTCCCCTTTGTCAATATGTCGCATGAGAAAGAAAATGAGTATTTCAGTGATGGCATATCCGAAGAAGTACTAAACGCCCTGACACGAATTAAGGGTTTAAAAGTAACATCCAGGACCTCTTCATTTGCCTTTAAAAATTCAAAAGAGGATATTAAGAGTATTGGAAAAACCCTTAATGTGAACACCATTCTTGAAGGCAGTGTCCGGCGGTCAGGAAAAAAAGTGCGAATTACCGCACAGCTGATAAATACTGAGGATGACTACCATTATTGGTCAGAAACTTTTAACAGGGAGTTGCTGGATATTTTTGAAATTCAGGATGAAATAGCTGAAAAAATAGCTTCAAAGCTTCAATCTGAAATTGACGAAGACAGAAGTCCGGGAGAAAATTCTGCGCACGTCAAAAATATGGATTCCTATAAATCCTATCTTCAGGGAATGCACCATTTTTATAAGTTCACTCCGGAAGATGCAAAAAAAGCAATAAAGCAATTTAAGGAAGCAATTGCAATTGATCCTGAATACGGCCCATCTTATGCAGCCTATGCGAGCTGCCTTACTTATTTGGGCTCTATCGGTCAAATGAAGCCAAAAGAGGTCTTCCCACAAGCCGAATCTATGGCTGTCAAAGCCATAAAGCTTAGTCCGGAAAATTCATTGAGTTATGTTGCCATCGGAATTATTAATCTTTTTTATAAATGGAATTTTCCTAAGGCTAAAAGTTATTTTGAGCAGGCCATTGAAGTCAATCCCAGTTCTTCAGAACCCTACACTTACCTGGGTTGGTATTATTTGATGATGGAAAACTTTACAAAGCATTTAGAGTACCAGCAAAAGGCATATGATCTTAACCCCATGTCTATTCAAAATTTGATGTATTTGGCCCAGGCCTATTTTGTTTCCAAAGACTATGAAAATGCCAGATCGCATTATCGAAAAATACTTGAAATGGAGCCCTCTACAAGGGGAGCCTATGAAGGGCTGGCCTGGATTGAACTGGCCAATGAAAATTATGACAAAGCCATTGAGTACTTTAAAAAGTACCGATCTTTTCTTACAGACCCATTAAAAGGTTGGACTGGCTTGGGTTTTGCATACGGCAAAGCCGGCTATACAAAAGAAGCAATTCAAGCACTGGAAAATACACATGAAAGACTGAAAAATGACGACTCCATAAGTCTGGATGTAGATTTTGCTATTATAAATGCCGGATTAGGCAGAATGGATGAAGCCTTTAATCATCTCAAAAATGCCCTTAAAAACAGGCTTGGAGGAATTATTTTTCTTAAAATTAATCCGATATGGGAGTTTGTAAGAAAAGACAAACGATTTCATGAAATCATCAAGGAATTTAACGAAAGTGTAATAGAATAATTAATAAAATTTATTTTTAGTCCGTCGTTTCAATAATCTCTTCTTCACTTTCACTTTTTTGCGTTTTTAGGATTTTATAAACCTCATCAAAAATCTCCGGTTTGTCAGCCAAAACAATAAGTTCATCCTCATCTTCGATAATGGTCGAGCCATTCGGAGTAATATAGCTATCCCCTCTCTTGATCATTGCTATTATTGCGCTTTTTGGAAAACCTAGTTCAACAATTTGTTTATCAACTGAATTGTCATTTGAGGAAATTAGGATCTCTTTCATTTCAGCTTTAGGAATTTCTGTTCTCAATAAATCAGTAGCGGTAATTTTTTTAGCTTTCTCAGGTAAAGCAACATGTAGCCATTTTGCAAATAGTGAAAGGGTGGTTCCCTGAATTAATACGGAAGTAACTGAAATAAAGAATACAATATTAAAAATCATATTTGCCTTATCAATGCCGGCCAAAAGAGGATAAGTTGCAAATACTATAGGTACAGCGCCACGCAAACCTACCCAGGATATATAAAATCTTCTTCTCATTTTCATTTTGAAGAAAACAAGACTGAGAAAAACACCTACCGGCCTTGCTATTACAATTAAAAAGATTGATATAAGGAGACCAATCCCAATGTATGGAATTATTTGTGTTGGAAAAACAAGCAATCCCAGGGTAAGGAAGAGTACAATTTGCATGAGCCATGCCAATCCATCAAACATTTTTAAAATTGTTTTTTTATGGATAAGGTCCTGATTTCCAAGATAAACTGCACATATATAAATAGCAAGGAAGCCATTTCCACCAATAAAATCAGTCGCTGAAAATGTTATGAACATCAATGCAATTACCAGGACAGGATAAAGCCCCTCAAAATCCAATTTGATTTTGTTGATGATGATTTTGCTAATCATTCCGAATGCAAACCCAACGATTCCTCCGAATAACATTTGTTGCAGAAACAATGGAATTACAGATAAGATGCCCTGATCCTGATTAATAACAAGCGTTAAAAATGCAAGTGTAAGCACATAAGCCATTGGATCATTACTACCGCTTTCCAATTCCAAAGTAGGGCGAAGATTTGTTTTTAATGCCAGGCTTTTTGAACGAAGAATAGAAAATACTGCTGCCGCATCTGTTGAAGAAACTATTGAGCCCAGCAGTAAGCTTTCATATATGGTAAAATCCGTAATCATCCATACGAAAAAACCAAGGGAAAGCGCCGTTAACAAAACCCCCAAAGTAGAAAGGGCAATTCCTTCTTTAAGAATAGGTTTAACAGCAGTCCAATTGGTATCAAGCCCTCCAGAAAACAAAATAAAGTTTAGGGAAACCACTCCAATGAATTGTGCAATTTTTGGATCATCGAATCGTATGCCACCGATACCATCCGACCCGGCCAGCATTCCAATTGCCAAGAAGAGTAATAAGGTAGGAACACCAAATTTGTAGGATGTCTTTCCGGCAAAAATACTTATCAGCAGTAATAAAGATCCAACCAGAAGAATATTTTCAATTGTTAAACTCATACAGCTTGTTCAATTTTTGCTCGCACAAATGTAACGCTTCTTTAATTGGAATTAATTAATTGACTTTTGTACTTAATTAATTTTTACGATTGATATCCTTGAAGATCCTGTCTCTTTTTTTTAACAATGCTGAATCCAAGATTCTTGATTTATAATGAGTGAAAACTGTGTCTGGTGGATTGGTTTTTCAATAAACCCTAGTTAGCATCAATTACATCTCCTCCCAGGTTTGACTTTTCCTTCAGGTGCGCGGGTTGACCTTTATAATAGAGTTTTCCCCCTGTTGTTGCCTGGGCATCGAGCATGTTTTCTGTTTTTACAAAAATCTCTCCTTGTGTAGTTGCTTTGGCCTTGAAGTTTTCAGAGTTTAGCTCATAGGCCTTGAGAGATGCATTGGTGCTTGAACTTGCATCTACAATTTTAGACTTTCCTTTTAAACTCAGACTTGCGCTGGTGCTAAGACTAATTTCTGTGTAATTATAATCGAGTTCCAAATCGCCTTTAGAAGAACTTGAAGCGTTTATTAAAAGGGCGTCTCCTTTAAGGGCTTTATCCGTTGAAACATTGCAATTGTCTTTTAATGTTAATTCCTTAAGGTTTTTGACATATACTTCTGCATAAACCTGGCCTTTTTCGTAAATACCGGTTTCCAGTTTTATAGAAAGCTCATAGGCTGACAATTCCGTCATCACCCTTGTTTCCGGCATATCACTAACATTTAATATTACTTTGTGAGCATCAGAATTAAATATTTTTACTTTAATGCCATCGCTCACCTCAAGTTTTTCGAAGGTGTCAAATTTTCTTTCGCTTTGATATTGTGCTTCAGCGATTACAAAGAATAATATTCCCAGTAAGGTTGTCGTTATCTTTTTCATATGTGAAAATTACGAATTATTGAATATATTGTTGCCTCAACAATCGAAGATTTCTGCCCATTTATCTTTAAAATTATATACAATGAAAGGTTTATTAGGAATAATATTACTCGGTCTGGTTTTAGTTTCCTGTCAAAATAAAGGCGGGAAGGAAGCCCCCAAATTCACAATAAACGGCCTTTTATCCAGCGCTGACTCCTCGATGGTTTACCTTATGTCGCGCGGCGATTCCTGGGAAATTAATGATTCTACAATTGTAAAAGATGGCTCTTTTGAATTCGCTGGCGAAGTTTTAGAGCCTGAAATGTATTATGTCCGTATTGGACAGAGTCGCAGAAACATGATTCCAATCTTTCTTGAGAACACTGATTTTACATTAAAAGGAGATTTCGACAGCCTTGATGAAATAAGTGTTAAAGGTGGGGCATTGCATTCCATTTATACTGATTATCAAAAAAGCCTAAAAACCTATGATGCCAGATTGAAAGCGCTTTACGATGATTATATGCTTGCAGATTCATTGGGAGATTTGGCTAAAATGGCGAAAATTGATACAATGTGGGAAGACCTTGACGATGAAAAAATGGCAAATATTAAAAATTATGCTTTTGAAAACAATACAAATGCTTTTGGCCCTTATCTCACTGTATCTTCTGAATTAAATTATAAAATGTCTCTCCCTGAGTTTGAAGAACTGTATTTGGCTTTTGATACCATTCTTGCGGGGTCAAAATATTACATTAAACTAAAAGATAGAATTAATACTCTGAAAAGCGTGGAAGTTGGTGTACAAATGCCTTCTTTTTCTCAAGAGGATACCAGTGGCAATATGATTAGCTCAGATAAGTTTAGAGGAAAATATTTACTAATTGATTTTTGGGCAAGCTGGTGTGGCCCTTGCAGACGGGAAAACCCCAATGTAGTTGCAATGTATAATGACTTGCACGATCAGGGTCCGGGGTTTGAGATTCTTGGAGTCTCCTTGGATGAATCCAAAGAAAACTGGATTAATGCCATTGAAGCAGATGATTTAAGCTGGCCACATGTTTCCGATCTTAAAGGCTGGTCCAATTCAGTGGCGGATCAATACGGAGTAATGAGTATTCCACATACAGTACTTGTAGATCCGGAAGGTATTATTATAGCCCACAAACTAAGAGGCGAAGAACTGCGCAATAAACTGGAATCTTTGTTAATGGAAAGCTGATTAAAATTCGCTACAGTATAGTAATTCTGGCGCTTTGTTTATTTCAGCGTATACAATTGCATTTTGAAGGTATTTTGATCCGAGTTCAATGGCAAAATTTCTTGTAATATTAAATACACACCAGCTTTCCTCGGGTTTCCAAAAATTTTGCTTCGATTTTCCTAATGCCGGATAGATTACATAGTCATTCTCGACTAAATCTTTTAGAAGTCTTAGATTTTGAATAAGATTATCTTCATAAGCACTTGGTACAGACCCTGGATTCCAGGCTGTAATAATTGAGTAATTCAGCCAGGTTTGCTTTTCCATTTCATAGTCAAGGCGTGAATTTATCACCCCGATTTTTACTGTCAATTCTAAAGGAAGAATATGATAGTCTGTTTCTGTATATGCCTTGATCAATTTTGAATCCATGATCCTATCCTGTATATCAAATTGGTTTGTGCTGTACTTATTTTACGCTAATGGATGAAATAAAGATTACAGATTTCACCTATAATGTCCTTGCATGTAAGAGAATCATTGAAATTGTCTCATTATGCATCAATGTACGAGAATCAGAAAGTCCGCCTCTAAAGCTTAATTCATTGGAATTTCAATTATCAATAGCTCGGAGTCTTGCAAAAGCTGAACCCCGATTTCTTCACAATCGGCGATTGCTGCAGCATCTCTTTTAGATAATATGGCTTCGTTAATCTTGACTTCACCTTCAATAACTAATATATAAACGCCATTTCCTCTATTATGTATGGTATAGTTCGCTGAATTTCCTTTTTCAAAATGTCCCAGGGAAAACCATGCATCCTGATTTATCCATAAAGCATCATCATTATCCGGTGCCACAACTGTTTGCCATTTGTTTACTCTTTCATTTATCGAAAATTTCTTTTGGTCATGTCGCGGTTCAATATTTTTATCTTTCGGAAGCACCCAAATTTGTAAAAAATTGACATTTTCACTTTTGGAGGCATTGTACTCAGAGTGGGTAATTCCCCTACCTGCTGACATAATTTGAACATCTCCTGTATTGATAATTCCCTCAGTGCCCGTACTGTCACGGTGAGCAAGTGCACCTTTTAGGGGTATGGATACTATTTCCATATTATTATGAGGATGGGTTCCAAAACCTGCCCCGGCAGCAACCACATCGTCATTTAAAACCCTCAACAAGCCAAAGCCTATTTTATCAGGATTGTAATAATGTGCAAAACTAAAGCTGTGATGAGTATCCAACCATCCGTGATTGGCATGCCCCCTGCTTTCTGATTTGTGTATTTCTATATGCATACTTTATTGATTAAATTCTTCAAAAAATACTTTCTTTTCAAGCCTCTTCCTTCTTTGCTGTGAAAGCTCCTTTTGTTTCAAAGCCTCATCCAAGATTTCAGGATCTCCACGAAATCCGATTGCAAGAACGCTCATTACCTGATATGGGCTCTTGATTTTGAATGATTCGCCTACTTTATCAACGTCAAATCCCCCCATTTGATGAACATTTAATCCCAACCTCTCTGCTTCAAGTGATAAAAATGCCACCGATTGCCCCAAATCATATTGAGCAAATTTATTGAACTTGCCGTTGCGTTCAAGTTCTGTAATTGAAAGTGTCAATATCAAAGCGCCTGCATTTTTTGCCCAGGAAGAATTTCCACTGCTCAAAGACTCCAATATCAATTCAAAATTTTTACTCCCTTTTAAGCCTACAATAAATGCCCATGGCTGTTCATTGTAACTTGATGGTGCCCAACGTGCCGCTTCTAGTACTTGAAGAATAGTATCTTTCTCAAGTTTTTTAGCTGCAAAGGCTCTTCCGCTCCACCTGCTGGCTATTTCATCTAATAGTTCAAAATTTAAATCCTCTTTAATCTTCATCTTTTTATTCATTGTCTTATGTATTAATGCAAAATGAGCACAAACTGTTGCATAAAGAATTAAATATGTTTTTTTCAACCATTATTTTGTCAGTAACAAAAATACTATGATATTTGCAGCTTGATTTTTTTAGATGGACGAGTTCCATCATCATGTTGAAATAAAATACAATGGCAGTAAAAATTAGACTGAAAAGAAGAGGCCGTAAAAAATTGGCCATGTTTGATGTAGTAGTCGCCGACTCCCGCTCTCCAAGGGATGGAAAATTTATCGAAAGAATAGGCACCTACAATCCCAATACCAACCCCGCAACTATAGAACTCAACGAAGACAAAGCATTTGACTGGGTCATGAAAGGTGCACAACCTACAGATACAGTTAGAGCTATGTTGTCTTATAGGGGTATTCTGTTGAAAAAGCATTTGCAAATCGGTGTGTTAAAAGGCGCAATTTCTCAGGAAGATGCTGATAAAAAGTTTGATACCTGGTTGAAACAGAAAGAAAAAGCCATTGAGAATAAGAGAACAGGCCTTGCAGAAGCAGAAGAGAAAATGCGAAAAGACAGAATCGCTGCAGAGAAAAAAGTTAATGAAGCTCGTGCTGAAGCTTTAAGGAAGAAAAAAGAAGAAGCTGTAGAAGCACTTAAAGAAGAGATTTCTGAAGAGGCGGAAGAAAGTGAATTGTCAGAAGAGGCGGAAGAAGCGGTTGCACAAACTGAAGCCCCCACTGAAGCAGAACAGGAAAAAGCTGAGGAGAAAGTAAGTGAAGAGGTTAAAGCTGAAGCCCCTGCAGAAGAGGAAAAAGAAGAAACTAAAGCTGAAGCAGCAGTAGAAGAAAAGAAAGAAGAGACTGAAGCTCCGAAAGAGGAGAAGAAAGAGGAAGTTAAGGCTGAAGCTCCTGCAGAAGAGAAAAAAGAAGAAGCTCAAGAAGATAAAAAGGACTAAGCTCCTAAATTGTAATGGATAGCGACCAATTTTTTAAAATCGGTCATATCTCCAGAGTTCACGGAAATGACGGTAAGGTATACATTAAACTGGATGTAGATCAACCCGAGCATTATGAAGAAATGGAATCGGTTTTTCTCGACCTGGAGAATAAGCCGGTTCCTTTTTTTATTGAATATATTAGACAGACCCCCAATGGGCCATTAATCAAATTTGAAGATATTCATGACCGTGATGAAGCGCAGCGTTTTGTCGGGGCATCTCTTCTATTACCTATAGATGAACTTCCGGATCTCGACAATGGCCGTTTTTATTTCCACGAACTAATTGGAGCCCAATTGCTTGACAGAAAAGAGGGTGCATTAGGAACTATCCAGTTGATTTATGATCAGACCAGCCAGATTCTTTTAGGTGTCGACAAGAACGGGGCGGAAATACTTGTTCCGCTTGTTGATGAATTTGAGCCCTACTTTCAAAGAAAAAAGAATGTCCTGGAAATGAACTTGCCGGAAGGATTGAGTAATATTAATGCCTCGATAACAGATGCGAATTGATATAATCACATGCTTGCCAACCATACTTGATAGTTATTTCAACCAGTCTATCATTAAAAGAGCCAGAGAGAAAAACCATGTTGATCTACAGGTTCATGACTTGCGTGTCTATAGCAATGATAAACACAAAAAAGTAGATGATTATGCTTATGGTTTTGGTGCGGGAATGGTGCTGCAAATCCAACCGATTGACGATTGCATTTCTAGTTTAAAATCAAAACGCAATTATGATGCAGTGATATATTTATCTCCTGATGGGAGCGTATTTAATCAGGGATTGGCCAATGAATGGTCGACAAAATTTAAAAATATAATATTGCTTTGTGGTCATTATAAAGGTGTAGATGAGCGGGTAAGAGAACACCTAGTTGATTTTGAAATAAGCATAGGTGATTATGTGCTATCCGGAGGAGAGTTGGCTGCTGCTGTTGTTTCCGATGCCCTGATTCGCCTCATTCCCGGTGTTCTTAACGATGAAACTTCGGCATTGAGTGATTCTTTTCAAGATGATCTTATTGCGCCCCCGGTATATTCCAGACCAGCAGAATACAAAAGTTGGAAAGTCCCTGAAGTTCTAAAATCCGGCAATCAAAAAAAGGTTGAGGAATGGAATTTGAATATGGCACTGCAAAGAACCAAAGAAAGAAGACCCGAATTATATCAAAAAATAATAAATCATAAGGATAAATAGTTCTTTAAAAGTTAAATTTTCTATATTTGCAGTCCGTTTTTGGAAATGGCCACAATACGTCAGTTATGAACGAAATAATAAAACTTGTAGAGAAAGAATTAACACCTGATACCAGGGAGAATTTCCCAAAATTTTCAGCCGGTGATACTATCAATGTTCACGTGAAAATTAAAGAGGGAAACAAGGAAAGAATTCAGCAATTCAAAGGAACTGTAATTCAAAGAAAAGGCGAAGGCAGCAATAGCGAAACTTTTACTGTTAGAAAAGTGTCAAATGGTGTTGGAGTAGAAAGAATTTTTCCTGTTTTGTCACCGGCAATTGATAAAATTGAATTGGTAAGAAAAGGAAAAGTAAGAAAATCCAGAATTTACTACATGAGAGGAAGAGCAGGTAAGGCGGCACGAATTAGAGAGAAAAGAGGATAATATCCTCAGTATAATATTAAAACCCCGGCCAACACCGGGGTTTATTTTTTTACCAGCTTTCTAAGTACTGGCTCTTTTCCATTTTCAAATAGTTTTATAATGTAAATGCCACTTGTCAGGTCTTCAAGATTAATAATTTCTTCTCTCGAGACCTCCTTTTTAAGTAGGCGTTTGCCGTTCAGGTCGAAAATTTCAACTGTGCCTCCTCCTATTTCACCCTGATAGTTTAATACCTCAGCAAAAGGGTTAGGGTAAAAATAGTTTATCTGCTCTTTTTCAATTTCCAATGGAGATAAACGGTTTACCACTATTGGCACATACTCTTTTCCCCAGATCTTATCCTGATACATAGATAAATACTGTATTTCGATACTATCGTTTAGTATTTGAGTGGCTTCGAAAAGAACGCCGTAGCGCTCACCAGGGAAAATCCTAAGAGTGTCGTTGATTATAACATTAGGCAACGCTCTACCATCAGAAGTAATTTGGGAAGTTGTGATTCCCTGAGGAAATAGGTATTGGTTAATTCCATAACCAACGTTCATCAATCTAAGAAGGATTTTTTCTCCTACATAAGCATTGTAAATTGAAGTTGAAGAATCTGCCTTTATGTCCTGTTTCGATTTGCCATTAACATGGAAGTAATCCGGTTCATAACTTGTAAAAGCACCGATAGAAGTATAGTCGTCGTGCCAGGATTTATCAACTTCAATATTTAGCCATTCAAAATCGCGATCATATGTTGGGCCTCCCGGATAAACCTCTTTAATATTATTTGCCAATCTCACTATTACTGCTCCGTACATGCCAAGTTGTAAATGCAATACGGTTCCTACATGACAGTGATATAAATAATTGCCCGATTGCGTCGCTCTGAAAGAATAGGTCCCTGTTTGGTTCGGTTGTATAAAAAATGAAGTAGATGGAACCCCGTCATTAGCCTGATCTACGTCCAAGCCGTGTAAATGAATTGTGTGTGCTTCAAAACTTGGATTAGTCATGTTAATAATGACCGAATCGCCCACGTTACAATAGATTGTGGGGCCGGGAAGAATTGCTTCTGTTGTGGTAGTATCATTTAGGTCTCTAAAACCCCAAAAATTCAGGGTGTCTCCAGTCCAAAGAAGTGAAATGCCGTCCATGCGTGATTCAAAATCATATTGAACGATACTTTGAGTTTGAGCAGCACTGAATACTGTTGTGAAAAGCAATATAGTTAATAGATACCTCATGGGTCTATATCCATCATCACCATCATGCCATTTGGATAATTCCCTCCGCCTGTAGTAGCTACCAGATTGTGATCGTGAACCGGGTATTTACCTTCCTGGTGTGGTATTAATAAATAGACCTGATATTCGGCAGATTTTATCGGAATGGAATCTTTCTTTCGTCCTACCAATTCAGGGCTTTTACTTGATTGCAAAATGTCCACATGATAACCATGAAAATGAATTGCATGGTACATAAAGCCGGAATTAATTACAAAAATATAAATTGTGTCTCCTACATTGCCTACGACTTTTGCTAAACTATCCTGTGAGATTTTTGGATGTGTCTGATCATTTATAGTGAAATAATCAGGATTAAAACTGTCGATATCGACACCTAGCCCATTCCCAATTGCAAGGTTGAAGTCGCTTTGCAATTCATTGAGATTCCAGATAAAATAATTTGTAGGATCATCCCACACCTTAATGAATGATTTGAGGCCAAGAAGCCGGTGTTTTTCCTGACTATCAAAAAAAGTAATTATCCTATTTGTGTCAGACTGTATGCTGAGTACCACTGAATCGAATGCTTGAATAATTCCGGTACTTAGAGATAATCCATCAATAACAATATTGTGTTGAGCAGTATCCTGGTTCAGAATTGTGAGTTCAAGTGTGTCTTCGGGCAATAATTCTATGAAATCGTTTTTGGGAGAAAAGGTGTCCGAGCTATTAAATGCCAGAAAAGAGAATGCGTTAAAACCCAAAGGGTGAAAGGAGATTTCACCTCGGTTTATATATAATTTGCTGCTTTTAACTTCGGCCTCAGCTTTAAATAAAAGCAAGGTAAATACCAATAAATACCAATACCTCTTTGACATTTGGTGTAAATTTACATCTGCGATATTAAATAGACCAATAATGTATCAGAATAAACATTCATCTATGCCATTGGTTTTGTTGCTGGCGATTTCAATGATAATTAATGCATCAGTTGTGTATGCAAAAAGTCCGGAATATGGCCTGAATTTTAACAATGATAAAATTCATGCGGCTGTATGGTCTCCTGATGCAGAGGTTATATATATCAATGTGTATAGAGATTGTGAAAGTCAAAGCTCGCTGTTTTCCAAAGCGCTTATAAAACTTCCTTATGGGAATTGGTCCGTTTCGCTTGACGATAGCCTGATAGGCTACACCTATTCATTTTCGATTCAAAGAAATGGTCAGAATTCACGAGAAGTAGTGGACCCATTCGTAAAAAGTACCTGTGCCAATGGCAATCGCGGTACTTTTTTAAGAACCGATGCTATCATTCCGGAAGGATGGGAAAAAGACAAGTTTATTGAGCGAAAGAAATACGACCCGCTAATCTTATATGAATTGCATGTTCGCGATTTTTCTATTGACCCAAAATCTGGCATGTCAAATAAAGGTAAATATCTCGCCTTCAGTGAAAAATACAGCAATAATGCAATGGGCAAACCAAGCGGTATAAATTATATTAAAGATTTGGGTGTTACTCACCTTCATTTACTTCCCGTATTTGATTTTGCAAGCATCGATGAGCTTTCTGACAAGCCAAAATACAATTGGGGCTATGACCCTCAGAATTTTTTTGTGCCCGAAGGAAGCTATTCATCGATTCCAAATAACCCGAAATCCAGAATATTAGAGTTTAAAGAAATGGTTAAGTCTATTCATGAAAGTGGATTGGGCGTAATAATGGATGTTGTTTATAATCACACTTATTATTTAGAAAATTCAAATTATCAGGTCTGGGCGCCAGGATATTACTACAGACAAAACGAAGATGGTACATATTCAAATGCTTCCGCCTGCGGAAATGAACTGGCAACAGAAAGAGAAAAAGTAAGAGAACTAATTATTGAATCCTTAAAGTTTTGGATGAATGAATACCATATAGATGGCTTTCGTTTTGATTTAATGGGCATAATGGATATTCCAGGAATGAAATTAATCACAGAAGAACTTGAAAAAATAAATCCCGGTGTTGTGCTATACGGGGAAGGCTGGTTAGCAGGATCCAGCCCTTTAGCGGATTCGCTCAGAGCAATGAAAGCCAATATGAAAAAGATTCCCGGTATTTCTGCATTCAGTGATGAAATTCGAGATGGATTAAAGGGGCATTGGTCCGAAGAGAAGGATAAAGGCTTCGTTTCCGGTAAGCCAGGAATGAAAGCTAGTGTTAAGTTTGGCATTGCCGGCGCCAGCGAACACCCTCAAATTGATTACTCAAAAGTAAATAATTCGGATTTTGCCTGGGCAGAGAACCCATGGCAGTGTATCAATTACGTATCCTGTCACGACAATCACACACTTATTGATAAACTAAAAATCTCTGCCGGTAATTACGATGAAGCACTTTTAAAAAAAATGCATCTTCTGGCGCAAAGTGTGGTGCTCAGCGCACAGGGAATTCCCTTTCTTCATGCAGGCACTGAGTTTTTTAGGACCAAATACGGAGATCACAATAGTTTTGAGTCGCCCGATAGTATTAATATGATCGATTGGTCTTTAGTTTCTGAGAATCAGGAGTCGATTGATTATTTAAAAGCACTTATTCAATTTCGAAAAACGAATGATGCTTTTTGGTCAGTTTCAAAAAACGAAGTCAATAGAAAACTTAAATTTCTTGATGGTGATGATTCAGAATTGATTGTTTTTTCATTAAAATCTGATGATGATGAAAGGGGATTTAATGAGGCTTTGTTTCTTTTTGCTGGTGTTGGAACAGAAGAGAGTTTTATTTTGCCCGATGGCCAATGGTCATTACAGTTTACAGGGTTTGCAAAAGCTGAAAATAAAATGCTTGAGGGAAAAATTACCATTCAAGGACCCGAAGCTATTATCCTGACTCGCTAGTATCTTCAATGATCTTTTTAATGTTTGCTACATATTCTTCAAAAGCATTATGCCCTTTTGTGGTGATTTTACAATCGGTTCTCGGGTAGTTATTGGCAAAGCCTTTTTTTACTTTAATGTATCCGGCCTCTTTCAATTTGTTTATTTGGACGCTTAGGTTGCCGGCGGTGGCCCCGGTTTTACCTTTGATAAAAGTGAACTCTGCTTCTTTAACAGAAATCAGAATTGAAATTACCTTAAGCCTTAGTTCTGAGTGTAATACAGGGTCTAGTTTTGGAAGACTCATTTGCCAAATTTAGCTCTTAACATATAGCCGGGAATAATATAACTTAACAAAATAGCCAGAGCCAACAATAATAATTGATACTGAAAGGGCTGAAAAAGGCATATGGCCGCAATTATCCAATTGGAGAATGCACCGTATATAAATGGCTTAAAAGCGATGATATAACCTGTAGCAAAAATTGCCATGGCATAAAGCATTATAAAAATCGGATACACATTGGATGGGCCGATGGCATACATCGCGAGCAATAACAAAAAGATAGAGATTATAAATGCTATCCAAACTCCCGCCAAAGCAGTATCAGAATAGCTTTTTGTGCCACCTGTATTTTCATATTTCCAAGAATAAATAAAATGCACAATTCCACCTACAAACATTAATGACCAGGCGATATAGGGATGTTCATAATGCATAATATACATGAGCACATAATGTGATAAACTGGCTACAAGTACTAACCAGCCCCAGAGTAAATAAGCAAAGCTTGTTCCCGACAAATTCGACTTGGTACTATTGATCATTTCTTCGATCAATTCAATTCTTGATTGTAATTCCTGATCCTTATTCATTTTCTTGTGATTTATTTTTTGTTAATGTCATTTCAAAAAATTGTGTTAATTCCTCGTCGCCTTTCTTTCTCTCCCCAATTTCAAACCATTGGCCTTTTTCATTAAGGGTAATTGTGTAAACCATTGTTCCTGCATAAGGATTTTCAATCTTCCAAATGAATGTATCTTGTTTTACCATCGCATCATAACTGCCGTGATACCCTTGCATTACATGGGAGTCGAATTTGTACTTCTTTTCACGCACATCAAAGTAAACTATAGCAAGTGCGTCGTGGGTAATGGCATTTGATTCCGTGTCTTTGCCCTGACCTTCAATAAGTAAGGTTGTTCCGTCTGTTTTAAAGCGAACTCGTTCTGTTTGCAGAAATTCTTCTCTTTGTTCCTGCCCCATCGATACCCAACCCTTTCCTTCCCAGTCACCTGTTAGGAATTCAAGTTTTTTCATGGCTGCTTTTTGTGCCTCTTTGACCGTATTTTCCTGGGCATGTATTTTGAATACCAAGCATAATGATATAGCAAGAGTTAACAATACATTTTTCATAATAAAGTAGTTTATAATATAAACCAAATTTATAAAAAATATTTAGAATCTAAAATTCAAGGCATTTTGAATGCTATAAGTAAGGTTTGGAATACCGGGGTCGGATACAGGAAAAGAATCATAAAGAAGGTTTGATAGTAACATCCAGTTTATTTTATCATTAATTGAAACACTGAAATCTATACTCGTTGAAATACGAAAATCGTTTAATTGATCTACTCTGGGCTGATAATAAGTAACAGAATTGGCGCTTAGATTTTTACCTAGTTTTATTTTATAGAATAGATAGATGCTCGCCCTGACATCACTGTGAACTATTGCTGTATCCAGTTCTTTTTCATATTCGTACATGAGCATGGTCCCAAACATAAGAGAATTTACACCGTAGGGCTGAACATTAAACCTAGGCCCTCCACCCAGCAGAAACCTTTGTTGTATTCTTAAAACAGGGTTGGTTTGAATTTGGGAGAAAAGGGCTCCTGTATATTTGTAATTAAAGTCATAAGTATATCTAAGGTGTTGATACCCCTGATTAACTGCTGCGTTCTCAGCATCATCAATATTCAAAAGAGCGTTGTATTTATTTATTGAAATAAGCCGGTTTTTTTTCCAGGAGTAATACATTTCTGACCCAATACCCCCGGAAAGTGATTTTGTGGTGTTTGAATTGAAATTAAAATTTAAATCCACATTGCCACTAAAACCGCTGGCAGTATCTGTGAGTTGTCGCGCTTCTACTACAATAATTTGCGCTATTATTTTATTTTGACCGTTAAACAAAATGGCAAAAAGACTTAAAAAAAGTAGTCGTTTCAAATTATGAAATAGGATAAATTCAGGCCTGCAAAGAATGGGAGAAAATTAGATTGAACAAATTTAAAATGATTTTAATACTCAATAAACTTATTTCTAACTTAAAGCTTTATTATAGTATAAATTAATATTAATGAACGAAGAAATTAGAAGTCTTGAACCTAAGCCATTGTGGAATTATTTCTCTGATTTAAATGCTGTTCCCAGGCCATCAAAAAAAGAAGAAAGAGTAATTAAGTTTATGAAGTCTTTTGGAGAAAGCCTTGGCTTAAAAACAATAGTCGACGATATAGGAAATGTCATAATCAAAAAACCCGCTTCATCCGGTATGGAAGACCGGCAAACTGTTGTTCTACAAAGTCACCTCGACATGGTCCATCAAAAAAATGCGGATACGGACTTTGAATTTGAAAAAGAAGGTATAAAAATGTTGGTTGAAGATGACTGGGTAAAAGCAAAAGGCACAACCCTTGGTGCAGATAATGGCATCGGTGTTGCGTCAATTATGGCATTGCTCGCATCAAAAGACATACAGCACCCTGCAATTGAAGCACTTTTTACTATCGATGAAGAAACAGGAATGACTGGTGCTCAGGAATTAAAACCCGGCTATCTCGATGGCAAATTGCTTTTAAATCTGGATACAGAAGATGACAGGGAATTAACAATTGGCTGTGCTGGAGGAATTGATATCAGCGTTTCTGGCGGTTATCAAAGTGTCGGTTTAGGCTCAAACTATTCATACTTTTCCTTAACTGTTAAAGGTTTAACCGGTGGACATTCCGGAATGGACATTCATTTGGGCAGAGGCAATGCCAACAAAATTATGAACCGCATTTTAATGGAGTGTACTGGCAAACACGATCTAAAAGTTTGCGAAGTAGATGGTGGCGGTCTTCGAAATGCTATTCCGCGTGAATCAAAGGCTATTATTGCAATAGAGAACTCAAATCATGATGCATTTGAAAAAGACCTTGAAGCTTTAAAGAAAATTATCAAAAATGAAAATAAGGTAACTGATCCCTCTTTGGATATTTTACTTAACAAGATCTCCAATGAACATAAAGCATTAAACGAAGAGTTTCAATTTAAAATTTTAAGAAGTATTGGCGCTTGCCCCAATGGAATTTTCAGAATGAGTCCAAACATACCCGGTCTTGTTCAGACATCGAATAATCTGGCCAGAGTATTAATAAAAGATAATTCATATTCAATACTTTGTCTGACCAGAAGTGCTGTAGATTCTGAGAAAATGGAGCTGGCCTATAATATCAAAGGCGCATTTGAATTAGCCGGTGCCAATGTGAGCCTGGATGGATCATACCCCGGTTGGGCGCCCAATCCCAATTCTAAAATTGTGGATGTTATGGCCGACCTATATCGAAAAATGCACAATGAAGAGCCTGATGTAAATGCATGCCATGCAGGCCTGGAATGCGGTATTATTGGATCACATTATCCAGAAATGGACATGGTTTCCTTTGGCCCAAACATTCGCGGCGCACATTCCCCGGATGAAAAAGTTCAGATCAGCTCTGTTCAAAAGTTTTGGGAGTATTTGCTTGAGACATTGAAGCTCGTTCCAAAAAAATAATAATTTTAACAAAAACACATAATTATGAATTTGAAATATCTAAGTATAATAATCATTTCTGCATTTCTGATTTCTTGTAGCACCGGCGAAAAAGCGGAAAGTGAAAACAAAAATGAAGAAGTTGTTGAAGAAAGCACTGCACAGGAAGAGGAAATTGAGTTAATTGGGGCAGCAGCTGAACTAAGCGCTGATCAGTCTGTATATTTCGCGAGCCCGGAAGACGGGGCTGAACTTAATTCTCCTGTAATTGTAGAATTTGGCGTAGAAGGAATGGAAGTGGAGCCTGCCGGTGCCTTATCCAAAAACAAAGGACATCATCATATCATCATTAATGGAAGTTTTGTTCCGAAAGGTGAGGTAGTGCCGGCTGATGATACGCATATTCATTATGGCGCCGGGCAACTTAGGGACACTCTGGAACTGGAACCGGGAGAATATACATTGACCATGCAATTTGCCGACGGACTTCACAATTCTTATGGAGAGCAAATGAGTGCCACAATAAACGTCACTGTAAACTAAAAATAGAGAGCGGCTCCGGCCGCTTTTTTATTTTTCTAAATTACCATATACTCCATCATATATATGCTGAACGTTACCCTTCATTAAAATATCTCCATTATCCAATATTGAAATATAAATTTCTCCTCCCGGCATTTTTACTTTTATATCACTTTTAGTTTTTTTTAAAAAATTTGAGACATATGCTGCCGCACATGAGCTTGAACCCGAAGCCAATGTATAACCGGCGCCCCTCTCCCAAATGCTTATTTCTATTTCATTCTTGCTTAGAACTCTAACCATTTGAACGTTCGTCCTTCTAGGAAACAATTTGTTTTTTTCAATTTCAGGACCAAGGGTGTGAATCAAGTTTTCATTCCAGTCTTCAGGAAAAAAGACAGCATGAGGATTTCCTACACTTAAAGCCGTAAGATTGATATCTCCAAGACTTGTTTTAAAAGCCTTATCAATCCATTTCTTTTCTGCGTCTATTGGGATGTCTTTTGGACTGTAACTGGCTTTGCCCATATTGATGCTAATTAAGCTGGCTTCACTGTTTTCAATTTTAACATCAACCAGACCTGAAACTGTTCTAATTTTAAATTCTTTTTGGTCAACATGGCCTTTTATAAAAAGGTGATGTGCAAAAATCCTTAGGCCATTACCGCTTTTTTCTGCCTCGCTTCCGTCCGGGTTAAATATCCTTAATTCAGGCCAGCCTCCATTCAGAATTGAACCATAGAGAATACCGTCTGAGCCGGCGCCATAGTGCCGGTCACATATTCTTTTTACACTTTCTTCATTAGGTGAAAATGCTTTCTCTACGGATTCAATTACAAGGTAATCGTTTCCAAGTGCCTGATATTTAGTGAACTCGAAGGACAATGAAGAAAATTTCTTAAATTAAACTTTAAGTTAATGATTCAAATATGATCAAAAAGATTCTAATAGGACTCGGAATTCTTGTAATACTTTTAGCCGCATTTATCCTTTCTTATTTTTTTTATTTCACCCGTCTTGCAAGTCCGGAAGCAAATCTACACTTTGAAAATCAAGAGGTTCAATTGGATATCAATTATTGCCAGCCAGGCAAAAAGAGCAGGTTGATATTTGGCAATGAGGGTGAAGGTGCGCTTGTTCCATTTGGGAAATACTGGAGATTAGGCGCAAACCAGGCCACTGAAATTGAATTTAAGCAAGCCGTTTTATTTAATGATGTCAAAGTAGAAGCCGGAAAGTATAGAATGTACGCTATTCCTAATAAAGATTTTTGGATCATTCGTCTTAATTCTCAATTGGGTGAATGGGGTGCCATTGAACCCGATTATTCATTGGATGTGGCCGAGACAAAAGTTCCAACAATTAGCACGGAAGAAACAGAGCTTTTTACAATGACTATAAAAGAAAAGCAGAATGGTGCTTTATTAATTATGAAATGGGACCGAACATCGGTCGAAATTCCTCTTCAGTCAATTATTAAATAATATAATATGGGAAAAGGAGATAGAAAAAGTAAAAAAGGAAAATTATGGCGTGGTTCGTACGGTAATCGCAGACCAAGGCCAGCTAAGTCTTTGGTTGTTTCCAAATCTGCTAAAAGCAAAAAGGCTAAGTCGAAAACGTCTTAATTTTATTGTTCCACAACCACCAGGTAAAATAAGCAAAGCTCAAGGCCAGTGCTAAAGTAAGGCTGAAATTTAACCAGTCTTTATATAAGCCGTAACCAATGCAAAGCAATATTGCATAAACACAAATACAGGAAACAAACATGGCTACTAGTTTGATTTTCATTCCCTGATACAATGCCTTTTCATCCAGATTTAGTTTATTCAGAAAACTCTTCCAGTCTTTTTCTTTATTCATGCCAAAATATCTTGCCACGACTAGCCAGATTAAGGTTGTCGCTCCAACACTTAAACTCAGTTTTTGCCATGATAATAAGGTTTCGCCAAAAAACATCGAGTGCATATATTCAGCATACAATGCGAAAATAAAAGATACCACCATTGCTGTGATTTCCGCTACAGGGTGGATATGTTTCCAAAACCACCTGAGTATATAAATTAACCCGGTTCCGGCCCCAAGCAATAATAGCAAATCAAAGGCCTGCTTCGCATTTTGCAGATATAATGCAATGATTGCAGAAACCACCATTAAAACTAAGGTGCTTGTTTTCCCGACTAGTAAAAGCTCCTTGTCTTTTGCCTCAGGTTTGACAAATCTTTTATAAAAATCAAGAGTAATATAGGAAGAGCCCCAATTCAAATGCGTTGAAATCGTTGACATATATGCAGCGATTAATGAGGTTAAAACCAGGCCCAGAATTCCGGTTGGAAGAAAACTCAGCATCGCCGGATAGGCAAGGTCATGACCCATTGTGCTTTGTGCAATAGTGGGGAAGGCTCTTTGAATATCACTGAGTTCGGGAAATACCAAAAGAGAACAAAGAGCAACAATTATCCAGGGCCAGGGCCTTAGGGCATAATGAGCCAGGTTGAATAGAAATACAGCCCCCATTGCATTGTTTTCATTTTTGGCGGATAACATTCGCTGAGCTATATAGCCTCCGCCTCCGGGTTCCGCTCCAGGATACCAGGTGCTCCACCATTGGATTGCAAATGGAATAAGAACCAGAGGAACCCAAACAGATGGATCACTAAAATCCGGGACAATCAAAAGCTTATCTGATAAATCAGGATTGGCCACAAGCTTTTCCAACCCGCCAACCGATGGGTGCTTTAAGGAATACCATGCTGCAAGAAATGCTCCGGCTATCGAAAGTATAAATTGAAGGAAGTCTGTGATCAAAACGCTTCTCAAACCTCCCAAACCGGAATATATTACAGTAATTCCTCCGGCAATTAGTACTGTATGCAAAGGCGACAAGCCCAGTAAAATTCCTGATATTTTTATAGCTGCCAGGCTAACGGTAGCCATAATAAAAACATTGATTAAAAACCCTAGATACAAGGCTCTAAAACCGCGAAGAAAAGATGCCGGTTTGCCCGAATATCGGATTTCATAAAACTCCAGGTCAGTATTGAGGCCCGCTTTTCTCCATAATCTTGAAAAGATAAATACAGTGAGCATTCCTGTTAGCAACATTACCCACCAAACCCAGTTGCCATACACACCATCGGATCTTACAATATCTGTCACTAGGTTAGGCGTGTCAGCGGAAAAAGTGGTGGCCACCATTGATATTCCCAAAATCCACCAGGGCATATTTCTACCGGATAAAAAATATTGCTGGACTGATTTACCCGCCTTCCCGGCTGTTATTATACCTATGGCAAGCGAAATCACAAAATACCCGATTATTATTGTTGTATCCAGAAATTCAATCTTCATGCTTGAATATCAATTGGCTATTATGCCTCAATGTTACATTCATTATTTGAATTCAGTGCATATGCATTGAAAATATTACATGACAAATACATTTGAGCAAAATCAACATTTTTGATACTATATAGTCTGTAGTTTGGAACTCCAAAACAAAATATTAAAGGTTTTAGGAAAGGAAGCCTAATTACTAACACACACCAGAAAATCGGTCCCATTCGGAGCCGATTTTTTTTTGTGATCCTTGCAATAACTATTTTTGCGATCTATGAATGTCAAAAAGAAGGTGTTTATAATTGTTTCGGTTCTTTTCATTGCTCTCATGGTTTACTTTGCTTACGATTTAATGTCAAGAACAACTGCCCCTTGGGAAAAAAAAGAAGAAATTATTAAGAAATACAAAGTTGACTAAAAACAAAATAGGTCATTCTTTCACAATTAATGCGTTATTTTACCACAAAACAAATGCTTTTCAATAAATGGAATTACTAGACTACCAGGAATTTTTAGCATATCTTTTTCTATACGGCGCTTCTGCTGATTTGATTATAAAAGAAAACGAAGTTGAAATGATTCTAGAAAGAGTTGGAAAAGAAAAATATGAACGGGCCAGAAAATTATTCGAAGGAAAATCCGACTATGAAAGGTTGCAGTTTATATTGGCGCATAAAAGCGTTCACTTTCCAAACGAGGAAGATAAAAACAAATTGATGGCTCAATTAAAAGAAATCTTTCTGATAGACAAGGATTATTCAATTATGGAACAAAATATATTCAGAATACTTCAAAAAATATTATGAGAACGATTTTAGCGTTTTTTGCCGCTGCATTATTATTGGCTTGTACCGGCGAAAAAAAAGAAACTGCGAAAAACCCAGCTATTCAATATACACCTTCAAAAAATATTTCTGATGTGTTGAATGATTATAAGGAAGTAGAGTTAAATGCGGATTTATCAAAGTTGAGTTCTGATCAGAAAAACCTTATCGCAATATTAATAGAGGCATCAGAAATAATGGACGAGCTTTTCTGGTTACAAACTTATGGGGATAAAAGTGAGCTACTTGACAATATTTCGGATTCTGCATGCAGGGCCTATGCGGAAATTAATTATGGCCCATGGGATCGTTTAAATGCAGACCTGTCCTTTATTAATGAAATAGGTGAAAAGCCAAAAGGAGCCAATTTTTATCCGAAGGATATGACTGAGGGAGAATTTAACGCACTAGAAGATTCGTCCAAAACAGGTCTTTATACATTAATTAAAAGAGATGATTCAGGAGAACTTTACTCTGTTCCCTATCATGAAGCATACCTGGAGAAACTAAGTCAGGCTTCTGACTTACTAAAAAAAGGAGCAGAAATTGCCGCAGATACCGGATTAAAAAACTATTTGAATTTGAGGGCTGAAGCATTGCTAAATGATGAATATTTTGAAAGTGATATTGCCTGGATGGATATGAAATCCAATAACATCGATGTGGTAATTGGCCCGATCGAAAACTATGAAGATCAGCTTTACAATTACAAAACAGCCTACGAAGCTTATGTGCTTGTAAAAGATGTAGAGTGGAGCAATAAACTGATGCGTTTTATTGCCTTTCTTCCAGATTTACAAAAATCACTTCCGGTAGATCAAAAATATAAAAATGAAGCCCCGGGTACAGATTCTGATTTAAATGCTTACGATGTTGTTTACTATGCGGGTAATTGTAATTCAGGTGGTAAAACCATTGCTATAAATCTGCCAAATGATGAAAGGGTTCAGTTGGAAAAAGGAACCAGAAGACTGCAACTAAAAAATGCAATGAGGGCAAAATTTGATGAAATAATGCTTCCAATTTCTACCATTTTAATTGACCCCGAACAACGGCAAAATGTCACATTTGACGCATTTTTTGCAAATACGATGTTTCATGAAGTTGCACATGGGCTAGGAATAAAGAATACAATTAATGATTTAGGTCCTGTAAGAAGAGCATTAAAGGAAAAAGCATCGGCAATTGAAGAAGGGAAAGCTGATGTTCTCGGTGTATATATGATATCTAAATTACATGAAATGGGCGAACTCCCGGATACTGATTTAATGGATTACTATGTGACATTTATGGCAGGTATCTTCAGGTCCATTCGTTTTGGAAGCACAAGTGCTCATGGGATGGCGAATATGATTCGTTTTAATTTTTTTAAGGAAATGAATGCATTTGAACAGGATAAAGAAAGTGGTTATTACAAAGTAAATCGCGAAAATTTTGAATCAGCGATAAATGCCCTTTCCAATAAAATTCTTGTATTACAGGGTGATGGAGATTATGAAGCTGCCAACGATTTATTTGATCAATATGGAAATGTTGGGCCGGAGCTTCAGGAAGATCTTGGAAGAGTTAATAATGCAGGCATTCCAAAAGACATTGTCTTCAAACAAGGAAAACAAATTCTCGGCCTATAATTACTGGTAATCGCCTCGTAAAGACCTGAATCGCTTTCTGGCTTCAGCATTGTAAATGCTTCCGGGAAACTCGAATAAAATTTCCTTATAGATTTCCATGGCCTCTTCTTCCCTGTCAAGGTATTTCTCAAATAATTCCGCTTTAAGGAATAAGGCATCATCACCATAAATATCGTCCATATATAAATTGAGTATATTATCCAGGTTGTCCAGGGCATCAGAAATATTGCCAATTCGAATATTTATCTGAGCCATATTCCAAAATATTTCATCGCTTAAACTGTGATTGGGAAACTCCAATAATAAGGTCTGATAATTATAAATCGCAGAGTCAAACTTTTTTTGAAACGTTAAAAGGTCAATTTTTGCAAACTTAAACAGTGCTTCTCCCGACGTGTCCAGGGCGAGGTTATCCTGAATTAAAAGACTGAGATCCATTGCATCATTTGCTATTACTCTTGAGGTGGCAAGTTTTAATATGTCAAGATTGCTTTGCGCTAATTCAAAATTGCCCTTGTAGTAATACATTTTTGCCAATTTCAGTTTTGCCTCATGGCCAATAGCCTGGTCTTTATATGCTTTGTCTACTTGTGAATACAATAAAATAGATTCCCAGGGCTCATTTTTAAGTAAATAAATATCACCCAAACTCAACTTGCAGGAGCCTACAAACGAATAAGAGGTTCTCGGAATTTTAATCGCTTCGGAAAGAATGCTAATCGCTGTATCGTGGTCTTCAATATAAAATGCATAAAGCAGTGCCATTTTTCTCATCGCCTCTGCTGTGTTTCTCCTTAATCCCAGTTCTTCAACCAGGTCGGAATATTCATTTATAAGTGTTTTAATTTGGCTAAGATCTACTGGAAAGGTGTTCTTAACTATTTCTTCACGTGTTTCAATTAATTTTTGCTTGGCAAAAGCGTAATTGACACTTTTTGGATACTTATCGATTATATATTCATATATTTTTACTGCTGTTTCATAGTCTTTATTCTTAAAAGCAATTTGGCCAAGGTTCAGAAGTTCAGATCCCATTAAATCGAAACGCTTATCCAAGGCGCGTGCCTGGATAAATGCCTTATCGAACTGTTTAATTTGTACATACAACCAAACTAGCATTTCGTTAAAGGTCCCCTGGTTGTCTTTTTGCATCAATCGAATAAGCTCGGTCTCCAGTTCCTGGTAGTTTTCAATACTTATAAATGATTGTAAAATATTCTGAGCATAATTTATATTCTGAGGATTTAATTTGAGAAGGTTGAGGCTTTCCCGAACCACACCTTTTTCATTACCCGAGGATCTGTAAACTGTTAGCAGGTCCTGAACATAGGCAAATTCGTTTTTTTTGTTTTTCCGGGCCACCATAAAAAACTTCTCGGCCATTTGATATTCTCTTTTTCTGAGAAGTATGTTAGACACCACGCGAAGATTGTTATTTCTCTTGGTGTAATTGTCAATAAATTGATCAAACTCCTCCTCAAATTTCCTTTGATCACCAAAATTGCGTTCCAGAAAAATTTCATCTACCTGATAACTGACATTGTCAGGAAATCGCTTAGTCAGTTTTCTTAGCAATTGTCGCGCCTCCTTTTCTTTATTCAGTTTTAAAAGCGATTCAAGATACTTGTCATAAACTAATGGAATATTTTTGTCCGTTTTGATGAGCTCCTCAAAATATTCAACTGCCTTGGCATATTCGCCTTTGTTATAATATTCAATTGATAATTGAACACTATTATTTTGGGCCATTAAGGCATTGGTTAAAAGGATCAAGATCGTCATAAGACAAAATCTTTGAAGTACGATGGACGCGTTTGTTAACACCTTAATTATTATTATTATTTATTATATAAATATTGTTATTGTTATTGTACGGTGGATATGTAGATAAATTGTGAAAATTTAATTTGTTATTTATAAATGTTTTTAATGTTGAATTAACTTGTTATTATCCACAAGGTTTTTAAATTTAAGTGTTTGATATACAATAAGTTATTTGTTATTAACATTGTCTTAAAAACAGGCTTGTTTGTAACTTATTTTTCCTTGCATTGTTCATATCAGTAATCTAAGTTAGACTTATTACTAAATACCGCTTGTGATTTAAGACATTATTAGTGATTTAACGAAATTGTAATTGATAGTGTTCATAAGTGCTTTTATATTAACAAGTTTTTACACAGATATTTCATTTTATTGTTAATATCTTATCCTGAACAATCCAATTGGCTTTGATTAAAATATCTTCTTTAAATATTACTACTTTCTCAGGTTGAATGTATTTATAATGATCTCCCTTATCCCAAATACCATTATTATTTTCATCGTGTATAAGCCTGAGCCGATATGTTCCGGGGTCCAGATAGCGAATCGAAAAAGCTCCTGGTTCTACTAAAAGTTCTCTTTTGGTATTTCCCTTTAAATCTGTGACTTGTAGAATTAGATTGTCATAATCTGATCTTACTTCACCATCTATCTGTCCAAATTTCTCTTCTCGTGGTAGATTGTAAAACATTTTAACATTTCTTATCGTGTCATTATATATAGATGTAATGTCGTTTTTAATTATTTTGATTATAGTATTTTTAGATTTTGGCTTAGGATTGATAATGAAATAGGATTGTTCACCTATTTTACCATAGTCTAATTTGTCAATGATAATGCTATCTTTTTGCTCTGTAACAATAAGTGTGGAGTCAAGCTGAAAAGTATTAAGTCTCAGATTGAAGCTTAGGCGGATTGTATCCGGAATAGATTCAACATCTCCATTTTTTGGTTCTATCTCAATTGAAAATTCAGGTTTAAGGGTGTCTGATAGTAAGTCATTCTTTATATAAAGAGTTGAATCAAAATTATAAGTACTTGAATCTGTCACATTAATATTTATTGCTAAGGAATCAGTTATTAGAAAAGGGTGAAATAAATTCAGGCTCTTTGTCTTACTTGATAAATATGAAAAAATACTGTCCTCCTCCAATTGATATTCAAAAATTCCTTTATTAAATGAAAAGGTGGTATAATTATAATGATGTCTTGTAGATAATAATCTAAAGGGCCTTGTATCCTGAGCACTTAAAAACAATTGATAGACCGTATCGTTGTAGGACGGTAAAATACTATCGGAATACAAAGCTATTTTCTCTTTACCGATATTGTAAATAAGATTGCCATTGTCATCCTTAATAGCATACAAGCGGAAATAATTCTTAGGTAAATTGTTAATTGTAAAATTACCCTCCTCGTCTACTCGCGATAAATAAGCAGGTCTGTGTTTCTGTATATCGATTGTGTCGTTTATAGGTTGTAAAACCGCAATGACATCCTTTAGCGGTTCTTGAGTAAACATATCTATGGCTTTGCCTTTAATAAATGCGGTATCAATGTCGGGGCCGGTAGAAAAAGCAATAACCGCATTTTGACTTGGGTTTCTCTCAGTGATATCTACTATACTGTTTCCAAAATTTAAATTATAGGTTGTATTTTGACGAAGGGTATCTTTAAGACGTATGGTCAATGATTTCTTTTTTGGCGTTTCTTTAATTTGAATATTATCATCGGGAGTAATTATCAGCTCATTGATTAGACCTTTTGTTTCTATTTGTTCATCAAAAAACAAGGTTATTTCATCACTCGCGAAATTTGTGCTATTGTGTTCAGGAATTGACTTTAGCAAGATGGGAGGATCCAAATCTTTCTCACCACCGGTCGGAGGTTTAATGTTGGCACATGAAAGTGTAAAAAACACTGACAAGAAACATAAGTGTTTGAATTTCAATTAGTTATTTTTTTAAATGAACCAATAGAACAGAAATATCAGCTGGAGATACTCCAGATATTCGACTTGCCTGGCCCAAAGTTTCGGGCAGCTGTTGGCTTAGTTTTTCTCTTGATTCAGCAGACATGGCAGATAGTTTTCTGTAATTGAATTTATCCGGGATTCTTAAATTATCCATTTCTTTTAATTTGTCTGCCAGTGTTCTTTCCTTTTCGAGATAATGGTCGTATTTGATTAATATTTCAGATTGTTCTATGACTTCTATCGGGTAGGTATTAATAAGACGGTTGACAGAATTATTTTTTTCACCAAGACTATTCAAATCAATATTTGGTCTTTTAACTAGTTTTTCCAGATTGGTCTTTTCTTTGATTTCAGCAGAACTTAAATCTTTTAGTACCTGATTAATTTCATTAGGACTCAGTTTCGTATTTTTAATCTCCGCCAATAACTCCTCTACCCATTTATTTTTGTCTTCTACGTTTTTCATTCTTATTTTGTCGGCGAGACCTAGCTGATATCCAATGGGTGTAAGTCTTATGTCGGCATTGTCCTGTCTTAGTAAAAGACGATATTCGGCTCTTGAGGTAAACATTCTATAGGGTTCCTCGGTCCCTTTATTAATTAGGTCATCAATAAGAACTCCCATATAAGCTTCTGATCGGCTTAATGTGAACGCTTCCTTGTTATTTAATTTCAAATGAGCATTGACCCCGGCTATTAAGCCCTGACAGGCCGCCTCTTCATACCCGGTGGTACCATTAATTTGTCCTGCAAAAAAGAGGTTATTAATTATTTTTGTTTCCAGGGTGGATTTAAGTTGTGTAGGCTGAAAAAAATCGTATTCTATAGCATAGCCGGGCCTGAACATTTTTGCTTTTTCAAAACCGGGTATCATGCTGATTGATCTAAATTGTACATCTTCCGGCAAAGAAGTTGAAAATCCATTGACATAAACTTCTACTGTCTTCCATCCTTCCGGCTCTACAAATATTTGATGTCGATCCCTTTCAGAAAAACGATTTATTTTATCCTCAATCGATGGACAATACCTTGGGCCTATACCTTTAATTCTACCATTAAACATAGGTGACTTCTCAAAACCTTCGCTCAATATTTCGTGTACTTCAGGATTAGTATAAGTTATATGACATGAGCGCTGTTCGGATAAAGGTTTTGTGTCTGAATAGGAAAATTTTGAAGGTGCCAAATCACCCTTTTGTTCTTCCATTTTGGAGTAATCCAGGCTGCGGCCATCAACGCGGGGCGGAGTACCCGTCTTCATACGTCCGGCTGAAAAGCCTAATTCCACAAGTTCTTCTGTAATTCCTCTCGAGGCTCTTTCTCCAGCTCGTCCCCCACCAAATTGTTTTTCACCAATATGAATCACACCATTTAAAAAAGTGCCACTGGTAACAATAACTGTTTTAGATCGAATTTCCAGACCCATGCCGGTCTTTACACCCTTGACCTCTTCTCCTTTTATAATAAAACCCGAAACCATTTCCTGCCACATATCTATGTTAGGGTTATTTTCTAAGGCTAGTCGCCAATGTTCCGCAAACTTCATTCTATCATTTTGGGTTCGGGGTGACCACATGGCAGGACCCTTTGATTTGTTCAACATCCTAAACTGAATCATGGATAAATCAGAAATAATCCCGGACATTCCACCCAGGGCATCAATTTCTCGTACAATTTGTCCTTTTGCCACTCCCCCCATAGCTGGGTTACAAGACATATGAGCAATGGTATTCATGTTCATTGTTATAAGCATGACCTTCGAACCCATTTTCGCCGCTGCATGCGCCGCCTCACAACCCGCATGCCCGGCCCCCACTACAATTACATCATATTCTTGAAACATCAGATATATACTCATTATGTTTCACATGAAACAATTCTTAACGGACAGTATTGTTCCACGTGGAACGCTTAAAAATCACGCAAAGATAAACAGCTATCCTCTTTTTTCCTCATCTCCTGTTTCTCATCCTTGCTGCTGTCATTATAACCTAAAAGGTGTAATATACCGTGAACAAGAACTCTGTGAAATTCGTTTGAAAACTCTTTTTCTAAAGACGCTGCATTTTCCCTAACTCTGTCAACGCTGATAAAAATGTCGGCTTCCATAGGCTCCGGAAGTTCAGAACAAGGAAAAGTAATAATATCGGTGTAATAGTCGTGGTTTAGATAACGGCGGTTTATTTCCAATAAGTAATTATCCGAACATATAATATAATTGATATTCCCTGCAGAGGCGTTTTCCTTATCAAGGACTTCCAAAAGCCAGGTTTTAATTCGCTTAGTATTTTGGACTCTAAACGAACAGTCTTCATAAAAAAAGTGAATTGGAATATTATTCGTCAAAATAGAAAACCATTTCTACCTCATTTCCTTCAGTAGAGAAGTTAACTTCATCACAGAGGTGCTTCATCAAGAAAATTCCTCTGCCGCTGACCTTTTCAATATTTTCAGGATTGGTAGGATCAGGAATGTGATGATAATCAAATCCATGACCTTCGTCCTTTACTTTAAACTTCAAAAGACTATCATCGTAGTCCAGTGATAGCACTACTTTTTTGTTTTTGTCAAGATTATTACCGTGAACTATGGCATTATTAACAGACTCCGTTACAGAAACCATAATGTTACCATAAATGTCATCGTTAAAATTTAGCTTCAGTTTTGCATTATCAATGAAACTTTCAACGATTCTTATGTTATCGATAATTGATGGGAATTCGATAGACATAGAGTTCATTTTACACCTGTTAAATAATTTATCAATATAAAGCTATTCATATATTTTTTCAAAATATTCATTTACCTGCTCTCTGTAGTAGGAGTTAAGAAATGGTGAAATAGTCTTTAATAATTCTGTTTGTTTTTCTTTTTCTCTAAAGTATTTTTCCAAATCCGGCGGCCTTACTAATTCCTTCTCTTCAGCTGTTTGCGACTCCCTGGTTGGGTCTAGTTGTTGTTCTCTTTGTGCTTTTTCAGACTCCAGAAGTCGTGTAAGAATATCTTCCTGTCTTTGCAGTAATTCCTGTGTTAATCTTTTATGTACTAAATCTTTTTCAGATTCTTCCATAATCTTTTCAAGATCTTTGAGTTTCTTTTGCGCATTTTCGTCCAATTGTGTTTCACCACTGCCCATTCCTTCAAGCATTTGCCTGAGTTCTTCCTGTTCTCGTGCCAGTTCTGCAAGACTTTCAGAGAGTTCTCTGCCTTGTTTTCCGCTTTGTTTTAACTCTCTAATTTTCTGATTTAGAGACTGTTGAAGCATTGACATCGAAGGTTTACCCCCTTTTTTAGGTTTATTGCACATTTGTTCTCCCGACATTTGCGAAGCCATTTGTTCTTGCATCTGCTTCAACACATCATTGAGCATTAGAGCAAGATTATTAATAGATGTCATAGCGAACTGCTGTTTGCCGGCAGCAAGGCCATTTTTTCGATCTTTAATTGCTTCGAGAGCATCTTCCATATTTTCATTCATTTCATTGACCTCTCTGGTTACAAAAGACTCAATTTGAAATACCCTTTTTGCAAGAGCAAGCAGACTATCTTCTATTACTATTGCATCGTCTTTCAATTTTAACTGTTCCTGTCCTAGTTCTACGTATCTGGGGTCAGATTGGTTAACCTTTTTAAACTCATTCATTAAATCTTCCTGTTCAAACGAAAGGGTAATTAGGTTTTCTAGAATTTGACGTAAATTATTCATGTCTTCCATCAAAGACTGTGAAGACATATTCATCATAAATTCTGACATCTTTTTGGCCAGACCATCCATTTTCTGAGATGATTTTTTCTGAGTTTCACTGGCTTTGGAGTTTTTGTTTTTATCCAATTGTTCCGAGCTCTCCTTCAGCGACTCTTCAATATCGTTTTGTTCGCTTTCTGTGTCTTCCATGTTATTGGGACTTTCCATACTTTCATCGAGCTTTTTAATATCATTCAGCTCTTCTTTTAATTTTTCAAATTCTTTATTGATCTTTTCTTGTTGTTTTTGTAGCTCACTGTTTTTCAGCGATTTATCTTCTGTCTTCTCGGCTAAATCTTTCTGTTCTTCAGATAATTCCTCAAGCTTTTCTATGGCGCTGTTCATTCTGTCTTCAAACTGCAGCTGTTTGAATAGCTCAATGGCTCGATCCAACTCTTTCTCCAGATTGTAACTTTTGTTTTCCAAATCCTCCAATTTATTTTGAATCTGCTGATTATCACCTTTTTCTTCTAAAAGTTTTTGTAGCTCTTTAAGCAAGTCTTTGGTTTCTTCGTCCAGGATTTCATTCATCAAGTCTTTTAAGGATTCGGTTTTTTTCTGAATATTTTCATTGCTATCTTCAAAACGTTTTTTGGTTTTTGTGTTTTTATCGAGTTGACTATTGAGTTTTTCTAATTCCTTTTTTAGGGCTTCATGTTTTTTTAATGCCTGATCGATCTTGTTTTTATCTTTCCACTCAAGTGATTTTTTAGATTTTGTTTCATCCATTATTTCTTTGAGCTCTTTATTTAATTTTTTAGCTTCCTCTTGAATAGCGGACATCTCACCTTGAAGTGATTTTGAGTTTTCTCGCAATTCATTTTTTATATCATCTTCAGAAGGCACATTTATTAAAAATGTTTTGGAATTGGTCTTTTTAGGACCACTAAAGCCATCGTTATCAACAACTTGCAAAAAATATTCTAGTCGATGTCCGCTTTTAAGATCGATGTTTTTTAAATCCCAGTTATATAAAAAGTTCTGTTTCTTGAGCTTTGCACTTAATTCAATTGGAATTGAACCCTGGTTTAGTATGCTTCGATTTTGATCAAACACATTGTAATATATCTTCAAATTGCTAATACCATAATCATCAAAAACATTGCCACCTACAGCGACAAAATTAAAGAGTGTGCTGTCATAAACCTGACTGGCAGTAATTCCCGGATAAGCATCGGGTATTGCTTCAACTTTATATCCTAATATTTCTCTTTTCAAACCTTGTTCACTCTCAAGAGAGATGGTGTAGTCAAAAGAACTTTTTACTAATTTTTCATAGGACCATTGATTTTTAAGAATTGGAACACCTTTAACTTCTAAATCATTATTTACCTGAAAATCAATAGTTTTAGATTCTTGTGTCTGCAGTAACCATTTAATAGTAGTCCCTTCGGGAACACTTAGGTCACCTATGTTTTTTAAACTTTGATTAACAAGGCCTGTATGTTTTGGATATTTAATTAAAAGCTCAAATGAAGCGAGCTCGGGCCTTGCTAAAACTATAATTGTGAATGTTTCACTTAAAAATCCACCGGCAGAAATTTGGAAGGGTTCATTGCTTTGTATTTTTCTCCATGTATAACCAAATGAGCCGTCCGGGTTTTTCTTCATCCTTGTCCTTCTATTGCCATTGCTAATAAAGGATGATTCGGGTATTAAATTGCCACTAAAGGCTATTTTCAATTCAAAGTCTTCGTTTTTGAATGATTTTAAATCTTCATTTAATATTTCAATTTCATAAGGTGCCGTAGGAACATACTCTTTATTATAATTGATTAATCGCTCTGTGCTTTCACTGAATAGCTCGGGAATAAAAAATGCTATTATTCCCAAAAACATAACCGGAACCAAAAAATATTTTAAAAAGCGTTTATTTTCAGAAAATTTGATTGCCCTGGGAAACTTATACCATTTTAACTCTTCTGTCCTTTGAGCAATACTTGCTAGAATTAAATCGCTGTTTGATGTGTTTAATTCATGTAATTGTAAGGCATTGAGTAGTTTATCCTGAATTTCCGGAAAGGCCTGTCCTATTTGTTTAGCAGCCTGCTCATCTGAAAGCCCTTTTGAAGTATAAATTAATTTCCAAAGAGGGAAACCTACCATTTGAATTAATGCACCAAAAACTGTTGCAATAAAAAGAAAGAGAAAGACTCCTCTTAGCAAGGTTGAAAAATGGCCGAAATACTCTAAGCTGGTGATAAAAAGGAAGAGCAAAATAGAAAAGCCAGAAAAAAGAAGCGAGCCACGTATGAGGGCATTGAGAAAGTATTTTCTTTTGTACTCTCTGAGTTGTGCACTAATTCTATTAAAACCTCCCTTGCTTGACATAATTGCCCTTTAAACTAAAATTACAATTTAGATCTCTCTAAAGTTTCAGGTTTTACAAAATAAACTTCGCTGAAGTTACGATATTGCATTGGGTTGTTGGGAAAGTTTTTTATGTATGGCTGTAAAAGCCTATACCCTTCATC
Organism: Hyphobacterium sp. CCMP332; assembly: GCA_014323545.1. NCBI lineage: Bacteria > Pseudomonadati > Pseudomonadota > Alphaproteobacteria > Maricaulales > Maricaulaceae > Hyphobacterium > Hyphobacterium sp. CCMP332. Next base: position 1,754,381 of record CP058647.1, read on the forward strand.
GTACCACAATACAATCACAGGACACGATTGTATGATTATTCTTTCTGCACTTAAAAACAATTCATTGGCATTTTTTAAGTCAACACTTTGTGAAGCCAATTCATACAACTGGTCAAAAGCTTTGTTTTCATATCTTATAAAATTTGGATAGACCCCATCCTCTTTTAAATGTTTACCATAAAAAAGGGTCAGAAAGCTTTTAGGACTTGGAAAATCCGCTAACCACGCAATTTTATAAAAGCCAGCCGTCCCGTCAATTATTTTTTCCTGCAAAACAGCCAGAGGAACGATTTCCAGTTTTAGCTCGATGTTCAAAACTTTTTTTAACTGATTTTTTATTGCAACAGCAATGTGAGTATTTCTGGAGCCATCCGAATTTAGCCAAAGAGTAATGGGTTTTGAAGTTAAAACATCTTTAAAGCCCGATTTATTAAAATAATATTGGGCTGAATCCTTATTAAATTTATAGCCTCTAAGCGTTTCATTTTTGTAGTTTTCAAAACAAGGAGGTGTAATTCCAAAATTGCCCGGAGCATAAGCCTCGCCTTGCAAAGCCAAATCCAATATGTCTTCCCTGTTTACTGCAAATGAAATTGCTTTTCTTAAATCCTGATTTTTATAAATTTCATTTTTGTTATTAAAACCAAGAAAATGAGTCATCATTTCCGGACTTTGTTGCAATTGATATTTCGAAAAATCTCCCCCACTTATTTCATACCGGTCTTCTAATATTTCTTTGAAATAATCTTTGTTAAGTCGATAAACCATATCAAGATTGCCGTCTAGAAATAATTGCAATTCACTTTTTTTATTTTGAATGAAACTGATCTCTACTTGGTTTAAAAAGGGCAATTTATTATCATAAACATCTTTACCGTGATATTTAGGGTTTTTACTAAAGACAATAGAAGAGCCTTCATTGACCTTAGTCAAATAAAAAGCACCTGTCCCCACGATGTGTTTGGAAAGGTCTAATCCGTATTTGTGAAAAGCCTCCGGGGGATAAATAAATAGTTCCTGCCGGGCTAATTTCTGAAGAAATAATACATCCGGTTTTTCAAGTGTAATTTGAAAATGCAGGTCATCAAAAACCTTAAAACCCTCTAGCACCCCACTAAAATCTTGATTATCAGAGTTTTGAAAAAAATCGTCGGAGCCTTTGATGGTTCCCAGTAATATGCTTGATCCAGTGTTATATGAGCTTTTCGTTAATAAGTTTTCTAAACAAAAACGTATATCTTCAGAGTTTAACACCCGTCCAACCCCATTTTCAAAGACAGGGTCATCATGAAAATAGACACTGTCTTTTAGAACAAATGAATACACTCTTCCAGTGCTGTCTATGTTATAGTCACTTACAAGGCATGGTTCGATTTCTAAATTGGATTGGTTAAATTTAAATAACCCCTCATAAGCCAGAGAAGCAACCCTGGCCGAAACAACATCTTTGATACTAGGCGGATATAATGATTTTACATATTCAGTTTCGTTCAGATTGAATACGCCTCCATAAAACCGGCCACCTTTAGTCTGGATTAATTGATTATCAGAAACTTCTTCAGTTTCGTTTTTCGTAGAGTCACATGCCCACAAAAATAAGATAAGAAAAAGGGCAATAGCACTTGGCTTCATATATAATTAGTTTACCCGAAATGTAATCAGCAATATCAAAAGTATGAGATTTAGTTGAGTTCTAAAAGTACCGGACAGTGATCAGAGTGCATGGCCTTACTTAAAATAGCAGCATTCTTCAAGCGAGCCTTCATTTGTGAGGACGCCATGTTATAGTCTATTCTCCAGCCGAGGTTTTTGCTTCGCGCATTCGCTCTGTAGCTCCACCAGGAATAATTATGCGGTTCTTTATTAAAAAAACGAAAACTATCAATAAATCCCAGTCCAAGAAAATCACTAAGCCACTGCCTTTCTTCAGGTAAAAAGCCTGAACTTCTGGCATTTGCTTTTGGGTTATGAATGTCTATTTCAGTGTGACAGATATTGAAGTCACCACAAATAAGCAGATGTGGAATTTCATCTTTTAAGGATTTGGCATATTTCAAAAACTCGGCCAGCCAATACATTTTATAATCCTGTCTTTCATTACCGCTGCTCCCGGATGGAATATAAAGCGACATAACGGAAACATTATCAAAATCGGCTCTAATGACCCGACCCTCCTGGTCATAGTCCCCAATACCACATCCAATTTCTACATGATTTGGCTTTATTTTCGAAAGAATGGCAACTCCTGAATAACCCTTTTTTTCAGCTTCATGCCAATAAATGTGATATCCAAGATTTTCAAAAAGGCTGAGTTCTCCCTGAACCTGTGCTTTATGCGCTTTGACTTCCTGCAAACATAAAACATCCGGATCCGCAGACTTAAGCCATGATAAAAAGCCTTTTTTTAGAGCGGCTCTAATTCCGTTTACATTATATGTGATGATTTTCATTTAAAATATTCTTTGAAATAAAGTATTGCATTTTGTTTTAGAAGCAATTCCTGCTCCTTAACAGTAAATCGTGGTATTGACCCTGCTTTTTCCCAATGTGGCCAGCCATCATCATCAATACCGGTTAATATATAATAGTTATTTAAGCTCAATAGTTTGCATGTTGCAATATGTAATAGGTCTTGTTTCTGTTCCTTGCTAAAATTTAACGGGCCTTTCCCAAGTTCCTGAACTCCGATTAAAAAGAGAACAGCATTTAAGTCAGCAGGCTTTTTTCCAATAATAGATTCAATCCTTTTGATTAATAAATTCCATTCTTTTTCCAATTCATCCATTAGCAAATGTGTAAAGAGCCATTGCGAATATATAAACAGTAAGACAAGAAATTGAGGAATTGCAGAAATTAGCCCACCATGAAATTATTGGAGTCTTTCACAAGCTATTACGAAGGGTTTTTGGATGTTGTTTATCCGAGAAACTGCACTATATGCCAGACGGCATTGCATAAGAGCGAATACCAACTGTGTATTAAATGTCAACTGTTATTACCCATAATAAACCGGAAAGGACCGGAGATCAATGAGTTCAAATCACGATTTTGGGGAAGAGTAAAGGTTAAGCAATGTTATGCCTACTTGCGTTATGATAAATCATTTAGTATAAAAAAAATACTAATGGAGATTAAATACAAGAGGAATAAAGAATTAGCAGAATTTTTCGGAAAATGCATGGGTGAATGCTTTTTAGAAAATTATTCGGTCTCTTTTGACTCTATCATTCCGGTACCCCTGCACCCTAAAAAAGAAAAATTAAGAGGATTTAACCAGAGTGAAATAATTGCGAAAGGATTTTCGGAAAGTATTGGAGTAAACCTTGATACACAATCGGTAATTCGAGTAAAAAACACTAAAACCCAAACTAAAATGGATCGAAAAGAGCGCTGGGAAAATGTAAAAACGATCTTTTCGGTTGTAGATCAGGAACAAATTAAAGATAAAAAGATAGTCCTTTTGGATGACGTTGTGACAACAGGCTCTACCCTGGAGTCCCTTTCTGAAACTGTTTTAATGGCAGGAGCGTCTGAAATAAACTTTGCTGTTTTGGCCATTGCTATTTGACCGCAACTTCAGCTCGATCCATGCCAATCAAAATTGGTTCATTGTATCTACCTTCTTCATCCTTAAGCTCCAGGTTTAAAACACCTCTTGGACAGACGGAAGAGCAAACACCACAACCGACACAAGAAGAGCGGATAATATTTTGACCGCGTTGTGCGTACCATCGCACATCGATTCCCATTTCACAATAAGTGCTGCAATTGCCGCAGGAAATACATTGTCCGCCATTCGTTGTTATTCTGAACCGCGATTTGAATTTCTGAACAATACCGAGGTAGGCCGCCAGGGGACAACCAAATCGACACCAAACCCGGTTACCCATAAGAGGATAAAACCCGGTTCCAACTACTCCGGCAAAGCCTGCACCAATCCAGGCACCATAGGTTTCTCTGATAGAATATGAATTAAATCCCAGAAGCTCTGATTCACCGGTAAAAAAAGTATAAAGTACTGCCGCAGTCATTATTACAGCAAAAACCAATACCCCATGAATCATATAACGTTCAATTTGCCATGAACGAAGTGATTTATCTGAAAGCTGTCTGTATGGATCCCCAAGAGTTTCTGCTAATCCACCGCATCCGCAAACCCAGGAACAATACCATCTTTTGCCAAAAAAGAAAACAAAAACGGGAACAGCGATTATGATTAATGCAATGCCCCAAAAAAGCATGAATAGACCTAAAGCACCACTTTCAATCAATACATTTAACTCATTGCCAAAGAAAAAGTCATAATCTAAAGGCCATATATTCTTAAAATCAAAATACGGTTTGTTTAATCGCAAAAGAATTTCCGGAATAAGAAAAGCAAATGCAGTTTGAAAAAACATCACAGAGATAGTTCTAATTATTTGGTACCTGCTGTGCCGGTATTTTATGATCATTCTAATACCCATTATCAAAATACACAGGGTATAGATAAATCCATAGAGAAAAAACCTGCCCGCATCAGCGTTTTTAATAAACTGACTGATTGGGTCAACCATAATAATCCATGAAGTCATATATTCGGGAAAGTAATAAAGGAAGATATAAAACAGGATTAAAAAGGAGCCGGTTAATACGCCTAACCAGCCAACATTGCTCATCGCCCGGTGAAAAATGTGATTATTTTTTATGCCGGGATGGGAGTCTAATTTAGGCAATATGTATAAAACTGCACCTATGATGCACAAACCATAAGTTAGAATTATAAATAGTAGAGGACTAGAGCTTACAGGCCCATTGTTGGAAGCTTTACTTAAAGAATATAATAAACTTTTTCTGCTGTACTTATCAATGCCATATTCTTTTGTGACCTTGTATTTTTCAATATTTTGAATGACACCTTCAATGTCCTCTTTAAGTTTGCCGATATTTGAATACTCTCTTTGATCTAACCAGGAACCATATTCTCTGAAGCTTTCTTTTTTGTATTCTTTTTCAGGATCATTTTCCAATGCGAGATCAAGACTTTTTTGAAGACTAAAAACTATTTTTTCATTGTTTTTATAAGGCGATATTAGTTTTTCCAGCTGATCTTTATTGAAACCAAATTTTAAAAGAATTTCATTATTTGATTTTTCAATAGATGATGAAAGTTTTGATACAAATTGAAAAGGGGAAGTTATTTTTTGGTTGAGAAAATTCTTGCTTGAATTAAGCATGGCTTCCAGTGCAGGTTTAGAAGGCGCATTATCAATTATTATATTTTTATCAATTTTATAATAACCTAGAAAAAAGCTGCTTAAGAAAAGGGAAAACCCTATTAAGAACAATACAAGCCCGCTTATTTTTATCGCTTTTATCATTTAAAATCCGATTTTTTCCAGAAAGCGCTTTTTGCGTTTGATTTCCACACGATGCTTGGAATATGTTTTGTTAAACACATCTACCAGTTCTGTTTCGTATGCATTGAAAAACTCGGGATCAAAGTTTGCGCTTTGTATGTTTTCAAGAACATATCGTACAGTCTTATGCTCCCTTAGCCATTTATCCCATACTTCATGTCGGTGACGGATGCCAAAAATATTGAAACCTTTTACGACCAAGGAATTTTTGTCAAACACCAAATGCATGCATTTTGTGCCGTCTTCATGTTCCCAATAAATACCCTTTTCATTTTCGTCATAGTCAGGCAAAACCATTCCATAAGTTTGGTATTCGACATCAAAAAATTTTGCGGAATTAAACCAGGGCCCCGGCTGATAGGGTTTTTTTATATTACATATGTTCATGGCCAAAGTTTCACCATGCATTCTTCCTGTGTACCATACCTGCTCTATGGGCCTTCTTCCCTTTGGAGGTTCAATAAACTGAGCGCAATCTCCAACAGCGTAAACCTCTTCAATATTTGTCTGGAAATAATTATCGACAAGAATACCTTTGTCGGTACTTAGATCCGTGTTTTTTAAGAAATCAATATTCGGGGATACACCAGCCGTGAGCCCAACAAAGCCACATTCTATTATTTCACCTTTATCTGTTTTAACGGCTTTGCATTTTCCCTTTTCATCTGGAATTATTTTAGTAAGATTTGTATTTAGGCGAAGGTCAATTCCATGATGTATAATATGGCGATTAATCATCGCCGACTCAGCAGCAGGCAAGACGTTGTTCCAAAAGCTTTCTTCTCTTACGAGGAAGCAAACATCAATATTTCTTGTTTTGAACATCTCTGCCATTTCAATTCCTATTAATCCACCACCCACAATAACCGCTTTATTTAAACCTTTGGAGTAGTACTCCATGGATTCAAGATCCTGATAACTGTATAAACCCTGAACCCCCTTCAGATCTTGTCCGGGCCAACCAAACTTATTCGGCTTACTGCCTAAAGCAAGCACCAACTTATCATACTTGATCTGTGAATTATTTCTTAGACTAAGACTTTTCTCTTCAAAATTGATTTGGTCAACATGTGAGTAGATAAGGTCTATTCGATTTTTAGACCAAAACCAGTCCTCATAGGGTTTGGTGTTTTCAAATTTCATATGACCCATATAAATATACATGAGGGCCGTTCTGGAAAAAAAATGTTCCGTTTCCGAAGAAATTATTGTGATTTTTTTATCGCTATGTTTTCGAATAAACCTTGCTGTAGTTACACCAGCTATTCCATTGCCTATAATTACAACATGCTCCATTCTTTTAGCTTTGTATTAACAATTATATTTCTATTGTAATTTAGATATTGTCAAAGTTTAGACAAATCATCAGTAGATCATATTTGAATTTAGTTTGGATAATCGGTGGAAGAGCTTAGAAATAAAAATATTGTTCAGTTAAAAACTCTACTTCATCATATCAATTTTCTAAGTGAAAATGAATATTCTCAAAGCCTGGAAATATTGTCTAGTGCTTCAATTGGGCAACATTTTAGACACATAATAGAATTTTATCAGATACTAAAAGCAAAGGCGGACTCTAAAAAGGTTAATTACGACAAGAGAAAGCGCCAAAAAAGCCTGGAAGTAAACTTGCCTGAAGCAAACAATGCGACACAGGAAATAATTGATTGGCTGAATAGTAATTTAGAAGACATTGAATTGGTAGTAGAACAATTCAATTCTAAAACAGCATTTAAATCTTCTTTAAAAAGAGAATTGCAATATGTTTATGAACATACGACTCACCATATGGCAATTGTTAAAATTGGAATAAAGGTTTTAAATCCCGAACTAATAATTCCCGGGAATTTTGGTGTCTCAAACTCTACGCTTAATTACAGAACAATAATATAAACTTATATTAATCTACTATTTTAGTATCTCATTTATGGAATTATGAAACAATACATAAAACTATTTTCAATCTTGTTCGTGTTTGCCGTATTTGTTACCCACAACTCAAATGCCCAGCTTTTGACCATAACGAATACAACCATTCCCTCCAACGCAACATCTTGTACGAATAGCGATATCATTGCATTTGTACAAGTCAATTGCATTAATTTTCCATTCGACAGCATTACATCCAGTATAAATGGAAATGTAATTGACGTCAATGTCTATTATCAAGAATTAATAATTTGCCTACCTGCAATTAATTTCACTTCCCATACTGCCAATTTGGGTAATGTGCCTGCAGGGTCATATACAGTGAATGTGACAGGGTACTTGAATATGGGAAACGTTACAAATCAGATGAATACAGTTTCTGGTAATATGACAGTGATTTCCTGCTGTAATGCGGTACCGGGAATGTCATATTCAGGAAACGTGTGTGAAAAAGACTCTGTATTATTTACAAGCACCAGCATCGGTGCTCAAACATTGTCCTGGTATATTGATAATCAATTTGTTTCTTCAGATTCAACGTTCAATCAGGTTTTTGATTCAGCCGGTTCTTACGAAGTCAAAATTGTAGTAAACGGCACTTCTTGCTCTGATTCGCTCACACAAACAGTAATCGTAAACAGTTTGCCAGACTTGGACATTGGGCCAGATGTCGAGTTTTGTGAAGGAGATAGTGTGATGTTTGATGCCGGCCCCGGGTGGGTGAATGTTTTATGGTCTGATGGGAGTACAGGGCAATCCATTTATTATGGAAATGACGGAAATTTAACTGCAACGGTCACAGATCAAAACACTTGTCAAAATAGCGATACTGTTTTCCTTATTGAAAGACCAAAACCTTTATTGGAGTTTGGCAATGAAGACACTTTAATTTGCAATGATCAGTTTCCGATAACATTTTCAGCCACAGGCCCCGGATATTCTTATCTATGGCATAATGGAAGTACCGATTCAATATTTGTATTAAATGGCTCAGGTTGGGCAGCCTGTACAGTAACCGACACCAATGGTTGCGCAAATTATGATTCTATTTTTGTTATAATGCTTATTTGTGATGGCTTGGACACAGAAGACGAAAATTATTTGTTGATTTACCCAAACCCCACAAAAGAATCACTTAGCATTTTGGGATATGATATTAATTTATCGTACAAGATATATAATGAACAAGGTGTTGAAGTACAAAATGGAATTTTAATAGAGGGGGAATCAAAAATACAGCTGAGCAATCTAAAAAGAGGGCTGTATTTTCTTCAAACAGAAAGCAATATGGGGTCGGTTAGAAAGGCATTTATCATACATTAAAAAGCCCCTTTCGGGGCTAGTTTTAATCTAGTTTATAGGTGTTTTCTTTAATTAGAAAATCTGCTATTCGTCTGCGGGCTTCTATAGAATTGAAAGGCGGTGTTTTTGTAAACCTTTTCAATCCCAGAAGCATCATTCTTAACATATCACCTTCGGCAAATGCATTAATTACGGTTTTACCGGCCCGGTTGATTTCATCCATGGCATCATAGAGGCATACTTTGGCGAGGTCTGTTCGTAACTGACCTTTTTCTTCACCGTGAATTCCCACATATTTTTCTGCTCTTAAAATTGCAGACTCCGCTTCATAGATTTTTATAACCATATCGGCTAAAGCCATTAAAATTTCTTGCTCATCAGCCAATTTTTGCATGTACTTTTGTGCAGCAGAGCCAGCACACATCAAACCTGCTTTTTTTGCGTTAGCTATTAGCTTCTTTTCTTCAGAAAACAAACTTTGCTCTTCATCGCCAAAATCGGGAATTTCCATTAACTCCTTTTGAACATTTGAAGCAGGAGTCATTAAATCCAACTGGCCTTTCATTGCCCTTTTTAAATACATATCGATAATCAACATTCTGTTGATTTCATTTGTGCCTTCAAAAATCCTGTTAATTCTTGCGTCTCGATATGCGCGATCCATTACGTATTCGGCAGAAAACCCATAGCCGCCAAATGTTTGCACACCCTCATCTACCACATAATCCAAGGTTTCAGATCCCATTACTTTTAGTATTGCACATTCTATGGCAAACTCTTCTGCTGCCCCGAGTAAGGCTTCACTTGGTGTTTTACCTTTTTCTAATAAGGCATTTTCAGTTTTTTCTATGTCCATTCCCGCTCTATAAAGGGCAGACTCTGTAGCAAAAATTTTAATTGCCTGCTCGGCTATCTTATGCTTAATAGCACCAAAACTTGAAATAGGTCTTTGAAATTGATGACGCTCATTTGCATACATAATTGTATGATGAGCTGCGGACTTAGAACCTCCCAATACGGCTGCGCCAAGTTTAATTCTTCCAATATTTAAAATATTGAAAGCGATAATGTGTCCTTTCCCAACTTCACCCAAAATATTTTCTTTGGGTATTTTACAGTCTTCAAAAAACACTTGCCTAGTTGAAGAGCCTTTAATCCCCATTTTATGTTCTTCGTTGCCCAAACTCAGTCCCGGGGTTCCTTTTTCAACGACAAAACCAGTGAATTTCTCGCCATCTATTTTTGCGAATACAATAAATAAGTCGGCAAAACCGGCATTGGTAATCCACATTTTCTGGCCGTTGAGCACATAATGCTTGCCGTCTTTAGTCAATTCGGCTTTAGTTTTAGCCGCAAGCGCATCCGAACCAGAACCGGGTTCAGTAAGGCAATAACTGGCTTTGAATTCACCACTTGCCAATTTAGGTAAGTACTTCTTTTTTTGTTCTTCCGTTCCAAAGTAGAGAATAGGCAAGGTTCCGATTCCTGTATGTGCAGATAAGGCTACCGCAAAAGAATGACCCGCGCCCGTCCTTTCGGCAATCAATAAAGAATCGTTAAATCCTTTTCCAAAACCTTCATACGCTTCGGGAATGGCTGTGGCCAATAAACCAAGCTCTCCGGCTTTATCCATTAATTGAGGCATTAAACCTTCCTCCAGCGCATCAATTCTATCCAGGTTTGGAAGCACTTCACTTGCTAAAAAGTCATCACACATTTGTGCGATCATTTTTTGTTCTTCATTCCATTCCTCCGGAATAAAAACATCGGAAGAATCAGTTTCCTTGATAAGAAATTCTCCCCCTTTGATATTCATTTTTTTATCTACTGTTTCCATTTTAGTATTTTATAAGAGTTCATAAATTCCGGCAACGCCTTGTCCACCTCCAACACATGCAGTCACCATTCCGTATTTTTGTTTTCTTCTTCGCATTTCATTGAAAAGCTGAATTGACAATTTGGCCCCGCTACAACCCAATGGATGACCAAGGGCAATTGCACCACCATTAACATTTACTTTATTTATATCGATATCCAGCTCTCTTAAAACTGCAATTGATTGCGCAGCAAATGCTTCATTCAATTCAATTTGATCTATATCCTTTAATTTTTTCCCGGCTTTTTCCAATGCCTTTGGTATCGCATTTACCGGGCCAATTCCCATTATTCTAGGTTCTACGCCTGCAACAGAATAAGATAGCATTCTTGCAATGGGCTTTAGATTCAGTTGATTGACCATTTTTTCTGACATCACCATTACAAAAGCTGCACCATCCGATGTCTGGGAAGAATTACCGGCAGTAACGGTTCCTCCATTTGCGAAAACAGGCCTTAATTTTGCAAGAACTTCTTTAGAAGTATCTTTTCTCGGGCCCTCATCGGTGTCAACGACATACTCTCTGGACTTTTTCTTGCCGGAAGCATCTAAATAAGTTTCCTGCACGGTAACAGGGACAATTTCATCTTTAAATTTTCCAGATTCTATGGCATCAATTGCATTCATATGTGAACGAAAGGCAAACTCATCTTGATCTTCCCGGCTCACGTTGTATTGCTCAGATACTTGTTCAGCGGTAAGTCCCATACTTGTATAATAAGTAGGGTGTTCTTTTGCAATTTTATAATTGAGTACGGTTTTGGTCCCCATTACCGGCACCAATGACATGGACTCAGTACCACCAGCGATAATAATATCTGCCATGCCTGCATTAATTCTTTGAGAAGCAATCGCAATTGCTTCAAGACCGGAACCGCAATATCTATTAACGATCATTCCCGGCACTTCCATTGGCAATGACAAAAGGGAAATCATTCTTCCCATTTGCATTCCAGCTTCTGCTTCAGGCACGGCGTTTCCAACGATTAAATCGTCAACTTGCTTAGGGTCCAGGCCTTCTACTTTGGAAACAAGATGTTTTATTACCTCAGCGGCCAGGTCATCTGGTCTAGTAAATCTAAAGCCACCCCTGTTGGCTTTTCCAACAGCGGTTCTGTATCCTGCTACTATATATGCGTCCATAATTATCTTTTTATAAGAACTGTTTTTTTAAAATCTTAATTCCGGATTGGCCTGCCTGTCTTAATTACGGCTTGAATCCTTTCTAGTGTTTTCTTTTCTCCGGTCAGAGAAACAAAAGCTTCTCTTTCCAAATCCAATAGGTATTGCTCAGAAACTTCCTGTGGATATGATAAATCTCCACCTGCCATTACATATGCGAGTTTCCTTGCCACTTTCGCATCGTGTTCTGAAATATATCGCCCCATGAGCATTCCGTTTATTCCAGCTTCAAACAGGGCAATTAATTTTTTGCCTTGTACCTTTATATCTTTTCTATGTACCGGTTGAACATATCCCTGTTCTATTATTGAAATTACAGCTTGTTTGGCATCTGCTAATTGCCTGTTTTTATTTACAGAAATATTATCCCCGTCGTGAAGTATATGCATATCAAAAGCCTCATACGCAGATGTTGCCACTTTCGCCTGAGCAATATCCATAAATGCATTTTGCATATTGTTCAATTCAGCATCTCCTTCCTCAAAAGTATCCGAGACCCGCAAAACCATTTCTTTGGTTCCACCACCACCGGGTATAACACCTATGCCCATTTCAACGAGACCAATGTATGTTTCCGCAGCAGCCTGAACTTTGTCTGCGTGCATGGTCATTTCACATCCACCTCCCAGAGTTAATCCATGAGGGGCAACTACCACAGGAATGGATGAATAGCGAACACGCATCATGGTATTTTGAAACTGCCTAACCATGAAGTCGATTTCATCAAATTCCTGCTCGATGGCAAACATAAATATCATACCCACATTTGCTCCTGCAGAAAAATTGGCACCCTGATTTCCAATGACCAGCCCTTCGTATTCCTTTTCTGCAAGATCAATGGCTTTATTTATGCCTTGAATGACTTCACTTCCCAGGGTGTTCATTTTGGTGTGAAACTCAATATTTAAAATTCCATCACCTATATCGAAAATAGTAGCTCCTTCATTGGACCATACTTTTTTGTTTTCCCTTAAATTATCGAGCACAATGAATTCATCGGTACCTGGAAGTGCTTCGTATGCATCATTTTTGATGTTGTAATACTTTTTAACCCCTCCTTCAACTTTATAAAATGAAGTTTTGCCTTTTTTGAGCATATCTTTTACCCATGACCCGACTTTAAATCCGGCCTCTTCCATTTTTTTAATGGTGTCTTCCAAGCCAACAGAATCCCAGGTTTCAAAAGGGCCAACTTCCCAACCAAAGCCGGAACAAACGGCCTGATCTATTTGATATAAATGATCAGCAATTTCAGGTATTCTGAAACTCACGTATTGAAATAGGCCATAAAATGAATCTCTATAAAATTCTCCGGCTTTATCTTTTCCATTCAGTAATGTTTTAAACCGGTTTATAACTTTATCAATGGACTTTGTTTCTTCAAGAGTGGCAAACTTTACTTTTTCTTTTGGTTTGTATTCAAAAGAGTCTAAATCAAGTGTTAATATTTGACTTTTCCCTTCTTCGTCTTTAACCTTTTTATAAAAACCCTGTTTTGTTTTATCGCCAAACCATTTGTTTTTTTCCATTTTCCTGACCTCTTCAGGTAATTTGAACATTTCTCTGGATTCATCCTTGGTCAGGCCCTGATAAAGATTATCCGATACTTTTATTAGTGTATCTAGCCCTACCACATCAGAAGTTCTAAATGTCGCTGACTTGGGTCTTCCTATAACCGGGCCGGTAAGTTTATCAACTTCATCAATATTGAGGCCTAGCTTCATCATTGAATCCACTACTTTTAAAATGGCATAAATCCCTACGCGGTTAGCAATGAATGCCGGCGTATCTTTACACAGTACTGTGGTTTTTCCAAGAAACTTGCTCCCAAATGACATGAGAAAATCAACAACCTCAGGATCAGACTGCGGTCCGGGAATAATTTCCAGAAGCTGAAGGTATCTCGGAGGGTTAAAAAAATGTGTGCCGGCAAAATTTTTCTGAAAATCCTCGGTTCTCCCCTCACACATTAAATGCATGGGAATTCCACTGGTGTTTGATGTAATCAAAGTGCCTTTTGCTCGAAATTTTTCAACACTTTCAAAAATCTTTTTCTTTATCTCTAGGTTTTCAACCACAACCTCAATGACCCAATCAGATTTCTCAATTTTTGACATGTCATCGTCGAAATTTCCTGTTTCAATTCGCGAGGCGAAATCCTTATGATAAATTGGTGAGGGATTTGATTTTAATGCAGTAATAAGAGAATCGTTTACAATTCTGTTTCTAACGTTTTTGTTCTCTAAATCAAGGCCCGCTTTTTTTTCTTTATCATTTAACTCTCTAGGAACCATGTCCAGGAGAAGGACTTGTACACCGATGTTAGCAAAATGACATGCAATTCTGGACCCCATAACACCAGATCCTAAAATGGCGACTTTCTTAATAATTCTTTTCATAATATTTATTGATCACGAAAAATATGATTGTTATCTATCAAATGGTTTATATTGTCTATGACTTCAAAAAAGGTGTCCAGCTTCTCTTTCGGAACAACTTCCTGTACAGCATGATTAAATTTTCTTATTGTTTTTTTGGAAATTTCTCGCTTTTCCTTTCCTAATTCAGTTAAGAATATTCGGGTTACGCGCCCATCTTCTTTATCGGCCATTCTTAAAATTAATCCGCGCTCTTCCATATTTTTAATCATTCGTGAAAGACTGTGAATCTCCATCCCGATCATCGGACCTATTTTAGTAGCAGGAGTACCATTTTCATCATCGATATTAATCAAAACATAACCCATCGAAGTAGTTATTTCATGTTTTGAAGCCTCATTATTGTACATTCTGAAGATGGCATGCCAGGCAGTTTTTATATTGAAGTCTACGGTTTCCTTTGCTTTCATAGGTCAGAGAACGAAAATAAAAAATTATATTATGCATGCATAATAAATTGATGTTTTTTTTTAGTTTATAGGTTTACTTGTATTTCCTTATTTTATTATTTGAGGAATAGACTTAAAAAGTGCATTCCTTTAATAATAATTGATATTTTTGGCCAATGAAGGGAATTCTCCTTGTTTTCTGTTTATTAACCTATAATCCCTCGGATGCGCAATTCAACAAAAAAATTGAAAAGGAGGTAGGTTATTTTATCCACCACAAGGACTACAAGGAAGCATTAAGAATTTTAAACCAAGCTGCTGTAAAAAGCCCCGAAAACCCCAAATGGAATTATTTAAAGGCGAAAGTTTATTTTGAACTCGCAAATTATGATTCTGCATTTGTTTATTTTTTAAAAACAGAACAACTCGGTGATGAGTCACCGGAAAACAATTACTATTTGGCTAATCTCTATCATCAGAGAGACAGCTTTGCAATGGCCAAAGAGCATTATTTCCGGTTTTTAAAAGTATTTTCTGAAACTGATAAAGACTCCCATCCTCTTGCCAACAAAAAGGATATCCGAAAAAGAATTGATGAATGCAATAATGGAATTGAGTTTAAACAAAACCAAAGAAACATAGAAATTATCAATCTTGGAGGAGCAATAAATTCTAGTTATCCTGATTACGCTCCTGTGATTTCAGCTGATGAACAGACACTTTTTTTTACTTCCAGGAGACCTAATAGCACGGGAGGTTTAGTTGATGCAAGAGATGGCTGGAATATGGAAGACATTTATATATGTGTAAAGGACAGCAACAATGCATGGTCAAAACCGGAGCAACTTCCCGGATATATTAACTCCAACGGACACGATGCAAATATTGGCCTTTCGCCAGATGGTCAATCTCTTTTTATTTATCGCGATGATGCTTCTCAATCCGGATTGTCTGGAAATATTTATGAATCGGTTTGGAAATTTCGTCGCTGGTCAACGCCATTTCTTTTACCGGAACCTATAAATACTGAGTTTTGGGAAACAGGGGTTAGCACCACTCCGGATGAACAAACCCTTTATTTTTCTTCAAACAGACCAGGAGGATATGGAGGCCTTGATATTTACAAAGTTAGAATGCTTCCGAACGGATCCTGGGCCTTGCCGGAAAACCTGGGACCAAGCATCAATACAGAATATAATGAAGAGTCTCCCTTTATTCATCCCGATGCTAAAACACTCTATTTTTCATCTCAAGGGCATAGCAGTATGGGAGGTTTCGATATATTCTATTCAAGCTTGGAAGACAGCATCTGGACCGAGCCCGAAAATATGGGTTATCCACTCAATACGGCCCAAAACGAATTGTATTTCGTGCTATCTGCAGATGCGAGAAGAGGGTATTTTTCGGGAATTAGAAGTGAAACTTATGGAGACAAAGATTTATACATAGCCAATTTGCCAGAAAAACCCATTCAAATTATTCTGTTAAAAGGGAGAGTGGTTGACAAAGAAACCGAAAAGCCGCTTGCTACGCTGATAAAGGTATTTGACAATGCAACTAAAGAGTTGATCTATGTATTAAACTCTAATGGTGTTAATGGGCGTTTTTCATCTGTTTTACCTCCGCATAAAAATTACAATGTGCAGGTAGAAGTAGAACAACCAGGATATGCGCATTACTCTGTTAATATTCATATTCCCGATCAAAAAGAGTTTGTTGAAATTGATACAATTATCAGATTGCAAAGAGATGATACACTCCATACCATTACCCTTTTGCCTAATATATTTTTCAAATTAAATCTTGCAGAACTGGATTCAACTTCTGAGCTGGAATTGGATGCCCTCGCCAAAAGAATGTTTGACAATCCGGAAATGAACCTGGAGATCGCTGTTCATACCTTTTCACAAAATAGTAATTCTAAAAATCTCAATTTATCCCAGAGAAGAGCAGATGCAATAAAGCAAGCACTTATTTCAAGGGGAGTCGCTGGTAACAGGATTTTCCCGGTGGGCTATGGAGATAAATACCCCAGAGAAGAAGAAAAAGGGCCCTGGGAAAATAAAGGTATAAGGCCGGATGACAGAGTTGAAGCAATCATCATTCCATCATACAATGAAAAAATGAAGCCGGCAGATGATGGTTACTATTATATCAACGCCTATAAGCCTTTCGTCCTTAGGATTAATCCGGAAGAAGCTGATATGTACACTGAAAATACAACAATTGAAAGCGAAAAAGATTCTTTACCATCAGGTTTATCTGAAAAGCTCATTGACACAACTTACAATGCATCTGTAAAGGATGATTCTGAGCTAATCACAAAAATTGAAATCAAAGACAAAGCAATAGAAAAAGACAGCTCAATTGAAAACTTAAAAGAGAAAAAAGATCAAACAGTAGAAACAGAACAAGAGATTCCAAATCTGTCTGACCTAAAAGTATATTTTGTAGTAAATAAAATTTATTTCAGAACCGACCCGGATACAGTGCTCAATGAAATATTAGGCATTTTGGATATGCGGCCGGATTTAAATATAGTAATTCACAGTTATACAGATACCGTAGGTCACCCTGATTACAATAAGTTTTTATCAAAGATCAGAGCTGATAATGTAAAAAAAGCTCTTGTTAAAAAAGGAGCAGACCCTCAAAGAATAATTACAAAAGGAAACGGCCAGATCAATCCGATAGCTTCCAATGCCACTCGACAAGGAAGGATGAAAAACAGAAGAGCTGAATTTGAAGCAATAAAAAGAAACTAAACATCACGTCTTAATACCTCTAGGGGACTTCGGTCGAAAAT
The DNA here is from genome assembly GCA_014323545.1 of Hyphobacterium sp. CCMP332. Lineage (NCBI taxonomy): Bacteria > Pseudomonadati > Pseudomonadota > Alphaproteobacteria > Maricaulales > Maricaulaceae > Hyphobacterium > Hyphobacterium sp. CCMP332. Next base: position 1,771,702 of record CP058647.1, read on the forward strand.
ACCTCTCGTATTTAGCCATCCGATCAGTACACATAATGCAGTGATGGATCCCCAAATTACCAAGATACTCAGAATGTCCGGCACGAAAACCATTTCAAAAAAATAAATGGACAAGGCAAAACTAGCACCAAGTGCTAATATTGAACCGGTTATACCTGAAAGAAGTCCCAGATAAGCATACTCCACCAGGCTGATTTGAACAATTTGATTTTTTGAAGCCCCTAAAGTTCTCAACAATACATTCTCCTTCAACCTAACAAATTTACCGTTGGTAACAGCTCCGGCCAATACTATCAAGCCTGTGACAACTGAAAACAAAGCCATAAACCGGATGACAAAAGAGACCTTACTTAAAATATCATCAACATTCCTGAGGATCATGCTTAAGTCAAGAACCGACACATTCGGAAATGCCCTAACAATATCTTTTTGTATTTGAGAAGACTCCATTTTGTTTTCGGCGCGGGTAAGTAAAACATAAAATTGCGGAGCATCTTCGAAGATACCCTTGGGAAATAGAACGGTAAAATTGGTTTGGAACCGTTGCCAATCTACTTTTCGAACACTTCCTATATAGCTTTTAACAGGCACACCCTGGACATCCCAGACTACTTCATCACCTATTTGTGCGTCAATGCGTTTTAACATCCGTTCACTTACCGATACATAAAGTGAGTCGTCTCCCGGTTTAAACTCATTGATATAATGACCTTCCACAATTTCTTCAGAGTCAATCAGACTGTCTCGGTAGGTCACTCGATATTCCATGGTCAATGCCCAATTCGGGATTTCATCGGTAGTATCTTTTCTAATTTCATCTGAGGATTTACCATTGATACTGTCAATTCTTATAGTTACAACCGGCACCATTTGATTGATAGGATAATTATTCTTTTCCACATAAGCCAGCAGATCATCTTTCTGATAATCTTGAATATCAACCAATATTAGATTAGACCTGCTTTTATCTCCGCTGAATTCAAGTTGAGATAGGAGGCTATTTTGAATCAATGAAAGGGTGACAATCATAAATGCACCCAGGCCAATAACAATTGTCAATACGGAGGTTTGATTGTTTGGGCGAAATAAATTTGCCAAACCCTGTCGCCATACAAAAGACCAGTTCTTTGGGAAATTCTTTCTTATTAAGCGAATTAATAAATATGAAACAGCTGCTAATGCAGCTATGGTAATCAGCATGATGGCATAAAAAGCTGTACCAAAAATCAATTCACCAGTCTGATAGACCGCAAAGACCCATGGCAATACAAGAATCAAGAGAAATAATATTTTTTGAAGTAAAGGGCTTTTCATCAATTCAGCGGCAGATGTTCTCAACACCGCAAGTGGGGAAACATATTTTACCCTAATCAAAGGTAAAGCGGCAAATAATAATGAAATAATTAAGCCAATACCAAGTCCGGTGAATGAAGCCTGTGGCGAAAAATTTAAATTGAGCTCTATTGGAATAAAATCCTGTAAAACATAAGGAATTGCAAATTGCACCAGGTTTCCCAATAATACGCCTATAATACTCCCAATGGCACCAATACCGCTGGCTTGGATAAAAAATATCCAGAATGATTGCCAACCTGTAGCACCCATACACCTAAGTACTGCAACGGAAGGAATTTTTTCCTGAACATATATATGGACCGAACTCGCAACACCAATACAGCCCAAAATCAAAGCGATAAAACCGAGCAATTGAAAAAAGCGATACATATTATCCAATGCAGAGCCAACCCGTTCCTTTCTGTCATCTACCGTTTCATTTCCATAGCCTAAACTTTTGGTTGTTTTTTTGATAGGACCAAACAACTCCTCAGCATTTTCTCCCTTTTCCGCTTTAAAATACAGCCGGTAATTAACCCGACTTCCGTACTGAATAAGATTTGTAGAATCCAAAAAAGCATAGGGGATATAGACAGAGGGAGATAAAGAAGACATTATACCGGCACTTCCGGGAATAGAAGAAACCAGGCCAATAATAGGAAGAGTCAGACTTCCTGTTTTCACCGAATCACCAATTTCTACCTCGAGTTGCAAGGCCAGCGTTTCGTCAATCAAGGCCCCTTGACCGGACTTCAGTTTTTCTAAAGATTTTCTTGGTATTGTTTCAACCAAACCGTAAAAAGGATATCCACCTTCAAGGGCAACCAATTGAACCAATCTCGTTTTATTATTTTTTGGGAAAATAGCCATAGATGCCATTCTTGCACTTTTTCCTTTTTCACGCTCGAAAGTGTCAACCATATTTATGAATAAAGTATCAAATGGCTGATTGGAATAAATTACCAGGTCGGCAGCAAGTAGTTCTTTGGCTTGCCGGTCTATATCGTTTTTTAAATTATAATTAAAAGAATTTATGGCGACCAATGCACCGATACCAACAGAAACAGATACGATAAAAAGAAATAACCGGTCAAAGTGTTTTTTGGCATCTTTCCATGCAAGTTTCCAAATCCATGAATCCCTTAAAAGATTAGTCCCCCTACGTTTTACAGATATCTTTTTATCCATTATGCCTTTTTAAGCTTATCCGAAACAAGGTCACCACCTTTTAATTGCAAAATCCGATTGGTGAAATTTGCCAGGCCAATATTATGCGTTACCATGACAAGAGTAGTCCCTATTTCCTTATTCAAATTAAAAAGCAGGTCGGTAATTATAGCGGCAGTTTCTTCATCCAGGTTTCCCGTTGGCTCATCTGCAAATAAAATATCAGGATTGGCCATAAATGCCCTTGCAATAGCCACACGCTGTTGTTCACCACCTGAAAGTTGATTGGGATAATGGTGTAGGCGCTCCTCTAATCCCACGCGAGATAACAATTCAATGGCACGGGGTTCAGTATTTTTTTCACCCCGAAGCTCAAGAGGAATGCTTACGTTTTCAAGTGCACTCAAAGTAGGTAAGAGCTGGAAATTTTGAAATACAAAACCAACATGCTGATTTCGCACGTATGCCCTGTCGTCTTCACTTAAATCATTAAGTTTAATTCCCGCTAAACTTACTGAACCGGTACTCGGCGTGTCGAGACCGGCACATAAACCAAGAAGGGTTGTTTTTCCACTTCCTGATGGTCCAACGATCGACATTGTATCTCCTTTTTTGATTTCAAAATTTATTGAGTTCAGTACTGTTAGACTTTGGCCTCCGGTTTGATACGTTTTACTGAGGTCTTTGACCTCCAGGATTTCTGTCATTTTTATTTATAAGTTTAACTCCTGATATAATCATAAAATTGCCGCTAATGTTCAATATTATTATCACTTTTAAAAAAACAGTGATGAACGGAAAAATTCACAGTATAAATTTGGCTGTACTTATTATCCTCATGTCAACGCAGGTCTTTGCGCAGGAAAAAACGATTCTTTGCTTTGGTAATTCCTTGACAGCAGGATACGGTCTGGCAAAAGAAGAAGCATGGCCAATGTTGATTCAGGAAAAGATTTCTCAGGCTGAATTAAAATACAAAGTGATACAATCGGGTTTAAGTGGGGAAACTTCGGCAGGCGGATTATCGCGAATTAAATGGGTCTTAAAGGACCCCATTGATGTTTTTATACTTGAATTAGGGCCAAATGACGGATTGCGGGGATTGCCTTTATCTCAAACGGAGAAGAACCTTCAGCAAATAATTGATTATGTAAAATCGAAAAACCCGGAAGTGAAAATTATATTGGCTGGAATGCGTGTGCCACCGAATATGGGTCCTGAATATTCAAATGCGTTTCAAACGCTTTTTGAAAAACTGGCTATTAATAACAAGGCAACACTTATCCCATTCTTTTTAGAGGGGGTAGCCGGAAACAAAGAATTAAACTTAAACGACGGAATTCATCCAAATAAAAAAGGGCAAAAAATCGTGGCAAATACTGTTTGGAAATATTTAAAACCAGTATTATAAATCCACTACCATAAACTCGACTCTTCGGTTGAGTAATTCGGGTTTATCGGTTTCAATCACAGGATCAAGGTCGCCTTTCCATGTTCCCTTTAATCTCGACTCTTCAATTCCCTTTTGCAAAATATAGTCTTTTACAGTTACCTCTCTCTCATGTGAAATTTTTTCGTTGTATTCAGTACTTCCCGTGTGGTCGGCATGCCCGATGATCTGTATATTCAATTCGGGATGTTCCTTCATTATTTCTACCACCTGATCAATTTGTCTTTTTGAATAGTCCGTGATTTCCTTGGATACATTTAGTATAAAATGGACTTTGGGTTTCAGGACATCGCCCGCATAATATTTTTTGCCTTTAATTTCAATAGACTGACCTGTCTTTATCACCGGTTTTTTACTTTCGTAGCTGACTGATGATGTGCTCAGGGTTTTCTTTTCTTCTTTAACATCTTCATCTTCTTCAACAAATATTGGAGTTCCGTCCTCTTTAAGAGTGATTTCTTTGTTTTGATAGGCAACCAGGTCACTACCTCTTCTCAGACTCATCGATTCTACGTATTTCCAATATCCCGGAGATTCTATTCTCAACATGTACATATCATTTTCTTTGGCGAGAAACACGGTAAGTCCGCGATCAATTTCCACATTCATTTTATCAATCATCTCACCGCTTTTCATATGCTCAAGTGAAACCGTAAAATTTTCTAATGGCTCAAGTCCGTTCTCTGTTTCTTTCTTTACAAACACGTTTAGAGATATTTGATTAAAGTCCATGTAATAAATATCGGTTGCACCTTTGGTTCCCATCCGGTGCGAAGAAAAATAGGCTCTTCTGCCATCTGCTGTCCAGGTAAAATAAATATCATCATAAGCAGAATTAATTGGCATTGCCAGATTTTCAGGTGATGTCCAATTACCTTCTTCCAATGTAGACTTGAACACATCGTAGCCACCGACATCTTTGTGGCCTCGCGAACTAAAGTAAATAGTAGGCTCATCATAAAGCACAAAGGGAGCATCTTCATCAAAAGCAGTATTGATCACGGGCCCCAGGTTCTCGGGTTCGGACCATTTTCCTTTATCGTCCTTTTTGGAGAGGTATAAATCAAGGCCTCCATATCCACCGGGTCTGTTACTGGAAAAGATTAATGTATTTTTATCAGGAAACATCGAAGCACTTGGCTCCCAATATTTAGAATTTATGCTTTTGGGAAAGCTTTTTCCAATCTCCCATTTGCCATTTACTTTTTCAACAACAAAGATGTCCCCATTATTTGATCTCGAATCGTAGATCAATCCCAAATCATTGGAAGGCGCAATGTATAATGGAGCCACGTCTGCAAAAATGTCTTCGGTAATTACAATTTCAACAGGTTTTGACCATACATCTTGCTCGATCATCCTGGAATGGAAAAGCCTTTCCGCAAATTCGCCTTCTTCTACTTCTATTTTTGAAGAAAAATATAGTTCATCACCGGCCGCGTTGATTACAGGGGCGTATTCAGGCCTTTCAGAGTTGATAACCTCACCGGCATTTTCCAAAGCAACTCTATTTGGGTTTCGTGACAATTGAATACCGTATTCGCATGAGGCAATTAACTTTTTAATGGCATCCTCAATACTTATTGGTTCCTCAAGTGTAGCTGCAGAACCACCATAAATTGCAGGAAGCACGACCTCCGCCTCTAAAGTCCTGTCAAAATTATCGAGACTGGCTTTATAGGTATCTATGTACGACTGATAATTTATAATGGCTTTTCCAAAAGTATGATCCAGATGATAGGCCCTGGCAAGATAAAATATCCGGTGCAGGTTTTCTGAAGGATCTTCAAGGCTACCCACCTGTACAATTAATCTAAGCGCTTCTTCTTCTTCCTGTGTAAATAAATAGCATAAGGCTAATCTGTACTTATAAAAATCATTCTCCATTTCAGAATAATAAAGATCGTGAAAGCTTTTTTTAGCATCTTCAAAATAACCTTCTTCAAATAATCTTTCAGCCTCTTCTAAATTCTGAGATTTTGCAGATTGGAGAAAAAGGAATTGAATAAACAGGGCTAATACAATTGGGATATTTAACGAAAGCGACTTCATTACACACAATGAGTTTACCGATAATTCAACATGAATATATGAAGATTTTCATCTTATCGCAATTATACTAGATTACTTAACCAGTTGCTTTGCACTATTTCATGATGGCATTGCCAAAATAAAACTGAGCTCTATTAACTCTTTCAGACTTCGATTTAAAGAAATAATATTATCGGATAAGTCTTTTTTCAAATTGAATGAAGCATAATCTGTATTCCAGTATTGATTCAAATAAACATGTTTTCTTCTGATTGAAAGCGATATGGGTTTCGAGGATGCAGACTTTATTTTGGCAACTTTATTAAGCACCAACTGATCAAGTATGTTTTGCGGATTTTCTATTGGGGTGTAAAAATTATATTGTCTTTTTAATCCAATGTCATCGCTGCTCAATGGTTTCCATTTGGCGTTGGATTTATAATATTGGTCCAAGCGGATCAGATCCTCGTCTTCTCCTTTCTCAACTACAACAATTCCATTTAAATGAGGGACCAGGTTTTTGACCATTATTTGAATTCCTGTATATCCGTTAAACACAGAACGACTGGATATCATACTTAAAGGCGATTCACCGACTTTATCGATGTATTCAGCTTCTACAAACCAGGCAATAAAAGGCAGTTTTTTTGCAATCCCCGAAAAGAAATGTTTACCATTTAAATTGCTCAATGAAAATGGATAAAGACGGCTTGCCTGAAACTCTCTTAAATGTGGTTTGGCTTTATATTCATATTCGATGTTCCAGGTGTTTAAATGGATTAACAAAGGAATGCTGAGCGCAGATATTTCAGCATAATTATAGATTGGATTTTTTAGCTGAAAATAGGCAAAATAAAAAGCGCCAATTCCAAGAATTCCTGGAATTAAGGACAGCTCAAAGCTATAATCAAATGCAGAAAAGTATAGTGCTATTGCCAGAAGGATAAATGCAATTGAAACAATAATTAAAAACCGTCTGAGTTTGAGCTGAAAATACAACTTTTTAAGTCGTGCCCATTCGGCAGGAAAACTTTCCTGAAATTCATTAATCAAGCTTGCATCATCCATTTTTAAATTGGGCTTTTATCCATGCGATGATACTATTGTTGTTTCCGGGAACACTGAAGAAATGAAATACCGAATAGAATAATGCAAAAAAGAATATCCCCCAACGTCTTCCAAACATTGATTCTGATAGAATACACAAGGCAAACAAAGCGACAAAGGCAAGAAACACATCATTGTTATAGTCAAAGGCTTTTTTCGCAGAATAAATAAGCAATAAAATCAAAAGAGCCAGTCCGGGTAAGCCTATTTGACCAATTGTATTTAAATATTGGTTATGACTGTTAAACCTGTGAAACAGCGCTGCATCAATAGAGCGCGATTTATAACATTTTAATAACTCTGCTTTTAAATCTCCGGCACCAACCCCCAAAACTGGCGATTGAGAAAAGACTTCAATTGAACATTTCCATTTTTCAATTCTGATAGATCTACCTCCGTATTGGTCAGTTTGATAATTGGATTTTGGATTTAGCGCTTCTTCAAATCGTTTTTTATTGACTGGGTTAAAAACTATAATGACCATTGCGGTTATTAGGAAAAAACTGAAAGAAAGGCCTTGATAAATAAATTTTCGGTTTTTTAATGCCAGGATGACGTTGTAAACCGCAAAAATCAGAAAGAAGGCCAGGGTGGTCATTCTGGATGATAGCATTATCATGTAAATAAATAAGAGTACGATCAGCAGAATTTGGGCAATCCCCGTTTTGTAAACCCTTTGTATTTCAAATAAGAAAAACAGGGCCATTGCTATAAACATGGAGAAATATAAAGGTTGAACCCCCACACCGCTTACCAAACTTTCATAACTGAGGGCTAACCAATTAAACTCAAACGCTCCTCCATTAAACATGCTTGAAACAGAATAAACTACTGTAAACAATGCGAGCAATGAAACTGAAATTATAAAATGCCATTTCAGCTTTTCTAATTGAAAAGTGTCAATCTTAGGGCCCATTGCAAAAAACAATGGGAAAAAACCGATGGCCGCCAGCTTTTCAACTTCTTTAAATGCGGTCTGTTTATCTTCGGAGTATAACACGCTTACCAAGTATAAAATCCAGAATATTAAAGGGAATAAAACGGCAGGGTTTCTTATGGCTTGTTTAAAATCAGATACCAAAGTATTGCTACATAGAGCATTTATTCCAATGAGCAATAAAAAGGGATTATTGTATTCCGGAGGTAGTAGAATGGTCATTAATGCTCCTGAAACAAAGTAAAAATGAAGCCTCTTTTTAAGCTCGGAGTTTTTATTAAAAAGATTGGCGATATTGTTTTTTTCCAGATCAGTAAGCATAATCCTGCTTTTTGAAGGCAAGCAAAGCAGTTTCAAATATAATTTTAATATCCAACCATAATGACCAATGCTCAATATAAATTTTATCCATTTTTACCCGGGTTTTCATAAGAGCAGGGTCAGCTGTTTCGCCGCGATAACCATTTACCTGTGCCAGTCCTGTAATACCTGGTTTAACAAAATGCCTGATCATGTAATTATCGATGGTTTGCGAATAAGCGGCCGTTTGAAAAAGCATATGTGGCCTGGGGCCAACTATGGACATCTCACCGATTAAAACATTAAAAAACTGGGGCAGCTCGTCAAGGCTGGTTTTTCGTAATAAACTTCCAATCCTTGTTATTCTTCTATCATCTTTGCTGGCCTGAATGGAATCGGATAACTGGTTTACAACCATGGTCCTGAGTTTGTACACTTTAAACACATTATTCTTAAATCCTGACCTGCTTTGAACAAAAAAGCCGGGCCCTTTTGAATCAATTTTTATAATTATTACCAAAATTGGAATTAACCAGGAAAGAATAAATACGATTACAATAAAAGAAAAAAGAATATCAAAGGCCCTTTTTATAAACCGGTTAAAGGGATCAGTTAAAGGATCACTTAAAGTAGATAATACGGGAATATTATTATAGAATTCCAGTTTGACCCTTTTGTAATAAAATGACCTGAAATCGGGTATTAGCGAAAAACGAATTAAATTATTCTGACAAAATTCATTTATTTTTTCAACAGATTGAGTTTCTGTATCTGGAAGAGAACAATAGACTTCATCTATTTCATTTGATATTAAGTAATCATCCAGCTCATCCAAATTCCCGATTATTTCCTTGCTTTTAGAATTTGAGGCATCAAAAAAGCCCAAACATTTAGATCCTAATTCAGGATGCTCAGAAAAATACTGATATAGCTCTTTTCCCACTTCTCCAAAGCCCACGATTATGACTTTTTTCTGAAATAAGCCTTTGCTCTGCGATACTCTAAAAAAGAAATGCATTCCCAACCGCCAGACAAACATGATGGACAGATAAATAAGGAAGGAAGAAAAGAAAAACTGTCTGGAGATGTCTTTTCGCTCCGCCAAAATGAAATAAACAGTCATAATGGCCAGGTGAAAAATAAATACCTTTAAAATGTTAAATAATAGTTTTCTTGTTTGTACAAAACGAAAAGGGCGGTAAAAACTAAAGCCTATGCTTATAAGAACCCAACTCAGATTATATACAAGAAATAAGGGGTAATAGAGTGGCCGAAAATAGTCCTCATCAAATATTAATTCGATTGAATTAAAGCGAATAACAAATGCCAGTACAAAAGCCAGATTGACAACAACTAAGTCGCCGGAAAAATAAAGAACTCGAAGAAACCTGTTATACTGTTTTCCCACAATGATTATTCTCAGGCAAATTTATCATTATTTAAAGATTTGCCTTAAAAGAATCAATTACATAGGGACAAAAATAGATTTTCATACCTTGAGTTAATTTCAGGCTCATTGAATTTTTCTCGAATCTTGGCCAAATTATTTTCAAGCATCGTTTTTCTATCAATTTCATTATTATTAATACTATTTGATATATCTGATTCACTTTGAAAATAAAGGGCATCGTTGCCGAGTATACTTTTATTAAAAATGTTGTCATGGGCGCAAATTAATGCTGAGGAGGCCATGGCTTCCAATAATGATGGATTTGTGCCTCCCACAGAATGGCCGTGAAAATACATTTTTGAAAAATACCTCAAATTGTTCAAGGCTTCCTGATTATAAACAGCACCAAGAAAGCGAATACTTTTTTCGTTAAACCGGGTTTTTATATAGGCCCCGTAGCTTTTATTAATACTTCCAATCACAATAAAAGGCAGTTCGCTTTTGCTCTGACAATAGCCCTCCAAAATTGTCTCAATATTGTTTTCAGGCTCCATTCTGGCGATAAGCAAATAATATTTATCAGAAACGAGTTGATATTCACCCAATACGGATTTGTCAGCATTATTAAATACACGTGCTCCATATGGGATATAAGTAGAGTCTTTGTTCAATTCTGATTTGAGATGTTCTTGTATACCAATTGAATCTGCAACTAGGTGATCGCCGCTATTGGCAGCAATTCTTTCGGACCATTTCAAGAATTTCTGAACGGGTTTTGAATACTTGCTGCGCTTCCATTCCAAACCATCCATGTTTGTGACAATCAATGAATTTTTGGAAAATAAAAAGTTCCAGATAGCACTTGAGGTATATCCCAATTGTAAAATAATGTCAAATTTTGATTTTCGGGAGTGAAGAATACAATTCAAATCGTAAATAAACTGCCCGGCCGTGCCGATTTTGTTTTCAGGATCAAAACGAGGAATGATATTTATACCATTCCATATCTTCTCCTTATTGGGATGCAGGCTTGAATTATAAACACTTACAATATGGCCTTTGTCTGCAAGATACAATGCGAGGCTTTCGGCAAACTGTTCGAATCCACCGTATGAATTTGGTATCCCCCGGCTTCCCAAAATCCCAATTTTTAATTTCTTTTTCATGAATTGAAATTCAAGATTAATCCAGCCAGTGAATCGGCACTTTTATCCCAGCTGTATTTGCTTTCAATTTGTTCGGCGATTGCCCCCAGATCTGTTTTTATATGTCCATTTAGAAATCCCAAGATCGTCTCTTGCAGCTCGCTTTGATTCTCCGGGTTTATATGTCCCTCACCAAAAAAATCATATTCGCGCATGCTCGTTTTATTTGAGCAAATGACCGGTTTCATTCTCAAAGCGGCTTCCAAAGGAGGTATTCCAAAACCTTCCGCTGAAGATGGATATACAAAGAGACAACATGCATCGATCAAATTATTTTTCTCTTCTTCGCTGATGTTCTCCTTTATAATTATGGAGCCGGGATGTACTCTGAGTATTTCTTTTTTCAAAGAATTAAATGTAGTGTTTGCTATGCTCTCCTTTCCTACGATTATCAGTTTATATCCTTTTTCAAAAAGCCCGAGGTTTTTCATTGCAGCCAAAAGCATATGATGATTTTTTCTGGGTTCAATTCTGCTTACATATAATAAATATGCTTCATCTGGCTTATCCGTCTTTAACACTTCAACATTATTCACTCCATTAAAGGTAATGTGAATGTCCTTTTTATTAATCTTATAAAAATGAGCTATTTCATTTTTTGAATACCGGGATACCGTCGTTAATAAATCTGAATTTTTAGCAGATCGCTTAAAAAGCAAGTGCTTACTGAGTCGGTAGGAAAGAGGAAAATACTGAGGAAACCTTTCGAATAACACATCATGACAGGTTACAATGTATTTGCAGGCTTTAAACAAAGGGGATATGTATTGAAAATGCGCCCAATCTATTTTGTTTTGCTTAATCAAACTTGGGTACTCAAATAGCAATCTCGAATACTTATTTGTAGACTTTAATTGAAGGTATTCATTTCCATCACCAAATATTATCTTTAGTGTGCCAATATTATGTGCTGCAAAATAAAATTGGAATTTATCCGAATATTTATTGATAAGCGCTTTGTAAATATTTTCAATGAATGTTCTGGACCCTTGAAACTCTCCATCAAAGACATGCGCATCTACAAGAATTTTTATTCTGGACATTACAATTTCCCTGTTTTACCAATGATGAAATGACTTAGCCCAAGCATGATACCTTGTGCTCTTTTAAAACGCATGCTAATAATTCTGAGTAAAAACCTAAAAATGTGCATTAAGATATTTACTAAAAGAAGTTGAGCTTCAAATTCTTTTCTGTAGATCAACCCATTTCTTGTGTAATAGTATTCAGCGATCATGCCCTTGCCAATGCTGGTACTTCCTTTATCCCAGACTTTTACATTATAGTTTATTTTTAGATCGACATTCTTTTGCCTTGCGAGCTTACACCAGTGTGTTTCTTCCCAATAGAGAAAATATTTTTCAGGAAAGAGATCCAGAACTTTCAATAGCTCACATGAAAAAAACATACTTCCTCCATTGATATAATCGAAGCGCTTATTGCTGTTTTTTATAAACTCCACGGTAGCCGATAGCTTTTTTACTCTCGCCACACCTAAATGAAGCATTTTGTCTTTGGAATTGGCCATATAGGTCGGTGTTGCCTGAATTTGAATACCCGTTTTTGCGCCCGTTAATTCCAGCAAAGCATTTTTTGAAACAATCATATCCGGATTTAGTAACCAGATAAACTCATTTTTTTTGTTTTTTAATTGATTGAGTACAATATTATTGCCTCCCCCAAATCCAAGGTTTTCCCTGGATTTTAGCAGAACGATTGAATTTATCTTAAGTGGTAAAGGATTTGAAGCTTCCACCAAGGAAAAATTAGATTGTGTATTCCCCCAGCTTAATAGTTTTTCAATCTCTTCATTTTTTGACAGGTTATCCAGAATATAAACATTAAAGTTTGGATAGTCCATTTGCAATAGACTCTCAACACATTCTATACAATCATCAGAAGAGTTGAAATTGATAATTACAATATGTACCAGCGGAGTATCTATTTCGAATTAAAGATTAATTGTTTCAGCTTTTTCGCCTTGTTAATAATTCTTAAATGAATAGGCGGCATGCTGTTAGTAATTTCTAAAAATCTTGTCTCTGCCTTTTTATCGATATTGAGGTGATTGGGAAAAGCTTTAAAGTCAAAGGATTCCAAAGGAAGATTTGCAAGAGGATTATTTGGGTCAATTGAATGTGTGGCCCTATTTCCAAAACCAATATTGGAAATGAGATTATAATTGGGGATCACAGATACTCCGCCATAAATTATATTTGAATAGGTCCATTGGAAATCCCAGGTGTCAACGCCATTGTAAATTTTTCTGTAAAGTTTTATATAGCGATCTCTCAAGGCTTTGTCTTTGATTATATCATCGAGGTATTTTCCAGAGCTAAATTCATCAAAACGTTTCATTTCCGGATCGTATAGATCCCATGCCCTTTTCCATGTTGCCCAGCCCCAGATATTTGGAAGTCGGGAAAAATAAACGCTCTCATCTCCATTACCCCCTGATATTTGCAGATTGGAACCAGAGATATGCATGACTTTAGGGTTCTCGCGATAGTATTTAAGAGCGTTCTCGCAATATTTAAAAAAACTTTCATCCGGCAAACAATCGTCTTCGAGGATAATGCCTTCATTTTCATTGTCAAAAAACCAATTAATGGCCCCTATGACTCCTTTTTTACAACCGAGATTTTTATCTCTCCAAAGGAATTCGGTCTTTGTCGCTTTGGTTTTATCTAGCACTAATTTTCGTGTGGCTTCAACCAGCTCCTTATTAACAGGGTTATTCGGCCCATCACCGGCGACATACAGTTTTTGCGGTTTTGAGGCCAATATGCGATCAAGAACCCTGGCTGTAGTATCCGGACGATTAAAAACGATAAATAAGATGGGTGCCCTGCTCATTTTTTAATGGCAATAACAAAGTGTTGAACTGTTAAAAACTCTTCAAATAACCTGAAAGTTAATTTATTGAAAATAGTTCTCCAGGATTTGTCATGAACAGTTTGAAAATTGGACATAACCGAAATAATTTTTAAATCAGAACCTGCCACAAGGTCGATGACATCTTTCCTGCAAAAAAAGCGTAGATGTGTTTTATCCATAATGCCTCCTTCCGGCCGGTATTCAAAGCGACCTTTAAAAAATATCTTAGACAAAGAGGATATTTCTCTGATATTCGGAATGCTTAACAAGAAAAGTCCATCCGGCTTCAGCCATCTTTCAATTTTTTGCATCGCTGTCCAGGGATCAACCAGGTGCTCAAGTACATCGGCACAAATGATACAATCAAATGATTTTTCAGCTATTCCAAAGTCTTCATTTTCAATATTGCCTATCCAGAAATTCTCTATGCGGGGATCATTCTGAAAAGCATTATCTAGTTTTGTAATATCAATTCCATTGACTTTTTTAGCCAAACTGTTTTCAAGCACATAAATTAAACTTGCGCCGCCGCCCGCGCCTATTTCAAGCAAATTGTCAAATGACCTTTTATTCAATAAAGAAATAAGGTCTATTCTAACGTTGGAGAAATAAGACTTGTCTTTTTCCTGATATAAATTCAAAGTTTCAATGCCTTTGGAACAAAAATGTTAAAAATTTCCGCTCTTTTCCAATACCGGCCGAGCAGCAAAAACAGCCCAAAGGTGAGGATAATTTCTGTAATTAATATGGCAATTGCGGTTCCATATTGCAGGAGATAAACAACCAGTAAAAAATTGAGAATTAAATTGGAAATTGCTGCGATTAAAAACACAAGACTGTACTTCCTGCTTTCGTTCATGGCCATAATTGTGTGATTTGGAGCAATATTAAGCCCTACTACAAATAGCGCGGGAATTAGAATATAAAATACCCTTGTGATCTCTACATTGTAATCGCCCGTAAATATTAGTATTATGTAAGGGGCTAATGCATAGAGACTTAGGCAGGCCAGAATAACTAATAAATTGAAGTAAGCATAGGTGGACTTGAAGAATCCAATTAGTTTGCTTCTTGACTCTTTAATATAGAGACAAACCCTTGGATAGGTGCCCAAAGAAAACAGGCCGAGGATTTGTTTTAGGGTGGTATATATTTTTTCAGCAACGCCAAACTGCCCTACCACGGTATTCGTTGAAAAAATCCCCAGAATCAGAATATTCGAATTGGTTAGGAAAGTAGAAGACAGCATCGAATAAAAAAGGTATTTATCCGCATTTAATCGCTTTAGGAATATAGTAGGAGAGACAAAGCTAAATTTAATACCGAGTTTTGATGAAGCATACAAGAGTATTAATAGCGATGCGAAAACATTGCTCATCCCCAAGGAAAAATTGACCCATGCAAAGCTATCAGGACTTTTAAGTAGAAAAATGATTACTAATAAAAACGAGAGTTTAGAAATGAAATTGATGATGGTAATGAATTTCATTTTTTCCAAACCCTGAAAAAGCCAAAATGGCAATAATGCCTGCCCAATGACAATAGGGAAACTCTTGACATACAAATCCAGGTTGTTTTTTAAGTCAGGAATTATGAAACACAGGGCTGTAAACAATAAAAAGGAAACTATGATAAGGAATAATTTTGCGCTAATGGTCAAAGAAAAAATATCAGATACTTTTTTTATGTTTTCGCGGTTTTGCGAGATATCCCGGGTGCTGGTATAGTTGAATCCAAAATCGGTAATGACGGTAAAATAGGTGACAAGCGCTTGAGCGAAAAAAATCTTTCCCATGTTCTCGATACCCATAATCCGAATTAACAATGGATAGCTTATCAGGGGAAATAAATAATTCGTAGCTTGAAAAAAGCCAAGCGAGAGAAAATTTTTAAAAAGAGGTTTTTCTAAAAGTCTCTTCAAACGATTTTAATCAGGGTTCAATTTGCACAGCATCTTCCAAAATGTACATTAAATGATCATAATCATTATCATTTAATTTTAATCTTCCCTTAACCCATATCGGTTTTTCAGAAAACTCTATATCTTCTTTAGTATACACCTCCATTACTGTTTCGGGTCCTGCGGCACCACAAAAAAAGCAAACATTATATGGCAAAGCGGAGAGCACAAAAAAATTATGTCCTCTGTATTCCTCCAGGGGAACCATATAACCTTTAACTCTTACTATTTTTCCTTCAAGGGTCTTGCTTTCTTCACCAAAAACAGGGTAATCGACTTCGTACTTTAATTTTTCATCATAACGGGTTTTGTAATTGACATTCGCGAGAATCTTCCAAAGGGACCTATCCTGTGCGACAAGCGATGTTGTAATTAAAATTAATGCCAATATGGTGACCTTATTAAGTACTTGCATTTGCCAAAGTTTCAGAAATATCTGTATTATAAGCTTTGAGGGCTGGAACAATTGCAGCTAAAGTAGCAATAACAAGTCCAAATAGGAAAAGATAAGTTTCTTCCTTTACCCAATAAAACACTTCAAGGGAGTAGGCATTGATATCCGAATTAAAGAATCCATAAGCGAACAAGCCGAGATGGCACAGAACGATACCCAGGAAATAACCTGACAAACTGAGGAGAATTGCTTCCAAAAATACCACTGAAAACACATATATGCGACTGCCACCAAAACTTCGAATGATAGCCAATTCATATTTACGGTCTTTTAAGGCAATAAAAAGCGAAATAAATATGCTCAATCCGGCCATTACCATAATTCCCGCACCAATGTATTTTAAAACATCTATACCCTTATTGAGCAATGAAAAGAGACGGGCAGCTTCAAAAGAAGGAGAGGCAGCCTGAAGATTTGATTTGGAATTGATTTGTCTGGGCAGTTGAACCGCTGCTAGTGGATTTCGAAATTGCAATAACAAAGCTGTAATTTCTTTCTTATCTTCTTCACTGCTATGGTGAAGTTTTCTGATGCTTTCATTTGAGCAAAGTATAAGTTGATCAAGTACAGTATTGCTTTCTTTTAGGATGCCCACAATTGTCAGATCCGCTTCTTCATGGCCCATAATATCATTTTCTTCCATGCCATGCGTACTGTGAAAATGATCCCCAATATTAAGACCTAATGACTTGGCAACTCCTGCACCAAGGACCATCTCAAAATCCGAGTTGAATAGGCTTCCTTTTTGAATCTCAGTTTGGTATAATTCTAAATAATCTTTACTGCAACCTACGATTCTAAAATTTTTATAGCTGTCTCCCAATGATATTGGGATGGCATTTTTTATAAGTCGATTTTTTCTCAGCCACTCTACATCCTCTAATTTGATATTACCGGTGGGGTAATCGATATGAAAAATAGTACATAAAATGATCTGCAAAGGCGAACCTTTGGCACCAACAACCAGATCAATTCCCGAAAGGTTTTTTTGAAATTGTGATTCAATTTGGCGACTGACATTAAGCAATAAAGATATGAGAGCCACCCCGAAAGCCATTAATATCAAACTCAAAAGACTGTTGAGCTTTTTATTTATAAGATTGCTTACACTGATATAGATCGCATTCATTTCAGCGCTATAGTTTTATTAAAAAATGGCCGCAGCCTCTTGTCATGGCTTACAACTATGAAAGTGGTATTGAAATTTTGCGATATTTTAAGCATTTCATTTAGTACCTGTTCACAGTTTTTATCATCCAATGCCGAACTAGGCTCATCAGCTATTACAATTTTTGGATGGTTTAAAAAAGCTCTTGCAATAGAAACGCGTTGTTGCTCTCCAACACTAAGTTGCTTTACATTTTTGTTTTTCTTGGACTCAATTCCAAATATTTTGAGGAGTTCGATTGCAGTAGCTTTGAGCTCTTTATTTTGATTTTGGAATCTGCCTGCAAGCGTAATATTGTCAAGAACATCTAGTCCCGATAGAAAAAAAGATTTCTGATAAACGATACCAATATTTTCAGCCCTAAAGCGATCGAGTTCTTTGGGGTTTAGTAATTTTAGGTCGGTTCCATCTATAATTATTTTTCCTTTTTGAATGGACTTCAAGCCTGCTATCAAATGTAATAGCGTGGTTTTTCCTACCCCTGATGGGCCGTGGATAAGCGCATTTTCATTTATACTAAAATCGGGGAAAAGAATTTCTTCTTCTCCCGGATAGTTGTAAATGAGTTGATTAACTTCTAAAAACGACATTATTTCTTTACTCAAATGACAATTTATTCTGTCATTTCAGTTACGGCATACGATTCGATAGGTGCACAGGTACAAACTAGATTTCTATCGCCATAGGCATTATCGATTCGACTTACAGAAGGCCAGAATTTTTGTTCCTTGATATAAGGAACAGGATACGCCGCTTTTTCACGAGAATAAGAATGCTTCCATTCATCTGCGCAAATGACTTTAGCAGAATGAGGAGCATTTTTCAAAACATTATCTTCTTTATCTGCTTTACCTTCCACGACTTCCCGAATTTCATTTCTGATTTGAAGCATCGCTTCACAAAATCTGTCAAGTTCCTGTTTCGTTTCACTTTCAGTAGGTTCGATCATAATTGTACCGGCTACGGGGAAAGACATGGTCGGCGCATGAAAACCATAATCCATAAGCCTCTTTGCAATATCTTCGGCTTCAATATTATAATGTTTGAATTCTCTCAGATCTACGATCATCTCGTGGGCAGACATTCCGTTTTTACCTAAATAGAGAATTTTGTAATCATTTTCGAGAAGAGCTCTTATATAATTGGCATTTAGAATAGCAATCCTGGTAGCATTAGTCAAACCTTTAGGACCCATCAAGGATATATAAGCATAAGAAATAGGCAAAATACTAGCGCTTCCCCAGGGAGCTGAATTAACTGCGCTAATGCCCTTTTCTCCTCCTGTTAAGATAATCGAATGGCCGGGCAGAAATGGAACTAGCTGTTTGGCTACTCCAATTGGACCCATTCCAGGACCACCACCACCGTGAGGTATGCAAAAAGTTTTATGCAAGTTTAGATGGCAGACATCCGCGCCGATTCTTCCCGGACTTGTCAATCCGACCTGGGCGTTCATATTGGCACCATCCATATAAACCTGTCCGCCATGCTGATGAATAATATCACAAATTTCCGTGATGGCTTCTTCGAAGACACCATGTGTTGATGGGTAGGTAACCATCAAAGCGGCAAGGTTTTTTGAATTGGCCTCAGCCTTAGATTTGAGATCATCCACATCAATATTTCCATGATCATCGCATTTCACAATTACCACTTTCATTCCTGCCATGACAGCACTCGCAGGATTGGTACCGTGCGCCGATGAAGGAATTAAGGCTACGTTTCGATGCGATTCATCTCGGCTTCCATGATAAGCCGCAATTACGGCAAGACCCGTATATTCTCCCTGTGCACCGGAATTGGGTTGAAGAGAAACTGCTTCGAAACCTGTTATTTCACAAAGCCAGTTTTCCAGGTTTTTGAACATAGCCTGATAACCCGAAGTCTGCTCAATTGGAGCAAAGGGATGAAGGTTCGAAACTTCCGGCCATGTTACGGGGATCATTTCTGTTGTAGCATTGAGCTTCATGGTGCAAGAACCGAGAGAAATCATGGAGTGCGTCAAAGAAAGGTCTTTGTTCTCCAGTCGTTTCAAATACCTGAGCATTTCGTGTTCCGATTGATAGAGTTTAAACACTTCTTCCTGAAGAAATGTACTTTTTCTGGCCAAAGCGGAATCGAGTTTTATATTCGATTTTCTATCAATTTCAGTGGCTTCATCATTAAAAATTTCAAGTATCTCAGAAAGATCCTCAGGTCTGGTGGTTTCATCAAGAGAGATTGAAATAAAGCCATTTTCGTATCTAAAATTCACTTCCTTGGCCAGAGCCCTTGCTTTAATCTCTTTTTGAATAACCGCATCAACAGGTATTCTAAGCGTATCAAAATAATCACCATTTAATTGTTTAAACCCCGATTTAAGTAATTCTTTTTCCAGCAGTTTGGCCAAACCGTGAATTCTTCCGGCAATTGTTTTTAATCCTTCGGGGCCATGATATACAGCGTAGGCTGCAGACATCACAGCAAGCAATACCTGGGCAGTACAAATATTTGATGTTGCTTTTTCACGACGAATGTGTTGTTCCCTGGTTTGAAGTGCCATGCGATAAGCGGGATCGCCTTGTGCATCTACAGAAACACCAATTATTCTTCCGGGAATATTTCTTTTAAAGGCTTCCCGTGTTGCAAAAAATCCGGCATGAGGACCACCATAACCCATTGGGACTCCAAATCTTTGAGATGAACCAATGACGGCATCTGCCCCCATTTCACCCGGAGGTGAAAATAAGACTAGCGACATAAGATCGGAAGCAACGCAGACCTTAACATCACATTCGTTGGCGCTTGCAATAAAACTTCTATAATCGTGCAATTCACCATTTCCATCCGGATATTGTAGCAAAACACCGTATAGATCCGGATCTGTGAGATCTTTTTGAGTCCAATCCCCAATTTCCAGTTCAAATCCGGCAAAATGTGCCCTTGTTTTTACAACTTCTATGGTTTGAGGAAAGCAAGTATCTGATATAAAAAATTTCTCTGCATTTTTCTTGGTGCCCTTTCTAAGCGCGTGAAACATCGACATGGCTTCGGCGGCGGCAGTTCCTTCATCCAGCAAACTTGCATTTGCAATTTCCATTCCTGTGAGTTCACTTATTACAGTCTGAAAGTTTATTAACATTTCAAGACGGCCCTGGGCAATTTCGGCCTGATAGGGCGTGTAAGCTGTATACCAACCCGGATTTTCAAGTATATTTCTCTGAATCACAGTTGGCACCTGGCAATTGTAATACCCTTGGCCTATATAAGTTTTAAAAACTTTGTTTTCTGACATCAATTTTTTGAAATCAGATAAAAATTGCAGTTCTGAAAGCGCTTCCGGTATATCCAGTTTATTTTTAAGCTTGATATTCGAAGGAATGGTCAGATCAATCAGTTTATCCAAACTATCGACTCCAATGGTTTGAAGCATTGCTGCGATGTCCGATTCCTGTGGCCCGTTATGTCTGTTCTCAAATGCCTCTCGATGAAAAATATCTAAATTCATTATATCGTATTAAAATTCAGGCCGCAAAGTTAATTGAATTGGCCAGAAATATTAAGATTAAAGAGTGATTTTAGGAGAACAACATATTCGTATATTTAAAGTTTCCAAATCAAATTAGTCTCATGAATATTCATCAGGCAGAACGATCCCATATCGAAGATATCGTTGATTTTCAGGTAGTCATGGCCAGAGAAACAGAGGACCTGATTTTGAATCACGGAACCGTAAGAAAAGGCGTTGAAAGTCTTTTCGATGATCCCAGCAAAGGCCAGTATTATGTTGTGACAGAAAACAAAAAAACCATAGCCTGTACTTTAACCGTACCGGAATGGAGCGACTGGAGAAACGGAACCGTCTTGTGGATTCACTCTGTTTATGTAATACCGGAGCATCGGAGAAAGGGAATTTTTCGACTTATTTATGAATACTTAAAAAATAAGGTGATTGTCAATGAATCGCTGATGGGTTTGCGACTGTATGTGGAAAAAAGCAATTCCAAAGCTCAAAATGTATATGAATCTCTCGGGATGAATGGCGAACATTACCGCATGTACGAATGGCTCAAATACGAATAGGCTATTTCAATGCCTGAGTCACCCAATTGGCATATGCTGAATTGGCTTCTACATCAAAATTCACAATGCATGGAACTTCATATTGATGATTGGACTGAACCAGACTTTCTATATCTTTTAAATTATCCTTATTTGTTTTAGCCCAAAGCACGAATTCGGATTCGTCCGCGATCTCGCCTTTCCAGGTATACAAGCTATCTATAGCGTAAATATTTGCGCAGGCAATCAGCTTTCCTTTCAATAATAGCCTCGCCATTGCTTTAGCTGATTTCTTATTTGGGAAAGTAATGTAAACTACTTTCATGATTATTCAGAAATTAAGCATTTTAACGGCAGTAATACCGGCTTCATAACCTTTATTGCCATGTTTCCCGCCCGCACGCTCAAGTGCTTGTTTCTGGTCATTTGTAGTCAATACGCCAAAAACAACGGGTTTGTTATGTTTGACAGAAACATAAGTGGCTCCATGGGCAACAGCCATACTTATAAAATCAAAATGTTTTGTTTCGCCCTGAATGATGCATCCAAGACAAATGACAGCATCTATATCATCATAGGCAGCCATAATGTTCGAACCATGGGTCAGTTCGAAACTTCCGGGCACGTATTTCACTATCAGTTCAGATTCCCTGGCTCCGTTTTCAGTAAGAGCTTTTTTACAGCCTTCAAGAAGCGCTTCAGTAATTTCAGAATTCCACTCAGAAACCACAATGGCAAGCTTTTTACCGCTTATGTTTTCGAGGTTTCTGTCTTTGTGAAGATTTAGGTTTTTGTCTGCACTAGACATTATGATGCTTGTCTTTGCGCTTCGGTTTCAGCCCTGGCTTTAAATCTTTTAGCATCCTGTATTTGACTCGCATTCGGGTAAGTAGAGATCAGCTCTTCATAAACCTCCGCAGCATTTGACCAGTCACCCATGGTTTCATAGGCAAGGGCGAGTTTCATCATGTATGTTGGTGTAAAGGATTTATTGGGCTCATAATTCACGGCTTTTTTGTAATGCGATATAGCTTCACCGGGAAGTTCCAGTTCCATGTTTGCATCAGCAATTAGGCTGAATGCTCTGGCCTGTAAAACCCAATCATTGGCACTAAACGCACTCAGGTATTCGATGGCATCTTCGTATTGCCCCAATTTCATATAGCAAACACCTGCATAAAAATTAGCAAGGTTTCCAGCTTCGGTCCAACTGTATTCATTGGCAATATCTAAAAAACCAAGACTCGCCCCATCGCCATTTAAGGCGAGATTGAAGGAATCTTTATCAAAATAGAACTGAGCCGGAAACATTTCAACCTGAGCCTCATTGCTTTGGTCTTCGTAATAACCATAAGCAAACCAGCCTATTAAAATTAAAGCTCCAATTACTCCACCTATATAGGTTACAAGCTTTCTATTATTCTCTATGAACGCTTCAGCTTTGTTAATCTTTTCTGAAGTCACCTTTTCCGGGTTTTCCAAAAGATCCTCATTCTGCTCTTTACGCGTATTTTTTGCCATCTTCCTGATTTTAAGGCCGCAAAGTTAAAAAAATTGTTTTATGATTTTAAGCTATTCGATAATAAAGGGATAGTCTTCTTCAGCATATATTCCTTTATATGCTTCTTCCGCCTCGGGCCATGGGGATTCATCGGCAAATTTAACCGCCTCATCCACTATATCTTTTATTTTTTTATCGATCTTCTTAAGGTCTTCTTCTGTTGCTGTTTTCTCTTTTAAAATGAAATCTTTTACATAAGAAATCGGATCCTGTTTTTTGTATTCTTCCACTTCATCGCGAGTTCTGTATTTTGCCGGATCCGACATGGAATGACCCTTGTATCTGTAAGTCCTGAATTCCAAAAATGTTGGGCCATCGCCTTTTCTAGCTCTTTCAGCTGCTTCCGAGGTAGCATTGTGTACTTCATCAACCTTCATCGCATCTACCGGAAAAGAAGGCATATCATATGCACTTCCCAATTGATATAAATTCGTAACATTTGAAGTCCGTGCAACCGAGGTGCCCATGGCATAACCGTTGTTTTCCACCACAAAAATTACAGGAAGCTTCCAGGTCATTGCCATATTAAATGCCTCGTGAAAAGCACCCTGACGAACGGCACCGTCTCCCATAAAGCAAATGCAAAGATTTTTTGTCTTTTTGTATTTCTCGGCAAAACCAATTCCCGCACCCAGTGGAACTTGAGCCCCAACGATTCCGTGACCTCCCATGAAATTGACTTCTTTGTCAAACATGTGCATGGATCCGCCTTTTCCTTTGGTGCATCCGGTGGCTTTTCCGAACAATTCCGCCATCACAGCATTAGGATCTGTACCCAATGCCAAGGGGTGGCCGTGATCGCGATATGCGGTAATCCATTTATCCTCTTTGTCCAATGCTGTGGCTGCACCAACGGCACTGGCTTCCTGGCCAATATATAAATGACAAAAGCCTCTGATTTTTTGTTGTCCGTACAGCTGACCTGATTTTTGTTCGAAAACTCTGATCAATTGCATTCTTTCGTACCAGAATAATTGGGTTTCTTTGGAGAATCCTTTTTTTGCACTGGATTTTTTACTGGAAGTACTGGAACTTTTTTTTGTAGACGTCTTAGCCTTGGCCATAAAATGTGTATTCAATTAATTCCGGATAGCGAAATTAGGTAAAATGAAAGAATAACAATAGAAATGCACCTTAAAACACTCATCCTCGAAAACTTTAAGAACTACAATACCACAGAGATGGAATTTGTAAAAGGGATCAATTGTGTGGTAGGGCCAAACGGCAGCGGTAAAACCAATTTGCTCGATGCCATCCACATGCTTTCTATGACCAAGAGCGCTTTTAACTATATCGACCAGGATTTGATTCGAAAAGATCAGCACTACATGCGATTGCTCGCAGATTTGATAAAAGTGAAAGAGGAAAAAATAGAAATCAGATTAAAACAAAAGGAAAAGAAGCAGGTCTTTTGGAATGATAACGAATACGAAAAACTTAGCCATCACATTGGCAAAATGCCTCTGGTTCTTATTTCACCTAATGATACCGATATTATCCGACAGGGAAGCGAGGGGCGAAGACGCTTTTTTGATTCGATGATTTCAACGATTAAGCCCGATTACTTAAAGGCATTGTCAGAATATCAGAAAATTCTAAGACAGAGAAATGCATTGCTTAAACAGATGGCAGAAAAAAAGAGCAAATCATTTTCACTTCTGGAAATATACGATGAACAACTGATCCCCTTAAATCAATTCATCAATAGGGGCAGATCGGAATTGATAAAAAGCCATGAAAAAGATTTTCAAAATTTCTATTCGATTTTAAGCGATAAAAAAGAAAAGTTACAATGGGTGTATGAATCAAAAGCCGGGGAGAAAGATTTTAGAGATAAATTTAAAAATAGCCTTGAACGCGATTTGATATTTCAAAGAACCAATGTAGGAATCCATAAAGATGACTATGAATTTTTTATAGATGGGAAACAGGTTAAGAAATACGCATCTCAAGGTCAGCAAAAATCAACGGTATTGGCATTAAAGCTTATACAATTTATCGTTTTCAAAAATCATTTTAACTATTCACCAATACTCTTACTCGATGATATCTTTGACAAACTGGATTCAGGAAGAATGGAAAGACTCATGTCCATCATCTCAAAACAGGATTTCATACAGATTTTTGTAAGCGACGCACATCCGGAAAGAAGTATCGAGATATTTAATAAATCAAATGCCGATATTCGTATCTTCGAAATTGAAAATGGCGAGGTAAAAAATGTCAGATAGGGAAAGAGGTAAAGTTCATAGTGTTAAGGAATCCATTGATGAGTTTTTGGATAAATACGCATTGCGCGAATCCTATAACCTCAGCGAAATAAAAACACTCTGGACCGGTGTAATGGGACAAACCGTAGCCAAAAGAACCAGTAATTTCTTTTTCCGTGATCAAAAGTTAATGGTGCAAATTGATTCTGCCGCCTTGAAACACCAGCTTCATATGAACCGCAGTAATATTCGCGAAAAACTCAATAAGGCAATTGGAAAAGAATACATTGCCGAAGTCGTGATACTATAATTTTTTGGCTTCGTTCCAGATGGCATCCATTTCCGAAAGTGTCATATCCTTTAATGCTTTGCCTAGTTTCTTGCTTTCTTTTTCAAGATGATTAAAACGCTTTATAAATTTCTTATTGGTTTTTTCCAATGCATCTTCTGGGTTGATATCAATAAATCGCGCGTAATTGATCAGCGAAAATAAGAGGTCGCCAAACTCGCCTTCTGCTCTTTCACGGTCGAATGAATCGCTCTCTTCGGCATTAAACTCATTTTTAAATTCCTGCATTTCTTCTTCCACCTTTTCCCAAACCTGTTTGCGTTCTTCCCAGTCAAAACCAACACCTCTGGCTTTATCCTGAATTCTATGTGCTTTAACCATGGCCGGCAAACTGGAAGGTACTCCGGCGAGTACGCCTTTATTTCCCTTTTCCTTTAATTTAATTTCCTCCCAATTGGCTTTTACGGCCGCTTCATCATCGGCTTTAACATTTCCATAAATATGCGGATGTCGCTTTATTAATTTATCAGAAATTTTATTCAGTATGCTTTCTATATCAAATGCATTTTTTTCACTTCCGATTCTCGCATAGAAAACGATGTGTAGCATCAAATCACCCAGCTCGCCTTCAACTGCATCAAGGTCATTGTCCAAAATGCTGTCGCCCAACTCATACACTTCTTCAATAGAGACATGTCTCAAACTTTCGAGCGTTTGCTTTTTATCCCAGGGACAATTTTCTCTCAACTCATCCATAATGCTCAGGAGCCTGTCAAAAGCTTTTAATTTTTGTTCTCTTCTTGTATCGGGTTTTGGAATATTCTGAATTGGCGGCATATTTTGAAACTATGTTAGTACTGCTGTAGTTCTACAAACAAATATTAGATTTGCATAAAATTATAAAATAGAATGACCACAGTACTTTTTGCCATAGGATTAATTGCACTATTCTTTATAGGAATGTCAGTAAGACTTATACTTCTTAAAAACGGCGAATTCAAAGGTACCTGTGCTTCTCAAAATCCTTATTTAAACAAAGAAGGGACAACCTGTGGCTATTGTGGCAAACCTGTCGGCGCTTGCGAAACTGATGAAAACCCTCAAAACGAAGTAGATAAGGTTTTGTCTAAATTCTAATATCCACTTATTTCTATGTTTGCCCGCTTATTAGCCCCAAAGCAGGCTTAATACACATTCGCTTTAAAACTGCAATATCTTGGATATCTTTGAATACTGAATTATTTCTTCAAGTATGAAAAGAGTTTTTTACGTACTATTTGTTGCCGTATTGGCAACGCAGTTAAGAGCAAGCCATTTAATAACTACACATATTCAAATTTCACATCTGCAAAATTTTGATTACGAACTAAAAGTAGTTTTATACACAGATCCGCAGGCAATTCCGGCACCACAATCAATTTCGGTTTCATCCTATCAAAGACAGGGAGCTACATTTATTCAATCCTTCAATCTTTCAAAAGACACATCTTATACCAGTCCCAGCTCAAATGTAGGCTGCCCGCCCACACTTTACGATTACGATATGAATGTGTATACAAGCCAGATAAATTTATCGGCAAGCACTTATAATCATGCCGGAGGCTATTTATTTCAATATAATAATTGCTGCCGATCCGGAGGGATTCACAATATTCAAAACCCAACTTCAAGCGGTTCTTCGGGGCTATTGCTTTTTCCACCTGTTGTAGATGGTTCGGGAAATCAGATTATTAACAGCAGTCCTGTCTTGAATGACCCTGTTAATGAAGTTATCGTAAATCAGCATCCTTTTTATAATTTTTATGGGGGCTTTGATCCCGATGGCGACTCAATTGCCTATCATTTATATACGCCATTCGGTGGAAATACGGTAAGTGCTGGTACAGTCAACCCCATTTCTTCGCCCTATCCCGATCCAAGTACACAGGTTGCTCCGGTAAATTGGGCAATTGGTTATTCCATAGACGATCAAATACACGGAATGGGAACCAATCCATCCTCTAACCGATTTCAAATTGACCCCCTAAGCGGAATGGCAAATTTATATGCCGATGAAAACTCACCCGGATATGTGATCGTAGGAATTTGGAGTCAGGAATTTAGAAACGGGCAATTGATCGGAAGTACTTTCAGAGATTTTGTCTATTTCGTTTCAGATTCAGTACTTACTCCCAATAACCCGCCCGATTTAAGTGTACAAACACAAAGTTTGGCCTCATGGAATGGAGATACTCTGGAATTTAGCGGATCACCGGTATGTGTTCAGGTGGAAGTTACCGACCAGGATGACATTGCTGATATCAGTTTGATTGTTAGGCAAAGCGACTATGATGAAAGCGATTACAATTTTGTACAGAGCAGTGCGATACTTCAAGGACAAGACACATTTATTACAGCTTTGTGTTTTCAGCCCGATAGTTTTTTAAGCTACCCCAGCAAAGTTGTTTTAGTTGCCATGGATAATAAATGCTATGAATCGGCTTTTGACACATTGGATTTTTACATCCGCTTTAACAGCTATTCCAATGCAGGAAGCGGCGGCAACGTGAGCATTCCAATCACACCTACATTGGGTAATTTAGCTTTATACAGCTACCTGGGAGGAAGTCCTAATCCCGGGGGTACCTGGCTTGATTTAGACAATTCAGGACTTATTAGCAACGGAATTTTCGATGCCAGTAGCATCAATTCGGATATTACTTATCGCGTTGCTTATATTGATCAACAACCCAATTATCCACCCGATACGGCTTATTTAACCTTGAATTTTGTCTATCCAAATTCAATTGAGGATCACTACAAGACCACAATTGAAGTGTATCCAAATCCTGCAAATGATGTCTTAACCATTTCTGTATTATCAGAGAATACCGCTTTTGAAATAGTTGACATTCAGGGTAGAAAAGTTAGATCAAAATTAATAAGCACGGAGCAGAATACAGTTAATACCGCAGGGTTGAAGGATGGGCTGTATTTCTATCAATGCCAAAACCAAAGAGGAAAATTCTTAATTCAGCGATAGCTTAGCGATGATCTTCTAAATTTATATTTTTGCCAAAAATTTGACATTTGGCACTTATAAAATCCATTTCAGGAATACGCGGAACCATTGGCGGTAAACCATCCGAAAACCTGACTCCAATCGATATTGTACTTTTTACTTCTGCATTTGGCACAATCTTAAAAAGAGAAGAAAACGCAAAAACCATCATTATTGGCAGAGATGCACGTCCTTCCGGCGATATGGTATCCAGCATAGTGGCTTCTACTTTGACCGGTTTGGGCTTAAATGTGATCGATCTTGGGATTTCCACTACGCCAACTGTGGAAATGGCGGTCGCCAATGAAAAAGCCGACGGAGGGATAATTATTACAGCAAGCCATAACCCTGTGCAATGGAATGCGCTCAAACTATTAAATGGGAAAGGGGAGTTCATTTCAGGCCAGCTTGGGGAAAAGGTTTTGCAAATAGCAGAAAGAGCAGATTTTGATTATGCCGATGTAATGGAGCTTGGTTCTTTCACATATCTGCCTGATTATGTTGATAAACACATTGCGCAAATCCTTGATTTACCTTTGGTCGATAAAGCACTCATTGCTTCAAGGAATTTCAAGATTGTCGTAGATTCCGTTAACTCTTCCGGGGGAATTGCGATTCCAAGATTATTAAATGCATTAGGCCTTGAAGTGATAAAAGAAATTAATTGTCAACCGACTGGGTTTTTTGCGCACAATCCTGAGCCATTGCCTGAAAACCTAAAAGAGATTTCAGAAACAATGCAAAAAGGCAATTACGATTTGGGAATTGTTGTTGACCCTGATGTGGATAGACTGGCACTTATTTGCGAAGATGGCTCTCCTTTTGGAGAAGAATACACCCTGGTGGCAGTTTCGGATTATATTTTGCAGAATACGCCGGGAAATACGGTTTCCAACATGTCGTCAACTCGTGCCTTGCGCGATATTACTGAAAAACATGGGCAATCTTATGCTGCTTCAGCCGTAGGAGAGGTAAATGTGGTTGAAATGATGAAAGAAACAAAGGCTATAATCGGTGGTGAAGGAAATGGCGGGATTATCTATCCCGAACTGCATTACGGCAGGGATGCCTTGGTAGGTATTGCTCTTTTTTTAACACATTTGGCTAAATTTGATAAGCCGGTAAGTGCATTGAGAGCATCTTATCCGAATTATGTGATATCAAAAAATAAAATTGAACTCACAGCGGATTTAAATGTTGATGAAATTCTGAAGGCCGTAAAAAATAAGTATTCGGATCAAAAAGTCAGTACTATTGATGGTGTCAAAATAGATTTCGAAAATGAATGGATCCATTTGAGAAAGTCAAATACAGAACCGATTATTCGAATTTATGCAGAATCAAATACGATTGAAAAGGCCGAAAAACTCGCCGAGAGTATTATGAAGGAGATAAGAGAATTGAGTAAATCTTTATAAGATGAAAGTATATTTAGACAATGCCGCAACCACTCCAATCGACCCGCAAGTCATAGAAGCGATGATGCCCTATTTAAGGGAGATTTACGGAAACCCATCTTCAACCCATGCACATGGAAGAATGGCAAAGTCAGCCCTTGAAAAGGGAAGAAAGCGTTTAGCTAATCTTATCAATGCCTCGCCTTCTGAAGTCTTTTTTACTTCAGGTGGAACCGAAGCCGATAATACGGCCATCTGTTGTACCATACGCTCTAAAAACATCAAACACGCAATCACCTCTCCGATAGAACATCATGCCGTTTTGCATACGCTGGAAAATGAAGAAAAGCTTGGAAATGTTAAGTTATCAAAAGTAAATGTGGACCGAAATGGCAACATTGACTTTGAGCATTTGACAAATCTTGTCGCGCAAAATCCGGGTTCATTGATATCGCTGATGCACGCCAATAACGAAATTGGAAATTTAAATCCAATTGAAGCCATTGCGCAATTGTCTAAAGAACATAATTGTTATTTTCATACGGATACGGTTCAAACAATGGGGCATTATTTAAAAGATGTCCATAAAATAGGCATGGATTTCATGGTTGGTTCTGCCCATAAATTTCATGGCCCAAAAGGAGTGGGATTTTTATACGTCAATAAGGATTTAAAAATTTCACCATTTATTCAGGGAGGCTCCCAGGAAAGAAACATGCGTGGGGGGACAGAAAACATTGCAGGAATCATGGGAATGATTAAGGCCCTGGAATTGGCATGCGCCGATATCGAAAGACATCAGGCACATGTACAGGGATTGAAGTCGAGGATGATGAAAAAACTAAAAGAGAACATTCCGGAAATTGAATTTAATGGCAATCCGGAGGATGAGAGGAACAGTTTGTATACCGTATTGAATGTATGTCTGCCCGAATCGGATGATAACGATATGTTGCTTTTTAATCTGGATCTTGCGGGAATATCCTGTTCTGCAGGCAGCGCCTGTACCAGCGGTTCAAATTTGGGCTCGCATGTATTAACCGCCATAGGTGCCAATCCCAACCGTGGGGCGGTCCGGTTTTCTTTCTCTAAATTCAATACAGTGGAAGAGGTGGATTATGCGGTTGAAAAACTGGCGGAAATTTACGCACCGGTCACTCAATAAATACCGACGAGTCTGTAGAAATCAACCATTGTAATTCTGAAGGCTTCTCTTTGATCAGAGTTAGTAAATAATGCTTTGTCCTCGTTCAAAAGTTTGAAACTGTATTTTCTTAACAAGCCTTCATAAATAGCAGAGGCAAAGTAAAACTGCTCATTCATGCTGCTGGTCTTGTTAAATTCTAGCAATTCTGTACTTCCATCTTCTTTAAGCATTTCTATATTAAGTGTATCGATATCATTAAAATACGGAGAAAGTGATATCATTGGGTAAGCGCGATCCTGAAACCAGTTATTGATGATATAAACATTGATTATTGCCTCAGTACTATCTTCAATGCGCCGTCCCAGTTTTAATACCTGTATTTTCCCCTCATTTTTTTCTTCCAGATCATAATATAGCAATCGGACATTTTTAAAAAATAAGCGACTGGCATCTGTGGTTTTGAACTTTGGTTCATTTCTATTTACGATTCTGTTCTTATCAGGATTGCATGAAGTAAGAAGAACAATCGTAGCAATTAAGTAGAATACTCTCATTACTATATAACCCGATTAAGGAGCGCAGGTTCTTTCTGAAGGTCTTCAAAAGTATCGATATCATTTAGTTTGTCAAGGATTTTAACTTTCTGACCTTTTATTTTTTCAATGGTTTTCGCGTATACATCCTCCCTGCTCCATGCTATGTTTTCAAAAATATCGGGATTGTTTTCTTTCATTCCCAGAAGATAATAGCCACCATCTTCAGATGGACCAATGATAAAATCATTTTCATTTAATTCTTCAAAAGCTTTTTCAAGAATATCATGTCTTAAGGAAAAGCAATCGCTGCCGATAATTACAGCTTTTTTATAACCTTGTGCAAAAACATATTCAAAGGCATTTCGCATGCATTCACCCAAGTCATCGCCTTTTTGAATTTGCGAATTTGCATTAATCCAGGGAATTGAATCTGGAATTTCCGGAGTGTAAAATGGCAATACATCTACATTAAGGTTTTTACTTTCCTGATATGTTTTTTCAACAAGTATATTATAAATGGCCATTGCTTTTTCATCGCCAATTTTCCGGGCGAGCCTGGTTTTTACTTTAGATATTTCCGGTTTTCGGAGAAAAACAATTAATGCGGAATCAGTCATAAATTTTTTCTCCGTTTTGTAACCAAATACCCCAGTTTTTGTTAAAAGCATGAACCTTATTAGTGCTGTCGCCTTGATTATTGACAACAGGGAAGCCTTTGTTTTTCCATTCGAAAATCCCACCTCTGAGGTTTTTTACATTTTGGAAACCCATCTTTTCCAGTTTTTCACCAATTTTTTCACTCCTATAGCCCACAGAACAATAAACGATCACTTCTTTGTCCTTATCCATGTCCATAATGGCGCTCTTTCTGAAATTATCATAACCAACGTATTTTGCACCTTGAATGTGGCTGACTTCAAATTCATTTTTTTCGCGGGCGTCGAGAATAATCAGATCCTCCTTGTCTATTTTCTTGCTCAGCACTTCAACATCAATTTGCTCAACTGAATTTGAAAGCAATGTATTCAGCATTATATTAAAAGATTCATCTTTTACCTGGGCGCAAGAATGATGAATAAGAAAAAGAAATAATAATAAGGTCTTAAAAAATCTCATAATTTAGCTCTAATGCAAAATGGACAAAATTACACTTTCAAAACTATAACATTAAAAACGGCTCATTTGTCTGAGCAATATCATTTTTATGCAGAACAGTTGGGATTCGAATGTATTTCCAAAAATCCTGAAAGATTTGAGATAAAATGCGGTAAGAGCCATTTAATATTTGAAGATTGGAATGAGAACTGTAATTATCACTTTGCTTTCAATATTCCTGAAAACCAGGTATTGGATTCGGCCAATTGGATCAGAAGGTATGTGGATATAATTGCATTTGAAGAAAAAGAAATCGTTGATTTCCCAAATTGGAATGCCCATTCGGTCTATTTTAAAGATCCGTCGGGAAACATACTCGAATTTATTGCAAGGCACAACCTTAAAAACCAAAGCAAAGAAAAATTTGATGCACAAAGTATATTAGAAATTAGCGAGATAGGCATTGCAACGGAAAATATTTCAAAAATGTACAGCAAATTAAAAGACGAACTCAGTTTTAATTTGTATTGGGGAGACATGGAAAAATTTGCGGCAATAGGGCATGAAAAATGTCTTTTTATTACAGTTCCTTTAGACCGGCCCTGGTTTCCTTGCGATGATGTACTAAGTAAAAAATGGCCGATTGAGCTTGAAATTTCTAAGGGAGAATCAGTAAAAACACTTAGAAAAGTAAATTCTGACTATTTATTCTTCAAATAGTCATATTTAAATAAGAAAATGACTTACTTTGACTTTGATTTGATTATGTTTATATTGTGTGCTAGAGTGCAGATACCTGAATTCTGTAAATGGCTTTAAAGGAAAATTGAAACGAACTACTTATTAATTACTACGGTATGATGGCTAAGATTAAAAATCTAATTCTGATGACTCTGGTTATGGGTCTCTCTTCGAATTTAGTATACGGACAAGCATCAAGAATTCTGACAAACCGTTCAGGAAATGAAATGCTTGACTCGTGGTTGGATAATGGCAAATATGTTGCCCTGGGAATTCTGGCCATAGCGGCTGCTTTATTTCTATTCACTATAGTAGAAAAAGTTATAAAAAGCGAACCCAAAGAAAAATATGACTATATCAATAATTCACAAAAGAGGTTGTACATGTGGACAGCAGATTTAATAGTTCTGGCCTTTTGTGTTTATATGACCGCTACTGTATTAGGCGGTAAATTTATCTGGGTTTATTACACAGCGCAGGTAGGTGTTGCAGTGATCTTCTCAGGGATGTTGATCTTCGCCCTAAAGTTTACCTTCCAGTTTTACTACCCTACTATGGTGGAAAAGAGACTAAAAAAACTGAGATATCAACCTCGCTATGACAGCAACGGACATGAAATGACATTACTTTCAGAAGATGAAGAAGATGATTATCTCGACGAAGGTATGCAGGCTGAAGAGAATGCATTTTCAGTAGACTACGACGTTTGGATCAGCAAAGCATCTGGTGAGGTGAAAATTGAAAAATACGACGGTTATCTTCATTCGGAAAAATGCCCGAGTTGTGGCTACCAAACTTATCAGCTAGTAAAAGAAGAATTGGTTAAAAAGCCAACGGCTTCAAGAGAAGGAAAAGCATACAAATATTACAGCTGCTCTTACTGCGGCCATAAAGGAAAAAGAGCTCATCGCATTCATCCGACACATACAAAATCGAGAACGAAGATGTCGGAAGACAGCAGCCAATAATATCAAGGGCCTCGAAAGAGGCCTTTTTTTATAACTTAATACAAATATTCTTAGCCTCGGTAAAAAACCGAAGTGCTTCAAAGCCACCTTCACGTCCAACACCAGAATTTTTCATTCCACCAAAAGGGGTTCTCAAGTCCCTCAAAAGCCAGGTATTAATCCAGATTACACCACTTTGTACAGCATGGGCCACCCTGTGTGCTTTATCCAGATTGCTTGTCCAAATACTGGCTGCGAGGCCGTATTCTGTGATATTGGCATATGAAATTACTTCATCTTCGCTTTCAAATGGAGTAATTGTAATTACCGGTCCGAATATTTCTTCCAGATTGGTGCGGCATGCAACCGGAAGGTTCTCAATAATGGTTGGTTCAATAAAATAACCATTTTCACATCGACCTGGGAGTTTTATTTGTTTACCACCACAAAGAATTTTTCCACCCTCTTTTTGTGCCAAATCTATATATGAAAGAATTTTCTCCATATGACCTTTTGAAACGATTGCGCCGATTTGCACATCCTCTTCCTGGGGATCTCCAATTCGCAAAGCTTTTGTTTTTTTGATCAATTCTGTTTTGAATTTCTCGTAAATGCCCTTCTGAATAAATACCCTTGATCCGCAAAGGCAAATTTGTCCCTGATTGGCAAATGAAGAAAGCATGCTTGTAGAAAGAGCTTTGTCAAAGTCACAATCCTCAAATATGATATTTGGATTTTTACCTCCTAATTCAAGCGATAATTTTTTAAACATCGGCGCAGCCGTTTTTGCTATTTGCTCACCGGTTTTTGTGCCTCCTGTAAATGAAATGGCTTTTATACCCTTATGCTCTGACAGGGCCTGTCCTACTTTTGGGCCCAGACCGTAAATTATATTTAACACTCCGGGAGGAAGCCCTGCTTTTATACAAATATCAGAAAGCAAAAAGGCCGTCATCGGTGTGATTTCTGAAGGTTTGGCGATAACACAATTACCACTTGCCAATGCAGGTGCTATTTTCCATGTAAATAGATAGAGCGGCAAATTCCATGGAGAAATACAGGCAACTACACCCAGGGGTCTTCTGAGGGTATAATTGACTGCAGGCTGCTCTTCCATATAATGAGATAAGGAAGAATCGTGCAAAATGGCCGTGGCAAAAAAATGAAAATTGCTGCTGGCTCTTGGTATATCAACTCTTTTTGCAAGATTTATTGGCTTGCCATTATCAATGGATTCTGCCACGGCAAGACCTTCCAGGTTTTCATCGATTAGCCTTGAAATATTAAGTAGTATTTCTGAACGATCTTTAATGGATGTTTGGCTCCATTTGGGAAACGCTTTTTCTGCCGCCTGATAGGCAAGCTCTACATCTTCTGAGTCAGAATCGGGAATTTGAGCATAAACGGTCCCAGTAGCCGGGTCAACATTGTCGAGGTAGTTTTGGCTTTTGGGCGCTACTAATTTTCCACCAATATAATTGTATAACTTTTCCATTAAACCCTGTTTAGCGGTTTAAATTACAAAAAGCATTTTAATCAAAATCGGTTGTCAATTTGAATCGCAGAATTCTCCCGTTACCGGCATCTGCCACAAAGAGAATTTTATCAATATAAGCGACAGCCGTGGGTCGGTTAAATTCTGATAAACCCGAACCGGAGCCGCCAAAAGAAACATTTATGTTTTTATTTGAAGATGATCCCGGCGGAGCCTGTACTCCTTCAAGACCGGTCAGGGTAAAAAGATATACAGAGTCCTTAATGGCATCCGGAATGATAAGATAATTGGTGCCGTCGCCGGTTATTACAGGGCGTTTTGGATTTGCAAAACGGTCAGGAGTGTATAAAAAACCATCAGCCCTGCTGGTATCTCCAACCGGTAAATTTAAGCCTATGTATCCCAACTCGTTTTCAGTGGCTATAAAATCAATAATCTGAGTTTTAAGAACGGTATTCGGATCATTGGAGCTAAAAATAAAATCATAATTCTGCACCTCTTGAATTCTTTGAGGGGGTTGATTAGAATTGGTTATTCCGAAAGGTTTTTTGAAAAAATCCGATCGATTACCAGAAACCGTGGTCGATACATTGATTCCGGAAACAAAACGATCATCGCGATTGAATATTAGAACGGCATCATCAGGACCACCGAATTGATTTAAATCGTTAATTGGGCCATTTCTTGTGACATAATACTCCCCATTGGCCATTATGGTGATATCGTTAAATTTAACCTGCTCCAGGAGGTCTTTGCCTTTTCCAAGACTTGAAGTCAAATAAAAAGGGTGTACGATCACTTTTTCTATAACTGCGTCCTCTAAGCCTTCATAAGACACGTCCTGATTGGGATTGGTATTTAGCTTATATATAGCGTCAAGCCTGTAATCAACATCGGACACAGTGGTATCCTTAATACCCAAAACAAATAGTGTTAAATCCCTACCCTGAGCTATGGCTTTGGCGCCCGGAATCACTCTTCTTCCAACTTCAACCAAACTGAAATCATAGGCAATGACTTCTGAACTCGAAGAATCCACCACGTAAATAAGTTGATCAAAGCCTGCAATAATATCGGTTGGATTGCCAAATCCTTCAATAGTCGGCAAGATGGGCACATAGGCCACGGGGCGGATTTGAAAATCGGGCTCCCCGAGAAAATCGAGACCTGTCTTTTTACCAAAAAAGTCCTGGCATGCGCTAATCCCCAGTCCAATGGTCAATAGTAAGATAATATTGATCCAGTTATTCTTCATCTCTTCCGGTATTATTTAAAGTAAAGCTTATTCCTGCGGAGTGTTGTATACCAAGAAAATTTGTAGGATTTATTGCATAATCGATTCGCAAGGGGTGTTTTCCTATTCTTGTTTTAAGGCCTGCTCCGAAACTCGGTAAAGTTTGGCCCAATACATTAAGTTTATAACCACCTCGCAAAAACAAAAACTCCCTGTACATGTATTCCAGCCCCAGACGAATATTTTCTGCATTATCATTGGGGTGGTTAAGTTGTATTCCGGTAATAAGAACATGATCTCCCTTTTCTAAGGGCCGCATGCTCATTCCCAGTTTAAACACCGTTGCCGGAGAATTACTGCTGAGGTCATAATTGCTTCTGTTAAAATCCAACTCAAGAAAATCACCGGATAAACTGCTGTTTGTTCCGAAATTTTGTAGTAAAATGGCAAACTGCAGGGCTTTAAAATCTGTGCGATAGAGAAAACCCAGATCTATGGCTGCGCTGTGATCTATGTATTCTGCAAGCCTTTCCTGAATGTATTTTATTTGAATTCCAAAACTGAATTTATCGGACAACGTTTTTCCATATGCCGCACCTGCAGCAATACTGCTTGCGTAAAAATACTCTCCCGTACCACCGGGTTGAAACTCGGTTCTTCTTTCCATTTTTTCGGAAGTCTGTGCGGTCACTTGCATTCCCCAGGCACCGCCGTTTTCGGTTGGTAGAATTGCACTGAAATAACTTTGATTTAAACCTTGTATGATAAATTGATTGGAGCTTGCAAGGCTAAGATTTTTAACATCAGTCATTGAAGCCGGATTGGTATAGAGCGAGTAAGCATCCCCTTCAATGCCAACATGAAAACCTCCCATGGCTATAGAGCGGGGACTCATGTTATTTTTCAAAAATGTGAGTGAAGATATGCCCGTTCTTTGGCCACCCAAATTAGGAATAAGCTGCGCTTGTAACTCAGCAACAGCGACAATTGATATAAGCGATATGATGAATAACTTTCTCATTAAAAATTAAAGCTTAAACCTGCAAGTATCTGTCTTGGTTGTCTCCACCTGGCCGGATTAAATGGCGGTTGTGAATTGTTTTCAGGATCCGGATATAATGGATCTCTGTCACTTATTGGAAGCGGATCTCCAAATTCATAGGCCCTTCCTGTTACCGGGTTGATAATTTGAGAGTTAAGGTTATTTAATAGATTCTTTACTTCAAAACTAAGCGAGACTGAACTCCTGGCAGAAATTGGAAAATCTCTTGAAATTCTCAAATCGAGCCAAAACCAATTTTCACCTACTTCTTCAAATGGAGCATCAACTACTCTCTCGTATTGAGGCCTTCCATTTGGTGCTACACCGGTTTGTACATAAGGGGTGTAGCGAAGACCTGATTTCCAGTTGGCGCTTAAATAAACTTTGAAATTGTTAAAATTGACTTTGCCGATTCTAAAGGTGGTATCGGGTTTGAAAAGAATTCCCGCTTTAAACTCAAAGGGTCTGTCCCAGGCGAGATAGTTTTCTTCCGTTGCATTGACAAAACCCTGAGTATTGATTTGTAACTCTGATTCTGCCGCTGTATTGGATTTCCCTGTAGCAATTTGATAAGCAAATGAAGCATTGGTCCTGAACCATTTTCCAATTCGTTGATTATAGCCCAGTTCTACACCTCTGATTCGGGCATAGTCCTGATTTATATAGAATTGCTTTTCCACAAATTGACCGGTTTGATCCCGAACCTGAATTCTTCTTGACACAATATAGTCAAATCGATCATTGTAAAATGCCGTTACGGTGAAGGCTAAATCCCTTGTAATTTGTGTTTTTAAACCCAGTTCATAAGACACCGATACCTCGGGATCGATATCGGGGTTTCCGAGATTGGAAAGAAAACTTCTATTTTGATATACTTTATCCAGTCCCTGATATATAAACCGAGGATGCGCCAAACGCATGGAATGCCCATAATTGAAATAAAGTACATTGTTTTCTGTAATAGGGAAGGAGACATTGAGTTTTGGCAACAAACGCGCTTTCCACCTTAATCCGGCCACCTGAACTGTTTTGTCTTTATAGTCCTGCCTGATTTGATCCAGTACAGGGGATTCCGGGTCATCCACTACATCATCGACAAATTTGCCCGGTGCCCAATATTTAAATAGTACCCCAAAGGTGGCAATCAGGCCTTTGTATTTAATCTGATCCTCCGCAAAAATCCCACCTTCCTGTGGTTTTACTGCCCAAACATCACTTGTAGAACCTATAGAAATTAGTGGTGTAGTAAGTGTGTCATTGACTTTTATTGGGGCTCCTACCCAAGGGTCTTCAACATCAATCCACTGGTATTCCTGTAATTTATGTTCGATGCCAAAAGTGTAAAAATGAGTATTGTTTTTGGAGATGTATTTGAATTTGGTTTTAAAGGTGTATTCCTGAACATAATGATCGTGCCAGAGGCTGGCAATTCCATTGTTATTGGCTAATCCCGGACCAGGAAGTACAAATACAATACTATCGGCCGGGTTGAAGAGATTAATAGGGTCTGAAACAATGCTTTCAGCATCCAGAATTCCTGAGACTGTTTCTTCCCTGAATGGCCTTCCATTGGCATCGGCTCTAAGATTGACAAATAATCGTCCAACAGAAGTTTCTACCCTCAATCGTTCCTTAAAAACATGAGAGAAGTTAAGCGCTGTTAAATTCGATCGGTGTGTATAGGTATTTGCATTGTCTAAATCTCGACTGAAGAAATACTGAAACCCCGGTGTGATGATGGCATCATTTCCCACTATTTGTAAGGACCTGGTACTTTGATTGACATTAATGCTGTGTTGATTTGTAATGGTGAGTTTTGTGTTGTTCTGTATTTTGTAACTTAGTTTTAAAGTATGCGACCATTTGTTCGCCTGTCGCGGTGCCCAAAATGTTTGATTTGTAGCAGATCGATTAAATAATCTATTGGAGCCCTCAACCAAGCCACTACTGTTATTCTGAAAGAGCGAGCTGTTCAATTGATCGGCTGTAGGGCCAAAATAATTATCAGTAATAAACATATTGGCGCTGGTAAAAAATGTAGCTTTTCCTGAAGTGAATGGAATTGGCCCGCTAAGCCCCAAATCCACGATATCGGTGTTCCATTGTGTGGTATCATTAAAACCCAGATTATCCCTTTGCCAGGATCCGGTCACAGAATATTTTTTGCCCCCTTCTCGAATTCTGGTCAAGATCACTCCTGAAGTAGAGCCTCCAAATTCTGCATTTCCTCCACCGGTTATCAATTCTACGTCCTTAATCGAGGAACTGGCCACTTCCACTCCAAAACCAGTACCCGAAAGAGGATCCGATGCAGATATACCCTCGACAACGTATGACGTTTCATAGACTCTGCCCCCGCGAATCTGAATACCATCGGGAGTTTCGGTAACACCCGCCTGCATGGCAACTACATCCTGAACATTTCTGACGTTCATTTCCTGAATCTCCGTGGCAGAAATCTTCACTTGCGATTTTCCGGACTCCAGATCAACCAAATTTTTGTCACCCACTACAACTACCGTTTCTAAAGTTGTACCCAACTCTTCCAGTTTTACATTGAGTGTAGTCGTTTGCCCTTTTTTGATTCTTATTCCGTTGAACTGCTTCTCATTGTAACCCAAATAAGTTACACGTATGGTATAATCACCGGGTTTGAGCTGATCAATGGTGTATTCCCCGTTGAAATCAGCTGCGGCCCCTTGGTAAGTTCCAACCACAAAGACATTGGCGCCAATAAGTGCTTCGCCGCTGCCGGAATCAATGATCTTGCCTTTCAATTTCCCCTGAGAAAAAGCAGAGACGCTCATAATTAGGAGTAGGATTGATATATAAAATCTACCAGTCAAATTCTTCATTTAATGCAGTCTCAAAAAAGGTTTGAAGTCCCTGCGGGTTGCCGTTAAATTTGTGCAATTCGATAGAAAAGAAAATAAAATTGGTTTGTCCTGAACCGTTTTCCACTTTGGCACCAATGACTTCCGGTCCATCCCAACCATTCAATTTTAATGGTTCGGATAAAAATAATGCCGTGCTACCTAAAGAATTGTGAAAAGGGGCCGCATTGGCAATATTCGCTGTGCATATCAAACTGTCATAAGCAGGCAATTGAGGTCTTGCTACAGATCCATTCACATATCTTGCCTGTGACACACCATTTTTTGGTGATATACTATCGATCGGTGCAAAATTAAATATGGGTGAGCTTTGATCCGCATCACCAGTTAAAAAAGCCGAAATAATCAATTTGCCGCCATCGTCTAAATAAGGCTGAAGCCCGGAAATGGCAACTTCTAATAATGGTGAACCGGAAGAAAAGTTTTCATCAGATGAATACCAAAAAAGAGAAGGGTAGAGATCTATAAGCAGTGGAAAATTAAAATTCCAGAATCTAATATTTGAACCGGCCTCATTATCTAATATATCAATAAAGTCCGCCGGATTACCGGATGCATTAATGATTGAATTGTATGTTGACCTTAAAGACTTATCAAAATGCGCAGCTATTATTAATAAGTCAGATGTTTTAGATTTCAAATAAAAAGTGCTAGTGGTATCCACATCACTCAGAGAACCGGCATTATCTCTTGTTTGTATGTATACTGTGTTGATATCATTTAATTTTAATCCGGAAATGGTGGTATTCAATTCGCTTTCAGAATTGATTACAAAAGAAGGTGAAATAGTACTGCTTAATAATATTCTGGTTTCAACCTCGCCGGTAGCCGTTGGATCTACAGGTATAAAACGGGCGGCATTTTTTTGTCCATCTATAGGAAACCATGGCCCCTCGTTTATTTTTATGAAAGTCGAATCGATGGTTTCTTCCCCGTCGAGATCAAGCGTATTCCAAATCAATGAAAACACCGTATTGCTCGTATCAACAGGGAAAAAGTCCTCATCAAATTGTATTTCAGGAGCCGTGTTACGGATTGGAATTTGTAAGTAGGCCGGACTTGGGTCAATGAGCCCGTCATTGTCGATTGCCCTCACAAAGAAGTCAATGTTTGCTGTATCGGACCCTTCCGATATGGTGAAATTAAAGGTGCTATCTGTGCTTGTTGT
Source organism: Hyphobacterium sp. CCMP332 (assembly GCA_014323545.1). Taxonomy (NCBI): domain Bacteria; kingdom Pseudomonadati; phylum Pseudomonadota; class Alphaproteobacteria; order Maricaulales; family Maricaulaceae; genus Hyphobacterium; species Hyphobacterium sp. CCMP332. Next base: position 1,813,920 of record CP058647.1, read on the forward strand.
TCTCGACCAAATGATTTCATCAAAAGAGATTTCATATTCCTTGACAAAACCGTCTTTATCCGTTCCGAGCCAATTTAAACTCACGACACTGGTTAATCGATCCTGACCAACAAGATCTATCTTATTAATAAAGATGGAAGTATCCGGTGGTGTTTTTGGAAGGGGACTACCCTCATCGCATGAGGACAACGCCAGAACAATCAACCAAGGAAAATATTTGTGAAATTGCTTTCTCAACAAGCTTAATTAAAACCCCTTCCCAATGATTTAATGGAAAGGGGAAATTAAATTATCTATTTATAATCAATTGGAAGGACTCAATAAAATTACCTTCTTCCATTACCTTCATAATGTACTGGCCATTTTGCATCATTCTAAGATTGAATTTGCTCAGTTTTCCATTAGCTTGATTCTCCCAAACTTTTTGTCCAAGTGTATTGTAGATTTCAACCTGATATGATTTATTATCAAAAGCAGAAACCAGGCTCAATTCATCTGAACTTGGGTTTGGATAGATTTTTAAGGTTCTATCAGCAACTTCATTTCTATCAATTCTTGTAATACTATTGTTTTCAAAGTCACTATTACTTCTGGGTAGCAATTTGAAGTTTCCAAATGAGTAATACATGACTCCCGTTAAACCCGTCATCCTATCACCAACTTCAACCGGGATTTGAGTAATGGAGTAATTTGGATCGAGCTGTACATTAGGCGTTGTAAAGGAAACATTTATTGATCCTCCGCCACGTCCGACCAATACTCTTGAACCATTATTTGGATTAAACTTATCCAAGCCAACTCTAAATTCTCCAAAATCACTTGGAGCATCTGCATTATCTTCAACTATGTAAACACTGTCGCCTGGATTTGTACCAACAAACTTCAGCAACAAACCTTCATATTTTTCATTTGCTAAACTATAAGAAGTAAAATCTCCCGGATCTTTTTCGATAGGTGCTGGCGCACCAACCGTTGTAACTGTTGTAAAATCAGCATCATCCTGAACTTCAATTTGAGTAAAACCAAAGCTTTCCTGAACTATTCCGGTTACCTGAACTAATTCACCTTTGGGTGTATTTGAAAAGTTTTGAGGGTTTCCACCACCAAAAGCAACTCTAATTCCACCCCATTCCGTTACATTGACATCTTGAATCCAGTTAAAACTTTCAAAATCACCATCGGCGATAGAAGCAGAAACAACTCCCTGAACAGTTACGGTTTCGCCTAAATAACCGGATTCCCCATCATTGTAAATGGTATATTGTAAATCCCTTACAGTTAACAGACCAGTGTTACGAACAAAGTAAAAAAACTTTTTATCATTAGCCCCAGCGCTTGGAACAGATGTAGTATTGTTATCGTTGTCAGTTGCTTGTAAGTAGTATTTTACCATTTGGCCATCAGATGCTGCCGGTATAATTGCAGTATACAAATTGTTTGATCCGGTAAAGGTCATACTTACCGGCGTAAAGTTTGTATTGGCTTCTCCAAAAGCATAAAACAACTGAGGAACGCCAACAATTGAACCACCATTATCCGCTATTGTTGCCGTTACTGTTACCTGATCTGCATCGGTAGGCACCTGAATATTCCTAAATACATTAGTGATTTTGGGTGCAGAAGGCCCATATACATAATGAGTTGTATCAAAAGGAGCAATGGCATATGGTGGTGAGTTTCCAAAATTTCTACCATCAATAATTCCTTTTAGCGTGTCAAAAATATCTCCAATTACCGGCGGATTAAATGGAGGATATGGAATTTGATTATTTCCGGATACTACAGATGGTTGTTGTACCGTATATGTATCATAAACTTCTACCTCATTATTGTTAGCATCCTTTACCGTAAAGCGAATATCTGTAGAAGTTGCTACAACATTGGTTACTTCAACGCCAATAAATTCTGCAAACGAAGCTTCAAGCGGCTCTCCGGATACCGAGCTTGGTATAGCAGGATTACTTAATTGAAATACACTTAGATCGGAGTATTTATTTGTAAGAACAGGTCTTAAACCACTAACACCGGTCAAAATGGCAAACCCTCCACTTGGAAGCGGGTCAATCTGAGTTTCATTTAAGAATTCACTAATGACTCCGGTAATTTCAACAGAATCTCCAGGTACTACATTGAGCATATCATCCGGAGTAGTAGCCCCAACGCTTTGTGAATTTGAATAACGGACATTAATTCCGGACCAAGGGCCGTTTCCATCCTGTATCCAAATCCATCTTCCTTGTGTTGAACTTGAAACTCCAACGCCCGGAGGTGTAACTACAACACCACGAATTGTTACTGTATCTCCATTATATGGTGATAAATCACCAGTAGTGGTAGTCCCAAGACTATCATTTGGAACCTGCTGAACCTGCTGAATAGTAAGTAAAGGAAAGGGCTGTGAGAAGGCACTCAAAACACTGAATGTCAAAATTGATAATAGTAGATAAAATCGCTTCATAAGATTGATTATTTAATAATTACAAATTGTCCGTTAAAAGTTTTTCCTGTTTCAAGGTCTTCTACTGAAAAAAGGTAGAGTCCTCTTGAAATTATCTGATTGTCTTTGCTCAATAAATCCCAGGAATGTTCACCCCCGGAAAATTCAGTTTGATTGCTGGCAGAATAAGTATCGTACCATCTGATATCACTGCCATCATAGGCGCCGTCATGTCTGAACTCATCGACCAAATCACCTGCATTGGAAAATATTCGCACCACACATTTTGCCGGAAGGTTGGCAAAGTTTAATTTTCTATCTTCTTCAAAAATACTTGGCCCTTCCCAGGATGCGCCGGCATAATAGGGATTAGGGTAAACAAAGGGATCTTTTTTTTCTATATCAGGATTTTCACGCGTACCCGGATAAACACGCTTTAGAGCTCCTAATGCACTTGATTCCAAAGAGCTTATACCGTTTTCCTTATCCCCTCTGTCAAAAGCGGTTACACTGACTGCGTATTGCCAGCCATTGAGAATATTATCAATTCTTAATCTGTAGAAATACTGATTGGTATCTCCTTCAAACTGAATCGGAGAATCAAGCCTTATACTATCAAAACCATTGTCAAAAAATATTTGATTGTCTTTAATATCATATTGCTTAAACAACACTAAAGATTGCTGAACATTGCTTTGGTTCTCTACATCAAATCCCAATTTAGATAAGTAAATTTTGTAACCTTCAAAATCCATCTCCTGAGAAATTGGATCAATCGACGTTTCAGAATTAGCAGTCCAGTAGATGTCTATAAAATTATCTCCTGACTCGATTTTAGTATTTGGAATATCGGGAGGAGTGGGCAAGATGTACCTTGTGATTTTTCCGTTTTGATCAAGGTCTTCTCCTTCATCCAAAACTCCATTAAAATTGGCATCTTCTCCATTAAATGCCGTCTGAGCCCATCCTGCATTCGTAACAAATTGCACTCTTTCTTCGGGCAAATCAAGGTTTTGCGTTTCAGAGCTATTTATTGTTTTTACCATTGGCGCATACACCATGGCAAAGGCTACATTAACAGTATCACCCGGTAAAGTTTGAGCAAATGGACCAACTGAAATCAGATTTGACCTGTTTCCGGGTTCTCTTAACTCTTCCCAATACGATTTCCCCGAGCTCGTTCCGCCATTGGCCTGACAATCGGGATCATTTACATCGTAAAAACAGGGTAATTGATTTAATCCCTGTGTCATTTTTTGATAGCGTTTTTGCTCTGTATCCGGAAAAGAATAAAACAGACTGTTTGTATTTCTAAAAAACCAGGAAGAATAATGCAATTTAAAATTAGGATCTATTAAAGGGTGTTTAAAGCCTTCCTTGTCAGAAGCACCTAAAAACTTTTCACCCTGATAAGAATCAGAAAAACCCACATCTCCGGCTGCATCAAAATCATAACTCATGTATAATGAGTCAAGATAACCATTTCCACCTTGAGAATAGAAAACGCTTCCACCCGGTGGAGTAAGGTTTACATTGCGGACTACACCATTTACAAGGATCCCAACATACATCGAATCCAAAGTATTATTTCCGTTATTAATAATTTGAAAATCAAGAATCACAAAAAAATCAGCAAAAGGGAAATTCCAATTATATACCTCGTATTTAACCTCCAATCCCATTGGATTATCGTGACCACTAATTTGGGTATTGTCCGTTCCGGGAACCGTTATATTTTTATCAGTAAAATAACTAACAAAATCCTGTTGTGAAACGGCATTTGGTGAATAAAATGGACTATTGACTTCGTTGGATCTTTCGGTAATACCGGAACCGACCTCCGCAGTCATTTCAAAATTAGGCGCCCCTGTTGTGTAGCCATTGGGTGCATCGGAATAAGCGGTGGATACAGCGACCTGATTTCCGTTAAGCAATGCCCCAATCCAAATACCACCTTGAAATGCATGTTCTACACCTGAATTAAGCGGAAATTCAGCAGAAGGAGAGCCGATCAAATTGAAATCGCCCTTAAAGGCATTTCCAATCATTCCAAGATTATTGATTGTTAGACCTACATTGCATACTTCCGTTACTCTTTCCTCGAAAGACTGAGAATAGCATGTTACGGACATGAAAGTCAATATAAAAAGTGAGAATGATCGCATGTGCTTTGGACTACAAAAGTAAGCAGGGAATCTATTTCCTTTATTATGAAAAAGTTATTTTTTCAGAATTTTAATTTTTCCACAATTTCCATCTTCACTTATCCAGCTTAAAATATAAATTCCACTTTCTTCATTAAAGGGTAATGCTAAGGTCTGAGCATCATTTATTCGATAGTCACCAATTATTTTTCCCTGAATAGTGTTGATCTGAATGCTGTAATTTTTTCGACTTAAAAAACTCAATTTAATTTCATTGTCAATGGGGTTTGAACTCAGTTTTACCTCATCCTTAATTGTACTTTTTGAAAGGGCCACCATACCCGTACTTTCAATTTCCAGATCAAGATAAACAGGCAAATGATCGGAGAGGTCAAATAAGGCATCGGCAATGGAATCCGGAACAGCTGAATTCGTTCCTGCATTGATGGAGCTGTTAAATCGATTTCCGTCCTGGCCATAAGCAGTGTAAGTGCCCGGGATATATTCTATGTTCGCAGAATCTCCCATGATGTATTCCGAGGCAAAGATCACATCAAAACGATCATCCATTCCGCCACCTGCACCACAGCCACTGCTGGTATAGGTAGATTGCGTGTGAATGGGGGCAAAGCTTGAATTGTTGTTCCAGAATCCAAGACTATTGATGGGGTCAATGAATTTTACTTTTGGATCGGAAGGGTTCAATAAATTTTGAATACCTGCTTCATTGCTCGAACGTGAATTGAAATCACCCATCACCAAATAATTATCCCGCACTCCTTTTGATACAAGCGTATTGATTATGTTTTGAGTTTGTTGATCTCTCGTATTCTGATCTGAACCCGTTGAGCCCGCTTTTAAATGTGCATTGATTATCGTAAGAAAAACCGTGTCTGCTCCCTGAGCCAAAAGCGGGTCTTTATAATAAAAGCGGGCCAGATTAATATCCCTCAAAACGCCATTAATGATTTCTTCCGAGGCAATGCCAAATTTTTGTGAATTGTAAAAAAACATGTTCACAATTTCTGACCCGGCGGTATTGCTGTATTGTCCTCTTTGATAGTAATTGACTCCATTGGTGTTCAAAACATTTTGCAAAATCCTATCCGCATAAAGCGAATTATTGGCCATTTCATTGATGCCGAGAATATCGGGTTTTGTGCTATGGGCTATCTTTTTAAATGCGGCATCCTGAATAGCCATGGCAGCGCTGGAATTGGAACATCCCCCTGAATTACTTCCGTAAAAAAGAATATTGTATTGCATCACCCGGGCTGTGTCGATGGATTGTCCGATGGAAATATTTGAAACAAAAAGGAGTAAAATAATTAATCTCAAGGCCTTCGATTTTTAAGCAAAAGTAACCCTAAAAATGTAAAGGCCCCATTAATTATCAAAACCGTAAAACCGAGGCTAAAACCTTCAAACCAAATGGGCAACATGTGATCCAAAAAGTATGATATAGCCGGACTTATTAAAACCACTATTGGTACGTATTTATCCTTGATTGAATAACGCGTAAAAATGCCGAAAGTGAATAAACCCAAAATTGGGCCATAGGTATAACCGGCCACTTTGAAAATGGCACTAATAACGGTGTCATCGTTTAAAATTCTGAAGACGACTATTACCATAAAAAGCAATACAGAGAAACCCAGGTGAGTTTTAAGCCTGATTTTGCGTTTTTGCTTTTCGTCATCAATTTTTTTGAAGTTTAAAAAATCAACACAAAATGATGTAGTAAGGGAGGTTAGGGCTGAATCGGCACTGGAATAGGCTGCGGCCGTCATTCCCAACAGGAAGATAATTCCGGCATAAGTTGGAAAATGATGAACAGCCAGAAACGGGAATAGGTCATCGCTTCTTTCCGGAAGGGAAATGCTATGAAAATCAGTGTAATTGTAAAGTAAAAGCCCGAGTATTAGAAAGAGTAGATTTACAAATACCAAACTCGAACTGAACCAATACATGTTTTTCTTGGCATCTTTTAAATTGCGGCAGGTGAGATTTTTCTGCATCATGTCCTGATCGAGCCCGGTCATGGCAATGGCAATGAATGTGCCCGCAAAAAACTGTTTAAAGAAATTTTGAGAGCTATTCCAGTCCCACTCAAAAATTCTGGACATTTCCTGATCCGCAATAAATCCAGGTAGTGAGGTTAAATCAATATTAAGATCGTTTGAAATCACATAAATGCTTACAAAAACAGCAATTAACATGAACAGGGTTTGCAAGGTATCCGTCCATACGATTGTTTTTATTCCTCCGCGATAAGTATACACCCAAATGAGAAGGATGGTAATGGCCACAGTTGCCATAAAAGGAACCTCCCAGGCATCAAAAAGAGATATTTGCAAGACCATTGCAACAAGGTAAAGACGAAAAGCCGCACCAATGGTCCTGGACAAAAGGAAAAATGCAGCACCGCTTTTATAACTAAAAAAACCAAATCGGGATTCCAGGTAAGTATAAATAGAGGTAAGATTAAGCTTATAATAAATGGATAAAAGAACGTTGGCAATTACAAAATAACCCACCAAATAGCCCAAGACAATCTGCATATAGCTAAAATTGGACGATCCCACCCAACCGGGTACTGAAATAAACGTCACTCCAGAGAGCGAAGCACCAATCATTCCAAAAGCCACCAAATACCAGGGGGAGTTTTTATTGGCAGTAAAAAAAGAATCAGAATCTCCCTTTCCGGCAGTTAAACGAGCCAAAATGATCAATAGGAGGAAATACGAAGCGATTATGAAAAAAACTAATCCTGGTGACATTTGCTCAAAATGATAATTGCGGGGATTTTTTTATAATTTTGCGTGAAATTAATCAATTCAACTTCTATGCATAATCATAAGGAAGAAGAAATTGAACTTCTGGAAGAAGTCGGTACAGACCTTGACCGTGATCTGATTGTATTCAACGACGATTTTAACACTTTTGACCATGTGATTGAAACGCTTATAAAAATCTGTAGACACAGCGCAGAACAGGCCGAACAATGCACCTGGATCATTCATTACAATGGTAAATGCAGTGTTAAAAAAGGGAATGAGCAAAAACTTATTCCTATGCGAAATGCAATTTGCGACAGAGGAATATCTGCGGAGGTAATCTAGTATGCAATACCCATCCCGTCTAATTGAAAAAGCCGTAGAAGAATTTTCAAGGCTTCCGGGAATTGGAAGTAAAACTGCCCTTCGATTGGTTTTACATCTTTTAAAAAAGGACAAGTCACAATCTCAGGCGCTATCAGAATCCATACAGGAATTGCGTGAAAAAATTCGCTATTGTGAGAAATGCTGCAATATTTCAGATAAAAATGTTTGTGAAATCTGTGCCAATCCTGGAAGAGATACAGAAATACTTTGTGTAGTACAGGACGTAAGGGATGTCATGGCCATTGAAAATACCGGCCAATATCGCGGTTTATATCATGTTTTGGGAGGAATTATTTCTCCTATTGAAGGCATAAGCCCTAATGAATTGAATATAGATTCTTTGCTTAAAAGAGTGAAAGAAGAGGCTATAAAAGAAATTATATTTGCACTCAGCAGTACAATGGAAGCTGATACCACAGCTTTTTATATTTCAAAGAAATTGAAAGATAATGATGTCAAAATGAGTTCCATCGCCAGAGGGATACCAATCGGTGGGGAATTAGAATACGCCGATGAAATTACGCTCGCCAGAAGTATTTCTCAAAGAATGACTTACAGAACCGACTGATATGGCTGAAAAACAGCTTTCAGTTATCATTGTTTCTCACAATGCCCTGTTATATCTCGACCTGACACTCAGATCGCTCATCGAAGCTACTGATCATATACAATCTGAGATTATTCTTGTTGATAATGCTAGTACAGAACCCGTTGTAAATTGGGTACGCGAACATTTTTCCGAAGTTGTATTAATTGCTTCCGAACGAAACCTCGGATTTGGCAAGGCCAATAACCGTGGCTTAAAGGAAGCGAAGTCCAAAAGAATTTTATTCTTAAATCCCGACACTATTGTTTCTAAAAGGAATATTGATTCATCGCTGGAATTATTTGATCGCGATGCAAAAATAGGAGCAATTGGATTGAGAATGATCAATGGGATGGGTCTTTTTTTACCCGAATCAAAGCGATCGGTACCGGGACTTTGGTCCTCATTTTCGAGGGTTTTGGGATTAAGCAGTTTATTTCCAAAAAGCAGGCTTTTCGCATCTTACAGAATGGGAAATATTCCGGAAAAAGCAAGTGCAGAAGTAGAGGTCCTTTCGGGAGCTTGCATGTTTTTAAATGTAAAGGAAAAAGAGCTACAGCAATTTGATACTGACTATTTCATGTATGGCGAAGACATCGATATTTCATATCGAATCAAAAAAGCGGGCTATTCGGTCAGATATCTTGGCGAAGAAACGATGGTGCATTTTAAAGGGGAAAGCACCAATAAAAAAGCATGGTGGTATTATTATTGGTTTTATAAAACCATGTGGATTTTTAGGAAAAAGCATTTCAGAAATTTCCACCATCAAATAATCAATGCGCTTCTCTTTCCGGCAATTTGGGGTTTAATGTTCCTGGGCTATTTAAAAGGACAAATACCAGAGAAAAAGCCTTCTGGCAAATCTGGATTTAAATCTTATCATATTGTAGGAAATAAGAGTCTAAAACTTGAATTGAGTTTGCAAAAGTTTCAGAACAAGGCCAGGGAAATTGAACTTCGAAAAGCCGAGCTGATAATCATCGATGTGGACTACACCGGATACAGCGAAGTCATAGAATTACTTGATTTAAAACCGGATGATCAAAAAGTTATTTTTTGGAACGAAGAAATGGGCAAATTCTTTGGGGCCTATTAAAATCCTTAGGTTAAAAGGGATTCTATATCATCTTTACTAAGAGATTTCATCATACCTTCTTCTGTAGTAATTAGTTCTTCGGCTAATTTTTTCTTCTTTTTCTGAAGTTTAAGAATTTTCTCTTCTACGGTATTTCTTGTTATAAACCGGTAGATCATTACATTTTGTGTCTGTCCAATGCGATGAGCTCTGTCAATGGCCTGAGATTCTACGGCCGGATTCCACCAGGGATCCAATAAAAATACATAATCTGCTGCGGTGAGATTTAAGCCTGTTCCTCCTGCTTTTAAGGAAATGAGGAATACTTTAATATCTTCATTTTGCTGAAAAAGATCTACCTGGCCTTGGCGGTCTTTGGTGGTACCGTCCAGGTAGGCGTAAGAAATGGCATATTTATCAAGGTGTTTCCTTACAATCGACAAGTGTTTTACAAATTGACTAAAAATTAAAATTTTATGCCCTTCAAGGACGGCGGATTCAATCATGTGCCGTAGAGTTTCCATCTTACCCGAATCTTCGGAATACATGTCATCGACCATAGAAGGGTGATTGGCCAGTTGCCTCAATTTAGATAAACCCTGCAATAACACGATTTGTGATTTTCCATTTCCATGTGTTTCAAAATGACTTAAAATTTGATTTCTGTAATAGGATTTGGCCTCTTCGTATTTCTTCTCTTGCTCGGCCGTCATATCGCAATATTTTACGTTTTCAGTTTTGGGTGGCAGCTCTTTGGCCACCTGCGATTTATGTCGTCTTAAAATAAATGGCTTAATAATGGTATAGAGGCGATGCGATTTTAATTCATCCTGATTTTTTTCAATGGGAATTAAGAATTCATTTTTGAAAAACTTTTGCTCTCCAAGTAGTCCCGGATTTATAAAGGTCATCTGCGACCAGATATCCAAGGAGCTGTTCTCCAGGGGTGTACCTGTAAGCGTCAGCTTAAAGGAAGACTTTAAGTCCGTCACCGATTGAAAGATATTGGAACTAGGGTTTTTAATGGCCTGGGATTCATCGAGAATAATATAATTAAAGTAAAATTCTTTCAAGATGTCCTTATCAATTCGTGTTATCCCGTACGAAGTCAAAATGAGATCATAATCTCCAAAACGACTGATGTCTTTATTTCTATTGGTTCCCACATAAGGGTGAATCTTTAGTTTTGGCGTAAATTTTTTGGCCTCGAGCATCCAGTTATAAACTAGGGATGTTGGTAAAATCAAAATGGATGTTCCGCCTTCATTTTCTTTTAAAGATTGCAGTAGAGCCAATGTCTGAATGGTCTTTCCCAAGCCCATATCATCAGCCAGACACCCACCAAATCTGAACTTATTTAGGAAACGCAACCAATTGTATCCAGCTTTTTGATAAGGGCGGAGTTTTCCTTTAAATCCTTCGGGCAATTCGTATTCTTCAATGGTCTCAAAACTGCGAAGTTGTTGAAGTTTTTTGCTCATGGAAACCTTGGCGAGGTTTCCGGATTGCATTTCATTAACCAGCGATAAGTGATGCTTTTTAAGTGTAATGCCGGAACCATTTTCTTTATCAATGAAGGTAAAAAGCTCGGAATAATTGGAAAACCATTCTTCCGGAATTACTGCATATTCTCCGTTTGGCAAACGAAACTCCCGGCGTTTACTCATGATATGTTCCCTTAGCTCAATAAAAGGAATCTCAAAGTCACCGAATTGCACTTTGGCACGTATGTCAAACCAGTCGTTGTTTTCAGAAATGTCTATATCCAGACTCGAGTTACCAAAGAAGAATCGCTTTTCATCTTTCTTAGTCTGCTGTATGATAAAGCCAATATCCATTAGCAATTCTTTATTCTGATTTAACCAAGCCAGAAACTGGCTCTTTGGCATCAGACATTTGTAGTTTTTAAGCGGCAAATTGAGTCGAAGTAATCGTTCCAGACGTTCTTTTTCCCAGTCGAACTTCCTCATGATTTTATGAAAGGTAAACTGCTCCCCTTCTTTGCTCAGCTTAACGCTCTTACTTTGCTTTTCATCTCCATTTATTTCGTAGTCATTGTAGCGAAATTTCAGTTGAAGCAAAAATTTACTGTTATAATTTTCTTTGCCATTTGAATTCTGAAAAAGATCCATACTCGGCGATGAATCTTCAAATTCCGCAATAGAAAGTACAGCTCGGGGTTGGTCTCTTTCCACTTTTATTTCAAATCCCTTGGCATATACATCATAACTGGCGACCAGCGGTGCCACGAATTTTTTATAATAGTCGTCCTCCAGATTTTTAGGGATGACTATAAATTTTTTATTGAGAAAGGGGATCAGTTTTTTCCCGTCGACATTTTTTTCAAAATTGTAAATGTTATTTTCCAAAAGCATCCATGCCGGTTTTTTGCAAAGAATTTGGGCTCCTTTGTACTGAAACTCCAATTTTTCACCCATATGCTTTATGGTTGGGAAATAATGCGTATTGTCTTCGTTTCTTCTAAAATGAAATAGCACCGTTGCTTTTTCCTTCATAACCGCCAAAGGATTGGCCGTAGGCTCACCGTCATTGCCCATTTCAAAGACCAGTTTATCTTTTAGCAGTTTTAATATTTTAGCCCTGCGCTCATCTAAAAATTCTGCAATGGCCTGCTGCAAAGGCTTGTCTCCCTTTTCCTTATTAAAAACTTTGAGAAAAAACTCCGCCGGAGCTACACGTTTGTGATAAAACTTTCGAACAATGGTCTCCTGATTCATCACATCCATGAGCTCGATTAGCTCATAATCTATCTCATCCAGCCCATGTCTGAATTCTTCCGCATTTTGACTCGAAATATTTTGGTGTTTTAAACTTAAGCGGCCCTCCTGATCGAGTTCTACAATATAAGATTCAAATAAATGCCCAAGGAATTCATGCTGGTATAGTGAATAGATGACTTTAAAAGAATTTTGGGGCGAAATTTTCATGGGCAAACAACAAAACTATGTATTTTTTAAAAACGCCCAATTCGAAAATTGTAATTTTTATTTTAAGTGTAAAGTGCTTTTAAACTTTGACTTTTCCTGGCGAGAATGGCGGGGTTCAGACTTGATAGAAATGTAATGAAGCTAATAACACATGCCGTGCTGAAAAAGTCCATCCAATGTATTTCCAGAGGGTAGGCATCGGCAACAGCCATTTCAAGTCCCATGGATACCCATCCATAGTTTTCCTGCCCATAGCATAAAATATAACCGATTACCAATCCCAATAACATTCCACTTAAACCGATAATCATGCCTTCTATGAGAAAAATGTTGGAAACTGTTTTTCTTGAAGCTCCCATGGCAAAGAGCATGGAGATGTCTTTTTTCTTTTCGAGCGCCAGCATGGATAAGGCAAAAAAGATATTAAAGGAAATTATGATCAGAATAAATATAAAAGCCAGGTTGACAAATAATTTCTCCACCTTAATGGCTTTATAAAGGGCTTCGTGCTGCTCATCTGAATTTTTAACTAAAAATTTATTACCTACAATGCTTCGAATTTGATTTTGAATTTCCGAAAGTGATGCATTTTCTTCGAGAAGGACTTCCATGGAAGTCAACTTGCTTTCAAAACCAAATAAATCTTCAGCGAATGTGAGAGGGACGAATACATAATTATTATCGTAATATTCCTCTAAAGCAAATACACCCACCGCAGAAATGTTTTTTGAAGTTAAGGCCGTTTCAGGATTAAGGGATAATCGCTTTAGGTTTCTGGGGTAAATGACCTGTAATGGTAAAAAACCATCGCCTAGTGGTGCCCCGAGTTTATACTGTATGCCTCTTCCCAATATAGCTTTTGGGTTGCTGTTGACTTCGAGAAGAAAAGCACCTTCCACAATATTTTTTTTGAGATCTTCTCTTTCGATAATGTTGGAGGAAACACCTTTTATTCGAACAACACTCTGATTATCTCGAAATTTAATCAAAGCATTGTCTTCAACTACTCGTACAACAAATGCAACTCCTTTGGTATTCTCTATCTCGGAAATTACGTCAGAATCATAGTCAAATGTTTTACCTTCAGCCGCAACAATTTGAAGGTCGGGATCAAAACTGCCAAAGAGAGATCGAAGCAGACCCTCTAATCCATTAAAAACTGATAATACTACAACCAGAGCCATGGTGCCCAATGCAACTCCAAAAAGGGCTATAAAAGACAAAATGTTTATAAAATTTTGCTTTTTTCTACTTAGAAAGTAGCGTCTTGCAATAAACCAGGCTGCTTTCATGATTCATTGTCTTCCGGAGGTATATCCAGGTTATCGATGATTTTACTTATGTTTTGGGCATACTGCGCCGTTTCATCAAGAAAAAAATGGAATTCGGGAATTTTACGCAATTGATTTCGTATTAAAGTGCCGATTTCTCCGCGAATGCTGCTTGTTTTTTCAACCACCTTATCTATTACTTGTTGTGGGTTTTTTGTACCAATTAGGCTTAAATAAACTCTTGCAATACTCAAGTCGGATGTAATTTTTACTTCAGTAACTGTTATTAAAGCCCCATTTCCATAGTGAGCGTTTCTTTGGAAAAACTCTGAAATCTCTTTTTGTAATAAACGATTGACTTTATTTTGACGCCTGCTGTCCATGCCTTCTGCTTCCTTTTTTAATATTCCCGATGCAAATTAGGATTTATTCACGAAAATAAAGGTATTTCGCGCTATGCTCTCTTTTTTCAGGATCAACGATATTTCGAGGGTCATTATTTTAGGTATATTCCTGGCATTGATTCGTCTTCCCTTTTGGATTAAGGGAATACCGGTATTGGAAACGGTTTTTGAGTTCCGCTTGCTGTCTGAAGCATTATCGGAGGGGAGATTGATTTATGCTGAAGTCTGGCACTTTACTTCCCCATTGAGTGCATTAATTCTTCAGTTAATAGGAGAATTGTTTGGCCGCAGTTTTATTGCTTTTCAAATTTTTGGTTTTGTCCTCCTGTTTTTACAGGCTATTTATTTTAATTCCATTTTGAATCGATTGGATGCGCTGAAAGAACGCAGCTATATTCCTGCTGTATTCTATATATTTTATGGATCCCTTCTGGTCGAACAATTCGCTCTTGGACCTGAATTATTGGCCATGTTCCCGCTTCTTTTTATGTTCAGTTTAATTTTAGAGCAGATTCGATTTGGCGCTGAGGACGAAAAGTTTTTTACAATAGGATTTGTATTTTCCATTACCTTACTCCTCAACGGGGCAATGATATGGATACTTTTTTTCCTGCTTTTGTATTTCCCATTCGTATTTGTCATGAATGGAAAGCGCTTTTCACTTTTTATAATTGGAGTGGTTTTTCCACTGATTTCCACTGCTTTGTACTTTTACCTCAGGGGGGCATTTTCTGAATTTTGGATTTACTATTTATCAGAACTGTTTGTTCCATTTTATAATAATTATTTAAGCCTGACCCAGTACATTATAATTTTAAGTATACCGGTATTGCTTTTTATTATAAGTTTTTTCCAAAGCCTGATCCGACTGCGATTCTTAAATTATCAGGTGAGTTTCAATGCTTTTTTTCTTTGGCTTATCCCCCTTTCTATCCCTGTAATTTTCTTTTCAAAAGAGCTGAGTATAAAAAGTTTTTATATTCTGTTGCCCATTTTGACATTGTATGTTTCACATCTTTATTTGTCATTCAGGAGAAGGGGAATCAATGAATTGATTTTTAACGCTTTACTAATTTTGCTTGTTGTCATCAATTTTGGATTTACCTATAAAGCGTTTTTTAATCCAAATGCCATTAACATTGATCGATTAGCTGTAAAAGTCAAAACAGAGCATAAAGAGAAAAAGATAGCTGTATTGAACAATGAGTTCGGTTATTGGTATGAAAATGAATATTCAGGCCCATTTTTGTTTCACCCATATACTCAAAGATATTTTAAGAAAGAATTAAGCAATCAGAAAATTTCATCACTGCACGATTATTTTATGAAGGAAGCCCCTTCTCATGTTATAGACCCGCATGATTATTTTGAGAAATACCGCGATTTTGATTTAAAGGTATTTAGAACTTACAGGAAAATAAGTCCTTCGGAGTTTATAAGAACAGCAGATTAGCAGGATATTTTATCCACGCGTCTTTGATGTCGGCCCCCTTCAAAATCAGCACTTAAAAAAGAAAGAACACAGGATTTGGCCATTTCCACATTGATAAATCGAGAGGGCAAACAAATCATATTTGCATCATTGTGTTGGCGGGCCAGACCGGCTAATTCGGGATTCCAACAGAGGGCTGCACGTACGTCCTGATGTTTATTTGCAGTCATTGCGACTCCGTTACCGCTTCCGCATATGGCTATGCCATAAGAAATTTTATTTTTCTCTACATCGCTGGCCATTGGATGAATATAATCGGGATAATCCACTGACTCTTCGGAATGGGTACCATAATCAATTATTTCATAGCCTTTTTTTTCAAGCATGGCCTTAATTGCCTTTTTGTATTCGTAACCGGCATGGTCACTACCGATTCCAAGTTTAATTTCCATCTTTTTTCAATTCTCTTTTACGTTCTTTTCGCACTACCATCCATGAAATAAATATACCCAATTCGTAAAGAAGGAACAGAGGCATTGCAATTAAAATTTGACTAACAACATCAGGAGGTGTAAGAATGGCGGATACAATTAAAATAATTACAATGGCCATTTTTCTAAAACTTCTCAAACTCGAGGGTCCGGCAAGGCCCGCTTTGGTCAAAAAATACATGACTACCGGCAACTGAAACATTATGCCGCAGGCCAGTACAATCATGGCGATTGTTGAGACAAAGGAAGTTATATCTATTTCGTTTTGTATGCTTGGGTCAATGGAATAATTAGAAAGAAAGTTTATTGATAGCGGGGAAATAATATAGTAACCAAAAAGGATACCTGAAATGAATAAAAAGGAAACAGAAAATACCGCCCCTCTGGAGGCACTTTGTTCTTTTTTGTGTAATCCCGGTTTGATAAATCGCCAAACTTCCCAAAAGAAATACGGGAAAGCAAGGATTAATCCGATCACTACCGAGGCGAGTATGTGCATGGTAAACTGGCCGGTCATTACCCTGTTCTGCAAAATAAATGGAAGCTCCTCGATGCATAAGACTTCTGGCTTCTGTAACCAATATCCCATTTTACATAAAAGCTTGTAGGTGGGGAAATCTATTCTTGAGGGCGCCAGAACAATATGATGAAAAATTATACTTTTCGATAAAAAAGCAACAATAGCAAAAACACCAATGGACGCGACACCTCTGATCAAATGCCAACGTAGTACTTCCAAATGCTCAACAAATGAAAGTTCCTTTTCCTGATCTAATGTTTTGCTCATTTAAGCTTTAAAAAGTGGGAAACTGTTCATCCAATCGTTGATTTCTTTTTTGATTGACTTTAACTCGGATGGATTATTTCTTGATACAAGAACCCTGTCAATATATTTAACGATTTTTTCCATATCATTTTCCATCAGACCGCGCGTTGTAACAGCTGCAGTTCCCAACCTCATTCCTGAAGTAACAAAAGGTGATTTGTCATCAAAAGGAACCATGTTTTTATTGATGGTGATATCAGCTTCAATGAGTGAATTTTCTGCTTCCTTGCCGGTAATGTCTTTATTCCGAAGATCTATTAACATTAGATGATTATCAGAACCTCCTGAAATTATTTGATAATCCTTATTTACAAGAGCTTTTGCCATAGCTTGTGAATTTTTTTGCACTTGCTTGATATAGCTTAGGTAGGAATCGCTCAAAGCCTCACCATAGGCAACAGCCTTGGCGGCAATGACATGTTCCAAAGGGCCTCCTTGTGTGCCCGGAAATACTCCGGAATCCAATAAGGATGACATCATCCTTAAATTTCCTTTTGGACTTTTTAATCCAAAGGGGTTTTCAAAATCACTGCCCATCATGATCATTCCACCTCTTGGACCTCTTAAGGTTTTATGAGTCGTTGTGGTAATAATATGACAGTGCTTTAACGGATCATTCAGAAGTCCCCTTGCAATAAGACCTGAGGGATGTGAAATATCTGCCAATAACAATGCACCATTTTCATCGGCTGCTTTTCTCAAAGCTTCGTAGTCCCAATCTCTGGAATAGGCAGAGGCACCACAAATTATCATTTTAGGTTTTACCTCTCTGGCCTTGTCGATAACTTTATTCCAATCTATTAACCCGGTCTCTTTTTCTACACCGTAAAAATTTGGTTTGTACAATTTCCCTGAGAAATTAACAGGTGATCCATGCGTTAGATGGCCTCCATGGCTGAGATCAAATCCAAGTATGGAATCCCCGGGATTTAAACAGGCTAGCATTACAGCAGCATTGGCCTGTGCTCCTGAATGAGGCTGTACATTGACCCATTCCGCGCCAAACAATTCTTTTGCACGATCTCTCGCAATATTTTCAACTTCGTCGACGACTTCGCAACCCCCATAGTAGCGCTTTCCGGGAAGGCCTTCTGCATATTTGTTTGTAAGAACCGAACCCATTGCTTTCATCACTTCTTCGCTTGCGAAGTTTTCGGAAGCAATCAATTCAATGCCACTCGTTTGTCTTTCTTTTTCTTTGTGAATCAGGTCAAATATTAGCTTGTCTTGCATGTGGTTGATCTTTGAGGAATGCAAACTTAGCATGCTTTATGGAATTTAAAAAGGCGTCAGAATATTCTGAATTCCATAATTTGATTTACAAATGACAGCAGTGTTTTAGGTTCAATTAAAACCGCAATAATGATCCCAAAAGCTGCACCAGTAAAATGCGCACTGTGATTAATATTATCAGCTGCCTGTTTGTCGGCATAGGCGGAATAGATTAAATAAAGTATACCCAAAATAAAACCTGGGAGACAAAGGATTCCGTAAAGACAAATACTCTCCAATGGAAAATATAATATGCTTATGAACAATATTGAACTGACACCTCCGGAAGCACCCAAACTGTTATAGCCCGGAAAATTTTTGTGTTTAAGAAAAGTAGGAATTTCTGAGATTATGACCCCTGCTAAAAAAAGAAGGACAAAAATTATACTTCCGACTACCAGGCCAAATTTTGAGACATATACAAACTCAACGTTTCTTCCAAAGAACAAAAATGTCAAGAGGTTGAATATTAGATGAGTCCAGCCACCGTGAACAAATCCGGATGTCAGAAAGCGGTAATACTCATTCCGCTCAGTTACCAAATAAGGATTAAAAACAAGTTTGGATAGAAACTCGCGGTTTTGAAAAGCGACATAGCTAACAATGCCTATAATTCCAATTAAAATGTATGTCACCATTTAGGAATCCCTTTTCATTAAGGATTGAAGGAAGCTCAATAAGGGTTGTTTACGCGATTCAGATACCGTAAACGATTTTAATAAGTTAATGGATCTGTCAAAATAATTATTGACCAATTCCTGCGTGATTTTATCGATTTGTATTTCGGTAAATATTCTTTTTACAGATTCAACTTTTTCAGTTTCATTAAATGATTCCAATGACAACCAATTATCCAATTCTTTTCTTTGAGAACTATTGGCCAATTCAAGTGCTTTCAATAGCAAAAAGGTTTTTTTATTTGAGATAATATCGCCACCAACTTGTTTTCCTACTTTTTCCTGGTCCCCAAATACATCCAGAAGATCATCCTTGAGCTGAAATCCCATTCCGGCATTGATGCCAATACTCCTCAACTGCTCGATTCTTTCCTGATCGGTTTTAGCAATTATCCCTCCAAGTTCCAGGCTAAATCCAAGTAGCACTGCTGTTTTTAACCGAATCATTTCGAGATAATCATCAACGCTGATATCATTTCTCGACTCGAAATTCATGTCGTATTGCTGGCCTTCGCAAACTTCCAGACCGGTTTTATTAAAAGCATTTAATACAGCGGGCAATATGTCTTTGTTTACCGCAGAAATGGATTGATAGGCTTTAACAAGCATGGCATCGCCTGATAAAATGGCGATATGCTTATTCCATTTTTCATGAACTGTGGCTTTTCCTCTGCGCAAGGGCGCTTCGTCCATTATATCATCGTGTAGTAGCGTGAAATTGTGAAAAAGCTCCACACCCAAAGAAGGCTCAAAAGACTCGAGGTATTCTTCGCTGAAAAGATAATGACTGAGAATCGTTAGAATAGGCCTTAGCCGTTTGCCTCCGAGTCCGGTAAAATAGCGTATAGGTTCATATAGCTCATTTGGCTTTTCACCAAAATTTCTTTTCGATAAAGCATCATTAATCTGATTCTGAAGCGCATTAATTTCCATCATCAGCTATTAGTAAATCCATGGTTCTTCGATTGATATCGGTACTTTTCACTTTCACTCTTATTTTATCACCGAATTTTATGATTTTACCGCTCTTCTGTCCTACAATTCTGAATTTTTCGGGCTGTAATTCAAAGTAATCACTTTCTATGTCACGCATTCTTATCATGCCTTCGCACTTGGTTTCAACCAATTCAACATAAATTCCAAAATCATTCATTCCTGAAATAATCCCGTCAAATTCTTCACCAACCATTTCCTGCATCCATTCTATTTGTTTGTATTTGGTGGATGCTCTTTCGGCGTCGGATGCCAATTTTTCCATCGCGGAGGAATGCTCACATTTCTTTTCCAATTCGGCTCGATTTGGATTTTTTCCATTGTTGAGATAATTGTCCAGGAGACGATGAACCATGGCATCGGGATATCTTCTGATGGGCGATGTGAAATGCGTGTAGTGCTGAAAACCCAGTCCAAAATGCCCATTAGGCGCTGTCGTATAAACGGCTTTGGCCATGGCGCGAATGGCCAGACTTTGCAATATATTTTGTTCCGGCTTGCCTTCTACCTCTTGCGAAAGCTTATTCAGAGTTTTGGATAAGCCCTGCTCTTCGATGTTGATATTATGGCCAAAATTCTTTGCAAAAGCGGCAAAATTCATAAGTTTTTCATGATCGGGATAATCGTGCGTTCTGTAGACAAAGGTATATTGACCATTGGTGCCTTTGAAATTATGTATATATTCTGCCACACTTTTGTTTGCGAGCAACATAAAATCCTCAATCATTTTGTGGGCTTCCTTTCGAACTTTGGGAATCAGTCCAATGGGTTTTCCATTTTCGTCAAGGTCAAACTTAATTTCAGTGGATTCAAAAGCAATTGAGCCTTCATCAAAACGTTTTTTTCTAAGTTTTAGAGCAAGATTATTTAGTGTATTTATCTCTTCAAAATAATCGCCCTTTTTCCCCTCAATTAATTCCTGGGCTTCTTCATATGAAAATCGCCGGTCAGAATGAATGATTGCTCTTCCAAACCACTTATTATAAACTTTCGCGTTTTTGTCCATCTCAAATACAGCAGAATAGCAAAGCCGGTCAACCTTCGGTTTTAATGAACACAAATTGTTGGAAAGTTTTTCCGGCAACATTGGAACGGTGCGATCCACCAAATACACAGAAGTGGCTCTCTTATAAGCCTCCTTATCAAGAATACTGCCTTCTTTGAGAAAATAAGTAACATCGGCAATATGCACACCGATTTCAAAATTTCCATTTTCTAGTGTTCTTATGGAAAGCGCATCATCAAAATCCTTGGCATCTGCGGGGTCAATTGTAAAAGTGGTAATTGGCCTAAAATCCCTGCGTTTTTTTATTTCAGATTCAGGAATGCTTTCAGGAATTTGCTCAGCGATATTTAATATTTCCTTGCTAAATTCATAAGGCAGGCCAAACTCCAGCATGATAGCATGCATCTCAGCATCGTTTTCACCTACTTTCCCAAGAATCTTCTTTATCCTGCCTTCAGGATTTTTATTTGCTTTTTCTGGCCACCTGGTAATTTCGGCAATGACTAGGTCATCTTCTTTGGCATCTCCCAGTTTATTGCCCGGGATAAATATATCCTCATAAATTTTCCTGCTGTTTGGTATTACAAATCCGTACATTTCGGATAATTCCAGACTTCCGACAATTTCGGTATGTTTTCTCTCTATTATTTCTTTAACCTCTCCAGCTTTCCTTCCATCTCTTCCTTTCGCACCGGGAAATATTGAGATTTTTACGATGTCCCCATCAATTGCGCCGTTCAAATCCGGTGTTCGGATCATTACATCATTTTCATCTCCCTCCAGGGGAATGACAAAGGCAAAATGTGGGCTTACATGATCGACTCTACCGGTCATATTTACAGACGCTGATTTGCTTTGAAAATGCTTTCTGAATTGCTCTATTTTGCCCTGCTGAACAAGTTGGTGCAATGTGGCTTCTACATTGTTTTTATCTCTCTTATTTCTTGCATATAAATGCTGCTGAACCTGCTTAAGCGTATATGCCCTGCCCGGATGTAAATCCAAAAGGTGCATTATTTGATTGGCGTATTGTGAGGCTGAAAATTTATTCTGATTGGATTCAGAATTGCCTTTTTTGGACTGTTTTTTTCTTTTGTTCATGTTTGATGCAAAGCTAAGCCAATTCTTTTAAAGCAAAATATATAATGAAATATGCTCTTTATTGTTCTGAGATAATTTTACCATTTTCCAATCGAAGTATCCTATCGCAGAAATATTCTACGATATCATTGTCATGGCTTATAAACAAAATACTTAAACCTTTCTTTTCTCTAAGTGAACCCAATAAATCCAGAATTCCTCTTTTAATATTGGCATCAAGGGAGGATAAAGCTTCATCACAAATTAATATCTCAGGGCGCAATGAAAGGGCTCTCGCAATGCAAACCCTTTGTTTTTCCCCTCCTGAAAGCTCATCCGGTAGTCGCTTAGCAAAGCTTTGGTCCAAACCAACCAATAATAATAGCTCTTTTATCTTATCATCAACTGATTCACCTTTTTCTAATAAGTCATGACTTAAAAATGGTTCTTTAAGACAATAACCAATATTAATTCGCGGGTCAAGGGAAGCGGATGGATTTTGAAATATTATCTGGATTGATTTTCGCAAATTACGCAGATTTTTTCCATCCAAGTCGGAAATAGGGGTATCATAAAATTTTATAGAACCGCTCTTCGACTTAATTAATTTTACAATAGCTTTTCCAATACTGGTCTTTCCGCTTCCACTTTTGCCAACCAAACCAAGAATTTCTCCCTTTTTTAATTTAAAAGATATTCGATCAACAGCAGTAAATGATTTTTGTCTGTTAAAAAAAAAGGATTGACCCTGATTATAAATGATTTCAAGTCCACTTACGCTAAGAATGGATGAATTAGTGTTTGTTTTTTGTATCGCTTTATTAAAAACGGAATTTGAAAGTAAGGACTTGGTATATTTTTCTTCAGGCTCAGACAATATATTTGTTGCGGGTCCTTTTTCAACCTGATTTCCTTTATTTAATACTATTATTTCGTCAGAGAAATCTTGCAGTATTTTGATATCATGTGATACAAAAAGAATAGAAAGTGACAATTCTGATTTTATCTTTAATAGCAAATTCAAAATTTCATCGCGTGTAGGGGAATCTAAATTGCTTGTAATTTCATCTGCTATCAATAAACTTGGTTTATTGATAATTGCGATGGCAATGGCTACTCTTTGAATTTGCCCACCTGATAATTCATGGGGATATGAATTATAAACTTTTTCAACATTGTTCAATTGACATAAACTTAAAGTATTCAGGACCAATTTCTTTGACTCAGATGACGTTATTTTTTGATGCTTTTCTAAAGTTTCCTGAATCTGAATACCGCATTTTCTAACGGGGTTTAATGAGGAAAGGGAATCCTGAAAAACCATTGAAATTTCATTTCCCAGAATTTGACTTAATTTATTCGAATCACAGGTAAGCAGATCAATTTTATTGTAAATGTTAGAATCAAATAATACTTCTCCTTCAATATTAGAATCTGCAAGCAAACGTGGAATTGCAAACGCCAGGCTGCTTTTTCCACTACCCGACTCTCCGGTTAAGGCTAAAATCTCAGATTTTTTGATGCTGAAGCTTATATTGTTAACAGCAAGTGTATCAGGATGGTATCTGACACTTAGGTTTTTAACAGATAAAAGGCTGTCTTTACTATGCATAAAATGAAGCTAAAGAACAGGTATTTCTGCAAAATTATATTCAAATTGAAACAGGTCTTTTAATTGTAATACCAATTTCTTTCTTACTTCATCAATATTTAAATCCTCTTCAAGCTCATTGGCCAGACTCGTTACTGCTTTGTCATCAATTCCGCAAGGAATAATATTGTCAAAGTAATTTAAATCTGTATTGATATTAAAGGCTAAACCGTGCATGGTTACCCATCTGCTGCTTTTAATGCCGATGGCACAAATTTTTCTGGGATTTGGACTGTTGTTTTTGTAATCCAGCCAAACGCCAGTTAGCCCTGGAATTCGACCTGAATCTATGTTATACTCTTTTAATGTAAGTATTACCGCTTCTTCAAGGGTTCTTAAATATTTACCCAAATCGGGTTCAAAATTTTCAAGGTCAAAAATAGGATATATCACTATCTGCCCCGGCCCGTGGTAGGTTATGTCACCGCCCCTGTTTATGGGAAAGTAATCGATCTTCTTTTGTTTTAACTCACTTTCACTAAGCAAAAGATTTTTTGGATCACCGCTTTTACCAAGTGTATAAACATGAGGGTGTTCAACAATTAAAAGGTAATTTTTTGTGGTTTGACTTAGTGAGTTTCTCTTATTAGAAATTTTTATTTCAATGTTCCTGGCTAAAAGATTTTCCTGAATATCCCAGGCTTCTTTAAAAGGCATTTTGCCTAAATCTATGAGATCTACTTGATTGTTCAAATTATGGGATTTGACTTAGCAACAGTTCAACTCCGGAGTCGGTTTCCAGGACAAAGTTTTCTAATGAGGCAGGAATCAAAAATGTATCACCTATTTTAACATCAACAGATTCAAATTCACCCTTAATTTTACCTTTGCCTTCAATGCAAATAAGAACTTTAAAACTGTTTTTATCAGCGTATGAAAATTTTTGTTCTCCCTTGATCGTAAACCTGCTTGTTTTAAAGTGTTCTGATTCAACAAGTATAACTTCCTTATTTATTTCTTTAATGATATTTTTCTTCGTTCGCTCAACTGCCCGGAAGGTTAAGGCTTCGCAGGCGTCTTCAATATGTAAATCTCTTTTTTCCCCATCCGGACCTTTTCTGTCAAAGTCATATATCCGATATGTAGCATCAGAATTTTGTTGAATCTCTGCGAGCAAAATTCCTTTACCTATATTGTGAATAATACCTGCAGGCACATGAAGCACGTCGTCTTTTTCAACTTCAACAGTTTTTAAAAGATTTGTGATCGAAGTTTTCTCAACAGATTCGAGAAATGTCTGTTTGTCGGTATCATTTATAAAACCCTTATACAAAGTGGCATTTTTTCGGGCATTCAATATATACCACATTTCATTTTTGCCATTTTTGAGGCCTTTTTGCACGGCAAGCTTATCGTTGGGATGCACTTGAATGGAAAGATCTTTTTGTGCATCTAAAAATTTTATCAAGAGAGGAAATTTATAATGGTATTTAGAAACCACTACAGTTCCGAGAAGCTCTTCTTTAAATATATCGATGCATTCTGAAAGAGTTTTATTTTTGAGTTCTCCATTGCTTACAACAGAAATAAACCCTTCTACCTCAGAAATCTCCCAGGATTCACCGAAGCTTCCATTTTCGGGAAGGGGTTTCCCTAAATATTTTTGCATCATTCGGCCGCCCCAAATTTTTTCGACAAATTGAGGGTAAAATTTTAAAGGATATAGTTTAGCCATTTCGAAATTTCTTAAAGGTATTTATCAGTCCGTTTGTGGAAGATAAGTGACTATTAATTGGCAAATCATTTTCCAATTCCGGTAATATACCCTGAGCGACCTGCTTACCCAGTTGTACGCCCCATTGATCAAATGAGTAAACGTTAAATAAAATTCCTTGCACAAATATTTTATGCTCATAAAGTGCCACTAGGCTTCCCATAATCTCAGGACTTAACTTTTTGATAAGAATTGAATTGCTTGGAATATTTCCTTGAAACACCTTATAGGGTAAAATTTTATCTCTTTTTTCAGGAGCCAGATCTTTAATTTCCTCAAAGACTTCATTCTCTGATTTTCCCTTCATCAAAGCTTCAGTTTGCGCAAAAAAATTAGCCAATAGTTTATTGTGATGATCTTGTAGATGATGATGTGGAATTGATGCTGCGATAAAATCTGATGGTATGAGTTTTGTTCCCTGATGAATTAATTGATAAAAAGCATGTTGACCGTTAGTTCCGGGTTCACCCCAAATAATGGAGCCGGTTTGGTAATCAATGCTTTTGCCATTTCGATCAACGCTTTTTCCATTGCTTTCCATATCTCCCTGCTGAAGATAAGCTGCAAAACGATGCAAATATTGATCGTAGCAAAGAATCGAATGCGTTTCACACTTGAAGAAATTATTATACCAAATTCCCAATAATGCAAGCAATACGGGCATGTTATTCTTAAAATCAGAATTGCGGAAATGTTTATCCATCTTTTCAGCGCCACGGAGCAAAGATTCGTAGTTGTCATAACCAATGGTACAGGCTATTGAAAGGCCAATGGATGACCACAACGAAAATCGTCCGCCTACCCAATCCCAAAATTCAAACATATTTTTTGGGTCTATACCATAACTCCTTACCGCTTCTGTATTGGTTGATAAGGCCACAAAATGACTTTTAACTACAGAGTCTACACCCTTGTATTTTTCAATCAACCATTTTTTAGCCGTATCGGCGTTGGTCATGGTTTCTTGAGTAGTAAAAGTTTTAGAGGCGATCATAAACAAACAGCGCTCATGATCCAGTTTTTTGAGTGTTTCAAAAATATGAGCACCATCAACATTGCTGACATAATAAGTTTCAATACCTTCAATCCAATAAGGTTTTAAAGCTTCAGTAACCATCACCGGACCCAGATCGGAGCCCCCTATCCCGATATTGACAATTTGGGTAATTTTCTTTCCACTATGACCTTTCCATTCACCCGAATGCAATTTTTGTGTGAAGGACTTCATTTTGTCCTGCTCTTTTCGAATAAGATTTAAAATGTTTACACCATCATGTATTAATTCCTTATCGGTAAAATTCCTCAAAGCGGTATGCAAAACAGCACGTCCTTCAGTTTCATTAATTTTCTCCCCCGTAAACATTGCCTCAATCGCCGAATCGAGTTTGCATTCCCTTGCGAATTCAATGAGAAGCTCAACGCTTTGCTCATTTATTCTGTTCTTGGAATAATCCAGAAGGATATCGTCATTTAAAATAGAAAACTTTGAAAACCTTTGAGGATCATTTTCGAACATTTGTCGCATATGTTGAGATTTAACTGTCTCAAAATGAGTTTGTAATTTCTCCCATGCTTTGGTTTTTACAGGATTAATGTTGTTGAGCATAAATATTCAATTTTGAATTTTTTATTTAAGCATTTGTAATCTAATGACTACTACAAAAAAAATTGGTGACAGGGGCGAGGATTTAGCAGTTCAGTATTTAAATGCCGGAGGATACAAAATTTTGGAGCAAAAATATAGATTTAAAAGAAGTGAAATAGATATTATCGCAGAAAAAGAAGAATTTATAGTATTTGTTGAGGTAAAAACAAGAAAAAGTAAATATTATGGCTATCCTGAAGCGTTTGTAGATTCAAAAAAAGCGGAAATGATTCATTTGGCCGCAGAAGAATATTTGGATGGTAAACCTTTGGATAAGCCTATTCGCTTTGATATTATTTCAATTATAGACAAGGGAAGCTCCCAAAAAATAGAGCATTTTAAGGATGCATTTTAATCTACAACCTGGATATTATTTTCTTCTATCAAATTTAAACCTCGCAATTTCATAAAGACCTGTGCACACACCACAACGTCTTTGATACAATATTTGGAAATTTTTTCCAGATCTTTTTCTCCGTAATAAATACCGGATACCATGCTTCCATCAATATCTGATTTACTCGAAGGGATATCAAAAATAGCTGCCAATAAATCCAAAGAAGTATAGCTTTTCCAGTCTCCAAATTTCCACATTTCCATGGTGTCCAGATGTTGAATTTCCCAAGGTTTTTTACCTGAAATGTTCAACGCTTCCGGCAGTGGGATATTTTTAACGAGCATTCTTCTGCTTAAATAGGGAAAATCAAATTCTTTTCCATTATGGGCCACGAGGATTGTATTTTTCGAATCCATGCGATCGAGAATGTCGGAAAATTGTTTTAGAATATCTTCCTCGCTGTGCGATGCAAGTGCCTTTACGCGCAATCCTGGATTTTTATTTAAGTCACCGGTTAGGAATCCAAGTCCTATGACTACTATTTTTCCAAATTCAGAATAAATGCCCGCTTTTTCTTCATAGAGATCTTCTCCGGCAATTTCACCTTTGCTTAATATCTGGGCCTTTTTGTTCCAAAGCGGTTTTATTCGCTCCGGTAAATCTTCAAAGTTTTTGTATTCAGAAACCGTTTCTATGTCGAGAAAGAGCAATTGTTCCATAAGTGTAAATGTAAATTCTAAGAAATAGTTAATGAAATAATCTCAAGCCATTTTGTATGAAAAGCTGCAATTATTTTGTAAAGAGCAATTACAATTTGCTAAGGGTAAACTATTCATACTGTCCAATTAACTAAAACACATTTGCTCTTATTGATCTGCTCAGGGGTGACCTTAAAATTTTATACAAGGGTGTTGAAATTATGGTGTTTTTATTGAAGCCAATCTAAAATCAAAGTAGGAAGCTATTTTGAACTGGAAATGCTTTGAATTAGAATTCAATGTGTGTGAAATTCAGATTCGAAAAACGCAAGTTAGTCATATTTTAAAATTTTTAAATACCGCTTAAATTATTTTTTTAACCGTAAAAAATATTGTTTTAATAGCCATGTGGCTATTAATAAAAATAATTTTTTTGTATATAATTTTGCATTTCATTTTATTAATATGAGAACATTTACACTTTCATTAATCCTTATATTGGCATTTGCATTAAATGTAAATTCCCAATTTATAAGAGGTCAAAAAACCGAAAGGATTTCGGGTTTTAAGACAAAGACTTCAATTAAACCGGTGTCATCTAAAAATGTAATTTTAAAGAGAATGGCATTCATGGCGCATCGTATGGATTCTGCAAGAATTTATATTTACGATAGTGTGGGAAATATTGAAGGTAGCCTACTGGCAAGAATCAATTATAGTTTTGATCACAAACCTGATGAAATTCAATTATCAGATGATAATCTAATACCTGGATTTGCTTTTTATAGGCTTACTTTTACTTATTTAAACAATGACCAGGAGATTATCACAACCCAGTACGAGTACAATGGAATATCCTATCAGGTTACAGACAGAAGTTTATATTATTTTAATTCAAATGGATCAATGGATTCTTTAATTTATGAATATGCCGATCAAGGTGGAAGTACATGGATTAAATATTCAAAACGCGCTTTTGATTATACTGGTAATGGACAAATTGACAAGGAAACGGATTTTTACTGGAACAATATCTGGGTACCGGATTATAGGACAAGCTATATTTATGCTTTAAATGGGAATTTAGAAAAAACGATTTTTGAATTTCACGACGGGCAGAACTGGACTAACAATTTCTATAATCAATACCATTATGGAAGTACAAACTTAGTGGATTCTATTCTTGGTTATTACAAAGACATGTTCGGGGGATCCGATATTCTTGATGGTAAAATTGAAATTGAGCATGATCAGAATGGTAACCCCAGCCGCCAGATTTTTGCATATTTTGATGGTCTTAATTACGTGTATGACAGCAGAGAGGAATTTGCATACGATTTGAATGCTTTGTTTTCCAATGCGTTATATCCTAATCTGGAAAGTCCATTTTATCAAATGACTCAAAATGAGATTGTAAATCTTCCGGTTGGAGACACATATTCTTCATTTGATAATGGTTGGAATTTGCATGAGTCCACGATTTATTTTTATAGTCAACAAACTATTTCTTCTATTGCGGATAAAAATGCAAAATCGGAGATTCGAATTTATCCAAATCCGGCAAGTGATCTAATCAATATTTACACACCTATTGTGAAATCAAATATGGTATTGGAAATAACCGATGCACAGGGAAAGCAAATATTAATAGAAGAACTTCACAATAGCTATTCACAGATACAAATAGCAAATTATCAATCGGGAATTTACTTATATCAACTGAGCTCTGATGAAGGTGTTCAAAAAGGTAAATTCATTAAAAATTAATTAAGTCATTTATTAGAAAGACATAAAAAAAGCCTTGTCAGATTATGACAAGGCTTTTTTTGTGATATGTATTTTTCTAGAAAGCTATTCCAAAGTTTACCGCGAAACGAACTCCAACACCGGAATCTTCCCCTTCAAAAGATATAGATGTGTTCGGATCATTAGCATCCGGAGTGAAATCAGTGGAAACAGATTTATATTGAGGGCCCAGTTGAATATCAATTGCAACCGCATCGGATATTAAAACCTGATAACCGATTAAAAGACCACCACCAATTGCATTTCTGCTTAACTCTGCTTTGGCATTAATAGTGTTTAAGTTTTGGTCAAGTGTTGTGTATTCTACAGAATTCGTTACGGATCTGTATCGAATAAATGCACCTCCATAAACGCCTTTAGGTGCTTCGGAAAAATAATACCTCACTTCCGGGATAATGATAAACCCATTATCTTTTTGAGTGTTAGTGGCAGTTCCGAAACTCAAATCCCATTCTCTGGAAATAAGCCCGGCTGCAAGTTGTACAGATAAATTTTCATTTAAAGCACGTTCATATGACATTTGATACTGTCCGACAATTAAGCCAAACAAGTTAAGTTTCACGACATTATCTTTTACCTGTGCCTTTGAATTGTTGGTAGTTAAAAACAATAGAAGAACAGGTAGCACGGAAATTAGAATAATTCTTTTCATAGTTTTTTTAGTAGATCAATACCTAAATATATAATTATTAATGTATATATAAATGACTTGAGTATTATATTCTGAATAATTTGAAGCTCAAAACAAAATACTTATCATTATAGTATTGATTTATTAGATAATCAAATACTCATCATGAAACTATTACTATCAGCTTTAATTTTCTTTTTTATGTCCAATGCAGTATTAGCACAAAGCGCAGGAGAAATGCGAGTAAGTGCTGGATTAGCCATAGGCACAGAAGCCGGCCTGGATAACAATGGAGGAAAGGCTCTGGGTCTGGGAATTAATATTGGTGGCGAATATTTCATTGTAGACAATATTTCTGCATCCCCGAGTTTTACATACTTCTTTGAGTCAAATGTAGGAACATTGCCCAACCGCTTTTCATTGCGTTTGAATACTTTGAATATTGACGGGCGATATTATCTCATGGATTCACCGGTAGAGTTTTACGGCATTGCAGGAATATCAATTGCAAGTGCAAGAGCGGAAAGCAATGTCAGCATTTTTGGTGTAAATCAGGTTAGTTCCAGTTCTGATTCTGAAGTAGGACTAAATTTTGGAATTGGTGCCAATCTTCCCGTCACTGATGAAATTCAGGGAAATGCACAAATGGTATATAACACTCCGCTCGAGCAGCTCATTATTAATTTAGGTGTAGTATATCGCATTTTCTAAATAAAACCGCTCTTGTTTTGTCTTAAACAAAAGCTAAATCAAGCCCGAGGAATTTGGTAAGCATGGTTATCAGAAAAATTGTTCCTAAAATTATCGGGCAAATTACGGTAATTGAAAAATTCACTAATTTCTGAATAAGTGATCCTTCATAGCCCGGATTGCCTTGCGCAATTTCTTCAGAAAGACTTTTCGTCTTCCATTTAAAGGCAACAAAAAGAGAAAGCATAAATCCTCCTAAAGGAAGACCTATATTGCTAAAAATATCCTCGATCAAATCAAGAAAAGATTTATTTGAACCCTCGTAATGCATAAAATTGGTGAGGCCATTTACTGCGCCAACAGAAAGCATACTGGGTATTCCAATCAGAAAAATCAAAAAAGCCAATCCAAATACAACCTTTTTACGTGGCCAGTTTTTTTCATCTACAATAAAGGCTACGGGAACTTCCAAGAGAGAAATGGTAGAGGTTAAAGCCGCAAAACATAGAAGAAGAAAAAATCCACCGCCAATTAATCTTCCCATAATTGGCCCCATTTCCTGAAAAATTCCGGGCAATGCCACAAATACCAAACCTGGACCCGCACTCGGAGCCTGGCCCTGTGAAAATACCAAAGGAAAAATGAGCAATCCAGCCATGAAAGCCACCAAGCCATCTACCAAGGTAACCGTAATGGCTGAAGAGATAATATTTTCCTTTTTACTGATATAGGATCCATAAGTAATTAATGCTCCCATTCCCAGCGAGAGGGAAAAGAAGGATTGCCCCATAGCTGTATATATTGTTCGCAAACTAATATCGGAGAAATTGGGAACCAGATAAAACTTTGCTCCTTGTAAAGCACCAGGCAAGGTGAGTGAATATATGATCAAAGTGGCCAGCAATATTAAAAGAATGGGCATTAGTATCTGTGAAGCTTTTTCAATGCCTTTTTGCACTCCCTGTATTACCACAATTGCAGTAAATATCATAAATACAAAAGAGTAAATCATGTTGTCGCTTACATCAGATACATATGCACCGAAATAAGACCCAAAATTTTCAACTTCAAGGAGGTTGCCGAAAATAATTTGATAGAAATACCCAAAGGCCCAACCTGCTACCACATTGTAAAATGACAGAATCATGACACCACTTATAATTCCGAACAGGCCAACAATGCCCCACTTTCGGTTGCCGAGTTGTCTATAGCTACCGTATGGATCTTTCTGAGCAGCACGACCAATTGCTATTTCACCGACCATTATTGGAAATCCAATGACCAGCATACAGGCCAGGTAGACAAACAAAAATGCCGCACCCCCATTTTCACCCGCTTCGTAAGGGAATTTCCATATATTGCCGAGCCCTACCGCAGATCCTGCAGCCGCTGCAATAAATCCAATTTTTGAACTAAATCCTCCTCTAGCTGCCATACTAATTTTTTTTAATGCGGAAATTTAGAAAAATGAAAACAAATTCAAGAAAATGACAATTGTAAATTAATTCAGAACTTAGATGTATACTTCCAGTTAATAAGGTATGAGCTTTTTCAATAAAATTTATAATCAGGTATTTAACAAAAAAACCAATCCTGAATACAACGGTAAAAAATTCCTGGTTCAGGAAATGTATTCCCTTGGTGAACAAGAGCAAAATGAATACAAATTATGGTTAAAAAAGGAAAGCACAATAGCGCAGATCAACAAAATTTACAGCGGAATTAAGCACAAAAAAGCCGGTCTTAGCGAACAGAATGAACGCTACTCGATCTATGAATCACTGCAAAGCAATGGATTTTATGTATTGTGTGAGAATTTTTTGGATTCCAAAAACACCAGGTTTGTACTTGAAGTTTTAAAGGATCAATTGTTAGAGCTGGGTTATTATCAAAACCACAGTTCAAGAGATATCTTCGAGGAAAACGATAATCTAAAAACAAAGATTACCTATTACCTCAAGCCAAAATTCAGTAATTACGATTTACCACTAGAACAAAAATTTGGAAATATACATTTGGAATGCTTGTTTATTAACGATAAGCCTGATTATATAAAGCTTTTGGCCAATGTCTATTCAGATAGAAACTATAAAGAAGCGGATTCATTTGATGAGCTTTTATCCGCTTTAAGCTATCATTAGAGCTTAAGCTCCATAAGCAAATCCAGCAGTTTTTCCTTTATATGGCTATTTTGTTTTTCAATCTTTTGAAACAGAGAATCGTGCTTGAAATATTCGTCGAGTAAAAGCGTATTGAACATCTCAGTAAGTTGGGAATTTTCTGGAGCTACATTGATTTTATTGACTTTCCCCTTTTCCAAATCAAAATGCACGAGAAAGGGTTTGTTTTCAAATGAAATGGAAAGGTCTATGCTTGTTTTTGGAGAGTTTCCAAAGACCCAATCTTCTTGGTCATATTTAGACTTTACTTTTTTATTAATTTCTGAAATTGATTTCTTATCAAAACCAAAGATCATCTGGGCCTTGAAATGCGACTTCAAATGATCTAAAAAGAAAAGGATAAATTCATCCACTGAAATATCCAATCCATGTTGGTTGATATTTGTTACCGGCACCTTTTTAGATTGAATAGCAGATGAACTCACTTTGTTCCAAGGGTGATTTAAGGCTACACTCACTTTTTGTAAATCAGCATTAAACAGCAAAGTAGCGTGGCTTATCATTTGATCACCGGAAAGGTGCTGGGCATTACCGGAAATTTTTAAGTTGTCGATTAAAATATCGTTGCGATCATTGCTGTGCGCTTTAATCTTTAGGGCATTGAGAAATTCTATTATTGGTTTATTGAAAACGCCAAAGTTTGAAACCCATTCAGATTTTCGTGGAGTGAAATATGAGAAGTTTATATTGCCGAGATCGTGATAGACAGTACCACCACCGGAAACACGTTTATTTATTGAAATATCATTTTCTCTGCAAAATCTAAGATTGGCTTCAGCCCAAATGCTTTGATTTTTACCACAAACAATCGAAGGTTTATTTCTGTAAACAAAGATTAAATTCTTTTTGAAATCTTTTTTTTGATTCTCAAGTAAAAACTCCTCTGTAGCCAGATTGAAAGTGGGATCAAAGATTTTGTCTTGATAAATAATTAGAAAATCGCCTTTCAAGCCATCAATCTCTTAAAAACACTATTTTATTTTCAGAGCTTTCTTTTTCAGAATAATAATAACCATCTCTATCAAAGCTTTTGATATCTTCGATGGTATTTATTTTATTATCTATGATATATCTGGCCATTTGGCCTCTGGTTTTCTTTGCGAAGAAACTTAAAACCTTATACTCTCCATTTTTAAAATCCTTAAAGTCTGCTTTTACGATTTTTGCCTTTATCTTCTTGCTGTCTACAGCATTAAAATATTCATTGGATGCAATATTTAACAATTCCAAAGAGCCACTATTTTCTATGGCCTCATTGAGTTTTTTATAAAGTTTGTCTTTCCAGAACTCATATAAATTATTTCTACGACCAACTTTCAGATCTGTACCCATTTCCAGTCGATACGGTCTGATTAAATCAAGTGGTTTAAGTAATCCGTGAAGACCCGATAAAATTCTCAAATGATTTTGAGCAAAGCTCAAATCTTCGGGATTCAAAGTTTCCGCTTCCAAGCCAAGATATACATCACCTTTAAAGGCCATTAAAGCTTGTTTAGAAGTACCCGTGTCAAATTCAGGCTCCCAGTCCTGATAGCGTTCGTAGTTTAATTCAACAAGACTTTTGCTGATGTCCATCAAAAGTCCGATTTTCTTCTTTGAAGTTTTTTTCAATCGGGCCATTATTTTACCTGACTCATCTACGAAATCAGGCTTGGTATATTCCTTAGTACTTGTCTGGCTTTCAAAATCCAGGGTTTTTGCCGGAGAAATAACGCTAATCATTTTTGCTAATATTATAATTTGTTTTGCTTGTACAATTCTTTGCTAAATTAACAGTCTTAATTAAAATTTGATTTGCCTTATCAATATATTGATTCAAAAGAATCATTAATCAATGTACTCCCGAAATTATCAAAAACTTCCGAGTTAGGGCTTGACCTTGAATTTGACAGAAATTCATACGGCTATGGCTTTGTATTATGTCTAATTCAAATTGCGACATCGGATGAAGTATTACTAATTGATCCCTTTGAGATTGATGATTTAAGTCCTTTATGGCAGGTTTTTGAAAACCCCAATATTCAAAAGGTAATTCATAATGCATCCGAAGACATTTTACTTTTAAAGAGAAACGACTGCAAACCAAAGAATATCTGGGATACCGAAAAAGCGGCAATGATATTAAACCATTCCAAGACTGGCTTGAGCAATTTATTAATAGAATATTTTCAGGTCGAACTCAATAAAAAAGTTCAAAGAACAAATTGGAGAAAA
Source organism: Hyphobacterium sp. CCMP332 (assembly GCA_014323545.1). Classification (NCBI taxonomy): domain Bacteria; kingdom Pseudomonadati; phylum Pseudomonadota; class Alphaproteobacteria; order Maricaulales; family Maricaulaceae; genus Hyphobacterium; species Hyphobacterium sp. CCMP332. Next base: position 1,849,295 of record CP058647.1, read on the forward strand.
CGACCCTTAAGTTCTGAGCAACTGCAATATGCACTTGAAGATGTCAAATTACTTTTACCCTTAAAAAAAGAATTGGAATTGAGTGTAAAACGAGCGAAACGGGAAACCTGGATTAAAGAAGAAGGGAAAATACTTGAAGCGTTGGAAGAAAAGGATAACCCGCTACCTTATTTAAGATATAAGGAAAGCAATAAATTGGATTCGGAGCAGAAAAACAGACTTCGCAACTTTTATTTTTTAAGAGAAAAATGGGCAGAATCAATGAATAAACCGCCCTTTCAGGTATTATCGAATGATCTCCTCGTGAAATACAGTAAGTCGAAAATCTCCGATTCAAAAGAATGGCTCGATTTGAAAGGCATGAACCCACAGTTCAAAAATAAAAATGCATATAAAGAGTATCTTTCTGAAATAGAACAAAAGCATAATTCCATGCCTCGAAATGAAAATAAGCACTGGTATAAAAACGTTGAACTGGAAAAAGCTTTAAAAAATATCCGGGAAAAGATTAAAGAAGAATACGGGGAGCAATGCACCAAACTTATACTAAGCCAAACACTTATCAATGATATTTTAAAAGAAGGCTCTGTTGTGAACATCAAATCTTATGCAAAACGAATAATTTTGGAAAAAGCGGACGATATTGGATTAAAATTGAACTGATATTTATGTGTCTGGTTGTATTTTCATATCGGGAAAACGGTTCATTCCTTTTAGCAGGGAACAGGGATGAATTTTATAACAGAGAGACAAAAAAAGCGGAATTTTGGGATGATATTCCCGGTTTAATTGCCGGCCGCGACCTGAAAGCAGGTGGCACCTGGTTAGGTCTTGATCAATATGGGAATATTGCCGTCTTAACGAATTATCGTCATCCAAAATATTTTAAGGAAGCAGAGAAATCGAGGGGGGAATTGATCACTGAATTTTTTAAAAACCCAAATGCTATAGATGCATTTTCAAATAATCTCAAGAAGAATTCAGAACATTACAATGGTTACAATTTGATCTTTGGTAACCCGCGAAACAAAATATTATACTTTTCGAATGTCAGCGCAGAATTAGCTGAAATTAAATTTGGAATTCACGGCCTAAGCAATGCCTTTTTGAATACGCCATGGCCTAAAGTGGAAAATACAAAAGAAAGATTTGAAATTGAAGTAAAGGCTGATTACAATGAGACTTCCAGCGAGAAAATATTTAGTATATTAAATGATACCAAGGAGGCACCGACTGAAAAATTACCGGATACCGGTGTCGATATAGATTTGGAGAAAAAACTATCTTCTCCTTTTATTAAAATGGAAGGTTATGGAACCAGATGTTCGACTATCATTAGTATTTCTGAAATTGGGAATATAGAATTCACCGAAAGAAGCTATGAAAATGATACCGATAAGTTTATTGATACATCATTCAGTTTCTTCCTCTGATTCGTTTTGATCCAGCTCAAAACGCCCATCAATATTTGCGATTTCCCAGCTGGTGTAATAAATCAAACGCGCTCGTTTTTCCATGACATCGAATCGAATTTTTTCAACAGTATCGCTTCTTTGATGATAGTCATCGTGTGAGCCATTGAAATAAAAAATAACTGGGATATTATTTTTAGCAAAATTGTAATGATCTGATCTTTTATAGAAATTATTGGGGTCATCCAGTCTATCGTATTCAAAATCCAAGTCGAGCTTTTCTGTTTTTTTATTAACACGCTCATGAAGTTTTTTTAATTGTGATGACAATCGACCCGAACCAATGGTATAAATATAATTCTCATTGTCTTTGTGGTCATCATCAATACGACCGACCATATCAATATTGACATTGCAAATAATATCTTTTAAAGGAATTACAGGATCATAGTCAGTAAAATATTTTGAACCAAGTAGTCCTTTTTCCTCTCCTGTGACGGCCATAAAAAGGACATTCTTTTTTGGCAAAATTCCATTGTCTCTTGCAAGTGCAAAGGATTCGGCTATTTCCATCAATGTAACAGTTCCAGAGCCGTCATCGTCTGCACCATTGAATATTCCTTCTTCATCGTAGCCGATATGATCATAATGCGCAGTTAAAACCACGGTTCCCGCAGCAGAATCCGAACCTTTTAAAAAACCCAGGACATTTGAAGCGATAACATCTTCCAATTCATATTGGGTCTTTATTTTCACATGCTTACCGGTTTCAATTGTAAGGATTTCATTCGATAAAATTTTGTTTTTGTAATTGTTGAGGTCTTCGTTTTTTGAAGTGCTGATGTTCTCAAATAAAGACTCGGGCATGAATATTCCACCGTATCTTGAACTCATATTGAGATCTCTGTTTTCGGGCAAAAGCAATTTTTCGGAAAATATATAATTTCTTTTTTCCACAAGATAATCGGCAAATAAAGAATCGGGTAATAGAAATATAATTTCAACGGCACCAAGCTTTTTTGCCAATCTTGCCTTTTTCAACCAGCCGTACCTACCGCTCCAAATGCTTGGAGTTTCATTTCCTGAAAGAAAGTAAGTGCTGTCATCAAATTGAGGTTCGCCCCAAAGCGCTATTGCTACCTTGCCATCAAGGTTTTTATTTGAATGTTCAGCGATTTTCTCACTCTCGATTCCATATCCAATAAATTCGGTTTCCAGATTGATTGTGCTATCCCTGTAGATAGAATAACAGTAAAAATTATTCATGAAATTGCATTTAAAATCATCAAATGATATTTGAACATCATTTAACCGAGCTTTTTGAAGATCAATATTTTGATAGTAACTTTTTCCGATGGGACTTTCAACAATTTTTGACAAGCCCAGATCGCTAAAATGATTTGTAATATACTCCGCGGCTAATTGTTGTCCTCTGGACCCTGTATTTCTGCCTTTTAATTCATCGGAAGCAATTACTTTAAGGTGGTTATTGAGTTCTTGTGAAGAAATCTCTTTACCAAAATCATAACCAGACGGGTTGTTTGACCCCTTTGAAACAAAAAAAATGGCAACAAAAGCCATTATTATTACGTAAACTCGCATAAAAAAAACATATTTGGACTTCAAATATCAATATTTTTAAGTTAGAACAATTACCTTTTGAATATTTGGTGTATTAAAGTATGGAATGTGCAGATGTGTGTTGGCTTCATAAAACATCTCATTACTTAAGAAATATATGTTAAAAAGGCTCTACTTACTATTTTTATTCATTGGATTTATATCCTTTAATAGTTCTCTTTTTGGCCAGTGTGGTCTTTTGTCTGGAGGAACGGATGAAACATTCACCACATCAGGTGCCTGCGGCCCCACAACGGTAACTTGGAGAATAGCATATGATTTTAGTGCTCCAGTGGATCCGTCAAAAGTATATATTAGATTTAACTGGCAAGATCCTGGCACTAATAGGAGTACATTTTTAGCTACTCAAACTGGTCCTTTAACTTATGAAGCTACAGGTACTTTTCCTTATCCTGCCGGTGCGGTTTGCGTCTATGAACCTTTTGTTGCATTACACTATGATCTAAATGGCGATGGAAATATTGCACCGGATGCCTGTGGTTCTTCGGTGGTACAAAAAACCTTAACTTCCTGGTCAGATGATAATACGAATACTGGGATATTAGCAATTAATCCTGTTTTGCAACAAGTTTGCTATGAAGATTCCACTACTGGCTTTCAATTTCAGGATGCTACATTTCCTAATTGTGATATTTCAGTTGAACCAGACAGACCAAATCAATTAACTCGTTGGGTGCAGTTTATTTATGGATCAGGCCCCGGGCCTCATATTCCAAATGTTTCCATCGACACAGGAGGCGGAACTGTTGTCTTAACTGATGGAGCCGGCAATCTAACCGCTGCAGCACCTTTTGCCGGGCCCATAATTGAAATTCCTCCTTTAGTATTACAGGCTAATTTGAATGAATTGACCTATCCTATAAGTCACCCGGCAGCTGGAGCGGCAAACGTGGGTGATGTATTTGAAGTGACTTTACGAAACTGGAATATTTGTAATCCATACGATACCTTGCAATTTGATGGAATGCCGCCAACTGATCCTGTCAATGGTGATTTCCCTTCTATAACGACAACAGCCGAACTTGAAATAATAGGACCAACCCCCGCAATGGCAGGCCCTGATCAGGGAGTTTGTGGAAATTCAACAAATCTTGCTGGAAATGCTATTGTTAATGGAATCGGTACCTGGAATCAAATTTCTGGTGGTCCCTTATTAAATATTACTAATGCAAATAACCCAACTACAAGTGTTAATATAACGGGTTCAAATTATGGTACTTACCTTTTGGAATGGAGTTCTACATTAGGTACTTGTGCATCAGGTCGTGATACTGTAGAAATAACCTTTTTTGAACCACCTTCTAGTTCAAACGCAGGACCTGATCAGGATGTATGTGGAAATAGCACAACTCTTGCAGCCAATAACCCGGCAGTAGGAATAGGTGAATGGTTTGTAGTAGGAGGTCCGGGCGGCACATCATTTTCAAATACATTAAGTCGTAATTCTACTTTTTCCGGGAATTTTGGAACACATACACTCGAATGGAGAATAGATAATGGATCCTGTCCAGATGAAGTATCTCAAGTACAAATAACCTTTGAAGAAGCGCCGACTGCCTCTGCCGCAGGATTGGATGACACGACCGTATGTAATGATTTGACCTATGTCATGCAGGGAAACAACCCTGCAGTTGGTACAGGTACCTGGACAAAAGTTTCTGGTCCCGGAGGGGCTGTTACATTTGCACCTAATGCAAATACTTTTAATGCAACAGCAACATTTCCTCAGTATACTACCGGGAGTCAGAGTTATGTTTTGCGTTGGACAATATCTACCGGAACGGGAATCTGCCCGGATGAAACGGATGATGTCAGAATTCGTGTTTTTGAAACACCAACCGTTGCGAGCGTTGGCCCCAATTTTACACTTTGTGGCCTCACAACCAATCTAAATGGAAACACAGCTTTGGTTGGTGAGGGTACTTGGACCAGACAGTTTGGTCCCGGTACAGCGAGTTTTGTCGATGAAAATGACCCGACAACAAGTGTTACAGTAACTACATCCGGATTTTACAGATTTAGATGGACGATTGAGAACGGAAATTGTGCTCCAACATTTGCCATTGTTGATGTGCAGTTTGATCCACCACCGACTACCCCTATGGCTGGGCCGGATGACTCTATTTGTAATGTATTGACTTACATGCTTCAGGGTAATAATATAACCAATGGCGATGGTGGTTGGATTCAAAGTGGTGGACCTGCGGTAATTTTTGCGCCGGATACCACTGATAGAAATGCTACTGTCACTTTTCCATCAGATGGAACTTATGAATTTGTATGGGCTTCTTTCCTGCCTCCTGCATGCGTTACACTTTATGATACTGTCGTTATAAGAGTTTTCCAATTTCCTTCACCTGCATCAATTGTCACGGCAGATCCGACTTCAACTTGTAATTTAACCGGCATACCAATTTCTGCAGTAGCTCCTGCTATTGGATTCGGGCAATGGTACCAACTCACAGGGCCCGGAACACTTACAATTGCTGATTCGGTAAATAACAATACTACAGTAGATGCTCCGGTTTCAGGTACTTATGAAATCCTTTGGGAGGTGACTAACGGAAATTGTTCTCCTCCACAACGCGACACCTTAACATTGATATTAGAATCACCGACACCTTCTGTGGCCGGCAATGATACTTCTGTATGTGCTTCATTTGACACATTAAATGCAAACACACCTAGTGTCGGAACCGGAACCTGGTCTGTTGTTGGCCAACCGGGAGGAGGAACATTTACTTTTGATGACCCAAACAAACCCAATGCGCGATTTGATTTAACAAATGGTGTATTTGGAACCTATACATTAAGATGGACAATATCTAATGCTGGTTGTACGGATGAAACATCAGATGTAATGATTACATTTTTTGATAATCCAACGCCTGCAAGTGTAATTGCGGATTTTCAAATTTGTGCCGATACTGCCCAATTGGGAGCAGTTACACCAACAGTAGGTACAGGACAATGGCAATTGATTACCGGAACAGGACCTGTTAGCTATAATCCTAATGCTAACGATCCAAACGCAATTGTAAGCGTTCCGCCAATTTCGGATTTTGAAGTTTATGAATTTGAGTGGACCACTTCAAATGGCGTATGTTTAGATACCAAGGATACGCTGGAAGTAACATTCTTTGAAATTTCCACGACACCGGCTGCAGGATCTGATTTTGAAGTTTGTAATACAATTACAAATCTATCGGGAAATACTATTACAATTGGGACAGGCCAATGGAATTTTGTTAGTGGCCCGGGTCCATTAAACATTAGCACAGCGGCTTCGCCAACAACCAGTATTGATATTCCGGGTTTTGTAAATGATTCAGATACCTTCTTCGTGGAATGGTCTTCGGTTAATGGGAATTGTGTGACATTAAGAGATACTGTAAGAGTAATATTCCACGATGATCCGACTACCTCAAATGCCGGAGCACCAATCAATATTTGTGCTGACACAGCTCAATTGGGGGCAAACTCTCCAGCAATTGGTTCCGGTCAATGGATAATATCTTCGGGTTCCGCGACACTTGATAATAATACTGATCCAAATACAATTGTAAGAGCGAATCCATTTGGAGGAGATTCCTCAATTGTAGTTCTTACATGGAGGATTAGCAATGGAAATTGTACACCTTCAGATGATAATGTACAGGTGGTCTTTTATAAGAATCCAACGGTTGCTGATGCAGGTACGGCAGATTCAATTTGTGCATTGACTTATACTTTAGGAGGAAATTTTGATGCAATAGGTAAAGGAACCTGGAGAAGGATTACCGGTACCGGACCTGTATCTTTTGTAGACGATTCTGACTTCAATACAGATGTAACCGTTCCTGCTTATGAAACCTATACATTTGAATGGGCAATTAGCAATGGCGTTTGCCAAACAACCAGAGATACGGTTGCCATAAGATTTGATGAATTTCCTTCATCGGCAGATGCCGGAGCGGATGATACTGTTTGCGCATTGACTACTAAATTGGATGCGAATAATCCATTGGTAGGAAATGGTATTTGGTCTGTGGTTGCTCAACCAGGAGGATCTAATGTAACATTTAACGATGTTACTCAAACTACTTTTGATGATTCAATCACTGTTGATATTGTTGGATCATATACTTTAGAATGGACTATTTCAAACGGTGCTTGTGCCGATTCTTCAGATCAGGTTACTATTATTTTTGCAGCATCAAATACAAATACCGGAGTAGCCGGTGATTCCACAGTTTGTTTAAATGATAATAATCTGGTTTACACCGTTCCTTTTGTTGCGGGAACTACATATGAATGGTTTTTCCCTGCTACAGTAAATCTTCAATTTGGAGGTGGCATTAATGATAATTTTGCGGTATTTGAATTTCCAAATGCAGGACCCCAGGAGATTAAAGTATTACCAACTAATAATTTTGGTTGTCCATCAGATACACAGTCTACAATTGTAACTGTTTATACTTTTCCAACTTCATTTGCAGGAAATGATACAAGTATTTGTAGCGGAGCATCCGTAATAATTGGCGGAAGCCCGACAGCGACAGGGGGTTCAGGATTTTACAATTATGTATGGTCTCCCTCCAGTGGTTTGGATGATGCAAATATTGCAAACCCTACTGCCAGTCCATTATTTACAAGAACATATTTTTTAAGTGTAGTGGATTCAATTGCAGGTTGCTTATCGTCTGTAGATACTATTACGGTCGGCATTGACCCTAGTCCTTCATCCACTTTGCTTGGATTAACTCCGTTTATTTGCGAAGAAGATACGGGAATTTTACAGATATTATTTGGTTCCGGAACCGGGCCATTTGCTGTTGAAATTACAAATGGTGTTGATACAACTCTTTACCCAAATCTAACAAACGGCGATAGTATTTTTGTCGTGCCGGATTCAACACTTACATATCAGGTAGTTTCATTATTTGATTCTGCGACCGCTTGTACTGGTTCTTCTTTTAGTGGAGCGCCGATTATTAATGTTAGACCTCTTCCATCTGCTGTATTAACCACATTAGATACAATTATATGTGAAGGAGATGTGGCCAACCTAAGCTTGACAGTTTCTGGTCCTTCGCCGCAAATTTATACAATTGAATATGCTATCAATGGTTTGGATACAACAACAGTAAACCTATCCGGCTCTTCAACTAATATTGCTGTTTTTCCCGATAGTTCTTCACTTTATACCTTGATCTCGGTCACGGATAATTTTAGAGGTTGTCGTGTTGATGCGCCTTCTGTACGATTTACGGATAGTGTATTTGTACAAGTTGATTCACTTCCACGTGGGGTGATTACAGGTCAAGACACTATTTGTGTTGGGGATTCGGCGGCTGTAGTCGTAAACTTTAGCAGTGGCGATGGACCATATGATTTAACTATTCAAGGATTTGGTACTGTAAATAATTACAATAGTGGTGATACTATTTGGGTGAGTCCGACTTCAACTACAAATTTCATTTTAACACAAGCCGCAGACTCCAATAGTTGCTCAACTACTTCAACTTCTCTTTTGACCGGGAATGCTTTAATAGTTGTAAACCCATTACCTGTTGCAAATTTAATTGGCGCAAATACAATTTGTATAGGGGACAGTACACCTCTTCAAATCAATGTGACTACAGGAACAAATCCGTTTGAGGTTGTTTTAAGCAACGGTGATACCATTAACAATTATGTAAATGGCAGTCAATATTATGTGTCCCCAATTGTAACTACAAATTACACTTTGGTTAGTGTTTTGGATTCAAATGGATGCTATACCTCAGCTCCTTCTTCAGACTTAACAGGAAATCCACAGGTTTCTGTAAACCCACTTCCAACCGCTCAAATTACTCAGGATGATACCATCTGTTTTGACGATGATGTCATTCTTACATTTAGTTTTACCGGAGCACTTCCATTTACATTTACTTTTAGAGATAATTCCAGAATGGTAGATAGTACATTATCCACGGCCGGCGCATCAATAACCAGAAACGTATTGGTTAGCCCTGATACAACAACAATTTATTCTTTAGTGTCAGTAATTGACGCCAATGGTTGTATAGACAGCATAGGTAATCCAAATAATCCTGCATTTGGGGACAGTGTTGAAATTGTTGTGGACAGCCTTCCTGTTGGAACAATTGTAGCAGACCTTCCAACAGACACCATATGCTCGGGTGATCAGGCCTATTTGTACGTGAATATTTCCACTAGTGCCGGACCTTTCTCAATAACAATCAATAATGGGGTTGGTACTATAACTAATTACAATAGTGGTGATTCAATTCCGGTTAACCCTACGATTACAACTGATTATATTATTACAAGTCTGTTAGATCAAAATGGATGTAGTGTAAGTACCGGTCACCCGAATATTGATGATACAGCTACAATAGTTGTAAACCCACTTCCGGTAGCAATTTTATCAGGTACTACTACAATTTGTCTTGGTGACACTACACCGCTAGTTGTTAATATTTCTCCTGGAACAAATCCTTTTACTGTAATTATTAATGACGGTAGTCAGAACGATACAATTAATAATTATACAAGTGGAAATAATATAAATGTTTCACCAGGTGCTACAACTTCATATAGCCTTGTATCCGTTGAAGACAGTTTTGGATGTACAAGTGTCGCGCCGAGCGCCAGTCTTACAGGAACTCCACAGGTAACGGTTAATCCTTTACCGACAGCTCAAATTAATCAGAACGATACCATTTGTTTTGGTGACAATGCTACCTTAAGCTTCAGTTTTACAGGATCGCCTCCTTTTACTTACATCTACAAGGACAATACAACTGGATTAAATGATACGTTAACCACTTCTGGTTTATCAACTTCTGCAAGTGTCATTGTAAGTCCTGATACAACCACAATATATTCTTTGGTAAGTGTCCAGGGGTCCAATGGATGTATCGACAGTATCGGAAATCCGATTAATCCAGGCTTTGGAGATTCTGTAGAAATTGTAGTAGACAGCTTGCCGGTTGCAACAATTATAACCGATGCTCCAACTGATTCAATTTGTAACGGAGATATTGCCTATCTTTTTGTTAATGTCACTACCGGACCTGGACCATACTCTGTAACCATTAATAATGGGGTAGGAACTATCAATAATTACAATAGTGGTGATACAATTGCTGTAACACCTAGTGTAACAACTGATTATGTAATCACCAGCTTGCTTGATCAGAATGGATGTAGCGTGAGCACCGGCCATCCAAACATCAATGATACAGCGACAGTAGTGGTGAATCCATTGCCAAACGTTACTTTGAGTATAGATACGAACCGTATCTGTTTCGGAGATACAACTTATTTAAGAGTTGCATTAAGCGTAGGAAGTAGTCCATTAGAATTTGTTGTCAATCCAAATTTGACGGATACACTAATAAATTTTGATCCGCTTACAGATTCTATTCCTGTTTCCCCAACAGCGACTACAACGTATAGCATTGTTTATGTGACTGATGGCAATGGCTGTTCGGTTACTGCACCAAGTGCAAATATTAATGGAAACCCACAATTGAACATCAATCCACTGCCAACGGCGCAGATTACCCAGGATGATACGATATGCTTTGACGATGACGTGGTATTGAACTTTAGTTTTACCGGCAGTACGCCATTCACATTTACCTTCAGGGACAATACAAGAGGCGTGGACAGCACTTTATCAACGGTGAGCAACCTGACTACCAGAAATGTTACGGTTTCCCCGGATTCAACGACCTTGTACAGTATGGTGAGCGTCACTGACGGGCAGGGTTGTACCGACAGTGTGAACAATGCACCGATCAATCCAAGCTTTGGAGACACCGTAGAAATTGTAGTAGACAGCTTACCTGTGGCTACGATTGTGGCAGATCTTCCAACCGATACGATATGTAATGGAGATGTGGCTTATTTATATGTCAATGTGACTACCGGTCCAGGGCCATATGATATCACGATCAATAATGGTGTAGGAACGATAAATAATTATGTAAGTGGAGACAGCATTGCAGTGAACCCAAGTACGGTGGGTGCCAATAATTATGTAATCACCAGCTTGCTTGATCAAAATGGATGTAGCGTGAGCACCGGTCATCAAACATCAATGATACAGCGACGATAGTGGTGAATCCATTGCCAAACGTTACTTTGAGTATAGATACGAATCGCATCTGTTTTGGAGACACAACCAACCTGCGTGTGGCATTGAACATAGGTACTGGCCCATTGGAGTTTGTGGTAGATCCAAACCTGACTGATACGATCAAAAACTTCAATCCACTGACCGACTCTGTACCAGTATCGCCGGGAGCGACAACGACCTACAGTATCGTGTATGTCATAGATGGCAACGGTTGCCAGACGGTAGCACCGAGTGCGAGCATTACAGGAACGCCACAATTGAACATCAATCCACTGCCAACGGCGCAGATTACCCAGGATGATACGATATGCTTTGACGATGACGTGGTATTGAACTTTAGTTTTACCGGCAGTACGCCATTCACATTTACCTTCAGGGACAATACAAGAGGCGTGGACAGCACATTATCAACGGTGAGCAACCTGACTACCAGAAATGTTACGGTTTCCCCGGATTCAACGACCTTGTACAGTATGGTGAGCGTCACTGACGGGCAGGGTTGTACCGACAGTGTGAACAATGCACCGATCAATCCAAGCTTTGGAGACACCGTAGAAATTGTAGTAGACAGCTTACCTGTGGCTACGATTGTGGCAGATCTTCCAACCGATACGATATGTAATGGAGATGTGGCTTATTTATATGTCAATGTGACTACCGGTCCAGGGCCATATGATATCACGATCAATAATGGTGTAGGAACGATAAATAATTATGTAAGTGGAGACAGCATTGCAGTGAACCCAAGTACGGTGGGTGCCAATAATTATGTAATCACCAGCTTGCTTGATCAAAATGGATGTAGCGTGAGCACCGGTCATCCAAACATCAATGATACAGCGACGATAGTGGTGAATCCATTGCCAAACGTTACTTTGAGTATAGATACGAATCGCATCTGTTTTGGAGACACAACCAACCTGCGTGTGGCATTGAACATAGGTACTGGCCCATTGGAGTTTGTGGTAGATCCAAACCTGACTGATACGATCAAAAACTTCAATCCACTGACCGACTCTGTACCAGTATCGCCGGGAGCGACAACGACCTACAGTATCGTGTATGTCATAGATGGCAACGGTTGCCAGACGGTAGCACCGAGTGCGAGCATTACAGGAACGCCACAATTGAACATCAATCCACTGCCAACGGCGCAGATTACCCAGGATGATACGATATGCTTTGACGATGACGTGGTATTGAACTTTAGTTTTACCGGCAGTACGCCATTCACATTTACCTTCAGGGACAATACAAGAGGCGTGGACAGCACATTATCAACGGTGAGCAACCTGACTACCAGAAATGTTACGGTTTCCCCGGATTCAACGACCTTGTACAGTATGGTGAGCGTCACTGACGGGCAGGGTTGTACCGACAGTGTGAACAATGCACCGATCAATCCAAGCTTTGGAGACACCGTAGAAATTGTAGTAGACAGCTTACCTGTGGCTACGATTGTGGCAGATCTTCCAACCGATACGATATGTAATGGAGATGTGGCTTATTTATATGTCAATGTGACTACCGGTCCAGGGCCATATGATATCACGATCAATAATGGTGTAGGAACGATAAATAATTATGTAAGTGGAGACAGCATTGCAGTGAACCCAAGTACGGTGGGTGCCAATAATTATGTAATCACCAGCTTGCTTGATCAAAATGGATGTAGCGTGAGCACCGGTCATCAAACATCAATGATACAGCGACGATAGTGGTGAATCCATTGCCAAACGTTACTTTGAGTATAGATACGAATCGCATCTGTTTTGGAGACACAACCAACCTGCGTGTGGCATTGAACATAGGTACTGGCCCATTGGAGTTTGTGGTAGATCCAAACCTGACTGATACGATCAAAAACTTCAATCCACTGACCGACTCTGTACCAGTATCGCCGGGAGCGACAACGACCTACAGTATCGTGTATGTCATAGATGGCAACGGTTGCCAGACGGTAGCACCGAGTGCGAGCATTACAGGAACGCCACAATTGAACATCAATCCACTACCAACCTTACAAATCACAGATTCAACTACAATTTGTCTGGAAGATCCTGTGGTATTAACCTTTAGTATGTCAGGTACAGCACCGTTTACCTTTACTTACAGAGACGAGTTAACCGGAACCGATTCAACCATTACTACTACTGGCGGCTTGACCACAAAAACAGTAACGGAGTTTCCGTTAGACACAACACTTTACACTTTAGTAAGCATTACAGATGCGCAAGGATGTACGGATAGCATTAATAATGGACCGATCAATCCAAACTTTGGCGATACCATATTAGTAAATGTAAACCCACTGCCTATTACAACTCTAAGTGTAATAGAACCTACAGATACAATTTGTTTTGGTGACAATGCCTTATTTACCGTAGATGTTACAAACCTGGGTGATGCTCCTGGTCCATATACGGTTGAATTAAGTGGAGGTATTGGAATAATAAATAATTATAACAGCGGAGATACTATTGTTTTTGCACCAAATTCAACCAGCAATTATAACATTGTTTCAATCATGGACGCCAATGGTTGTTCAGTATTAGCCGGGCATCCAAATCTTCCGGATACGGTTCAGGTGGTTGTTACACCTCTGCCGGTTGTGGAATTATTGCTGGATGATAATGAAATATGTTTGGGAGATTCTGCGAGATTGTACTGGAGAATCCCGGTTGGAAGTCCAAGATTTGATTTTGTTTTGAACACAGATCCAAATGATACTATTCAATCTGTTTCTGTTGGAGATTCAATCTGGGTAAGCCCGACAGATACAACGACCTATAGTATTATTTATTTTAGTGATTCATTTGGTTGCACAGTAACAGCACCAAGTTCAAATATTTCGGGAACACCAACATTAATTGTTAACCCATTGCCTGATGCAAGTATTTCTATTAACAAGGACACGGTTTGTTTTGGAGAAACAACAACTATCACATTTAGCCTAACCGGGCCTAATGATCCTTATACCTATCAAATAGATACAACTGGCAATATTTTAACTGGATTTAATGCAATCAATGGAACTGCTTTATCTTATGTGCTCGGTGTGGGTGATCATGATTTTAAATTGATCGAGGCTATTGATGATAAAGGCTGTGTGGCGAATATTGCTCCTGCAGATTCTCTGGTGGAGGTATTTGTACATGCCTTACCGACTGCTTCAATTAGTGGAGATACTAGTTTATGTGACCTGGAACCGTTTGTATTAAACTTCAATTTAACTGGAAATGGTCCATTGGATGTATATTTCAGTGATGGCACAAATAATTATTTGCGTACATTGAATACACCAACTGATACAGCATTAATTACACTTCCTGCTTCAGTAACCCCTTACTTCTTTAAAATTGATTCAGTCCTGGATAGCAATTCACCTGAAAATTGCAGAGCCACAGATCTTACAGGTCTTGTCACTGTACAGGTATTTGACAGACCTGAAATCGAAATTAATTCTTTCGATACAACCATTTGTGAGGGAGATCAGGCAATACTATCCTTTGATATTTCAGGAGGAAGAGCGCCGTTTGAAGTTGATCTTTCTATTGACGGATTGACAATTGACACCACCTTAGTAAATATAGCAGATGGGTCAATTTATATCGTAAGACCAAATGACACAACTACTTATACCATTTTAGAAATTAGAGAATCTGCTACAACAGAGGCTTGTGTGGGCACTTTGGGTGTGAAATCGAATTTTACGGTTAATGTAAATCCTTTACCAACAGCTAATTTGACCTTGGTGGGTCCTGATACAAAATGTTTTGGAGACAGCATTACCATCAATATTCAATTCACAGGAAGAGCGCCATATGATTTGTCATTGTTGACCAATTATGCAGGCCCAGTGTCTCTAAATGGCGTACAGACCAATGACACAACATTTAATGTGTCGAGTAGTTTCCCTGGTTTTGGAAATACAATTTCCCTATTTACACTTGATGATGGTCATACACCAACATGTTCTGTAATTCAGGGAGACCCTCAGCTTACGGGAAGCGTTACCTTTAATTTGAATGATTTGCCGACAGCGAGTTTAAATCCTCAGGGTCTGACTTCAATTTGTAGAGGAGACTCGGCTGATTTGTTGGTTGTTATTTCGCAAGGTGACTTACCATATAGGGTATACATTTCTGATGGTAGCACCAATTATGTTGATTCACTTGATATAACATCAGGAAATACAGGAACCATTGCCGTAAGTCCACAGAATACAAGTACTTTCCAGATAGATTCTGTAGTAGATGGAAGCTTACCAGTAAGCTGCAGAGCTCAGAGTATTAGTGGATCGGTTTTAATTACTGTTAACGATCGCCCAACGGTTGGAATTTCAGGTATTGATACCATTTGTGCATTTGAAAACAGTTCATTCCAATTACAGACAGCAGGTACAGGACCTTGGTTAGTGACCTACACCAATGGTGTGGATACCTTGCCAACATTTGTATCCAGCAGTCCATCAACGGTATCATTATTTAATCCTCCGGTAGGTTTGAATGTATATTCCATTGTATCAATAAGCGATAATGGTACAGTACCTTCATGCCCGGCAGATTCATTAACAAATGATACAGCATATGTTTATGTAAATGATCTTCCAACGGCGAATTTAACCGGAGACACAACCATATGCGATGGAGAGCCATTGCCGGTATATCTTGATTTTGGAGTAACCAACGGGCCATTTGATGTAACGATTACAGATGGAACCAATAACTACAATTTCACTGGTCTAAGTCAGCAAGACACGGTCTTAATTCCTTATCCCGGACCAGGCTTCTATATTTACAGATTTACTTCCGTAGTGGATGATAATACAAATTGTGTGCCGCTCGTTACGACCGGGCAGGCCATAGTACAGGTAAGACCTATTCCTACTGTTACGCTTTCTGTAGTTGGAAACACAGTAATATGTGGTGTTGATTCGGTTGGCAAATTCCTGCAATTTAATTTTGATGAACCAAATATTTACGATTTGATTCTTCAAAGAAATGGAGTAAACGTTGATACATTGACGGGTATTGGAAACGGTACTATACTTCAGGCTCCTGGATTACAGGTTGGTAATAACAGCTATACCATTGCTTCTTCAGTTTATTCTACAGCACCGCAATGTGCGCTAAACATTGTTAACAATGCCGACATTTTTGTCAACGCAGATCCAACCATTACTATTCAGGACGACGATACCATATGTGTAGGTAGCTCTGTAACACTTAATCTAAGTGCCACAGGATT
This sequence comes from Hyphobacterium sp. CCMP332, assembly GCA_014323545.1. NCBI lineage: Bacteria > Pseudomonadati > Pseudomonadota > Alphaproteobacteria > Maricaulales > Maricaulaceae > Hyphobacterium > Hyphobacterium sp. CCMP332. Next base: position 1,865,729 of record CP058647.1, read on the forward strand.
GGCTAATTATTCGGTTCAATACATCGGCAATACTGGTATTCAAACTGTGAATTCTGCAAATGCAAACTTCACTCTCACAGTAAGTCCTACTATTACTACATCTTTCAGATTGCTTAGCATTACTGATGGTAATGGATGCTCTACAAACAACATATTACCTTCTGATTCAACAGAAGCTACGATTGTTGTCAACCAATTGCCTACAGCATCATTAAAAGTAGATGGATTCTTCTCAAGTAGTGTTACATTCTGTGAGGAGGATACAATTGCACTTCAATATCAATTGACTGGGAACGGGCCATTCGATGTAATTGTAAATGACAATTTGGGTAACTCATTTGTTAGGAATAATGTAAGTAATCTGGATACCTTACTGCTGGTGAATCCAGTGCCGCCGGTAGGTGCAACTACGCAGTATTTCTTCACTCAGGTGACCGATAACAACAATCCTGCATGTGTTCCAACTAGCTTAGGAAGCCCGGTGAATATTACGGTTGAACCTTTACCAACGGCATCAATATCCGGTGACAATACGATATGCGACGGTTATCCATCCACCTTGACCTTTAATTTCACAGGTATTGGGCCATGGTCATTCAGATACTTCGACGGAACCTTGGTTTCTGCAACTCAGGCAACAAATGTTTCAACCTACACCATTGATGTATTCCCAAGTACTACAACAACCTATACCATTTTTGATGTAGTGGATCAGGGGACAAGTAATCAGTGTTCAATTGATTCAACACATGCGAATATTACAGGCAGTGCTACTGTAGTGGTCCAACCGGCAGTGAATGCAGATTTTACATTTAACTCTGATGATGTTTGCGGTTTCCCAACTGTGGTATTCTCGGATCAAACCACTCCATCCCAGGTATATACTTACTCATGGGATTTTGGGGACACCTCTGGAACTTCTACACAGCAAAATCCGACTTATCAGTTCAACAACACAACTATTTTCCCGATAGATTATGTAGTGAAGATGTTGGCAACATCGCCAATTGGTTGTGTAGATTCAGTGGAAAAAGTGGTGAGAGTCAGACCTGAAATTATAGCTGATGTAACACCGGATGTTAGCAGTGGATGTTCTCCGTTAGATGTTGTATTCAATTCAAATACCATAGCAGCTGGCTACGAGTGGGATTTTGAGAATAATGGAACACAATTATTGCCAAATAATAATTCGGTGACCCATACATTCACAAATACAGGTTTAGTTTCTGTGGTCTTTGATGTATATCATGTCGCATTGAATCAGTACGGTTGTACGGATACATTGATTATACCAATCACAGTTCATCCAAAACCACAACCATCGTTTAATGCAAATCCGGTACAGCAAAACTGGCCACCAAGTCCGGTTACTTTCACCAATAGTACACCAAACCTTAATAGTAATACCTATTTCTGGGACTTCGGTGATACGGCAAGTGGAACCAGCAATCAGGTTAGTCCAACTTATGACTTTGGAACTTTTGGAACATTCACGGTCACTATGGTCGCAACTACCCAAAATGGTTGTATAGACTCAACGACGCGATTGGTCACCATTTTCCCAAGTTTACCAACGGCTGATTTTGTAGGCGAAACATCGGGATGTGTGCCATTTGAATTCACATTTACCAACACATCTGCATTTGGAATTAGCTACAAATGGGTATTTAGTGATGGAAGTGAATATTTCAGCGAAAATGTAACTAAAACATTCTTTGATCCTGGAGTTTATGATGTAAAGCTTATTACAACAGGTATCAATAACTTTAAAGATTCCATAGAGCGATTTGCGGTAGTCACAGGATTTCCAAATCCAACTGCCAATTTCTTCTCAAGAGACTCGGTATTTGTCGGCCTAAATGAGATCAACTTCTCAAATGAATCAAGAAATGCTTCTGAATTCTTCTGGGACTTTGGTGATGGTACTACTTCGGATGAAAGGTCCCCAACTAAAAATTATAGATTCGAAGGACAGTACGATGTGACCATGGTTGCTATTAATGTAGTAAATGATAGTATTGCATGTAGAGACACGGCAAACAAAATCATCTATGTATTGCCGGTAGGGGATATTATTGTACCTAATGCATTTACTCCTGGCGAAGGCGGACCAAACGGAGGTGCTGTAAATCCATTTGACAGATTTAATAATACTGTTTTTTACCCGGTAATACGCAAAGAGTTTGTAGCACTGAAATTTGAAGTATTTAACCGTTGGGGTGAGCCAATCTTCCAATCCAATACAGTAAATGTAGGATGGGATGGCTATGTAAACGGTTCGCCGGCGCCTCAGGGAGTATATATTTACAGAGTACAGGTTGAGTTCGCTGATGGTTCTAAAGAAACCAAAGTAGGAGATGTTACTCTACTTAGATAAGTTTTAAAGTATGAGAAGAATTCTATCACATATTGCCTTTTTAATACTGCTCATAAGCGGTATATCAAAAGCACAGGATTATCAATTCACCCAATTCTATGCAGCTCCTTTATACCTTAATCCGGCTTTTGCAGGTTCTTCGGAATGGGCCAGAGCCAATGTACTTTATAGAATGCAATGGCCTGCAGCCGCCGCAAAATTCACCACAATGTATGCGAGTTTTGATCAGAATATTCCTCAAATAAGAAGTGGAGCAGGACTATTGGTCAGTCGAGATGTACAAGGTTCTGCACGATTGTCTACAACTTCAGTTATGGGTCAATATGCATACAGATTAAACATAAATAGGAAATGGGCCTTTAGAGCCGGAGCAGGTGTGGGTTATTCCTGGTTGAGCATAGATGGATCGGCTTTAACACTCAGGGAGAATATTGATAACCAAACAGGATCAATTTCTAATACCGCAGCTTCTTTGGTCAATTTTGAAAACAGAAGGTTTTTTGATGTAGTAGCCGGTGGATTGCTCTATTCATCGAAAGCATGGTTAGGAACCTCTGTAAGACATATCAATCAACCTGATATGACCGTAGTTACAGGCGGAGCACAAAAACTACCACTGTATCTTTCATTTCATGGAGGTTATCAAATTCCATTGTTTCCGGGAATGCAATATCGAAAAGGTGCCGACGTGAGACCTTCCTTTATTTCACCTGCATTTCATTTTAAGAAACAAGCAAAATTTATGCAATTGGATCTTGGAGCCTATTACTATTACGATTTCTTAACTTTTGGTGCATGGTATAGAGGAATTCCGGTTGTAAAAAAGGAAACGGTAACAATTACCAATCACGATGCATTTTCCATACTGGCCGGTTACAGGTGGAAAGGTTTAAGTATTGCCTATAGTTATGATATTACAATTTCCCCTTTGTCAACTTTGAATACAGGTGGAGCACATGAAATTTCATTGATTTATGAATTCGAATATGCTTTCAACCCAATTAAGGGTCGTCCTCCAAAAGATCAAAGGTTAATTCCTTGTCCGAGGTTTTAGGGGCATTTTTCCTGGCAATCACTGATTCATTTAAATAAAAAGCATTTATTTTTATATTCTAAGTATATTTAGGAACTTAGAATGGCCTCAAACAGCTTGTTTTTCAAACAAATTTTATCCAAAATTACAATACCTGTTATTGTAATAATGATAATTACCGCATGGGTTAGCTATGAAAACACCCGGAAAATACTCACTAGCACAAGTAAGCAGAAAAGCGAATTAATCTCAGATGAAATTCATCATGTCTTTAAGGAAAAGGAACTCAAAATGGAAGGCCTTGAACAGGAACTTGAAGACAATATGGCACGTCTTAGCAACCGCTTAATAAATTACTATTTTAATGCTCATGAGAATCTGGAAAAAGTAAATCTTGATTCTATCAGAAATATACTAGGCGTTGACACCAGTTTGGTTGATCTCTATATAGTGGATACCAATGGAATTGTTGTTAATACAACAATGACGTCCGACCTCAATTTGAATCTATTTTCATTTGGTCCTGAGTTCTCAAAATTTTTAAAAGAGCGATTTGAAGATGATGAATTTTACAGTTCGAGATTTGGAGTAGAGATAAAGACGAATAATCTTAAAAAATATTCCTATGAAAAAACTAATGATGACAGCTATTTAGTAGAAATAGGACATTATTCGCCAAGAGCAGACAAAATAATTAGCACTTTCAATAAACGTTTAGATTCGATATCATCCAAACAAAAAGGAATTCTTGATGTCGAGCTTTATGTCGACGATCATAATCCTTTAACATTAAATAAAGCTAAAAACCTAAAAGAAATTCACAGAAGGGTTTTAAGGCAAACGTTTTCGGATAAAACGAGTCATACTTTAATTGAAATTGAAGACGGTATAAAAATTCATTACGAATATATTTATAGCAAAGAAGAGGATGAACCGGAAGAATTAGCTTCTGTAGTAAGGATAAAATCTAATAAAAGTATAGAAGAGGAATTATTAAGAGGAGCCATTCGCAATTCACTCTATACTTTTGGTGCGGTCATTTTACTTTTAATACTAATGCTATATATCAATTCCAGGACTCTATTAAAGCCACTATCTCAATTAAACGAGAAACTTGATAGTATTCTCGATGGGGATGAATCAAGTATTGAAATAGAAGGCAATCAGGCTTTTTCAACTTTGGCAGATCGAATAAATGGATTGCTTAAAAAATTAAAGTCTTCAGAAAGACAAGTTAGCTCACAGAATAGCAAAATAGAAGAACAACAGGATCAGATCAAGACTAAAAATGAGGGCGTTGTAGATTCTTTGAGATATGCAAAGAAAATTCAAAGTGCATTATTTCCATCTATTAATCATGTCAATAATATTTTCCCTAATCATTTATTGTTCTACAAGCCATTAAGTGTGGTTTCCGGAGATTTTTATTGGATGGAGGAGGAAAATGATTATAAATATTTTGCAGTGGTAGACTGTACAGGTCACGGTGTTACCGGCGCATTTATAAGTCTTGTAGGTTTAAATAGCTTAAATCGTACCATCAGGGAATTCAAAATGACCGATCCTTCTGAAATTCTGGAAAAGGTAAATGAACTGGTAGAAAGTACACTTCAACAAAAGGACGCTGAAATTAAAGATGGAATGGACATTGCCTTGTGTGCATATTCGAAAAAAGAAAAGAAGCTCTATTACTGCGGGGCCAATAGCCCGATATTTATAATCCGTGAAGCAAAAATGGGCAATCTTATCATCAACAAATCCTGGACTGAACCCGATTATGAGGGGAAAGACTTTTCATTTTATGAAATTAAAGGGAATAGAAAGTCAATTGGAGGAATTGAGGTTAAAGATGAAAAATTCAATAACGTTGAAATTGAGATCAAAGAAAATGACACCATTTATTTATTCACGGATGGCATTGCCGATCAAATTGGAGGAGAACACGGTAAAAAATTCCGCGCAAGAAATTTGCGTGAGATGGTAAAAGAAATGCAAAATTTGCCTCTGCAAGAACAAAACTCTTTAATTGACGAAAAAATGATTGCCTGGATGATGGATGGCAAATATGAGCAGATTGATGATATGTGTATGATCGCCATTAAATTTAGCCAGGAAGATAATTCTTAAACTCGCTTCTCGGCATTTCAATAGCTCCCATGGATTTCAAATGCTCGGAATATATCTGGCAATCAAATATTTCAATACCTTTTTCCAGCAAATATTCACAAGCCTTTATCAAAACAAGTTTGGAAGCGTTGTTTTTTAAACTGAACATTGACTCCCCTGCAAAATATCCCGGTGTTATGACACCATACATGCCACCTATTAGTTCATCTTCTTCCCAAATTTCAAAACTTGTTGCTTTGCCTTCTTCATAAAGCCCATTATAGGCATTCAACATTTCACTGGTAATCCAGGTGCCATCTTGCCCGCTTCGAGGCACGTTCCGACATTTGCTAATAACACTATTGAAAGCCTTATTCATGGTAAATTTCCAATTATCCCGATTCAAAACTCTTTTCATACTCTTCGATATATGAATCTCATTTGTTCTTAAAATAAATCTGGGATCCGGAGACCACCATAAAATCGGCTCGCCTTCTGAATACCAAGGAAATATTCCATTTAAATAAGCGAGATACAATCGATCCGAATTAAGATCACCACCAATTGCAATGAGGCCATTCTCTTCGGCTAATTCGATTTCGGGGAAAATTAATTCCTTGGTTAATCTAAAAATTGGCAATTTAGAATACGATTAGCTCCTTTATTTTGCTAGCTTCCTTGTAGATGTCTATGACATGCTCAGGGCTTTGCATTGTTGCTTTGATGGTAACAGAAATATAGGTGCCTTTTGATGAAGATTTAAATGACAAAGAAACATTTTGCTCAAATAACTCCCTGACTTTTAATTGCTTTTCTTTCGCTCCGGATTTTAAAATGAATTTAAATATGTATTCCGAAGGCCATTCATAGCTTTCTTCAAGCTGAATCTTTAAAGACTCATATTTCGCTTTCAGACTCATAAATTTCGATTTCCTGATTGATTTTCCAAGAATTGAATTTATCGATTTCATTTTTTACTTTCCCTAAAATAAAAATGAGGACTGCAGCATCATCTGTAAATCCAATAAGGGGCAGGAAGTCAGGGATAATGTCAAAAGGGTTAATGAAATACAAAATTCCGGCAATTAGGAAGATTATTGTTTTTTGTTCTACATCCCGATAGGTTCCGTTAACGTATGCTTTAATGATCTGAATAAAAGTTTCGACATTTTCCATTAAATCCCTTAATCCGGGATCGAGATTTTTGGCTTTTTCCCAGGCTGCATCAATTTTGTTTTCTATAAGGGAACGATTGGCAACTATTGATTTGGCCTTTTCTACATATTTCGATACCGAATTTTTTAATTTGCTTTCGCTGTCCATAATTGCCAATAATATAAAATACCTGTCTATCTAAATAATATAAAAACTATAATATTTATCTTTTTTCAATTTTCATTATTGCGTTGACATTCTCACCATCAATTTGAAGTAGATAAAGCCCTTGGGGGTAAGTGTTCATGTCCAATAATATTTCCCTATCTGAAACAACTGAAATTTTGGAATTCATTATGCTTCCCTTCATGTCACTAATTCTGATATTATAGTTTTTAATTAAAGCAGTATTTAAACCTTCAATAAATAGGGAGCCCTTATTTGGGTTGGGATAAGCTTTTAGGTTAGAAGAAAGATCATTTTTAAAGCCTACCATTCCAACAGTGACATCTTTACTAATAATATTTATTCCACAGCCATTGCTAACTGTAAGAGTTACTGTATAAATTCCCGAACTAGAGTATACATGAACCGGTTGCAGAGTGCTATCTGAATTACCATCACCAAAATCCCAGACATAACTAGTAGCATTTGAAGATTGGTTTATAAAACTGATAGTATCCACATTGGCATTCCAGCTGAAATTCACTTCCGGGAGTGTATCAATTAATAAATTCTGAGCATTGGTATCAGAACCGGCAACATTCTGTACGATTAATTGAACATTTTCAAGACCGGAATTCACAAAAATCACATCATGGGGACCCGCACCGGTAGCTGTAGATGGATTGGCATTTTGACCAAAGTTCCATAAGTGATTTATTCCCGTACCACTTGAATTGTCAGTAAATGTAATTAATTGACCCGCGCAGTTTGGTTGTGTAAATGTGAAATCGGCCTGAGCGGTATTGAAATTATCTGTCACACTAATATTATCAAGTGCTATATCACCCATAAACCCATTGGCACTTATACCGCGAAACCTGACCGATATAACATTTCCAGCCAGTAATGACAAATCAATAGTCCATTGCTGCCAGGAATTAGGCTGATCACCAATTATTGGAGGCACAAAATCATTCAACCAGCTATCTCCCAAGAAAACATCAAAATGTAACTCTCCAATATCCTGACCGTTCATATGATACCAGGCCTTCAGCTCAGGAGAAAACGCAGAGCTTAGATCTATACATGGACTTTGAAGTATAGCAACCCTGTTGTTGCAACCACCCGAAACTTCTAAATAAAGATACTTACCAATAATCGTTCCTTGATTCTGATCATTAGGAGGGCCTGTACCCTGTGAAGGTGTGGAGCCATTATTAACCCTCCAATCTATGTCATCTTCTACCAAGTTGGTATAGTTTTTCCACCCTCCCATCAAATTACATACTGTCGCTTCACAATTGGCAGTCGTTGGACAGCTGTTGAAAACATCAAAATTTTCGGTGTATGGAATTGATACCAGATTACCTGGAAATATATTTATCGAAGTACTAATTGTATCATTTCCCGGGTTTTGATCCGGGCCATAGTCCTGCCAAACTTTTAAATCATAATTACCCACGCCAGGCAAATGCAAAGAATTGTTAAACGTAAAAGTATCTACCTGGCCGGCCGTGAGTATATTGTTATAAACAGCACTAATGGCCGGGCCACCGTTGACTGAGTAATTCATAGGTATATTACCAATGGCATTGGCCCCCGTATTTCGAATTATAACGGTCACATCAAGACTGTCTTCCAATAAACAATCTTCTTTAGAACTGAAGCCCGGTGAAACAATGCTGGTCACAGAAGCATCAATGGCATAAACAAAATTATCAGTGATTGAAATATCATCGATTGCCAGATCCGAGGCAAAATCACTACCTGTAATTCCACGAAATCTTACATTAATGACTTGTCCGCTAAATGGCGTAAGATCAACAATTCTTTGTAGCCACAAATTGCCTTGTTCTCCTATTAAAGGAGCAGTAACATCCAGGTACCAGGTACCGTTTGCAAGTATGTCAACATGAAGCTCTCCCATTGCATTCCCATCCATATGGTACCAAAAACTCAATTCAGGCTGTAACGCAAAGGCTAAATCCAGACATGGACTTGTCAGTAAAGCAGTTCTATCTGTGCATACCGGATTTCCTGAAGCTTCTAAATACAAATAATTTCCATTACCCGATGTATGGTCAGCGCTTGGTCCTGTTCCCCCTGAGGCCGTCCCACCACTATTTGTTCTCCAATCAATATCATCACCAAAATTATTGATTGTATTTAACCATCCCGATGACAAATTACAGCTCGTCCCACCACAATTTGTAGTAGTAGGGCATAATGCAAATTGATCAAAATCTTCGCTCAATGGTAGGTTGGCTGATTGTGCCGAGTATATGGTAACGACAGAATTAAGTGTGTCGTTGCTGTTTTTTACATCTGTTCCAAGCCCCGTCCAGGCTTTGAATACATGAGAATTTCCTGTGCTCAAATCCGCAAATACGGGAAAAGTCAGTACTCTTTTTTCGTATAGCTCCAGGGTATCGTTGAATTGAATAGTGCTTGTTGAGCCATTATTTAGCAAGACGCTTACCGGAAAATTTCCTTGTCTTGTAAAACCTTTATTTTCAATTTCAACTATTACTGCAACGCTATCCAAATCCTGACAATCGGGCATTTGTGAATTTAGAGGACTAAGAATATTCGAAACAGCGACATCTACTGAAACAGGACATTGAAATGTACCCGGTGCCTTTTGAATTGCTATTGCCCTTCTTCCAATTATACCCTGTGATGAATTCAATGCTTTTACACTTAACCAAAAGGAATTGCTACCATTGATGTTTTTTAAAATGTAAAAGTCATTACTGGAGATATCAACAGAATCCATGTACTTATTACCCAAAACGCTTATTTCATAGCTATTTGCCGAAGGCACACTATCCCAGGTCAGCATAAGAGAATCTGCGCAAGACCACAATACAGACAGGTTTTGAGGAACACCAATAATACTAAAAGGAGCGATGCTGGTACTGGATGAACTGCCTTGAGTAACCCTAATTAAAGCTTTACCTGTACTAAGGCTAGGCACATTCCAATCGTAGTATCTTTGACTACCGGGGACAGAAGTTACGATACTAACCCAGTTCGAGCCGCTATCTATGGAATATTCTATATTAATTGGAGTACTCTCATCATATGCATCCCATCTGATGGTTTCAATTTCACCCGGAACCAAGGATTCTCCTCCAATTGGATAGGTAACTTTGGGTTGATCCATTCTAAATTCATAGACCACATGATAGTTTTGGGGACCAAAAGGAATACTTGTTCCTTTCACTTTTACAGAATATGAACCTGCAACGGGATTGGACAGAGTAACCTGTTCCATATTATTTAAATTGTCTATACCTCTTGTTGCATTGGCTGTTGGATTTGAGGGATTCAGTACCCAAGGTAGCCAGGTGGTGCTTGAAGGGTCTGACAATACCATATCAAGATTGTTGACGAGCGCTTGACTGGCGGCAGGAGAACCTTCTTTATCTAACCAATACACCATTACTTTCAATTCGCCTACACCCGCAGGCACAGTAATGATATGAGTCGTTGAATCTCCCTGAGACAATGAATCTTCCATAATTCGATTTTCTTCCATGGTTTTTAATGCTCTTAGTGCATTAACCCTTCCCCATCCAAATGAATAATCAGGACCTGGATTTCCAAGATCTTCTGCAGTATTTAAAAGAATGGCTTTCATCAAGGAAGAAGTCGGATCAGCACCAGCGTTCAGTTCGCGATGGGCCTGATATAGTTGTGATAGAATACCTGCTATTCCCGGACAGGCAGCAGAAGTTCCTCCACCAGGGGAATAGCCGTTATTTGCATCCAGAGACATTTGATTTGTTCCATTTGCAGAAATATCTGGTTTTACCCTTCCATCGGCAGCAGGACCTCGTGAACTGGAATTTGTCCTTAGGTCCTGATACTCAAGATTGGCTGTGGCAATTGTATTTTTGGCAGCTTTTCTACCTCCGGTGATTGTCGTAAATCCGGGTCCGGCATTTCCGGCGGAAAAAACATGAATTATGCTTGGATTTTGATGAATCTGTTGATCTACAAATTGAGATGTTGAGGTGTAAACACCCCCGCTTCCTTCGCTATAGGATGTAGATGTGATTACTGTTCCGAAAGTATTGTAATTTGATACCGCGCTATTGACATGGTCGTATGCAGGCCCACCGGGAGGAAATATGTCATAATATCGCATTTCTACACCAGTCGCCATACCCGCAAATCTCGGGTTTAAGTTTCCTGCTCCCATAAGGATTCCAACTGTCATATCTCCATGAGTTCCATTGCCTCCCATATTACCAACCTGAACAACTCTTCCTTCAAGGTCAATATGAGGGCCAACCGCACCATCATCAGCAAGGGCAACAGATACGCCTGTTCCATCGTAATGATATCCATTTGCTGAAGGTATGTCTATTGCATTTGCTCTATGAAGAGATCTTCCTCTTAGATCATCTGGTACCGGATCGGGTTCAATGTATTCGACCCATTTGACAAGTTTTAATTCGAGAATGTCATTGATACGGTTTTCAGGAATATCAATAGAATAGACATTTCCGGTTTTTGGGACCTGTACTATTTGACCTTCGAGTTGTACTACGGCTTGAATAAATTCCTGACTACTTACCTTGTTATGTGTGAGGATAGAAAGTCGAATTATATCGCCTCCTTTTTTTGCATGAAGCGGTATTTCATTCTCAAACCCCTTGTTTACCTTAAAATTTGATGCATATGGAATAATTGCTCTTACACCAAAATCGCTGAGCTTACTAAAACTTATTCCTTGCGGCGTATAAACTAGATAGGCACGATTCGGGAGGTAATCTTCAAAAACCAGGCCCAATGCTTCCATTTGTTTTATCTCCTTAGAAGAAGGAATAGATTTAAACTGAACCACATAATACTGATCCTCCTCATTTACCATCTTTTGAATTGATTTTTCAAAATTAGCCTCCGGAGTAAAAGATCCGGATTTAAGGTTAATGATAAATGGCTTTCCCTGAAAAGATGATTGCGCACTGCTTGAAACACACAACCCAAAAAATGATAAAATCAGAGAGAAAACAAACAGTTTCGAATACCTTGTTCTCATAGTTATTAATTTTTAATGTAGCTCAATTTTTTAATAGTCATAGAATTCTCTCCAATTACTTTAATCGTATAAAGGCCGGAACTCAGATTTCTCATATCGAAAGTGATATTGAAAGATGAATTTAATGAATTCTTTGATCTTTTGATTAACTCTTTTCCTTTGGAGTCTATAATGGATATCTCGAATTTTTCTCCTTTTAAATTGCTCGCATTTATTGTAAATGAGCCATTTGTCGGATTTGGATAAACATTAAGTGATATTTTGCTTTCTTCATTTAAACCTGTCACAAAATCAATCACACGAATATTATCGAGGAAAAGGCTATTGCTGTTGATGCCTGAAATGTTTATAAATTTCAAAACAACACCTTTAGACGCCATTGCGCTTAAATCTAATGAATCACTTCTCCATTCTGTTGATGAATTCGGCTCCCATAAAGAAGCTTGGAATCCTGTCGTCATCAAATCATTACTTGGTTTAAAGTAAGCACTTGTTTGAAAATTACTACCGCAGTCGTTTGAATAGTCGATTCTTAGTCCACCCGAAACAGCAGGAGGTAAACTTGATTGTGCTGCATATGCCACATCAAATACCAACATAGGATTAGTATAATCACTTATATCAATAGCTCGTGTCACGAGTGCATCTTCTTCTCCGATACTCACATCGCCAAAGCGATTAAAATAGGCGGCCTTTGTAGCACTGCCATCCGGACCAACATTTACACTTGAAGAAACCCAGGTAATAGAACCCGCACTTGGCTCTATCGTCCAGCTTAAAGGAGGGAAAAGTGCAAATTCAAAGGATTCATTGAGATTTGTATTTGCAGCAAAGGTATTTATATAATCAACTTTTTCTTCAGTTGATACACCGGCTAAATTGGCAGCATCCAGTTTAACGGTATAGTCGCTATTCGAATGGAATTGTACTTCCGGATTTTCAGAGTTTTGATTTGTACCATTTACAAATGTATGAGATGAAGGAGTTATAGTCCAGGTGTAGTTTCCGGATCCGTTAACTGTTTCATTATTGAATAATACCGTACCGTCAACACAAACAGCTGTTTTGTTTGCACTAAAATCTGCAGTTGGCAATACAGTTGGGCAATTGTAAATACCACTTGCTTTTCTTATTGCAACAGCTCTTCTTCCCATTCCAGTAATTTGGTTTGAGGAGTTCAAAAATACCGCCTGTACTGTCAACCAAACATTTGGATCGTTGAAATCTATATTGTTAATATAGGTTGAAGTGGATGTTGTAAACTCAACTGAATCCATATATTGATTTCCTAATTTTCGTACTTCATACCCATCTGCGTTTGCTACCGCTTGCCAAGACAAGGCTGCAGAATCTGTACAACTTGAAAATACATCAAGGTTTGAAGGAACTCCTAGAATCGAAAATGTCGATTCGGAAACATCAGTCTGAGTTCCGCGGCTTATCCTTACCAATCCTTTGTTGGTGCTTATGTTGTTTGGAACATTCCAACTGAAATAGCGTAAAGTAGCTGAAACATTACTGGTTATATTTGTCCAGGATTGTCCGCTATCTAAAGAATAGTCCAAAGAAAATGGTAAAGAGTTTCCAAAAGCGTCCCAACGGATAACCTGATTTTCACCCGGAGAAATCGGCTCTCCTCCAATTGGATAGGTTAAGTCTATTTCATCAAATTCATAGCGATAAACGATGTAGTATTCTTGAGGTCCCTGGGGAACCATCGTGCCATTGATTTTAATTTCATATGATCCGGTGCTGGGTTGATCTATTACAACCTGCTCCATATTGTTTAAATTGTCAATTCCAGGTGTTGCAGGAAAATTCAAGCTTGTTGAATTTGGTGTTGGATCTAACACTAATGGAAGGTGTAATGAGGCACCTGGGTCCGTAACTTTCAGGTCCAAATCATTTACCAGATCAAAAACAGAGCTTACCGATGCAGCAGGATCTTTCCAATAAAGCATAATTTTTACTCTTGAGACATTGTTTGGAATATTTAGTATATGTGATACAGAATCCCCGTTACTTATTACTGAATCCAGATAATTTTTATTTTCAATTACTTTATAAGCCTCTTTTGCATTTATTCTACCCCATCCAAATATGTAGTCCGGCCCCGGATTTCCGAGATCTTCAGCCGTATTCAAAGCAATGGCTTTCATCAATGCGGAATTAGGATTAGCACCTCCATTATGATCTCTATACGCATGATAAAGTTGCGCCAAAATACCTGTCACACCCGGGCATGACATAGAAGTACCCGATTTTAATCCGTAATCATAATTTTCAATAGTTGAATAAACACTACTACCTTTTGCAGAGATATCCGGTTTTATTCTTCCATCAGCAGCCGGACCTCTCGAGCTACTTGAAGAAATATTATCAGTAAAGTTTAGATTGGCAACAGTTATTACATTTTTTCCAACTTTATGACCACCTGTTATATTTCCCCATTGACTCCCGGCACCGTATCCACAATTTGAACCATTTGAATTTCCTGCAGAAAAAACATGTACTAAAGGATCATAAGTAACAACCTGATTGTCAAGCTGTTCAGTAAGTGTGGTATAACCAGCATTGCAACCATTACTATAGGATTTTGTGGTAATTACAACGCTGTCATTGGTGAATAAACCCGGAACGAAATTGTAATTTGAATTTAAATTTCCTGCAATATGACCAAAGACACCCGGAGCCATTCCTGCTCCCAATGGATCCAAATTTCCACTCCCCATGAAGGTTCCCGCTACGTGATCGCCATGGTCACCATTGGAACCGGTAATGCTGGCCAAACTCTGGTCAACTCTTCCTTTAAAATCGATATGTGGACCTATACCACCATCATCCTGCATCATAACTGACACACCGGAACCATCGTACTTTTTACCACCCAAATACGAGGTATTAATTGTATTTGATCTATGAAGCGTTCTTGCTGTAAAGTTTTCTGCTTTTCCTTCGTCCTGGCCGATTTCTATATATTTTACGTATTTATTCTCAGCTAAAAGATGGACTTTGTTTTCATCAATTAAGATTTCAATTGCATGAAGATTTTCCATGCTTTGAATTATTTCAACATTTGAAATGGCACTCACTTTGGAAAGTGAAATCGAAAAATCTATGTTTTCAAATGTCCTAACAACCAATCTCCTTTTTGTACCTTCTATTACATATTCCGGATACTGCGAGGTGGTAATGAATTTATCCATTTTGAGATCAGGAGTCATTACCGCCATGGCTTGAACATTCCATTTTATTAGATCCTGATATTTTGTATTTGTATTTAAGTGGGCGATGAAGGCTCTGTTCGGAATATAATCCAATAAAAATAAGCCTCTGGAAGCCATTTCTTCTTTTAATGACTGGTTTGGTAAAATTGAAAATTGTAAGATTCTAACAATTCCGTTTTGAACCACTTCATTTGCCAATAATTTAACCTTACCGGTAAAATTATTGATTTTCTCAGCTTTAAAACTTCTGGCTTCCAGATAAATCAAATCTGAGTTTCGATCCATTTTTACATAGGGAAAATTAAAATCATTTCCTTCTTCACTTGCACTTTGTGCACTTGATTGCAATTGAATTCCCATTAAGAAAATACAAATTATTGCAGCTCTGCTCAGTTGTAGCAATGTTTTCATAAATTTTATATTCTGAATTTTTTATTGATTAGGTCTTTTATTTTCTTAAAAAAAGAATTTTTTGAAAGGGTGTTAATCGATGAGTTCAACTTCACTATTTCTGTCCTGACTTTTAAAAATAATGCATAAATCTTAAAGGGGAATTATTTCAAAGAATAATCCTATAAAATATGCCTAGAAGTCAATTAAATGACAATTAGAAATTGGATAAAAACGATTTTATTGAAGCTGAACTCTCAATGGGATTTTCAAACATACCCATATGCCCACACTCATCTAATAAAGTGGAGCTGGAAGTTGGAATATGGCGAATCTGTTTTTGAGAAATACTTAAAGGAACGCTGGAATCATTCTTTCCACAAATAAAATGGACCGGTATTTTGGAAGCCGCTAATTCATTGCTTTTATCCAAACGCTCTCGCATCATTTCCATGTATTTTATCATAGATTCTTCAGAGTTTTGCATCCCCTGTTTAATTGACCTATGAATTTCTTTATCACAGGAAATTTTGTTTTTCTCAAAGAACAAATTGGGAATAAAGTTTAACAAAAAAGCTTTTTTCCCATTTTCCCGAATGAAATTAGATGTTTTATTCCTTTGCTTTTTTTTCTCAGGAGAATCTGCATATATAGAGGAATGAAAAAGACAAATGCCTTCAAGCATTTCATCGTACTTGCGAAGCAAGTTCAATATGACATATCCACCAAGCGAATGCCCAATCCAAATGGATTTATCTATCCCGAGGGATCGCACATGTTCAGCTACCATTTCGGCTGAATCTGATAAAGTATTTAATGATTCCGGCATCTGGCTCTTACCAAAACCCGGTAAATCAATGCTAATAAATTTATAAAACTGGAAGATATCTTTAAAATGGGAAATAAAATCATCCCACATTTCTTTCACTTCGCAATATCCGTGGAGAAAAATGACATGTTTGCTTCCTTCACCAAAGGATTTATAACTTAAATCGGGACTTTGACGCATTAAATATTTACAGCCGAATTAACATAAACATGTGCGGCATTGATTATCGCATCGGCATCGTATTCGCATTCTTTGTAAAGCTCAGGTTGGGTACCATGCTCTACCACTCTGTCGGGTATTCCAAGAATTTTAACGCTTGCATTAAATCCTTTGCTTGCCATGAATTCGAGAACTGCGCTGCCAAATCCACCCATAACACAACCATCTTCAACGGTTATAATATGTTTATAATTTTTGAAGATTTTTGTAAGTAATTTTTCATCCAGTGGTTTTACAAATCGCATATCGTACAAACCCGGATCAAGACCTTCTTTTTCAAGACTTTCTACGGCTTTTACTGCTTCATTTCCAATATGGCCAATGCTCAATATGGCAATATCCTTACCTTTCTTTAATTCCCTTCCGGTACCAATTTGAATTTGTTCCATTTTAGTTTTCCATTCGGGCATCACCCCCTGACCTCTTGGATACCTGATAGTAAATGGGCCATTGAATTTTGTAGCTGAAAACATCATATTACGCAATTCCGCTTCATTCATAGGTGCTGCTACTACCATATTAGGAATGCAACGCATGTATGCCAAATCATAAGCACCATGATGCGTTGGGCCATCTGCGCCAGCAACACCGGCACGGTCCAGACAGAATATCACTGGAAGATTTTGAATGGCAACATCGTGAATTACCTGATCGTATGCCCTTTGCATAAACGTAGAATAAATATTGCAAAAAGGCACCATTCCCTGAGTAGCTAAACCGGCGGAAAATGTGACGGCATGCTGCTCTGCAATTCCGACATCAAAAGCTCTTTCGGGAATTTCCCTCATCATGATATTTAAAGAGCATCCACTTGGCATTGCCGGGGTCACACCAACTATTTTTTCATTTTCCCTTGCCAGCTCTACGATGGTATGCCCAAATACTTCCTGATATTTTGGAGCCTGAGGCTTATCAGGTGTTTTCTTAAAAATCTCACCGGTAATTTTATCAAATTTTCCGGGTGCATGCCATTTGGTTTGATCAATTTCTGCAAGTGGGTAGCCTTTACCTTTGATCGTCAGACAATGCAATATTTTAGGACCTTGTATGTCTTTTAAGTCTTTGAAAACTTCCACCAAATGCAAGACATCATGACCATCAACGGGACCAAAATATCTGAGATTCAGGGCTTCAAATAAATTACTTTGATTTAAAACTGCAGATTTAATACCATTTTCAATTTTTGAGGCAATTTCCTGGGCATTTGCACCAAATTTGCTCATTTTCCCCAACAAATTCCATACTTCATCTCTGAATTTATTGTAGGTATGACTCGTGGTTATGTCTGTAAGATATTCCTTTAATGCACCTACATTGGGATCAATCGACATGCAATTATCATTCAAAACAATCAAAAGATTTGAATCTGAGGTTCCTGCATTATTCATGCCTTCAAATGCCATACCACCTGTCATGGCTCCGTCTCCAATGACCGCAATGTGTTGTTTATTATGATCTTTTTTTAACCTCGATGCTTCGGACATTCCCAAAGCAGCGGAAATCGATGTGGAACTATGACCAACACCAAATGTGTCGTATTCGCTTTCACTTCTTTTTGGGAAACCAGACAAACCGCCATAAATCCTATTGGTATGAAAACGGTCCATTCTTCCGGTCAAAATTTTATGACCGTAAGCCTGATGGCCAACGTCCCAGACCAATTGGTCATTTGGGGTTTCGAATACATAATGCATAGCGACCGTCATTTCAACCACGCCCAGACTTGCACCAAAATGACCGCCATAAACAGAAACAGTATCTACGATGTATTGTCTTAGTTCTTCACAAACCTGGGGGAGTTGTTCAGGTTTCAATTGTCTGAGATCATGGGGGGTTTTGATTTCAGCTAGTAGTTTGCCGGGTTCAATTAACATTCCGATAAATTTGAATAAGAAACAAGTGACTTATATAAAGGTTTCAATCTATGAAGTTTTGTAAAGAACAAAGCTACATTTTTTTGATATTTACAAAAAATTAGGACTAGATTCCCGTTTCGTGAGCTTTGAAATAAAACTACCCCTGTTTGAAGGACCATTCGATTTGCTTCTATTCTTTATAGAACGCGATGAATTGGATATTTATGATATTCCTATTTCAAAAATAACCAAGGATTTTCTCGAATACCTGCAACATTTAGAACAGCTTAATATGGATGTAGCCAGTGAGTTTATTTGGGTGGCCGCCTCACTAATGAAAATCAAATCCAGGCTTTTACTGCCAAGACCGGAATTGGATGAAGAAGGCAATGAGATTGACCCCAGAGAGGAATTGGTTAAACATTTGCTGGAATATAAAAAATATAAATCGGTTGTCGAAGATTTTAAAAATTTGGAATCCGGTAGAATTGATCGCGAAACGCGCGGTAACCTAACCGAAGAATTAAAATCCTTATATGCTCAAAATAATGTAGAAGCCGAACTTCAGAATCTTGATCTTTATAAACTTCTAAAAGTATATCAGAAGGTTATCGAAAAGTATGAGTATGAAAAAAATCTTCCCAAACATGAAGTCGTTGAATATCCTTACACCATTGAAAAACAAAGAAAATACATTTTAACCCTAACAGGAACTAAAGAAAAGGTATCATTTGTTGATGTTATCTCAACAAATCCGGATAAAGTGGCAGTAATTTTTAATTTTTTGGCAATACTCGAATTACTTCAAATGAATCATTTAAAAATAATTATTGGAGAGGGCTATAATAATTTTTGGATATCAAAAGGAGATAAGGTAACCGAGGATTTAGAAAACTAACTTGCATGAATCTTTTTGAGAAAAATGATGAAAAAGGCATTATAGATATGTCCGAGGAAATTCTTCACATTGAAACAGCAAAAAAAAAATACGATATCCCAATATTTGAAATTCACTCCATTCAGTTTGTCTATAATAAATCTATTCTTTGGTTGGTAATGGGAGGAATAATTGCTTCTTTATCAGGAGTTGGATTTATAAAAAATATTATTAACCCCTGGGAATCTTTAATTTATATTGTCTTTGGTGTGCTGCTATTTTATTATGGATGGCAGGGAAGAAGCATGTTGCAAATCGTTCATGGATTGCATAAAAAGATAGTAATAAGTGTAGACGATAACGAAAAGCGTTGGTATAATTTTATTGCTGTATTCAGGGAGTTCAGAGCCCGATATTAAATCCAACACGTATTACAGGGTTTGAATAAGGGGTCAATTCTGTTTCGGTTAAATTGACAAGAGCCATAAAAAACAGCGAGGAGCGCCCAAGGTTCTGAACATAGCCGCCTCCCACTAAGACCGAATTTATATTGGTTCTTGGATAATCTGGTGGAAATCTATAATCCGTTAAATTCAAAAGCTCATATTCTGCATGTGCAAAAAAGTTATCAGCAAAATGATAGCGTCCAAAGAAACGCCCGCCATATTGATTATCCTCAAAATTTAAATCTGAACGGCGAAAATATCTGTAAACCGGCCCGCCGCCTACCAGGATTTTGGGTTGAAGCCAAAGGCCGACTAAGGGCGAGATCTCAATAAAAGTGAACTGATTTCCAAATTGCAATCCCAGATTTCCACCAAGGTAAATTCTCTCTTTCAAAGGGATATTGGAAAATCGATCATTCCGGTCTTTCGCACTCTGTCCAAATGAGGAAGTTGAAATGATAATAAAAAGGTATAAAACAAAGATTCTTTTAATCATAACATTAATACCTAAGCATAAAAATAACTCTTTTGTTATAGGTGTATTATATTTGGCAATTCAAATTGTCATTTTTTGATTTCCCGAATAGTAAATATTTTTCCAAAACATATATATCTCGCTTTTATAGGATTGTTTATAGCTTCTTTAGTAGAGGCGCAAGAACATGAATTATCGCATAAACCGGCAAATTATAATCAGGATTACTTTTTAAATGAACCACTTCCAAATCTTGAGGTATTATGCCTTCCAAATCCCACATATGATACCACAACATTTGAATATGAATTGAAAGAGGCGGGTGAAGTATCATTGAAAATTTATAATGATATGGGCCATAAAATTGATGAACCCTTCAAGGAATTCAGAGAAGCCGGTACTTACACGATTCAATGGTCTCCTTTAAATTTAAAATTAAAAGGTGGAGTTTATTATGCCCGGGTAGGGCTTGGGGATAAATACCGTCTTTTGAAAGTGAGATATATTGAATAGTTAATTGTAATTGAAATGTCAATATATAATGATATATTAACTGAATGTTACTCTGCTATTTTTTTGCCAAAAGAAATTTACATTATAATAATAAATAAAAGTTTTAAACACTTCGAATCATCTTAGTTTTGCAACGATTTTTCACCTCAAAAAACAATTATGAAATCAATTACTACTCTTTTTAAAACTAGCTTTTTTTTAGTTTTTTCGCTATTGAGCTTTAGCACATTCGCTCAGCAGAGATACGATGTTCAAACTTCGGGAGCTTCGGCCTTTATTCCTTCAGCCCTCAATATAAATGTTGGTGATACGGTAGTTTGGACAAATACCGGAGGGAGCCATAATGTTAATGGTACGCAGGCAACTTATCCTTTAAACCCTGAAAGTTTTGGAGGTTTTGCTGTTTCTGGAAGTGGTTCAGCAAACTGGCCATTTACGCATGTTTTTACAATCCCCGGTTCCTACGATTACAGATGTGATCCTCATGTCGGGAATGGAATGGCCGGAACAATTCAGGTTAATGCAGTTTCGACCGCTTGTTCTGATCTTTATTTTTCAGAGTATCTTGAGGGTGCGTCTAATAATAAGGCACTCGAAATCTACAATCCAACAAACGCAGTTGTAAACCTAAGCGACTATTCTGTTCTCAGAGATAATAATGGGGGCACTACTAACACCGATACATTTCAGATGGATGGGAGTTTAGCTCCCGGTGAAGTGTATGTCATTGCAAATCCTAGTGCGGCAACGGAAATACTCAATGTGGCAGATACTACAAGTTCTTCAACTTTTTACAACGGAGATGATGCTTTGCGTTTATTGAATAATAGCACAGGCCAAATAATTGATGTAATAGGTGTATATGGCATTGATCCAGGATCAAGTTGGACTGTAAATGGTATAAATGGCGTGGCTGGAGCAACCAATGAAAATGATTTAGTGAGAGACCCTTCTGTTAATTCAGGAGATACCTCATGGACTAATGTTGTTTCCAACCAATGGTATGTATTACCAAGAGAAAATTTTAACAATCTCGGAATTCACAATGCACAGGTTTGTGGTAGTTCTATCCCCGCTTATTTGATAGAACAGGTAAAAGGCCTGGATTCCAACCTTTCGCCTGATTCTCTTGGAGTTCAGGCTCAATTAACAGGAATAGTACACAATCCGGATCAGGGTTTTAATTCCTCAGAGTTTGCTATGCAGGATGGAACCGCTGGAATTTGGGTTACTGGTGCTGACCCCATACCCGGTTATCCTAGCGGAACGGCTGAAGGTGATATTATAAGAGTTTTTGGAACTGTTGCCTTTAATAATGGGGTAACCCGATTTTCTGCGGACTCTATCAATTTAATTGGAAACACCAATTTGTATACGGCAGAGAATACTGATACTTTGAATGAATACACTGAAGGTCGATATGTTAAACTGGATTCTGTTAGAATTATAAACAATACTCAGGATTCATTTGATATTACCGGAAGTGGAAATAACTATACAATTGTTACACTGCAATCTGATACATTTACTTTAAGAGTAGACAGGGATTACGAATTGGATTTTGAAGGAAATCCGGTACCAACCGGACTATTTAATGTAACCGGAGTTGGATCTCAATTTGATTTCTCTGCACCACATGATGCCGGATATCAAATTTTCCCATCAAGATATTCCGATTTGGAAATTCTCACTGTATCCGGAGATGTAATTAGTTTCTCTACAGCTGCTGATAATGTAAATGAAGATGGAGGTTTTTACCAAATAATTATTACAACAAGTGATACTCTAAGTTCTCCAGCCACTGTAGATGTAGTTAACACAGGGAATGGTTCAGCGGTGCTGGGTGCTGATTTTACATTTAATGATACTACCCTGAATTTTTCGAATACCGCAATTGATTCCTTTATTCTCGATGTAACCATTATTGACAATGCACTTGTCAATTCGGATAAAACAGTTGAATTTGCTTTGAGAAATATTTCCGGAGCACTTTACGGGCTGGATACATTATTTACTTTGACCATTGTAAATGATGATGTCCCAACCTATGATATAGGAACCATAAGAGGGAATGATAATTTAGGTGGAACCACAAATGTTGGAGTTGCAGATTCACTGGGTGTAGTTTGTCGGGTATATGCAATTGTAACTACACCGGATATTGGAGGTAGTAATAGAAGCGTGACCTTGCAGGATGCTACGGGAGGCATATCAATTTTCCAACCGGGTAGTGCAAACCCACCGGTATTGAATGTAGGAGACAGCGTTGAAATTGTTGGTCAGGTTGGACAGTTCAATGGCTTGTCACAATTTACTAACAGCACCGTAATTAATGTTATATCTTCTGGAAATGCGCTTCCGGCACCTATGGTTGTGGATTCTCTTGGGGAATTTACAGAATCTAAATTGTTGCAAATGAACAACATGAGTTTTGTTGATCCTGCAATTTGGACAGCTTCTGCCGGAGGTTCTTCATTCAATATAGACATCACAAATGGTATAGATACTTTTGTTTTAAGAGTTGACAGCGATCTACCTGTTCATAGTCAGACTACACCACCGGCTGCACCTTTTGATTTAATTTGTTTTGGTGGTCAGTTTGATGGATCTGACCCCTACACTAGTGGATACCAGGTTTTTGCAATTGATTCAGCGAGCTTTATGCCGGTCATAGGTCCTGGTTTGCCTAGCTACACAATCGGTGATGTAATTGGTATTAATGCAAGTGGTGTAGCGGATTCCGCAGGAACGGAGTGTAAATTAACAGGAGTGGCATATGGAGATAACTTCAGAGCTGCTGCCGGAGGCCTGGAATTCACGCTGATTGATCCTAACAATAATGATGATGGAATTGCTGTATTCTCTTCAACAGGATTGGGCTACACTTTGACTGAAGGCGATGAATTACGTGTAATTGGTACCATTGATCAGGTATTTGGATTAACACGTATAGTTGCGGATTCAATTGTGGTAGTATCTACAGGAAACACTTTAAAATCTCCATCTGTTGTTATAACACTTAATGAATTCTCCGAGTCCAATTTGGTTCAATTGCAAAATGTTGAGTATCTATCGGAGGGCAACTGGACAAATTCCGGTGCAAGCTTTGATGTAAGGTTCTTCAATGCAAGCGATACCTTTACTATACGAATTGACAACGATTGTGACCTTTATGGATCTACGGAACCTAACGGTTTGTACAATGTGACTGGCCTCGGAGGTCAATTAGACCTTAGCACACCATTTGATTCTGATTATCTGTTGCTACCAAGAAGATCTTCTGATTTGGATTTGGTCAGTTCAATAGCTAATCAGCTAAATACTGATAATCTGAAAGTTTATCCCAATCCTTCTAATGGCCAAATTACCATCGCAGGTATTTCTAAAGCGGGAAGTGAAGTTCAGGTTATAGATTTATTAGGTAAGGTTATCTTTTCAGAAAGATCAAAAGACAGTGTGCTTAATTTGAATCTTGAAAGTTTGAAAAGTGGTCAATACATTATTAGAATTTCAAATGATTCCGAATTGTACAGATCGATTATCGTGATCACCGATTAAAGTTTATTATTAATAATTAATGAAGCCGTTTTGAAAAAGACGGCTTTTTTTTTGCTAGAATAAAAAGCCAAGCCTTACAAAGAGAGATTGATCGCCGCCATTTCCAAATGAATAATCGGCACTTAAAACGGCCATATCGAAAGGTGCAAGCCAAACTCCAAATCCGTAACCACGGTGCCAATCATTAGTATTCTTAAATTTTTCAATTTCATTGCTGCTGTAAACCCTAGTGACATCTGTATCATCATCTGACCATACTCTGCCAATATCATGAAGAAGCAAAACCCCCAAATCACTAATAAGAAATTCATTTTGTATAGTGAAAAGTCTGAATCTGAGCTCCGAATTCTGATAAAAACTATATTCTCCTCGAAAACGATTTCTTCTGAACCCTCTTAATTTCTTTAATCCACCAATACTCGGTTGAAGAAAAAAGGGCGCTTTTCCTATAATTGCATCTCCACCAGCCCTAAGAGCAAGTACTGTTTTAAATCTATGACTTAGTGTAAAGAAAAATGACTGGTCGGCACTCAAGAGCACCGAATTTTCATTTCCATTTTTGACATCATAGAAATAATTGCTTTTCAGATTCAATAAAACTCCTCTTTCGGCAAATTTCTTATCATTTCGCGAGTCGAACTGATATTCTAGATATGGACCCGCAAATCTGAAATCTCTTAATAGGTCATCAGTTGTACTATCGTTATTTAAATCCAAAATAAATCGGGGGTCGTCGTCAAGATCTTCGTTTATCTCCGATTTGATATTTGCACGCTGATAATTCAGGCCAAAATTAAAATGATGTTTTTGATTTCTTGAATCTCCCTGAAACCCAATTTTTAGCTTTTCAGTATCAAATCGCACTCGGTAATATTGATTGTCTTCATCCAGGCGCTCCTCACTGAGCAGAGAATTATTACCTAATCCATAAAAAAATGTACTAAAACTTGGTGTTGAAATTAAGGCCTCAATGTTTAGGTCAAGTTTACCTGCTACATCGGTGAAAATACCGCGGTAGTTCACATTATAATTGGCTGATTTCGGGGCTATATTTCCCAATACGCTATGCTGGGTTTTGAATGGTTCTTTTCTAAATCCGTGGGTTGTATAAATAGGGCCACCACCTAAATAAATACCATCATCAGGGTTGTAATTAATATAAACGAAAGGCAACAATTTATTATACATAAATGCTCTTCGGTTATATTCATTTACTTCATCTCTATTGGCAGTTTTAATTTTTGTCTCAGCGCTCTTTTCGATTTTAGTACTTTTCTTTTTGTCGTAGACAATAGTTTTTTTACTCCATCCTTTTACTTTGGAACTATCCCGGATTTTGTCTTTTCCGCCCCCTCCAATGATTCTTACTTTTATTCCTTTATTTGCATTTCCTTTTAAATTGAATTCATCTTTACCTTTTAGTCCATAAAGTCGTATCTCTTTTGTAATCCCAAATACAAATTCTCTTTCGTAAAGCTTATCCTTTTCATTTCTCGATTTTTTACCAACTTCATAAACCTCGACTAGTGTATTTCCATTTTCCAATCTTCGGACCTCAAAACGATTCGCTTTGTTGGTACCCAAAACATTGACGGTTTTAGACAGAAAATTGTGATATTTTTCAGCATAGATTTCCAAATCATCCCTTCTACGCTTTAATTTTTCTATTATTTGATCACCTCTTATGTCATAAATTTCTTTAGGTAAATCTTTAATTCCAGCCTCTATGACTTGATCACTAAGTTTTTGTTGTAATGTATCCGCAGAAGCAATCCAGTCGCTTAAATCAGGTTCTGTAATAAAATACCGGTCAAAATATCTTGCATTAAAACTGAGGCCATTTACATCGCGAATTTCTGACTCGAAACCCTGAAATTTTGGAATACCCCATTTTCTGGATGCGAGATTTAATAATAAGCCGTCTGAATAAAAAAATGCCTGATCCCTATCTCTGGGAATAGGCCTGTAGAATTTGTGTTCATCATCTACCTTAAATTCTGCCCATCTCCATTGATCGTCATGTCTGTCCCAATCGCCCAACCACATATCAAAAAGTCGCGATTTCACCACCCATTTCTGATCGATTTGATGTTTCGCAGATTTTTGGGTTTTTTCCACGATATCAAAGGTGCTTTCAATATCCCTTGGACTGCCAAAGCTATGTACGTCTCTTCTTTCATGTGCGGGCCGTTCTTCATACAAATACAAGCCATTGGCAAAATCAAATTTGTAATCTCCCAAACGAGGGTCATCATTTAAATAAACCAATTTTGGATTGGTATGATAAACATTAGCAGCATCGGCCAGTTTTGGAACGGCAAAAGCAGCATATGGGTGAGAAGCGGAAATTTGATCATTAATAATTTCAGCAAATATTGTACCTCTTATTTCGGCAGGAACGGCATTTTCCGGATATTTTTTTATAGATCGCAATACATATTGTTTCTTGTCTGTGGTTTCCAGACGTAAAGAGCGTGTTTGCATACCCCCGCCTTTTTTAACAATTTCAAGTCCGCCAAATTCTTTACCCCAGTTAAACACAGGCACCTCTTTAATTTCAGTAACCCATTCTTTACGGTAATTTAAGCCCATTAAGCCAGGTCTTTTTTTATTGGCTTTTTTTAAATCTTTATCTGCTGAAGCGATTACCTTTTTATTCTCATAGTCGCTGTATTCCTTTTTTATTGTTACTGTATCTTTGGGTTTGGCGGGAAATATACCTTTTTCAAATAATTTCCGAAAAGAAGAATGCAGTTCAATTCTTAAACTGTGATCAGTCCCGTAAATGACTTTTGCATAGCCATTGGAAATTGAATTAAAACCTTCATCTGATTTGAAATTGCTGTAAGATGATCCGCTCAATGACCCTATTATTACCTGTTTGAGGTTTTCTATTGTTCTGTAATCAAGATGATCTTCGTTTGCTGAAATCAATAATAATTCCTGTGATTTGGATAACGTATTGCTAAGATAATTTCTAAAAAACCTACTTTTGATATTACTCAAATCACTCGGATTTCCAAGCAATTTTCGATAAGCTATATAAAAACTACCAAGAAAAGGCAGTGGTATATAATTGCTTTGGTTTTTGACTGAAAAAGGGAAAATATGGTGCTTCAGTTTAAACTTTCCTCCTACGGGCCCGGACGATGCTATCGGATTTATTGCTGAGAAAACAACCCGTTTATTTGCATTCCGTTTTAAAATTTCCTCGATGGCAAGAAGAAAGTCAACTTTTCTGGTATATGAACAGCCCTGATCTAGTTTTGGAACGTCGAAATCATTTAAGAGCCAATAGTCATTTATTAAAACCAGGGTTAAATTTTCATCAATATTAAGTTCATAGGGCCCGGGGCAGGCATTATCGGCTAACAAATAGTTTTGACCTTCGAGTGTTTCAGCAATTTCTGAATTTAATCTATCTATTGTTTTACTGGAATTTGAGTTATTACGGTCCCATTCTTCAAAACCCGGGATAAATACATAATTAATGCTTTCACTATGAGGTAAATCATTAAGAAAGCCCATTAATTTATCATCATCTTCACCCTCCTCAGAATCTATTCTGTGATAATCTCCTAAAAAAACTAAAGTCTTGGGATGAGAAGATAGAGCCAGGTCTTCAATTAGCTTAGAAAAGGCATTTTGATTTATAGAATCATTTTGATAAACACCTGAAACGAAATAGAATTCTTGCTTAATTTCCTGAGAATATAATTCAGGGTCGACAAACAATAAGCTTAATATGGTTAAAATTAAAAGTTTCAAAATGCCATATGAAACATGAAATCTAAATAAAATGAAATAAAAGCATTATAAATAATTCCAATATTTAGCTTGAAAAACAAGTAAAAAGATGGTTCCATTTGTTTCCTGATCGTTAATAAAATTTAATTAAATCATTAAAAGTCGGTTTCAGCCATTTCGAAAGTTATTAAACTGTTATGTCCAAACAATTTGACCTGATTATCCATTATTTTAGGTGTAAGCAAAAATTAAATCATGGATTTAAATCAATTGGTACATGCCAGCGAGATATTGGAAAATCTCAAAAGTATTGAAGATGCAATTCAGATTAAAGGTAAAACGCTAAGTAAGGATGGCAGAGCCAGAATCAATGAAATTATGGCAGATTGCTATCAAGCACTTAGCAAAAGCTGTGATTGTGATGATAGAGGAAGAAAAGAATTTATTCGCATTAATGCTTTAATTCTCGAATCCTGTTTGAACATCAAAGCATTGATAGGGTCGAAGTCCGGGTTTTCGGAAGTTATGGCTTAACCAAAATTGAAATATTACCTTTTAGAAGAAAGGTCTTTATAGTATTTTTCAAAATGAAAATGAGGATTTAAAATCTTTTAATTCTTCAAGAAAATTCTTTTTCTCTTTAATTAAATCAAGCAATTGCTTTTCATTTTCATCAATCAACACATCGCGCATTCTAATGTTTTGATTTACAAAAATATACTCAAGCTCAGGATAAAGAGTTTTTAATTTATCGACGATATGGTTAATCGAAAAATTATATTCCGCCAAATTATAAACACCCGGGGTAGGCCCACCATTAAGCATTGAACTTAAAATCCCTGCAAGTTTTTCAACATGTATAAATGCGCGATGTTGTTCACCACTACCGTGAATTGATAATCTTCCGGTATAATTGGCTTCAAACATAAATCTGTTTATCACGGCATCCAATCGTATTGCAGGATTAAAACCATAAACATTGCCGGATCTAATGATATAAACATCTTTCGTACTTTTTAGCCTTCTTATATGCTCCTCTCCTTTTAATTTGGAAATGCCATAAAAGGAACGAGGCACCAGGTCAGTGTTGAGATTTATCGGATCTGTGTGTGTGCCATATACTGATAAACTGCTTAAGTAGTATATTTTTTCGACATCGGATTCTTCAATTGCCATTGCCAATTCTGCTGTTCCCCAATGATTGACTTGTTCAAAACTATGTGCGTCAAAATCAGCATAGGGTGTTGTAACTTTGGCTGCCAGATGAATTACTATATCTGTATTTTTCAAAGCTCTTTTGAGCTTTCTGCTATCCAATATTTCTCCCTCAATAAAATTAACTCTTTGTGAGTCAATTTCTCCATTAAGGAATAAAGCATAATTTTTTCTTGACAGATTATCGTATATCCTAATCCTCGATTCCGGAAAATCAGATAGAATTTGGTGAATCATTGAATAGCCGACATATCCGGCTCCACCTGTAATTAGGATATTCATTTTCCAATAAGCTCAGTATGCAAACCGCACTCATTTTTTTTCAAACCTTGCCACCTGCCATCTCTTTCGTCATTATCTGCAAAAGACATTTTTCTTGTGCAAGGTTCACACCCAATGCTTAAATAAGTGCTGTTTTCAAGTGGGTGTTGGGGTAAATTATGTGTTCGAATATAATGCCAGATCATTTGTTTCGACCAGTTTATCATTGGATGAAAACGCAAGGTATCATTTACGCCCTTTTCTTCATATTCAAATTGGCTTCTATTTGCATTTTGATCCTTCCTTACACCGCTAATCCAAACATCGTGTTTCAACAGAACAGGCTCCATTGGAAGTGTTTTGTTGAAATAGCAACATTGATCCGGGTCTGTGGTATACATCAAATTTCCCTGAGAATTTTTTTGTCGTATTCTGGAAATGGGAGACACAAGATTTACAACATTTAAATGGAATTCATTTTTAATTCGATCTCTGAATTCCAATGTTTCAGGAAAATGATATCCAGTGTTTAAAAAATAAATAGGCAGACTATTATCTATGGAAGCTAAGATATGAAGCATAGGAAGGCTGTGACTTTGAAAAGAAGACGAAGCAAAAATTTTAAGTCCTCTGGATTTATAGTCCTTTAATTTTGCCTTAAATAGAGCAATTTCCTTTTCAATCAGCTCTTCAGTGTTCATTGATCTAATTTTTCTTATCTGAAATAAATTCTTTGTACATCATACTTGGTTGTACTTCCGAATTGTTGTGGTATTTGCCCTCCCGATAATCTTTGTATTCTCCTAATAATTCATGAAAATATACCTGGCAAACTTCCACATTTGGATAAATTTTAACCGCCTGAATGCAAAATATTTCCAAAGTCCAATGTCCTTTTGCTCCAACATTACCTAAACCTGCAGTAATATGAATATGTATGCCCAATCTGCCAACAGAAGAGCGCCCCTCTAATTTTGGTACAAGACCCTTTGTAAAGGTCTTTTCTACTGTTCTACCCAAATATAATTTTCCGGGTTGAAGTATCAAACCTTCTTCCGGGATTATGACTTTCTGAAATGTGTTTGGTTTTTTCATATCCAAAACTTCATCATCGTAAACCAACAGCTCGTTGTGAAGTCTTAGATTATAGGAATTCGGATTTAATTGCTTTTCACTGAAAGGTTCTATATCAATCTGGCTTCCCAGTCTTTTTTGTATTTCAAGTCCTGATAGTATCATTCTATATTTTTCTAAGAGAGTCTTTTAGAACTTGAAAGCTCGAAAAATAGTTCTTGCTTCCGGTACAATTGAGATTATTTGATTCTTCAATTATAGCATTTGTTCTTAGGCTGTCCAGTGGATAAAAAGTGAAATTTTTTGAAATTGGATTAGTTGAATCCGATATAATTCTAGTGTACAGATTTGCAAGTGCATCGCTTTGATAGGCAAGACCACATAGAAACTTGACAGAACTCAAATCTCCTTTTAATTCGTTTTCTGCAGTATAAGGGCTGTTAATTAAAAGATCGGTCATTGCCGGAATATTTGTAAGATTCGTATCTGTAAATGATTCAAGAGTTAAAGGAATTCCATACACATTTATTATTTGCTCAAGAGCTAATCCATTATTCACATATGACATTTCTCTTGCCATTAATGAAGCTAATTCCGATTCTCCTTGCATTAGAAGAATTGTAGCACTTGACAGAAAGATTTTACCACCGGGAACTGCAAAGATTCTGGCGTCCATACTGTCATCGATCAATAAAATATTCCAATTGTATTTCTCGGAATTATTTAGTCCACCCGAATTTAATAGGCTATCCTTAACCCTTTGCAGATAAGTATCGATAAATTCACTTTCTGTTACTACTGTGCCGTATTGCGATGGATTATCAATTATTTCTTCGAGTACGAATTCTGACAATTGCAATTCATTTTCGAGTGTAAATTCGGGTTCAGGATCACCTTCGGAACTTTCATTGCACGCAATGAGCATTAAGCTTAAAATAATATAATAGATTTTCCCCATTGATTTACAACGCTCAAATACTATTAAATAGCATATTTTATTTTGCCATAGAAACAGGCTGCGAAGTTATGTATTATTAATATAGATTGGGATTGACCTTGACAATTCTTTTGGTGAATAACAATTGACCGGTTGAATTTGAATAAGTGATAATATAATTGCCTGACCTTAATTCAGACAAATCAAGCTTAATTTTTTTTAAACCATGAGGGATTCTCTTTTTAAGCATAGTTATTCCTTCTGTATTTTGAATTGTCACAATTCCTCTATGATTTAAATTTTCATCATTTCTTATTGTAATATGATCAAGAAATGGGTTAGGGTAAACAAAGACTTTGGGTTTTTCATTGAAATGGTTTGCCGATATCTGGCCGGAATCAAGTTCAACTGTAAGTAAGGAACGGTAAATAATATCTCCTGAATTGGTATTATCACCATTGGCAGCATTAAATGCCCCCCAAAAAGTGACAATATCAGTTCCATCATTAGGTGCAGTCCAATTGAATGACCATGTTTTTGTAGCACCGGCTCCAGTGTTTCCCGATGATGTATGCGTAATAGATTTTCCTTGATTTGTAAATTTTGTTTCGACAGAATTAGTAATGTTCAAACTACCCAAAAGGTTGCCTGCTGAGTCTTGTGGAGAAATTTCAAAACCATACTTTGATCTTCCAAATTCCGAAACAGTTCCAGAAATTATATATGTATTACCCGGAATATATCCTGCTGCAGGAATATCAGAAGATATCATACCTGTTTGAAAAATGGCAGTTCCACTATGACAGGCCGGATTTGCACAAGTTCGTCCACCCCATTCTCCCGGAGCGCCTGTGTTTCCACCTGGAGAACCGTTGTTTTTAATATAGTAGCTTATATTAATAAAATTTAAGAAAACCATAGAAATTATGGCCAGAAACACAAGGATGCTAAAAGTTTTCATTTTTTATTCAATTTATAAATACTTGACTTTTAACATGAACCTTTCAAATAATGAATTGGCAGTTTTTGTCACAGGCGCGACCGAACCCATGTTAAAGCAAATATTTTATTCCCAAACTCAAAGAGAATTGTGAGGCACTGAAATAGTTGCCTTCTTCAAGTTCTATCATTTTTCCATTTTTCCGAATGGTAGTAAGCATAACAAGATTTAATGATGCTCTTACTCCTATAGAAAACCCGGTGGATATTTTTCTGTCAATTGCTGTGCTAAAGCCAATGCCAATACTTTCACCCTTGAACGAATGTTTTTCATTCAAAACATTAATGTTTCGATTTAAATGAGCTAATGTTATACCTCCACCGGCAACAAAATCCCATGTCGAAGAAAACATGGCATAAAAACCTTTAGGTTGTAAATAAAATATCTGGACTTCCTCTTCTACTTTACCAATATCCTGAAATACCAGCAGCGTGTCGTAAATGATCACATTTTCGATTGAACTGCTGTACCGCCCAATTTGAAATTCAATGCCAGCACCAAATCTGACATCCGGAAATTTTGATATTTCAGCATATAAGGAATGACCATTTCTGAGCGAGGCAAAAAATTTTTCATAATCAGGGCCGAAGTCTTTTAAGGGCCGTTCGAGAAAATAGGAATAACCAAAACCCAGATCAGCTCGCCATTCTGGCTGTTGAAAAATTATATAATTATTGCTTTTTCCATTTGCAGTCTCAATCACCCTATCTGCATAGAATATCTTTAAGGTTTTGTTTCTGGCGATTGAAAGTACATTTTGTATTGAAGAATCCGGGAAATGGTATTGAATATATTGATCGTTTAGATGAATAATTTTGCAAACAATTGTGTCATTTTCAGTATTAATGATCATATCCTGTGACCTTGCTTTAAAGCTCATTAAAAGAAGGCAGAGAAGAATACAGCTGTAAATAGGGTTAAAAAAGTATTTTGTCATTAATGGAGTGAAACTGACAATGGCTCTATTTCAAATTAAATATATTGGAAATAAAAATAGTATTATGAAAGCAATCTGGAATGACAAAGTAATTGCTGAGAGCAATGACACGGTAATCGTTGAAGGAAACCACTATTTCCCGGAAAAAGATGTGAAAAAAGAATACCTTAATAATAGCGATACAAAAAGTCATTGTCCTTGGAAAGGCGATGCTTCATATTATTCAATAAGTGTCGATGGTGCCCTAAATAAAGATGCAGCCTGGTATTATCCGGAACCTTCTGAGTTGGCCAAACAAATTAAAAACCGTATCGCTTTTTGGAAAGGAGTAGAAGTTACAAAATAACTTATCCATACTTTGGAAAGTCAATTGAATATTGAATATTGAGGAAAAATTTCAATTATGGATATTTTTCTTCAGTCCGAAACCTGGGTGGCATTACTTACTTTGACTTTTCTTGAAATTGTGCTGGGGGTGGATAATATTATTTTCATCTCTATAGTTTCTAACAAATTACCCGACAAATTACAGAGAAAAGCGCGTAACCTTGGATTGACTCTGGCATTGGTAATGCGCATAGGGCTATTATTGGGATTGAGTTATATCTTGAGTTTTACTCAACCACTTTTTTCATTATTTGAGTTTGAAGTAAGTGGCAGAGATCTGATACTCGCAGCCGGAGGACTGTTTTTAATATTCAAAAGCACTGTTGAAATACATCACAAAATGGAAGGCCATACTCCTGATAGCGCCTCAACAATTAAAGAATCATTTTCTGCAGTTATTATTCAGATAGTGCTGCTCGATATGATTTTTTCAGTTGACAGTATATTGACCGCCATTGGACTGGCAGAAGAAGTGATTATAATGATCATTGCTGTGGTAATTGCAATGATAATTATGATGGTATTTGCAGGGAAGATCTCAGAAATCATCAATAAACACCCTACGCTACAAATACTCGCACTTTCATTTCTTATCCTGATTGGCTTTATGCTTATTCTGGAAGGATTGCATCAACATATACCTAAAGGATATATCTATTTTGCAGTATTTTTCTCCCTCATCGTTGAAGTGTTTAATATCAGAATACGCAAAAAGAGAAATCCTTTGGAATTGAATAAACGCCTTCCGATGGAAGAACAAACATAAATGCTGCGATTTGGTTAGACTTTAAATGAAGCTAAAAGTAAAAACAATAGTAAAACAGCCAATATTAAAAGTTTGGGAAGGATTCGATGAAACTTTGTTTGTGAAACTGGCACCACCTTTTCCAAGTGTCAAACTCTTGCAATTTGATGGGAGCAAAAAAGGCGACAGGGTAGCTCTTGAGTTAAATTTTCTATTATTTCGACAAAAATGGATTAGTGATATAATTGAGCATAATGAAAATGAAGACCAGATTTTTTTTATTGACAAAGGAGTGATATTACCTTTTTTCCTTAAAACCTGGCAACACAAGCATATTTTAAAAAGGAATGGGAATGGAACTGAAATAATTGATGATATTCGTTACAGTACAGGAACTCTATTAACGGATATGCTTATGTTTCCTGGATTATATTTGCAATTTTTATATCGAAAACCAGTTTATAGGAAGATTTTCTTTAAATGATATGAGACATATTTTTATACTTTCTCTTTTATTACTCTTTCAGGGAATCATTGGCTTCACTTTTGGGCAATCCATTGAAAATAAAATAGTCGGGGAATGGTTAACAACCGACAAAGATGCCATAGTAAAGATGCACTACGGGAATAAAAAGGGTCAATCTGAAGATAAAATATATGGTCAATTAATTTGGCTTGAAGAACCCAATAATGAAGATGGTTCACCGAAAAAGGACAAAGAAAATCCAAAAGAAATCTTAAGAAAGAGAACCATACTGGGTCTTACAATTATTAAAGAACTTGAATGGGATGGAGATGAAGATGAATGGCTATGGGAAGACGGAAGTGCATATGATCCCGAATCAGGGAATACCTATAGTTTTAAAGCATATATAGACCCGGAACGGCCCAATATTCTGAATTGCAGGGGCTATCTTGGGTTTTCCCTTCTTGGACGAACAGAAGTTTGGACAAGGAAAAATAATTGAGCGGATATTAAAATATTAATCTGATATTCTATCTAGTTTTGTATCTCAATTGATGATTTATAAATTAAAGCATATTAATTTATTCACTCATATGATTTTGAATGAAGAATAAGTATATCGACCTCATTGACCAGACTTTCAATTTTCCTCAGGAAGAATTTACGCTGGACAAAAATCAATTAGAATTTCACGGCATTGACTTGATGGGCTTGGTGAAAAAGTACGGTACCCCATTGAAGTTTACTTATTTGCCTAAAATTTCAGATAATATCAAAAGAGCTAAAACCTGGTTTGCAGATGCCATGCAGCGACACCAGTATAAAGCGGACTATCATTATTGCTATTGTACTAAAAGTTCACATTTTTCATACGTTTTAAATGAGGCTTTAAAAAATGATATTCATATAGAAACCTCTTCGGCCTATGATATTAATATTGTTGAAACCCTTATCAACAATGGGAAACTGACCAAAAAGAGTTTTGTGATTTGCAATGGTTATAAACGCGATCAATATGTAGAAAATATTGTAAGGCTGATAAAAAAAGGGTTTAACAGAGTTATTCCAATAATCGACAATGTACAAGAGCTCAGTCTCTTAGATGAAAAATTAAACCAGGAATTTGAAATTGGTATAAGAATAGCTTCTGAGGAAGAACCAAAGTTTGAGTTTTATACATCTCGTCTTGGAATTGGATACAAGGATATTGTACCTTTTTACAAACATCAGATACTTGAAAAAGAAAATGTTAAGCTTAAGATGCTTCACTTTTTTATTAATACAGGGATTAGAGACAATGCCTACTATTGGAATGAGTTGACAAAATGTTTAAAGGTCTATGCGGATTTAAAAAAGGTTTGCCCGGATCTTGATTCTTTAAATATTGGCGGGGGCTTTCCTATTAAGAATTCCCTGAGTTTTGAGTTTGATTATGCCTATATGATCAATGAGATCATTGCACAGGTTAAAGCAATATGCGATGAAGAGAACATTCCGGAACCAAACATATTTACTGAATTCGGATCATTTACGGTAGGTGAAAGTGGTGGTGCAATTTTTGAGATTTTGGGTCAGAAACAGCAAAATGATCGTGAAAAATGGAACATGATCAACAGTTCATTTATGACAACCTTACCGGATACGTGGGCAATTAACCGACGATTTATACTTCTTCCTTTAAATCGTTGGGACAATGAATACGAAAGAGTGCTTTTAGGCGGATTGACCTGCGACAGCGATGATTATTATAACTCTGAGCAACATATTAATGCAATATATTTACCCAGATTCAGAAAAGATAAGCCATTGTATATTGGGTTTTTTAACACCGGAGCCTATCAGGAAACCGTAGGAGGATTTGGTGGTTTGCAGCATTGTCTAATCCCAACCCCAAAGCATATTTTGATCGACAGAGACGAAAATGGTAAATTAATCACAAAAGTTTTTGCCGAATCTCAGAAACCTGAAGACATGTTAAAAATACTGGGATACTGAAATGAAAACTTTTGCCGGAATACCCAAAGAATACCATCAATTAGACAATGCAGAAATAGTCTTAATTCCAGTGCCCTATGATGGAACAAGCACATGGGGAAAAGGGGCAGACAAAGGTCCTGAAGCTTTTCTTGAAGCAGCTGAGAACATGGAGCTATTTGATATTCAGACAAGAACAGAAGTTTATAAAAAAGGCATTCACCTGGCCAAAGCTGTTACTGAAAATGACAGTCCGGATGCAATGGTCAAAGCTGTTCACAATACAGCAAAATCATTTTTGGATAAAGGTAAATTTGTTACACTTTTTGGTGGTGAACATTCCATCAGTATAGGAAGCATAAGAGCTTTTGATGAAAAATTTGATGATTTGACTGTATTGCAAATCGATGCCCACACCGACTTAAGACCTGAATATCAAGGTACGCCATATAACCATGCCTGTGCAGTTTATGAGGCTTCAAAAAGAAATAATTTGATACAGGTTGGAATAAGAAGCATGGATATTGTGGAAATGGAACACCTTGATGAATCAAAAGTATTCTGGGCTCATGAAATTCACAAAAGTATGGACTGGGTAAACAGAGCCATTGAATTAATGACAGAAAATGTATTTATTACCATTGATCTCGATGCTTTTGACCCTTCAATCATGCCCAGCACAGGAACACCTGAACCGGGCGGAATGAACTGGTGGCAAATGGATTATTTCTTGAGCAAGGTAATTAATTCCAAAAGTGTAGTGGGTTTTGATATTGTTGAACTTGCCCCAAATAAAAATAACAGGGGCCCTGATTTTCTTTCGGCAAAACTTTATTATAAATTATTGAGCTACATATATTCTAAATAGAAAAACCATGTCTAAGCCAATTACAGAGTTTATTGAAAAATATTTCCTTCATTTTAACGCTGCCAGTCTGGTGGATGCAGCCAAAGGTTATGAAAAACACCTCAATGAAGGTGGCAAAATGATGATCACTCTGGCCGGAGCAATGAGTACAGCAGAACTCGGTAAAATTCTCGCCGAGATGATCCGGCAGGACAAAGTCAGTATAATATCATGTACAGGTGCAAACCTGGAAGAGGATTTGATGAATTTGGTAGCGCACAGCCATTATAAACGCGTTCCTAACTACAGAGATTTAACACCGAAGGAGGAATGGGACCTTTTAGAGAAAGGATTGAACAGGGTAACAGACACCTGTATTCCCGAAGAAGAGGCTTTTCGAAGATTGCAAAAGCATATTTTTGAGATATGGAAAAATGCGGATGAAACAGGGGAGAGAAAGTTACCGCATGAATACATGTATCAAATGATTCAATCAGGAGTGCTCAAAGAATATTATGAAATTGATCCCAAAGATTCCTGGATGGTTGCTGCAGCAGAAAAAAACCTGCCAATTATTGTGCCCGGATGGGAAGACAGCACCATGGGGAATATTTTTGCTTCCTATTGTTATAAAGGGGAATTAAAAGCCTCCACCATGAAAAGTGGAATAGAATACATGACCTATTTATCAAAATGGTATATTGAAAATTCGGGAGGGAAAGGCGTTGGTTTTTTCCAGATCGGTGGTGGAATTGCGGGTGATTTTCCGATATGCGTGGTGCCAATGCTTTATCAGGATCTGGAAATGGAAAACATACCGTTTTGGTCATATTTTTGTCAAATTAGTGATTCTACGACAAGCTATGGTTCCTATTCCGGGGCGGTGCCAAACGAAAAAATCACCTGGGGCAAACTGGATATTAATACACCTAAATACATCATTGAGTCAGACGCTACAATTGTAGCTCCTTTAATTTTTGCCTATCTCTTAGGGATGTGATTGCTTGAAATGCAAATCTGAAGCATTTTTATTATATTCATAAATCAACTTAATCTAAGAATGAATTATGAAAAGACTACTACTTCTTTTATTGACCTTTAGTTCAATTAACCTTTGGGCACAACAAAGGAAATTAGGGGTGACCTATGGTATAGATAAGCAAATCAATAGATCATCACAGGTTGATTTGTATTCCGCCCCTTCAGGCCCCTTAAATTATTATTTATCAAAAAGGAAAATAATAGGTCAGACCGCTAAATCAGGAGTATCTGTAGAAACCTTAATTGGTCATTCCGCAAATTTATTTACAAGTTTGGGCGATGTGAGAAACCTGTTAAGCTACAATCCCGATCTTGATTTGATGACATTTGTTCACAGACAAGATCCAGCAGAATACGGTAATGTAGGAAATTCCGGTTGGATGCGATATGCAGTTTCTTTTAATGCCGGAACAAGTTGGACTGAAAATAACGGATTACTTTGGGATAACATTGGAAGCACTGCTTCAAACGGAAGGTACCCTCAAGGGTTTATTTTTAATCCTCAAGGCAATACAATAGCCGATAGTGCATATCAGGTTTGGATAGGCCCTACACTTACGGCCAATAATGGTGCTTCCTGGGGAGGTATCGGTTTTGGCTCGCATCAGATTGGCGGTCCGGACTCTATATCAATGGATCAGGGAGAATTCTCTAGTAATGCTAACACCAAATATTTTATTCCGGACGGTGGCACATTTGCCAATGGAAAAATTTGGGCACTTGAGGCAGTTACTGATGCTACGAGTGGATCGTCCATTTATCAGGATACACTTGCCATTTATGAAGGTATTGTACAAAATGGCATTTTAAATTTCACAAGAAACGCAATGTTCTTTCCTGTAGACATGGGACCTGATTTACCTCAATCTTTACAAATAGCTTTTTCACCTGATGGACAAACCGGATATATTGCGGGTTTGGGAAGGTTGGACTCTATTGCATATCCATTAAGAGCAAATAATCTTATTTGGATGAAGTCAACTGATGGAGGTGCTACATGGTCTGCGCCTGCAGAAATCTATTTCGCAGATGACACATTAATTACAAATAATATAGGGGATTCGGCCGCGGCTCTAAACATTGCCTCAGCTCAATTCGAAATGGATTTGGTTGTAGACACATTTGGAAATCCTCATACCCTGTTTAACATTGAATGGAGACCGGATAACGATTATGGATTTACATATGTTGGTTTACCCTCTACAATTTGGCATGTTCACTCTTCGGATGGAGGTGCAAATTGGGATTTCAACCGGGTTTTCACCACTCAATTGAGATACGGCGGAATAGGCGATGGTGCCAATGACGCCTATCAACAAAATCGACCACAGCTTTCAAGAGATCCAAATGGAAGATATGTGATGATGTCCTATTTTGATACTGATACAACGCTTCTTATCAATCAGACACCATGTACCGGATTTAGTTCAGGCTATTGTGGAAACTCCGATAGATATATAACTACGGGCGGATACAATGTGGTCAAGGATTATTATGCGCCAATTAAAGTTTGGGATTTCTTCCTACAGGGTTCTTACTTATCAAACTTTGAGTGTATTTCAGAAATTGCTCCATTTGACGGGTCTACAATCACTATTCCTTATGAGTACATGAAGATTAGCGATAAGACGAATTATGTGTCACCTGTAGATCATTATTATGAAAATGGGGTAAGCTATACAAAAGAGGAGATGGGTGATACAAGTGCTGTAGCATTGAGCGAATTTCAAGAAAACTCAAAGGAGGTTAAAGTATTTCCAAATCCATCTAATAGAGAGCTCAATGTTCTTTTAAGAAATGATGCTAATGCTAGCGAAATTGTTGTGTTTAACAGCTTCGGCCAAATGGTTTTGAGAACTACTGAATTTGAAGAATCAAAGTCCGGTACAATCTACAGATTGGATGTAAGTCAATTAAATCGGGGCATCTATCTAATTAAAGCTGGTGAATCTGGAACTAGCATCAAATTCCTGAAGGAATAGAGCAAAATTAATAATAAAGAAAGTCACTTAAGAGAGTGGCTTTTTTTATTTCCAGACTCTTAAAATTGCCCATGGCCTGAATTCTGAAATGTTTCTTTTTCTAACTTCGATAAGGTTTTCTCCCGGCTGAAGTAATTCTGCAGACAACATTGTTACAAGTCCTCTTTGTGAAGTGAGAGGATGAATTTGAAAACTAAAGTCCTGAGAATCAATAATGGAGTCATTTATTATCAATTGATACATGCTCCTTAAACATTCCAGTTTTTCGGAAGATTGTCTATCCTCACTGCTTAAGGTGTTCACTTTAATATTAGCATCCCTTGAACCAATTGAAAAGTTTAAATTAAATAGCCCCGAATCTTTAATTTCAATATTCGGACACAGTTCTTTTAACATCCCATTGTCGTTTGGATCGTATCGTATGAATATTTCGAAATACTTTGCATCAACAATCTTGGAAGGTACTGACACTTTTTCAATAAAATCGTATTCAGACTGCCGATATTCATCATAATAATTTGTATTGGAATAAATGCTTTCATTTCCTGATGAAAAGAAATAATCATGATCAAAACTTATGGCAAAAGAAAGCACCATGAAAAATAGAGCTATCAGATAAGCAATTCGGATTTTCGATTTCTTATATCGACTTATCAAATGATAATAAATACTTCGGCTAATTGCTGAAGCCGTAATAAATCCATAAAAATTGTAAAAGGGATAATAAATACGACTAATGCGATTAAACTTCTTTATCCAGCCAAGTGAAAAGAAGTCTATCATATAAATCAACGCTGTCAACACATAAAAAATCATCAGGGTATTTGTAGTAATTGTTAGAATTAATCCAACAGTACCACCGATTTTAATAACTAAATATTGGGAGAATGCAGCAACTGATCCGGCGACTATTATGGTAAGAGCAAATGCCAGAATAATACTTATTAAAAGAAATGTCAGAGAAAAAATAACCGAGCATACTTCATCGAGGAAAAGAACCAGCTCATCCAGATTGCGTATTCTGGATTTAAGTTTTTGTGTAAAAAAATCACTGTATTTAAAGTCCTCCCAATCCACATGATCCTGAACAGATCTCAACCCAATGGTCCCAATCCAGAAGCCACGGATTAACAAATGGGAAATAAGGCTAATGATTAAGATTTTAAAACTGAAACCAACCATTCCTAGAAAAATATAAATCAGTGCGTAACCCGGAGATTGCAAATCGAGAAAGAATGGAATTTTGCTTAGCCATTTATCAAATCCATTTTGTCCGGCTATCAATAGAAATATTGTAAAAGCCGAAACAAGCAATTCCAATTGCCAGCTTTCCTGAGCCAGATTCTTCAACCAATCTTTTACAGCGTCGGATTTGTTTTTAGGATTTTTATCCAATTAAATCTCGTTTTAATCCTTAATATATTAAGAAATGAATTATCCTTTGGAACGATTAATTAAATAAACGCCAAAAATGATAATTGCAAGGCTGATAAAATGCATTAAAAAAAGCTTTTCACCGTCAAAAACACCCCACATTACTGCAATTATTGGAATCAGATAAGTAACAGAGCTTGCCATTAATGGATTAGAAATCTCGACGAGTTTGTAAAACAACATCACCGCGAAACCCGTACCAAATATTCCAAGTAATAAAATATAAAAGGATGAAATCAGTACATCCTTGTCTGTAAATACATCTATAAAAAAGCCGTCAAATAAAAGATAAGACAAGCCGAATGGAACTGTGAAAAGTAATGCCGTGCTGGAGGTAAAAGTAGATTTGACCCCCTGAAGTTTGGCTTTGATAATATTTATTCCAGTTCCATAACACATTGTAGCCAAAATAACCAATAATGCGTAGG
This sequence comes from Hyphobacterium sp. CCMP332, assembly GCA_014323545.1. NCBI lineage: Bacteria > Pseudomonadati > Pseudomonadota > Alphaproteobacteria > Maricaulales > Maricaulaceae > Hyphobacterium > Hyphobacterium sp. CCMP332. The sequence goes on from CP058647.1 coordinate 1,908,480, forward strand.
TGTTGAATTGACCTAATTGACCTTCGGAACCCACAAAAAGTAGAGCTGAAGAACCTATAAGTCCAATAAGCATTCCCCAAAACTTGCCTTTTGAAATGGTATCGCTAAAAAGCATTGCACCTATCAACATTGTAAAGAGTGGCGTCAATCCGTTGAGCATTCCTGCCAAAGAACTTTTGATGAATTGCTGGGAATAGGCAAAGAGAAAAGCAGGTATCAAATTTCCAATTACACCAACAAGAAAAATGAAACGAAACCTCTCTTTGGGAATTTTCAAAATATTGGGTACTGACCAGGGCAAAAGCACAAGTCCAGCAGAAACCACCCGGAGTGAAGCAATTTGAAGAGGGTTTAGCGCAATCAATCCTTTTTTTATAAGAATAAATGAAGAGCCCCAGATCAGGGCGAGAATTATGAGCATTAGCCAAATTTTAACCTCGGTGCTGAGTTTTGACATTAGGCTAAAACAGAATATGCATCTGCGAATTCAAATCTTATTGTATTCAAAATCTCAAATAATTCATCAGGATTGTCAGTTTCTACAAGCTTGGTGCGGAAAGGTTTAAAATTTGGAATACCTCTGAAATAATTGGTATAATGTCTTCTCATTTCAAAGACACCTTGTTTTTCGCCTTTCCAATCCAGGGAAAATTTCAAGTGTCGGATACAGGTATCAACTCTGCTGTCCATATCCGGTGGTGGAAGATGTTCTCCGCTATTTAAATAATGCTTTATCTCATTAAAAATCCAGGGATAACCTATGGAAGCTCTTCCAATCATAATGCCATCCACTCCGAATTTCTCTTTATACTCTTTGGCTTTTTCAGGGCTGTCTATGTCTCCGTTACCAAAAATAGGGATCTTAATGTCCTGATGATTTTTAACATCTGCTATATAGGACCAGTCTGCCTCCCCCTTATACATTTGCTTTCTGGTTCTACCGTGGATAGTTAAGGCCTCAATTCCCACATCTTGTAGCCTTTTGGCCACTTCAATTATTTTTATGTTATTCTCGTCCCATCCCAGTCTTGTTTTTACAGTAACGGGTTTGTTAACCTGCTTGACAATCTCAGCGGTCATTTTTTGCATTTTGGGAAGGTCCAAAAGTATGCCTGCACCGGCACCTTTGCATGCGACTTTTTTTACAGGGCAACCATAATTTATATCGATTAAATCCGGATTGGCTTTTTCAGCAATAGCTGCTGCCTGCCGCATTGAGTCTATTTTATCTCCAAAAATTTGTATGCCAATTGGTCTTTCGTATTCATATATGTCTAGTTTTTGCACACTTTTTTCAGCATCGCGGATCAACCCTTCGGAAGAAATAAATTCCGTGTACATAAGGTCGGCGCCATTTTCTTTACATACCGCCCTGAAAGGCGGATCGCTCACGTCTTCCATGGGTGCCAAAAGCAAAGGAAATTCCCCAATGTCCAAGGATCCTATTTTAATCATGCTGCAAATTTAGGCATATTAGAATAATGTTAATCAAACTTAATTGTTTGATTATGTCAGTCTTTGTTTAAATGATACTTTTGCAGAAATTTTTAAATGGAATACCAAAATTATTCAAACAGGAGTTTTAATCCCTGGTACCATCTATTTTTTCTTTTTGCCTTCGTAATTGTTGGGCTATTAGTATTTAATTTTTTTGGATTTCTCTTTGCATTCATAGCGGTTAATTTTGATTTTAATGAATTACTGAGAATTATGGAAAATCCTCTCAGTGGACCTGAAACACGAGTTCCGTTGCTAATTGTTCAAGGAATAACGGGAATTGGAACATTTATTCTAGTTCCCCTGATTTATCGAAAATACGTTGACAGAAGTGAAAGTTTAAGTCTGGATGTTAACCGCCATGAGAAGCCGGTAAATTTTCTCATCGTCATACTATTTACTTTTGCTATAATGCCATTGACGGCTCAGTTCATGGAATGGAACCTTGGCCTGAAATTTCCGGAATTTCTTTCTGAATTTGAGAGACAACTAAGACAAACCCATGATTTTGTTGAAGAATCAACCAAACATTTGGTTAGCTTGGAAGGCGTATTTGAGCTTACATTGGGAATCGTAGTAATTGCCGTTATTCCCGCAGTAGGCGAAGAATTCTTATTTAGAGGCTTTTTTCAAAAGTATTTAATTAAGGGGTTTAACAATGTTCATTTGGGAATTTTTGTAACTGCCTTTTTATTCGGGCTTTTTCATTTACAAATTTTTATTATTCTTCCAAGGATTGTTCTCGGATTGGTTTATGGTTATTTCTATCATTATTCCAAAAATCTTTTAATTCCGATCATGGGGCATTTTGTAAACAATGCATTTATGGTGACCATGTTATACTTGTATAACCAGGGCATTATAGAATTCAATATAGAAGATGAATCGCAGATGTCTGCTATTCTGGTATTATCTTCTTTGATATTTTCTGCTGTGCTTTTCTTTTATTTGAAGTCAAAATATTCTGCAAACACAAAAACGGAATGAAGAATTGGCAGGTTGTATTTAAATCAGATAATTCTCATAGAGCAGAAATTGTAAGAGCAATTCTTGATGAAAAGGAATTAAATCCGGTATTGATAAATAAAAAAGATTCAAACTATCATTTTGGACTCTTTGAAATTTGCGTTGCACCGGACAATGTCATTAGGGCGCTCAAGATAATTGACAATGAAATAAAGTTTGAATAACCTTAACAATCTACAACTGCGAATTCTGGTAGGCATTTTTGGTGCCGTACTTGTATTGTTTTGCATTCACTATCACGAGCTCGGTTTTTTTGGATTGTTCCTCATTATAGGTTTGTTAACACAGCTTGAGTTTTACAAATTACTTGGCCTGGACGGAATGTTTCCTTTAAAAACCTTCGGTACACTTACCGGAGGATTGCTTTTTGCAATTACATTTTTCATTCAAAAAGGTTGGGCTCCAACGGATGCCTATTATGTATTGTTTCCACTGTTGTCTTTAAGCTTTATAATTAAACTTTATAAAAAAGAATTGTTCCCTTTTGTAAATGTGGCGCTGACTTACCTGGGATTAATTTATGTGATGGTGCCTTTTTGCCTGCTGACTGTTGCTGCTTTTCAGGATGGAGTGTATAATCCTGAAATAATCGGTGCTTCTTTTTTATTGTTATGGGCTTGTGATACAGGGGCTTATTTTTCCGGTAAATATTTTGGCCGACGTAAATTGTTTAAACGTATTTCACCTAAAAAAACGTGGGAAGGAACACTTGGAGGTGCAATACTTACCTATTTAATGGCATTTGGACTTAGCTTTATTTATGAGAGTTTCCTCCAAATAGATCTCTATTTAATAGCCTCGGTAATTATTGTATTGGGAAGCTATGGCGATTTAGTTGAATCCCTTTTTAAAAGAAGTATGGATATTAAAGACAGTGGGACATCTCTGCCGGGTCATGGCGGATTCCTTGATCGATTCGACGGTTTATTGCTCGCGGCGCCTTTCATTCTTTTGATTATTAAATTCTTTTAAATAACAATTTTGCATTGCGCAAAATATGCTATTTTTGAATGCATTAGTGTTTATGAACATTTAATCAGACCTACATGCCCTATCTTGAGCCCGCTCCAATAAAAGATCATGATAATCCATTTGAGTCAATGATGTCGCGTTTTAATGTTGCGGCAGAAATTCTTGGCCTGGATGAAGAAACCTACAATGTATTAAAAAGCCCTGCCAAACAGGTGACTGTAAATCTTCCGGTAACTATGGATGATGGCGCCATACGAGTATTCGAAGGACACAGGGTTATTCATTCAAATATTCTCGGTCCTTCGAAAGGTGGAGTGAGATTTGACATGGGTGTTAATATTGATGAAGTAAAAGCACTCGCAGCATGGATGACATGGAAATGTGCTGTAGTAGATATACCCTATGGCGGTGGAAAGGGCGGTGTAAAATGCAACCCCAGAGAAATGTCCAGAGGAGAAGTGGAAAGACTGGTACGTGCATATACCACAGCGATGATTGATATTTTCGGACCGGATAGAGATATTCCTGCACCCGATATGGGAACCGGACCCAGAGAAATGGCATGGATGGTGGATCAGTATTCGAGAGCCAGAGGTATGACTGTAAATGCAGTTGTAACAGGAAAACCTTTAGTATTAGGAGGTTCACTTGGAAGAGTAGCCGCTACAGGACGTGGTGTAATGGTATCCGCTTTGGCAGCCATGGAAAAGAGAAGTATGAGCCCTACTAAGGCTTCCTGTGCAGTTCAGGGATTTGGAAATGTTGGAGCAAACGCCGCATTGCTATTGGCAGAAAGAGGAGTTAAAATTAAGGCAATAAGCGATATTTCCGGTGCGTACTGGAACGACAATGGCATAGATATTCTTGAAGCTATAAAATTTAAAGACAATAATAACGGCAGCCTTGAAGGTTATAAAGGAGCTCAAAAAATTAGCAACGATGAATTATTGACATCTAAAGTAGATGTTCTGGTTCCCGCAGCTTTGGAAGACGTAATAACGAGAAAAAACGCTGATAAAATTCAGGCTAGTATGATTGTAGAAGGAGCCAACGGCCCAACTTCCGCCGGTGCTGATTCTATAATTCATGATAAAGGCATTATCGTAGTTCCGGATATTCTCGCCAACGCAGGTGGCGTTACTGTGTCTTACTTCGAATGGGTTCAAAACAGATTGGGTTACAAATGGTCTGAAGAAAGAGTAAATAGAAGGAGTGACAGAATAATGAAAGAGGCTTTTGACCGTGTTTATGATGCTGCCATGAAGCACGATGTGTCCTTGAGAATTGCGGCCTATATTGTAGCGATTGATAAAGTTTCGAATACCTTTAAACTCAGAGGAAGTTTCTAATGATCCACAGGGAAGGAAGAGTTTTTCTTGTTATTATAGCCATCGTTTTTATCGCAATAAATGTATTGGCTTTATACTTCTTTCCGGAAGTGATTATTGCCAGCTATATTTTGGGATTACTCAGTTTTGGCGGCTTTCTTTTTTTCCTTCAGTTTTTCAGGAATCCGAAGCGCATTACTCCAAAAAATGAAAAAAAGATCATTGCACCTGCAGATGGCAAAGTCGTTGTAATAGAAGAAACTAAAGAATCCGAGTATTTAATTGAACAAAGAATACAGGTCTCAATTTTCATGTCTCCATTAAATGTACATGTTAATCGAAATCCTGTCACTGGAACAATAAGTTATTTTAAATACCATCCGGGCAAGTACTTAGTGGCCTGGCATCCGAAAAGTAGTACTGAAAACGAACGTACCAGTATTGTTTTTAAAATGCTAAATGGGACTGAAATAATGCTCCGACAAATTGCCGGTGCTGCAGCAAGACGTATTAAATGGTATGTGGATAAAGGTTCAGAAGTTGAACAAGGTGGCGAATTTGGTTTTATCAAATTCGGATCTCGTGTAGATCTTTTTTTGCCATTGGACTATAAAATAAATGTCAAGATAGGAGAGCACATCAAAGGTGGAATTACAACTATCGCCGAAATCCCTGATTGACCAGTAGTTCTACAATTTTTTCCAGATATCTCTGGTCTTCCTTATGAAACTCATTCAAATTTTTACTATCAATATCCAATACAAAATAGACCTTGTTTTTGAATATGCCTGGAACAACAATTTCTGACTTGGAATGCGAAGAACAGGCAATATGACCAGGGAACTTGTCTACGTCTGGAACAATTATAGTTTCTTGATTGGCATATGATTGGCCACAAACCCCTTTTCCAAAATCAATTCTCGTACAAGCCAGAGGCCCTTGAAAGGGGCCAAGAACTAAATTTTGATCATTCCGATCTACTATATAAAATCCTACCCAAAGCCAGCTGAATACTGTTTTTAATACAGCCGCCACATTTGCCATATTGGCTGTGCTGTTTTCTTCGTTTTGAATTAGGGCTTCTATTTGAGGAATAATTTCCTCATACACGGTGGATTTATCCGCCCCTTTTGTAAATAGTAATTCTTCAGACATAAAAAAAGCCCGCTTTTTAGGCGGGCGTTTATTTTTTCAATCCTTAATACTTATATTCTTCTCTGAGCTTCAATGTCTCCCAGATTATAAGTTCCACCCGGCACAAGGTTAAGTGGAGTACCCGGTTGGTTTCTAATTGGATGAATATTAAATAATACATCACCGCCGGTGTTATTGTCTCTTACGACTACATCTTCCATAAACAATTCGGCTTCCAACACGCCTTCTACTGTTCCGGGGATATCGGTAATTCTTATTTCTCCGGTAGACGGACTTCTGAAATTAACCGAAGTTAACTCAACATTCACATCTGTTAATTTACCATTTCCTGAACCCATAGGATAATCAAGAATTGTATAAACCACAAAAACACTTGTAGATTTAAAGTTATTTGGATCTTGTAAAGCTGGAGGAACACCTAGTAAATTATAGTCTCCATAAATTCTGGCCTGTAATTCAGAATTCTTCTGGAAAACTGTAATCGTAGATGAAACATTTCTAACCTGATTAGAGTCATTGTTTAATGTTTCAGGCAAGATTTCCGCTGTAAAATTAACTACAGGATCATCTTCTCCTGTTAAAACGGAACCATTAACTGTTCCGGGATTAAGACCTTCGAAGTGTGCAATTCCGCCGGCTACAGTAGTTTGAACCATTGATTCACCACCCTGTGAAATTGTCACAAATGCACCTTCAATACCACTGACTTTACCATCGATTGTAGCATTTCCAGGAACTACTTGAACTGAATAGTTGTAACTGGCTACTCCCTGAGGATTTGTGTTGGTTTCTGCCTGTGGAGTCGGTTCTTCATCACCTCCTTCATCATCATTATTACATGCTGTGAAAAGCAAAGGCAGGATTAGGAATGGTAATAGTGCAAAATAGTTAGTAATTTTATTCATTGTGAGTCACTTTTAATTGAATTCAAGGCTTAAATATAGTATTTATCTAAAACATTCAATTAATCTTGAAAAAATAATAGCAGTCCTTTTTTAATATTTTCTTAGAACTCGCTTTATCAAGATTAATATCAGGTGCAATTATACCCTTTTTAATTCTCAAATCACCCTCAAAGACATGAATTTCATCATAAGTTCCCGATTCAATAAATTTATTTAGAGTTTTTGTCCCGCCTTCAACTATGATCGATCCAATATTTAACTCATATAAGTGATTTAAGATTTGCGGAATTAGCTCTTTGCTTGAATCTAAGCGGTGCCAGGTAACATTTTCAGAAACCTTTTCTATATTATAGTTAAATACAATAGTCTTTGCCTCTTGATTAAAAATCAGACTGTCCGGTGGTATGGAGTTCTCAAAATCAAATGTGACTCTTAGCGGGTTTTTACCTTTATAATGTCTTGTATTTAGCCTTGGGTTATCATTTATTACTGTTTGTGCACCCACAAGGATAGCATCGTCATGGGCTCTTAATTTATGAGAATGCACCTGAGATATTTCATTGCTAATTTTTACCGTTCGCCCATTTTCCCCTGCAACAAATCCATCTTTGCTTTGTGCCCATTTTAGAATGATATATGGTCTTTGCTTCAATTTATTTGTGAGAAATCGTCGATTAAGCCATTCTCCTTCCTTTTTGAGTATATCACTTTGAATTTCTATACCAGCTTGCTCCATTTTTTTTATACCATTCCCCGAAACCAATGGATTTGGATCCTTTATAGAAATAAAAACTTTAGGGATTTGCTTAGTGATAATGAGGTCTGCACAAGGCGGGGTTTTACCATGATGCGAACAAGGTTCCAGACTCACATAAATTTCGCTTTTTTTTAGCAGATCATCACTCAGCTGATTTATAGCATTCACTTCTGCATGAGCCTCACCGTACTTTTCATGCCAACCTTCAGCAATGATTTTATTATTGTGTACAATTACCGCACCTACCAATGGATTTGGACTTACCATTCCTTCTCCTCTTTGGGCAATGTCAATGGCACGAGCCATAAATTTTTCTTCTCTGCTAGGATTAGACATGAACGCAAAATTCATGAATTTTACCCAATGTTTAATAAGCCTTATGAAATACGGAACATTTACCTTCAAATCAGGGAAAACTTAAAATCTATATATGAATTAAATGAGGCTGATTCCATTGCAGAATTATTACTCGAAAGCAAGGTCCCAAAGCCAAGACTTAAGTTGATAAGTGATCCGAATATGTTGATCAATGAAAAAGATGTACAGGATTTGTATAAAAGCTTGCTTGAATTAAAAGCAAACAAACCCATACAGTATGTACTGGGAGAGACTGAATTTATGGGTCTCAAATTTAAGGTGAATGAAAATGTTTTGATTCCAAGACCTGAAACTGAAGAATTAATCAGCTGGATTTTAAAAGAAGATGTATCTGAAAAAGCAATTCTTGATATTGGGACAGGTAGTGGCTGTATTCCAATTGCCATTGCCATAAAAGGCGCTGCTTCGGCTAAAGTATTTGGGATGGATATTTCGCAATCGGCATTGGAAGTGGCCATACACAATGCAAAAATGAATAAAGTGGATATAGAATTTATTCAGGATGATATATTAAGCCCTTCAGCATCTAATTGGAAATACGATATTATTGTTAGTAATCCGCCTTATGTGAGAGAATCTGAAAAAGAGCTTATGGCTGAAAACGTATTAAAATTTGAGCCGGAAATTGCACTTTTTGTTAAAGACAGTGATCCTCTTATTTTCTATAAAGCCATTATGGATTTCTCAAACTTACATTTAAATCATTCCGGGCTGCTATTTTTAGAGATCAATGAAAATTTTGGCAGAGAGCTATGGTCTTTGCTCGATAAAAACGGGTTTCGGGAAATTGAATTGAGAAAAGATATGAGCGGTAAAGAAAGAATGATCAGAGCGCGAAAAATTCTTTGATAAAAATTGAATTTGAGGATCTGATTTTTACCATTCCACTTTTTGGCACCTTAAAATATGAATTGCTCTTTTCAAGATTAGTCATTTCCTCGGGCTCACTGCTCAATTCAATTTTATCTCCACGGTTTTTCCATTTTCTCCATTCCCCTTTGAAAGAGAATTCCTTGAATTCATCGCTGTATCTTATAATCTCACAAGAAGATTTTAAATCTCTTATGTCAATATTTATGTTTGATGCGATGTGGATGGTATGATTTGAGATTTTATTTAATATTTCAGTCCAGCTGTTTTTAAAACTATGGTAATCTATTGGAATTTGATATTCCATTTTCTTAAGACTAACAGTTTTCGAGCTTTCCGGCCCGATTATAACATCAATTTTAAATCCATTGTCTATCACCCAATCTAATAGTTCAAAATGACAGTATACTTTTGGGCTCCATTCGAGTAATTGATTAAATATTTCTTCACGAATGGTTGTGAGCATGACCAGAGCAGGTTCCTGATTTTCCCTTATTATATGATGTGAAGACATATTCTGAAATATAAATTAAAGAAAGATGTGCATTTTGACATCGACTTGTAATTTTGCAGCCTATTTACTCAATTAATCTCGAATTCTCAAGCTATGAACCAGGAAAGCGAAATCTTTAAAAAAATTATTGCCCACTCCAAAGAATACGGTTTTGTATTTCCTTCAAGCGAACTCTACGACGGTCTACAGGCCGTTTATGATTATGGCCAAAACGGAGTGGAAGTTAAAAACCAACTCAAAGACCTGTGGTACAAATCCATGGTTCAAATGAATGAAGACATCGTTGGCCTGGACTCTGCCATTTTCATGCATCCAAAAATCTGGCAGGCATCGGGTCATGTCGACAGCTTTAACGATCCCCTGATCGATAATAAGGATTCGAAAAAGAGGTATAGGGCAGATGTGCTTATTGAAGACAAAGCGGCAGAATACGAAGCCGAAGGTCAAAGTGATAAGGCCCATGCACTGATACAAAAAATGGCAGAGCTACTCGACAATGAAAACCTCGATGGCATAAGAGAGCTGATAATTGATGAGAATATAAAATGTCCATTATCGGGTTCATCCAACTGGACAGAAGTACGGCAGTTTAATTTGATGTTTTCCACTCAAATGGGTTCTGTCTCCGATGATTCTAATCAAATTTATTTAAGACCGGAAACGGCACAAGGGATATTTGTTAATTATTTGAACGTACAAAAAACCGGCAGAAAAAAGATTCCCTTTGGTATAGCACAAATAGGGAAGGCATTTAGAAATGAAATTGTGGCGAGACAGTTTATTTTCAGAATGCGTGAGTTTGAGCAGATGGAGATGCAGTTTTTTGTGAGGCCGGGAACAGAAATAGAATGGTACGAAGCCTGGATGGAAAAAAGAATGCGATGGCATAAAGCCCTGGGAATTAATCCCGAAAATCTGCGAATGCATAAACATGAGAAATTAGCCCACTATGCGAATGCCGCATCGGATATAGAATTTAAATTTCCCTTTGGTTTTAAGGAAATAGAAGGCATCCATTCAAGGACCGACTTTGACCTGTCAAGGCACATGGAATTTTCCCGTAAAAAAATCAATTATCACGATCCTGAAATCAATCAAAGTTATACGCCATATGTGGTTGAAACTTCAGCAGGGGCTGACCGGCTTTTTTTGATGCTGATGTGTCATTCATACACAGAAGAGCAATTGGAAGATAAACAAAGAACCTATTTAAACCTTCCTCCATTTCTTGCTCCAATAAAGGCTGCGGTATTTCCATTGGTTAAAAAAGACGGTTTACCGGAGAAGGCCATGAAAATTGTCAATGATTTAAAGATGGATTTCAAGGTAATCTATGAAGAGCAAGGTGCAATTGGTAAAAGATATACAAGGCAGGATTTAATCGGAACGCCTTTTTGCATTACAGTAGATCATGAAAGTCTGGAAAACGATACCGTGACCGTCCGCGAAAGAAATACCATGCAGCAGGAACGGGTTAAAACAGCTGCACTGGCAGAAATCATAGGCAATAAAGTGAACAATAAAGAATTTTTTCAAAAACTATAATTAAGATGTGGGAAGAAAAAGACAAACAATTATGTAAAGATTTTGAGTTTAAGGATTTCTCAGAAGCCTTTTCATTCATGACTCGCGTAGCTTTGGAAGCAGAGAAAATGCAGCATCATCCCTGGTGGAGCAATGTCTACAACAAAGTGGAAATTAAACTGAGCACGCATGATGCTGGAGGAATTGTCACCGATAAAGACAGAAGGCTCGCGAAAAAAATTGATCTCTTGCTCGAAGACAAATGATCACCTGAAACCACTATTTAAGTACCATTCAGGGTAGTAGTTTTCCGCCATTTTTACATTTTTACCTGCTTTTTAACATCCTAATACTGAGCACCGACGTAAATTAATAGATCGTTTCTAAATTGATTTACTATGTGGAAGGAAAATAAAAAAAGTCTAAGCAGATCATTCGAATTTGCAAATTATGTTGAGGCGTTCGGATTTGTAAATAAGGTGGCAATGCTCGCCTCAAAACAACAGCATTTCCCTAAAATTTGTATTGAAAAAACCAAAGTTGACATTTCACTTTCGACGGATAAGATTGGTGGATTTGTAACGCAAAAGGATCATGAATTGGCCGAGGAAATAGATGAAGTTTACGGGAGGAAAGAAATCCTGAGAAAAAGCGCCTGATTGATTTATATATTTGTGGAAGTATTACATGCTTTAAATGAAAACTTCCCAATTTTTACTATTCCTCTCTCTATACCTTTGCAGTTCAGGCCTGCTACGTGCACAAAATGATCGGGACAATGAAATATCATTGTTGTTTATCGGAGACATTATGGGCCACGACGCCCAAATAATTTCAGCTTACGATTCAAGTACCCAATCTTATTATTATGAAGAGGTGTTTTCACCTCTGAAACCAATCATTGAAAAGAACGATTTCACAATTGCCAATCTGGAGGTAACCCTTGCCGGTAAACCGCATAAAGGATACCCCCAATTTTCCTCGCCTGATGAGTTGGCTTTGGCCTGTAAAAAAGTTGGAATGGATGTTCTGGTCACGGCCAATAACCATTCTTGTGACAGAGGTAAAAGTGGGATTTTACGCACTTGCGATGTACTTGATTTCTACAATTTAAAACATACGGGCACCTTTAGAAATCAAACGGATAAAGATTCAATGAATTTATTAATTCTTGAAAAGGGAGATTTAAAAGTAGGATTATTGAATTATACCTATGGCACCAATGGACTTCCCTTTCCAAAACCGAGTCTGGTCAATCTGATCGATATGGATTCAATAAAAAAGGATATTTCACTGGCAAAAGATCAAAACCCGGATAAACTAATGGTCATGATTCACTGGGGGCTTGAATATCAAACCGAGGCCAATGAATCCCAAAAAAAAATAGCTGAGTTCCTTTTCAATAATGGTGTGGATATCATCATTGGCTCTCACCCTCATGTTATTCAGCCCATGGAATATTATCCCGAAATGGATAAATCCAGTGAGCGTTTGGTGGTATATTCTTTGGGTAATTTTGTATCCAATCAGCGAAAATTCAGAACAGATGGTGGAGCCATGGTGGAAATAAAGCTCAAAAAGGACTCGCTTGGCACAAAAGTTTCAGAAAAAGGCTATTATTTAACCTGGGTAAACAAAAGCACTGATAATGGTAAATCAAAGTTTGAAATACTTCCCTGTGCACGGATTGAACAAAATGAATTTGAAGGTCTTGATCAAGAAAGCATTGAAAAAATGAAAGTCTTTATTGAGGATTCCAGATCACGTTTAAATAAGCATAATATTAATTTTCCAGAGATAAGCCAAGCCGAATAATGGAAAAGCATTCTCTGTATTTCATCGGGACGCCAATTGGCAATTTAGCCGATATGAGCGAGCGTGCAAAGGAAGTTCTTTCTTCAGTTGATATCGTCTTGGCCGAGGACACGCGCAATTCAGGACTATTACTAAAACATTTTAGTATATCTGCCAAAATGGAAAGCTTTCATGCCCATAATGAGCATAAAGTACTAGAGGGAATAATTGAACGCATTCAAAAGGGAGAAACGTTTGCTTTAATTAGCGATGCCGGTATGCCTGCTATATCAGATCCGGGTTATTTACTTTTAAGGGCAGCGGTAAGCAAAGCAATAGATTTTACAATTATTCCTGGCCCTGCAGCATTTCTGGCAGCCTTGCTCTTATCCGGATTTCCTACGGATAAGTTTATTTATGAAGGATTTATTCCACATAAAAAAGGAAGACAAACTTTTATAGAGGCCTGGAAAGATGAAAAAAGGACGGTGGTTTTTTATGAAAGCCCACATCGTATCGTCAAATGTTTGGAGCAAATGAAGGAATTTCTTGGTCCCGATCGGGAGGTAGCCGTCGTTCGCGAAATCACAAAGAAATTTGAAGAAACCATAAGAGGCAGCCTTGAAGAGCTTTGCGAAATATTCAAAACCAAGACCATCAAGGGTGAGTTTGTGGTGGTGCTGAAGGGGGAGGAGTGATCGCCAATCATTCGTCATACCAGGATTCCCGTTTGCGGAATTCTTGGAATCTCATATACTTGATTGGAGTGCCGGCTATTTTTTAATGTCATTTATTGGTACGAAACTCTATTCTAAGAAAGCATCTCTTTTTTTACTTATTTTGCCTCAAACAGGAATTTATGCAGGCTACCTTCTTTCAAAACTGGAATTTCCTTGATAAAAAGTTGAATCGCTGGATTCTGACTGTCTTTTCATCAACATTATTATCTGTTTCCTGGCCCATCCACGGATTTCCGTTTTTAATATTTTTTGCATTTATACCTATTCTCATTCTCAACGAAAAATTTGACAGAAGTAGAAACGGGGCTTTTTATTTACACGTTTATACTGCTTTTCTCATTTGGAATGTCCTGACCACCTATTGGGTTTACAACTCAACTCCTGTAGCAATACTTGCCTTTACTGCGAATTCACTTTTACAAATGATACCAATCTTTGCTTTCCGAATGACATTTTTTCGGGCAAACAGAAATTTTTCATTCACCGCGCTTCCGATTTACTGGATCTCCTTTGAATACCTTCATTTAACCTGGCAATTGTCATGGCCTTGGCTAACCCTGGGAAATGTTTTCTCGGAATATCCTGAAATTGTTCAATGGTATGAATATACCGGAGTACTTGGGGGTTCGCTATGGATTTGGGTGGTAAACATTATGACTTTCACTTTTATTAATCGGTATAAAGACCAAAATCAAAAATTTCCCAGGCTCTTTCTGGCCTATACATTATTGGTAATCGCAAGTCCGATTGCAGAATCACTGGGCCAATATAATAGCTATGAAAATCAGGGTGATTTGGCAGAAATTGTGGTAGTGCAACCTAACATTGATCCATACAAAGAAAAATTTGCAGACTCAGAAAATTTTATACCCTTTGAAAAACAGGTACAGCGATTTGTAGAACTATCGAAATCTAAAATTACGGATAAAACCAAATTGGTAATTTGGCCGGAAACCGCAATCGATAGCCAGTTTGATGAAACCGCACTCGAGGATTACAGCATCCTTGATTCGATAAGGGCATTTAGGAATTCTTATTCGCATATTGCCTTACTAACCGGGATCACTACTTTTCAATTTTATCCGGAAGGTACCAAATCCACTTCATCAAGGTATGCCGAGCGATATGATTTGTACTATGATATTTACAATACAGCACTTTTTATTAATCAAAAAGACCAGCTCCAAACTTATCATAAATCAAAACTTGTTCCAGGCGTAGAAATCATGCCTTATCCGGCAATTTTTGGTTTCCTACAAGATCTTTCCATAGATCTGGGCGGCACATCCGGAGGTTTTGGCAGACAAAGCGAAAGAACGGTATTTGAAACATATGATGGTTTAAAAATAGCTCCTGCCATATGTTACGAATCCATATACGGTGACTTTATGTCGAATTATATGCGCAATAATGCGAATATGATTGCCATAATCACCAATGACGGTTGGTGGGGGGATACACCGGGTTACCATCAACATAATTCTTATGCAAAGCTACGAGCCATAGAATTCAGAAAAAGCATCGCCAGATCAGCCAATACTGGTATTTCAGGGTTTTTCGATCAGAAAGGAAATGAAATAATTCAAACCGAGTACTGGAAAGAAGATGTCATCTCTTACAGCATTCAATTGAATAATGAGCATACGGTATATGCGGATTGGGGTGATTATTTAGGAAGAATTGGTGGTTTTGTGGCTGTGGCCATGTTTTTGTCTGCTTTTGTGAAAGGTAAAACCACCATGATTAAAAAACCGAAGTCATAAATGGACCTTAATGATATAAGCAATCAGGTTGCAACAATCGCCAGAAAAACCGGGGAATATATAAAAGCTGAGGCCAAAGGAATAACTTTAAAACGCGCAGATTATAAAGGCATCAATGATCTGGTTACTTATGTCGATAAGGAAAGTGAAAGAAGGATAGTTGAAGAGTTAAGTCAAATTCTACCTGAAGCAGATATATTGGCTGAAGAGGGTAATTATTTAAGCAAAAACTCCAGATTTAAATGGATAATCGATCCATTGGATGGTACTACGAATTTTGTACATGGCATTCCTGCCTACTCCATCTCCATCGCATTGGTAGAAAATGACATTCCTATAGTTGCAGTAGTTCAGGATGTGGATAGAGAAGAATGTTTTAAAGCTTATTCGGGAGGAGGAAGCTATTTAAATAATAATAAAATTGAAGTTTCGAAGAGTCAAAATCTTTCAGATTGTCTGATGGCTACAGGTTTTCCGGTTACTGTTTTTGATAAGTCATCGCTATTACTTCAAATCACAGAATCGTTTATTCGTGAAACGCATGGCGTACGCAGAATCGGTTCAGCAGCATTGGATTTGGCCTATGTTTCCTGTGGAAGATTCGAGGGATTTTTTGAATATAATCTCAACGCCTGGGATGTTGCGGCCGGAGCTTTGCTTGTAAAAGAGGCCGGGGGAATTGTAAGTGATTTTAAGGGGAAGAATAATTATTTATTTGGCAAAGAAATTCTCGCTGCCAATGCATTGCATCCGAAAATGCTTGAGCTTATTTCCAGGGATTGGGAATGAATTTCTAGCTCTTCACTTAAATCTTTCATGCCTTTAAACATTTTTCAATTAAAGAATTGAATATACCTTTAATTTAGCGGTAGAACCTGAAGTTTAATGCTAGAAAAAAGATGGATATTAAAAGCGGTACCCGAGCTATCAAAAGTTCAAAAACTGGCATCTGAGTTAAATGCAGATAGAATTCTTGCCTCACTTTTGATACAAAGAGGTATTGATAGTTTTGAAGAGGCCAGAGAATTTTTCAGGCCGAAACTTGAGGACCTTCACAACCCATTTTTAATGAAGGGAATGACCAGGGCTGTAGATAGAATTCAAACTGCCATGGAATTGGGAGAAAACATAATGATATATGGCGATTATGATGTGGATGGCACCACTTCCGTATCGCTGGTATATGGATTTCTCAAGGAAAAAAACTATCCCAATCTTCAGCACTATATCCCCGATAGGTATGCTGAAGGTTATGGAATATCCTATTCCGGAATCGACAAAGCAGAGGAGTTTGAAGTCAGTTTAATAATTGCATTGGACTGCGGAATTAAAGCCGTCGAAAAGGTGGACTATGCCAATCAAAAAGGCATTGATTTTATCATATGCGATCACCATACACCAGGAAAGATACTTCCAAATGCGCATGCTATTTTAAATCCAAAACAAAGCAATTGTCCTTATCCATATAAAGAATTATCAGGTTGTGGAATTGGATTTAAATTAATTCAGGCCTTATGCGATGCCATGTCATATGATGCAAG
This sequence comes from Hyphobacterium sp. CCMP332, assembly GCA_014323545.1. Classification (NCBI taxonomy): domain Bacteria; kingdom Pseudomonadati; phylum Pseudomonadota; class Alphaproteobacteria; order Maricaulales; family Maricaulaceae; genus Hyphobacterium; species Hyphobacterium sp. CCMP332. The sequence continues at coordinate 1,925,244 of CP058647.1, forward strand.
AGATGCATTTCAATTCATTGACCTGGTCGCAGTTAGTATTGCATCAGATATTGTGCCTATTACAGGAGAAAATAGGGTGCTCTGTTATTTCGGATTGCAAAAAATAAATAAAAACCCAAGTCCGGGTATTAAGGCACTCATAAATATTGCCGAATACCAATCTCAAAAGGAAATGAATGTGCGAGACCTGGTCTTCGGGATCGGCCCAAGAATTAATGCAGCGGGAAGAATGGATAAGGCCATTACAGCGGTAGAATTATTGCTTGAAAAAGATACAGAAAAAGCGGCAGAAATGGCGGCTTTAATAAACAGTCAAAATACAAATCGCAGGGACTTTGACAGCAGTATTACAGTAGAGGCCGTAGACATGATTAAGTCTTCAGAGAACTTAAAGAATGCCAAAACTACCGTACTTTTTAAAGAAGACTGGCACAAAGGGGTTATAGGGATTGTAGCTTCGAGATGTATCGAACATTATCATCGGCCTACGATTATATTTACGGAATCCAACGGAAAAGCAACCGGCTCTGCGCGTTCTGTACCCGATTACAATATATATGATGCCATTTTGCAATGTGAAGACCTCCTGGATTCTTTTGGCGGACATCAGTTCGCTGCGGGATTGACATTAAAAAAGGAAAACCTTTCAGTGTTTAGCAAACGATTTGAAGAAGTGGTATCCTCCAATATTTCAGATGAATTACTAATACCACGGATTGATGTCGATTTAGAGATTGATTTATCCGAAATAGATTTTGCCTTGATAAAGAGATTAGATCAAATGTCACCATTTGGCCCACAAAACATGCAGCCCGTCTTCATAAGCAAAGGCGTAAGATTGTTTTCTAACTTGCGCATCTTAAAAGAAAAACATTTAAAATTTCAGGTAATACAGGGAAAATCCTTTCCTTATCAATGCATAGGCTTTAATTTTGTTGATTATAAGGATATAATAGACAGTTCAGAGAGCTTCTCAATTTGTTATTCCATTTCAATCAACGAATTTCGCGGAGAGAGAAGCATTCAACTGCAGATCCGTGATATAAAAGCAAATGAAACTCAGAGCTGAAAGTCTTGTAAAAAAATACAAATCCCGAAAAGTTGTAAATGATGTAAGTGTTGAGGTAAACCAGGGCGAAATCGTCGGTTTGTTAGGCCCAAATGGTGCCGGTAAAACAACCACCTTTTACATGATTGTTGGTTTGATTAAGCCCAATGAAGGCAGGATTTATCTCGACAATAAGGAAATCACAGATCTCCCTATGTACCGCAGAGCCAAACAAGGCGTAGGCTATTTGGCGCAGGAAGCCTCTGTTTTTCGTCAACTATCAGTAGAGGAAAACATTCTTGCTGTTTTGGAAATGACTTCGATGTCAAAAAAAGAAAGACAGGAAAAATGCGATGCGCTGATAGAAGAGTTCAGCCTTGAGCATGTTAGAAACAATAAGGGGATGGTATTATCAGGTGGAGAAAGGAGAAGGACTGAAATTGCCCGTTCTTTAGCCGTTGATCCAAAATTCATTTTGTTAGATGAGCCATTCGCTGGAGTTGATCCCATTGCCGTTGAAGAAATTCAAACCATTGTGGCTCAATTGAAAAACAAAAATATAGGTATACTTATAACTGACCACAATGTGAATGAAACGCTATCTATTACAGATAGAGCCTATTTATTGTTTGAGGGATCAATCCTCAAATCGGGGACAGCTGAAGAACTAGCTGCTGATGAACAGGTGAGAAGAGTATATTTAGGCAAGCATTTTGAATTAAAAAGAAAAATCTGAATTGGAGCTTTTTAACACACTACTTTCCTGGTTTATGAAAAAGCGGATCTCCCAGATTGAGCTTTTTAAGGAGCATCCTATTGAGGTTCAGAATGAAGTACTTGCAAATCTTTTAGGAAAATCTCGAAATACAGAATGGGGAAGAAAATACAGTTTTGAAAACATCAAAAGCTATCATGATTTTAAATCTGTGGTGCCAATTGTGCGCTACGAAGACATAGCCGATATAATTGAACAAGTCATGAAAGGGGAGGATAACATTCTTTGGCCTTCTGAAATAAAATGGTTTTCAAAATCATCAGGTACAACGAATGCCAAGAGTAAATTTATACCGGTCAGCAATGAAGCCCTTGAGGATTGTCATTTCAAAGCCGGAAAAGATTTACTTTCCATGTATTTAAATAATTATCCGGAATCAAAATTATTTACAGGGAAAGGCTTAGTAATAGGAGGCAGCAGCCAGGTTAACCATTTAAATTCCAAATCTTCCTATGGTGATATTTCAGCGGTAATTATGAAAAATCTTCCGCTATGGGCGCAGTACGTAAGGGTACCGAGCCTGGATATTGCACTGATGGAAAACTGGGAGGAAAAGATTGAGAAAATGGCTCATGCGGTTAAAGACGAAAATATTACCAGCATTACCGGCGTACCCACCTGGACTATTGTTTTACTTCAAAGAATTCTAGAATTAACCGGAAAAAAGAAAATTATTGAAGTTTGGCCTAATCTCGAATTGTTTGCGCATGGTGCTGTTGCATTTGGCCCTTATAGACATTTGTTTGATGAATTGATCGGTGCAAAAATAAATTACATCGATTCTTATAATGCATCTGAAGGATTTTTTGCAATACAGGACCGAAGTGATCATGAGGACATGTTGTTAATGCTGGATTATGGAATTTTTTATGAATTTCTGCCGACAGAGTATTTAGATAAGGATCACTCCAAAGTAGTCACCCTGGAAGAGGTGGAGCTCGATAAAAATTATGCAATGATAATCACGACAAATGCTGGTTTGTGGAGGTATATGATTGGTGATACAATAAAATTTACAACCAAATCACCTTATAGAATAAAAATCACCGGCAGAACTAAGCATTTTATAAATGCATTTGGTGAAGAGATGGTTATCGAAAACGCAGAAACTGCTATTGCAGAGGCCTGTAAACAAAGCGGGGCAAGTATCGAGAATTTTACGGCGGCACCAATTTATCTGGAGGTAGGTAAACGAGGAGGTCATGAATGGGTCATTGAGTTTATAACCAAACCGGACTCAATTGAAACCTTTACAGAAATACTGGATAACAAATTAAAAGCGATCAATTCTGACTATGAAGCTAAAAGACAAAAAGATATAGCTTTGATTAAACCAAGAGTACATATTGCACCGGAAAAGACCTTTTATAATTGGATGAAAAAACGAGGCAAACTCGGTGGTCAACACAAAGTGCCTCGCTTAAGTAACAGCCGCGAATTTATAGACGAAATACTGAAAATTATTTCCACTTAATAGTACAGCCTATTGCTTTTGTACTGGAAATAGCAACCTTTTTTCCTTTTTTTAAAGCTGCAATGGCATTTTCAACGTATTTATTTTCAACATCTTCTGCGCTTTGGGGATTATCATCAATTGCACCTATATAGGCCACCTGATATTTATCCTGCACTTTATTCAATAGATAAACATGTGGGGTTCTGGTCGCTCCATAAGATTTTGCTGTATTTTGTGTTTCATCAAATAAATACACAAATGGATATGCCTTTTGCTTTGATCTCTTGATCATATTTTCAAACGAATCATCCGGTTGTTTGACCGGGTCATTTGGATTAATAGCAATAACCGGGTAGCCGTCCACAGCGTATTTCTTGTGCAGGTCAATAATCCTTTGTTCGTAGAGTTTGGCATAAGGGCAATGGTTGCATGTAAAAACAACGATAAACCCTTTTGCTTCTTTATAGTCACCAAGGGACACCATATTTCCGTCGACGTTTTTGAGAGTAAAGCTCTTGGCCATGTCGCCCACATTATAACCTCCGGCAAAGACCGTGGAAAGTGTCATTAGGCCAATAAATACTGATAAAATTATATTTGGTACTAAATTTTTCATAAGAGATTGTTTATTGTGCTTTCAAGTTCTTCAAGTTCTAATTCTTTTTCCATGAATTTAAGAACTTTTGAATTTTTAACGAAAACCGTTGCCGGTATTGCTCCAGACCATTGAGGGCTAACCTGATCTATCCATTCGTTATATTTTGTGTCGTTCAGCCATATTATTTCACTTTTCAAATTATTTTCTTTGATAAATGGTATTAGTTTGGAGCTGTATTGTTTTTCAAAATCAAGACTGACAAGGATCACCCTTACATTCTTGTTTGCATATTTTTTATTGACTTCCTCAAAATAAGGCAATTCTTTTATGCAGGGCCCACACCATGTAGCCCAGAAGTTTATAACCATTAAAGTATTGCTTTCTTTTTTATCAAGTATCTCTGATTTAAACTCTTTAAAATTATAGACTTTTAGGTCGTTCTCAGGATAAGAACCGGATAAAATTATAATAGCAAATACTAATATGAATGAAGTCTTGAACATGTAATGGATTAGCTTATCAATAGTATATAACAAACTTAATTAAAATTAATTTCAAGTTTTAAAATTCAAGTATTAATCAAAGCCCGTGAACGCAACTATCTGTAAATGAATTGATATTTCTAGATGTATGATATTATCAGATTAAAATAACCTAAAACTTTTCCACAATTTGAAAAATTTATCCACAGCAATTTTTTGATTTATGTTAATTACTTGTAAATCAGCTACTTAATAAAAAATTATTTGATTTGATTTTTGTGGATAAGTCAGCATATTTTTTTCATAACACAGGCATAATATTGTTTTAATACCTCTGACGTGTAATAATTATAGTAAAAAGGAAATAAAAATCGCTCAATAATTTTACTTAAAAAATTAATCAGGTTTCCTGGGTTTGTCTGATCTTATTTCTGTAAGTATTGAATATTCTGGACTTGGACAAAAAGCCTTTGTATTTGCCTTTTTCTATAACAGGCAAATTCCAGGCGCCGGTAATTTCAAATTTCCTCATGACTTTATCCATGCTCTCATTGGGGTACACTTCTCCTGGTGGACTGTGCATTAAATCTTCAACGAAAGTGTTTTCCTGGGAATCAGTGTCAAACATGATTTGTCTGATATCATCAAGGGTTACAATGCCTCTTAAAACCTCGTCTTCATCAACCACAGGGAAAATATTTCTTTTAGAATTACTTACCAGCTTGACCAAATCTTTTAATGTGGAATTGGGTGAAATTGTGAGGAGATCCCTTTCAATTAATTTATCCATTTCGATAAGGCTGAGAACCTGTCGATCTTTGTTATTTCGGATCAATTCGCCCCTTTGAATTAATCGCTTGGTATAAATTGAATAAGGTTCAAAATAAGAAGCAGTAGAATAGGCCATTGCCGATACGATCATTAGCGGTATAAATAACGTATAACCATTGGTTATTTCAGCAATAAGGAATATGGCAGTTAATGGGGCGTATTGTACCCCGCTCATGATTCCACACATTCCGACCAGAATAAAGTTGTTGACCGATAAAATTTTGTCTGCACCAACCTGATTGACAAATGAAGAATAGGTAAATCCGAGATAACCTCCGACTACCAAACTTGGGGCAAAGATTCCACCACTACCACCTGCTCCCAGGGTAATGGCAGAGGCAATGGGTTTTAACAATACCAATAAAAGCGTAAAAATCAATATGAATCCTTCATTTGAAATCTCCGAAAAGAAAAGACTGTCATTTAAAATATTACTCTCAGATTTTGTGAGTGTGATAATACTGTCATAACCTTCACCGTACAATGGCGGAAACACAAATATTATGGCGCCGAGCAAAATTCCACCAATCCAGGGCCTCAGGCGATAATTCAACCTTGAAATTTTATTCTCAACTATGGGTACGACTCTTGAAAAATACACTGAAAAAAGCCCACATAAAATTCCAAGAATTATATAATAAGGAATTTCTACCGCCTGAATTTCCTCCACCAATCGAAATGAGAATATTATATCATCGCCGGTCGTGAATTTTGAAACCAGCGAAGCAGTTACAGAGGATATCAATAAGGGAATGAAATTTTGAATTGTGGCTTGAGCAAGAATGATTTCTATTGCGAATATTACTCCACCAACCGGAGCATCAAAAATCGCTGCAACACCTCCTGCAGCACCACAGCCAATCATCAGAGTTCTTTTGTTATGATTAAGATGCATTATGCGGCTGATATTTGATCCTATAGCAGAACCGGTAATGGCAATTGGGGCTTCCAATCCGAGCGATCCACCAAAGCCTACGGTAAAAGTACTTGTGACCATTCTTGAGTACATTTTTATGCGCCCTATTATGCTGGATTTTTTTGATATGCTATAAATAATATCTGTTACACCATGTCCGAGGTAGTCTTTAAAAATTAAACGCCCAAAAAATACAGTAATAAGAATTCCTATCAGCGGGTAGAATACATATGAAACGTTGGCATTGGCTATTTCAAAACCCGAAGTGAGAAAATTTTGAATATAATGAACGGCTGTTTTTAAGGTTACTGCCGCCAGACCGGATACCAAACCGATCACGCCGGAAAGAATAAAAATAAAATTCCTGATAGGAATATGCTTGAGTCTCCAAATAAGAAACTTCGTTAGCAGTTCTTTGAACATCAGGCAAAATTATAAATTACAAGCTGATTACAGCAGATAAATTAATTGTAGATGAAAAACAGAATAAACGAGCTCTTAAATATTAAATATCCGATCATTCAGGCAGGTATGGTATGGTGCAGTGGCTGGAAGCTGGCAAGCGCTGTGTCAAATGCCGGTGGACTTGGTTTGATTGGAGCCGGTTCCATGTATCCGGACGTTCTTGAAGAACATTTAATTAAATGCAAATCCGCCACAGATAAAAGCTTTGGTGTCAATGTCCCTCTGCTATACCCGGACATTGAAAAATTAATGGAAATAATTGTGGAGCATAAAGTACCAATCGTTTTTACATCTGCAGGTAACCCTAAAATTTGGACTGAGCATTTAAAATCAAGAGGAATTAGAGTAGTGCATGTAGTTAGCAGTTTAAAATTTGCTCTAAAAAGTCAGGATGCCGGAGTGGATGCAGTGGTAGGTGAAGGATTCGAAGCCGGTGGCCACAATGGAAAAGATGAAACAACAACAATGTGTTTGATTCCTGAAATGGCTATGAATTTAAGCATTCCGGTTATTGCGGCCGGAGGTATCGCAAGCGGCAAAGCAATGCTTGCAGCAATGGCATTAGGAGCTGAAGCCGTGCAGGTAGGAACGCGATTTGCAGTTTCGAAAGAATCGTCGGCACATGAAAATTTTAAAAACAGAATAATTGAAGCCAAAGAAGGAGATACGATCCTAACCCTTAAAGAAATAACACCAGTCCGATTGATCAAGAACAATTTTTATGAACAAATTCTGAATTACAAAAAAAGGAATGCTTCAATTGAAGAATTGAAAAATCTATTGGGAAGAGCAAGGGCGAAAAAAGGGATTTTTGAAGGTGACCTCGATGAAGGTGAACTGGAAATTGGCCAGATTTCCTCAAGCATTCAAAAAATAGAGCCCGCCGCAACTATTTTGAAAAGTATTTGGGAGGAGTTTCTAAAGGAAAAGCAAAGAATTATTGATTTGAAGATATAAAAAAAGCGGACCGGAGTCCGCTTTTGATTTAATCTGTATTAGTATTTATTCAGTTAAATTCTTCGTAAAATAAGTTTCAAAATGATCCTTTGAGATATCCTGAAAATCTTCCGCTTTTCTTTCAAGTGTCTGATGCTCTGCTTCAATTTCAAGATACTTTATTTTATGTGTTCTCAAATCTTCCATGCCCTCTGCGGGTATATTATAATACATTTCATAATCTGAGTGTTTTTTGTTGTCTGAAAGCTTACCGCAATATTTTTGTATTGGCTTGAGATCAACGTCCGATCCATTATCAAGGTATAAGATTATATACTCTGATGTATCGATACAACCAATATTTAAATGAGTATTGATCCAAACTTTTAAAAACGTATCCCCTTCTTTCTCAAATAGTTGAAAATCAACTTTGGACTCTAAGTCATGAATAGCAAATTTTTCTCCGGTGCTCTCGTAATCCATTTGTGCTAATCCCATCAGTGGCAAGAAAAATACCAATGCGCTTGCGTATAATAATTTCTTCATTTTCATTTTTTTAATATCAGGCTAAATTAATAAATATTTCAGAGAGCAATGAGACAATTCCCGTGCCAGAAAAATTATTTTGCAGAAAATATTGTGGTTTAATCCGAAAATTTTTGCTGAGTTTCCTCCGATCCACGGATCACCTTTTCTTTGAGTCTTAATTTAAAATCATCCAGTTTTTTGGCAATGTTCTGATCAGAAGCGCCCAATATTTGTGCAGCGAGAATTCCGGCGTTTTTTGCCCCGTCCAAAGCAACTGTAGCCACGGGTACTCCCGAGGGCATCTGTAAAATAGAAAGTAAGGAATCCCATCCATCTATTGAATTTCTGGATTTTACAGGTACACCAATCACAGGTAAGGAGGTTAAGGATGCGACCATTCCGGGTAAGTGAGCTGCACCGCCGGCTCCGGCAATGATAACCTGAATACCCCTACTGCGTGCATTTTTGGCAAAATCAAACATTTTATCAGGAGTCCGGTGTGCTGAAACTATATCCACCTCATTTTCTATTTTCATTTCATTGAGAAAATCAATTGCATCCTGCATTACATTTAGGTCAGAGGTGCTACCCATGATAATTGCCACTTTTGCCTTGTTCATGCTATTATTCTGAAATTTTCTTTAACAAATTTAATCTTTTCCTTCAATGATCCTGCATCTTCATCAGTGATGGTGATATGTCCCATTTTTCTGAATGGTTTTGTAATTTTTTTGCCATATAAATGAATGTGAACACCCGAAACCTGCAGAATTTTATCCATTCCTTCATATATGGCCTCTCCGGTATGTCCATCGGCCCCTAATAAATTTACCATTGCGGATGGGACCCGAATATCTGTGGATCCCGGTGGCCAGTTTAAAATAGATCTTAGATGTTGTTCAAATTGAGAGCTCTCATTTGATTCAATGCTTTGATGACCACTGTTATGGGTTCTTGGTGCCATTTCATTGACCAGGATGTCGCCGGTTTTTGTCAAAAACATTTCAACTGCCAGAATTCCGACCATGTCAAGCTTTTCGATAATTTTAATTGCCAGTGATTCGGCTTTATTTTCTATCTCTTGACTCACATTAGCGGGCGACAATAAATAATCGACCAGATTGGCTTCCGGATGAAATACCATTTCAACCAAAGGGAAAGATTTTATATCACCATTGGCATTTCTGCTGACTATGCAGGAAATTTCCTTTTCCAGGTCAACGGCTTTTTCAATTAAACCCGGTTCGGAAAACGATTTGGAAATATCTCTTTTAGTCGTAATTTTTTGAACACCCCTACCATCATAACCATCTTTTGCCAGCTTGTGAAAACCGGGAATCATTTCGGGGTGTTTTTTAATTTCTTCATTGCTTTGGACAAGAGCATATTCTGACGTGGGAATTGAATTTTCGATATAAAATTTCTTTTGCGCTCTTTTATCCTGAATAAGTTGTATGACTCTGGCTTGTGGATACACTAATTTTCCCTGCTTTTCCAAAACGGCTAAAGCTTCTGCATTTACTTTTTCTATTTCTATAGTGATTATGTCGAGATCTTTGCCAAAATCAATTACATCTTCAAACTTTTTTAGATCGCCGACCTTGAATCTAGCCGCAAGATTTTTACAGGGAGCGTTGGGATCGGGATCCATCACATCGAATTCAATATTATAATCAATGGCTTTCTGTATAAGCATTCTTCCGAGTTGGCCACCGCCAAGTACACCGATTTTTTTACTAGAATTCATCAGAATAGAAGTATTTAGATTTAAAAATAAAAAACCCATCGCGAATGAACGATGGGTTAAAAACTTTGGGTGACTGATGGGTTTCGAACCCACGACCCTCGGATCCACAAACCGATACTCTAACCAGCTGAGCTACAGTCACCATATTTTTTAGAGCTGCAAAGTTATACAAGAATCAAAATTTAAAAAAGAGATGATTGTATTTGAAATTAAATACCCCCACAAATTAAAGAGTTTTTAAGTTGTAATGATCCCAAATTAGTGCGCTTGCACCAAGTACTGCAGCATTTCTATCCATTAGACCTGAAATCTCAAGTTTTGTTTTATTCGCAAATACCGCAAGCATATTTTTATCCATATGTTCTTTAGTGGGGTTGAGGATCAAATCTCCGGCATTCATTAAACCGCCAAAAAGAAATATGGCTTCGGGACTAAAAAGAGCAACAATATCCGCCAGTTTTTCGCCCAATATTCTACCGGTAAATCGAAATGCTTCCTGTGCGATAAAGTCACCTTTGGCCGCTTCCTCTGCAATCATGTTTGAATGGAGGTCTTCATAACTCACAGAACGCAATTTGGATTCCTGATGATAGAAAGACAAAAATTCAAAAATAGTCCTTTTAATTCCAGTGGCTGAGACATAGGTTTCAAAACATCCGTTTTTTCCGCATTTACACCGTCTGCCATCAATTTTAACTCTTGTATGGCCTAATTCGCCGGCAAAACCATCGCTTCCATAAATTAGCTGACCATTGCTGACAAAACCGCTTCCCAGGCCTGTTCCAAGCGTAATAATTGCAAAATCTTTCATGCCTTTTGCCTTGCCAAAATGCATTTCTCCAATGGCTGCAGCATTGGCATCATTGGTTACAATTACAGGCACATTAAAATGTTTTTGGATTTCTTTTACAATCTCTATTTTGCCTTTCCAAGGTAGGTTTGGAGCGTGTTCAATAAATCCGGTAAGGTAATTTGCATTTGGCGCTCCAAGCCCGATTCCCAATAACTGAATATTGTTATTTTGGGATTTTAGAACTGTTTTTAATTCCTGAGCAAGTGTGTTAATAAATATTTTTGCATCGCTTTGCTCATCTGTTGGCATACGACTTTCTCTGAGAATATTCCCCTTTTCATCCACAAGGCCAATTTTTGTGTATGTTCCTCCTATGTCTATTCCAAATGCCGCTTTCTTCATTGAAAGGCAATATATTTATTATCGGTCAAATCTATAAATTAATCGATCAACTAAAATTAATATCCAGGATGGTTTTTGTTTAATAACTGCATCAAACAAGCAAGATGGAAAAACAGAACGGCCGGAACCAAAAAACTCGGCAACCAGATTATGGGATATTGTAAAACTGCAATATTTGCCTGCTCAAGTCCATACATTTGAAATGGATAGGGTGTGGAGAAAATTCCGTAAAAAACAACATTGACCAAAAAAGCAATTCCTACAACATTCCATATTTGTATCCACCTTTTATGAATGGAGGTGTTTGAGTAAAACAACATGGCCATTACCGGAGCGGATAATCCGATGATTATATCATAATTTCTGCCCGAAAAAGTCATGATCTCAGGAATGAGTTTTTCCATGAATAATCCGTAGAGTACTAATTCAATAGGTACACGGAGCACATGAAAGAAAGTCATCCATTTCCCAGGCATTTTAAGAATCCGGTCTTTCATAAAGATCAAAACAACAACTACAAAAAGAACCGGTGGGACTATTGCAAGCAAAAATCGCGGTGGCATAGACTTTGTATTGCTTAAATAAAAGTTATTGTTAGCCAGATAGGCTTGCAAACTCAGCCAAACAAATATTATCGCACCAACATAAAGCACAGAAAGAAATGCTTTACTTTTGTTTTGATAGGCCTTGTAAATATTAAAAAGCAATCCAAACAAGGCTAAACCTGTTACTACATAAAAAGTAATATAAACTGCATTGAATAGGTCCATAGTGTAAGTCGTAAAGCTAACGACAGTTTGCAAATTAATAATAAATAACATTTACATAAATATATTCTATGAAGCCAATCTTATTCTGTACATTGTTATTGGGCCTAATTCCCGGCACTAAATTTTCAACTGCGCAAAATATTAAGCCAGAAACTATAATTGCTAAATCAATTGACTTTTACGGAGGCGATAAATTTAATCCTTCAGATATCAGCTTTGTATTTAGATCAAAAAAGTACGAAATACATCTAAATGGAGGCTTTTATGAATACAAACGCATTTTTACTGAGGATAATGAGCTAATAGAAGATGTATTGAAAAACGATGGCTTTACCCGTTTTGTGGACGGAGATGAATCTTATTTGGCTAAGCTCAGATCCGGTTCCTATTCGAGCAGTGTCAATTCAGTAGTTTATTTTGCACTGTTACCGTATCGCTTGAAAGATGAAGCCGTAATTTCTCAATATTTGGGAAAGTCATCTGTGAAAGGCAAAAGTTATTACAAGATTAAAGTTACGTTTTCAGAGAATTCAGGGGGTGAAGATTTTGAGGATGTATTCGTTTATTGGTTTGATATAGTGGATTATTCATTGGATTACTTGGCTTACAGTTATCTTGAAACCAAAGGACCCGGATTAAGATTTAGAAAGGCCTATAATCTTCAAACAGTCAATGGATTGACTTTCCAGGATTATGAGAATTACAAAGCCAATCCACTAAAGTATAAAGTAGAAAATTTGGATGGGCTTTTCAATGAAAACAAACTCGAGCTTCTCAGCAAAATTGAGCTAAAACAAATTGAGGTAAAATAAAAAAGCCGGTTCAACCGGCTTTTAATTAGGATATGGGATAAATAATGTTTGTCAACCATTTTGCTGTATCGGGTTCATTCATTGGATCAGTAATATAGAATTCCATTGATTCGCCTTTCAACTCAAGATTGTTGACCTCCATGTATTTTTCGATGTCGTCATAGGCCGTGTTCATTTTTTCATATGCACCGTAATAATCTCCTTTGACGCATTCAAATGCTTCCATAGAACCTGTTTTTACCATATCATTACCTTCTCCTGCATCGCCGTCTACCTGCATGGCAAAAGTAAATTCAAATTCTTCTCCCATGGAATGCCAGATTGCAAATGGAGCACCCGCATGATTCAATCCATTCTTTTCCATGTATTCCATCATTATGCCGGCCATTTCTCCCATTTTAGCGCTAATGTTCTCCATTGTCGCAGATCCACGCACACTCACATAGTTCATTGCGGGCATTTCAGCTCTGGAAATATCAATTGAATAAGTAGGCATGGTTTCGGACAGACTTTTTAATTTGCTCAATCCTTTTTCAAAATCAGGACCTAACATTCCGTCAAAAGCCAAACCGAAGTATCTGCCAATGACCGGAAAATCATCCATAGACGAAGTCATAGCCCAGGAAACCTTTACCCCATCACTTACTTTTTCAAATTTCCAGTTGCCATTTCCCGGACTCATACCTTCAAATTCTAATAAGGTACTTATAGATGCATTATCTACGTTGTCAACAATAGTAAGACAACCTTTTCCCACCGTTTCAGGATCGCCATCCCAACAGTATTTGGCATCTTTTCCCATTTCCGGGCCAAAAAACTCAATCTTCATATCAGGATCCATTTCAGCCCAAGGGGACCATTTCTCCCAATTATGCAGATCGTTAACCTGTGAATAGATATTTTCCACCGGTGCTTCCACAACAATCGATCTTTCTACCGTGACCTCAGAGGGTAAAAAGAAAGATATGATAACGATTAAAGCTATCACTACTAATAATCCAATTCCAATTTTCTTTAACATATCTGTTTTATTTAGTGAAGACTAAATTCCTGATTTTAATACTATTATGCAAAAGCGCGCATACCCTTGATTGATGAAATGATATTGTTTAAAGCTGATTTTGCTTCTGAAATGCCGTGAATATTATTCATATTTAATACCAACATGTCTTTGACCTCTTTTAGCTGACACATTTTGGGATGCGTTTTTACAAAATTTAAAATTGCTCCAAAAACTTCACCTTGAAAATAGCTTTCATTGGATGTATCAAGTATGTAGCCTTTAAGTTTACCTGATTTCAGACTTAATTTCCCAAAACCCAATTCTTCCGCCAGCCAACGAAGACGGGCAGTTTCAACCAAATCCCGGACACTTTCAGGCAATTTACCAAATCTGTCTTTTATGTGCTCAACAAATTCTTCAAGCTCTTTTTCATTTTTTACATTATCGAGTTCGGTATAGAGTCGAAGTCTTTCTGATACATTTGGAATGTATGTCTCCGGGAATCGAACTTCCAGATCAGTTTCTATATTGCAATCCTTGACAATTTTTTTAATATCTACCTCATTTTTAAATAGAGAGGCAAACTCATTTTCTTTTAATTCCTGAACTGCTTCATCCAATATTTTATGATACATGTCGAATCCGAGATCGTTAATAAAGCCACTTTGTTCCCTGCCAAGCAAATTCCCCGCACCTCTTATGTCGAGATCTCTCATCGCCACTTTGAAGCCATCACCTATTTCTGAAAATTCTTCTAATGTCTTAAGCCGTTTTCTGGAATCGGCCGAGAGCCTGTTGAGAGGAAGGGTTAAGAAATAACAAAATGCTTTTCTGTTTGAACGACCCACCCTTCCCCGCATCTGATGTAAATCCGATAGCCCAAAACTATGGGCCTGGTTGATTATGATGGTATTTGCATTGGGAATATCCAATCCGGATTCAATAATATTTGTCGAGACCAATACGTCATATTCTTTTTCGACAAACTTAAACATGGCTTTTTCCAATATTCTTCCTTCCATTTGCCCATGAGCTATACCTATTCTGGCATCAGGAACTAGTCTTTTAATAATATTGGCGAGTTCTTCAATATTTTTCACTCTATTGTGAACAAAAAATACCTGGCCTCCTCTTTGTAATTCATAGCGAATTGTATCCCTGATTAATGCTTCATTGAAAACATGAATTTCCGTTGCAACAGGTTGCCTGTTTGGGGGAGGAGTATTAATTACCGATAAATCGCGTGCGCCCATTAGTGAAAAGTGCAGGGTTCGTGGAATCGGAGTTGCTGTTAATGTCAAAACGTCAACATTCACTCTAAATTCTTTGAGTTTTTCTTTGACTTTAACTCCAAATTTCTGTTCCTCATCGATAATTAGCAGCCCTAAATTCTTGAACTTAACATCTTTTCCTACTAATCGATGAGTCCCGATTATAATATCGATTTTGCCATCTTCAAGGTCTTTCAAAGTGTTTTTTATCTGTTTGTTGGTTCTAAATCGATTGATATAATCTACCCGAACCGGAAAATCTTCCAAGCGACTCGAAATGGTATGAAAATGTTGTAATGCCAGCACTGTTGTAGGAACCAGAATAGCCGTTTGTTTTCCATCTGCCGCAACTTTGAATGCTGCTCTGATGGCGACTTCGGTTTTACCAAAACCCACATCTCCACAAATAAGCCGATCCATAGGATATTCTTTTTCCAGATCGGATTTTACAGCTGTGGAAGCTTTGGCTTGATCAGGAGTATCTTCATATATAAATGAGGATTCGAGTTCTGCCTGAAGAAAAGAATCCTGGCTAAAAGCATAGCCTTTGGTAGCTTTTCTCTTCGCGTAAAGTTCAATGAGGTCTTTTGCAATGTCCTTTACTTTTCGCTTGATTTTCTTCTTTTTATTATCCCAATCCGGACTACCTAGCTTATTGACATTTGGTGCCTCGCCCTCTTTTCCGGAAAATTTGGAAATTTTATGTAGGGCATGGACATTGACAAGTAGAATGTCGTCATCCTTGTATATAAGGCGGATGGTTTCCTGAATTTTACCATTCAGCTCTTTTCTTTCCATTCCTGCAAAGCGGCCAACGCCATAGTCTATATGAGTCACATAATCTCCAGGTTCAAGTGATTGTAACTGCTTTAGGGTTAATGCTTTTGATTTGGAGTATTTCTCTTTGACTTTATACCTGAAAAAACGCTCAAAAATTTGATGGTCAGTGTAACAGGCAATTTTTCTTTCATAATCAATGAATCCTTCACGAAGCGATAATAACTCAGGGCTTATATTGAGGTCTGCATTTAATTCATCAAAGATATTTTCTAACCTTTGAATTTGACCGGGCTGATCAGCAATTATGAAATTTTGTATTCCGCGGTACTGATTTTCCTCCAAATGCTTAATAAGGATTTCAAAATTTTTGTTAAAACTCGGTTGACCGCCTGTTTCAAAATTAAATGACAATGCATCATTGTGATATTGAGAAATACCAAATTCAATATTTACATAGTTATCAAGGCTATTTAATATAGATTCAGAATTTTCATACAGAAACTCTGGTTTCAGGATGATTTTTGTATTAGAACTGTTTTCGAGTAGTGTTCTATAGGTTTTACTTACTTTATTGAAAACATCGTCTGCAGCCTCAGCAAGGCCTCCAATATCTTTCAGCCATATTTTAGAATTAATGGGAAGATAATCAAGAACTGAAACTCTTTCTTCTTCCAGCAGTCGCGTTTGAACGTTTGGAATAATGGCAATCTTGTTGATCTTATCAACTGACAGCTGAGTTCCGGGATCAAAAGTTCTGATACTTTCAATTTCGTCGCCAAACAGTTCGATTCTGTAAGGCAAATCATGTGCAAATGAAAATAGATCAATGATACCACCTCTTATCGAAAATTGACCAGGTTCTGCTACAAAATCTACAAGCTCAAAACCAAATGAAATAAGCTCTGCTCGTTTCACTTCAAGATTAATACACTCACCCAATTTTAAATGCATTGTGTTTTTGACAAGCGATTTCTTATTAATAACCTTCTCGGCCAGGGCCTCGGGATAAGTGACAATAAGTTCTCCTTTTGAATATTTGGCATTAAGTCGGTTTAATACTTCTGCTCTTTGAAGAATATTGGCATTTTCAGTTTCCTCAAATTCATATGCTTTTTTATAGGAGGTGGGGAAAAAAGAAACCCGATAATTGGGTAAAAGTTGGCGTAAATCACTTAAAAAATAAGCCGCCTCTTCTTTTTCATTGAGTACAAAAACATGATTTTGTTGATGAATTTTGTATGTGGATGCCGCAATAATGGAGTCCAGACTTCCGGAAATACCATTCAATCTAATATGCCTGTTTTCATTTGGTTTAATTAATTCGGCTATAGAATTGATAATGGAGTCGCGCTTATAAATATTTAATATCTCGCCTTTTAACAATCTTTTACTCTTTGTCTACAAATGTATCTTATCAAAGTTAATTGAATCCTCTTCGACTAGTATTAATGCAGTTTTACAAGATACAGTTCGAAATTTTATTAACACATAGATAGAAATGCAGTTTTGAATTGTATTAAAATGAGAGCGAATCTAAATTTTTCACTATTTTTAGAGTTTGTTGGAAAAATATTTTATTATTTTTCGGTCTTATTCGAAAAAATTTTTGATGTATATGAAAATGAATCTACTGCGATACCTTTCTGTAATTACCCTCGGACTGTTATTATTTGCTTGTGAAGAAGATGACAAAATCACAGACGAATTACCACCTGAGGATGCCGTGAATTTCACATTTAAGCCATTGCAAATAAATCAAACGGTGGATCAAAATGGCAATACCTATTTCGCCAGCGCTACTTTGGTTGTGGATGCTGATGTTTCTTCTTCTGCTCCTGAAGGATATAGCAAACAAGTTTTAATCCAGGTAGTAAAATGGGAAGACGGTGAAGAAATAGAGATCACTAAAGGCGCGCAATTTAATTTAAGTGGCAACGGCGCGGGTGATGCAAAATCATTCAATTTGAATTTCGACAATATCGTTTCTGAACAAACAGAATTGAATTTGGCTGCTAATATTCTTGAAGCAGGCTCGCTCAGAAAAATAAAAGGCCAGGGAATTTTTGTAAATGTTGAAACCGAATCTGAAGACAATACTGTTCCTTATAAGATCAAAAGGATAGAATGGGATACTGCTCTTGACAAAAATAAAGACGGATTTTTTGCCAACCGAAGTGTTTCATTTACTGTTGCCACAGAGGGTGCGGTTGAAAAAAATCTTACCGGTGTCATTAGGTTGATTAACGATAGTAATCTTGATACTGCATTAATTGTAAACGTTCCCCAGTTTTCAGTTAAACGAGAAGGTTTTTCAAACAATGATATAAGCTTCAGCATTGATCAGTCAATTATCCCTAACCGTTCGGGCTATGAAGTATTGATGCAATTTAGTGAAGTTGCAAACCCCGGCGAGATAGCTTATGAGCAATTATTCAAAGCGGCCGATTTGGTGAGAATTGGCTTCGAGCCAACGGTCTATGACGATAGAGTATATTCATTACCAAATGATCCGGTAGTTTCATTAAATAATCTTGATACAGCGACTGGTTATTATGATTCGGTATTTGTTACATTTTCAATTGTAGCTAATGCAGATTTAGAATATCGTGAGTTTGATGGAATCGGAGATGACTTTGACCTAAGGGCACCATATGCACGGATTACATATTTCAAACCTTATGACCCAACCTATGTGAGTTATTTAAATCTATCAGATTCTATGCTTACAGATGATCCGGTTGTTGCACAACCTTTCGGTTTTTATGTTTCTGAATTAGTGCCTCCAGGAGATACAGCGACCTATGAATTTAAAATTCAGATTGTCGAACCTGCTGAAAATTTCTTCAATTCTGTTGAAGATGTTGTAGTTAGAGAATATTCAAAGGACGATTATGCTGTTCTAGGTGATGTGAAAATCGACCCCTAAGAGATTTATATATTTAAAACAAAAAAAGGACATCCATGGATGTCCTTTTTTTGTTTTAATGCTTCTTATATCTAAACTCCCAAAAGTAATCTTGTAGGATCTTCAAGCAATTCCTTAACTCTAACAAGAAAACTTACTGACTCTTTTCCGTCGATGATTCTGTGATCATAGGATAAAGCCACATACATAATCGGAAGAATTTGAACTTCGCCATTGACAGCCATTGGTCGCTCCACAATATTGTGCATTCCTAGAATGGCCGATTGAGGTGCATTTATAATGGGGGTTGAAAGCATTGATCCAAAAATTCCACCATTGGTGATGGTAAATGTACCTCCGGTCATTTCCTCAATACTAAGTTTTCCATCTCTTGCTTTAACTGCGAGATTGTAAATTTCTTTTTCAATTTGGTCAAATGACATGTCCTCTGCGTTGCGAATTACTGGCACAACCAAGCCGCGTGGGGTCGAAACTGCAATAGAAACATCGCAATAATCTGAATAAACAATTTCATCACCATCGATTTGACCATTTACAGCTGGATACTCCTGAAGCGCCATACAGCAGGCCTTTGTAAAAAATGACATAAAACCTAAGCCTATCTCATACTTTTCCTTAAATGACTCCTTATATTTTTTTCTGAGTTCCATGATCGGTTTCATATTCACCTCGTTAAAAGTGGTCAGCATTGCTGTGTCATTTTTAACCGAGACCAATCTTTTTGCAATTGTTTTTCGCAAATTGCTCATCCTTTTTCTTTCCTGATTCCTGGTTCCGGAAGATTTTTCTGATAGCTTAGAAGTACTTTCTTTAGCTTGTGTTTGCTTGCTGTCAGACTTTTTGGCAGCCTGAGCATCTTCTTTAGTTATGCGACCATCAACACCGGTACCTTTTACATCAGAAGGATTAATGCCTTTTTCTTTTAAAATTTTTGCAGCTGCCGGAGAAGCATGTCCTGCAGCATAGCCATCTGCATCCGATACCTTAGAACTTGAACTAGTATTGTCATGAGAAGTGCTTTGAGGCTGGCTTTCTTCTTTTACAGATTCAACTGCATTTGATTCAGCAACTTCGATTTTGCAAATTAAATCACCGATCGCAAGGGTATCACCTTCGCTTGCGACATGTTTTAAATAACCGGAAGCTTCAGCAGGTAATTCAAAAGTGGCTTTGTCTGACTCAATCTCACAAATAATTTCATCAAGTTCAACAAAATCTCCATCCTCTTTTAACCATGAGCCCACAGTGACTTCATTGATGGACTCTCCCACAGGACTCACCCGCATTTCTTTTATTTCACCGCTTTTATTAGATGTGTTAGCAGTAGAACTTTGGGATTTTGTTTCTTCTACGCTCTTAGATTCTTTCTGGGAATCTTCTGAACTTGATTTAGAATCCGAAGCGCTAGCATCTGTATCTATTTCACATATGGTATCACCTACTGCAAGCGTATCACCTTCCTGGGCAATTATCTTTATTTTTCCTGCAGACTCAGCATTAAGTTCAAAAGTGGCTTTATCGGACTCAAGCTCACAAATTATTTGATCCATCTCCACCATATCACCATCTTCAACACTCCATTGTCCAATGGTGACTTCGGTAATTGATTCACCGACTTGAGGTACTTTGATTATTTCACTCATAATACTATTATTCCAATGCTTTATTTATAAGATTTTTTTGTTCTTCTGCATGTTTCTTGTGAAAACCGGTCGCGGGAGATGCGCTTGCCTTTCTGCAAATCACCTCTATATCCCGTTTGCGGTAGTATCTCATTAAATAGTTCCAGGAACCCATATTTTCCGGTTCTTCCTGCACAAAGAAACATTTAGCTTTATTGTATTTTTTAAAAATTGCCTCTAATTGTTTTTCGGGTAGTGGATGCAATTGTTCAATTCTAACGATGGCTACATTCTTTTTCTCTTGTTTATCTCTTTCTTCAGAAATTTCATAATAGATTTTCCCTGAGCATAAGATTAATTTGTCTACTTTTTTAGCATCTGCGGTATCGTCGATCACTTCCTGAAAATTGCCTTTTGTAAACTCTGAAATTGGCGATACGCAAGCCGGATTTCTCAACAGGGATTTTGGCGACATATTGATCAAAGGCTTTCTAAAAGGCCAGGCAAGTTGACGTCTTAAACCGTGAAACAAATTGGCAGGTGTGGTGATGTTGGTCACAATCATATTGTAATTGGCGCTCAACTGTAAAAACCTTTCAAGTCTTGCGCTTGAGTGCTCCGGTCCCTGACCTTCATAGCCATGCGGGAGAAGCATTACCAAACCGTTCATTCTATCCCATTTTGATTCTGCAGCTGCAATGAATTGGTCAATCATAACCTGCGCTCCATTGGCAAAATCTCCAAATTGTGCTTCCCAAATTACCAGGGCATGAGGATTCGCCATAGCGTAACCAAATTCAAAGCCAAGAACAGCAAATTCGGATAACAGTGAATTATATATTCTCAGTTTTTGCTGATTTTCCTGTATAAAATCCAAATTCGAATAGGGCTCATTGCTTTCGGCATCAAATAAAATAGAATGTCTGTGTGAAAAAGTTCCTCTGATTACATCCTGACCGGAAATTCGTACAACCTGATTCTCAGCTAATAACGAACCGTAGGCAAGCAATTCCCCTGCTGCCCAGTTTAGCATTTTTTCTTCAAAGAACATTTTATTTCGTTCTTTCAAAAGCCTGTCTATCTGCTTTAATGGTTTAAAATCTTTTGGCACATTGCACAGCGCTTTGCCAATGGCATCTATTTGCGCTTTCTTTATTCCAGTATTTGGAGATTTGTCAAAGTCTTCAGGTTTGGAATTTCGAAGCTCTTCCCATCCAAATCCAAGCTCAACGGATGAATAGCTTAATTTTTTCTCCTTGACCATATTCAACCTGTCCTGTAATAAAGACCTGAAAGCCTTGTCCATTTGCTTAGCAATATTTGCATCACTATCGCCTCTTTCTATTAGGGCTTTATTATATACCTCCCTTGGATTGGGGTGTTTGGCTATGGTGTTATATAGTTTGGGCTGAGTGAATTTTGGCTCGTCACTTTCATTATGGCCATGTCTTCTGTAACAGACCATATCGACAAAAATATCTCGGTGAAATTTTTGTCTGAACTCAACGGCAATTCTCGAAGCAAAAGTAACTGCCTCAGGGTCATCTCCGTTAACATGCAGAACAGGGCTATCAATAATGTCAGCGATATCAGTAGAATATATACTCGATCTCGCATCCTGAAAATCAGTGGTAAAGCCCAGTTGATTATTAATAACAAAATGTATGGTTCCTCCTGTGTGATAGCCTTTTAATTTGGACATTTGTGCCACTTCATAGACAATTCCCTGTCCGGCAAGGGCCGCATCGCCGTGGATAAGTATTGGCAATACCTTCGAAACGTTATCATCAAAAATATAATCTGATTTTGCTCTAATAAATCCCTCAACGACTGGATTTACAGCCTCAAGGTGAGAAGGATTGGGCGCCAGATTAATTTTAACCATGGTTCCGTTTGTAGCTTTAATAGAACTGGAAAATCCAAGATGGTATTTTACATCACCATCACCCATGGTAGTACTTGGCGGTGCATTGCCTTCAAATTCATTAAAGATTTCTTCATAGGTTTTTTTCATAGTATTGGCAAGCACATTCAAACGACCTCTGTGGGCCATTCCAATAACAATACTCTCTATCCCCAAATCAGCACCGGTATTTATCATGGCATCAAGTGCGGGAATGGTGCTTTCTCCACCTTCCAGTGAAAATCTTTTTTGTCCTATGTATTTGGTATGGAGAAAGTTTTCGAAAACTACCGCTTCGTTTAACTTGGAGAGAATATGCATTTTCTCTTCCTTACTTAGGTTTAGGTTTAGATATTCCTTTTCGCTTTTATCCTTAAACCATTGTCGTATTTCTGGTTCTCTGATTTCGTAATAATCGAATCCTATTGTTTGACCAAAGATACTTTTACACCTTTCAACTATTGATTTTAGAGTGGCTTTACCAAGTCCCAATTCATGCCCGGCATGAAATTCCTTTTCTAAGTCGCTTTCGCTAAGGCCAACATCTTTTAATTCTACGCCGGCATTTCTATTTAATCTTTGTCGCACCGGATTGGTATTAGATATGAGATGCCCATATTCTCTATAACGTTCTATAAGGTCATATACCTTGACTTCGTCTAATGAAAAATCATCGGATGAAACGGCCTCACCGTTGTCCCAATTTTTTGAAGCAAATTCAAAACCCTCAAAAAACTTCTGCCAGGATTCATCGACAGATTCGGGTTTAGATTTAAATTCACTGTATAAGTTTTCGATGTAGTCGCCATGAGCATTGGCGATATAAGAATATTTGTCCATATCCCTGAATGTTGATAAAATCAAAGGTATATATTCTGATTATCAATGAAAAATTGCCTAACCGATTATACACTTATTTAATTTGTGCGTAATTTGACAGATAATTATATGTATCTGTTAAAGCCCCCTGATCAGTAATTGTGGCTTTCTTTAAGATGTCGTTTTTATCATTATTCCAGAATTGGGGGAGAACATTTGAAATCAATTCTTTTCCGAAATCCTCTGAAGCATCTCTCGGTAATTCACATGGTAAATTATCCACTGCCATCACAGTAATATTTCCTTCATCACTTAAAGCTTTTTCAACGCTGTCATCGCTAGGGTTATAATCGTAAATGGGATCCTCAATAGTACTGGGCATTTTTGTAGAAGGTATACTTCCTTCGATATCACAGGTAATGTCTGCTATTATTCGAATCCTGAAATCATGGCCAGCACTCTGTTCTCTCGAAAACAAAACCGGACTTCCGGGATCCCAATAGGCGCCTGCTATTAACAGATCTGTTTGATAAGCATATTTTAAAAAATTGCTTTTAAAATGTTCAGGGTGTTTGTAAAACTCATTCCTGCTGAATGGGATTCCATCTTTGTGATAATGATAATCCCTGGAATTCAATTGAGCAAAAACCGGTTCCCTAAAGCTTTCTTCTAAATATTCAGCCGGAGTAACTTTTTGAATATTCATTCCGTGAAGTACTTCCATAGCACCTTTTGATACTCTCCCTCCTCCGGTTAAAGCTATTTTTATAGCCGGCAACTTCACTTTACCGAATTCTCTTTTGAGATCTTCGAGATCAAAACAACGATGAGCCCTTCGAATATTGAACAAATTGTATCGCTGTCCGAAAGTCCAAATGCCATTGTATGCGCCTACAATTCCGGCGTATCTTCCAAAGGCAATGATTCGCTTTCCATTGGTATCAGTCAATACCTCATAATCGATCAATCGAATATTTTTCTTAATTATCGTTTTGAGCAGATCGCGATTGTAGGGCTGTTCTTTAATAGTGTGAGAAAAGAAGAAATAGGTTTTATCTTCGATCAAATGTTTTTTAGGAACTTCTTTTACGCCCATTAAAACGTCACAATCACTTACATCCTTTACAACTTTTACCCCGGCTTCAGTATAATCGATATCTTTAAAACAACGGATATTACTGGATTGGACTACAATTTCAAGTTCCGGAAATGCCTCCATGGCATCTGCACATTGCGCCGGAGTCATTGGAACGCGTTTATCGACCGGTATTTTTTGCTCTTTAATTAATCCAAATTTAATCTTTGTCATATCTGATTATTCTGATAAATAAGACCGCAATTTAAGCTTCATTAGTTCTTTTTGGAATTTTTCGTGAATCAATTCAAACTTTTCATCGATAGAGTTAAATAAATCATAAATTTGAACTTCGTTTTGAATGATGATGATATGGCCTGGTTTAATAGGAAAGCCAAAGGAATTCAAACACCTACTGATCAGAAAAAAGATGTACCCGATGGTTTGTGGTACAAAACTCCTTCCGGAAATATTAGTCATATGGCAGAGCTCAAGAAAAACAGCTATGTTGTACCGGAAGATAACTATCATGTAAGGATTGGTTCCAAAGAGTATTTTGAAATAATTTTTGATAAAAACAAATTTCAGGAGCTGGATGCAAATATGTCATCAGCCGATCCATTGAATTTTGTAGATACCAAAGCTTATCCCGCAAGAATAACTGCAACCCAGCAAAAAACTGGATTGAAAGATGCTGTTCGTTCGGCTGTTGGTAAAATGAACGGTAAGGAAATAGTTATTAGCTGTATGGACTTTCAGTTTATTGGTGGAAGTATGGGATCGGTTGTGGGGGAAAAAATTGCCAGGGCAATTGATTATTCGAGAAAACATAAAATTCCATTTTTAATGATTTCAAAATCCGGGGGTGCCAGAATGATGGAAGCCGGATTTTCCCTAATGCAGCTTGCGAAAACTTCTGCCAAACTTAGATTGCTGGCGGATGAAAAAATTCCTTTTATTTCGTTATTGACAGACCCAACTACAGGGGGCGTTACCGCTTCGTTCGCCATGTTAGGAGATTTTAATATAGCCGAACCCGGAGCCCTTATTGGTTTCGCCGGGCCTAGAGTAATAAGGGAAACAATCGGTAAAGATTTACCTAAAGGATTTCAAAGTGCGGAATTTTTAATGGAACATGGATTTCTCGATTTTATCGTTGACAGACGTGATCTCAAGCGCACACTTACAGATTTATTAAAAATGCTTGAAAATTAAAGAACCATGAGCCCTTTAAAGCGTTGAAATTAGTACAAACTTTAAAGTCTATTTAGGCTTATTAAATATATTTGCAGTTAACATTAAATACCAAAATAAAATCTAGATGGTAATCATTGCGTCAATAATAGCTTTTACAATAGTGATTGTTTTGCTGGTATTGATATTACTTTTTGCTCAATCAAAATTAGTGCAGCAAGGTGATGTCAAAATTGTAATAAACGGAGATGAATCTAACCCGGTTGTCGCATCGGCTGGTGGAACTTTGCTATCTACTTTGTCATCGCAGAAATTGTTTCTTCCTTCTGCATGTGGTGGAGGAGGTACTTGTGCCATGTGCAAGTGCGTGATAGAAGAAGGAGGGGGAGATGTACTTCCTACAGAAGAAGGGCATTTGTCCAGATCTGAGAAAGAAGAAGGTGTAAGACTTTCTTGTCAGGTCAAAGTTAAAAACGATATGAAAATCAGAATTCCGGATGAAATTTTCGGGATTAAGAAATGGGATTGTGAAGTTGTTTCAAATTATAATGTCGCTTCTTTTATAAAAGAATTTGTTGTAAAACTTCCGGCAGGTGAAAACCTGGATTTTAAATCCGGTGGCTATATACAAATTGACGTCCCTCCGATTGAAGTGGACTTTAAAACTATGGAGATTGCTCCTTTGCCCGATGATCCGGCCGGGGAGGAAAAATTTAAACCAGAATGGGATAAATTCAATCTTTGGGATCTGAAAATGAAAAACGATGAGGAAATTTTCAGAGCATATTCAATGGCCAATCACCCGGCAGAGGGAGATATTATAATGCTGAACATTAGAATTGCCACTCCGCCATGGGATAGAGCAAAAAATTCTTGGATGGATGTGAATCCCGGTATTTGTTCATCCTATGTTTTTTCAAGAAAAAAAGGTGATAAAGTAACCATTTCCGGACCTTACGGAGAGTTTTTTATTAAAGAAACAGAGCGTGAAATGGTTTACATCGGTGGAGGAGCAGGTATGGCACCACTAAGATCTCATATTTTCCACTTATTCCATACGCTCAAAACCAACAGGAAAGTGAGTTATTGGTACGGGGGGAGATCGCGCAGGGAATTATTTTATACTGAACATTTCAGAAAAATAGAAAAGGAATTTCCAAATTTTAGCTATCATATTGCATTATCTGAACCACTTGAAGAGGATAACTGGAAAGTAAAAAAAGACATCGACGACAAAGAAGGAGAAGGATATGTAGGATTCATTCACCAGGTGTTTATCGATAATTACCTAAGTAAACATCCAGATCCGGAAGAAATAGAATTTTACTTCTGCGGACCTCCAATGATGAATGCTTCTGTATTAAAAATGTGTGATGAATATGGCATTCCACCTGAAAATGTCGCATTTGACGATTTTGGAGGATAGCAAAAAATAAAAGGAGAATGAATTTCTCCTTTTTTTATTTTTATTTGTTTTATGAGCTTAAGCATATTTTTTAATCCTCTTGAAGATAAATTCTTATCCTTTTCGGGTAACAAGCACAGTTTTGGTCATAAACTGAGTAAGAACGATTCCACACCCGTCAACTGGCAGCAACATGACATTGCCATAATTGGCATAGATGAATACAGAGGGTCGCATGCCGGCCAAAAACAAAATGGCGGACCTGATATTATTCGAACCGCACTATACAATCTGTCTGGCTGGAATAGTGAGAAAAAAATAATCGATCTTGGGAATCTAAGACCTGGAGAAAATTACAAGGAAACGCAAAACCGTTTGCAAAGCGTCCTTGAGTTGCTCTTTGAGAATGAGATCATCAGTATAATTGTTGGCGGATCCCAGGATCTTGATTTACCACAATATGCAGCTGCAGAAGTGCTCAATAAAATGATCAATTTTGGAAGTATTGATTCGAGAATAGATTTCGAACCTGATGTTGAGGGCGTTCCGGCAGACCGCAGTCATTTGCATAAAATACTCACACACGAACCAAACTACCTTTACAATATTTGCAGTATAGCGTATCAATCCTATCTGGTTCAAAAAGATATGATTTCACTTATGGAGAAATTGTATTTTGAAGGAATACGACTTGGCGCAATTCACGATGACATCAAAGAGATTGAGCCCTTTTTAAGAAACCTCGATATTTTAAGTTTTGATATTTCTGCATTGCGGGGGCAGGATGCGCCGGGCCAATCAGAACCACAACCATTTGGGATGAGCCCTGAACAGGCTTGTCAGCTCGCCTGGTATTCAGGGCATGGTGCAGGTGTACAAAGTATTGGTTTTTACGGTTATCAGCCAAAGCAAGATAAGGATGCATTAACTGCAAAACTACTGGCTACCATGATATGGTATTTTGTAGAAGGGTTTAACCACAGAAAAATTGAAACTTCATTTTCAAGTAATGACTATCAAAAGTTTACGGTAGCCTTTAGCGGTTCACCATCAGAACTGGTTTTTTACAAGAGTCTTAAAACAGATAAATGGTGGATAGAAATACCTTTGCTTAAGAGTCAGAATAAATACAGACATTTTAAATATATACCCTGCAGTTATCAGGATTATCTTCAGGCAGGCAAGGGAGAAGTACCCGATAAATGGATTCTTGCCCAATCGAGAATTGCCTGATATTTCTTAAATTCCATATTGCATTATGGCAAAATGGAAAATATTTACACTAGGCCTTTTATTTTACGCATTCACAGCAAAATCTCAATACGATTTTTCTCCGGAAAATGTCGGTGGAAAAGTAGAAGCTAAAAGAATCATCAGCGAAGCATTTTGTCCAGATAAAATTAAACCCGAAAACAGACTCCCGGGCAAAATAATACTGACTTTCATAGTAAATAAAGATAAAAGCATTGATTCATTGAATTTTGCTAAAAGTTATAACGATGAAGTCGATAAAGAAATAGAAAGCGTATTTCCGGCAATCCAATGGCTGCCTGCACTTATTGAAAATGAACCGGTAAGTTCCTGGCATATGTTTGAGTTTCGCGTTAATTCTAAATTTTTCCTAAACTCCGATTTATGTGATGCCAAACCATTTGATAAAGTTTATTCATATATAGATTTAGATGAAAAACCCGAGTTTATTTGGGGTGATTTCAACAAATGGGTTTACAACAAATTGGAATATCCCGAAGTAGCTTTGAAAAAAGGAATTGAAGGCTCTGTACTGACTCGTTTTGTGATTGAAAAGAACGGAAAATTAAGCAACGTTGGTATAGCCAGAAGCGTTGGCGGAGGATGTGATGAAGAAGCTTTAAGAGTTATAAGAATAAGTCAATGGCGGCCGGGTCGAAAGGAAGGGAAACCGATAAGAACCCAGGTTTACTATCAAATCACATTTAAAACAAGAGGGTCGAGTTTTAAAACGATACATTCGGGAGATATGATTAAAGGGCAATGAGATATATTATTATCGTAATGTTTTTCTGGCCGAATATTCTTTTTTCACAGGACAAAGCAAGGAATTTTGGAGGTCAAAAAGAGAAAAAAAGAATGTTTGAACAGGAACTGTATTACGCACCCGGTTCATTAAAAAAGTATTATGGTGGAAAGGTAGAACTTGAATTTGATCTTGATGAGAACGCCCGGATCAGCAATATTCAAATACTAAAATCTGTAAGTAAGGAATTGAATGAAGAGGCCATAAGATTATTAAAATTAATGCTCTGGATTCCGGCACAGGAAAATGGGCACCCAATAAATAGCCATGAATCAATTTCCTTCAAGTTTAATCCGAAAAAGTATAAACAGATTTGTAATAAAAGGGGTTACGAACTCGAAAAACCCGATTCAGATTTTACTTTTAAAGTATATCATGAAAAGGATCTGAGTTTTAAGCCAAGCTTCCGGGGAAGAGAAAAAAATTTTCAGAATTATGTTAAGGAAAATCTGGCATATCCCGAAGCAGCCTTAAAGTATAATGCTGAGGGAATAGTTGAAATACAATTTGTAATAGAACCGAGTGGACGTTTAACCAATATTCACCTGGCAGAAAAGCTTGAAGCTAATTGCGATATCGTTGCAAAGAATTTAATTCTAAAATCAAATTGGAACCCCGGGAATATTAATGGTCTTCCTGTAAGAACCTTAATCAGCAGAAAAATATATTTTTCACCCAAGGGAAATCAGCCATTTATATCAATACCAGAAAAAGAATGAATCTTTTTTAATTTTTAAGTAACCCATCTGGCTCTACGCCGTATTAAAAACTAATAACTAACAAAGTGATTTAAAACTCACAAAGTAGTTTCTTGGTTTAGTGCGTAGTTTAAGGCTGGCTTGGTTTCTGAGTCAGCCTTCTTATTTTCGCCCTCAGTGAATCTTATTACCTTTTTTATTAATTCTAACTTTTTAAGCATTGAAAACCTCGCTGTTATCTTCAGTATAGGCTTTGTAATTTTTAATGCAAAAGGCAAGATAATTTCCTGGCCTTTAGGCATAATTGGTTCAGCACTTTATATATGGGTTTTCATCAATGCGAGAATATACGGTGATGCCCTTCTTCAATTTTTTTACGTCCTCATGGGAATTTATGGTTGGGTGCAATGGCGAAGTGCAATTAAAAACGATGATGTATTACCCATCATTAGTGCAAAACTATCTCAAATAATAAAATACCTTTTAGTAGGCCTATTATTGGTGCCAATTTTTGGATTTCTGTTGGATAATAGAACTGATTCGGATATACCATACTTAGATGCATTTACCACAGTTTTTAGTTTTATTGCCACCTTTATGATGGCAAAAAAAGTACTAGAAAACTGGCTATTTTGGATCATCATCGATCTGACATGCATTTTTATCTACACTTTTAAAGGATTGAATTCAACTGTTGTGCTATTTATTATTTACACTTTGATGGCTCTATACGGTTTTATTAATTGGAAATTGATGCTCAATAAACAAAAGCAAAATGCCTAATATCGTTTTGATAGGATCTGAGTGTTCTGGGAAGACGAGTTTGGCAGAAGCTCTTGCCGGGTATTTTGACATAGATTTTCTCCATGAATATTCCAGACAATATGCAGAAAGTAAAGAAAGTGAACTAAGCTATAAGGATGTAATGCCTATTGCAAAAGGACAGTTGAAATCTGAAAAGGATTTTATAAAAAATACAAAAAGCCGTTTATTAATTTTTGACACCTGTTTGCTATCAACCTATATATACAGTAAAATCTACTATAAAAAAGTACCGGAAAAACTTAAATATTGGCTTGATTTAAATTTATACGATCACTTTTATCTGACTTTCCCCGATCCTGAATGGAAAGAGGATGGAATTCGAAAAATGCCAATGTCAAGATTAAAAATGCATGAGTTTTTTTTAAGTGAATTAGTGCGATTTAAGGTGTCATATTCAGAGTTAAGAGGAGACCTTCAATCCAGAAAAGAAATTGTTATTGGAGATTTGAAACAATACTATTCAGCTAAGTTTTGAAATTCTATCTAATTCCTTAGATTTAATTAACACTTCATATAATGATAGACCATAAAAAAGTAGCCAAACACTGGACAAGGAATCATTTCTTACTGTATTTATATCTATGCGCCATAGAGGCAGATGATGTTTTAGAGGAAAGTGAGGTTGATGATTTATTGGATCAGTACGAGACCATGAATATTGGGGACGAAAATTATGTTAAAACCTTTAATGATGTTTTAATTGAATATAAAGCCCATGATGAAAAAGAAGTAATTGAGTTTATTCATCAATATATTCCTGAGTTTTTTGCCGATCCGGAAAATGCCAAAAAATTGATCGACACTTTGGATAAACTATCCCTCTCAGATGGCAATTTAAATCCTGAAGAAAGCGATATTATAAAATTAGTATCAAGACTAGTCGGAAGGTAGGAGCAATTCCTAAAACTTTATATTTTTGACCCGATAAAAAAGGGGTGCCTAAAATTTCAGGCTGAGATCATACCCAAATAACCTGATCCGGATAATGCCGGCGTAGGGAGTATGGTAATTATAAAGGGAATACCCCGATTCCCGGTTTTATTACTTTAAATTATAATTCATGAAATATGCATTCACAACGGCATTCATAATAATATGGAGCCTATCAATTGCACAGGATTCATTAAAAAATATTGAGCTTGAAGAGGTCTACATTATAGGTATTAGGGCTAAATCAGAGGCTCCTGTAAGCAAAACAACAATTCGCAAAGCCGAATTACAAAAAATTGATCTGGGCCAGGATGCCTCCTTGCATTTGGAAAGATTAAGTCCGTCTATAGTGACTTATTCGGACGCCGGGACGAATTTTGGCAATTATATGAGTTTCCGTCTACGCGGAATGGCGCAAGATCGTATTAATGTAACCTTGAATGGTATTCCATTAAATGATATGCTCGATCAGGGTGTTTATTTTTCAAACTTTGCCGACTTCAGCAACAGTATAGAATCCGTACAAATTCAAAGAGGTGTTGGAACTTCAAGCAACGGAACTTCTTCCTATGCAGGTTCTATAAATTATGAAAGTATTAGTCTTTATTCTGAAAAACCAAAAGCTGAACTGCGATTAAGTGGAGGCAGTTTTGGCTCAATGGGATTAGCGGCTGAAGCTTATTCAGGAAAGAACGAAAAAGGATTTTCGGCATACGCAAGAGCTTCAAGAATGAAGTCTGAAGGTTACAAGGATTATTCTGGAAGTGACGCCCATTCATTTTTCTTTTCCGGCGGATATATAGGTGAAAAGCACGTAATTAAGATTACAGGTTTTATGGGTAAAACTCAAAATCATCAGAGCTACGAATATGTTTTAAAAGATGTAATAAATAAGCGACCAAGAACGAATAACAATAACCCCAATGATATCGATGACTTTGAGCAGGATATGGCCCAGCTTCAGCATACCTTTTTTTTTAGTAAGCGCTTATCATTGTCATCAATACTATATTATACAGGAGCAAGAGGATATTTTCCATATGCTTTCCCTCAATCTGTTTCAATTCCTGTCGATACCCTTTCTATTGCATACGATACAACTATATTAACACAATATAATTATGGGATTGTCAATAATCAGTACGGGGCTACCAGCAACCTTCATTACCATACCAATGATCTTGATGTTGATGCAGGTATTCACTTATATACTTTCAACCGGCGGAATACTGAGGATGTTTCTCCGAATGCCAAGTTTCCATATTTATCTCAAAACAGTTTTAAAGACGAAGCTTCCGTTTTCATAAAAGCAAGCAAAAGATTCGATCCCTTAAATATGATTCTATTTGCTGAATCCCAAATGAGATATGTAAAAATGAGTTTTGAACCGGGTCAGGATGGGATAAATTCAACTTCAAAATCGTACTTTTTTTTAAATCCAAGAATTGGGATCACTTACAATTTAAGAACCGATATGAATTTGTATGCTTCTTTTGGTCGAACCGGACGGGAACCGACGAGAATCGACTTTTTTAGCAATGACTTTAGTATCAAGGAAGAATTTGTAAATGATATTGAGCTTGGGTACAGACTGACTAAAGATAAGCTGAAATTAAATCTCAATGCATTTTATATGGATTTTGAGAATGAGATTACCGAATTGGGGGGAGTGATTCAAAACACTTACTTTGAAATACGGCAAAATGTAGCCAGCAGTCAGCGCTATGGACTTGAGTTGGAAACCGAATATAGAATTATTAAAAATCTGGATTTTAGATTGATGGCAAGCTATTTAAGGACAAATATAGATAATGTCACTTTGGAAGGGAATAGTGAAAATAACGTTGAGCAGGTATTATCACCAGATTTTATTGTTACCCCAGAACTAAGCTATACTTTTAAAGAAAAATTCAGTATTAATGTCAATGCAAGGTATTTGTCAGAAGCCTTTACTGATATTTTTAACCAGCCTGAATATCAGATTCCTTCCAGCTTAATTTTTAATTCGGGGATTGACTATAAGGTGTCAGAAAATGTCAGCGCTTCACTTTTTTTCAATAACATCACAGACGAATTGTATTTTACGGATGGCGCGCCAATTGATACCGACTTCGATGGCGTACTGGATGGACCTGGATTCAGGGTTCAGGCACCAAGGAATATCATGGGTAGACTTACAATTCTATTTTAAGCCAAGAAAGCCGAAATATGACTATTAAATATTCAAACCTTAAATCGTTTGCAAAATGGATTCATTAAGTTTATTTTCCAATTTCAATTCGGGGAATGGATAAAGATCAAATTCAAAAACTTACTTCTGAGACCAAAGCGGTAAAAAAGGTCCTACATATATTTTTAGCCGTATTGATTATAATAATTCTCTATGTTTTAAAGCAGTTTTTTATTCCTATTGCCCTGGCCTTGTTTTTTGCCATGTTACTGATTCCTCTTCTTTCGAAAATGGTAGAGTGGAAATTACCCGTTGGAATTAGTGTGGCAACGATTTCAATTTTATTCCTGGGACTGATATTTCTATTCGGATTATTTATATCTAAAATGGCCAGCAAACTGGTTAGCGAATCCGGCGAATTAAAAGTGCAGATTTCTGAAAAGATCGGTGAAGTACAAAAGTTTCTTGAAAGCTTTGGGGGAGGTTATTTTGAAAAACAAAAAATATCAGAAAGTTTGAGCAATATCATCAACCCTGATTTTCTTTTTGAGTACACAGGTGATCTGGCCGGATTTGTAGGTGGATTTACGGCAGATTTCTTTTTGATGTTTATCTATCTGGTAGGATTTCTTAGCGCGATTCAGAATTATAAACATTTTCTTATTTATCTGTTTGGTAACAAGGATGAAGCAAGAAACAGCCAGATTCTGATGATTTTTGAGCAATTAAAATCATCACTGTCCAGATACATGCTAGTTAAAATTCTCATCAGCCTCGGAACAGGCACGGGTTATGCCCTTACATGTTATATTTTTGGAGTCAAACATGCCATAATCTGGGGCTTTCTGGCATTTTGTTTAAATTTTATCCCCACCATAGGCTCTATCATAGCAACCATCCCACCCTTATTATTGGGGATAATTCAATTGGATTCTTTTGTAACATTGTTTTTGCTTCTGGCGGTGTTGCTGTCTGTACAATTATTTTTTGGTAACATTCTGGAGCCTAAAATTCAGGGCAGCAGCTTTAATATTAATTTCGTATCTATAATACTAGGGCTTGTACTTTTTGGAGGATTATGGGGAATTATTGGAATGTTATTATCTGTCCCACTTTTAGTGCTTTTAAAAATTGTATTGTCGGAAATACCCGAAGCGCAATTTATTGTTCGTTTAATGGCCACCAATCGGGAAGTAAGAGAATGGGCCAAGGAGAATCAATTTAAGCAAATAAACGAGGAACTATAAGAATCCGTCCCTGATATCGCGATCCCTTAATGCCTTTACAGCTTTACCATAGCTTTCAGTTAGCTCACGAAATTTTTCCACATCGCCGCCTCTGTCCGGATGATGCTGAAGGCTTAATTTTCTAAACCAGTATTTTACATCTTCCATTGTAGCATCCCAGTCCAGGCCGAATACACTTAGATATCCCGGGATTTTTCTGAATTTTTCAAACTCGTACTTTTTCTCGGCTGTACAGAAAATTTGACCCATAGCCCTAACCTCGCCTGTGTCATCCAATTCTCTTTTGCTCACAGCAAAAGTTGGTGCATTATCATCGGTTGTGAAACCATCTTTATAGGGTTCACTATAAATGATCAATTGCTTGGGTAGTACTTTCTTGATTTGAAATTTGGCCTTTCCGTATTTTGCATATAGATATTCAACACGGGCAGTTTCCCTGAACTCTGAATTTCCTGATTGTTTCTCTATTTCCTGCTCCAAATACTCCTGAAGTGCAAAATCTCCATTAATACAAAGTGCTCTTCTATCTTTTAAGACTTTAAGCACATCTTTTTCTGCTTGCTGATAAGAACTTGATGTGCCTGTGTGCTGAGGTCTGTCGCTATCAAGTGCGATTACCCAGAAAACCTTGTCTTTGTCAATCCTTGCTGCAGATACAACGTTGTTGAATTCCAGGCCTTTTCCATCCGGATTGACAAGTTTCTCCATTAGCTTTTTACCACTTTTGGTTTCCTTAAAACTTGTTTCAAAAATTGTTCCTTTTGGATTGAGTTCCAATTTTGTGCGCTTTTTGGTGTTTTTGTGAAACTTTAAACTTCGAAATTAGCTTTTAAAGTCATCAGTAAAAAATTAATTTTACATTCATGCTCCAAAATATACTCGTATTAACAGCATTTTTAATGGCTCTGTTTTATATGCTGCGACTTGTTTATAAAAACTTTTTCTCGGAAGAAGTGCATTGCCCAGGCTGCAGCGGATGTTCATCGATTGATTTTGCCAGCATTGAAAGGGAAATGGAAAAAAAGATAGGAAATTAATCTTCCAGAAAACTTCCTAGGATCGAACTGGACTCCTTACCTCTATTTTGACCATATGGAGCTAAAGCCTGGACTAATTTTCTAATAGGCATTGATTGCAACCAAACTTTGCCCGTACCTTGTAAAGTAGCAAGAAACAAACCTTCACCTCCGAATACCATGGATTTTAGTCCGCCCGCCCTGGCCACATTAAAATCCAGTTGTGATTCATAAGCTACAATACAACCCGTATCGACTCTTAAAAGGTTATTGTTCAATTCCTTTTCTACAATGGTTCCGCCAGCATGAATAAAGGCTTTACCGTCTCCTTGCAACTTTTGCATGATAAATCCTTCTCCACCAACCAAACCTGATCCAATTCTTTTATTAAATGTAATGGAAATTTTAGTCCCCAATGCTGCGCATAAAAAGCCATCTTTTTGAACGATTAATTCGCTATTCGTTCTCTCAGACAAGTCTATTGGAATGACTGTTCCAGGATAAGGAGCTGCAAATGCAACTCTTTGTTTGCCCTGACCGCGATTGGTAAAATGTGTCATAAAGACCGATTCACCTGTTAAGAGGCGACTTCCTGCTGAAAGTATTTTTCCCATAAAACCCTGATCGGGATTGGATCCATCTCCCATTTTTGTTTCAAAAGTAATACCCTCATCCATGTACATCATTGCACCGGCCTCAGCAATAACTGTTTCATTTGGGTCGAGTTCAACTTCAACTAACTGAATGTCATCCCCAATAATTTTAAAATCTATTTCATGTGAATTCATTGATCTTCTTTTTTGTCTTCACCCTTATCAATGTCGTCGCGATCCCGCAGTTTTTTATCATCGACATTTTTATTCAAAAATTTATTGATTTTTTCAATGTCCATATTGCTCTGTATTTCTCCGAAACTATTGATACTAATTTCGAAACCGTCTAAATCCTTATGGACACGAGGTTTAGTCTTTTGCTTTTTCTTCTTATTGGCCATGTCCCTTTTTTGTTTAAAGTTACAAAAAAGGAAATTCAATGATTGGCTTAGCCAATTTTCTCAATTGCGAGATTTAAACGGGCAATAAGTTCTTTTTTCCCTAATATTTCCAGTAAAATCATCAAATCAGGTCCCATACCTTCACCTGTCACAGCCAATCTCAGAGCTGGCATTACTTTACCCATTTTAATACCCAATTCCGCCGTTGTATTGTAATACAACTGTTTTATTTTATCAGCTTTAAAATCATTTAGATTTTCAAGGTTTTCTACAAATTGCTTTATTGCTCTTTTGGCATCCATGTCCCATTTTTTCTCAACAACTTTCGGATCGTAATTTACAGGACGTTCGAAACAAGTGCGACTTTCATCAAATAGGTCAGAGGGGAATACCAATCTTTCCTTTACAAGCTCAATAATATCATTGAGTTTTTCTTCATTGTATTCAAGGCCTTCTTTTTTAAGATCTTCAATAAGGAATTGCGATAATTCCGAATTTGATTTTTCGCGCAAATAGTGCTGATTGAACCACTTGGCCTTTTCAATGTCAAATTTCGTTCCCGCTTTTCCAATTCTGGAAATACTGAATTTTTCAATAAGATCATCCATACTGAAAAATTCTTCATTATTTCCCGGACTCCAACCAAGCATTGCGAGAAAGTTATTCATCGTTTCAGGAAGAAATCCCCTTTCTCTAAAGCCTGTACTTTTTTCTCCCGTTTCCGGGTCGGTCCAATTCAAAGGAAATACTGGAAAACCCAGCTTGTCTCCATCTCTTTTACTCAATTTTCCATTTCCATCAGGTTTTAGGATTAGTGGCAAATGAGCGAATTCAGGCATTTCACTTTCCCAACCGAGATACTTGTATAAAAGGACATGCAAAGGTGCAGAAGGCAGCCATTCTTCACCTCTTATCACATGAGTGATCTTCATAAAGTGGTCATCTACTACATTGGCCAAATGGTAGGTGGGCATTCCATCGGACTTTAAAATAACCTTGTCGTCGATGGTTTCTGACTCTACCATTACCCATCCACGAACAAGATCATTCAGTCTTACCTCCTCTTTTCTGGGAACTTTTATACGCACAACATAGGGCTCACCTGAGTTTAAACGCTTTTTTACTTCGTCTTCGGGCAGTGTGAGAGAGTTTTTCATGCTTTCTCGTGTCACAGAATTGTACTGCGGATTAGGAACCCTTGCCGCTTTAAGCCTTTCACGCATGACATCCAGCTCTTGAGGTGTGTCAAAAGCATAATATGCATTTCCGTTTTCGATTAGTCGATCGGCATATTGCTTGTACATATTTTTTCTTTCAGATTGTCTGTAGGGCTCATATTTTCCAGGATTAAGTGGGCTCTCATCCGGAGAAATGCCCAGCCACTCCAAAGATTCCATTATGTATGCTTCAGCACCCGGAACAAAACGCGTTTGATCAGTGTCTTCAATTCTTAGTACAAAAGTCCCACCTTGATTTTTTGCAAAAAGAAAATTAAATAATGCTGTTCTTACTCCTCCTATATGCAACGGCCCGGTAGGACTCGGCGCAAATCTTACTCTTACCGACATAGTCAAAAATTTTGTGCAAAAGTATAAAAGAAGGGGCGTTTATCTTAGAAAATGCAAGGTTCAATTGAATATCTGTAAAAGCAGTTCGCGACTTTTTTTTGAATGAAGATTAAAATTACCTAGGACTATAGAATAATTGATGAGTAATATAACAATAGCCGCTAATGAATATTCTATTTTGAATGATATTAATAGAAAGAAAACAGCAGCCAGAATGCAAATTGATGTCCATAAACTCAGGTACAATTTGGAACCTCTAAACAGGTCATACTCCAATTTAAGGAGTGATTCATCTTCGCCTTCAACAAATTCTCCGCGAATCATCGGAATAAAATATTGAGGATAAGATGTGTTTTGGGAAATGATGAAAGAATTTTCTTTTAACAAGCCGTTGAAAAAAATATTCTCAGTGTCTTTTGAGTTTTTCCGACTTGGAGATGCGACTTTCTTCTTGAGTTTATCAAGTAAAATGTGTTGAGGTGTAGTAAACAAATGTGTCTCCCGGATGTAAAGTCCTGGAAAATACATTATTTAACTGCAATGCAGGAAATTTCCACATTTACATCTTTCGGTAAACGAGATACTTCAACTGTTTCTCTTGCGGGGGGGTCCTCTTTAAAGAAATTGCCATAGACCTGATTTACTTTGATAAAATCATCCAAATTCTTTAAGAAAATACTGCATTTAACTACGTGTGAGTAATCCATACCGGCCTCATTTAATATGGCACCAATGTTTTCCATAACCCGCTGGGTCTCAAGCTCAATGTATTCAACTTCCATTTTACCGGTATCGGCATTCATGGCAATCTGTCCGGATACATAAAGCGTATTACCTGCATAAACCGATTGGGAATAAGGCCCGATTGGTTCGGGTGCATCGCTTGAATTGATAATTTTTTTGCTCATTTTTGAAATTCTGAATTAAGAATTAAAGATATGAATGTTTTTGCGATAGGTGGAGAAAAACGCACAAAGGAATTAAAGGCACTATATAATCAAATTCAAACAGCCGAAGATTTTGCCGGAATTTCAGATAAAATTAAAACCGGTGATGCGGTGATTCATTTTTGGGAGAGCGAAAGCCTTGACGATTTACAATGGTTATTAGCCAACCGGGAAATTCACGTTTTAATAAATACCCTTAACACAAGCCTATCTGAATTAAGAGTAT
The DNA here is from genome assembly GCA_014323545.1 of Hyphobacterium sp. CCMP332. NCBI lineage: Bacteria > Pseudomonadati > Pseudomonadota > Alphaproteobacteria > Maricaulales > Maricaulaceae > Hyphobacterium > Hyphobacterium sp. CCMP332. Next base: position 1,964,478 of record CP058647.1, read on the forward strand.
TCATTGGCAAGGTCAATTCCAATATAATGGGATTTGCAGGCATTCCCGGATTTATAAATAGAAACAAATGGGAAATCACAGCTTTGGATGATCATTCGATTATAAATTCAGAAGAATTATTCAAGCTTTTAAAAGTAAAACCAATTCGGGTTGAGGATCGAGTGGGGATGGTTACACCGCGTGTTGTAACCATGATAATAAATGAAGCTTATTTTACCGTTATGGAAGGAACGGCAGAAAAAGAAGACATTGATATTGCAATGAAATTGGGTACGAATTATCCGGAAGGTCCATTTGCCTGGTTAGAGAAAATTGGAATAGAGCATGTTTATGAATTACTCGATGCTCTCTACGAAGATACTAAAGAAGAACGGTACAAAATATGTCCCTTGTTAAAGCAGGAGTATCTTAAAGCAATGAATAATTAACATTTTTGTTGGGCAGTTAAGCTAATGTCCGCGTAAAGTACAATTGCGATAAAAATATTATTCTACCGTCACAGATTTAGCCAAATTTCTTGGTTGATCAACATTAGTTCCTCTTAATACGGCAATATGATACGATAAAAGTTGCAATGGAACAACAGAGACCATTGGCGACAATGCTTCATGACAATGGGGAATTTCAATGGTATAATCTGCTATTTTCGGAATTATATCGTCTCCCTCTGTGACTATTGCTATTATTCTACCTTTTCTGGCCTTTACTTCCTGGATATTGGAAATTATTTTTTCATAGGAACTGTCCTTTGTTGCTATCACAACCACTGGCATTTCTTCATCAATTAAAGCAATTGGACCATGCTTCATTTCTGCTGCCGGATAGCCCTCTGCATGTATATAGGATATTTCTTTTAGTTTTAATGCACCTTCCAGTGCAACAGGAAAATTATATCCTCTACCCAGATATAGGAAATTGCTAACATCTTTAAATTCTTTTGCTATTTTCTTAATAAGCTCATCTTGTTTGAGCACTTTTTCAACCTTGTCGGGGATTGAATTCAAGTCCACAAGAATTTCCTGATAAGTTCTTCTTCTCAAAGTACCCCGAGCATCTGCGAGAATTAAAGCCATCATCGAAAGCACGGTAAGTTGTGCGGTGAAAGCTTTGGTACTTGCAACTCCAATTTCGGGACCTGCATGGGTATAAGCCCCTTCATGAGAAAATCTTGCAATCGAAGATCCAACTACATTGCAAACACCAAATATTATTGCCCCTTTGGATTTAGCAAGTTCCATAGCCGCCAAAGTATCTGCAGTTTCGCCGGATTGTGAAATAGCAATTACCACATCCCCTTCTTTTAAAACAGGATTTCTATAGCGGAATTCAGAAGCGTATTCAACCTCTACCGGTATCCTTGCAAATTCTTCAATCAAATACTCTGCAACCAGTCCCGAATGCCAGGAAGTACCACAGGCCACAATGATGATTCTGTCTGCCTTTACGAATTTATTGTAGTACTCGCGAATCCCACCTAGAGCAACTTTACCATTATCAAGCTGTACTCTTCCTCGCATAGAATCGCGAATTGATTTAGGTTGCTCAAAAATCTCTTTTAACATGAAATGGTCAAAACCACTTTTTTCAATGGATTCCAACTCCATTTCCAGTTTATGTATTAAGGGGCTTTTAACAACATCTTCTGTGTTTTTAATTGATAGATTTCCGTCTCTGATAACTGCGATTTCAAAATCATCCAAATAAACAACTTCATTAGTATATTCTATGATTGGGGTTGCATCCGAAGCAATCAGGAACTCATCTTTCCCAACGCCAATTACTAAGGGACTTCCTTTTCGTGCGGCAATTAATTGATTGGGATTGTCCAGAGAAATAATGACAATTGCATAGGCGCCAATTACCTCGTTGAGTGCCAAACGCACTGCTTCCTCCAGAAGACAATCGTGAGAGTTTTTGATGTATTCAATGAAATGAATTAAAACCTCTGAATCAGTTTCACTGGTAAACTTATGTCCTTTGCTTTCCAGTTCTTTCTTAATTGAACTGTAATTTTCAATGATTCCATTGTGAATTATTGCATGATCCGCGGTAGAAGAATAATGCGGATGGGCGTTTATATCATTTGGCTCACCATGAGTAGCCCAACGTGTATGGCCTATTCCAACTACGCCTTCTGTATCTTGATTTTCAATAAAGGCTTCAAGTTCAGAAACTTTCCCTTTTTTCTTGAAAACTTTAAGATCTCCATTTAAAATTGCAATTCCAGCGCTGTCATATCCGCGATATTCCAATCGGTGCAATCCTTTTAAAATGATAGGTGCAGCTTGCTTTTGTCCTATATAGCCAACTATTCCACACATAATTCTCTACAATTTAATTGATAGGTATGTAATACACAATAAGTTTGACGGGGCTTTCTTCATCTTTATAGGCCCCAAATTTCAATTGATTAACAGAAGATCCATTCAAAGAAGGAATCATAATTAAATCTGTAACACTTTCTCTACTACTAATTAATTCTCCAAAATAGGATGTAACATCCACAGAATAGGTATTATTAAACCTGCTTCCCGATCCTACTTCTCCACCGTTATATAATTCAAGGTTATCATTAGAATCCACTTTAAACAAAAACAGTTCAAGCGGGGGGGAATAATAATCATCATTATCTAAATCGGCATCTATGGATAATATGGCTTGTTCAACGATTATATTTCGATGTAGGTTTCTTAAATTTTTAAATGTAGGAAAATCAAAACGACTGATTATTCCTGTACCTGCGAGTAAAAAAACTTCATCATTAGTAAGATCTGAGCTAATCTTTTGATTGTTTGCTTTTAGATCGGATAAAAGGGGTGGCCGGTCATGTATAATTTGATTAAACCTTTGATAATTGACCGATATCGGAAATTTATAAAAAGTAGTATCTGCTGTTGAGTCAACACTTGTTCTGTAATAAAGGAAGATTCCTGAAGTGATGGTAGATGTTGTCGAAGAAGCCGGATCCACCTCAAAACCAATTACAGACCCTTCCGAAGTCTTCGTAATTAATGCCAAACCTTTAAAATATTCGATAAAGTCGAGCGGATCATCGAAAAACTCCAATTCTCTATCATTAAAAAACTTCTGTCCGAGACCACTTAAATTTATTCTCAAATTTTCATCCTGAATATCCTGGGCTGAAAAGACCACTTCTGCTTCTGCTTCCTTATCGTATTCGAGCGATTCAGATGCTAAATAGCTCTTCCTGAGATCAAAACCTTCTTTTAAGCGGTGAATACCCATTTTAATACTGGCATCAGGATTTCCAAATACATAATTTGGCCTTAATACTAAAACCATCGAATCAAACTGCGGGTTTTCAATATTTAGAAAATTATTTCCGGTGATTGCGGTTTGGAGAAATGCATTGCAGGTTGTTGTACCAAAATTTTCATTCTCTATTTTCCCAACCAGCAAGGTACTTGCCGAAGAAGTAACAATTGAGTCTCTTAAAAAAGTACTCGTTTCTATGTCAAATGTATCGACAAGAATAGCCTGCAGGTTATCGCCGTTGCCAATACCGGGTGCAGAGATATTTTCTTTATTTGTGCAAGACCAAAGAAAAAAGGCCGGTACGATAAATCGAACCAGCCAAGATTTTAATAACATATAATTTTTCGAATTAACCTGCCAAATCGTTGTATAGGTTGTATACATTGTCAACCATTTCATCATCGGAAGCAATGGTTTCAAGTTTTTTATTGCTTTGCAAATCTTCAAATATTGTTGCGAGATTATCTTCAACGGCATCTCCTGCGTGGAGTACTTTGTCGGCATATTGGGTTGCAATTTTAATAAATCCTTCGAAATCCGCTGACTTTAGAGGACTAAGAAGATTCTCATCTATGTCAATCATCCTTGCCTTCTCAAGTAAATCTTGACCAAATTTATGTGTAAATCCGTTATCATAAACGGTATATACACTCTTGGCACTCTTGAAAATAGGATCATTTTTATATGTTGTTTTTAAATAAAGTGGGATTAAACCTGTGATCCAGTCATGACAATGCACTATATCCGGAGCCCAACCAAGTTTTTTTACGGTTTCTAAAACACCTTTGCAGAAAAATACTGCTCTTTCACCGTTATCCTCGTAAAACTTATTTTGTTTATCGTAGAAAACGGACTTTCTGTGGAAATAGTCTTCATTGTCGATAAAATATACCTGTAATTTGGCATTAGGGATAGAAGCAACCTTTATTACAAGTGGTTTTTCCTCATCACCAACCGGAATATTTATGCCTGAAAGTCTAACAACTTCATGCAATCTGTTCTTTCTTTCGTTTATTAAACCAAAGCGGGGAACAAGTATTCTGATTTCCATACCCCTTTCCTGCATAGCCTGAGGCAATTTTCTTACGAATTCTGCCACTTTGGTGGTTTGAAGAAATGGATTGATTTCTGATGAAGCGTAAAGAATACGAAGCTTTGACATATATAATGGATTTGTTAAAAGATTGGCTAAATAGCTCACAAAAATACCACTAATTTTGAATATTTACAACCATATGCTTTATTTGGCTCCATTCTAATAAAGCCCGGCCTTGGATGTAATTAGCCGAATTGACCACCTGAATGAAATTGTTCGGGACAATAAGAATTATTTAAAGACCTCTGGATTTGTACCCACGATGGGCGCTTTGCATGAAGGTCATTTTTCTTTGATAGCAAGAAGTATCAGAGAAAATGATATTAGCATCTGCAGCATCTTTGTTAATCCTCTTCAGTTTAACAACCAGGTTGATCTTAAAAAATACCCCAGGGATCTGGAAAAGGATATTGATCAATTAAAAAGTCTAAATTGTGACTATGTATTTGCCCCTGACAGTTCAGAGTTTTATAGAGAAAAACCAAAAATAGAATTGGATTTTGGTTTATTGGGAAGTGTATTGGAGGGTCGATTCAGACCTGGTCATTTTAACGGTGTTGCTATTGTTGTATCTCGTTTGTTGCATTTGGTTGAACCGGATAAAGCTTATTTCGGGTTAAAAGATTTGCAGCAATATTATATTGTGCGTCAAATGTGTCTTGATTTGGGTATTAAATCTGAGATTGTTCCTTGCGAAATCATTAGGGAAGATGATGGATTAGCCATGTCATCCAGAAATAGGAGGCTCGCGGAGGAGGACAGGAAAATTGCACCTTTGATTTACCAGAGCCTCAAAACTATTAGATCTGAAATACAGAAAAGCGCTAGGTTTAGTAATGCGTTAAAAACGCAAATAAAACTTGAATTACAACGAAATAATATAAAATCGGAGTATCTTGAATTGGTAAGTTTGCCTGATTTTGGTTTAAACCCAATGCTCAAAAAAGGGAATACTTATGCCATATGTATAGCTGTAATGCTTTCGGATATACGACTGATAGATAATATTAGGTTCCAATTGTAAACAATAAAGGAACTAATTAGAAAGCATTTGGTTATTTTATAACTTTGCAGCCTCAATTTTGAGCTTCATGAATATAGAAGTCCTTAAGTCAAAAATCCATCGTGTAAAAGTTACACAGGCCGAGCTTCATTATGTTGGTAGTATTACTATAGATGAAGACCTGATGGATGCCGCCAATATTTTCGAGAATGAGAAAGTTCAGATTGTTAATATTAATAATGGTGAAAGACTGGAAACTTATGTAATTAAAGGTGAAAGAGGTAGTAAAGATGTATGTCTCAACGGTCCCGCAGCAAGAAAGGTACAGGTTGGAGATATTATCATTATTATATCTTATTGTTCCATTGATTTAAATGAAGCCAAGAGCCACAAACCAGTGGTTATTTTTCCCGATTCAAATAATAGTGTTTCTTAACTTATAAAAGGCTGAAAAAGACAATCATATATATCTTGTCATTTGTCGCCGGGGGCGGCCTGATCTGGTATACTTATCGAAACGAAAACATTGGCGATGTAATATCTAAAATCAAAGATGCACACTTTGAATTTATATTACTTTCTTTTTTGGCTATGATTTTAAGTCATATTGCCAGAGCCTATCGATGGAACCAATTGTACCAAACCATGGGATTTAACCCGGGTACGGGACGATCATTTCTGGCTGTTATGTTTGGATATTTTATGAATCTGGCAATACCCAGGGCCGGTGAAATTTCCAGATGTGCGATTTTGCGTAAAACAGATAAAATTCCTTTAGAAGAAAGTATAGGAACAGTGGTCGCCGAAAGAGCATTTGATCTGCTTACGATTATTGTTATCGTAGCACTTGCCTTTTTATTCAATTATGAACTGTTCAATCAAATATTAAGTGCCACACAAAATACCAATGGTGAGAGTACTTCTGAAGGTTCGAGCTATTTGCTTTGGATTTTTATTGGAATACTTTCTGTACTTTTCTTTATGTATCTGCTCAGAAGAAGACTAATGAGATATCGGTTTTTTGCAAAGATTGGAGCCTCATTGCAAAAAGTAGGTACCGGAATTATGAGCATCAAACACGTTGAAAACAAATTCATGTTTCTTTTCAATACAGTGGTGATTTGGGTAATGTACTTCTTGGCAAGTTATGTTGTATTTTTTGCCATTCCCGCTACTTCACATTTAGGATTGGATGTGGCGCTTACCTTATTAATTGTAAGCACAATGGCAATGATAGTCCCTGTTCCTGCCGGCAGCGCATATCCTCTTTTTGTACAAACAGCTTTAACCATTTATGGAGTTTCAACTTCAGATGGTAAAGTATACGCTACAGTAATGTACGGATCCACGGTACTTATGATATTTATAATTGGCGGAATATCATTTTTAATTGCGGCCTGGCTGGCAAGTAAAAGCGAATGATTGTTACAGAGAGAAAAATAAGTACACTTAAGGACTTTCTTGTATTAAGAGACAAACTTAAAAAGAAAGGCAAAAAACTTGTTTTTAGTAATGGCTGTTTTGATATCGTACACTTAGGACATATCGATTATTTACAAAAGGCCAGAAACTTAGGTGACTTTTTAGTTCTTGGGCTTAATAGTGATAAAAGCGTCAGAATGCTCAAAGGTGAAGGCAGGCCTATAATTGATGAGGCGTCACGTGCCAGATTAATGGCTTCCATGGAATTTATCGATGCTGTCATTTTGTTTGATGATTTAACTCCTAAAGAACTTATAAATGCCATTTTGCCAGATATTTTGGTCAAAGGGGATGATTATTTAATAAAAGATATTGTTGGCTCAAATGTTGTTATCGAGCATGGAGGTGAGGTCAAAACTATTTCCTTGGTGAAAGGGTATTCGACTTCAAAAATTATAGAGAAAATAAAATCTTAAGCCATGTATATATTAATAATAATACTATTTGCTATAGTCAGCTTTGCAGTGCAAGCAAGATTAAAAAGTAAATTCAAAAAATACTCACAAACACAACTTTCCAGTAATCTAACGGGCAAAGAAATAGCTGAAAAAATGCTCAGGGATAGTGGAATTTACGATGTTAAGGTCACTCATGTGCCGGGGAAATTAACTGATCATTACAATCCTGCTTCAAAAACAGTCAATTTGAGCGAAGAAGTATATTTTGGGAGAAATGCCGCAGCTGCTGCGGTAGCTTCACATGAATGTGGTCATGCAGTGCAACACGCCAATGCATATAGTTTTCTTGAGTTCCGGTCAGCCATGGTTCCAATTCAAAATGTCAGTGCAAGAATTATCAACATCGTATTTATAATGATGTTTTTTGGTGCATTCTTTCTTCAGGGAGCAATTCCTATGGAAATGGCTTTACTCGTAATTATTGGATGCTACGCAGTGTTTACACTCTTTGCTTTCATCACACTACCTGTCGAATTTGATGCGAGTAAAAGAGCTCTGGCCTGGATAAGCAATCAGGGAGTTGTTAATGCTAATGAACACAATATGGCAAAAGATGCATTAAAATGGGCAGCAATGACTTATGTAGTAGCAGCCATTGCTTCTTTAGTTACGTTGATGTATTGGATAATGATGTTTTTGGGTAGAAGAGATTAAATAACACAAAATAAACAATAAATGGATTTTCAGTTAACGGAAGAGCAGATAGCGGTAAGAGAAGCAGCGAAAGACTTTGCTCAAAAGGAATTGCTTCCGGGTGTAATAGACCGTGATACGAAACAGGAGGTTCCCCTGAAACAATTAAAAATGATGGGAGAATTGGGATTTATGGGCATGATGGTGGACCCAAAATACAATGGTGGAGGAATGGATACTGTTTCGTATGTTCTTGCTATGGAGGAAATTTCTAAAATTGACGCTTCTGCTTCTGTTGCAATGTCAGTTAACAATTCCTTGGTTTGTTGGGGTCTTGAAACCTATGGTACAGAAGAACAAAAGGAAAAATATCTCAAGAAGCTGGCAAGCGGTGAAATGATAGGTGCTTTTTGCCTTTCAGAACCCGAAGCGGGATCAGATGCCACTTCGCAAAAAACAACGGCGATAGACAAAGGAGATCATTACCTATTAAATGGAACAAAAAACTGGATTACAAACGGGGGTATTGCAGATGTTTGCCTTGTAATAGCTCAAACATATCCTGAAAAAAAACACAAGGGCATCAATGCACTTATTGTTGAAAAAGGATTAGAAGGATTTGTGGTAGGTAAAAAAGAAGACAAACTTGGAATAAGGGGCTCGGATACACATTCGCTCATGTTTTCAGATGTAAAGGTGCCAAAAGAGAACCGAATTGGCGAAGATGGTTTTGGATTCACCTTTGCTATGAAAGTACTCGATGGAGGCAGGATTGGTATTGCTTCACAGGCTTTGGGAATTGCAAGTGGGGCCTATGAATTGTCTCTTCAATATTCAAAAGAACGAAAGGCTTTTGGTAAGGAAATTTCAAAACATCAGGCAATCCAGTTTAAATTGGCCGATATGGCTACGCAAATTGAAGCAGCAAGGCTATTGTGTTTAAAAGCCGCAAAACTTAAAGATGATCATGAAGACTATGCAACTGCAAGTGCTATGGCAAAGTTGTATTCTTCAAAAGTAGCCATGGACACAACAATTGAAGCAGTTCAGGTACATGGTGGTTATGGATACGTAAAAGAGTTTCATGTAGAGCGGCTGATGCGCGATGCTAAAATCACTCAAATCTATGAGGGGACTTCGGAGATTCAAAAAATAGTTATATCCAGAAGCATCCTATCGTAAGGAAACGGTGGTCAATATTGGAATTTTTCAAAACACTCTTCGGAGTGTTTTTTTTTGATTTGTGAAATTTACTAAATTACATGCCCTTTTGTTAATGCATTTTACTAAGATAAATTTGGATTTATCAAACTCCAACAATGGAGGACTACAATAAAATATTAGAAAGTTTAAGTATTAAGTTTACCAGTTTGAGGAATGTTAAAGTTCTTCAGCCTCATAAGGTTTTCAATTTCTATGACTTTGAGAATACTATTATCTTGGTTCACAATGGAGAAATCTCCACAGAGAATGGGCAGGTTACTGCAGCGCAGGGCGATTTATTGTTCATACCCGCGGGAAAAACGATTACTATAAGTTTTGGAAAGGGTAGTTTTACTGAATTACAACAGGAGAAATACTTAGTTGATAAAAGCAAGTTTGTTAGCTATACTAAAGAAAGGGTACCGGCGCTCAATCCTGAAGGATCCTATAGTGTATTATCATTTGAAGCTAAAATATTTGATTCAGTCAATTTTTATTCATCACTGGACATACCTCCATTTTTAATTAAGGAGCGGCCGGCGATTGTAAATCTTATTTTAGATACGATCAAAGAGGAATTTACAGAATTGCCGGGCAAGGAGCGCATAAAAAAATGCAATACTGAAATAATAGTTTTGGATATATTTCGCTATATCCTAGACCATAAAATATTTATTGAAAAGCTTGCAACAAATTTGAATTATTTCAAAGACCCAAGACTTATTGATATTTTTAATTTTATCAAAACAAATTTGGGTGGAGATCTTTCAAACAGAGTTTTGGCCAATGTTGCCAATGTTTCAGAAGATTATGTAGGCCAGTATTTCAAATCAATGACCGGCATTAACCCACAGGATTATATCGAATATCAGAGAATGGAGAAATCCGTTGGGCTTTTAAGAACTACAAAAAAGAGCATTCGGGAAATTGGAATTGAAGTAGGATATAAGGACACTGCCTATTTCTGCAGAAGATTCAAAATGATGTTTGGAATTTCTGCAGGTAAAATGAGAAAAAGAGAGTCATTGGTCAGAGCCTGACTATTTTAAATAAGCCGAGTTTAATTCTTCGAGACTGACTTCATTGTTTTGCAACGCATTTCCAATTACCACAATATCTGCTCCTGCATCAAAAGCCTTCTCCATTTGTCCATAATTTCGAATTCCACCACCCACGATTAATGGGCCTCTTATTTCATTTTTTACAGCACTGATTACACGTGAAGGAATTGGATTCTTTGCACCGCTTCCGGCATCTAAATAGGTTATTTTCAAACCTAAATATTGTCCTGCTAGCGCTGTACACGCGGCAATATCAGGTTTGTCAGCAGGAATTGGCACTGTATTACTCATATATTGTACTGTAGTTGATTTACCTCCATCTATGAGCATATAAGCAGTAGGTAATACTTCTATTTTAGCTTCTTTGATTAATGGGGCAGAAATGACTTGTTGACCGATCAAATAGTCGGGATTTCTTCCGGAAATAAGTGAAAGGAATAAAATAGCATCTGCCTTATCGGAAATATGTCCCGAGTTACCCGGAAATAAAATTACCGGTTTTGAATTTATACTCTTCAAATTCTCTATTAGCTCATCTAAGCTTTCCTTTTTTAAAAGACTTCCTCCAACAAATAAATAACTCACATGTTTAAAATCTACAGAAAATAAATTTTTCAGCGATTCGTTTTGATATTCATCCGGATCCAATAATAGAGCCAGCGACTTTTTTCCTTGTTGAGAATCTTTTATGATTTTACTAAGGATTCCCTCCATTACTTTGTTGTTTACTTTTGTTTAAATCCGGTAGTACAATACTCTTAGCAATTCCAATAAAAAATGGGATCGCGAGAGTTTTAAAAGCAGAGCCAAATCGCGATGGCTTTCTTTTATATTTATTCTTAAAATTTTCTTTGTTTTCTTCTTTGTCTGAGGATTCTGAAAGGAGTTTATAAGAAAGAGCAATTCCAAGACCAATAGAGCTCACTATTAATACGTTTTTTCCAAATTTTAAGGTGCTTTCTTCCAGATCTTCCCGAACTGATTCAAATTCTCTCCAATAGGCATCAGCCTTTTCTAATAGCTGTTTTCGTTCCGGACTTATGTAGCTGTTATTTTTACTCATTTTTATCGAAAATAAAGAAGTCTATTATACGATGAAATACTAATTGAAGTCTCTTACTTTTTCGCGTAAGAAAGAGTAATATCATAACAATAAAGAAAAAGGCAGCCAGTATAAAAAAACCGTAATATCTGCTATTTGTAATTTCATTAAGGTAAAAAGCCAGCCCCAGTGAAATAAAAAATAAGATCAAAAGGAAAATAAGAACGACACCAAAGAGAAAAGTTCCTTTCATTAGGTACTCGCCGCTCTGTTCTTTGATGTCCAGCTTTAACAGTTCCACACGGACTTCAACATATTTCTTAGCTATTTCAATTATCTTTTGTAAGTCGGAAACCATATTTCAGCTTGTTCGAAATATAAATATCGTAAAAATGAGCCCTTTGTTCGATTCTTATTTGAGAATTATAATCCCGGAAAAATAAATTAAGAGAAAAGGAATCAGAAAAAAAGTTACAATTATATAACCAAAACCAACCAATCTGTATTTTACAGTGGCATTTCCAAGTCGTTTGGCAATATAAATGGGTATGTTTCTTAAAACTGGGAAAGGGTAAAATATCAATACACCTAAAATATTGAAAATTAAATGAACTAAAGCAATGTCCAAGGCGGCTTCAGACTTTGAAATAGCTGCGAGCAATGCCGTTACGGTAGTTCCAATATTCGCTCCCATTAGAAAAGGAAAGGCCTTTTCCAGACTTACCTTTTTAGTAGCTACGAGAGGGACAGTAATTGAAGTCGTTAATGAACTTGATTGTACTACAGCGGTAATACCTGTTCCCCAAAGCAATGATTTTAAAGAATTTCCAAAAAAATACTTTTCAAACTGATCCTGCCTTTCACCTATAAAAAAGCTTCGAATAAGAAATGAAAAAATCCGAAGAGAAATAAACAGCAATACAAAGGATAAGATTACCATAATTATTCCAAATCCTTGTGTAATAGATATAACAAAATTGCTCATTGCCTGAAGTAAAGTGAAAATGACACCCAAACTAATTCTTGAACCTTCTTCTGAATAAATATTCGATGTTAAAAACAATGCCCCCTTAGATAAAATCTTAAAAGACATTTCTAATGGAAAAAGTATGGCAGTAACGAAAATGTTAAAAAAATCATGAGCAGTTGCTGCTGCGATGGCTCTTTTAAATTGATTTTTCTTGGTTATATGCCCTAATGATACAATGGTGCTCGTGAGTGAAGTACCAATGTTTGCTCCCATTACCATGGGGATTGCACCTTCAAAACTTAAGGTTCCTGAGGCAACAAGGGCCACAACCATTGATGTTGTTGTAGAGCTGGATTGAATTATTGCAGTTGCCAAAAGGCCAATAAACAAACTGACAAAGGGATTGGATGTGGCGGAAATTATATGCCTTGCGAAGGGTCCTCCAAATTCTTTAAAGGACATTTCCATCAGGTTAATGGAAAATAAGAAAATGAAGAGAATAAAAATAATAAGTACAATCTTTCCAACCAACTGGGCATGCGAAAGCGAATTTCCGTACTTAAAATTCTTAAAACGGGCAATTTTCATAAGTCGGCAAATATCATAAAAAAGCACTTAATTGTTGAATCTCAGTGCTTAAATATGATTTAATAACATTTAGATCATGTTATTTTAGCCCTTGGTGCCATTCATAATTTGTCTGGAGATGAGTTCATAAATTTCCGCAATTTCAGGATGATCCCTCAGGAGTTTTAGATGCTCATTAATTGTCTCCATATCTCCTCTTTTTGCCGGACCTGTTTGTGCTTCAAAAGGACCCATTTCAAAAGCTTTATTAAGTGTTTCAATCACCAGTGGCTGCAAAAGCGAAAGACTTAAATTTGAGTTAATAAGAATATCATCAGAAATGCTGAGCATGTGATTGACAAAATTATTGGCAAATACAGCTGCTAAATGAAGTTGTTTTCGTTTTTCACTGGAAACAAATGAAACATTCTTGCTAATTGACCTTGCCAATATTGTAAGCTTATCTGAAAGAGCTTCGTCAAAACTTTCCACACAAATTGGAATATTTTTGAATTCTGTTCGTCTTCCTTTGCTAAATGACTGCAAAGGGTAAAATACACCTGTTGAACCCGGAAAATCATTTAATACATCAATATGAGCAAATCCGGAACAATGAACTAGCTGAGCACTTTCCGGTGCTTTAATATCTTTAACAATAGCTCGTAAATTATCATCTTTTGCGGCTAGAAAAATTATTTCAGTATCCTCGGAAGAGAAATCATTATCATCAATAGCCCTGGTATTGTAAAGCGAATCAGCCAATTTTTCTGCCGAATATAAGTGCAGGCTGGAAATGCTGTTTATTATATGGCCGGCATTTTCCAGACAAGGAGCCAGATTACTTGCAAGGTTACCCGCACCAATAAAAGAAATTTTAAAACTTCGAGCCATTATTCGAGCTGTTTGTCTCGCATTTTCTTGAATTCGGTATAACGTCTATAAATAGCAAGACAGAACCCAAAAACCATTATTAAGGTACCAATCCATAATACATTTATCAGCGGTTTTTCCATAGCCTTCATGATAATGTAATCTTTTTGAGCGGTGCTTATGCCAAATTGTATTTCATTTTTTTCAGGGATTATGTTGTGGATCGTCATTTTAATCCCCAATGCTGTAGATTCATCCGGTATTCTTCCCACAAGGTCATTTCTAATTATAAAAACAGGTTCAAGGTAGTATTCCTTGTTATTGCCCATTACTTTAACCTGTGCTTTCACACCTGCCTCTGTGTCTTTAAATTTTATTCCCTCATATTCATAAATTCTTTCAATTCTTTCAAGATATGCAATAAAATCATTGATAAAGAATGTGTCGGAATTCATGTCAATACTTTCAATTTCTATTTCACTCCAATCAAGTTCTTCATTTGGATTTATAATTGATGATACATGCGTGTAAATATCTTTTTCCAAGATTCGTCTAATATCGGGCGATGCGATTAAACCACCCATGGCTTCATTGACCTGTGCTCTGGGGAATAGGGTAAATTCAACTTTGCCTTCTTTCTGATATTCTACTTCATAATAGGTGTTTTCACCAAATACTTCTATGGTATCTCCTTTTTGGTATATAATTTCTCCTTTGTATTTCAAATCCCTTTCTATGATCACCTCGTTTTGATCAGAAGTCGGACTTAAAAAATCTTTATCCAAATAAATGTTCTCTTTCCGACTCTCTACCCTCGGTCCCCTATAAATGACGCTGTATTGATCCATTTGTTGCGGGGCATCTCTCCACAACAAAATGTTTTCTCTATTCATACTTTCCGAGAAGTTCTTGCTGTAGGGAATCCCGCTGGCATTCAAAGAGATAACCTTGGAGTAACCCGAAGAAAACAGAATACCTATTAACATCATGGCTATTCCGATATGGGCAATGGACCCTCCTGAAAGTTTAATATTTGACTTTCTAAGAGATATCAGTATTTTCGAATTGGCAACAATTGAGAATATTGAGGTGCTCATTAAAACAATATATGAGGCTTCATGCATGTCAATTAGCAAAAGTATTGCGCTTGATATCAACATGGCTATAATTGCAGGCGTACTTAAAGCTTGCCACAAGGTTTTTTTATCTATTTTCTGCCACCAAAAAAATTGTCCGATCGCCGAAAGGAGAGCTATAGCAGATGCAAACCAAATTTGAATATTGGAATAATGTGCAATTGGGTCAGGTGGTGGAGCAATGTTAGAATCAATATTAAAAAGTTTGATAATCGCATTAAAAACAGGAATGGAAGTAGTTACAAATACCTGAAATGCCGCAAGGCTTAATGTTGTGGCCCCGATAAATATCCAAAATTCTCTGGAATATGTAGAAACTTCAATTTTGCTCACCGGTATTTCTTTCCACCTTTTGATAAGAAGGCCTGCGCTTATAAACGTGAAAAATAAGAGGTAAATGAGCAATTGGCCTGACATGCCCATATCTGTAAATGAATGGACAGATGTATCTTCCAATACTCCGCTTTTCACAAGATAATTGGAATATAAAATCAGAATAAACGTAGAGATCAACAATATCATTGAGGATTTCAAACCTCTTCCACTTTTGCGATATGTGATCATAATATGAATAGAAGCCACTAAAACCAACCAGGGAATGTATACAGCATTTTCCACGGGATCCCAATTCCAATAACCACCAAAATTCAGAGTTTCATAAGCCCAGTAGCCTCCCATCAGAATTCCCGTTCCCAATATCATAGCTGCCACTAAGGTCCATGGTAATGCAGGCCGAATCCATTCCTGATATTTATTTAACCATAAACCGGATAAGATATAAGAGAAAGGCACCAGAGTTAATGCGAATCCAAGAAATGTTGTAGGAGGGTGAATAACCATCCAGTAGTTCTGTAACAATGGATTTAAACCGGTTCCGTCTTCGGGCACAAAATCGGGGTTTAACTGAAAAACAGGTAAATCCGTCATCACTTCCCTAAGTAATATAAAGGGTGATGTGCCTATTTTTAAATTGACCCAGGGAATAACTACTCCAAGAATCATCGAAGCCAAAAAAGCCTGGACAATCATAAAAATACTCATTGCCGGTGCTTCCCAGTACTTGTTGACACGAATAAAAATTAGGCCAAGTACACTGTGCCAAAATATCCACAACAAAAAGCTTCCTTCCTGGCCTTCCCAAAAACAGGAGATCATGTATTGGGTAGGCAGGTTATTTGAAGAGTGATTCCAGGCGTAGTGATACTCGTAATAGTGATTATAAATAATAGCAAACAAGGAGATTACTGTACCAAAAACAGCAATCACATGGATGTAAAAAGATGTTCGTGCAAATCTCTTCCAGGAGGTTTCGTTTACTTTTTCACGAACTGCGAAAAAAAATCCTATCGAAGATAGAATCGCAGTTATAAATGATATGATTACAAGAAGATGGCCAATTTGGCCAATCAGAGATCTGAACATCAGGAAGCTACTTTTATTTCGTCTTCAACATACTTAGACGGGCACTTCATGAGAATTTTTTCTGCAACAAAAACTTCACCCGACATTTTACCGACAACTACCACCTTTTCCGATCTTTCAAAATCGACGGGTTTAGGTTCATTGTAATAAACCATACATGTATTTTTGTTTTCATCTACCAGTTGAAATGAAAAGGAAAGCTTATCACTCTCATCCATTCCCAGAATTTCACCTGAAGTTGTTTTTGGAAGTTCACCTACAACGTGCACAAGTTTCTCAATTTTTTTATCTGACATTTTTTTTGCCTCATCAAAGGTGACATAGGTTCCGGCATCTCCGGCAGTAGACATAATTATGGCTATTGCTATGGCGATTACTACTATTCCGATTATATGAGATTTTTTCATTTTTTATTCTCCAAAGAATCTACTTCTTTTTCAAGCTGTTTTAGTTTCCGGTCTGTTTGAAATATATAAATCAATATTCCAATTAATATGACTAATACAACGGCGATTACAACGTAGATTTTCCCATTAGCCCTCATTGCATCTGCCATTTCAACTTCCTGGGCAAAACCGGAAATTGGAATCAACAGAACGCTAAGAAAACAGCATAAGAATATTTTTAGTTTAATAATTATCATCAATTTTCTCTTTTAAAAGGGTCATTCTTACTCTTAAGCTGCTTATCCAAAGAATTAGCATAGTCCAGCCGATTATTGAGGGATAAAAAACCATTCGCATGCTATTGTCAAGATCGTAAATATTAAAACCAGGATTTCCTCCACTTCCGGGATGCAGAGAATCGGTTAAGCGTGGCAATATATAAAGCAAAGGGATAAGCGTTGAAAAAGCGAAGATATTATATATGGCACTTATTCTTGCTCTTTGCTGCGGGTCAGTAAATGATCCTCTCAAAACAAAATAAGCCAGATATATCAATAGGGCAATCGCCGCGCCATTTTGTTTGGGGTCCCCGCTCCAGAAAGCTCCCCAGGTGAATTTAGCCCAAATTGAACCGGTTATTATGCCTAAAATCCCCAGAATTACACCTGCATTGGCAGTTTCCAGCGAAAGTATATCATTGTATTTCTTTCCATTGGAAAGGTAACGAATCGCGTAAACCACCGAAATAATCAATACAATCATCATTGAGAACCACATGCTCACATGAAAATACTGATTTCTAATGCTTTCATTTAAAATGGGAATTTTTGGAACCGGCATTAAAAAGCCCCCAATTATGGTGTAAAGCATCAATAAAACAGTGATTATTTTTATATCTAACCTCTTGAAAAAGCCCATAATTTATGAACGCCAAAGATAAGGAAAGAGGAGGTAAGTAAGGCTTCCCATGATGAGGTTTATGCCAAGTAATTGAAGAATCAAATTGAAAATTTCTTCATTTTCAATTCCGGTCAATGCATACTCTGAAAGTTTGATTAAAATTAATAGAATTGGAATTATAACGGGAAAACCCAATATGACCATGAGCGTGCTGGCATTCCCGGTTTTTGATGCGATTCCGGAGATCAAGCTAAGTGCTATTGAGAAACTCAATGATCCCAATAATAGGGTGGCTACAAAAAGAGCAATATCGGCCAGAGGATTTCCTAAAACTAGCGAGTAGAATAGAAAGGCTAAAGCACTTAATAGAAGCATTAATAGTACATTGTAAAAAACCTTAGAGATTATTACGGAAAGTGGTGAACAAGTTTGAAAATAATAATAAAAGCGATCTGATGATTCCTGGATAAAAGTCTTAACAATTGAATTCACCGCGGAGAATACCATAATAATCCAAAATACCGTATTCCAGGTTTCAGGAGCAATGACCGTACTTTTTACTTCAAATGCGATATAACAAATGAATATGGTACAGAACACATAAAGAAGAATTCCATTTAACGCATATCGATTTCTCCATTCAAGACGGAAATCTTTTATCATCAGCGCAAAAACTTCTTTAAACAAAGGAAATTGATTAGGGATCAATTTTAACGAGAGTACCAATTGTGGTATTACTTTGGTAGCTCATTTCAGTTTGGCTACCCGTTTCTGTTATTGTATAAACCCATGTAGGACCGATTATGGTAGAGTCCAGTATTGTTCCATTTTCAAGTGTAAAGCCGGTGATGGTAAAAGAAATGACCCGGTTTTCTTTATCGGAATAATAATTGCCAAAAGTGCTATCCAAATTCGCAGTATCAAGTGGATTATCAATTAAGTTTTTCTGACCGTAGGTTTGATCTTCTAAAAATGTAATAGTAACAATTTCATCGGTCCAGGTACCAAAGATTTGCTCATCCGGTTCAGGGTCACCGGATACACCACAACCCGAAATGATCGCAATGATTAAAAATAAAATCGCATTCTTAATATTCATATTAGAACGTAATTCCAATGGATGGTTGTAAATATATGCTTAAGAATAATTTATTGTTATTTTCAGAATTATCCTGATTTAAGTCAAGCCCTACTTTGAGATTAGCAATAATTGCATTAGGAACGACCATGACCTGAATTCCGGTAGCGCCTCCAAGTCCAAATGGACTTGGTTTTTTTATGTCATTAGGAGAACGGAGACCATCCAATTCTTTCCATCTATTATAAAGTGTATAAGGCATTGGGTTGCCATCAAAATAAATTATGGTATTATAAAAAAGCTTGCCTTCGAAGAACAATCCAACAGGCGCTTCACCTCTAAAAAAGTATCTGCCGAAAATCTCTGCCCTGAATCCGTCCTGCTGGTAATCTTCAGGTCTTACTTTAAAGTTCTTATCATTGCCAAAACGTTCATTAAATTTATACATACCTGCCACCCCAAAAGTCATCATACCCATTGGCATTTCAAATTCTAAGCCTATTGTACTCCAATAGATTGCAGGAGAAATTTTTACATTTGGCCCTGGTCCGCGAAATGAACCCGGCACATTCATCATTACCGGATGGTTTACCTTCATCACAGAAAATGGTGTTTCCGCATTAGACTTACTCAAAGTGAGTAGCAGGATAAGAAGCAGAAATAAACACGATTTTGCAGTCTTGCTTAACATATATTTTGCTATGAATGTCAAATATATAAAAAAAGCACCTTTCAAATATCACTATTGGTCATTCTTAATCTATATTTCATTAGATGTCTTTCTATATTTGCCCTGTTATGAATAAGGATCTCGAAAGACTGGAAAAAGAAATTGACGAGCAAAGGATAAGTGATTCTGAAGAATTGGAGATATTTCGCCTTAAATATCTTAGTAAAAAAGGCCTGGTTTCTACTTATCTCGAAAAGCTTAAGGAAATACCTAAGGAGGAGAAACGAGCATTTGGTCAAAAAATAAATACCATTAAAAATAAGGCCAAAGACAAATTTAACAGTCTCAAAGAAGAACTGGAGATGGGTGGAAATACTAAATCAAAAATTGATTTTGACTTTAGCCTCCCAACCTATACCCATGAAGTAGGAAGCCGTCACCCTGTGAATATTGTTAAAAATCAAATGGTAAAGATTTTTGAAAGAATTGGCTTTAATCTTAGTTATGGCCCGGAGATAGAAGATGATTGGCATAATTTCACTGCCCTAAACTTCCCACCCGATCACCCCGCAAGAGAAATGCAGGATACGTTTTTTCTGAAAAAAAATCCGGATATCGCTTTGAGAACACATACATCTTCCGTACAGGTGCGTGTGATGGAAAATCAACAACCGCCGATAAGGACCATTTCACCTGGCAGAGTTTATAGAAATGAAGCTATATCTGCAAGGGCGCATTGCATGTTTCACCAAGTGGAAGGGCTGTATATCAATAAAAATGTAAGTTTTAAAGACCTCAAGCAAACCCTCTATTATTTTGCCAGAGAGTTCTTTGGAGAAAATACGGAAATCAGATTTCGGCCATCGTATTTCCCATTTACTGAACCAAGTGCTGAAATGGACATTTCCTGTTTTATCTGTGGTGGTAAAGGGTGTAAAATATGCAAGCAAAGTGGATGGGTAGAAATAGGTGGAGCAGGGATGGTAGATCCAAATGTGCTTGAAAATTGTAAGATTGACCCGGATGTGTATTCCGGATATGCTTTTGGAATGGGGGTAGAAAGAATTGTGATGTTAAAATATCAAATTGATGATATTCGTTTACTTACAGAAAACGATGTAAGGCTTTTACGTCAGTTTAAAAGTGTGCTCTGATGGCAATTAGTGAAATAAAGAAAGTTGGAATTGTAGGTGCAGGGACAATGGGTGCCGGAATAGCCCAGGTTGCTGCACTGTCCGGTCTTGAAGTAATTATTTTTGACCTTGCTTCAGAAGCCCTTAAAAATGGTGAAAATCAGATAAAAAGGAATTTGACCAAAGGTGTAGAAAAAGGCAAACTTACTGAAGAAGAATCTGAAAAGGCGATAAAAAGGATAGTGTTCACTCACAGTATTAGAGATTTGATTTGTGACATTATAATTGAAGCAGTAGTTGAAAAACTGGATGTCAAAATTGATATTCTCAAACAGCTGGAAACTCAGAATGACGAGAAATGCATTTTAGCAACAAATACGTCTTCAATCCCAATTACAAAAATAGCTTCGGGTTTATCTCGTCCGGAATATTTAGTTGGCATGCATTTTTTCAATCCGGCCCACATAATGAAATTGGTTGAAATTATTAAGGGTGCAGATACAAAAGAAATAGTAGTTGAGGTTGTAAAAAATCTGTCATTGTCAATGGGAAAAACACCTGTGATGGTCAGTGATTCACCGGGCTTTGTAGTGAATAGAGTAGCAAGACACTTTTATGTAGAATCACTAAAAATCCTGGAAGAGGGTGTCGCTGATCTTGAGAGCATAGATCATTTGCTTGAATCATTTGGTTTTAAAATGGGACCATTCAAATTAATGGATCTGATCGGAGTTGATACCAATCACTCCGTCACGCAGAGGATGTACGAATCTTTTTATTACGATCCTAAATTCAGGCCCAGCAGAATCCAGCAGCAAAAAGTTGATGCCGGTCACTTGGGTAGAAAAACAGGCAAAGGGTTTTATGAATATTAGGTCTTCATATATTTTTGCTATTTACTTACTCTTAATTTCTTGTAGTAATGACGATGACAACTCTCAAAATCTAATTGATAATTTAGGAGTGGTTAATATTACAATTGACCTCAGCGATCCTGACAATCAAATTTTATTGCAAAATAAGGGCTACAAGTATTTTGAAGGAGGAAGACGCGGCGTCCTGGTGATCAATAGGA
This sequence comes from Hyphobacterium sp. CCMP332, assembly GCA_014323545.1. Classification (NCBI taxonomy): domain Bacteria; kingdom Pseudomonadati; phylum Pseudomonadota; class Alphaproteobacteria; order Maricaulales; family Maricaulaceae; genus Hyphobacterium; species Hyphobacterium sp. CCMP332. The sequence goes on from CP058647.1 coordinate 1,985,939, forward strand.
ATTTAAGCAATTTCATTGCGTTTGAACGAAATTGTACTTTTCAACCAAATAATGCCTGTGCAACGGTCAGTATGCACCCCTCTCTGGAGTTTTTGCTGGATTCATGTTGCAGTAGTCAATTTGATCTGAATGGACAGGTCTTACAGGCACCTGCAACAGACCCATTGATTCAGTACAGCACTTTTCAGGTAGGCAATGAATTGAGAATTCAATATCCTTAGAGCAATTCTGAAATAATATCATCAACACTGATGCCATCAGCTTCAGCCTTGAAATTTCTTACTATTCGATGTCTTAAAATAGGAGTAACAACTGCATGGACATCTTCAATATCAGGAGAATATTTTCCCTGAAGTAATGCATGGCATTTGGCTCCCAGAATTAAATATTGCGAGGCTCTGGGGCCAGCACCCCAATCGATATACTTTTTTGTGATTTCAGTACTCTGCTGACTTTCTTTTCTGGTTTTGTTGACCAGACTTACTACATATTCAATCACATTGTCCGCTACGGGTACTTTTCTTACGAGTGTTTGATATTTTAAAATGTCTTCTTTGCTCAAGACTGGATTTACAGAGGCCACCTGATTGGAAGTTGTTTTTTTCACGATTTCTATTTCGGAATCGTAATCAGGATAGGTCAAAATAATATTGAACATAAACCTGTCAAGTTGAGCTTCAGGCAAAGGATAAGTACCCTCCTGTTCTATGGGGTTTTGTGTTGCCAACACAAAAAATGGCTGATCTAATAAATGATCTTCACCGGCTATCGTCACTTTCTTTTCCTGCATGGCTTCAAGCATGGCAGATTGGGTTTTAGGTGGCGTTCTATTTATTTCATCGGCAAGAATAATATTTGAGAATACCGGCCCTTTAATAAATTTAAAATTTCTATTGATATCAAGTGTTTCGGAACCAACAATATCCGATGGCATTAAATCCGGTGTAAATTGAATTCGTTTAAAATCGAGATGAAGAGCTGAAGCTATGGTATGGATCAAAAGTGTTTTAGCTAAACCCGGAACCCCTACCAATAAACTGTGGCCATTACAAAACATAGATATCAATACTTGTTTGATAACTTCATCTTGTCCAATTATCACTTTGTGAATTTCTGAACTAAGTTTTTCGTAATCTTTAAAAAAGGCCTCTGCCAATGCCTTGTCTGATAATTCAGCCATGTTATTGTAAAATTTTACATTGATTGTATTCATCGTCTATACTGATGAACACCTGATTTTTTGTTTTTTCAAACCACTCCTTTTTTTTCTCAAACCGTTTTTCATCTAAGGTGGCCTGATAAATTTTTTGGTAATCATCCTGAAGATTGGCCTGATGTGGAGCGACTTTATCTTTAAAGTATACGATTCGCATGGCCCTTTGCCCATCTGGTTTTGTAAATACAATTGGATTTGAGATTTCTCCCACTTCCATTGTATCTAACACAAAATAAAGCTCTGTATCCATCCTTTCAAGTGGGATTTTTGTGGAACCCGTATTCTGATCTACAAGAATTCCTCCATTTGGTTTGGTATATGGATCCTGAGAAAATTCTTTGGCGGCTTTTTCAAAAGTCATGGAATCGTTTAAAATCAATTGCTTGATTGAGTCCATTTCTTTTAAGGTATAGCTAATATCGAGTTCGGAAAAATTCGGACGCAATAGTATATGTCTTGAATTAAATTCATTGCCTCTTTTACCTACCATTTGAATCAGATGATATCCAAATTGTGTTTTTACAACAGGCGAAACCTGTCCGGAATCTAATTTCATTGCAGCCGCTACATAATCGGGATCAAGATCGGATTTCTTCCAATAACCAAGCTCCCCACCTTTTTCCTTATTTCCAAAGTCCTGAGAATATTCTCTTGCCATAACTCTAAAATCTGTTCCATTCAAAATTTGATCTCTTATGGAATTCATCTTACCTAATATGGATTTTTTTGAGCCCTCACCCGGGTTAATATCTCTGACCAAAACACCAACTACAACTTCTGTGGAGAAAAAGGGCAAACTATCTTCAGGAATTTGATTGAAAAATTTTCGCACTTCTTTTGGAGAGGCTTCCAGATTAGACGCAATTTTTTCATCCATTCTTTCAATAATCAGTTGATCTCTCACTTGATCACGAAACTCATCCTTAAATTCATCTATTGTTTTACCATAAAATTCCTCCAGTTTTTTTTCCGAACCGAACTGAGAGGTAAAAACCTGCATTCTCTGATCCAGATTAGATTCAACTATATCTTCTGAAACGGTAACTGAATCAATTTCTGCTTTCGCAAGTAAAAGCTTATTTATTATTAAACTTTCCAGCACCCGACATTTTGCATCTCCAATTAGCGACTGACCGCTCGATAAATACTGAAGGTAAGCAACTTCCATTTCGGATTTTAGAATGATGTGATCATCCACCTTAGCAAGAATTTTATCTATTACTACCGATTCTGTGATCTGACTCTTTGCATTAAAAGAAAATGCAAACACTAAAATTAAAATGACTTTAGTCTGTAAATATTTCAAAGCTATTTTGTTCAACGCCCTCTTCGTAGATCTTATTCTCTAATTCCTTTGATAACGTGACTTTCCTTTTATTAATTATAATATTTTGAATTTGATCTCTAACAAATTCTATTGGTGATAGCTGATCCTGAATTTTATACTCTTTAATGTAAAGCAGATATTTAAAGAGTGAATCCTGGGTTTCAACCATTTTATTAGTTTTTAAAAATTGAATCTTATTCGGAATACTTTTTAAAGGTGTATTGAGGACAATATCATCAAAATTCAACCAAATAGAATCCTCAAGGTTGTAATTGGATGCAAACTGAAAACAATATGAATTTAATTCACGTATGTCTTTTGGTTTTGAAGAAGATATCGTCCGTCTGATTTTCGAAAATCTTGGAGCATCCTTGGGAACCTGAATATACCTGCAACGGACTATGTTTTGATTCAATAAAAAGTTGTCCAGGTTATTTTGATAGTACTCCTGAATTTCTGATTCATCAACGTTGACATCGAGATTTTCAGAAACGTATTTTTTCTTGAATTCAAATGTTGTAAGTGCATACCTGTAATCTTGCACCTTTCTCTCAATTTCTGCACGATTGATATCAATAACCTCCTCTGCTTTATCAAGGATTAGCTGCTTTCTTACCCAGGAATTAATAAATCGGTTTGTGATACTAATGCTGTCTTCTACGGAAGTGGCTTCCGCTAAAAGTGGGTTGAGATCTTCCTGGTACAGAAAGACCTCATTTACTCTTGCAATTGGTATTTTTTCAATAGTTTTTTCCTCGGCATCACTTTTTCTGGTGACGTAATCGCAAGCTGAGGTAATAAAAACAATGCAAATGAAAAAATATCGCAATATTACTCTTTAATCAATTTTTTAATCTCCCCTTCATTGTATACAATGGGGTATTTTTGTCTCAATGTATGAAGCCATTCGTTTTCCAAATATTCCTGATAATCGGAAATAACCTCACCACGAACTTCATTTAGTTCTTTTGGCCTTGGATCTAATACTTCATTTATTTTGATGAAGTAGGTTCTGGCATCAAAAACGAATGTATACTCACCGGGTTCCCATTCCACTTTGTCGAGCGCCGGTATATCTCCTTTTTCAAATTTTCCTCTTTGAATTTTTAATCCCAGAGGGGAAATGGTATTGATATAATTTTCAAGTGCATTGTCTTTGCTTGATAAAAACTCAACTTTAAGGCTTCTTTTGATTTTATCACCTTTTTCTCTATCGTAGCGATAAGCGGCATTTATAGTCAGGATTTGATCTTCAGGAACGCCACTTTCAACCAGATAGGACTTTACTTTTTCCAATCGATCCGCAACAATATTTTTGTTTGAGCCTGCAGCTTCTTTTTTACTGGTGGTCGCTGTGAGTCTGACGTATAAGTAATCCTCATTTCTCAAACGCTTGGTAAGCCTTAACAATTTATCGCTGTCTACTTCGGACAAGCCACTTGCTCGGTAGTCGTAATAAAAAGTGGCGCTATTTGGAGTGGTCACAGGATATTTACCATATGGCAATTCAGTTTTAACTTTTTCAGCAATCAGTTTATTCTCACAATCATAAACTACCGCATCAACTCGCTGCTCCCATTCGTATTTGTTTCTGTTTTTTTCAAAATAATTTTTAAGTCCGGTGGTATCTCTTGTAGATTTCGACCAAACTTTTTGATCCATCAGATTGAACATTAATATTCCATCCCTGTATTCTTTATAAAGCATTTTGAAATCATGGTATTTCTCATCCAAATGTCTGTCTTCATAATCCAGCAACATGTCGTTTACATAATCGGAATAACTTAATTTGACATAAAATTCAGGGGAAACCTTTCGCGTTTTCTTTTGTGAGTTCATGTATTTATAAAAGTCAGCAATAGTATGGGTTTCATCCATTATGCTAATGAGTGGTTTGGCGAAATCCTTATCCTTCTCGGATATAGTAAATTTGCCATTGATTACGGTGGAATCGGCTTTGGAAACAGCCAGATTTAAAGCGTCTTCATGCTCTACCAATTTATTTTCCTTACGAAGTCTTTTTAGCAGTACTTTTTGACCCATTTCTGAACGGGAATCTCTTTCTATCCGAACTCTCAATCCCTGCTCCATGTCTTTAAAACTTTCCAATGGCTGCTTTTCAAGCAACTTTATAATATGCCATCCATAAGGTGTTTGTACGGGTTCAGAATAGTCACCAACATTGACCAGAGCAAATGCTGCATCCTTAAATTCATTGACAATCCTGCTGTTAACATCCAACAATTGCAATTCCCCGTCTCTGCTTTTGGAATTACCATCTTCAGAGAACTGACGACATAATTCTGACCAGTCTTCTCCTGTGTTCAATTTGGAGTAAATCTTATCGATTTTGTTTTTGGCGTTCAGAGAATCAGATTTATCCATTCCTTGGCTTGCCCTGATCATTATATGAGCAACTTTATATTTCCCTTTCGAAGGCCTTTTATCTGTTACTTTTAAAATATGATATCCAAATTGTGTTCTAAAAATTGGTGAAACTTCACCAACTTCGGTTTTATAAGCCATGTCTTCAAAGGGGTAAACCATTGAAAAAGATGAAAAATAACCCAGATCGCCTTTTGAAACTTCAGCTGAACGATCCTCTGAATATCGTTTAGCCATTTCGCCAAACTCCTCCCCTTCCGCTATCCTTTTTCTAAGCGTTTCCATTTTTTTAAAGGCCGTTAGAGTATCTTTTGGTTCGGCTTCCGGTTTTACAAGCACCAAAATATGCGAAGCTCTTACTTCTTCTTTCATGCGCTCATAGGCTTGCTGAACAAGCTCTTCAGTGACTTTCTTTTCCGTCAAATATGGCTTGGCGAGGCTTTTTCGATGGCCTGCCAACTCCTCAATAAAAGCCTTACTGGTATCCATTTTTAATTTTTCGGCTTCTTTTATTTTCAATCTGAAATTAGTGTACAGATCTAAATATTCATGGACACTCTCATGTGAATAAAAGTCATCTGAACTCGAATTATGCTTTTCATAAACATATTTGAATTCATCGACATAAACCGGCTCTTTTCCAATTGTAAATATGACCGGCTTATCCGGGCTTTTTGATGCCGGATTTTGACAGCTCGAAATGGCTATAAAAGCGAATAATAACCAAATTACACTTACTTTATTCATACCTGTTTATTTGTGCTTTTTTATTAAAATGACTGCAATTTTACATAATTTTTTTAGGCTTTCGCAATGCAATAATTGAATGATTGAAATAATTCAATGCAATTCAAATAGGATGGATGCCAAACTATTATCACCTACTGTAATTTGGAGCTTCTCTTGTAATGAATACATCATGCGGATGACTTTCACGAACACCTGCGGTGGTAATTTTAACAAATTTTGCATTTTGGAGAGCTGGTATGTCCTTTGCCCCGCAGTAGCCCATTCCGGCTCTGAGTCCACCTACCATTTGATAGAGCACTTCTGATACCAAGCCTTTATAAGGTACCCTTCCAACAATTCCTTCTGGTACTAATTTCTTAATGTCATCTTCTGCATCCTGGAAATAACGGTCCTTAGAGCCATCTTCCATGGCTTCTACAGAGCCCATTCCTCGATATGACTTAAATTTTCTTCCCTCATAAATTATGATTTCACCAGGAGCTTCTTCAGTTCCCGCTAGCAATGACCCTATCATTATAGAATCTGCTCCGCCTGCTAAAGCTTTTACCATATCTCCGGAATACCTCACCCCGCCGTCAGCGATAATCGGTACTCCGCTATTTTTCAATGCATTTTTTGCTTCGATTACAGCACTTAATTGTGGCATTCCTACTCCGGCAATCACTCTGGTAGTACAAATACTTCCTGGCCCAACTCCAACTTTTACTCCGTCGGCCCCGGCATCTGCGAGGGCTTTTGCCCCTTCCGCGGTAGCCACATTTCCCACTATAATGTCAATCTTGGGAAATTCAGATTTTGCCTTTTTTAATGCATCAATCACACCCCTTGAATGTCCATGGGCTGTATCAATTCCAATCACGTCGACTCCTGCCGACTTTAATACTTCAATTCGTTCGAGATAATCGGGTGTAATTCCAACTGCAGCACCTACACGCAATCTACCATAACTATCCTTGCAGGCGTTGGGACGATCTTTTTTCTTCAAGATGTCCTTATAAGTAATAAGGCCAACTAATTTTCCGGCTTTGTTGACAATTGGTAGTTTTTCAATTTTATGTGCTTTGAGTATTTCTTCTGCCTCACTTAGGCTTATGCCCTCATTGGCAGTTATCAAATTGATTCTGGTCATGATTTCAGAGACCGGTGCTTCCATATTCTTTTGAAACCTCAGATCTCTGTTAGTAATTATACCAACTAGATTTGATTCTTTATCAATGACCGGAATCCCACCAATTTTAAATTCATGCATGATGCGATCAGCATCCTTTAATAATGCGTCTTTTTCCAAAGTGATCGGGTCGAGGATCATTCCACTTTCACTACGCTTAACCTTTCTCACTTGTTCAGCCTGGGCTTCCTTACTCATATTTTTATGAATAAAACCGATTCCACCTTCCCTTGCAATTGCAATAGCCATTTGGTATTCAGTTACGGTATCCATCGCCGCTGATACTATAGGCACATTAATTGCAATGTTTTTGGTCAACATTGATTTTGATTCGGTATCTCTTGGTAAAACCTGGGAATAGCCCGGTACGAGCAAGACATCGTCGTAGGTAAGGGCTTCGAATATTACTTTATTGGATTGGCTCATTGCAAACAAAATTGGGATTCTATTTGCGGTGCAAAGCTAAGTATTTGAAATTGATAAAAAAACAAATAATTCCGACTTTACCGCTTGCGGTCAAATATGTCATTCACAGGACAAGGCATTAATCATATAATTCACTTATTGTTTTAAAATTTATAAAATGATACGACTAGGACTGATAATTCTTATTGTTGCCAACTCAATCATGCCAATAATTGGTCAGGATTTTTTTGGAGAATCAGATATTTTTTTAAAAAAATACGTTAAGGAAGGTAAAGTAGCCTATTCTGAAATTCAACAAGATTCAAAAGTGCTGGATAGGCTGATAAATTTTATTGCTACTTATTCATTAGAACAGGTCCCTGAAAGAGAGCAAAAAGCTTTTTACATCAATGCTTATAACATACTTGTAATCAAAGGAATTGTGGATAATTATCCGATTCAATCGCCTCTCGATAAAGAAGGGTTTTTCGAAAAAGTTAAATATAAGGTTGCAGGAGAGGCTTTGACACTCAATGAAATTGAGAATATAAAGCTTAGAAAAGAATACAATGACCCACGAATTCATTTCGTTCTGGTCTGTGCAGCTGTATCATGTCCTGAACTAATTTCCTCAGTGTATCATCCCGAATCCTTAGAAAAGCAAATTGAATCGAGTACAATAAAAAGTCTTAATGACCCTGAATTTGTGCGAGTTTCTGATACAAAAATTGCCATCTCCGAAATTTTTAAATGGTATGCTGAAGACTTTGGTGGACAAAGTAATTATATAAAATTCATTAATAAGTACCGAAAAAATATACTGCCTACCAATATTGCATTAAGTTTTTATGAATACGATTGGACTTTAAATGAAAAAAAGTAATTAGGGAAAAGGAAGTACAGTCCCTTCCTGATCCCGAAGTAATTTCCCAGGACTTTAATATTCAAACCTATACGCCTTCTGTGCTTCTTAAAAAAGGACAATGGGAGTACAAACTGTTTAACAACCTTTATACCCAGACAAAATCTTTTAATAGTGGAAGGAAAGCAGATAATGGAAACAGGCAGAATTATTTTAGTTCAATTCACCAATTTCTATATGGAGTCAGCACGAATTTAAATATTGGAATTGACGTCTGGTTTAAATCTGTTCATGTGCAAGCCAATCCAAAAGATAATCCATTGAGAACATTTCGATTCAATCATGAAAATAGTGACTTTACGATTACAGGAATAGGGCCAAAAATTAAAATTGCACCTTTTAATAAAATAAAAAGACTCTCGATTCAAACGACTATATTGTTTCCCATAAGGGATGATCTTGAAAATTCAAGTAAAAACAAAGCCTTTCTTGAATTCGACAGAGATGCTTTGTGGATAACACAGATCTTTTTTGATAAACCAATTGGAAATGATTTTCAGCTGTTTTTTCAGTTGGCGCCATGGTACACATTCAGCAGAAATTCCTTTAGAGAAAGAAACTTCATGCAAACTCCTACAAGTGTGTTTTTTAGTTGGTTTGCCAATGATCGCCTGACCTTTTATTTTCAAAACGAATATTGGCCGACCCATTACAACAGTAGTGAGCAATCTTTCGAAGCTTTTTACTCCTGGTTCAACCAATCCGGCTTTGGAATTAAATACCAATTAATTCCGGGCTTTTTAGAAATAGAAAGTTTATATACAAATTTTTGGATTGGAAGCGATGGAGAAGGGGCAGGAGAAACCTATAATCTGGGAATTAGAATAATTAATTAAAATCAAAATACTCATCTTCATCGAGTTCTAAATCCTCTTCTTGTTCTTTTTGATTTTTTAATATCTTTTTGAGCTCTTTAACCTCTTCTTTTATTCCTGTTTTAATGTTTTCCTTTAATGCTTCTTCATTGTATTTGACCTTATAATCGTTACTTGTCCCGGTTAACTTTATAAGCAGTTTGGTTTTGCCGCTCTTATCATCTTTTATCTGCCCAAATCTTTCATCGCGATCGATTTTTTCCCTTGTCACAGGAATTTCAAAATCGTAGTTGATATGATTGTTAAAAGTATGAGTGCCCTGAACATTGATTGTTCTGACATTTGAAGAGATCGACATTTTAGGTAGGGTAATTAGACTGTTCTTAATAAATATTTCATTTTCGAGCTCATCAAATTTTAAATTCATCAAATCATCCTCTCTAATAAATTTGCTCACAGCCTGAAGTGGTTCAAACAAAATCAATCGGCCATTTGAAACTTTCGAATTGATAGAAAAAATATGTTTATCCATGTCAAAATTAAGATGATCATCAGAAATCATAAAACCGGTGAAAGAGGCAGTTAATTGACCTTCCAGATGTCTTTGCTGAATAAATTCCTGATTGAAATCCTTGAATATGTAAAAGACACTATCGATGAATACTCTATTTAGTTTACCGCTTGTAAACCATTCAATCCTTTTTGGGTTTCTTGCGTCAAGATCCATATTGACCATAATTTGCCCTCCCGCGACATTCATTCTGACCGAATCAATATGCAAAGTCTTATTTTTGATGCTAAGATCTCCATTGATATTCTGAGCCTTAAAACGTTTGAAGTTTAATTTTTTAATGTTCAGGTGATGTTTGTGAATGATTCTATCAGGTAATTTTAAAATATATTCATTCTTTTCATCAGAGTCATTAATCCATTCTTCCAAATTGATAAAGTCACTTGTAACGCTTGTTTCAATAAACATTCTTGAATTCTCTTTGAGAAAGTAATCCATTGAATTAGAAACTGTGCCATCGAGTTTAAAGTGGCTGTTCACTGTACTTGCCAACAGCGATTGAATTGTCAATAAGCCTTTATCATAAACCAGTTGCCCATTCATGTCTTTTATCAAAACACTCGGTTCAATTGTCTCAAATTGAACATGGTTTAAAGTGAGAATACCGGAGAGCTCAGCATTTTTGGGGAAACCTGATTTTTTATTTGGTAAATGGCCATTATAAACCAGATCAATATCTATTGTGCCTTTAGCATTGTTTTTAATTGGCAGGTGTAAAAATTTGGAAATAAAATCAACTTTTTGACTCGTAAATAGTTGAGCCTTTATAGTGGGATTATTAAAGTCCTGAATTTTTAATGAAGCTGAGAAATCAGAAATATCATTTTTCCCTCTAATTGACTGCAGATTTAAAGTAGAACTTTTCCAGTTTGACAGATTGGAAAAGTTCCAGTTGGCATTCAGTTCATTTATTCTGAATCCTTGCTCCGGATTTTTGAGTTTTAATTTTATTGACTGCGATTTAATATTTAAATCGCAGGCCCAATTATTTTTTGAAATATTGCCATTAAGCGTAATATCAAAAGCGAAATTTCCTTTTATACTATAGTCATTAATGTATTTTTTTGCATCCTGATTTAGAAAAGCATAAAGTTTTTCTATTTGAAATTCTTTGGAAGCAATAGAAATTTCACTCTGGTTGCCCAATAAGTCCAAAACAGCCTCACCTTCAATATTTGAACCGTACAGGGAAGATTTGAGGTCCGAAATAAGAATGAATTTAGATTTGAGACCCATCTTGAAATTGTGACTTAATTCGATAAGCTCCTCAGAATCAAATTCAATATTATCTGATTTTAATTCTAAAACTTTCCATTTACCGCTATGATCTGCGATAATTTCATTTTCTTTTATTTGACCTGAGATATTAGCCCTTTCAGAATAGAATTTAAAGTTTTGATGTTCTATTCGCGATTCATAGTCCAGAAATATATTGGAGAGTATTATTCTCTCAAGTTTTATTTCTTCTCCTCCTTCTGATTCTTTTTTAAAGATATCGTAATTACTGCATCGCTGATCTCGAAAAATGTAAATTCGGCCATTTTCTAAATAAATGTGACGAATATTAAAATCACCTTTGAAGATCGCAATTGGATTGGCAAGAATTGAAAGCTTTTCTACACTTAATAAAGGTTCAGAAATACCACAGTTCGCTCCCCGAATTGATGCATTGTTTAATTCAACGGCGACATATGGCCAATGCTCAAATATATTGAGATTAATTTGCTCAACTTTTGCTTCCACGTCAAGGTAATTGTTGATTTCATTGACGAAGGCCTGAATTATTTTATCTTGATTAAAATAAAAATAAGTGACAATTCCCCCTGAACTCAGAATGAACACTAGTAGCAATGCCCCAAATATGATTTTTAGTTTACGCAAAGACGGCCATTTATAGCGGAAAACGAATCTATTTCAATAATCATTGTTATTTAAATATTTTTTGTAAAAATATTCCAAATTCTTTGCCTCATATCAAAAAGGATTTACTTTTGCAGTCCCTTTTTTAAGGATATATAATTTGGGCGCTTAGCCCTGAAGTAATTCACGATGTGAATCCTACAGGACAAGCTCTCTGATTTGATCTTCTTTAAGACGATAAAAAGGGCGCTTAGCTCAGTTGGTTCAGAGCACTTGGTTTACACCCAAGGGGTCGGGGGTTCGAATCCCTCAGCGCCCACTAAAGAATGCGAAATCCTCGCTTGCGTAGCAAGTGGGGATTTTTTGTTTACAAACAAGCCAAAATTATTTGAGCGAAGGAGGTAAACAAAAAATCCCATAGTGCGATAGCACTAGAGGATTTCGCATTTAGACTTCGTTGGCGAAGAGGGATCGGCGACCCGAGTGGGGAGCCAATCCTAATTTATTTGAGCGAAGGAGGTAAACAAAAAATCCCATAGTGCGATAGCACTAGAGGATTTCGCATTTAGACTTCGTCGGCGAAGAGGGATCGGCGACCCCGTATTTATTGCGGGGGAGCCAATCCTCAATCATGAAGGCCAATTTGATTAGCTTTTGATTGGTTACAAGGGCCGAGTATTTAATTCGGCGATCCCGAATTTATTTCGAAGGAGCCAATCCCTCAGCGCCCACAATCAAAAGCCTTGCAAGAAATTGCGAGATTTTTTTGTTTACACTTCAAAATGCATTCCTTTTTTTATTAATTCTTCATAATTCTTTTGGTTGAATGAGTATAGGTTTCCTGGTCTACCGGCACCGTCACTTTTTACTTTTTCCTCCAATTCATCCAAAATATTTAAACTTATGATTTTACGTTTGAAATTCCTTCTGTCAATTGGGCGGTCTAATAGTGTGGCGTATAATTGTTCAAGATCCGAAAAAGGAAATTTTTTATCCAATAATTCAAACCCGATCGGCTGATATCTGATTTTATTTCTCAGTCTTTCTATTGCTGTATTTAGTATTATTTTATGGTCAAATGCCAAATGGGGTAAGTTTTTAATATTGAACCATGCCGCTTCTTCTGCGTCAGTACTTGCAGATAACTGTTTGAAGGAGTTTGATTTGACCAATAAAAAATAAGCAATGGATATTACCCTTTTTCTTGGATCTCTATTGGGTTCGCCAAAGGTATAGAGTTGTTCCAGAAACTTGATTTTAATACCTGTTTCTTCTTCCAGTTCACGTTTTACAGCACTTTCAAGACTTTCATCGTCAAGCACAAAACCACCGGGGATCGCCCATGAGCCTTTAAAGGGAGGGTATTTCCTTTTAATTAATAGTATAGAAACTCCATTGTCTTTGCTGTATCCAAATACAATGGCATCAACGGCCACTTTTATATTTTGTGTCATATTCACGTAAAAATAATGATTTAAAAATTAGCCTTACAATCAGTAAACAAAGAAAAAAATTATTTGTGTAAAAAAAACGCAAAATATTTTTGACATATAAATGTTTATTCTATATTTGTGTCATAATAACACAAAAATAAAATGCTTCAAGCTTTATTCAACGATAATACCAATCCTGTTTTCTGCTATTTTTCTGAAAACAACCAATATGAAGATCTGAATTCAAGATTTGAAAATAATTTCATTGATTCCACCAATGTTGAGGATATCGCCATTGAGAAATTTGTGTCTATTCTTTTTGTTGATATCGCCGATTTTACACATCTAAGTGATAAAAACAGTGCCAGTAGTATTGCGAAAATGTTAAAAGAATACTACGAAATCGCAGGCAGAATTATTCAGAAATACAATGGAAGTATTATTGATTATTATGGCGATGGCTTTTTGGCCATATTTGGTTTGAATGGGAGCAAGAAACATCCTAAAAACCTAATTAAGGCTGCTATGGAGCTTCAGGAGGCAGTAAAGGCTTTTAAACCCAGAGCTAAGGAATTATGTCATGAAGAATTTAATATCCGGATTGGAGGTCATTCAGGTGAAATAATCTGGGAACGCATTGGAATTCCCGGAATGCACAAACACGCCGCAATCGGAGACTCTGTAAACTTCGCTTCAAGAATAGAACAAGCCAATAAATACCTTAAAACAAATTTTTTAGTTTCTGAGAATTTATACCAACAGATACAAAAAGACGTTGTCGTTCAAAAATCTTTTAATATTAGGGCGAAGGGAAAAGAAGGAATGCACAAAGTTTATTCTTTAGTCTAAAAAATGTTAATCACATGAATCTTATCATTTTGAAGTCCGACATCGATTCATCAGATAAATTGGTATCTGTCAAGAAAGCACTTTCTAATCTTTCAGAAATATTAGACTGGAATGTAGATTTCATGGATATTGACAAGGTTTTGAGAATTGAATGCGCTCAGGTTATTTCCGAAAGGGCAGTTATTGATCAATGTAAAAATGTTGGTATAATTTGTGAACCTCTGCCTGAATAATTCCTTATCTTCAATACAATGATACGTCGGGCAACATTGAAGGATGCAAGTCAAATTGCTGACATCTATAATTATTATATAGAAAATTCTATAGTCTCCTTTGAAACCGAACAGATCAGTGAGGAGGATATGCAAAAACGCATGAAAGATGTAATCCCCGCTTTTCCCTGGCTGGTAAATGAGGAAAATGGCCTAATCCAGGGTTATGCCTATGCCAATAAATGGAATAACCGATGTGCTTATGAGCAATCTGTTGAAACTTCAATTTACCTGCGAAATGGCTCTACGGGAAAAGGTATTGGCTATGCGCTTTATAAGCATTTGATTGATATTCTCATCGACAAAAAATATCATGCCTTGATCGGGGGCATCTCTTTACCGAATGCTGCCAGTCAGGCCCTGCATGAAAAATTGGGATATACAAAGGTGGCCCATTTCAAGGAAACCGGATTTAAATTCGGAAAGTATATTGATGTTGGCTATTGGGAGAAGATTTTGGATTAGATCATTCCTTTAAAATCTTCCCTCTATCCATTTGTTTTCCATTCCTAATTTCAAAGATGTAAAGCCCCTTAGGAACTTTTGAAAGCGAAATGGTAGATATATCTGATTTAAGAATTTGTTGGAACTGAAGGCTTCCTTGAATGTCATAAAGGCTGAATAATAAATCTTCATTATAAGTGTCAATTTGAACATTCAAATTATTACTGGTAGGATTAGGATAGACTTTCAGATTCTCAAATTCTCTAATTTCCTCCAATCCGACAATGCAAGTTGGATGAGGACAACCATTTGTATCTACAGAAACTAACCATAATTCCTGTTGAGGAGGGTTTGGACTAAAAGGATTCGTCACTTCACCTATTGCATATATCTTATCATCATCAATGTGGGTGTCAAAAAAAGCATCAAATTCATTTAGGATTCCATTGTTGAGAAGACCATAACTTCTTTCCCAAGTACTATCGCCATTACTTAAAGAAAGCCTTTGTAAGAACCCATAATATCCGTTCGTATCGGGTTCAAAAAGATTCCCATATTTCTCTCCTCCAATGATTAAGTCACCTGAGCTCAACTCATCTATCGTATATCCATAAGTTTCAGAGCTAAACGGTGCATTCGATTCATATGTCCATTGCAGATTAAAAAAACTGTCAATTTTTTGTGCATATATTTTATAACCAAAACCACCGTCAAATTTTGATGATATGTAGGCAATACCTCCATCTTTTGTCCTAATTAATTCTTGAGCGCCGATAATATTGTTTGAAGAGCTTAAATACTCATTTAGGATTTGTCCTGAATAATCGCATTGTAATACCCAAGAATATAAGCTTCCACCTGGGAATTGCTTATCACCTCCTATTAGAATACTATTCGGGCCGTCATTTATAATTGAATAACCTTCATCTTGACTTTGATTGTTACCATATCTATATGTACTGATGTAATCCCCTGAAGAATCAAAGAGCATCAAAAAGATATCCGAATCTTCAAAACTTGGATTTCCAGGTTGAATAGAATCACCTTTTAATACGTAAGCTCCAGTAACTGCAATAAGCTCGTTTTCAAGAATTGCAGCGTCTTGTACAATGAGATAAACGTAATCTAATGTATCGAAGTATTCTTTTGTCCATACTACCTGATTATTGCTATCTCTTTTATGAATAAAAATACCAAGTTGAAGCTCATTAGCCGTGCTATCAAATGAATACTCTCCAATTAGAAATTTGCTTTTTTCTCTATTAGAGAGAATTTTCATAGAACGATATGATTGAAGACTATCTCCAATATTTTGATCCAGGAATATTAGATTTCCATTTTCATCGTACTCAGCAAAAATACTTCTAATAACTGCAGAGGATTGATAAGGTTGACAAACTCTACCAGTTACGAAAATAGAATTATCCTCATGCAAAACTGACAAACCCAAAGCGCATAGATTTCCAAATGTGGTTTTTTGATTTATTTGTCCAAAAACCAATGCATGAACTAACGAAATTAAACTAATTATGAAACCTACTTTTATCATAAGAATGGCGGTCAAGTCATAACTCAACCGCCAATAAAATTAATGGTTTATATTGAATGCTCCTGATTCTGAATTGCCTTCCTCATCAATACATTGATAATAATACTGACCAGTTAAAAATTCAGAAGTTGGTATTGACTTAACTCTATTGTCCTCAGAAGAAATATCAAGAGTTTTCATTATTGAACCTTTTTGATCAATTATTCTTAACGTCAACTTTTTTGAATTAGCACCGAAGAATGTAAAACTTACATATTCATTTGCCGGATTGGGAAATACCTTTACATGAAATTTTGGTTTTTCAAAAGTGTTCCCAGAAATACCCCTTTTTCCTGAGTTGTTAATTTCGTCACTTTGTTCAGGAAATGGAATATCAAAAACATAGTATAATAAGTTTTGCGACATTGTGCCTACATAATCTAAAGATGAAGATAAATTTTGCAAACTTGTTAAATCTGTTGAATCTAAAAACTCAATAGGTTTGCCGCTACTATACCATGTAGATTTCAAAGTATTCCAGTTTTCTGCTTTGTTGTGTTGCTCCAAAAGAAATGTGTTATAAGGAAGTTGATTTTCGATTGAATCTAGTAGGCTAGCTGATTCTTCATAGTCTCCTGATTGCAATTTCCAGTTTGCATTCCTATATGCTCTTCTAAGTGTAACATTCCTATTTAAGTAAAAATGCAAAGAATCAAGCTCTGATCCAGTAGAATCGAATTGAATGGATCTTAAAATTCTTCTATTATGCTTTTCCATAGTATTTAATATTTCACCGAGTTGGCTTTCTAATGCACTTAAAGGAGTTTCTTGTCCCCAATTAGCCTGTATTAAATCGATGGATTGCTGATCAAGAGTATTTGGTATTTCATACTGAAGAATGTTCAGAACATCTTCGCTTTCTGTAGCATCGGGGTTCGCCAAGGCTACTTCGAGTAAAAGAGCATCCGGTAGAATACCTGTATTGGCGGCTTCTAAAAATGCTTCTTGCGACAATGGTGAGCTTGACAATAAATCATCTCGGAAAGACCATGCATCCTGGGTCCATGATTGTTGAATTTGAGTCAAAAGAGCAGGTGTATTTCCTCCATCAATCATCTGTTCATAAGTGAAGTAAGCATTAGCGTAAGAAGTATCTAATTGATAATATTCAAATTCTATGGCTTGAAATTCAGATTGACTAAGTACAATCGGGTCAATTGGGTCAGTTCCTCCTCCACCAATTTGAAATGGTTGATCACATTTGAACTGACTTGAAGAATTAGGCAGAGTAAAAGTTCCTAATGTATGTTGAGGTTGCCCTCCTTGATGCCAATAATATAAAACAGCACTAGGTGTTTCTACATTGTAGTGACTCCCAGGTTGTGTACCATCTGAATCAAAAATATTGCTCGCCGAGAAAGACTTGCTTCCCTGCATTTGTTTGATGCCATATTCACTTAAAGGTATGCCTTGGGTAATGTCATCAAGAACTAAAACATCAAAATCGTTAAAATCAAAATCTATACATTTTATTTCTAATCCAGTAAATGGGAAAACACCTGCTCCAAGAAGCCCCCTATTAATGGTCCTAGTTGAAACTGCCTGTGTCATTTCTGTTATATCATTATAATAAACTTCATTGGCCTCTGGTCCTGAGTTCTGTATTCTAATTCCTATATCTTCATATCCCGGATTTAAACTTTCAGAAATAACATTGTCTTCTATTTGATACCCTGAAGAATTTAATGACCAAATTCCAATGGATAAATCGTTACCCAAATTCATTGGATCGCCTACTTCTATATTAGATCTGGTAATTGAAGCATCATCAACCGCACTGATAAATACTCCCCATTGGTTATTAAAGAAATCTGTTTGATCAACTGCAAAGGTTTCCATGGAACCTGTCCCAAGAGCATTGATGGCGTATTTAAGATTAGTAAAACTCGATCTTTTCGCTCCTGGTGAGGAGTATTTAGGTTTTACTATGAATCCAGCATCGAGCGCCAGAATACCATTTCCACCGGTAGGTTCTTCATTTTTAAACTCACAACCCATGAACTTTACTCCATGCACATTTTTCAGATCTACAAATGAATAGAATTGTCCATTCCCTGGACCTTGATCATCGTTAATGAATTGGCAGTCTCTAAAGTAACTTAAATCCGGCAGGATTGTGCTAGGATTGGATAATAGATAATTAATATAATCCTTCATCAAGACCGATTTAGAATTATTAATAAAAAATGAATTATTAGCTATAATTATTCCACCGGATTGTTGAGGAATATTGTTTGAAGGTGTCCAATCTAAACTGTAATTTCTCACTGCTGTTAAAGCGTTCTCTATTATAGCTCCATTCTTAAATTCAGCTACCCCTTGGTTCCCCGCCGTGAGAGATTGATTTAATCCCGCAGTTCCCAATACTTCAATTCCTTGCCATGATTCGTTACCGCAATTTTCATTGTTGAAATTTGTTATAATTCCTCCATCGACCAATAATTTACCCCCTGGTTCAACAATAATTCTTCCATTCCGAGGCATTCTAAGAATGCAACTGATCGTAAGAGTATGGCCTGCTTCAATAACTAAGTTTTGGTATAACTTTCTATCATGTGTCCAAATTTCATCAGATGATATAACCAAATTGATCGGGCCAGGATAACACTCGTTCACATAATCTCTCGCTTCAAAAAGTTCAAAACCCCTGTGCCATTGACTCATCTGTCTATCAAATAAATAGTTTCTAGAACTATTACCAGAACCGTCCATTATATTATTCGCACATGAAGAAGTGTGGTCTGTATGCCATAGACCTACAATATGACCTAATTCATGAACTAAACCACCTGCACTGGCGGCCCAACTACCGCAACCAAAAGGTGGAGGATCACAACAAGGTGAATTTGGATTTGAAGGAGAACAAAAAGCTCCATTCTTCATACCTGTCCACTTACACCATAAATCTCCAACATGTATAGAAGCTCGATAATATTGATTATTAAAATTTGGCCATGAAGCGCAACCTGAACCTCCCCAATAATTTGAAGGAGGGTTTGTAATTAGTTGATTATTTAAGACGTAATTTTGATAACCCGTTTCCGATCCTGATAAAAATACAACTATGGCATCATCAGGCACATAACCTAAAGTATTGGTCATATGTTGTTTGTACTTGGTCACAGATATGTAATTTGCATCTAGGTAACAAGTTGGGAAATTTTCCAAGTCCCAATAATATTGATCTTCGATTTCTACTATATCATGTCTTCTTAGCCTGATTTTAAGATCATTCCAACCTGAAGGGGAGTTAACAGCAATTACTCCATTACAACCTGCTTCAGCGAAATCACAATCAGGATTATTAGATTGAATTAAGCCACTTAAACGATTATTAGCTTTAAAAATCCAATTATCCAGAAATTGAACATCAGTTGTGTTGTCTTTGTCAAAATTTCTCGGATCATTTAATTCCCATTGAAATATTACAAACCTCACGTTGATAGTTTTGACATTAGTTTGACCAGGTGAAAAATATTTCATGTGATCTGATATAGGGCTATGACATCGATTGGATAATAAGGGAAAATCACAATTGAAATTATTACTTCGTTCATGATAAGGTGATTGAAATATTGAAGTATCAGGAGTTGGAATATCTGGAACATCGCAACTGAAGTCCAATACTTGTGCATGAATGTTCAAATTAAATGCCAGAAAAAAAAGAAAGGTGAAAATTTTGAATAAAAATCTCATAACATAGTTTTATAGTTAATTTATAGTTACTTCTCTAATTTGAATTGGATGGCCAAATTGGAAGCACCAACTATATCATGAGCTTGGCTTTTTCCGAAATTTTGTTAGTTGAATCTGTAATTCAACTTATTAAATCTAAGGAAAAATTATTTGATTCCCTTAGAACCACATACTTTAAAAAACAATACAACGCAATTTTTCTACTTATCTATAATCCAACCAACCCAAATGCGTATGCTTAAAATCATCTGAATATTTCAGTCCATAACCAAATATTCTATCCATACTGGAATGCGCAAATAAAATAATTCCTGTAAGTTCCCCAATATGTGATTCCATATGAAACGCTAGCAGAAAAATCAAAATGGCTATTCCTTTATGATGAAAAATATTGTAACTGATGGCTCCCACTTTGGTGTTAATGAGATAGCCCAGCATTCCAATATCCGGAAGAAGTATTAATAAGGGAAACCACCACCAGGCCAGGTCGTAGAGAGAGAAGAGAAATATTGAGCCCATAAACATCAACAGCTCTTCTAATTTTAATGTAATGCGCATTTTTTATACGCAATATAATTATTCTTCAGGCACCTAGTTTCGAAAAAGCCTCATAAACCAAAAATGCAGGCCAGACCAGGGCTTTTAAAACACCCAGAACACCTGTTCCAAAACTTGTGGCTGTAGAAATATAATAAACCAGTGCGCCTATCAAGCCCAGGCCATAAACCGCGCTGTTTGGGCCATTATCTCTAATCTGATTTTTCATTTTGTAGATGATTAATTCCATGTGAAATTGCTCATCCCAAATGATAATAAGAATGATTTATGACAAATTGAAGATGATTTAAGTCAGTTCTCCATGCGTTTTGAAATAGTTTTTCATTGGCTTCCAGTAATAGGTATGCCAGCCATTTGAAACATTTTCTGCAATTACTTTTGGCAATTCTGTTTGTATAAAAATCAATCGTGTTCCGCCTTCCTCATTGTCTTCCAAATGAAATTCTATTTTAGACCAATGATTCTCTGGCCAGTTTTCTTCGATGGCTCTCCATTTCTGAACTATCTTTTGGCCGGGTCTTAACTGAATATTTTCACCAATTATGTATCCGTCATAAGCCTGAAATTTACCACCTTCCTCATTATCAACTTCAGCCTCAGCTTCAGTAAATGCTGCGTGATGATTGGAACTCATTAATGCCTTATACACAGACATTGGGCTGATTTCAAAATCTATTTCCTGGCGAATTTTGACGGTTTCCATTAATCCGAATTTAAAAATTTTAATTATTAATTGTCTGAAAAATCAAATTGCAATTTAACCAGTTTGGAATAAATTCCACCTTCCTTGAATGCCAGATCATCGTGTAAGCCTTCTTCCTCAATTTTACCTTCATTGAGTACGAAAATCCTATCTACTTTTCTAATCGTAGCCAGTCTATGTGCTATGATAATTGTAGTTCTGTTTTTCATTAACTCATCCAAGGCCTCCTGAACCAATAATTCAGATTCGGCATCAAGAGAACTGGTAGCTTCATCCAAAACGAGAATCCTGGGATCTTTCAATAATGCTCTTGCTATTGCGATTCTTTGTCTTTGCCCTCCCGATAACTTTATCCCTCGCTCTCCCACCAAGGTTTCAAATCCTTCAGGGAAACTTTCGATAAAATGCAAAGCATTTGCTTTTTTCGCAGCTTCATTTATCTCTTTATCACTTGCATCTGGCCTTCCATAGGCAATATTCTCTTTGATCGTCCCACCAAATAGTATGACCTCCTGAGGTACCATACCTACATGATGTCTATAGGCTTTCAGATCCATTTCGCGAATATCTTTTCCATCCAAACTAATCGTTCCTGAATCCGGATCATAAAATCTCAATAAGAGCTGTATAATTGTAGATTTACCCGCGCCGCTATGACCTACAAGCGCTATTTTTGATCCACTGCTTATTTGTAGATTTATTTCCTCTAAAACATTGATTTCTTTTCGGGTAGGGTAGGCGAAACTCACGTTTTTGAATTCAATATGTCCTTCGCACTCTTTGATATCTACAGGGTCATTTATATCCGAACCTTCCTGTTCTTCATCCAATATTTCCAATACTCTTTCCGAAGCTCCAACCGCTTTTTGTATCTGGCTGTAAAGCTCCCCCAGACTCCCCACTGAAGCGCCAATAAACATGGTGTAGATTATAAATGAAGTAAGATCCCCAATGCTGAGTGTTCCTTCGGAAACCATTCCGGCACCATACCAAAGCACCAAAACGATTGCTCCAAACAATCCGAATATTATAAATGAGAAAAATACGCCACGATACACAGCAGTTTTTAAGGCCAGACGGACCACTTCTATTAAATTTTTGGAATACCTTTTGTTTTCAAAATTTTCGTTTGTAAACGATTTCACAACGTTTACAGCCTGAAGAGATTCTTCAACAATTACATTGGCATCTGCCAGGCTATCTTGTGTTTTCTTTGAAAGTCTTTTGATAAACCTTCCAAAAACCATGGCCACAATTACCAATACCGGAAATACCGAAAGCATTAAAAACGTCAACTGCGCGGATTCCCAGAAAATAATTCCTACACCAATCACGAATACAGTGATCTGTCTGAAAAACTCAGCCAGAGTGGTCGAAAAGGTCTCTTTAAGAAATGCCACATCATTGGTAATTCTGGATATGAGTTCACCAATCCGTCTTTTATCAAAGAATTCCAGATGGATATGAAGCAGTTTATCAAAGAGATTCTTTCGAATATCAGCCATGGAATTCTCACTAACTTTGGCAAACAAATAAACTCTTGCAAAGGAGAGTGTACTTTGCACCACCAGGATAGCAACCATAACAAGGGCTATTTGATCTATACCCTGAAGAAGCCAATTTGCCTCACCAATGGCTGAATCGACAAGTTTTCCTGTGACATAGGGAAATATCATCACTATGGAGCTTGAAAGAAAAAGAGCAATCATTCCGCCGGCGAAATAGCCTTTATAGGGCAACATATATTTGAACACCCCTAATAATTTTTGAAAATTTTCCTTGCTCAGTTTTCGCTTGTCCTCTTCGGGCAAATCTACTCGTCTCGCCATTATGCTTTTTTAATTAAATCCTTTAGGGCATACCATTCATCTCTCAATCGCGCAGCTTCTATAAAATCCAGATCCTTGGCCGCCTTTTCCATGTCTTTGCGGGTTTTATCCGCCAGTTTTTCAAGATCTTCCTTAGGCATATATTGGATGACGGGATCGGCAGCAACTGAAGGTTTTTCTTCTTCCTGATAGTAATTTTTTATTCCTTTTTTGGAATCCGCCACTTTGGTCTGACCTAATATGGCCTCCTTACTTTTGCTAATTCCTTTTGGCTCAATACCCATTTCTTTGTTGTAATCTTCCTGTAGTTTTCTTCTCCTTTCAGTTTCTGAAATAGCCTGATTCATGGAATCGGTAACCTTGTCGGCATACATGATTACCCGGCCATTTACGTTTCTGGCGGCCCTGCCTATGGTTTGTATTAAAGAACGCTGATTTCTTAAAAAACCTTCCTTATCCGCATCCATAATTGCAACCAATGCAACTTCAGGCAAATCCAGTCCCTCTCTTAGCAAATTTACACCCACCAAGACATCGATCACACCAAGTCTTAATTCTCTTAGTATTTCTGTTCGGTCAAAGGTTTTAACCTCGGAATGGATATAACGCGATTTGATATTGAGATTTTTAAGAAATTTATATAATTCCTCTGCCATTCTTTTTGTCAAGGTAGTGACCAGAATTCTTTCACCGGCATTGATAGCATTATTTATTTCTTCCAGTAAATCATCAATCTGATGTGTACAAGGCCTTACCTCTATTTTAGGATCTAACAATCCGGTAGGACGAATGATCTGTTCCACGATTACTCCTTCTGAAATCTGTAATTCATAATCACCCGGTGTGGCACTAACATAAACCGTCTGATTTTTCATGGATTCAAATTCATTAAATGTCAAAGGCCTGTTGTCCAATGCGGATGGCAATCTGAATCCATAATCCACCAAAGTTTCCTTTCTCGATCGGTCGCCGCCCCACATGGCTCTTACCTGCGGAATTGTAACATGACTTTCATCTATGATCATCAAATAATCTTCAGGGAAATAATCGAGAAGGCAGAAGGGCCTTTGACCGGCTTGCCTCCTGTCAAAGTACCTTGAATAATTCTCGACTCCAGAGCAATAACCCAATTCGTTGATCATTTCAAGATCAAATTCTGTTCTTTCCTTAATTCGTTTTGCCTCGAGAAACCTTCTTTCTTTCTCAAAAAAGCCGACCTGCATTTCCAAATCATTGGATATTTCATGCATAGCCACATCGATGACATCTTTGCTGGTCACAAAAAGATTAGCAGGGAATATTGTAATGCTTTTCTCATCCGATAGTTTTTTACCCGACTCAGGGTCTATCATCTGAATGGCTTCAATTTCATCTCCCCAGAAATATATTCTATAACCAAAATCCGCATAAGCTACGAATATATCTACTGTATCTCCTTTGACTCGAAAAGTGCCTCTTTTGAATTCAGCATGAGAGCGGCTGTAAAGAATATCCACCAAGTGAAGTAAAAACTGCTTCTGAGAAATGTTGTCTCCTACACTTATACTGATTACATTTTTACCAAATTCATCGGGATTTCCAATACCATATATACAGGAAACCGAAGCGACCACAATTACATCTCTTCTACCTGAAAGCAGAGAGCTGGTTGCACTTAATCTCAGCTTTTCTATTTGCTCATTTATTGAAAGATCCTTTTCAATGTAAACATTGGTTACAGGCATAAATGCCTCAGGCTGGTAATAGTCGTAATAGGAAATAAAATATTCTACCGCATTATTTGGGAAGAATTGTTTGAATTCACCATAAAGTTGTGCTGCAAGTGTTTTGTTGTGACTTAAAATTAATGTTGGCCTTTGTGTTTCGTGAATAACATTGGCCATAGTAAAGGTTTTACCTGTTCCGGTGGCTCCTAAAAGCACCTGATTGGCTTCACCGTTGTTTACAGCTTCGGTCAATTGACGTATTGCCTCGGGTTGATCTCCCGTTGGTTGATACTCTGATTTTAATTTAAATTCCATTAATAATTATCCTGCCAGATTTTCCAGGATTCTTCAGCTTGCAAAATTAGCATTTCCATTCCGTTTTTAATGCTTGCCCCCATCTTTTCAGATTTTAGAAGAAACAATGTTTTTTCAGGATTATAAACAAGATCAAAACAGAAGTGATTTGAACTGAGTAAGTGATATGGAATATTTGGACATTCCGAAGTATTCGGGTATGCCCCCAATGGACTACAATTGACAATTAAGGATGCTCCTTTGATTAGGTTTTCATTGAGTTGTTCATAACTCAAATCTGTTTTTTTGGGATTTCGACTTATAATTTTATAATCGATACTTAATTGTTTCAAAGCATATTGAATCGCTTTTGAAGAGCCACCTGATCCGATAATTAAGGCAATTTTACTTTTATCGAAATGCGTTTTTTCAAGACTTTTAGTAAAACCAAGCCAGTCAGTATTGAAAGCTTTTATTTTATTTTTAGTGATTTTTAATGTATTGGCAGCACCGGTCAGTTTAACCTCTTCACTCAGAATGTCACAATATTTTAATACTTCTGTTTTGAAAGGAATGGTCACATTCATTCCTGTGAGATGGTATTTCTCGATGATTGAATAGAGATCACTTATTTTTTTTGTTTCAAAATTTTCATAAGTACAATCCGATATCCCTTCACTTTTAAATTTTCTATTAAAAAAAGATTTAGAAAAGGAATGTTTTATGGGATAACCAATTAGTCCGAAACGTCTCAATTCGATGAAATATTTCCAATTTTTTCGAGGCCCAATACTAAAACAACGCCCAGACAGGCCAAAAGCAACGCCCATAAGAGCTGATGTGAGGTAGAGTATAATTCTGCATAATAAAAGGGACTTATATTTTCTTCAAGGAAAGGCACCTTTTCTCCACTTGAATTCAAACGGTATTCTAAAGTTTCTTTCCAGGGCCAAACCTTGTTCAAAGAACCAAGCATAAACCCGGTTAACACGGCTATCGTAACAGACCTGAAGTTATTCAATACATAACCCAAAAGCCTTGCAAACATGGCAATCCCGATTATACAACCCAAGGCAAAAACGAACAATTTAGAACCGTACAGAATTAGTTCATCGCCGTTGCCGACTTTCAAGGCATCGCTAAATCCGGTGACAGCACCCAGGACCACTGAATATGAGCCGAGTAAAAGCAAAATAAAACTCCCGGAAATACCCGGAAGTATCATTGCGCAAATCGCAATTGTGGCGCTAAAGAAAATATAGGGCAAACTATCTATTCCTCCAGCTGGACTGCTAATGGTTATTAAATAAGCCAAAATGGCTCCGAGTAACAAACTTATAATGTTTTGGGGATTCCATTTATCAATTTGTTTTCCTACATAAATCACTGATGCTATAATTAAACCAAAGAAAAACGACCATATCAAAACTGGTTCATAAGTAAGTAGATACTTAATTATTCTCGCCAATGTGATAATGCTCGAAAGAATACCGAGCAACAATATTGACAAAAATCTTCCATTGATTGCTTTCCAAAATGAAAGAGGGCCTTCTTTGAATAAGATTTTGATTGATTGATAATTTACTGACCGGATTGACTGGATCAGTTCATCATATATACCTGTAATAAAGGCAATTGTTCCACCGGACACACCGGGAACAACATCTGCGGCTCCCATACTAAATCCTTTGAGATATAGTAAAAGAGCAGCTTTAAATTTTCGCATTACTTATTAAGAAATGTATTAAATGTATCTCCTCTTAAACCCAATCTGATAGTCTCCAATGGAATCACTTCGTTTGGAGCAATATTACCAAGATTCACATTGGTGCCAAGGAGTTTGATAAACCAAACCTGTTGTACTTTTTGAGGTGCTTCCCAAATAATTTTTTCAAACGGGATTTTAGTTAAAATTTCTTCTACCAAACCGGATCTAACCTCACCAGATGATCGAAACAGGCCCACATTTCCTCCTTCTCTTGCTTCTCCGATTACTTTCCAGGCACCCGCATCCAATTCATCCTGCATTAATTTTATCCATTTGTAAGGCGGAATAATTTTTTCAGCATCTTTTGACCCTACCTCTGAAAGTACTGTCACCTGCGAAGATAGTTGTTCAATGTATTTACATTTTTCCTCATGGTCCAGGTCAATTGAGCCATCGGATACTTCACAATGTTCCAATTTATATTTGTCTAGGACTTTCCTGTAATCATCAAACTGATCTCTGATGATAAATGCTTCAAACAAAGTCCCACCAAAGTATACCGGAATGCCGGCATCTTTATAAATTTTTATTTTTTCTTCAAGTTTTGGATAAACATAGGAGGTAGCCCATCCCAGCTTAACAACATCTACATGATCCGAACAGGTTTCTAAAAAATCTTCTACTTCACGGCAACTTAAACCTTTATCCATTGCCATAGTCAATCCGAAATCCCGATCTTTTTTAGTTCTTTCAGGGATGTTTTTTAAGGTATAATTCATTCGTTCTCGCCTTCTCTGAATTGATTTATAATATTATACAACATTTTATTGGCTTCCAGGTCGGGAAAATAGTTGTATAGATCCGCATGACCTTCAAAGTCCAAAAGTAGGGCATTTTCCAAATATTGAAATGCTTTTTGATAATTACCGGTTTTCAGGAAGCACACGACAAGACGGTAATACAAAATAGCCGATTCCGGAAGTTCTTCAACGCCAGATTTCAATAAGCTAATGGCCTGATCAAAATTGTTTTCTTCCAGGTACATCTCCGACCAGGAAACATAAAGGTCGGTATCCATAGGATTCAAAATTTCCGCTTGTTGAAATGCTTCTTCAGCAGAATTTACATTTCCTGTTTTATATTCATTTTGAGCCAATTTCAATGCACTGTTATAATCACCTGAGTTTAATTCAAATGATTTTTTAAAGAAATGAGCGGCCTGCATCCATTTTTCTTCAAATTCCATAATCAATCCCATAAAATACCATGATTCATATAATTCAGGATCGCTGTCTATGGCTTTTTGAAAATTCTTTACAGCTTTGTCAAATTCTCCAAGGGAAATATAAACCTGTCCAATTTTAAGAAACAGTTCCGCATCACCGCCTTCTTCTTTCAGTACCTTATTGTACATGTCAAGCGCTTTGTCCAAATCGCCCAATTCGTAATACACCTGCCCCAGCTGAAATATTGCTGGTGTATTGGTCTCATTAATAGAGCTGCTGTATTCGAATGCCTGCTGTGCTTTTTTTAGATTTCCTGTTTTCTCATACAAGACTCCAAGGTTGTACCATGCACCATCGTAATAGGGGTTTTTTTCAACAAAAGCTTCAAAAAAATCGATTTCTTGATCGAATGCCTCAGTTATTTCAAGACAATAGACCAATTCGTCGAGTGCATCATCATTTTCCGGATTTTCTGTAAGTGCTTGTTTATAATAATCAATGGCCTCGTCTATGTGATTGCTGATTTGATATGCAAAGCCGATATTGAACAGTTCTTCATCCTTATCTTCAGAAGCATCCAATACCTTGGAAAAATATTCATGGGCTTCTCTTTTGCGGTTGTTTTGAAGATAAAGCGAGCCTTTGACAAAAAGCAAATCGTAATCATTTGGAAAATAGCTTTCGGCCTGTTCCAAAACTTCAAATGCCTTTTGATGCTCTCCGGTACTATTGTACAGCTGAGAGAGTGTTAAAAATAAATCCAGTGAATAGGGGTGTTGCTCGAGAGCTATAGTACAGGCTTTTATTGCTTTTTTAATTTTCCCTGTGCCCTGATAATAGGTAACTACAGATTCAAACACACCGACATCCATAAAATGGATACTTCCGGATGAAAGCATTTCTTCAAACTTCTTAACGTTTTCCTGTTGTTCTCGAAGATTTTCGGGTTCTTCAAACATAGAATTCGCAAAACTAAATTTAGATGAACAATATAAAAATTAAATGTTATAAATCGCTCAATTTCGGAGCGAGTTTTGGACATATCCATTGAAGGGTATCGTCCAGACTTCTGTATTTAATTCCCAGATCATTTTTACTTTTGTCAGATTTGAGAACATATTGGCTGTTCGCAGAGTTCGCAGAATCTTTTGTTATTATTGGCTTGCCTCCAAACACAAATGTTCTTATAGCCTCCAACCTCCAGATCACATTCGAAAGCGATTTGCTAATCTTGATTCCGGGTGCTTTGACACGCCAGTTTATAGCGATTTTTTGAAATAGATCTTTAAAACGAATTGTTCCACCACATATAATATAGCGTTCGCCGGAAATTCGTTTTTTCAATACGTTTATTACTGCATCAGAAACATCGCGTACATCTACATAATTCAAATTTCCTACCGTATAAAATTTGCTTTTTTTCCAAACATAATTAAAGAGTTGTGTGCTGCTTTTTTTGGGGTCTCCAGGTCCGAGGATGAATCCGGGATTTAATATTACGCCCATCAACCCTTCTTCAATTGCCCTCCAAACCTCTAATTCAGAATAAAATTTTGATTTGGCATAAACGGAGTTGTTAGGACTTTCTTCCCATTTTGTAGCCTCATCAAGTTCAAATTGTGTTTTAGGTCTACCAATGGCAGCAATAGAGGAAATTTGAATAAAATGATCGACCTTTTTCTCGTTGGATAGGTCCACCAGATTTCTGGTGCCATTTACATTAATGGAAATCATGTTTTCCTTATCCTTTTTATCATAGGAAACCACCGCTGCTGAATGAATTACAATATTACAATCGGAAATGGCCTTTTTCATGGCAAGATAATCGCACATGTCTCCTTCAAACCATTCTATCTGTTCTTTGACATCTTCAACCAGGTTAAAATCGGAATTTGATCTGCAAAGGGCTTTTACAGCGTAATTATATTTTAAAAGATCCCGAAGTATAAATGAACCCAATAATCCGGTAGCACCAGTTATAAATACTTTGTCTTGCATTACAATAGGCTATTATTTTTCAGATATGGTGAATTTAATTTTCTGATGAGTTTGGTTTCCAAACTTTTTTCAAGAAGTTCAGCATGTCTCAGATTATGAACGTCAGAACCAACAAAATCCACAATATTTTTTCTAATCATATTTTTTGCCATTTTCTCAACGGGTCTGGAGTAATACCCGATTATGGAGTTAAGATTTAATTGCATATAAATACCTTTTTCTCTTAATGCGACAAGTTTGTCCAATTTACCTTGATAATATTGATAACGTTCCGGATGGGCCAAAACCGGTTTATATCCCTGGCTTTGCATTATAAAAATCGCTTCATCCATATGTATGGGTTGATTGATATAAGGAAGTTCAAAAAGTAAATAGTTGCCGGGAAGTGTCAGAATTTCTTCATCGCTTTTTAAAATTTTAATAAAATATTCATCCAAATAATACTCTGCCGCTGCCGAAATTTCAATATTTATATTTTCCTTATCGACGGCTTCCTGCACTTCAATAAGACCGGATCGTATAATTTCGGGAGTGTTTTTATAAAAATCTCCCATAACGTGGGGTGTAGTAATGACTTTTTTAAAACCCAAATTTTCAAATTTTCTGAGTATGCTTATACTTTCTTCAATCGTTCTAACTCCATCATCAATACCGGGAATTAAATGGGAATGAAGATCAACTTTTATTGTTGTTTTAAAAGACTTTTTATTTGACCCGAAAAAATTTGAAAACATAAATGAATGTACTTAGAATATTCCTAAGAACTTCTTTTTTGTGTTGGACTCTCCGTAATAACCCGAACCATATCCGTAGCCATATCCATAATTATATCCATATCCCCCAAGTCCTCTTCTTCTTTTTAAGCCATTGAAAATAATGCTTAAATGATCAATCCCTTTTTGTTTTTGAAGCTTTTGTATGCTTTTCAAAAATCCTTTTTTAGAATATTCAGATCTTAAAATATACACAGGAATATCTACTTTTTTCATCAAAATGATTCCATCGGTTACAAGGCCAATTGGAGGAGAGTCCATTATAATTATATCGTACTTTTCTTTGAGCTTAGATATGATATCGTCAAGCTGTGGTAGTAAAATTAATTCTGAAGGATTTGGTGGTGGTGGGCCTGAAGAAATATAATCTAGGTTTTCCTGTGAAGTATGTCTTATGACTTCATCGAGTTCCATTTTACCAATAAGCAAATTGCTCATCCCAAAATGATTTTCTTCGTTTAAAGCAATATGCAATTTTGGCTTCCTCATGTCAAGGTCGAGCAAAATAACTTTTTGATTGGACATGGCAATGACTGCACCGAGATTCACTGATACAAATGTTTTTCCTTCACTACTGACTGTTGATGTTACACTTATTGTTTTTTTACCATTATTTCCAGGAGTAATAAAATCGAGATTTGTTCTTATTGATCTGATTGCTTCGGCTATTTCTGATTTAGGATTATCCGTCACTACCAATCGTGAATACCTGCTTTTAATTTTTTGCAAAGGCACTACCCCAAGCATAGGAATGTTTAAATATTTTTCAATTTCTTCAACAGAATCAATTGTGTTGTGGCTTATATACCTCACTCCGAGTAAAAGCAAAATCAACAATAAGGCAGCGCCAAAACTAATTAGGTATACATCCGATTCTTTTGGGAAAACCGGCACTTTTGGAAGATTTGCCGGAGAAAGCACTTGAAAATCAGGAATTGTTCCCGCCTCGCTTATTCCGAATTCTGCTTTTTTATCCATTAAAAGCAGATAAAATTTTTCATTTAAATCGTATATCCTTTTTAATCTTTTGTATTCGGTTTCCTTTTCAGGCAAAGCTTTTATTTCCGCTTCTAGTTCTTCTATGGCGTTTCTTAATTCAGCCACTTCCTTGGATGTAATTTGTCTGTCATTCTCCAATGCATTTTCAAGTGCTTTTTCCTGAATTTTTATATCCTTTTGGGCATATTGAAAAGCCAGCGTATTTGGATTCGTGGAATATTTCAGTACTTCAAGTTGATTTTTATTTTTCATCAACTGATTCATTTTGTCATCATAAGCCTGAAACCCGGGATAAGCGCTTGTTAATTGTTGATAATATAAAGTATCACCAGCTTCAAAGGCTTTTTCTAAATTTTTAAGTATTATTAATTTTTCATTTTCCGCTCTTAGCTCTTCCCTGTACTTTTCTATTTTTTCTATTCGTTTGGTAAAAATATTATCGATATCCGTAGTTTTATTTTCTTCCACGAAGGCTTCCAGTTCTTTTTCAGATTGCGTAAGCTTTTCTTCGGTTTTATTCAATTGATCATTTAGAAAATCAATGGTTTGTTTTGAAGCTTGATTTTTTAGCTCCAAAGTATTTTCCAAATAGACTTTATTGATATAATCAACTATGGTTTTGGCTTTTAGAGGATTGGGATCTCTATAGATAATTTTAAGAGTATTCGCAGAGGGATTTAGGATTTGAACGAATAGGTTTGACTTTATCATATCCACCAGGCTTCTATGGCTGTTGACAATAAAATAAAACTGGTTTTGATTGATATCAGACACGTCGTCAGACGTTTTGGTTATTAAAATTTCCAGATGAGCATTTTTAAAAGCTTTGTTAAAGATCAATTGCTCTGAATAATTGTCACCAAATAATTTGTAATAAATTCTGAGATTTTTTTCATCAATAATTTTTACTTCTATTTTTTGATCGAGAAGGTCAGGGTGCAAATAATTGTATTGAACTTCAAAAAATGAGTTCATGAATCGTTCGTCATCTTTGATCGTACCTTCTGTCATATAACTGACTTTAAGCGCATCAAGTTTATCTATAACCTGATCATGTATGAGTTCTGATTTTATCAGTTCAACCTCTCCGGATAGATTGTTGGAAACTGTAGGATTCTGAAGTTTTGAAATACCAAGCGCATCAACGTCGCTTTTGATTTCCAACTTTAGTACAGAAGATGATTCGTATATAGGAATGGTATATCTTAGGTAAATATAACTCCCCGCAAAAGCGATAAGCAATAATAAAATAATCCAAATCAGGCTTTTGGTGAGAATAAGTAGAAACCTTCTGAAATCAATGTCGCCCAACAATTCCATATTGTTGATTTGAGTCTCAGTAGTGCTTACTATTTGTTTATTATCTCCTTCTGACATTATCGTGTTAGTAAAACAATAATGGTTACAAAACTTGTTAGCAAATTAATTATAGGTGCAATTTCTCTTGTTGCTTCAGAAACCACCCGCCGAACAGGTTCAATATATACAATGTCCTGATTTTGCAATTCAAGATTGGCAATTTGCATGCCTTCAATTGTACTTAAGTCAATAACTTCTACATAAGGATTTTTAAAATTACCTCTGATCAATCTTATATTATGGGATTTTGAATAATTCCCAATCCCTCCACTTATTGCAAGAGCTTCAATTAAAGTTGTGTTTTCATTAGCCAAAGGAACAACCATACCCTTTTCACCATTGAAAATGTATACCCGTCTGTTTTTTATTTGTGTTACTACAAATGGGTCCTTATAAAACTTTAGGTATTCAGCTCTGAGAATACTATCGGCCTGATATAGGGTAGATCCTGCAAGATATACATTGCCAACCATGGGAAGTTTTGCAGTTCCATCCGGCCTAATCAGATAATCCGGCCCTGATTTGTTTTCAAGGCTGTTTAAGTTATTCACACCAAATTCTGATCTCAATTGAAAATTAGGGTCAATTAAAGCTTCGCCCTTATTCGTTTCTACATTGAGCTCTATTATATCGTCAGGTTTTAAAACATATTCTGATTCAATTTTCTTTAATGATTCCGCAATTTCCTTGTCCATTTCAAATTCATCTGTTTGAAACATTATATTTTGCCGATAACATGAAGTGTTTATAAGCAATATCAGTAAAGCGGAAATTGGAATAAAGATTTTCATTTTACGAATCTCTTAAAGTTTCAAAGCGGGGAAGTAATTTGTCTTTTGCCGAAATTATTGGATCATCGATTCCCCATTCTATATTTAAATCCGGATCATTCCAAATAATTCCTGATTCTGCTGCGCGGTTATAGTTTGATGTACATTTATAAGTTAAAATTGTATTCTCAAGAGCCAAAAATCCATGTGCAAAACCTTCCGGCACATACAATATCTTTCGCTGGATATCATCAATTATGAAGCTTTTATATTTGCCAAACGTCTTTGAATCTTTTCGAACATCAACAACCACGTCCAGAATTTTTCCTTTGATCACGCTTACAAGCTTTCCCTGCTGGTTTGGGTCATTTTGAAAATGCAGTCCTCTTAAAACACCCCTTCTTGATACAGAAAGATTATCCTGAACAAAATTGATATCCAATCCAATTTCTTTGAAGATCTTTTTATTATAAGATTCTAAAAACTCACCTCTTTCATCAGGAATAATCGTTGGTAAAATCTCAACTAATCCATCAAATTCTGTTGTTTTCAACTCCATATTGCAAGTTTAACTTAATTTATCTGCAATTGCATTGTTATAAGCCTTGAAAATGAGCTCTTCAGCAAAGCTTTTTTTCACAAATAATCTGCCATTTTTACCCATTTGTTTTACCTTTTCTATTGGCATTTCAATGAGTTCAATCATTTTTTGAGCCAGGTCATCTGCATCTTTTGCTTTACAAAGCAAACCATTTTGATTTTTGTTGACCAATTCTCTACAACCTGGAACATTCGTAGTCAGGATTGCTTTTTCCATGCTAAGAGCTTCCAATAATGCTCTTGACATTCCCTCTCTATAGCTTGGAAGAACTATAACATCAGCCTGAGCCATATAGGGTCTTACATCTTCTTTTGCAGGATGCCATTCAATGTTATTTTCGTCTGAAATCTGAATAATTTCTGATTTTGTATAACCTAAATTTCCTTTTTCTTCTGTCTGACCCAATATATCAAATTTGACATTGGGAAATTTATTCCTGACAATTCGGGCAGCTTTAATATACTCCCGAATTCCCTTGTCAAATATTAAGCGGGAGACCATTAAAAAAGTAAAGTTCTCTCTATATACATATACATCAGTAGGTTTAAAGTAATCAATATCAATACCTGATCCCGGTAAAACCTCTGTTCGATCGTGTTTAATAATTCCGGTTTCTATAAATAGATTTAAATCATCCTGATTTTGAAAAAAAACATTTGATGATTTTTTAAGCGCTCTTTTGTACAATATTTTGGCTATATGGGAGGAAGGCCTATTTCTTAAAAATACAGTACCCAATCCGGAAATATTATTGATAAAAGGAACGTTTTCGGATTCTGAAGCCAGTGAACCGTAAATATTTGGCTTAATGGTATAAAACAAGCAAATATCCGGGCGGATATCCTTAATTATTCTTTTATAGGAGAGCAAAAGATTAAAGTCATCTAAAGCATTGGTTCCTTTTTGACTTATTTTTATATCATTAAATTCAATACCAAGTGAAATTAATTTATGACTGAATTCATCTTTTGGAGCACAAGCATAAACTTTCATGCCATGGTCTAAAAAATTCATGATAAGATTTCTTCTGAAATTGTAAATATTCCAGGAGGTATTGATTGAAATTAGGATTTTTTTGCCTTTTCCCGCCAAAGTTTCTTCCGCTCAATTAATTAATATGTGTATCGGACTATCAAGAAACAAAAAAGCGAGAAAAATTTTAATTAATGGAGGATCTATTTTTTGCCACAATTCAGGGCTACCATAGATTTATCCATGAATTGAGCCTATTGAAAAATTTTGAAAATTTTATAGGAGCGATAAGAAAAATCATATAAACAATAACAATCAAGAGAAATATGATAACGAAGAAATCAGTCATTACACGAAATTAATGGTGTAAAATTACAACTGATTTATCGATAAAATATTAAGTGAAGATGAATTAATAATGAAGTTTAATTCACATTTTTAGAACTTAAGCTTCTTCCCATTTGAATCCGATGGAATGATAATTTATAATTCTATTTGAAGATTTGTTTAGGTACTTTCTGAGTTTACTGATAAATACATCAAGGCTTCTTCCTTTGAAATAATCATCATCACCCCATATATTTAGTAAAATTTCCTCTCTTTTTACAATTCGATCTTTATTTGAAATCAATATTTTAAATAGATCTTTTTCTTTTTCAGTCAATTTGATTTCATCCTTGGTAATTTTTAAAAGATTCTTTCTAAAATCTATGATTAAATTTTTGTGAGAGTACTGAGAAGGTTCTATCGCATCATGTGAATTTGCAGTTCTTTTGAGAAAAACATTTATGCGATACATTAACTCTTCCATGCTAAACGGTTTCGTTATATAATCATCAGCACCGCTTTTAAAAGCATTTAATTTATCCTCCAGCAAATCTCTGGCCGTCAGGAATAATATGGGAGTTATTTGATCTTTTAACCTAAATTTTCGGGCTAAAGAAAAACCATCGCTTTTGGGAAGCATAACATCCAATAAGCATATATCAGGGGTATTTTTAATAAACGAATTTTTACCGCTTTCTCCGTCTTTAAACCATTCTACAATGAATCCATGTTGCTGCAATTGGTCTTGAATTAGAAAGCCAAGATTCTGATCATCCTCAATCAATAAGATTCGTTTTTTCATTCCAGAGGTAGAATTATTTCAAAATATCCCGAGTTTTCATTGCTAACCCAACGAATTTTACCTTTATGCGCAAGTATCACATTTTTTACATAATGCAGTCCAAGGCCATAACCTTTTTTGTCATGCAAATCACCCTGGCTGATTCTAAAAAATGGACTAAAAATACGTTTCTTGAATTTGGCAGGAATTCCCTGGCCATTATCTTTCCAAGTTATTATCAATTGCTTTTTAATAGTACGAATCCCAATTTCGAGGTGGGGAAATACCGGACCGTATTTGATTACATTATCCAATAAATTATGAATGACATGCTCCATATGGAGTTTATCCAGATTAACATGTGTGCCTGATGCCAATGAATTTAAGTCAAAGTCAATTTTTTTATTGCTGCTTAAATTGAATCGATCCAGAATAGTTACCAAAAACAATTTAAAATCAACCTTTTCTTTTTCAAGGCTAAGTCCGTCCTTCTCACCACGTGCCTGTTCTAAAACATTTTCAATCTGACGTTTTAGTTTATCGGCTTCATGTGAAATAATCTCCAGGTATTTTTGCGTTTCTGCATCGATAGTCTTTTTATTCATTACTGCTTCTGAGCTAAGTTTAATACTTGAAAGAGGTGTTTTAAGCTCATGTGTCATATTATTTACGAAATCTCTTTTTATTTCAGAAAGCCTTTTCTGACGAAAAACAATGTAGAGAGAAATTGAAAAAAATATAATAATCAGGAGAAGTATAAGAGAAAGCAAAATCCATCCTTTCAAACCTCCTACTAGTGTTTTTTCTACACTTGGAAAGAAAACACCAAAATAGTATTGATCTTTATCCCATTTAGGAAAAACTAATTTTTCTACAGGAGAATCCTGGTTTTGTGTTTCGCTGCCATAAAGCAGGTGATCGTTTTCACAATCGTAAATAGTATATATATAAGGGCTATTGATATATCGCGATTGAAATTTTCTTTCCAGGAGATCATCGAGAAGTTGCAAATCAATTTGGTCATTGATCATTACCACAAAATAATTTTCAGATAGTTGTTCTACGGGAAAATTATCCTGAACCTTATTTCCATTGTAAACATAAATTTCAGCAGCTACCTCACTCAAGGCTTGAAACACGTTTAATTCAAATTCCTTCTTTTTAACATTAAAGGCCTGATGAAACCAGAAGAATTGCAAGAGTGCAATTGAAAGGATAGAAACTATACCGATTATAACTAAAAAACGAAAATGCCTGCTTTTCACAGGCATAAATTAGATTTATTATTGACACAAAGCCAATATTTTAACAGTTCATTAACAAAATTTCATGTACAATTCAATATTGATTCTTTGCGAAAAGCTCGGTTTCAAACCAGTCTTCTAAACATTTCTTTTGTGTCTGTAAATTAAGGTCTCCCGAACAACAATTTTCGTGTGAAGTAAAAGTTTCTACACTTTTTAAATCGGCACATTTAAGAATTTCCACTGTGGAATATTCATCTCCTGTAATGGCGTAAATAGTATTATAAGGATTGCTTGTTTTATCAATCTGGACAGTAAATTCATTTAAAGACCAGTAGATTAATCCAACTGCAAACAATCCGGCACTTAATATGGCTTTAAATTTTAACATGATTTCTAATTTTTAATTAAACTACCTTATTCCTGGTTTATTTAACATTTCATTAACAAGTATTAAGAACTTCTTAACACTATGTTATACGGGAAAAGCTGTGATTTGGATACATAAATTTTTTTTTAACCAAATTTTGTTAATTATGAAATACTCATTAATCATTCTAATCTCAGTTTTTGCCTTTGGTTTTAATACCAATGCACAGGTCGAGTCTTTTATCATGGAATCGGAATATTCAAATTCATCCTATGCTAAAATGGCGATGATGGAAGAAGAACATGATTTCGGGAAAATTGAAAAAGGAATTCCTGTTTCACACACCTTTAAATTTGAAAATAAAGGAGATGCCCCCCTGATTATCAGCAATGTGAAAACAAGTTGTGGATGCACGGCTTCAGAATATTCAAAAGAAGAAATATTACCAGGTGAAATGGGTTATTTAAAAGCCA
This sequence comes from Hyphobacterium sp. CCMP332, assembly GCA_014323545.1. Taxonomy (NCBI): domain Bacteria; kingdom Pseudomonadati; phylum Pseudomonadota; class Alphaproteobacteria; order Maricaulales; family Maricaulaceae; genus Hyphobacterium; species Hyphobacterium sp. CCMP332. Next base: position 2,024,331 of record CP058647.1, read on the forward strand.
CTTATAATGCTTCCAAAATTGGACATTTCAACAAAAGCCTTACTGTTTCTTCCAATGGTGGCGATGTCGCGCTAAACATAAAAGGAGAGGTTTATTAAAATTCCAATTAATCAATACCCGGAACTGACAACTCCGGGTATATTAATGTGCTTCCAACCAATTGAGGCCGGTACCCATACCAATTTCCATTGCCACTTTCATAGGAATGGCATTTTTCATTATATCCTCTACCTTGTTCTTTAAGCTGTCTAATTCATTTTTGTAAACATCAAAAACCAATTCATCATGAACCTGAAGAATCATTTTTGATTTCATTTTCTCTGATTTCATCCAGTCATGGATTTTTATCATTGCGACTTTAATCATATCTGCAGCAGATCCTTGTATGGGTGCATTGATAGCATTTCTTTCAGCAAAACCTCTTTGAGTCTGGTTTCTGGAATTAATATCTCTTAAATAGCGTCTCCTGCCTAAAATCGTCTCCACGTATTCATTTTCCCTGGCGCTGTTAATGATATCGTCCATGTATTTTTTAACGTTGGGAAATTCATTAAAATAAGCTTCTATAAGTGCTGCTGCTTCTTTTCTTGGGATATTTAATCTTTGGGAAAGACCAAATGCAGAAATTCCATATATGATCCCGAAATTGGCAACTTTGGCCTTTCTTCTCATATCGGAATCAACTTTATTCAATTCGACTTTAAATATTTTACTTGCAGTGGTGGAGTGAATATCAATGCCATTTTCAAAAGCATCGAGCATACTTTTATCTTCGGCAAAAGCGGCCATTATCCTCAATTCAATCTGAGAATAATCTGCAGATAATAAAATGTGTTCATTATCTCCGGGAATAAATGCCTTTCTTATTTCCCTCCCTTTTTCAGTCCTGATAGGAATATTCTGTAGATTGGGGTTTGTTGAACTCAATCGTCCGGTAGCAGCAACTGCCTGATTGTAAGAGGTATGAATTCTACCATCTTTTTGACTAATTAATTCGGGAAGGGCGTCAACATAAGTTGATTTTAGCTTTTGATATTCCCGAAAATCAAGTATTAAGGAAGCAATTTCGTGATTATTTGCAAGTTGAGATAGTATTTCTTCACCTGTTGCATATTGACCCGTCTTTGTCTTTTTGGGTTTTTCAACAAGTTTCATTTTATCAAATAAAATTTCACCAAGTTGCTTTGGTGAAGCTATATTAAATTCTGCTCCTGCAATTTTAAAAATCTTATCCTGCGTTATCTGAGCTGCCTTACCCAGTTCATCAGAAATTTCTTTTAATGTTCCACGGTCCACTTTAACTCCCGATACTTCCATATCGGATAAAACCTTTACCAATGGGGTTTCTACCTCATTAAATAATTTTTCCTGATTATGTGACTTGAGCTCTCGTTCCAGTTTGTATTTGAGTTGGAGAGTGATATCAGCATCTTCCCCGGCGTATTCTGCAACCTCTTTAGGGTCAGCATCACGCATATTGCCTTGATTTTTTCCCTTTTTACCGATCAATGTTTCAATGGAGACCGGTGTATAATTCAGATAGTTCTCGGACAGGGCATCCATATTGTGTCTGGAATCCGGTTCAATTAAATAATGCGCAAGCATAGTATCAAATAATGCCCCTTTAACCTCAATTCCGTAGGTCAATAAAATTGTAATATCATACTTTAGGTTTTGTCCTATCTTTAAAATCCTTTCATTTTCAAAAATCTCTTTGAATTCGCTTAATATTGATCTGCAATCATCCTGATCCTGAGGCATTGGAATGTAATACGCTTCATGGGCATTGTAGGATATAGCCAGCCCTACTATTTCGGCCTCAAAGGCATTGATGTCTGTGGTTTCTGTATCAAAACAAAACTCCTCCTGTCTTGATAGAAATCGAATAAGATTTTTTCGTTTGGATTCAGAATCAATGAGATAATATTGATGTTTTACAGTTTGAATATTCTCTTTTTCCGGTGATATTTTTAATACTTCCTCGGATTCGGATGGCATAAACATATCAATCTGATTTTCATCTGATTTTTTCTTAGAAGAGGAACTTGAATTACCTGAATCACCTTCATCGCCAAAAAGTCTTTTTTTAGTTGTTCTGAATTCAAGCTCATCAAGGAGAGCAATGAGTTGCTCATTGTTTGGTTCGTTATGACGTAAATCTTCTTCGTTAAACTCAATTGGAACATCTACAGCAATAGTTGCAAGCTTTTTAGATAAAATACCCTGCTCTCCAAACTCAATGACATTTTCTTTTTGTTTTCCTTTTAATTCATCAGCATGTTCGACGAGGTTTTCAACAGAACCGTATTGTTGAATGAGTTTTTTTGCGGTTTTTTCACCTATTCCAGGAATTCCGGGAATATTATCAACACTGTCGCCCCAAAGTCCCAGGATATCTCTTACCTGATCGGGATTTTCGATTTCCCATTTTTTGATAACTTCCTTTTCACCCAATACCTCAACGCCCTTACCCATAAAAGCAGGCTTGTATAAATATACGTGTTCTTCTACCAATTGGCTGTAGTCCTTGTCGGGAGTCATCATGAACACTTCGAAACCCGCTTTTGAGGCTTTTTTTGCCAGTGTGCCAATGACATCATCGGCTTCGTATCCATCAATTCCATAAAGTGGAATATTGAAGGCTTCAACCATTTTAATCACAAATGGGATGTTACTTTCGATATCTTCAGGTTGTTCCTGTCTATTGGCCTTGTAATCGGTGTAATCCTTATGTCTAAAAGTTGGCGCTTTGGTATCTATTGCCACAGCAATATGAGTGGGCTTTTCCTTTTGCAAAATTTCTAAAAGAGAATTTGTAAAGCCATAGGTAGCTCCTGTATTTACTCCTTTGGAATTTATTCTTGGATTTTTACTGAAAGCAAAATGAGCTCTATAAATCAAGGCCATTGCATCCAGAAGAAACAGTTTCTTTTCAGGCTTCGACATTTTAATAATTAATTTTGGCTAAAATTTCTCCTCCCTCTTCACTTTTTAAAATCACTTTTGTCTTTGAAATGATATGATAGCTTTCCAAACGCTCTCTTTTTTGATCAAAATAAAGCATAAGCTTTTTTTCAGAAGCATAAAGATAATTATCCTCAATGATGGTAGCAGATATCATTTCGGGAAACATGGCATTGGCAGGTTTTACTTTTAATTCCTTGATTTTCGATTTGTAATCAGCTTTTTTTAAACGATACACTAGTGCCTCATTGACAACTGAATCGTATAAAGGTGCCAATGCGGGTTTGTTTATATTCATTGCTTTAAATAATTCCAGTTCCTCCGACCAGTCAATGTCGCTTTTAGAAACAGTGGATGAATCATCGATAAATATTACGGTCTTTTCTAAAGTGGGTGATAAAGAATCGAGAAATTCAATTTGTTGATTGATTATTTTCAATACATCATAATGCTCGGCAGGATATTTAAAATCTTCATTTGAAGGGCTACATTGAAAAAAAATAGCAGTTGTTAAGACTGCTATTGCAATTGATATTATTCTGTTTTTATTCATTTACTTTTCGCCTGATTGGCAACTTTATTCATTGCTGCTTTTATTTCATCCTGATCTCCCAGATAATAATCTTTAATATAATTTAAATTGTCATCCAGTTCATAAACCAATGGAACACCTGTTGGAATGTTCACCTTTAAGATATCGTCCTCCGGCATATTTTCAATTAGTTTTTTAAATGCTCTAATGCTATTGCCATGTGCAGCAACAATGATTTTTTCTCCTTTTTTCAGACGCGGAAACAGGTCATTTTCTAAAAGTGGTTTTATCCTTTCAACAGTTAAAGCGAGACTTTCCGTTAATGGTATTTGATTCTCATCGAGACTTGAATACCTCGGATCTTTACCCGGATATCTTTCATCTTCTTTTTCAAGAGGGGGTGGAGGTGTAGCATAACTTCTTCTCCAGATAAGAACCTGTTCATCACCGTATTCTTTTGCGGTTTCAGCTTTGTTTAATCCCTGTAAAGCGCCATAATGCCTTTCGTTCCATCTCCAATCTTTTATCACCGGAATCCAGGCCTGATCAATTCCATCTAACACAAAATTCAAAGTTCTGATGGCCCTTTTTAATACAGAAGTGTAGGCCAGATCAAAGACGAATCCTTCTTCTTTTAGCAATCTACCAGCCTCTTTAGCCTGAGTTTCTCCCAATTCTGTAAGATCCACATCTTTCCAACCGGTAAATCTATTTTCTTTGTTCCAAAGGCTTTCGCCATGCCTGACTAAAACGAGTTTGATCATATTTTTGAAAAATTTGTACCAAGATAAGGAATGAAATAAACGATTGACACAGAATTTTACTTTTTACTGTCTCAGTTTAAGTTTAATGATAGGATTGCTTTCAATTAATACAGATAGGGGATGAAATATTTTGGTTTTCCTTATTTGGATTTCACGATTCTTCTGACTATCGTCGTATTCTTAGTTTCAATTATTATAAAGTACAAGCCCGGAGATGAGGACTCCAAATTGATTTGATTTTCCTTATTCAATTCTGCTTTGTACAAAGTTTGACCATTGACATCAGTAATTTCTAAATTGCCTGATGGCCTTTTGTCAAAATCTACATGAATAAAATCGTTAAATGGATTTGGATAAACATTGATCTTTAAATTCGCAGCAAGATCGTAGAATACAGAAATTACTCTGGAATATTCGAAGCTGCCATTCGCGTCTATCTGTTTAAGTCTATAGTAGTTTTCACCTTCGTACAGATCATTATCAATTACAGTATAATTTAAAACTTCATTTGAATATCCCGCGGCATCCACACTTTGAATAGAGATCCAATCGAAACTTGAACTACTTTTTTCTACATTAAAATGTGATGTGTTTTTCTCATTAATAGTTTTCCAGTTAATTAGTACCTCATCATTTATCAATTCGGCATTAAAGGCAATTAACTCCAGAGGTAGTGGAGCACCGGCACTGGCACCTATAGCAAATTTTGAAAAAGTAGTATAACCTGTTCTTTGAGCAAAACCATTGCCGGCATCATAAATTCTTCCTGCGGAATCCAATGGAGGCATCAATGTTGTTCCTGCCAATGCATCCCATTCATTGTAATTCGTTGAAGCAGAAGGTCTTTTCAAAATGGTAAAAGCATTATCCAAAGTTCCGTTCAAACCGGTGATATTTTCAACATGAAGACGCAAGCCATAACTTCCACCACTTATTGCACCCACCGGATTTATATCCCATTCTGCATCTTCAAAGATATTTACTATTGCCGGACCATCTGAAGCTATTACCGGATTTAAATTTCCATCCACATTATTTCCAACTTCATTAATGGTTGATACCGATACTTCCAATGCACTTATTCCCGCTGCATTATTATTGATAAATTCCATGAGTTGATAATCTACTGAATTGCCACCTGTTCCAACCGGGAAAGGTATGGTATCGGTATTGACCAAAATACTCTTTCTCACTAAGCCTGTAATAAAACTAGCGGATGAATACCCTGTAATATCAGAGGGGTCTGTACTGCTTAATATTAGCGTATTTCCATTGGCGTCAACTATTCCATCTGTTAGCGTTAATTGATTGGAAATGGTTACATCACCGTCAAGGGATAATTGTGGGCCGGTACCGAAACTATTATTGATTTCTACATTGACATAATTAAAGTTATCACCAGCTCCACCGGTATTTTGAGGGAATGTTTGAGCGTTAGCTGATCCATTAAATTCCAAAGTGGAATTATTATTCATATCCAGGATTCCAAAGTTTGCATTTCTTATAAAATCACCCCCAATAGATAATCTGCTATCATTGTTTAATTCAATTTCTGATTCCCCCGAAGCGATTGCAAAAAATTCAATATTGCCTGAAACATCTAAAGTCGAATTATCATTTAAGCGTGCTATCAAATTATCGGCACTTGAAAAATCGGTATCGATTATAAGATCACCCCCAATTGAGCCACTGCTATTATCATTAAACAAAAATTCAAGATCATCTCCTCCTGTATTGCCATTGTGATCTAAATAAACATTCCCCGTCACATTGAGCTGCGCAGTACTTCCTACCGAATTATTTCCTATGTGAATAAGTATGTCATCTCCACCCTGATGGTTTGCAATTAAATCTCCTGTAATATTGACCTGGGAATTGTCATCAATTAACAAACTCAAATCACCACCAATCAATGTCAGCATAGTCAGTGAATCTCCAACATTTAGCTGTGTGCCGACACCATTTACATTTAGAGTAGTGTTTTCTCCTCCATCATCAAGCTCAAGATCTAAATTATCATTCACTGTAAAACTCACGCCTCCATTAATATTTAAACTTGCATCATCATTTCTTACATCATTTTGTATAAGTAGTGAATTAATAACCACATCGCTTGCCGGGCTATTAACATCAAAGCCATCAATGAGGACCACCGAGCTTGTGCCGGGTTCACAATCACATGTTGCTTCACCGATTCCTATAGTAGACCAGGTACTGCTGTTATTCCAATCTCCATCCAATCTTGCATAAATGTTTATTGGGCTCACGCTAAATCTATAATTGAAATGGTTGATTCCACCACCGTCATTCGTCGCAATTATTTTAGAAGAACTAAATCCGGTTTCGGCGGGATTTGTAACATTATTGATAATAATATCAAAATTTACCCCTTCAGAAATACCGGTAGGAGCATTAAAAATTAATGTATCATTGTTCTGTGTAGTAAATGATGAAATCGCCACGCCATTAAAGGTACTTCCAGCCAATGTTGCAGTAGAAAAGTCTCCATTTGGTAAGACTATTATTATCTGATTGCCTATCGAAATATCAAGTGTTTTGGTGACATCACTTTCTATATTTTGATTGTATGTAAAAACTGTAACTGCAGAAGGGGAATCATCGGTATTGATCAAGGTAGAATTTTCAAAACAAGAATTAGTAGGAGCAGCTTCCGAGCTTACCCTGACATTATCTATGGTCCAATATTCATTAGTGGCATTATTTCGAACCAATGCACGTATTTCAACCTCACAGCCCAATAGATTGTTTGAAACAGCTTTTTCAGGGCCAAAAGGCAAATCATCCTGATGTGTTCCGTTGATTTCAAAATTTTCCCAACTCGCCCCATCCATGCGATATTGAATTCGAATTGAATCTGTAATTTCCAGGGTACCAAATTCACCGTATTCAACTTCCAGTTTTACATTATCATAATTGGAAATATCAATGGTTTCGGTGGTCCAGGCATTTTCAAGAGGTACATTTCTTGCAAGCAGGCCTCTTGCCCCGTCGATCATATAATAATTTTCAACCCGATACGATGTTCCCGATAAAAGATTTTCTAATGTCCAGTCGATGCCGACATCGTTGGAATTATTGTCCACAGCAACGTTGGCATTATCGGCATAGGTCTCAAAATCTTCAAACCAGATGGAGGCGGGCCCGACGGTATAGCTGTAATTAAAATGGTTGATACCGCCCTCATCGTTGACCGCTTCCAGTGAGGCGGTGTATTGATCTTCGGTGGCGGGATTAACGGCACCGATGATAAGGATGTCAAAGGCAGCGCCTTCGGCAACGGTGGAAGGGGCGAGAAACTCCAGGGTGTCGGAGGTCTGGGTGGTAAAAGCGGCGATGGCGTTCCCGTCAAAGGTACTTCCGGCGGTGGTGGCTGAAGAGAAGTCACCGTTGGGCAGGACGATGCGCACCAGGTTACCGGCCGAGACGTCCAGGTCAAGCACGCCATCGGCGGGCACGGTTTGAGAAAAGGTATAATCGGAGGCAGCCGAGGTGCCGGTTTCCGAGACGCTCATGGAGGCGGCGGTGAAACAGGCGTTATTGGTAGCATCCTCAGAGGAGACGCGCACGTTATCAATGGTCCAGTATTCGTTGGTGGCATCACAGGCGGTGGTGACGCGCACTTCGACCTGACAACCGAGCAGTCCGGTGACCGTGGCTTTTTCAGGACCATTAGGCATATCGTTTGAATGGAAGCCGTTGTTGAGGCGGATCCAGGCGGCGCTGTCGAGGCGGTATTCGATGACGATGGAATCGGCGGCTTCCAGGGTACCAAACTCCCCGTATTCCACATCGATGCGCACATTGTCATAGGCGGAGATGTCAATGGATTCGGTGGTCCAGGATTTAGAGATGCCCAGGCCGGTGTTACGAGCGAGCAGGCCCCGTGCCCCGTCGATCATGTAATAGTCTTCAACGCGGAAGGAGGTTCCGGTAAAGCCGATGGGTTCAAGGGTCCAGTCGATGCCGACATCGTTGGAATTATTGTCCACAGCAACGTTGGCATTATCGGCATAGGTCTCAAAATCTTCAAACCAGATGGAGGCGGGCCCGACGGTATAGCTGTAATTAAAATGGTTGATACCGCCCTCATCGTTGACCGCTTCCAGTGAGGCGGTGTATTGATCTTCGGTGGCGGGATTAACGGCACCGATGATAAGGATGTCAAAGGCAGCGCCTTCGGCAACGGTGGAAGGGGCGAGAAACTCCAGGGTGTCGGAGGTCTGGGTGGTAAAAGCGGCGATGGCGTTCCCGTCAAAGGTACTTCCGGCGGTGGTGGCTGAAGAGAAGTCACCGTTGGGCAGGACGATGCGCACCAGGTTACCGGCCGAGACGTCCAGGTCAAGCACGCCATCGGCGGGCACGGTTTGAGAAAAGGTATAATCGGAGGCAGCCGAGGTGCCGGTTTCCGAGACGCTCATGGAGGCGGCGGTGAAACAGGCGTTATTGGTAGCATCCTCAGAGGAGACGCGCACGTTATCAATGGTCCAGTATTCGTTGGTGGCATCACAGGCGGTGGTGACGCGCACTTCGACCTGACAACCGAGCAGTCCGGTGACCGTGGCTTTTTCAGGACCATTAGGCATATCGTTTGAATGGAAGCCGTTGTTGAGGCGGATCCAGGCGGCGCTGTCGAGGCGGTATTCGATGACGATGGAATCGGCGGCTTCCAGGGTACCAAACTCCCCGTATTCCACATCGATGCGCACATTGTCATAGGCGGAGATGTCAATGGATTCGGTGGTCCAGGATTTAGAGATGCCCAGGCCGGTGTTACGAGCGAGCAGGCCCCGTGCCCCGTCGATCATGTAATAGTCTTCAACGCGGAAGGAGGTTCCGGTAAAGCCGATGGGGTCCAGGGTCCAGTCGATGCCGACATCGTTGGAATTATTGTCCACAGCAACGTTGGCATTATCGGCATAAGATTCAAAGTCTTCAAACCAGATGGAGGCGGGCCCGACGGTATAGCTGTAATTAAAATGATTGATACCGCCCTCATCGTTGACCGCTTCCAGTGAGGCGGTGTATTGATCTTCGGTGGCGGGATTGGTAGCCCCGATGATAAGGATGTCAAAGGCAGCGCCTTCGGCAACGGTGGAAGGGGCGAGAAACTCCAGGGTGTCGGAGGTCTGGGTGGTAAAAGCGGCGATGGCGTTCCCGTCAAAGGTACTTCCGGCGGTGGTGGCTGAAGAGAAGTCACCGTTGGGCAGGACGATGCGCACCAGGTTACCGGCCGAGACGTCCAGGTCAAGCACGCCATCGGCGGGCACGGTTTGAGAAAAGGTATAATCGGAGGCAGCCGAGGTGCCGGTTTCCGAGACGCTCATGGAGGCGGCGGTGAAACAGGCGTAGTCAGCAACGCCAAATCCTTCAACCAAAATATCATCAAAGGACCAATATTCATTGGTGGCATCATTTGCAGCAGTAATCCTGATCTCTATAGTGCATCCAAGAATTCCACTAATTGTGGCTGTATCTTGTGATACAACCATATCATCGGACTGGAAACCATTTGTAAAACTTATCCAGGTTCCTCCATCCAGACGGTATTCAATTAAAATCGAATCTGCAGGCTCCAAAGTACCAGTTTCATTGTAAAGAACTGATGCACTTACATTTTCATAGGCAGAAATATCTATGGTTTCACTTTGCCATGTTTTAGAAATGCCTAAACCAGTATTTCTGGCTACGAAAGAGCGAGTTCCATTAATTAAGAATGCATTTTCTACCCGAAATGAAGTTCCGGTCAAACCCATTGCTTCTACTGTCCAATCAATACCTACATCGTTTGTATTATTATCAACTGCGACAGTGGCATTATCAGCATACGTTTCAAAACCTTCAGACCAAATTGTGGTTTGAGCAATACTTACTTCAAAGTTTGTATTAAAAAGTAAAATGAGAATGATAGCTTTAAAAAGCTGCGATTTGGATTTTAAAAAGGTCAAAATAGGATAAAAGGAAGTTTACGTATACAAATGTATACAGTTTAAACTTAATAAGAAACCGCTTTAAAATATGAATCCGGCAAGTAATCCGGTTAATATAATTAGTGGCGAGGGCACTTTGCTGAACATCAACATTAAAAATGTTATAAGTATAACAAGAAGGTTTACGATGTCCATAAATCCGATATTAATAATATCTACCCCAATAGGTTCAAATAAAATTAATGCAGCTGCCACAACCAATCCTGAACTAGCGGCATTAATTCCTTCCAATGAGGCTCTAACCACTCTATACTGTTTTAGTGATTCCCAGAATCGAATAATAAAAAATATCAGAAACGTACCCGGTAAGAAAATACCTAATGCAGCCATTGTAGCTCCTAGTATTTCACCTCCAATGCCCAATTCCCTAAGTGAAAGTGCACCTACAAATGCGCTAAAACTAAAGACAGGTCCGGGAAGCGCCTGAACCATTCCATAACCGGTTAGAAATTCTTCTGAACTTAAATAGTGTTTAAACTCTACAAATTCTGTGTGTAAATATGGTATCAAAACTTGCCCACCTCCAAAAATCAAACTTCCATTCCTATAAAAATTTTCAAAAATTAGAAGTGGTTTATAGGCAAGTAGATTACCCAATAAAGCGGCCAGAATTAATATTCCAAGATATAGGATGAAGTTTTTCCAGTCAATATTTAATTTTTCTTTCTCATCCTGCTTTGGTTGCTGCTGAAATTTCATGGCGGTAATAACTCCACCCGTTAAAAGTAAAATCGGAAATACCCAAGGGGAACGTATGAAATAACTGATTACAGCTGCAATCACCATTAAAGCCCCGCCGAGTTTTGTGTTTATTACTTTTGATGAAATCACATAAGCTGCGTAAGCTACAAAGCCCACTGCCATTGGCTGAATAAATCTCGCAAACTCCATTGAGCGCTGATTTTCATCCAGGTAGGAAATTAAAACACCTGCAGCAGTCATAATGGATACTGCAGGGAAAATCCAAACTAAAAGTGTCAGGTAAGCTAATGTTGCACCACCTTTTTTATATCCTATAGCTGTAATGGTTTGGGTCGAGGTAGGACCAGGAAGAATCTGACACAGTGCAAGCAATTCTAAAAGTTCTTCTTCGGTAACATAGCCCCGTTTTTCCACAAATTGTTTTGTGAACAGCGCTATATGTGCTTGAGGACCCCCAAATGCGGTCAGTGAAAGGCCGAGTACATCTTTAAGAAAAATAAAATATCTGAAGTCCCTTAGCTTGGCCAAAACTTATTTCTTTAAGCCAATTTCTTTTAACCTCTCATTTAAAAATTCACCCGCACTGATGTCATCAAATTGTTTAGGGTTTGATACTGAAACACAAGAATCCAAACAACTCAAATCCATGTCAGATCTTGGATGCATGAAAAATGGTATTGAATATCTGGAAGTTTTCATTTTTTCTTTAGGAGGGTTGACCACCCTGTGAATGGTCGATCGCAAAACACCATTTGTCAGTCTTTCAAGCATATCTCCAACGTTCACAACAATTTGATCTGGAAGGGCCGTAATTGGGATCCATTTATTATCTCTTCTCAAAACCTGCAATCCCTCTGCGCTTGCACCCATTAATAGAGTAATGAGATTAATATCGCCATGTTCTGCTGCCCGAACCGCATCTTCGGGAATTTCTTCGGGATTTTCAATTGGGTAATAATGTATTGGCCTTAAGATTGAATTTCCTTTTTCAACTTTTTGGTCGAAATAGTTTTCATCGAGGTTCAGATATAATGCGATTGCTCTTAGCACCTGTTGTCCAGCGCTTTCCAATGTTTGAAACACATTTATGGAAATATCTTTTAGTTCGGGAATTTCTTTAGGCCAGATATTCACAGGATACGTTTCACTTAAATCTTCCGGAGAGCCCGAAGGCTGACCTACATGATAAAATTCCTTTAAATCTCCTGTATTTCTCCCTTTTGCATGTTCCTGTCCTTTCGGGGTATAGCCTCTTTGTCCGAAAATAGATTTATCGTGATATTTCAATTTTATCTCATCCGGGAGTGAGAAAAACCGCTGATATGCAGCGTATAATTTTTGTGAATCATTTTCTGATAATCCGTGATTTTTAAGGGCTATGAAACCAATATTTGAATAAGCTTCGCCCAATTTTTCAACAAAACTATTTTTTAATGCTTCATCCTTTGACTTAAAATCATTGAGATCCAAAGATGGGATTTCATCGTGAAGAACAGGTGTCATATGAATTTATTCTGAGATAAATTTAAATATATATCAATTGTGAACAACTTCTCTTAAAACATTAATTGATCTGAATGCTCCAAAGTTATCTAAATGATATTGGTAGTACCTAATTAATAATTCCAACAATTGAAATCTATCAGCTCCCTTAAGGGGCATTTGATTAAAATTTATAAGCTTTTCAACAATTTTGGATTGCCGGGTATCCATTAGAACACCGGCCGAATTAAAGTCTTTTAGTTGGTTTGGAGCAAAACCTAGAAATGAACTTAACTTCAACATAAAATCAATATGAAAATCCTCAATATGGTCTTTAATTTGATCAAACAATGCAATCTGCTCAACCAAAAAATTGAACTTAGCGGAATTCGCACTTTCTTCTTTTAGACATTTAATCAGCAATTCAGCCAGAAACATTGCGATAATAATTTTAAAAGGATGAAATGGAATACTCCTGAATGGAAGGAACAGCTTTAATTCTGAAATACGCTGAATTTCTTTGTTTTGATTTTCATAAACAACCATTTCCAAAATATTCAGACTTTGAAAATAGGCCATTTTATTGCCTTTTTTACTACTTTTTACGCTGTTGACTATATAGGATCTAAGGCCAAATTCTTCTGTATAAACCTTAGCTATTATCGAGTTTTCCTTATAACTGATATAGCCTAAAACAATTCCGCGTGTCTTGTGAAGCATTATTCAATAATAGCAAATTTTGTATTGCAGAATTCTTCACCATCTTCCGTCGTAGTTAGAATATAATATACGCCTGATTTCGGTTTTGTATTGTTGTAGGATCTAAGATTCCAGGTAATTGAATTCCCTGTTGCTGTCTGCTCATAAAACAACTTCCCGCCATTGTCAACAATCTTTACTATGGCATTTTGTGGAATATTATAAACACTTAAGTTTCCCTGATATCCGGGTTTTACAGGATTGGGAAATACTTTTATATCATCGCAAACACTATTTGAACTCGTAGCTGTACCACGATAAGATACAATTCCATCATTGGTTGCAAAAAAGACTTCCCCGTTTTGTTCATTGATTTCGATATCTACGATTCTGTTGCTTATCAAAGGGCTGTTATCGACTGTAAAATTAGCGATTACGTTTGTGCCATCCGGTTCAAATAACCACACACCGTTATTTGTTCCCACCCATTTTCTATTAGCCGGATCTACTTCTATTGATGTTATTATCTCCTCGCGCAATAAAGGTCTGTTTTCAAAAATGGGAGTACTGGCATCAACATTTCCACCTTCAAAAATTCTATCAGGATTGAAAAATACTGCGACTCCATCATTGGTTCCAACCCAAATATCTCCGTCAAGATCAATTGCCATATCATTTACAGCATTGGTTGGAAGGTTGCCATTTCCTTCTGCCGCATTCAAACTTCTTATTTGATTTTCTTCTTCATTAAACACAATTATACCTCCGGTGATATTAATTACTCTACACCAAATGTTGTTGCCTTCGTCTGTCAGCATTTGATCAATACGATCGAGATTTTGAGCAGAAAAAGGAAGTGTTCTCCATCCATTTTCCGGACTGTAAAAATTAATTGGCGTCGGCGATTCATTATTTGCCAGCACTAGTTCACCCTCCTGATTTTCGGTCATTGCGGTAACTCGCGTAGAGGCAAAACCATCCAAAATGTTAAATAATGTGGAGTTATTCGAATTAAAAACCTGAAAAGAGTCTGAATTATATTGCAACAGAACTCCATATCCAATTGATCCCAGTGCCAGTAAATTGGCGGATTTATAAAAGTAGGGTTCGTAAAGATCAAGAAGGAATTTCCCTATATTTTTAGTATTTGGCAGCTCCTTCGGTAAATAATTAATCCATTCTCCATTTTCATAAATAGAATATCCAAAATCGTTTAGTTGTTGTGTAAAATTTGTCTTTCTTCCTCCCGATGTCACCACCAGCATTCCATCATTATAGGCCATACGGGCTACAAGATTCTTAAATGGCCCATTTGGATTATAGAATTCATATTCACCGCTCAGATTTGAAATAAGACCTCTGTCCGGCGAAGAAATCCAATATTTCCCGTTTTTATCTATTAGAAAATCATCAGGAGTTGGAAAAATTTCAAGCTCGGATATTGTATTGCTAAAGGTGTCAGTGGCATTCCACAATTGGACATTATTGCCTGTTATCAATATAAATTGATCCTTGATAATTTTAAGCTTTTTTATTTGACTTCCCAGTCCGGGCATTCTTTCCTGCCATTTCCCGGATTCATATTGCCATAACTCGGCAGAATTGCTATTGTTTCTTGCTACAAATATTGAATTGTTAAAGGAAACTAAATCCGAAAAATTATTTTGAGGAACACTGTCAGCAGAAACAAACAAACGCCAATTATTTACATCTTGTAAATTGACTGAACTATTATAAGGAGCCTGCATTATTCCCTGGGATGTAGACAAATAAATGCTGTCGCCATTTGTATCCACGGTGCTGGCATAAATTTCAATTTGACTGTTATTTCCAAGTCCAAGATTTCTGTAATCTTCAGCGACTTCAATTTTCCTCAAATCTAATTTTACCAATCCAAACGAACAGGAGAGAAAAGCAAAATCTCCATCAATGGATATGTGATTAATTCTTTTGGAACCAACAATTGCAGAAGATTGAATTATCGCATCGATGTTTATTATATAACCATCGCTATCCACTAGGTCTATATTACCGCTTTCATATGCTATTATTAAAGTAGCTAGTGCTTTATGATATTTTAACACAGAAATCCTGTTATCGTTTAGCCCTTGAATTTTACTTATTTTATCAAATATTCCGGTCTTAGGATCTACTCTAAACAATCCATTTTCTGAAGCTGCATAAATGTAATTATTGGTTTCTTCTATCGAATTTATTTGGTAATAAGAAAAATGCGTCCTCCAGCTTCCAACGGGAATATTTGATTGTGCCGAGATTTTTGAAAATCCAAGGCAATTCAGGATAAATAAAATACTTAAAAAAGTATATTTCATGGCTTGAGAACGCGACTTATACCGTCTTATTTTACTCATCGAGATTGAAACAAGCGCGACATCTAGCCTGGTATTCATCGGATGCTCCAAGCATAACAGTTTTATTAGACTTCTTAATGCGATATGAAAATGAAGCCAGACTTCCACAGCGCACACAAATGGCATGAAGCTTTGTAATAAATTCTGCATTAGCCATTAACTGAGGCATTGGACCAAAAGGATTACCCATATAATCTTTGTCCAAGCCCGCTACAATTACTCTCTTACCCTCATCGGCAATGGTTTTGATAATATCGATAATTTCTTTGCTAAAAAACTGGGCTTCATCAATGGCAATTACCTGGGCATCTTTTGATAATTTAAGAATGTCATTCTCATTCTCGATAACTATTGACTCCATTTCACTTTCATCATGCGAAACAACTTTTTTTTCATGATATCTTTTATCCAAAGAAGGTTTAAACAATTCTATTTTTTGTTGTGCAATTTTAGCACGACGCAAACGACGCATAAGCTCTTCTGTTTTACCGGAAAACATGGGTCCTGAAACCACTTCTACCCATCCCGAATTGGCAATTTCGCTATCCTGAAAAAAAGGTTCTGTAAACATATTAGTAGGAGTATTTCATATGAGGTAATTTATTTTCAGGACTCACTTCAATCTCTATGTCCCCGCTTATTTTACATTGACAAGCCAATCTTTGATTTTCATTTAATAAATTTTTATTTCTATACTTCAATTCTGCTCCTGTCAAAGAACTGATATTTTCAGTTCCATTTATTAAAGTCAATTTACAAGTAGTACATCGCCCTTTTCCGCCACATGTATGCATCCAGTCTATGAATTCAGAATGAATAGCTTCCAAAACTGAATTATTTGAAGGGTAAAATGGTACCTTTCTATTGAAGAGGTTCTTAATAAGAATATCTGGCATCTTTTTTAACTTCGCAAATGAAAGAAAATTCACTATGGAGAGCAAACTAAACCTTATTGCCATACAGGACTATTCTGATGAATTAGCTGGAATTTTTCTAAATGAGCTAAAAGGCCAAAAAAGTCATTTTTCAGGAAAGGATATTTTATCGCTAAATGAAGTGAAACAAGTTAACCTTTTTATTTTGAAAGAGATTTTTTTTAGCTGGAAAGTTCAAAATATACAAATGAGAAGTCCTTATTTTGATTTTGACAAAAAGGAAGTTAGTGAGTCCCTTAAGGATTTCATGAATTTGTTGTCCAGACATATTAATGTTCCTTTTGAATTAATGCATGGGCTTTACAGCCTTGCCATCAGGGACACCATACTTTTTTATCTTGTGCCAGATTATTTTCTGGTTCACTTCATTAATGAATTGGAGGATGACATGCTTAACCGTGAGACATTAAATCAGTACAAAACTTATTTGGATCTCAATAGGAAAATGTATGAAAATTTCCTTGCCAAAATAGACACAGAGAAAATAGACATAAGCAATAGAGAAAAGCTGGGTGAACTAATTCATTCGATAAGTTTTGACGCAGAGGAAAAGGAGATATTCGACTATTTTTCATCAAAGAAAAATCTGGATATAGAGCTGTTTTTAAAAATTGAGGAAACTGAAGAAAGCGAGATTAAACCTAAAGCGGATACATTTAAAGAGGGGAAGAGTTATCAATTTGATAATGAGCAAATTGTAAATGAAAAATATAAAACTGATTCGGGAATTCTCAATGACAAACACAAAGGAGAAAAGTCATCGTCTTTGCTCGATAATATGCAAAAACAGAAAATCAATAGCATTTCAAAATCAATATCACTGAATCAGAGATTTGTTTTTATTAAAGAGTTGTTTGGCGGCAATCTTGATAATTACGATAAGGCCTTAAATACTTTGGATTCCTTTAAATCCTGGGAAGAGGCAAATCAATTTATCGAAGAAGAGCTTGCTCCTGAATACAACTGGGATATTTCAAAAGAATCGGTGGCAGAGTTTAATGAAATAATAGAACGAAAATACAAATAGTCTATCTGCCAAGAATTTGTAATCTGTGGGCATCTAATTTTAGCAAGGTAAAAAGCAAAATTGAAAAAGCAACTAATGCCGAACCACCATAACTAAAAAATGGCAAGGGTATTCCAATGACAGGAAAGAGGCCAATTGTCATACCGATATTTA
This sequence comes from Hyphobacterium sp. CCMP332, assembly GCA_014323545.1. Taxonomy (NCBI): domain Bacteria; kingdom Pseudomonadati; phylum Pseudomonadota; class Alphaproteobacteria; order Maricaulales; family Maricaulaceae; genus Hyphobacterium; species Hyphobacterium sp. CCMP332. The sequence continues at coordinate 2,041,969 of CP058647.1, forward strand.
CCATAACATGAAACAAAAATATACTCGTCACAGCATAGCCATAGGCCCTGGCGTATCTCGACTTTTGGCGCTCAGCAATTTGAACGAGTTTTATTAGAAAAAATACAAAAACAGAGACCAAAATAAGCGAGCCAACAAACCCGTGTTCCTCTCCAACGGTACAAAAAATATTGTCCGTACTCTGATCCGGAATAAAATCAAATTTTGTTTGTGTTCCTTTTAAATATCCTTTGCCCCAAAATCCACCACTTCCTATGGCAATTTTAGATTGAGTCACCTGCCAGCCTGCTCCCATTGGGTCTGCATTTGGGTTAATAAATACCTGAATTCTATTTTGCTGATGGGGTTTTAATACATTGTTAAAAACATAATCCACGCTGATTACTAATCCAATGGAATAGACCACAGCCATGATTACCAAAATGATCCGCTTTGCTTCTTTCAAACTCAATAATATTCCGAGTATTCCAAGGATGATCATTGCCACGATAATTACAATTTTTGAAACCAATAAGGTCAAAATAAAAAGTATGGCTGAGAGTACACCTATTATTAAAATTATCGGTGACATACCTTCTCGAAACAAAACCAAAATAAAAGCAGAGTACACCAAAGCAGATCCGGTATCGCCCTGCAGCACTGTAAGGGCAAGAGGAATTATTATGATTGCAGCTATGGCCACAATGTGTTTGAATTTTCTGAAGCTGAAATTAGATTTATTTAAAAACTTTGCCAGAGCCAGTGCGCAGGCATATTTTGCAAATTCAGATGGTTGAATTCGCACTCCACCTATTTGAAACCAGGATTTTGAACCGGCAACTTCGGTTCCCAAAAATAATACGGCAATTAGGCTGGCGATTACCATAAAATAAATAAGCCATGAAAAGGTGCGGAAAAAGCGGAAATCCATGAGCATAATTATCGAAGCAAATACCAGGGATATTCCAATCCATATTAATTGCTTTCCTGAATTAAGAGAAAAATTGAAAATACTTGTAGGATTTTCGGGATCGTATACAGCGGCATAGATATTAAGCCAACCAAATGTAATCAGGGCTAAATAAATTGCAATTACAGTCCAGTCGATATTATCCGTAAGTCTTCCTTCGGTTCTCATTAATAAATGAATTCACCTTTCTTTATATAGTCTTCGAGCCAGGTCCGTTTGATCTCTCCCAACAAATATTTTTCGATCATCAAACCACTAATACCGGCAGCCGCTCGCCCTCCTTGTCCTGAATTTTCTACAAATACCGAAATGGCAATTTTTGGATTTTCTTTTGGGGCAAAACAGATAAAAACGGAGTGATCCTCACCATGGGGATTTTCAGCTGTTCCGGTTTTTCCGCAAACATCGATTCCAGGTACATTGGCGCGCAATCCTGTGCCTTTTTTTACCACTTGTTCCATGGCGTCTATAACAATTGGAAAATGCCCAGTATCAATACTTGTATAATTTCGGACTTTGTATGTTTCAGGAATACTTTCTTTTTCATCGATGTCCTTAATAAAATGTGGAGTCATATAATAACCTCTATTAGCAAGTATCGCTGCCAAATTGGCCATTTGAATCGGTACAATTGAAATTTCACCTTGTCCGATTGCCAGACTGTAAATCGTAGAAAACTTCCAACGGTTATCGCCGTAAAGCTTGTCATAATAGGCGGGTTGCGGAATAAAACCTCCTTTTTCATTTGGAATGTCAATTCCAAGTGGGGTTCCAAAACCAAAACTTCTGATGTGTTTATTCCAGGTGGCCAATCCAATTTCAGAGTCTTTGTAGGTATTCTCATCCAAATTCTGATTAATAATTCTTTTGAAAGTTTCTCTAAAATAGGGATTGCATGAATTTTTAATGGCCCCCTTTAGATCTTCAAAATAGTGATCACCGTGGCATGCAATAATGTTTCTGTTACAGGTAATTCTGGTATAAGGGAAAATCACTTTTTCTTCAAGAGCAATTAAAGCCTGGGCCAGCTTAAAAATGGAGCCCGGAGGATAAGGAGACATTAAAGGCCGGATAAATAGAGGTTTTAAAGTGTCTTCCAATAAACTCTGATAGTTTTTTGGGAAGTCTCTTCCCGTTAAAATATTCGGGTCATAGGAGGGTGCTGAAATAAATGTGAGGATTTCACCGGTATTTGGTTCAATTGCAACTACACTTCCTCTTTTCCCTTCCATTAACCATTCGGCGTATTGTTGTAATTCAAGGTCTAAGGAGGTTTTGATATTTGATCCCGGCGATGAAAGTGTATCGTAAAGGCCTTGTTTAAATTTTCCTTTTACCAAACCCCGAACATTTACCATTTGGTAGCTTATTCCTTTAACTCCTCTTAATTCCTGCTCATATTCGGATTCAAGGCCACTCTTTCCAATAAAATCACCCTGCTCATAATGTTCTTTTTCATATTTTTCGAGTTGTGATTTGCTTATTTCACCAATATAACCCAATGCCGATGCCATGCTTTTATGCGGATAAGATCGCACCGTACGAGGGGATACATAAAAACCGTTAAATCCAACAAGATTATCTTCTATTTCGGCAAACTCTTCGAGGGGCAATTGCTTAATAAAAATAGATGGTTTTACATAGGAATAAGATTTAGCGTTTTTTAGCTTCTCATCGTATTTCTCCTCATCAATATTAAAGATTTCACAAAATTTATCTTTTTGATCTTCTTCAACTTCTTTGGGCACTACCATTACATCAAAAACCGGTTCATTTTCAACAAGGACATTATTTTTTCGGTCAAGGACCAGACCCCGGAATGGATAATGCACTTTTCTCTGAATAATGTTATGCTCGGCGGCTAATTTGTAATTGGAATCCAGAACCTGAAGTGCGAAAAGCCTTGAAATAAATACAAGGCCGATTATAATTATGATACCGATAAAGACGTATTTTCTATTATCTCTCATGTTTTAATCTTGCTGAAAAGGAGCAATTGAACAGTAATAATCATCACCAGCGAAAATATAGCGGAAACAGCCGCATAGAGCATGGCTTTAAAAAACAATGAAAAACTAAAAGCATCGAGACAATACAGAATCAAATGATGACTGAAAATCAAAATCGAGGCGTACATCAAATACCATCCCCAACCCATTTGATTAACCGTAATTCTCATTCCAATTTCAAAGCCACTTTTAGGATTCAATAAGCTTAATAAGCCCGGCCTTATAAACATTAGAAACACAGATGCAGCTGTATGAATTCCACCACTTTGATAAAAAATGTCTAAAATTAATCCAGTGCCGAATGCGATAATTAAACCGAGAATTCTGTCAAAATCAAAAGGCAGCATTAAAAAAAACCCAACGTAAATAAAACAAAAGCCATACTCAAGAAAGTTAAGCTGGCTGAATACAAATAGTTGCAACAAGAGAAAAACAAAAAATGCGCTAATATGATATATAAAATCTCTGCCCATACTATTCGTTTGATAATTCTTGTTCCAATTCTAATTTTTCTTCCCTCAATCTATTTCCAACCAAATAAACATGTTTAATGGAATTAAAATTTGTAAAGAGTTTTACACTGAGGTCGTAAAATGTCGCATCTTCCGAAAGTTCTACTTTAGAAATGATACCAATATCGACTTCAGGAGGGAAAACAGCATTAAACCCGGAAGTTTTTACAGTATCCCCCGGATTAATCTTTAAATGTCTGGGGACATATAGCAATCTGGATTTCTCCGAACTTTCAGCATCCCACTTCAAGGTAGCCTGAATACCGCTAGGTGTTATTTTAGATGCTACATAATAGCCGGTGTGGAGTACCGATACAACCGTAGAATAATTAGAGGAGACCGATTCAACCTTACCAATTATTCCTTTTGAGCCTATAACTGCCATATTTGGTTTAATTCCATGGATGGCCCCTTTATTTAAAGTGAGATAGTTGTTAAATCGATTGGTCGAATTGTTGATGACTTCAGCCGGAACATAGTAGTACTGCTGAAGCACAGAAGGAGGCCGGTCACCTCTGGGTGACTGATTTGGAGAATGTGCTCTTTGCGCTAAAAGCTCCCTAAGTTTTGCATTTTCAACCTGAAGCTCTTTGTTATGTTCCTTTAAATTTAAGTATTCGCTTACATTGCTTGTACTTGATTTAATTCTTCCCGAAATCTCAATTCCAGCTTTTACGATTTTTGTTTGCTGATAAATGGTTCTGTTTTTAATCAGAACAAAAGACAGGTATTCTAAAAATAGAAAAAGAATAAATGCGCGATAGCGATATAATAATTGAAATAATCTTTCCATGAAAGATTATTTCATTAAAACGGCTTTATAACGGTCGAGATCTTTAAGTGGAATTCCGGTTCCCCGAACCACGGCTCTCAGTGGATCCTCTGCCACATGCACCGGTAATTTGGTTTTCATGGAAAGCCTTTGATCCAAGCCTCTTAAAAGGGCTCCGCCTCCGGTGAGATAAATTCCATTATCGTAAATATCTGCGGATAATTCAGGAGGACTTATTTCCAGGGCTTTTAAAACCGATTCTTCAATTTTGGAAATTGATTTATCCAGAGCAAATGCGATTTCTGAGTAAGAGATTTTTATAACTTTTGGAATTCCGGTCATTAAATCCCTTCCCCTGATTTCATAGTCTGCAGGCGGCTCATCTAGCTCGGTCAAAGCAGAACCAACTTCAATTTTTACTTTTTCAGCTGTTCTTTCCCCGATTAGTAGATTATGCTGTCTTCTCATGTAATCCAGAATGTCCTTATTGAAAACATCACCGGCTGTTCTAATGGATTGATCGCAAACTATCCCAGACAATGCAATGACTGCAATTTCTGTTGTTCCACCCCCAATATCCACCACCATGCTTCCCACAGGTTGTTCAATGTCAATACCAATTCCTAGGGCTGCCGCAATAGGTTCCTGGATCATGTATACTTCTTTGGCATTTGCATGTTCTGCGGAGTCTCTTACCGCTCTTTTTTCTACTTCGGTGATACCTGAAGGAATACAAATCACCATTCTATGGCTAGGTCGAAATAACTTCTTGCCTTCATCCGTCATACGGATCATTCCTCTGATCATTTGCTCTGCAGCATTGAAATCGGCAATCACACCGTCTTTTAAGGGTCGGATAGTTTTAATATTCTCATGGGTTTTTTCATGCATCTGCATGGCTTCCCTTCCAATAGCAAGCACTTTTCCCGTTGCTTTGTCCAATGCAATAATGGAGGGTTCATCCACTACAATTTGGTCTTTGTGAATGATTAATGTATTTGCTGTTCCTAAATCGATAGCAATATCACTTGTAAAGAAATCTAAAAATCCCATAGTGTCTCAGATACTAATTCGTACGCCTTCAAGTTTTCGAGTGGCAAAGATAATTTTTTTAATGTTTGAAATGTCTGATTCCGGTAAAAACCATAGATAAATCATTTTTATTACAATAATCGATAGAATCCTGGTCTTTTATAGATCCACCGGGTTGAATAATTGATTTAATTCCTGCTTTATCAGCTATTTCTACACAATCGGGAAATGGAAAGAAGGCATCGGATGCCATAACGGCACCATTTAAATCCATTCCAAATCTTAAAGCTTTTTCAATTGCCTGATTCGCTGCATCTACTCTCGAGGTTTGCCCCACTCCGGATGCCAGCATTTGGCCTTCCCGTGCCAATACTATCACATTCGATTTGGTATGTTTGCAAACCTTATTCGCAAAAATTAATGCATTGATTTCAGATTGATTGGGTTGTTTTTTGGTAACAACTTTTAAATCTTCTGCTTTTTCTATCGCTAGGTCCTTATCCTGAACAATAACACCATTTAAAATTGTTTTAAACTGAGGTTTTGAATCAATTTTTAATTTTTGTTTTAGCAGTATTCTGTTCTTTTTACCTTTTAGTATAGTAAGTGCTTCTTCTGTAAAAGAGGGAGCGATTACAACTTCGCAAAAAAGCTTATGAATCTCTTCGGCAGCATCTTTATCAATTTCTCTGTTGGTGGCAAGAATGCCTCCAAATGCTGATACAGGATCTGCCTCCAATGCTTTCAAATAGGCAGACTTTACTGTTTCTCCTAATGCCAAACCGCATGCATTGGTGTGTTTTATAATGGCAAAGGCTGTTTTGTCAAATTCCTGAATTAATGCTACTGTTGCGTCAATATCTACTAAATTATTAAAAGATAAATCTTTGCCGTGCAGTTTTTCAAACATGTCATCCAAAGGACCGAAAAAGGTAGAAGATTGATGCGGATTTTCACCATAGCGCAGGATTTTACCCGGTTTTATACTTTCTTTAAAAACACTTATTTCTGAATCCTTATTGAAGTGTTTGAAAATTGCCGTATCGTAATCTGAGCTTGTTTCAAATGCATGAGCAGCAAAATACTTCCTGTCTTCAATACTGGTTTTGGCTTCTTTTCCTGAAAGCACTTTTTCTAAATCCTGATATTGATTTTTTGATGCTACGACTAAAACATCTTTGTAATTTTTAGCTGCAGCCCGTATCAGGGAAATACCACCAATGTCAATTTTTTCAATGATTTCTTTTTCATCCTGAGTATTGGCAACTGTTTCCTGAAATGGATATAGATCAACGATAACGAGATCAATTGAGGGGATTTCAAAATTTTCGGCCTCCTGTTTGTCCTGGGCAAGGTCTCTTCGGAAAAGAATTCCTCCGAATATTTTAGGGTGTAGTGTTTTTACTCTTCCACCGAAAATTGAGGGGTAAGATGTCAGGTCTTCAACAGGAATTACTTTGGCGCCGCTTTCTTCCAAAAATTTCTGTGTGCCACCAGTAGAATAAATAGTGATATCTTTTTTGATTAGATCTTGAATAACTGATTCAAGACCGGTTTTGTGGTATACTGAAATTAAAGCGCTTTTAATTATTTTGTCTTGCATGAATGCATTGAGTTTTAGCCAAAAATCAAATTTATTGTTTTTTCAATAACAGCCGGATAATGTTTGTATTCTTCAGCATGAATTTTTTCTTCCAATTCTGAAAGACCAGTATTTTTATCTATGGGGAAACGCGATTGAAAAATCAGTTTACCTTCATCGTAGTTCTCATTCACATAGTGAATACTTATACCGCTTTCTTTTTCATTTTGTTCCAAAACGGCCTTGTGTACATTGGATCCGTACATGCCTTTACCCCCGAATTTTGGCAAAAGTGCGGGGTGAATGTTGATGATTTTATTGGGGAATCTATTTATCAGAAATTCAGGAATAAGCAATAGAAAACCTGCCAGAACGATAAAATCGATTTTACTTTTATCGAGGATACTCAAAAGTTTATTGGGGTCTTTAAAATCTTCTTTCGATAAAAAGATGTTTGGAACCGAATGCTTTTGCGCTCTTTCCAAAACAGTTGCATCTTTCTTATTGCTAAGAACCAATGCGATGTTGATCTTTTCATTGGTCTTAAAATACTTAATGATGTTTTCGGCGTTTGTGCCTGAACCCGATGCGAAAATGGCAATGTTGATCAATTCCTTTTGTTAATTTACCCAAATCATGCTGATTACTCCAGAGAGTAATATCGCCTTGCAGAAGTTACTGCAAAAATGAAATTTATCTTTTGTATCAGCCCAATATATAAAGTATAATAAAATTAGTATTTCGGCGCTGAGAATAATTCCAATAATCCAAAAGCTCCACAGATCGATATAAAAATCAAAAACAAACAGACCAGCCAAAAATAAAATGGCTGTAACATAAATATATCTTTTAGCTCCCCTTTGTCCGTAAATTATTGGCAGGGTATGGCTGCCATAAACAGCATCGCCTTTAACATCTTCCATATCTTTGACAATTTCTCTGATTAGAGAAACAAAAAATGCAAGGCTCGCATAAAGCCCCACGGTTAAATAATTGCTTTTATAATACACCGAGATTATAAGAATTGTAAATGCTGTGAGCAATGCAACTAAAAAATTACCCCAAAAAGCTACTTTTTTTAGGTAGGCGGAATAAAACCAAAGTGATGCTATTGAAAATAAATGAATGGCGAGAATTTTAAATGATACAAGTAACCCTAAAACCAGTGCCGAAGCATTTAAAAAAGAATACACCAAAAGCATTTCTCTTCTCTGGAGGATTTTACCCACGAGAATGCTTTTGGGCCTGTTGATAGCGTCAATTTTCACATCGTGATAATCATTGATCAGGTAACCGGCCGCTGCAATTAGCACTGTGGACAAGGTGACCAGAAACAATGAGTAATCCTGACTTAGTCTCAGGTTTCGAAATTGTGAGTCAATCAGAAAGATTGCCGTGAAATACTGAGTAAAAAAAATAATAATCAGATTATTGACCCGTATGAGCCGTAAAAACCCTTCTATAAATATAATTGCTTTGCCCACAGTTTAAAGTTGAAAATTTAATCCGGGAATAACTGATTTCGTCTGCTTTTTCTAATGTTAAGAAAAGATTAATTGCAATCCTTTAATTGATTGCTCTTTTAAATAGACATTGATACATCTGACCTTTTAAAATTTAAAAGACTATTAAGTCAATGTTAAGTAATAGGTCAACAACACTCAATTATTAACATTTTCATAAATAATTTATGCATCACAAATTCTATTAAAGCTTTCAGATTTGCGACTGAAATTAAAAATCAACTATTGAAATGAAAAAGTTATCCTTATTATTTATTGGAACCCTTATCGGTTCTACATTTTTGCTAACCAGTTGTGGAGATGATGACGAATCGACACCTCCGACTCCTCCGGACTCAGGTAATACCGTAGTTACCGAGAATATTTCAGGAGAGATTACCTGGACATCTGATAAAGTCTACGAATTAGGTGGACGTATAACTGTCCTTGATGGCGCGACTTTGACAATTGAAGCCGGTACTATCATTAAAGGTCAGGCTGGTACTCAGGCCAATGCGACCGCACTTCTAGTTGCAAGAGGTGGAAAGTTAAATGCAAATGGAACAGCATCTGCTCCCATAATTTTTACATCAGTAGCGGATGAAATTACTCCTGACGATGTGGCTGCAGGTAATTTTGAATCGCCAAATCTAGATCCTGATATTAATGGTCTTTGGGGAGGAGTAATAATTTTGGGTAAGGCAGCGATTTCTGCTTCAGCAGCTGAAGTACAAATAGAAGGTATTCCGACTTCAGATACCAACGGACTTTATGGAGGTTCTGATGATTCAGATAATAGCGGAACTATTCGATATATCTCTATTCGACACGGCGGAACAAACATTGGAGCCGGTAATGAGATCAATGGTCTTTCATTAGGAGGAGTTGGAAGTGGAACAACAATTGAACATGTAGAAATTGTTGCCAACCAGGATGATGGCATAGAGTGGTTTGGTGGAACCGTAAATGTTTCCAATGCCTTGGTTTGGAATGTTGGTGATGATGGAATGGACACCGACCAAAGTTGGTCAGGTACATGTTCTAACTTCATGGTTGTAACAGCAGCGGGTCATAATTTCGAATTGGATGGGCCAGAGGGTTCTACTCTTCTTGATGTTCAACATACGTTTGAAAACGGAACAGTAGTACATGCTATTCTTGAAACAGATGATGGAAGCATCGAAACGGTTAGATCTGCAGAAGACATCATTAATACTGATGATAATTCTGGAGTAGTATTGAGAAATATTTACATCACTGCTTTACTTGATGGAAATGAAACAACAATTCCAGTAGGAAATCAGGTTGATGAATCAACTTTTGTAAATGTTGATTTTGAAGGCGTTGTTCTAAACGTACCAACTACGGATCTTGTTGATTTTATGGAATCCGGAGCAATACCTACTGGAATCACAGCAGGAACTTCTGGAACAAAAGCTGATGCAAGCGTATTTGCATGGACATGGGCTGGTCAGTCTGGAAACCTTGCAGGTCTTTAATTCATATTGATTATTTAATTAGGACCCGGTCGAGAGACCGGGTTTTTTTATGATCTGCTAAATTGATAACATTCAGGTTACATTTCCTTAACACAAAATTCAAGCTTGTAAATATTTACCTAAGTATTTTTGCGCCAGCATTTAAAGACCATGTCTGAATCAAATGATGAGGAAAATTCTTATTTTATTTTTTGTAATATTTTTTACTCAAATGTCCTTTGCCCAAAAAGGCATAATCCGTGGTTCAATAATTGAAGACTCCAACGGCGAACCGATGTTCGGTGTCACCGTAGTCATTAAAGGAACGACCAACGGTTCTATTACTGATTTTGATGGTCAATTTGAAATCAAAGCAGAACCGGGTACTTACGATATTCAGGCATCTTTTATTTCATTCGCTCCAATTACTATCGCAGGAGTTAATGTTAAGGCTGATGAAATTACATTGTTAAATAATGTAAGAATGGAAGAAGATGTTAAAACGCTGGATGAAGTGATTGTTACCGGTGAGGTTTTAAGAAACTCTGAAGAGGCAATTTTAACAGTCAAAAAAAGATCGGCCAGCGTAATCGATGGAATTTCAGCTGCTAAGTTTAGAAAAATTGGAGATTCTGATGCCGCCAGTGCTATTAAAAGAGTAACCGGCGTTTCCGTTCAAGACGGGAAATATGTTTATGTGCGTGGTTTAGGGGACAGGTACACAAAAACAATGTTAAATAATGTGGATATCCCAGGTTTGGATCCGGATAGAAATACACTACAGATGGATATTTTCCCAACCAACCTTATCGATAATATGATCATTTCTAAATCATTTGTTGCAGATCTTCCGGCAGATTTTACAGGTGGTTTGGTCAATATTGAAACCAAGGATTTTCCTGAAAAGAAAACGATGACACTTTCCCTAGGCATAGGTTATACACCTCAAATGCATTTCAATCCAAATTATTTAAGTTACGAAGGTGGCTCACTTGATTTTCTTGGAATTGATGATGGAACAAGAGATTTTCCTTCCGGGGAAACACCAACATTTCCTGATCCTGCCCTTGGAGATTACACAAAACAATTTAATTCAACGCTTGCGGCGCAACAACAATCCAGTTTTATGAATTATAATATTGGAATATCTTTTGGGAATCAGATTGGAATTAATGAAAAGAAAGAATCCTCAAAAGGAAATAAGCTGGGTTATATTTTCTCATTGGCCTATAAATCGGAGACCAATTTTTACGATAATATGTTTTATGGCGATTATCAAAGACCTTCTGATCCTACGGAAACAGAATTAAATTACGCCACCACATTGGATGGTTCACTGGGCAACCAAAATATTCTCATTGGTGGAATTACGGGATTAGCTTATAAAACCAGATTATCCAAATACAGATTAACCGTTATGCACTTGCAAAATGGGGAAAAAAGGGCAGGCCAGTTCAATATTGATGATAATGGTTCGGCCGTTGGAAAATCTGGCTACACCGGATTCTCTCATAATCTTGAATTCAATCAGAGAGGATTAACTGATATCATGCTAAATGGTACACATTACAATTCAAATGGACGTTGGGAAATTGATTGGAGACTTTCTCCAACCATTTCAACTTTAAGCGATCCTGATATCCGAAGAGCAGCATTTTCTTATACTGATCCAAATGGAAATTATTTCTTCAATGCCGGAGAAGGGGGTTTCCCTTCAAGGATATGGAGAAATCTGAGTGAGATTAATGCGGTAGCAAAAGTAGACCTGGCAAGAACTTATGAGTTTGGTGGGAAAGACGCCAAATTCTTATTCGGTGTAAGCAATACTTATAAAAATAGAGATTATGAAATTAATCAATTCGACTATGTTTTTCAGGGTGCCAACGACAGATTCTATGAAGAAATAAATAACAATCCAGATAATATTTTAACTGATGAATATATTTATCCTTCTGAATCAAATACAAATATTTACATCGTTTCCGGAAATAATACACCAAATCCAAATCAATACAATTCAAATGCGAACAATTTCGCCGCTTATGTTTCAAATGAATTTAATGTAATTCCAAGATTAAAAACTGTATTGGGATTAAGAGGTGAATATTTTGTCCAAAGACATACAGGAAGAGACGTACTTGCAGCTCAGGGTAATCCTTCTGGTAGATCATTAGACAACGAAAAGGTATTGGATGCTTTTGATTTGTTTCCAACGGCAAACTTTATTTATGCTTTAACTCCCGATCAAAACCTGAGAGTTTCATATTCGAGAACAATAGCAAGACCTTCATTTAAAGAATTGTCTTTTGCTCAAATTCTCGATCCTATTAATGGAAGAACTTTTAACGGAGGCTTATTTCCAATTCAAAATGCCAATGATAACTGGGATGGTAATTTGACAGAAACCAGGATCAATAATTTTGATTTAAGATGGGAGCTGTTCCTTGAGAAAGGCCAAATATTTTCAATTAGTGGATTTTACAAACAATTTGATAATCCTATAGAAATGATCCGATTACCGGCACAGCAAACCGGATCCGATTTTCAACCGAGAAATGTAGGTGATGCGGTTGTCTATGGTGCAGAACTTGAAATCAGAAAATCTTTTGATTTTATTTCAGAAAGATTGAGCAAGATTAATTTCAGTTCGAATTTGACTTATGCCATTTCAGAGGTGGACATGACAGATGTTGAGTTTAACGCAAGAAAATCTTACGAGAAAGATGGAGAAAATATTGAGAGCAAAAGACCAATGGCAGGGCAGGCACCTTACATTATTAATTCCGGTTTGTCCTATTCAGATATAGAGAAAAGTTTTGATGCAGGATTTTATTATAATATTCAGGGCCCAACCTTAATCTTTGTTGGTACCGGTTTGATCCCGGATGTTTACGCCGTTCCTTTTCACAGTCTGAATTTTTCAGCAAATAAGGCATTTGGACCTGAAAATAGAATCAATTTAGATTTTAAAGTTTCAAATATTCTGAACGATGTGCGGGAGGAAGTATTTAGTTCCTATGAAGCGGAAGATCAATTCTTCACAAGATTCAGTCCATATACCACATTTAGTCTTGGATTGAAATACGACTTTTTCTAATAGCAAATAAATTAGTAACAAATTCAAAGCCGGTCCAAACCCGGCTTTTTTTTGTGTCTTGATATTGATTAATTTAAAGTCAAAATTGCTTAATGAAACAGTACACACTTTTATTAATCATTGTATTAATGCTTTTAAACTTCCAAATGAGTTTAGCTCAAAAAATCAAAGGAAGCGGTAACATAATCAAAGTAGAAAGGGAAATTGAGGCCTTTACCGGTTTAAGAACAAGAAGTTTTGTAGATGTGGAACTGGTACAGGGTCCTTTTAAACTTGAAATAGAAGCAGAAGATAATATCGTCGAATACGTAGAGACGCGTGTGGTAAAGGAAAATCTTATCATAGAAATGGATGAAGATGTAAAAATAAAAACTGAAAAGCCCGTTAAAATTTATCTTCAACTTCCGGATCTGAAATTTGCTGAAGTAAGCGATGTCAGTAAATTGAGTACAAAGTCTGTCATTAAAATTGAAGAATTGAAAATTGAAGCAACCGGCGCCTCAAAATCTAATTTTATTTTAGATGTAAAAACATTGAGGATCAGCTTGTCGGGATCAAGTAGTCTGAGAGCCACCGGTTATGCGGTAAGGCAAAAAATTAAAATGGAAGAAGCCAGCAAATACGAAGCCAGTCAATTGAAATCTGAGGATATTGATATAGCTGCAAGCAGTGCAAGTAAAGCTGAAATTCTGGCTTTCAATAGCATATTTGGAGATTTAAGTGAGGCTTCTCAATGTGTTTATTACGGTGAGCCAAAAAAAGTAGATGTTTCAACCAGCGACGCCGCCAGCATATCACAATTGAAATAAACACTGAAAATTGGTCAGCTAGATCATCTGATCTCAGTTTTTCACCGTTTAAAATAATTGAGCTTTAACATTTGAACGGCTTTGATAGCTTTGAATATTGATTATGGCTATTTCAAAGAAATTATCATATCTCTTTCTTCAGTTGAATACCATCGTCCTTTATACCTTATTTATAGGTGGGTTGATGTATTTCTATGGGGATTTTAAGCTGAATTATCTCATTGAAGCCAGCTTTTTTATAAGCCTTTTCATTTTAAATACGCATTTACTAAGACATTTCATCATTCGATACGACTGGTTCAGTTTAAAATTCAATAAACTGATTATCAGAGTAATAGCTATATCAATAATAATGGGATTAGTATTTTTCCCTCAAAGTGTTGTCAATGCCGTGGGATGGCAAACCATCACATGGGCCGAATCATTTGAAAGAGCCAATATTTTTTATCAAATCAGCATTTTTTCAATGTTGTTTTTGCTCTGGCTCCTCATTTATTTTTTATTCCATTACATTTCCAATTACCAGAGGAGTTTAAAAATGGCGGCCTTAATGAATGAAGCCGAGCTTAAAAATCTCAAATCTCAGCTTAACCCGCATTTTTTATTTAATGCATTAAACAGCGTAAGAGCACTGGTTGATGAAAACCCTCAAAAAGCTAAAAAGTCAATTACAGCCTTATCAAATTTATTGCGTTTATCATTGCTTGCCGGCAAAAAGAAAGTAGTGCCTTTGTCAGAAGAGCTGGAAACAGTAAAAGATTATTTGTCTTTAGAACAGATAAGATTTGAAGAAAGGCTTGAAACACATATTCATTGCCCTGCGGAAAGCCTGAACTACAAAGTACCACCATTGATGCTTCAAACCCTGGTGGAAAATGCCATCAAACACGGAATTTCTAATTTAAAGGATGGGGGATTAATCGATATCCGCTCATTTGTTAAGGAAAACAAATTGCATCTTGAAATCAGAAATACAGGACAATATGTAAACGGAAAATCAAACAAATCGGGTGGGCTGGGGCTCAAATTATCAAGAAAAAGACTCCAATTACTTTTTAATGAGAATGCCTCATTAGTGGTGGCAAATGAAAATAGCAATACAGTATTAACAGAAATTATAATCCCAGAATATAAAGGCGATGAAAACAATAATAATTGACGATGAAAGACTTGCACGTCAGGAATTAAAAAATATGCTGATTCCTTTTGATGAAATTGAAGTGATTGGCGAAGCGGCCAATGCAGATGAGGCCATAGAAATGATTCAGCAAAGCAATCCTGATCTTATTTTTTTGGATGTTCAAATGCCCGGAAAAGACGGTTTTGAAATGCTTCAGGAATTAAATTCTGTTCCAACCGTCGTTTTTGTTACGGCTTATGACGAATATGCATTGAAGGCTTTTGAAGTCAACGCCATGGATTATTTGGTCAAACCGGTCCAGCCTGAAAGATTAAAGGAATCGATTCGAAAATTACTTGAGGAATTTGATAAGAAATCCAGAACTAAGACGGGAAAAATAGCCAGAAATAATTTGACCGGAGAAGATCAGGTGTTCGTAAAAGATGGAGATAAATGTTGGTTTGTAAAATTATCTGATATAAGGATGTTTGAATCCGACGGAAATTATGTGAAAGTATATTTCCATAATTTCCGACCCTTGATTCACAAATCATTAAATGCCCTGGAAGAAAAACTCGATGGCAACGAATTTTTTCGCGCAAGTAGAAAATACATTATCAATTTGAAATGGGTTGAAAATATAGAGAGTTGGTTTAATGGCGGCTTGATGGTGCATTTGAAAGGCGGCGATAAACTGGAAATTTCCAGAAGACAGGCAGTGAAGTTTAAAGAGATGATGAGTCTTTAATCAGATTACAAAAAGATCTGAGGCAATTTCATCAGCCAATAACTTCCCATTTTCGCTTAAAATATAAGAATCAGGTTTTTCGATGATCAACCCTTTGTTAATGTAGGTGCTGAGGACAACTTTTATAGACGGAAATAATTCTGAATTTTGAATTTTGAATTTATCCACTCCCCACTTAGTTCTGAGTCCTGTCATCAACATTTCATTAAATATATTCGAAGGACTCAATAGCTCAGTATTTCTATTTAAAGTACCTGATTTTACTCCTTTTATATAGAGCGCATTATTTGAGGGGTTAATTCTGCGACTTTCGCCGTTAAAAGAATGTGCAGATGGCCCAATGCCCAAATACTTTTTTCCCAGCCAATAATTTGTATTGTGAATTGCATAAGAACCATCTCTGGCAAAATTAGAAATCTCGTATTGTTCAAATTCCCAATCGCCCAATAAATTTTTCATTTCCCGATACTCCGAAACGACCTCATCTTCATCTTTTTCTTTCAAGCGTCCCTTTTTTTTCCAGTTTCCAAAAACAGTTTTTTCTTCAATAGTGAGGGCATACATTGAAAGATGCTGGATTTCTTTGTTATCTAATACTTCAAGTTCATTTTTAATAGCACCGGGTTTTCTCCCTGGAATGCCATAAATAATATCCACATTTAACTTATTAAATCCACATTTAATCGCGTTTTCGATGGATTTTATAGCTTCCTGACTATTGTGACCACGGTTTAAAAAATTGAGTATCTCATCGTCAAAAGATTGCACACCAATACTTAAACGTTGTATTCCTATTTCCTTAAGACTTTTTAAATAACTGAGGCTTAAATCATCGGGGTTGGCTTCCAGTGTGATTTCTTTGGCAGTAGTACGATCAAAATTGAAAAAATTTTCGGTACTTTTTATTATAGATTCTAATTGTTCCGGACTGAATACCGATGGAGTACCTCCACCAAAATAGAGCGTTTCAATTTTATTATTGTCAAAAAATCTGCTTTCATAGCTAAGTTCTTTAATAATAGCCTGAAAAACTTCATCCACATTTTTAAGAGAGGTAGAAAAATGGAAGTCACAATAATGACAAGCCTTTCGGCAAAATGGAATATGGATATATATTCCGGCCATTTAATTCTTGATAATCAAGTGAATTGACATAAAATCAATATTTTTGAATTTGTTTGTAAACCGGCATCAAAGTTATTTTTTTTGGAAACACCACAATTTGAAATTTACGATTATATTCTCCCATTCCTTTGGTCTTTCCTATTGGCGGTATTCGCTATTCCTTCAATCATTTTTGTGGCTCATATAAAAAACCTTCTGGACGAGCCCAACAAAAGAACCGTTCACATGTCCCTAACGCCCAGGTTGGGAGGTCTTGCAATTTTTGCAGCATTTATGTCTTCTCTTACAATTTTCGGGACACTTGATTTCGGCATTCAGCAATTGCTTGCGGGCTGTATAATATTATTTTTTATCGGTTTGAAAGACGACCTGGTTTCGGTATCCGCTTTCAAAAAGTTTTTTGTTCAAATTCTTGCGGCCGGAATTATCATATTTATCGGTGATATAAGAATTACAAGTTTTCAAGGTGTATTCGGAATTTTTGAAATTGATGACAAACTGAGTTATCTCTTTACATTTTTGGTGATTATGGGAATTTCGAACTCTATCAATCTAATAGATGGAATGGATGGTCTGGCGGGAAGTATTTTATTAATAATCACGCTCTCTTTTGGTCTTTACCTGCATTATTACGGAGGAGAATATTATTCTGCATACGCCATGGTTGCAGTTTGTCTGGTAGGTGGAATTTTGGGATTTCTTCGTTTTAACTTTAAAAATGCATTAATATTTATGGGAGACACGGGTTCACTGGTCAGTGGTTTGATTGTTGCTGTTTTGGCTATAAAATTTATTGAAATGAATAAGATTCCGGCGGGACCCTCTGTTGCTGTATCAATTTTAGTTGTGCCAATATTTGATACACTTCGTGTTTTTACTATAAGAGTCATAAATGGTGTTTCTCCATTTTCACCGGATAAAAATCACTTGCATCATCAATTGCTAAAAATTGGGTTAAAACAAGGCGAAACGCTATTCATATTAATCTTTTTTAATATTCTGGTAATTCTGATTTCAATTTATTTTTCAAATGCAGGCAACTCTACTATGATTACAATTCTGGCCAGCCTCTTTATTATTACCAATTTAATTATTGAGCTATTAGTGAAAAATAAGGTCAAGAAATCACATGCTTAGAAAGTCTTTTGTCGTAATTCTGTTTTTAATTTTTGCCGATTATACATGCGTTAATGCTTCGCAGTATAAAACAATTGAAGATCTGATTTTCAAGTCGGAGAAAATTGACAAATCCAGTGGAATTCGGGTTCCATGGAATGGAGCCAATACAAGTTCTTCTATTTTTACAAAACTCGATACTTCCTGGTCCGGAAAGCTAATAATAAACATTGTCCACCCGAAAAACTATTCGCTTTTTCTCAATAAGGTCTTAATATACAGAGCTAAAGCTCCGGACAGCGTTCAATTTACGCTTGAAGAACTGAGGGCGACAGGTTCAAAAAATCCACTTGAACTGGAGCATTTTTCTGAATTATTAAATTCAGGAAACCTTAAAGCCAGGCTGATAAAGAAAACGGATTCAATTGAGAATTCAATTATCGACAAGAAGGAACGCATTATTCATAAACCCTATCTCGAATCAATATTTCTGGGTTTCTTCTTTGCTCTTGCGATGGTTAGAATCCTGTCCAAAAGAGAATTTGATTTTTATTTTTCCGGCAATTTTCTGAGGTCGCCGAGATTGACGATAGAAAAATTCCTCGGTGATAGTATCAACCCCCTCTTATTGCTACTGGCCATATTAATTCTGGCAGTATTGCTTAATTCTTTTATATATGATTTTGATTATTTCAATTACGAGTTTAGGACTTTTTTTGGTTTAAGAATAAATAACAACTGGATTAAAACCGGACTCTTTTCATTTCTGATTGTCTTATATCTATTTCTTAAAAGAAGCTTTTATCTTTTTTATTTATGGATCAGACAGGAAACGCGTAATTTTTCTTCGCTTTGGAGAACCTACCTTTTAAGTTTTAGCAATCTGAGTTTTTGGTATTTTTTACTTTGCAGTATTCCACTGCTCTTAATATCAAATTTAGAATTAGGGAATTATTTTCAAATCTTATTCTTTATATTTGCGGCTCTAAATGCAGTCGGTGGGATAATGACTTACTTAAATTTCAACATTAAAGCGGATTTATTAACCATTTCGGGCATTTTAGCAATTGATGTCTTTCCAATCATTTTATTGGTGCATTTACTAACCTTTTAATTTATTTCTGAGGTATGAACAACACTGATACTAGCCTAATAGACGAGAGAAAGAAAAAAGTATCTTCTATTTTGGTATCACAACCCCAACCAAAGCAGGAAAACTCTCCTTACCATAAATTGGCCGAGAAGTATAAATTGAAAATAGATTTCAGGCCGTTTATAGAAGTGCAGGGTGTTCCGTTTAAGGAATTCCGAAAAGAGAAAATCGATCTTCTCAGCCATACTGCTGTCATTTTTACAAGTAGAAATGCTATCGATCATTTTTTTAGAGTATGTAAGGAAGCCAAGGTGGAAATGCCACCCGATATGAAATATTTCTGTATTTCAGAACAGACGGCTTATTATCTACAGAAATACATAGTACTGAGAAAAAGGAAATTATTTACAGGCCAAAAGACTGTAAATGACCTTCTGGAAATTATAAAAAAGCATCCTGAAGAGAAATACCTGTTTCCTTGTTCAAGCATCAGGAAAGATGACATACCTGATTTTTTAAAGGAGAATAATATATTCTTTAAAGAAGCAATTATATACGAAACGGTGGCAAGTGATTTGTCTGATCTTGCCGATATAAAATATGACATTATTGCATTTTTCAGTCCATCAGGAATCAATTCCTTGTTCATAAATTTTCCGGACTTTAAACAAAATAATACAAGAATAGCAGCTTTTGGACCAACAACGGCAAAGGCTGTGGAAGAAGCCGAATTAATTTTAGATATTCAGGCACCACTTCCGCAGGCTCCATCAATGACCGGAGCAATTGAACAATATATAAAAGAGGCCAATGGTCTTAAATGATAATTAATTGATTCATTATTTTTAATATTGGCTTTTTATTACATAGTTTTAAGGCATTTTATAAAAAATTCGTGATACAAACGACATTATGAAGAGAGTTTTACTGCTACTGGTTACGATTGTAACATTCTACCTTCCAGAGCTTTACGCACAACAAGACCCACTGTTTAGTCATTACATGTTTAACAACCTGTACAATAACCCCGGTTATTCTGGTATGGAAGGACAAACTGATTTTTTACTAATAGCCAGAAACCAGTGGTTAGGTTACAGTAGTAGTTTTGAAAATAATGGAAATCCCGTTAGTGGAGTTTTTTCTTTTAATACGCCAATTTTTAAAATCTCTTCAGGTATTGGAGCTACCTTTATGTATGAAAGTATTGGAGTTTCAAGAAATGGTAATTTTTTATTGAATTACAGTTATCATTATCCAATTGCCAATGGGAGACTGGGCCTCGGTATCAGACCGGGAATTTTTTATCAGGCTTTGGATTTCACAAAATTAAATCCGGTGGATCCTAATGATCCCAACCTTTTGGGGGGAAATGAAACTCAGATTAAACCCGACCTCGGATTAGGTCTTTGGTACCAGGCAGAAAACTATTATGTAGGAGTAGCAGCAGATCACATGATTGCCTCAGAATTTGATTTTAATACAACGGATACAGATACTTCCCAGGGGCTTAGAAATCAATTGGTTCCACATTATACATTTACTGCAGGCTACGTTTTTGAAGTAACCTACGAACTAAAAGTGACTCCTTCCGTAATATACAAAACGGCAGAATTTAATCAGGGCTATTTTCAGCTGGGAGCAATAGCGACTTACAATGACAGAATTTGGGGTGGCTTAACTTACAGACAAGGTGGCGACCTGACTGCTTTAATTGGAATGGGATTTCTCGAAGACAATGTTTTAAAAGCTGGGATAGCAATAGATTATGGTTTACAGGGTGACAGAAATGATGCACTTAGTCCATTGTCTACAGAGGTATTGATTTCGTATACATTACCGGTTGCAGCACCTGGTGCGAAACCTGTGATACGAACTCCTCGTTTCAGGCATTAAAAGGAATTGGGCTTCATTCTCATATTTTGATAAGTATATAATTAATTTTAGATTTGATTTCGTTTTTGAAAATATGGGGATTGCAATAATTTTAAAATTCCACAGTTTATAGGGAACAGGCTTTTTTGAATGAATTTATTTAGTGGTGTTATGAAAACACATTTTTTCACAAAATTGCTCTTAGGAGCGCTCATCATAGTTATAATCGGTACATCCTGTAACAGGCTTGGTACAATTGACGATGGTGGTAATTTGATTGGAGTTCCAAACAGATCCGGATTCCAACAATTCACTCCTTTTGGAATGGTTTATTGTCCTCCGGGAACTTTCCACATGGGTCAGGCAGATGAAGATGTGCCTCATACCATGATTAACCTCAACAAACAGGTTACGATTGGAGGGTTCTATATGGATGATACTGAAATCACGAATAATGAATACAGACAGTTCGTCTATGCTATCATAGAGGATTCTCTTGAATTGCTGGGTGAAGATTTTGTATATGGTGAACTCTATCCTGATACAACGGTTTGGATGAAGGATTTCTCTCACCATATGGGAGATCCATTGACAGAATATTATTTCTATCACCCGGCCCATGATGACTACCCTGTGGTAGGTGTGGACTGGGTTGCTGCCAATTACTTCTGTGATTGGAGAACTAAATACCTGAATGCCTGGAGAGTGGATAATGGGCTATTCCCAATGCCAAAATTCAGATTGCCATCAGAAGCGGAATGGGAATATGCATCAAGAGGAGGAAGAGATATGGCTATGTACCCTTGGGGTAATCCATATATCAGAAATGGAAGAGGTTGTGCATTGGCCAATTTCAAGCCAGGTCGTGGTAACTACTACGATGATGGATTTGCTTATACTTCACCCGTAGGATCATATTTTGCTAATGACTATGGATTATACGATATGTCAGGTAACGTTGCAGAATGGTGTCAGGACGCCTTTTTTGAAGCATCGGTACCGGTTGTTTGGGATTTGAACCCAACTTATTTTGATAATAATGAACCGAGGAAAGTGATTAGGGGCGGTTCCTGGAAAGATGTTGCTTATTACCTTCAAACAGGTACTAGGACTTACGAATTTCAGGATACGGCGACTTCATTCATAGGTTTTAGGTGTGCGATGACATTCCTTGGCCGTTCCTCTGGCACAGAATTTTAAAATTTCTTACTATTAGGATTATTAGAGCTTATTAACAACGTAAACGTCAAAAATTATGGCACAAAAAGGTGGTTTTAAAGAGGTATTATTCAAAAAGATAATGCCAATGGTCTATGGTATTGGTGCTTCTGTAGTAATTGTAGGAGCCATGTTTAAAATCCTTCACATACCAGGTGCAGGATTCATGTTAGGTGTAGGTTTGACTACTGAAGCAATCATTTTCTTCCTTTCTGCATTTGAACCAAGTCATGATGAACTTGATTGGTCTAAAGTATACCCGGAATTAAAAGAAGAATCAGGTGAATTTGAAGAAGAAGATGAGTTCGGAATGCCCGCAACTTCTGAGAATGCTACAAAGAAATTGGACGATATGTTCAACGAAGCCAATATTAATGATGAATTACTTGACAGATTAGGAGAGGGCTTTACCAAGCTTTCTGAAACTGTTAGTGGTTTGAATAATATTTCAGATGCCGCCAGCGCGACGAACGAATATGCTGATAGCGCAAGATCTGCTTCAGGAAAACTACGTGAAATGAACGATAGTTATGATAAGACGGCCTCGGCTATGTCTGAATTAGCAGGTGCGAGTGAAGATGCAAAAGAGTATCATGAGCAAGTACAGCAGATCACAAAGAATTTGGGAGCTCTTAATTCAGTTTATGAACTTGAATTACAGGACGCTAACAGTCACTTAAAAGCAATGAACAAGTTTTACAGCAATCTTTCTGTTGCACTTGAAAATATTGCAGAAGCAGAGCAGGATACTGAAACATTTAGAAGCGAGCTTTCTAAATTGTCTTCTAATCTGACTTCTTTGAACAATGTTTACGGAAATATTCTAGCCGCAATGAAGGCTTAATTAACTAAAAGCGAAAAATAGCTATGGCAGGCGGTAAAGAAACACCAAGACAGAAAATGATCGGAATGATGTACCTGGTACTCACGGCCCTTTTGGCTCTCCAGGTAAGTAGTTCCGTGATGTATAAGTTTAAATTTCTCGAAGAGAAAATTGAGACTGTAGTTCGCGAAACTTCTAACCGAAATGTTAACGTGGTAAATAACATTAAGGCAAAAGTAGAGGAGCGGGGGAATAAGAAAATGGAAGTTGAAATTCTTAGTACCGCTAAAGAAGTAAGATCCAGAACTAAGGAAATGGTTGACTATATCGAAGATCTTAGAGAAGCTCTAAAAGAAATCGATGGTGTAAATCCTGAAACCGGATTTTATGAAGGTGCAAAAAATGAGGATAATGTTCAGACGATGTTCATCGGGCCAAATCAAAATGGTAAAGCTTATGAACTCAGAAAGAAAATCGATGATTATTGTGCATATCTTCAGGAGCATGCCACAGAGGATACAAAAGATGACTTCAAGTCATTTGCTGTTGATGCAAAAAATGACCCCTTCTTTAGTAAAATAGCAGATCAAAAGTCTAAGGATTTTGCTGAATTAACTTTCCAGAATACTCCGATGGTAGCCGCAATGGCCGTAATGGCTGAAATGCAAAGTACGGTTGTTCAAATGGAAAGTGAATTGCTTAATGAACTTGCTTCAGAAGTAGGTGCCGCTGACTTTAAATTTGACGTTTTGCAAGGAATGGTTAGACCGGAATCTAAAGTGGTTGCAGCTGGTACAAAATACAAAGCGGAAATGTTTATAGCTGCGTTCTCTTCAACCGTACAGCCTGAAATGTTTTATGGAGGAAAAGAGATCAAAGTTGAAAATGGAATCGGTCTTGTAGAATTTACAGCTACACCTGGAAAATACGATAAAGAAGGACAAGCTAAAAAAACCTGGAAGGGTGAAATTAAGCTTGCAAAACCAACCGGTGGTGATACTGTGATAGTTGTTGAAACGGATTACATTGTTGCGAAACCTGTTATACAAATTCAATCAGCATCTGTTCAGGCTTTGTATAGAAATTGTGGTAACGAACTTAATGTTCAGGTACCAGCACTTGGCCAGACTTACAACCCTAAGTTCAGTGTTAAAGGTGGTGCAGCAATCCCGAGCTCTAAAAAAGGAATAGTTACAGTGATTCCAACTTCTAAAAATGTAACCTTAACTGTTAGTAGTAATGGAAATTCGATAGGATCACAAAGTTTTAAAGTACGATCCGTGCCATTGCCAACACTTGTAGCAAAAGTGGGAAGAAGACCTGCCAATGTGAGAGACGGAGAGCAAGCGCCCGGGCCTAGAGCGATGGAAATTGATGTTCAGGCCGATAAGGATTTTGCTTCTTTCTTACCTAAAGATGCCAGATATAGAGCGACTGAAGTTATCGTAAAATTGGCTAGAGGAAAAAGAGCAGTAGCTCAGCAAACATTTAGATCAAGTAAATTAAACCTTTCTTCGTTTGCTGCTCAGGCACGACCTGGAGACAGATATTCAATAGAGGTGAAAACGGTAATGAGGAGAAATTTCCGAAATCAGAATGAAGAAGTTGATGTGCCGGTAACATCTCGTTACATCATAATACCAATTATCTAAAAAGATTAGAATGAAAACCTTAGGTAAATTAATATTATCACTTTTTATAATTGTAGCAATGAGCGAATTCTCCTTTGCTCAGGAGAATATAAACTCAGGTTATAACGACTTGTCTGTACGACCAATACATTCTTCGGACATTATGTTTAAGAAAAGAGTGTGGAGAAGAATGGACCTAAGGGAAGTTCAGAATTCGGCTTTCTTTTCCAATGGAAGAGAATTGACTCAATTAATTGTAGAGGCGGCTAAGAAAGGAATTGTACAACCGTATGAAGCAGATACATTGGGTACACCTATGTCAATGGAACAATTCCTTGAAAACCTGACTAACCCTGCAATTGAAGGGTTTGCATCAGAAGAGGAAGAGGAAGACCCAATGTCAGATCCAAATGATCCATTCGGTGATCCTAACGATCCGTTTGCCGATCCTAATGATCCATTTGCCGATCCGGGAGGAGAAGCACCTGCATCTGATCCTGATGACCCATTTGCTGAAGAAGGCGGAGGTGAAGACATGTCGATTGATCCTTATTATCTGCCCAGAGAGCTGTTTATCATTGAAGTTCAGGAAGATGTTATTTTCGATAAAAAAAGATCGAGAATGTATTATGACATTCTGACTTTTAAATTAATTGTAGATGCATCATTAACACCTGATGGTATTGACAAAACAGTTGCCGTGTTTTCATATACAGAATTGGTAGATAAACTATTTAAGGATAATCCTGAAGCAATTTGGTTTAATGATCTTAACTCTGCAGAACATAGAAATTTGCAAGATGCATTTGACTTAAGACTTTTTGCTTCAAGAATAATCAAGGTATCAAATACAGATAATAAATTTATCGTGGATATCTACGGACCGGGTAAAGCTAATCTTTATGGTAGTGACTGGTATGAAATGAAGATAATGGAATACGAACACGAGTTGTGGGAGTTCTAGTACTCTAATAGTAAGCTTAAAAAGGCGGGTTTAATCACCCGCTTTTTTTATGCCTTCAAAAATGTTGAGTCCTTTTGTTTTTCCAAACAATTCAATTAATTCCTCTTGACTTGCTTCCTTAATTTTTTTAACACTTTTAAACTCTTTAAGCAGTAAATCTTTGGTTTTTGGACCGATTCCTTCGATGTCATCCAACATACTTTTAGAAACCCTTTTGCTTCTTTGATTGCGATGATGAGTTATGGCAAATCGATGCGCCTCATTTCTCAAATGTTGAATCAATTTTAATCCTTCGGATTTCTTTGATACCATCAATGGAAAGGGATCACCTGGTTTATAAAGTTCTTCTAGTTTTTTGGCGATACCGATGATGGGAATTTGTATTTGAAGATTTAAGAGTTCTTCATAGGCAGCATTTAATTGTCCTTTACCGCCATCGATAACAATGAGGTCAGGCAAAGAGGCCTTTTCTTTAAGAAGTCTAGAATAGCGTCTATGTACAATTTCTTTCATTGAATCAAAATCATTGGGCCCCTCTACAGTTTTAATATTAAAATGCCGATATTCTTTTTTAGCTGGTTTGGCATTTTTAAAACAAACCATTGAAGCCACGGGATTAGAACCTTGAAAATTTGAATTATCAAAACACTCTATATGAAAAGGTGTATTATTTAGATTCAATTCTTCTTTAAGTGTTTCTAATTTTCTAAGATTAGGATCAGGTATATCCACTTGTTCAATGGAAGATTTATATTCAATTGCATTTTTAATAGAGAGATCTAAAATTCTTTTCTTATCACCAGCTTTAGGTTGATTGACGATAATCCCGTTAATATCCTTCTCTATTAGAACATTGGAAATAATTGATGTGACCGGCATATCTTCACTGCTCTGTTGTGATAGAATTTCATTTAGAAAAACCCGTAATAATTCCTGATCACTTAATTCAAGTGGATTTTTAAGTTCTACATTTCTGGTTTTAATTATTGCCCCCTCATGCAAATGTATGTAATTACCAAAGGTCTTTTTTATCCCATGAACAATAGTCAATGCATGGATTTCAATGTCGGAAATATTACTTACCATTGATTTGGAGTGATATTGCTCCAGATTGTTAAGTCTTTCCTGAAAACTTTGAGCCTTTTCAAATTCGAGGCTTTTAGCAAAATGCTGAATCTTTTGTTTAAAATGATCTTTTACCATTCTAATTTTGCCCTTAAGTACATTTCTTGCCATCTCGATATCCGCATTGTAATCTTCTTCCGAGTAAAGATCTTCGCATGGGCCAAAACAATTTCCTATATGATATTCCAGACAAACTTTAAATTTTCCCTTAGCAATATTGGTTTCGGTTAGATTCAATTTGCATGTGCGGAATTTAAAGAGCTTTTGTAGAAGATCAACCACCTGTTTTTGAACTCTTACCGAAGGGTATGGGCCAAAATATTCGCCATAATTTAGATTTTTTCTTCGGGTGTGATGAATTCTGGGAAAACGTTCTTTGGTAATTACTATGTAGGGATAAGTTTTACCGTCTTTTAAAAGCACATTGTACTTTGGCTGGTGTTCCTTAATTAAATTGTTTTCAAGCAGAAAAGCATCTGACTCCCGGTTTACAACAGAAAACTCAACCTTTTCAATTTGCTTAACGAGTCGTTTGGTTTTCCTGTCTTTTCCTTTGAGGGATGTAAAATAGCTACTGACTCTTTTTTTAATATTCTTGGCCTTGCCTACATAGATTATATCTCCATGCTCACCAAAGAATTTATATATCCCTGGTTCATTAGGTAAGGATTTTAAAATTATATTTTCTACAGCCAAAATCAGTTAAAAATATCCCTGTCCGGATTTTCATTCAAATCGGGAACATCTACATCAACGGAATCATTTGCGAAAGGATTGTTGAATTTGCTACAGTCGAGTTCTATATCAATTTTTACTTTTTGCTCAAATTCACCTTTCTCATAATTGAGCGTTGAATCAGCGTAAATATTTTTCATAAAAAGCCCCCAAATAGGCATGGCCATTCTGCTTCCTGATCCCAGTGCAATGGATCTGAAATGAATCGATCGCTCTTCGGCTCCGACCCAGGCCCCGGCTACAAGATCCTTTGTGATTCCCATAAACCATCCATCGGAATAATTACTAGTAGTTCCTGTTTTAGCGGCAATCATATTGTCTCTTCTCAAATCCCAGCGATACAAACCCAGAGCCGTTCCGTTTCTTTCCTCAGTAGCACCGCGGAGCATATATAACATTATTTCGGCGGTTTGAGCATTTAAAGCTTCTTTGGTTTTGGGTAAAAATTCCTTAAGCACATTGCCGTATTTGTCTTCAATCCTTTGAATATAAAATGGTTCGGTCCAAAGTCCTTTATTCGCGAATGTACCATAGGTGCCTACCAATTCATAAAGTGAAAGATCACTGGTTCCCAAACATAGGCTCGGCACAGGAGCAAGTTCGCTTTGTATTCCCAATTTTTTAGCATAATCCACAACTACTTCTATTCCTACTCTCTTCATAAGATTGGCTGTGACAGAGTTTACTGATCTCCCAAGGGCTTGCCTTAACGTTAATTTCTCATAAGACCACCTTCCTTCCGCATTTTGGGGTGTATATGATTCTCCGGTAGGTAGAATAAAAGTGACTGGGGCATCTTCAAGCTCAAAACAGGGCGTATAACCATTATCTATTGCAGCGGTATAAACAATTGGCTTAAACGTTGATCCCGGTTGTCTCTTTCCCTGGCGCACATGATCATACTTAAAATAGCGATGATCAATACCTCCAACCCAGGCTTTAATATGGCCATTTTTAAAATCCATTGCCATAAATCCTGCATGCAGGATATGCCTGTAATATTTCAAGGAATCAATTGTACTAAAGGTGGTATCAATATCACCATTCCAGGAAAATACTCGCATTTTTTTTGGTAGATTAATATAGTATTCAACCGAATCAGGATGCTTGGCATATTTCTCTTTGAGTTTCTTGTAATACTTCAGTCTTTTTACGGAGTTCTGTATATATCCTCTTAACTCTCTATAATTTTCATCTACCCATGGATTTCTTCCCTTCCAATGCTCATTAAATTTATTTTGAAGCTCAGGCATGTGTTCTTCAATGGCTTTTTCAGCATGTTGCTGTAGCCTTGAATCAATGGTTGTATAAACTTTCAGTCCATCGGCAAAAAGGTCATAGCCATTGGATTTGCACCATCTCATTAAATCCAGTTTGACAACTGACCGAAAATAAGTAGCTAGTCCTTTACTTTGATTGTCTACATCATAATACTCCAAGTTGATTGCCAAATTGGAAAGTGAATCATATTCCTTGTCATTGATATAGCCGTATTTGTGCATTTGACCCAATACACGATTCCTTCTGTTTATTGAATTATCATAATTATAAACGGGATTATACGAGTAGGTAGCACCTAAAATACCAATTAGTACTGCAGCTTCTTCGATGTTTACTTGTTCCGGACTTTTTCCAAAAAAGGTTTCTGATGCGACTTTAATCCCAAAAGCATTACTACCAAAATCGACTGTATTTAAATACATGGTCATTATCTCCTGTTTGGTATAAGCCTTTTCAAGTTTGATAGCCATCAACATCTCTTTGGCTTTGGCTATAATAATGTTGATTTTCAAAAAGTTTACATCTTTCAAAATACCATTATTATGATCTCCGCGAATCTTAAATAGATTTTTTGCCAGCTGTTGTGTCAAAGTACTTCCTCCACCCTGGCTTCCAAGAAAAATTACAGCCCGTAAAATGGCCTCAAAATCAATCCCGGAATGTTTGTAAAACCTTGCATCTTCCTGCGCCAAAAGTGCATTGATCAAATGCGGGGATAGATCTTCATATTTTGTATTTGATCTATTTTGCCTGTAGTATTTGCCAATTATTTTTAGTTCACCCTTGCTGTTTCTATCTGAGAAATAGATTTCCGAAGCTACTTCACTCTCCGGGTTTTCAAGAATTTTGAGTCCGGGAAGAGTACCGTATAAATTCATGAAGTTTATTGAAACCGAATAGAAAAACAACACTATTCCCAGGACGAGTGAAACAAACACTATCCAAATAGCGGCTATTACTTTACTTGATTTTCGCATTAAGAATTAAAGATAGTTATCCTGGAAAAAAGTTTTATACTCTGAAATATTCTTTGAATTATAAAATAGCGGAAAATTCTTCGATCCTATTACAAAATATTCAGGATTAACATTTTGGTAGCTCTTTAAAAATTTGCCCCTGCTTTGAAAAGCCTGATAATAACGCATGGCATCTTCTTTTGATTCAAATTCCTTTACTGAAAAAAGAATACGCTCTGTATTCAAAAGCAATTGACTTACCTTAAGCTTTTCAATAGAAAAGTTGGCTTTGTTAAAATCGGAAAATTCAATCATCACATCATTCGTTTTAACACCTTTATTTTCAATTGAAAAAAGGAAAAAATGGCGGTCTTTGGCATTGAATTCATAAGGGGTTTTTTCACTTGATTCTCCGGTTGCTTCTGAGACGTTTTCTTCAGGGCTTGTTGCAGCGCGTATATAATCATTCGCTTCATTAAGTAGTTTTTTTGCAAATGGCAATACTTCACTGGTGTTATATTCTTCAATAAAACTTTCCAGGTCACCTTTGTAGGCTAATATGTCCTTTTGCTTTCCTTTAATTATAATTCTAAGCAAAATAGCTTTATCAATAAAGGTGGTAGAACTGTAATTTTCTATAATGTTATTAACACCTTGCAAGGCGGCATCATAATTGCCCATCTGATAATTTTCATAAGCAACTTTGTATAATGCATTAGCCTGTTGATCCTCCAATTGAGCATCTTTTAAATAATCAGGATTTAAAATGAGTTTGGCATACAAGGATTTTGGGTATTCAGTTAAGAGGATGTTCTTATAAGTTTCCGATATTTCTTTACTGCTTCTGTCATTTATCTTGTAAGACAATTCCTGTTCATCTTTATTAATAAAATAGAGAAAGTACATGACCTCCAGATTATTTTCTGAATTGGGGAATCTTTCCAGGAGAGTCAGAAAAGTCTCAGTTGCATTTTCGTATTCCAGTAAATTGAGATTGTATATTTTGCCCAGCGTATAATAGGCCTCTTCGAGCTTTTTATTGGATGCCGCCAAGCTTTCCTCATCAAATGGAATATCCTTAAGCAATTTTAACCTTTGTACAGCCATGTTATATTCTTCTTTAGACTCAAAATCTTCCGCCTTCAGATTGAATTCCTCCTCAACCAAAGACTCGTCTTCTTCTGAGCTATCTTCCTCTTCATTAAATGCCACACCCTTATTTTGTCTTCTCCAGTTATCTTCCAAAGATCTTCTGCCCCAGATTCGGACAAATTCTGTCTGACCGATACTTACGGCGGAAGCATTGTAAAAATAAAATCCCGATTGATCATTACTTCCTGAACTAAAGCCATCCTGAGCGTCACCATAACGGAGTTCATTATTAGCAAGGGCATTTTCCTGTCTTTCCCTTTCCAATCTTTTTCGCTCTTCTTCTTTTTCAATTATTTCATTTAAATAGCTAATGAGCTCTGTTGAGTCCATTCTTGCAAGTTTCTGCACACTATCTTCATATTGAATTATAGCCAGTTGCTTGGTAAAAGTTATTAATACCTCGTGCCTTCTTTTAATGCTTTCATAGTCTTTGTGATCTTTGCTTAGGGTTTGCAAAGTGCTGTCGTAGTAAGCTTTTGAAGTCTCGTATTCCTGTAAATCATCATAATGAATTTCTGCAAGAAGAAGATAGGAATAAGCTTTTTGATTGGGATTGGCCTCACTTGCCGCTACAGACCTATAGAGGTAAGAAAGCGCTTTATTGATATTATCTTGTTTGTACTCAAATTTTGCCAGTTCATAGTAAATTTTGTCTTTATAATCTTCATTCTTTTTATCCTTAAGCAACTTTTCGAAATATTTCTTAATCTCTTTAATGTCAGTTTCTGAATTAAATCGTGTGACCTGCGCCAGATATAATTTAGAATAAAATGACAAGTCGTAGGAGGGATTGCTTTTTAAGGTCAATTTATAATGCTCATAAGCTTTATCATTATTGCCTAATTCCTGATATAATTGTCCGAGAATAAAATGCTGCCTTGCTCTAAAACGCTTTGGTTTGGTAAACTGAACGGCGACTTCCATGTTTTCAGCCATTTCTTCCAATTCACCTATTTCCTGAAAGTAATCAGCCCTCGCCTGCGTTACTTCTGTTATTACTTTTTTATCGAGCGGTTGTTTTTTTAAATAATCAGATACTGCCCTTGCATTATTTAGCTCCCCCGCTTCAATAAAGGATCTCAGTA
Source organism: Hyphobacterium sp. CCMP332 (assembly GCA_014323545.1). Classification (NCBI taxonomy): domain Bacteria; kingdom Pseudomonadati; phylum Pseudomonadota; class Alphaproteobacteria; order Maricaulales; family Maricaulaceae; genus Hyphobacterium; species Hyphobacterium sp. CCMP332. Next base: position 2,073,755 of record CP058647.1, read on the forward strand.
GCCATGATAGGGCCAAATGTCTTGCATTTTCATCTTCGCTTTTGGAATTTACATATTTGAATGTTTGAATGGCATTAGGAAAGTCTCTCTTATAAAACCTTGCCCTACCAATTAAAATATAGCAATCATCAACCCATTTGCTGTTTTTGTGATATTGTATTGGTAAAGAAGCTTTTTTGATGGCATCCTCTGCTAATCCGGTAAGTTGGGAAGACATGTCTTCATCCATTTCATCGTAGACATGGAGTATTTCGTTAAAGTTATTCTGTCTTTCCTGATTAATTTTAAACTCCGCATCGGATAGCTTTTCTCTTGCGATATAATAGGCATTATAATGGGCAGTAGTATTGTGATAGGTTTTGGCAATAGGATTATTTCTTTCTGCTGAACAGGAGATCAACAGTGGAAACATGACCAAAACGGCATAAACAAAATTAAAAAGCCTGTATTTCAAATTAATTTCTCTGAATGATTAACAAATTTCGGACTTCTTTATTATAAAAATGAGTAGATATTAATAATGTTATAATTTTGCGGCACATTTGACTACTTTGAAAAACCGCAAAACATTAAGTTCCTGGTTAACAACTAAATACCTTTTGGTAGTTCGGAATGAAGAAAATTTCGCTGAAAAATCTTCATTCAGTTTTACTTATGCAAAGATAATTGTTATTAGTTTTCTGACATTAGTTATCTGTAGTGCGGGTAGCGTTTTACTTTACAATAATGTATTGAAATCCTGGTTTTTCTCTGGAGAGACAGAATTTGATATCAATAAAAAGATTGTTGAATTAAGTCTTGCAGTTGATTCATTGTCGAATGAAGTAGATAAAAAAGAATTTTTTATAAATACGATTCAGTCAGTTGTTTCGGGCGATTCTGTAATTGGCCTTTCCTATGAAAGAGATACCAATAATATTTTTTCAAATAGCGAATCTGGTTCTGATGCATCGGGCCGGCTGATTGACTCCTTGTTAAAAGATGAGTTTGAAATAGGGAAAACATCGAATATAAATTTGGTTTTCAGAGATCAATCGAGTTTACAGGATATGTATTTTTTCCCTCCTGTCGAAGGATTGGTAACCAGGGCCTATAATACCAAAATTGATCATTTTGGGATTGATGTAGTTGCAAAAAACAATGAGCCCATAAAGTCAATTGCGGATGGAACCGTAGTTTTATCCAGCTGGACGGAAGATTCCGGATATGTTATAGCATTGCAGCACAAAAGCAATGTGTTTTCAGTTTATAAGCATAATTCAGAATTATTAAAAAAAGTTGGTAATTTTGCGCAGGCAGGCGAAATAATAGCAATAATTGGTAATTCAGGCGAGATAACGACAGGTCCTCATCTCCATTTTGAAATTTGGTACAACGGAAATCCTGTAAATCCGGAGGAATTCGTTACTTTTAATTAGTAGAGTTTATGTTTAATAACAAAGAGAATAAAAAGGATTTGACTGAACTAAGAGATTCAAGCAATAATATTGGGAAAGGCACAATTCTCGAAGGTGATATTCAAACTTTCGGAAATATAAGAATTGAAGGTAGGCTTACCGGAAATGTTAAGTCTAAATCTAAAATAGTTTTAAGTGATTCTTCTGCTGTCGATGGCAGTATACTTGCCCAGAATGCTGAAGTAGCAGGTGAAGTTAAAGGAAGTGTAGAGGTTTCCGAATTACTTATTTTGAGAAGTTCAGCAACCATACACGGAGATATCATGACCAACAAACTGGTTGTTGAAGCAGGTGCTACTTTTAACGGCTCGTGTAAAATGGGGGCTATTGTAAAGGAGATCACTATCGGGAATAAGGAGGAGAAAGATAGAACCGAAAAAACAGCCTAATAATTTTTTCAAGTACTCAGGCCTTGGTTTACAAATGCTTGTAACCATAGGCCTGGCTACTTTTGCAGGCATTTGGTTGGACAAAAAGCTTGAAATCAAATTTCCGGTTTTTACGCTTATATTTTTGTTGGGATCTTTTGCGGGTTCCCTATATTTAATTTACCGCGAAATCAATTAGTAAATGCGTTTTGCCATTTACGCCATTATTTTAATTTCAATTGAGCTTATTTTTTTTATAATAAGTTATTTCATATCCAATGAAATTTCGATTTACCAGACTTATTATTTATCGGTTGCTTCCATCTTACTTTTAATATTTTTCTCAAAATACCTTTTTCTCCATCTGACAAGAAGGATTCAAGCTAGTAAACCACATTTTTGGGTTAATGCCAATCTATTGGCTTTCGCAGTAAAATTTGTTTTGATAATTGGGCTTATGCTACTGCTGACTCTATTTGTCAAACAGGGCGCTAAAATAATGATCATTTGGACTGCGATTTTGTATTCTTTTCTACTGAGCGCCGATATTTTATACGATTTGAAAAAAACTTCAAAAGAGTAATATAAGTTGCCTTAAAAATATTGAATCAAAATTTTTTTTTGGGGTCATAATATCTAGATTTGCAGTCTAATTTTTGAGGCTCCTGAAGGCGAAATTGTAGAATGTTGAAAATCAAAATCTTAGCTTCAGCTTTATTATTTTCTGTTGTTTTTGTTAGCGGCACATTTTTACCGCAAAATGCATATGCTTCGGCAGAAACCGGTGATTCTTTTAATCCCGGTGAAATGATAATGCATCACGTAAAAGATGACCACACCTGGCATTTTTTCGGGGATGTAACGCTTTATCTACCAATCATTATTTATTCTGAAGAAAAGGGGTTCGATGTCTTTATGTCTTCGAAGTTTTTTGATGAAAATCATAAAATAATTCCTTACAAAGGCTATGTTCTGGAACACGGACATATTAGTTTAGAAAACGGTGGGCATGTATCGGATTTTTCAATTACAAAAAATGTAGCATTCCTGTTTTTAAATTCCGCATTGCTCTTGTGGATATTCTTTGCAGTTGCGAATGGTTATAAGAAAAATAAAGGAAAAGCACCAAAGGGTATACAAAGCTTTTTTGAGCCAATCATAATATTTATTCGTGACGAAGTAGTAAAACCAAATATTGGCGAAAACTACAGGAAATATCTTCCATACATGCTAAGCTTGTTCTTTTTTATTTGGTTTGGAAATTTACTGGGATTATTTCCTGGTGCTGCCAACCTTACCGGAAATATCGCGGTCACTTTGGTTCTTGCCGTGGGTACTTTTATACTTACCAATTTTAGCGGTAATAAGCACTATTGGAAACATATTTTCTGGACACCCGGAGTTCCGCTACCATTAAGAATAATCATTTTACCTGTTGAAGTAATAGGAATATTTACAAAACCTATTTCATTAATGATACGACTTTTCGTCGCTATCACTGCAGGCCATATAGTTATTTTAAGTTTGATTGCCCTGACTTTTATTTTCAGTTCTTATGCTGTGGGGTTGGGTAGTTCTTTAATTGTAATATTTATTAACCTGATTGAATTGTTAGTAGCAACGATTCAGGCATATGTTTTTACAATGTTCTCATCACTGTACATAGGTATGGCAGTGGAAGATCATCATTAGTTTTTGTTTCATCCTAAATAATAAATTATGTTATTGTCAATTTTATTGGATATGAGCCTAGCAATCATGGGAGCCGGAATCGGCGCCGGATTAGTTGCGATTGGTGCTGGTATTGGTATTGGTAGAATCGGTGGTTCTGCTATGGAAGCCATGGCCAGACAGCCTGAGGCCTCTGGAAAAGTTCAAACTGCTATGTTGATTATTGCAGCTTTGATTGAGGTAATCGCGCTTTTCGGAGTGGTTGTATGTTTACTTATATCTCTGGGATAATCATTAGGACCCAATTCCGGCAATAGGTCGGTTTGGGTTCTTTTTATCAAAATTTATAATATGGATTTATTAACACCTGGAACAGGATTAATTTTTTGGCAGGCACTTACCTTTCTAATTGTAGTATTCCTTTTGGGAAGATTTGCCTGGAAACCAATTTTAAGTGCTCTTGAAACTCGCGAGCATTCCATCGAAGAGGCACTTCGGTCGGCGGAGATTGCCAAAGAAGAAATGGAAAAACTTCAAGCGAGCAATGAAAAACTACTTCAGGAAGCAAGAATAGAAAGAGATCAGATCATAAAGGATGCACAAGCTGCTGCAGCTACAATTAGGGATGAAGCAAAAGTACAAGCTGAAGAAAGTGCAAATAAAATTATGGTCGATGCCAAAGCAGAGATTGAACAACAAAAAAATTCTGCAATAAGCGAAGTAAAAAATCTAGTAGCAGATCTATCATTAGATATTGCTGAGAAAATATTGCGCAAGGAATTGGCTGATAAAAAATCTCAGGAAAATCTTATTAAGGACTATGTTAAAGAAATTAAACTAAACTAGCATGTCTGAAATTAAGGTCGCTCTTAGATATGCAAAATCACTGCTCGAAGAATCTGTAAAAAGAGGAATTGAGGAGAAGATAAAGTCTGATATCGACTTATTTACCAGGGCAGTGAAATCCAGTCGCGATTTGAGAGTAGTATTGTCCAATCCAATTATAGGGTTTGATAAAAAGAATGAAGTTCTCAATAAAATCTTTAAAGGCAAGGTAGACGACCTTACTATAAATTTCTTTCAATTGGTTTGCAAAAAAGGCAGGGCTGCAAATTTGACAACCATCGCGAGAGAATTTGAAAATCAATACTTTACATATAAAAATATTAATAAGGCAAGTATTACCACAGCCATTGCACTCGATGATTCATTAAGGAATCAATTTGCAAAAATTATTGAAGAAGGCTTTGGCAAAAAAGTTGACTTGTCGGATAAAGTTGATCAGGAATTGATCGGTGGTTTTATTCTCAGAATGAATGATCGCCAAATCGATGAATCGATACGTCAAAAACTGAATCAGCTTAAATTAAACCTAATTGATCAATCTTATAATTCATTAATATAACATGGCACAAATAAGACCGGATGAAATTTCAGCCATACTCAGAGAACAGCTTTCAAACTACAAAAGTGAAGCTGATCTTGAAGAAGTAGGAACAGTACTTCAGGTAGGTGATGGTGTAGCGCGTATTTATGGTTTAACAGAAGCGCAATCAGGAGAACTTTTAGAATTTGAAAATGGTCAAAAAGCTATGGTTCTCAATCTTGAAGAAGATAATGTTGGAGCTGTAATATTTGGGCAATCCAAAGAAATCAAAGAGGGAGATACCGTAAAAAGAACTAAACAAATTGCTTCAATAGAAGTAGGAGAAGGAATTGTCGGACGTGTGGTAAATACACTAGGACAACCAATCGATGGTAAAGGGCCTATTAAAGGCGAAAAATTTACCATGCCACTTGAAAGAAAAGCTCCTGGAGTAATTTACCGACAGCCAGTAAATGAGCCATTGCAGACCGGTCTTGTTTCTATTGATGCAATGATCCCAATTGGAAGAGGGCAAAGGGAATTAATCATCGGTGACCGTCAGGTTGGTAAAACCGCTGTAGCAATCGATACTATCCTTAATCAAAAAGAATTTTACGACAAAGGTGAACCGGTTTATTGTATTTATGTAGCCATCGGTCAAAAAGCAAGTACAGTTGCTCAGGTTGTATCTGTATTTGAAAAATACGGCGCTTTAGAATATACAACAGTTGTAAGTGCAGCTGCATCTGATCCTGCGCCAATGCAGTTCTTTGCGCCATTTGCAGGGGCTTCCATTGGGGAATACTTTAGAGATACCGGAAGACCGGCATTGGTAATCTATGATGATCTATCAAAACAAGCCGTGGCATATCGTGAAGTCTCACTCTTGTTGAGAAGACCTCCCGGTCGTGAAGCTTATCCCGGTGATGTATTTTACTTACACTCCAGACTGTTGGAACGTGCAGCAAAAATCATTGAAGACGACAGTATCGCTAAAGAAATGAATGACCTGCCCGAATCATTAAAGAAAAAGGTGAAAGGTGGAGGGTCTTTAACAGCTCTTCCGATTATTGAAACTCAAGCCGGAGATGTTTCAGCCTATATTCCAACAAATGTTATTTCCATTACTGATGGCCAAATATTCCTGGAATCTAATTTATTCAATTCCGGAATCAGGCCGGCAATTAACGTTGGTATTTCGGTGTCGAGAGTAGGTGGTGCAGCTCAGATAAAATCAATGAAAAAAGTTGCAGGTACCTTAAAACTCGATCAGGCACAATTCAGGGAGTTAGAGGCATTTGCCAAATTTGGATCCGATCTTGATGCAGCGACCAAAAGAACAATTGAAAGAGGAAGAAGAAATCAGGAAATATTAAAGCAGGGTCAATACAGCCCAATTCCTGTAGAAGAACAGGTAGCAATGATCTTTGCCTCTACAAAGGGATTTATTGATGCCGTGCCATTGGATAAGGTAAGTCAGTTTCAGGAAGATTATATTCAACTTTTAAGAGCTCAGGCCAAAGAAACCCTTGAAGGGTTAAGATCCGGCAAACTTGATGAAAGTATTACTTCGGTATTGGAGAAATACGCAAAAGAAGTCGCATCAAAACTATCATAATTTAGATGGGAAGTTTAAAAGAGGTAAGAAGCAGAATTGCATCGGTAAACTCAACTCAGCAGATTACCAAAGCCATGAAAATGGTTTCTGCTGCAAAATTGAGAAAAGCGCAGAATAGGATTACTCAGATGAGGCCCTATGCGCAAAAACTTGATGAAATTCTGGGAAATGTCAGTTTGATCTCAGAAGAGCTTCAGAGCGTATTCACAAGAGTGCGACCCGTTGAGAATATTCTTTTGGTTCATATTACCTCAGATAAAGGACTTTGCGGACCGTTTAATGGTAACATCAATAAGTTCACTGTAAAAACGATTAAAGAATTACGTTCAAAATATCCCGCAGCGAACATCAATATTTTACCAATCGGGAAAAAAGGAAGAGACTATCTCAAAAAAAATGAATTGGGATACGATGAAAGATATGTTCATTTGTTTGACAGTCTTGATTTTGAAAATGTTGGTGATGTTGCAGATTATATTATGAAATCCTTCGTTAAAGGTGAATTTGATGAAGTGCATATCATGTACAATCAATTTAAAAATGCAGCAACGCAAATACTCACAAAAGAACAATTCCTTCCGGTTATCCCACCGGTAGATGAAGAACTGAATAATTCTCCAGGCGATTATATTTTCGAACCTTCGGTAGATTATATTATCAAAGAATTGATCCCAAATTCTCTGCGAATTAAATTATTTAAAGCTTTACTGGATTCAAATGCTGCAGAACATGGAGCGAGAATGACTGCCATGACACAGGCGACGGATAATGCTGGTGAATTGTTAAAAGAGTTGAGATTGACTTATAACAGAACACGTCAAGCCGCTATTACGAAAGAAATTCTGGAAATTGTTGGTGGTGCAGAGGCATTAGAGCAAGCCGGATAAATCCTAAGAAAATATAATGACACAAAAATTGCCGGTGAATGCCGGCTTTTTTATTAGTAATGATAGTCTCCGTATGGACTATTAATGCTTAGTTCAGTTTTATTCGATGATTTAACTTCACCAATTAATTTTGCTTCCAGGTTAAAGCTGTTAGCAATTTGAATTATTTGTAGGGCACAGTTTTCATCACAGTATATTTCCATTCTGTGGCCCATATTAAATACCTTATACATCTCTTTCCACTCCGTATTGCTTTCGGATTGAATTAATCTGAACAATGGGGGAGTATCGAATAAATTATCTTTTACAATGTGCAAATTTTCTATAAAATGCAGGATTTTAGTTTGCGCGCCTCCCGAACAATGAATTATTCCACCAATCCCGGATTTTACTTCATTCAAAACCTTTTTTATTACAGGAGCATAGGTTCTGGTTGGTGATAAAACAAGTTTTCCGATATTAACCGGAAGGTCTTCAAAATTATCCTCAATTGAACGGCTTCCTGAAAACACAAGGGAATCAGGGACAGAAGGGTCATACAATTCCGGATATTTGTGGGCATAGTCGTGCTTGAACACATCGTGTCGCGCGGAAGTCAATCCATTGCTACCCATTCCACCATTGTATTCGCTTTCATAACTGGTTTGCCCAAAAGAAGCAAGACCGACAATTACCTGCCCAGCCTTGATTTTTTCATTGCTAATAATTTGATTTCGTGGCCACCGGGCAGTAATAGTATTATCTACTACAATGGTACGCACAAGATCTCCAAGGTCGGCGGTTTCACCACCGGTACTTCTAATTCCTATCCCATGTGATCGAAGCATTTCCAGTACCTCTTCGGTACCTTCTATCAATGTCTTAAGTACTTCACCCGGAATAAGATTTTTATTTCTACCAATGGTTGATGACAAGAGCATTTTATCTGTTATGCCGACACATAAGAGGTCATCGACGTTCATTATAATCGAATCCTGAGCTATGCCTCTCCAAACACTCAGATCTCCTGTTTCTTTCCAATACAAATAGGCCAATGAAGATTTAGTACCGGCCCCGTCGGCATGCATCGCAATGCAGTACTCATCATCATCACTTAGATAGTCCGGAATTATTTTGCAAAATGCATTTGGAAATATTCCCTTATCGAGATGCTTAATGGCCTCGTGTACATCTTCTTTTGATGCTGAAACCCCGCGTTTGGAATATCTTTCATTCATAAGACAAAGAAATAAAAAAGCCCCTTCCAATAAAGGAAGAGGCCAAAATTTTCTGTTAGAATTTATTATTCATTCTCAGAACCACCTTCTTCTTCCTGTTGGATGGGCTGAATTTCCTGCTCAACATCAAATCCGAGAATTTTAAATTCTGTTCTTCTGTTTTTCTGATGTTCTTCTTCTGATTCTGCATTTTCAACTATCAGACGAGATTCACCATATCCTTTAGGGATCATTCTGGTTTCGTCAATGCCATTATTGGTCATATACTCAACAGCCGACTCAGCTCTTTTCTGAGAGAGTTTTTGATTGTATTTGCTATCACCTCTTGCATCAGTATGAGAACTCAATTCAATTCTCATATCGGTGTTGTCTTTTAATAAGGTTACGAGTTTATCGAGTTCATCAGCTGCATCATCTCTAATGTCAGAACTGTTATAATCATAATAAATGTTTTCAAGAACAATAACTTTGTTAACCTCTTTCTTGATCAGCCCCAAAGTATATTTAATGTCAACATCATTTTCAAAATCAGGCAAATCTTCTTGTGGGACAGTTTTACCAACTGTAGAAAATACATCATTTGCGGTTAAATAATCTTCTTTCTCTGCCACAACAGTATAATTTACACCTGTTTTTACTTCATTTCTAAATTCCCCGTTTTCATTCGCAGTACCTTCATAAATGACCTCACCCCTTGAATCCATTAATTTCACTCTTGCATTTGGAAGAGGGTCACCAGTTGCGCCATCAATGATTTCACCGGCAACATAGTAAGTGGCAACTTTGAAATCAGGACTGTTATTAATGAATTTGTAAATATCATCATCACCTTTTCCGCCTTCTCGGTTTGACGTTATGTATCCTTCTTTTTCGTTGATAAAAATTAATCCAAAATCATCATAAGAAGAATTTAATGGCACGCCCATATTTGTTACTTCGATATTTCGGCCATCGCGTACAGCTTCAAAAACATCCAAACCACCCATTCCGGGATGACCATTAGATGCAAAGTATAATTTCTTGTCATCAGAAACATAAGGGAACATTTCGTCGCCCGGAGTATTCAAAGCTTTTCCCATATTTCTTACTCTTCTGAAATTGCCTCTTCTGTCCATTTTAGACATATAAAGATCAATTCCTCCTCTGCCACCTTCTCGGTTGGAGGCAAAGTACAAGGTTCTTCCATCGGGTGAAAATGCAGGGCTGGCATCCCAGGCATTGGGATCTGAAATTTGTAATAATTCCGGCTCAGACCATTCCCCTTTTTTGTTTTTTGAAATGTAAAGATTCACATCCTGATCGCCTTTTTTTCTACCGTCATTACCTCTTGCGAAAACCATTGTTTTCCGTCTTTTAGAAAAAGTCGCACTGGCTTCATGCCTTTTATCTGTATTAAACTGTTCGGCCAGTGGAACTGCCACACCTGACTTCTCTGAGGCATCATCAAATTTGAATTTGTAAATGCCTGTAAAGCCCTCTCCTGTAGCGGGGAATATATTTTCCGAATTTCTATCGGTTGTAAATATCATTTCCTGATTATAGAATACAGTTCCGTATTCTGCATCGGGGGTATTTACAATATCAAGATTACTAAGTTCATAGTAAGTCTTCTTCGATTGGATTTGCTTTATTTTATCAATGCTTTCTAAAAATGCTTTGGCGGCAGCTTTTCTTCCTCTATCTTCACCCTCATCTATGTAATCCTGATATAAGCTCTTGGCTTTATCGTATTCTCCAACTGTTTTATAACCATTGGCAAGATGAAATTTAGTGGCTTCATCTGCCCTTCCGGATCTCAAAGCAGCTTCGTAAAAAGGAATTGCTTCTCTAATTCTATTTGACAATCGGTAAGATTCGGCAATTTGAAAAGAGGCGATGGCTGTATCAGCACCATCTGCGAGGCCTTCCTCGTAATCGCTTATAGCAAATTGATATTCACCTTTCTCAAATTTTTTATTACCCTTTCTGACCATTTTATGCAAATCGCTTGAACAGGCGCTTGCAAGAATTGCGAAAATCAGTAAGTAGGCGTAATTAGTACTTCTCATAATGTATTTATAGTTCTCGTTAGGACGATTTTCGAATAAATAAGCCGGAAAATTAAGTAATTCTACCTTAAGGCAAAAGAATTATCTTCCGACCTTCAAAAATAATCATTTAAGCGGAGTTTTTTGAAAATATTTGTTTAACCATGAATCCTCGGCTCGAAGACACCATTTGTCCTTCAGTTCATAACCTTTTGCAATTGAATTATTGTAAATAAGGGTGTTTTCATCAATTCCAGCGCTGTGAACAAGTTCTTTGATTTTTAAGAATGCAATAGAACTTATCCCATGCTCTGAACGATAATAAACTCTTGATCGGTCTGTTAGGTCTAATTTGTACTTTTTTTCAATTTCGGAAATAAAATGATTTAGCGAATCAATGGAACAGCCTGTGGCTTTTTCGAATGATTCGTCCACCGCAATTATCAGAAAATGACCATCTACAAATAATTTATGAGACTTCAATTCCTTGCCATGCGCTTTCCACCGCCCAAGGAAAACATCGATGTAATCCAGAATTTCATCTCTAATTTCCTCATTTATTTTTTGAGGAGAAGCGAAAATCCAAATTCTGGAATTGTCCGGTATGTGCTTTAATTCATCGTTTTTCACTAAAAATATACATTAATTGAGATCAATTAGTTCAGCGAGGTCCAATACCTTCACTGTCTTTTCTTTTTCTTTATTTTTAACTCCATCAGACATCATGGTCATACAAAAGGGGCAAGCGGCTGCAATTACTTCAGCACCAGTTTCAAGCGCTTCTTCCGTTCTTTCAATGTTAATTTCCTTATTTCCGGCTTCTGCATCTTTAAACATTTGTGCGCCACCTGCTCCACAACATAAGCCTTTAGTTTTGCAGCGTTTCATTTCAACAAGATCGGCATCCAGTGCTTCAATTACCGCTCTTGGCGCTTCATAAACACCGTTTGCCCTTCCCAGGTAGCACGAATCGTGAAAGGTAATCTTCTGACCTTTGAATTTTCCACCTTCTGCAATTTTTAGCTTTCCATCCTTGATCAGTGTCTGCAGATATTGCGAATGATGAAGCACTTCATAATTACCTCCCAAATCGGGGTATTCGTTTTTTAATGTATTAAAACAATGAGGGCAAGCGGTAACAATTTTCTTTATTCCATAACCATCCAGAACCTGAATGTTTGACATGGCCTGCATTTGAAAAAGAAATTCATTGCCAGCTCTTCTGGCCGGATCTCCCGTACAGGATTCTTCAGTTCCTAATACGGCAAAATTGATGTCTAATTTGTTGAGTATCCTAATGATGGCTTTGGTAACCTTTTTATACCTGTCATCGAATGAACCTGCACAGCCCACCCAAAAAAGTATCTCCGGGTTACGACCTTCAGCAGCCAATTCTGCCATAGTTGGTATTTTTATTTCTTCCGGCATATTAATTTTCTGATTTTAATTCATTGGCCCAATTAAACCTGTCTGAAGGAGAAAAGGCCCAGGGTGCAAAATTATTTTCAATATTTGTCATCATGGCCGTCCATTCAGGAGGTGTTTTGGATTCTTCCATGACTTTATACCTTCTCAGCTCCAATATTATTTCAAGTGGATTGATACTTACGGGGCATGCCTCAACACAGGCATTGCAGGAGGTGCAAGCCATAATTTCTTCTTCTTTGATAAAGTCTCCCAAAAGAAATTTACCATTTTCCAAACCGTGTTTTCCAGCATCTTCCATTCTGTCCCTGGTATCCATCATAATTTTTCTGGGTGAGAGCTTTTTACCTGTAATATTAGCCGGGCATTCCGCTGTACAACGCCCGCATTCGGTACAGGAATATGCATCCATTAAGTTTTTCCAGCTAAGCTGATTTACATCTTTGGCACCAAAACTCGAAGGGGGAGGCGCATCGCCTTCCGGCTGTTGCATTCCCAGCATTATTTTTACCTCATTGCTGACGTCATCCATATTTTTAATTTTCCCCTTTGCAGAAAGATTGCTAAAGTAAGTATTGGGAAATGCCATAAATATGTGCAAATGCTTGGAATATGTAACATATACTGCAAATGCAAAAATTCCCGCAATGTGAATCCACCAAAAAAACCGTTCAAGAAGCAAATTCATTTCGACAGACATGCCATTGTAGAGAGGAATAAGCATTTCGCTAATAAATAAGCTACCTGTTTCTGTATAATGTTCAGCGCCTGCATTCTGAAGTATTTGATCATTTGCATTCATGGATAGAATCGCAAACATCAAAACAATTTCTATTATGAGAATAAGGTTTGCATCGAGTTTAGGCCAGGCGGTCATTTCACTTTTATGAAATCGATCTATGCTCAGCACATTTCTTCTTATAAGAAATATGAGGCAGGAAACAATCACTCCCAGGGCGAGAATTTCAAAGAAGTTAATTAAAGTACTATAAAATGAGCCAAGAACCGGTGCAAATAGGCGATGAGTACCAAAAATACCATCCAGAATTATTTCCAGTACTTCGATATTTATCAGCACAAAGCCAATATAGATTAAGAAGTGCATTATACCTGCAACCGGCTTGTCAAACATTTTCTTTTGGCCAAAAGCCAATAGCATCATTTTTTTGAAACGCTCCGAGGAAGGCCCTTTGGGTTTATAGGACTGCCCCATATTTATATTTCTCTTAATGAAACTTACTCTCTTATAAATTAACCATCCGGAAATTCCGAGTAATATCAAAAAACCTATTTGTTCTAAATATGCCATTTCCAAGTTTAAAAAAATCCTGAAGTATTTGTCACTATTATAAAATTAAATAGCTTTGCAAGCCAATTCGGTGACGTAGCTCAGTTGGTAGAGCAAAGGACTGAAAATCCTTGTGTCGGTGGTTCGATTCCACTCGTCACCACAGCCCCAAGCCTGTATTCAGTATTAATTGCCTGAATATTCAAGGTCTTGGGGTTTTTTATTGTCCATTTTCACCTGATCTGGTCTTACAATACAATCCAATTTATTGAAAATATTTTAATCGTATAATTTCTTTTTCACTGAGGTATCTCCATTGGCCTCTGCTTATCCCTTTTTTATCGAGTCCGGCAAACATTACCCTGTCCAATTTTTCCACCTGATAATGATAATGTTCAAAAAGCCTGCGGATCACCCTGTTTTTACCGGAATGAATTTTTACCCCAACACTTTTGGCATCGCTTGATACTATCGCGATGTCATCTACCTTTACTACACCATCTTCAAGCTCGGTTCCCTCTTTGATTTTTTCAAGGTCTTCATCTTTTAAAGCCCGGTTTAAAACAACTTCATAAATTTTTGGAACAGCCATACTGGGATGAATTAGCTTTTGAGCGAAATCACCATCGTTCGTAAATAACAAGACACCGGTCGTCATTCTATCCAATCTTCCAACCGGGTAAATTCGCTGTTCAGTGGCTTTTGACACAAGCTCCATTACGGTTTTCCTGTCTTTCGGATCACTGAGTGTAGTAATAAATCCCTTGGGTTTGTTTAGAAGAAGATAGACATACTTCTCCGGCTGTATGACTTTACCTTTAAATTCAACCCTGTCGTCTTTTCCAACTTTTGTACCAAGCTCCATAACAACCTTGCCATTCACTTTTACTTCACCATCTGCTATAAGTTTATCTGCCTCCCTTCGTGAACAAATCCCCGAATTAGAAATATAGCGATTCAACCTAATTTCAGCACTTTCCTGTTTTAGGTTTTCTTTAGGTGTAATTGTCTGGTTCTTTTTTTTGGGGAAGGAGCGAGGACTTGCTTTTTTTCTAGAAGGTTTTTTCATAGGATTATCCCTCATTAACCTCGCCTATTTCATTATCTTCTGTTTTGAAATCCTTGATGGTTGGTAATTCCGATAGTGAATTTATTCCAAAGTAATCAAGGAATCGATCTGATGTTCCGTATAAAATTGGACGGCCAACGGATTCTGCTTTTCCCTTAATTGCAATTAGTTCTTTTTCCAAAAGCTTTTGAATTGTATAGTCGCATCCTACACCTCTTATAGCTTCAAGACCGGATTTAGTAATGGGTTGTTTATAAGCAATAATCGAAAGCGTCTCGATGGCCGATTGCGATAATCTTTTTTTGGATTTTTGCTTTAACAGAATCGAAATACTGGCCTGATAGGAAGGCTTCGTCAAAAACTGATATCCACCTCCCGACTTAACAATTTCAAAGGGAAATTCTTCATCAGAATATTTCTTAATTGAAATTTCAATGGATTTGCTAATATCTTTTTCGGGGACCTCCGCATCAAACATTTCCGTCAGACAAGAACGTATTTCTTCGATTGTAATCGGTTCCCGAGCACAAAAAATCAGGGATTCAATGTGATTCTGGAGAAAATCCAATTAATCCTGCTTGAGTTTGGCTTCAATTGAATGCCTTGTATGCGGGACAGCTTTGAGTCTTTCTTTGGCAATGAGCTTGCCTGTATCTACACAGACGCCGTAAGTTTTGTTTTTAATTCTGACAAGGGCAGCATCAAGTTGTTGAATAAATTTGACCTGTCGCCCAGCCAATTGATTTAAATTTTCTTTTTCAAGAGCTTCAGCACTATCTTCAAGCGTATTGATGTTGTTAATCGTATTATCGGTACTCTCGTCGTTTTTTCGGCTCAAACTCTCTTTTATGTACTCCAATTCGGTCTTAGCCTTGTTGAGTTTATCAAGAATTATTTTTTCAAATTCTATTAACTCATTGTCCGAATACCTTAGCTTCTCTTCAGCCATTTCTATGAGGTTTTGTTTAATGTGATTCAAGCGTTAAATTTCGCTTGAGCTTGAAATGCCGAAAATACAAATAATCAATGAATAGCACAGAAGGATTTACTTAATTTTTACTATAAATTAGTTTAAAATGAAATCAAAAATATATAGCAGAATATATACATTATTAATCCTGACGCTTGTTTCAGCTGGTCTTTTTGCCCAAAGCCAGTATTCAGAAAGCACAAAAAAGGCAGTACTTGTTATTCACGGTGGTGCCGGAACAATTTTAAAAGAGAACATGAGTCCCGAAAAAGAAGCGGAATTAATCGAGACTATGGGAAATGCATTAATGAAAGGTTATAAAATTATAAAAAAGGGAAAATCGAGCGAAGAAGCCATAATTGCTGCCATCAATCATTTAGAAGATGATCCAAATTTCAATGCCGGAAAAGGGGCAGTCTTAAACGAAGAGGGCAATGTTGAACTCGATGCTTCCATTATGAATGGAAAAGATCTGCAAGCGGGAGCAATTGCTGGTGTTCATGGCATAAAAAATCCAATTAATGCAGCCAGGGCAGTTAAAGACCATTCCAAACATGTTTTATTGAGTGGGGAAGGTGCAGAAAAATTTGCCAAAACTGAAAAATTGAAATTTGAAGAGCCAGAATACTTTATTACAGACAGAGTTAAGGCCTCGTGGTTAAAAGCCAAAAAAAACAACGAATCCAGCGGTTATCTGAATGTTCCTGTGGAAGATCATAAATTTGGAACCGTGGGTGCCGTAGCTTTGGATAAAGAAGGAAATATATCTGCCGGAACTTCAACGGGTGGAATGATGATGAAAAAGTACGGTCGTATTGGTGATTCACCTCTAATTGGTAGTGGTACTTATGCCGATAATAGCTCGGCAGGTGTATCATGTACCGGTCATGGTGAATTTTTTATACGCTATGTTGTGGCCTATGATCTTGTAGCGCTTATGAAATACAAGGGAATGTCAATAAATGATGCCGCTGATGAAATTATTCAGAACAAATTAATAAAAGCAGGTGGAGCCGGAGGCTTAATTGCACTTGATAAGGATGGCAATTTTGCTTTTTCATTTAATACCCCCGGAATGTATCGAGGGGTAATATTTGAGGATGCTACGATGTTAATCGATTTTTATAAGGAATAATAATAGCCCTTGAACTGGAGAGAAAAACTATACATTATAATTTTTGAAGCTGACACACCGGCAGGGAAGGCCTTTGATGTGGCTTTGCTTTTTGCAATTGGTACTAGTGTATTACTTGTTATGCTGGAAAGTGTAAGTGAATTTGAGAGCGAATACAGACCTTATCTCAAAGCAGCAGAATGGATGTTCACCGTTTTATTTACAATCGAGTATATTTTGCGAATTATCAGTGCGCACAAACCGCTTAAATACATGGGCAGTTTTTTTGGCGTCATCGATTTAATTGCTGTGATCCCCACCTATCTGGCATTTTTTATTGCCGGAACACACTATTTCGTAGTGATCAGAACCTTGCGTTTATTGCGTGTATTTAGAATATTAAAGCTGGCAAAATATGTGGGCGCTTCAAGAATTATATCAGAAGCACTGGTCAATAGCAAGGCTAAAATTTCGGTGTTTCTATTTGCAGTTTTAAATTCCGTGATCATTTTAGGTACCCTGATGTATTTGATTGAAGGCTCTGAAAGTGGATTCACAAGTATTCCGAGGAGTATTTATTGGGCGGTCGTTACTCTAACCACTGTGGGTTATGGTGATATCGCACCTTCAACTGTCATTGGTCAATTTTTAGCTTCAATTATCATGATCCTCGGTTATGCCATCATTGCTGTCCCAACAGGAATTGTAACATCAGAATTGACCAGATCGAGAAATTTCACCAATGTCTGCGACAACTGTGGTACAAAAAATGATGCGAATAACAATTATTGCAGCAATTGCGGCAATAAACTTGAAAACATTAACAAGTCTTAAATCTGACCCCCCAGGCTGAATACTTTTTTAATTTTATTCCTGTTTCCTTCCAAATCAAAAAGATCAAAGAGTATTATGTAATTGCCAATTTTTGATTTTTCTCCATAATCATTGATCCCATCCCAAATGAAATCATTGCTATAGGCAAGCGTCGAATTATTGGCGAGATTTTTTACGAGATTTCCTTTGGTATCATAGATATTGATATTGACAATGGCATCGGAAATATCTGTATTAAAGCGAATGTGAAGAAGGTCCTTATAACCATCCCCATCGGGAGAAAATAAAAGAGGTTCGATGTGGACAAAATCATCTGTAACTAATCTTTCAATTGACTTGGAATTTAAGAGACCAGGACTTCCAAAACCAAAGGACTCACTTGCACTGGCCCAATTATCGGTCTGTAAGCCTGAAATTTCAGAGGATACTCTTTCCAGGGATACGCCCTTTACATCATCTATTAATTCAAAATGAAATTCTTCAGCGTACAAAACTGAATCAATTTGCACATGATTTGAATCTATGATGGAAATTTGACCTGATTCATTTGTTAAAGTTGGAAATGAGGACAACTCCAAATAAGCCGAGCCTCGTTTTGGAAAATGTTGAATAATAGAAATCGAATCTTCACAAAGCGTAAGAAACTCAAAGGCATTTATTACATAATTTTCTTCACTTATAATGTTTTGGGATTTTAACTGTCCATCAAAATTGTAATAAGTCAAAATAGTATTCTCAAGATTTATATTTTTTGAGCTGCGATTATAGATTTCAATGTATTCCGATACGTCCTGAGGCGGATTGAATAAAATTTCATTGATGATAAGATCATTTTTTTCCGGACTTTCGGGAAGGATAAAGGTCTTTTCCAAATCGCTAAAGTTGTGGACACAGTCGGCTATTTGAGCAAGCGAAAGAGTATAGACAGTATTGTTTTTTAATGTTTTGTCGAGCGTCAAAATCAGTTTTTTTGAAATTCTCTCATCGCTATTCATGGCTTTAACTTCATTATCGGGGTCTATATTAATATTTCCTAAATGTAGATATGAGAAATCGAGCCATTCATTAAAATGTATGTCTAATTCAGTATTTGAAATTATTTCGATATTATTTATTTGAGCCGGCAGAAGATCCGGTTTATCATATTGGATAGAATTTATCCGGCCCGGTGTACCTCCATCGGGATCGATTGAGGCATCCCAATTCGATTCTTCAGCACAGGGATTGTTTGTATCCATCATTTCCAGGCTCCAGCCTCCTTCTCTTTTATCTGTATCGCGAATCCAGTCTGCAGAATAATGAACTTTATGAATAGTGATGGACCCCAGCTTCAGGTAAATTTTATCTTCATTATTTTTTAAGGAAGTCCAGGGGCTCAACTTGACCGCTTTTGCAATTTCACTCATTTCTTCAAACTTGGATGAAGGGCAAAGAATTAGGTATTCCCCGGGGTAAATTGAAATCGCCGGTAAGGTTGCGCTATCTTCCTCTGAAATGATGAATAGTGAATTGAAACTGATAATATTATCCGACGTATTAAATAATTCTATGTACTCTGTAGATGGAAGAGAATTCTGTGGTTCCGGATCAATCATTATTTCACTAATTACGAGATCGAATAAAGCCGGACTTTTACCAATTCCAAATGAGGCATTGAGGTTCAAGGAAAGGTTTCCTTCACAAT
This sequence comes from Hyphobacterium sp. CCMP332, assembly GCA_014323545.1. Taxonomy (NCBI): domain Bacteria; kingdom Pseudomonadati; phylum Pseudomonadota; class Alphaproteobacteria; order Maricaulales; family Maricaulaceae; genus Hyphobacterium; species Hyphobacterium sp. CCMP332. Next base: position 2,092,750 of record CP058647.1, read on the forward strand.
CAAATACCGAGTCGATGCGCATTTGATTGATAATGCCTGAATCCAATGGATTTAGAAGTGATAGTTCAATGAAATTTTCCAATATTAAAAATGAATTTATTTGATTAATTGGCTCCAATCGAATGAAATTGAGAGGATTTTGTTCTGATTTTAGTATTTCATCAAATTGAAGACGCAGATAGGTCGAATTGAAAACCTCAATCAATTCCAGCTTTGGCCCGCTAAGATCGGGTGTGGGATTATAGACTGAATTCAATTCACCCGGTGTACCTCCGGCACTGTTTAGCGAATAAGCCCAATTCTGATTATCAGTACATTTCTTAAAGGGATTAATCCTTTCAAATGACCAGCCCCCTTCGTCCTTGGCACTGCCATCAGACCAGCCTGCATCATAAGCAATTTGGTCTAGGATAATATTCTCCGGGCTTAATAGAGTTAATACATCGCCGCTGTTGTTCAAGCTGGGCCAGGTATCCAACCCATATACATTTCCATACCATTGGAATAGAGCCGTATCTTCAATGGAGCATAATATTAACTGTTCTCCACTGTCCAATAAAACTTCTGAAAAGGTAATCTCAGTAGTAGCATCGCTGTATTTAATCCCTTTAAGATTTACTGTACCCGATGAAATATTCAGTAATTCCACATATTCCACATCGGGCATTCCTACCACCGGGATTGGATCATACATTAGTTCATTGAAAAGCAATTTGGAAATTTCAGGAAGGGGGTAAAATGAAAAAGTGCAGGAATCGTATTGAATCCATTGGTTTTGCCGGTCAGAAATATTTGAAAGGCTTAAAGTATAATTTCCGGCATTCAACCTTTTATCAGTATACAAAATGATTCTGTTTGGAAATGAATCTTGAAAATAATTAGCTGATAGTATTGAAATTCCATTCGAAATGAAATAATTCGCAGGATTTGCCCCTGAGAAGGTATCGATAGGATTACTAAAAATTACTTCAATTGTTGAATCGTTTAAAGCAGAACATTCTATCAATTCAAATGGACCATCCCTGATTTCAATATTATCAAAATAGAACTTATCACTTCGCGTGGAACTGTGTTTGCAATAAAAGCCTAAATTGTTTTTGATGGCTATGCTATTATCATGAGTCTGCCCTTGAAATACATAATTATTTTGCAAAGAAGTATCAGCGAAAAGCGTCCATTCTCCCGGGAATGACTTAATTACTTTGATTTGTATTGCATTGCTGTCGCGACCGAAAAAGCCGGGCAAACCGTCAATTATTTTCGTATGAATTGCATCCTGTTGAAGATAAAGGTCTATGCCATCATCGGAACCGCTTTCGCCTCCCAATTTAATATAATAACCATGGAGATTGTTTTTGAGATCAGTTTGATTCGCACTTAAATAAAACCTTGCATAATTACTCGATGAAGTGGCAAAATCAAGTTTGGCTTCAAATTCCCAGATTGAATTCGGGCTCATTTCAAAATTTGAACTGAGATAGATTTCTGTACTAATTCCCGGTCCAAGACTTTGTAATTCATTGCTGTCGTTTACCTGAAAAAAAACTGAATCTCCAACCCAAACAGGATTATGCGTAAAATCGCCATCATCGAAATTTTCAATGAATTGAGACAGGGCTGATTGAACCATAAAACACAGTAAAACAAAAATTACCAGGGCCTTCACATAACTAAAGTATTTTAGAATTCTTTCCTTTGCTTTAAAATTGAGTGAAATGAGATTGGCATTGATTGGAGCAACCGGTTTGGTGGGTGAAGAAATGCTCCGCGTACTGGAACAAAGAAATTTTCCTATAGATATGATTATTCCCGTGGGCTCGGAAAGGTCCCAGGGAAAAAGAATTATTTATGCCGGAAAAGAGGTTGAGGTACTCGGCATTTCAAAAGCGCTGTATTTAAAGCCACAAATTGCTTTATTTTCTGCAGGATCTGAGCCATCTAAGGAATGGGCACCAAAATTTGCCGCAGAAGGATGTTTTGTCATCGATAATTCATCGGCCTGGCGATACGATGAGGATAAGCCCTTGATTGTTCCTGAGGTGAATGGAAATGTATTAAAGGAATCCGATAAGATTATTGCCAATCCTAATTGCTCAACCATTCAGCTGGTCATGGTTTTAAAATCATTGGATGTTGCATTTTCTCTTGAAAGAGTCATTGTTTCTACCTATCAGTCGGTAACAGGAACAGGAAAAGCAGCCGTGGATCAATTGAATGCTGAGAGACAGGGAAATTTTGAACACAAAACCTATCCTTATCAAATCGATTTGAATATTATTCCACAGATCGATGAATTTCTGGACAATGGCTATAGCAAGGAAGAAATGAAAGTTGTATGGGAGAGTCGAAAGATATTGGGCCGTCCAAAACTCAATGTGACTTGCACTGCCGTTCGTATTCCGGTAATGGGAGGCCATAGCGAATCCGTAAATATTGAATTTAAAAATGCCTTTGAAATGGATAAAATTAAATCAATTATTGAATCCGTTCCGGGAGTCCTAGTAATAGATGATCCAAAAAATAGCCGTTACCCTATGCCTCTTTATGCTCAGGGAAAAGATGAGGTATATGTTGGCCGGATTCGCAAGGATGAGAGCAAGGACAAATGTCTGAATTTGTGGATTGTATCCGATAATTTACGTAAAGGAGCCGCGACCAATGCCGTACAAATTGCTGAGATGCTAATTAAGAATAATTGGATAAAAAATGCTTCCTGAAGCAGCCTTTGATCAGGAAATAAACTCTTTTATTAAAAAATACCACGAAGCGGACTTAAGCCAAATATTATTAAAACGTCCAGGTAAAAAAGAATGGGATTGGATTTGGATCGGCCAACAGATTGAAGGTTATCAGAAAGCAAAGAAAAAAATACCTTCCATTGCTGCAAATTCGCAAATAATTTATCCAAAAAGAGTATCCATTCAACAATGCAGTTCCGATCTCACCGCAAACTTTAAAGCCACCATACTAAAAGGGAAAAAATGCCTCGATTTAAGCGGCGGATTTGGAATTGATACCATACATCTCTCCCACAAATTTGATAGTTGTATTTATATCGAACAGGACGAACAATTATGTGAAATCATGACACATAATGCAAAGGTTCTGGGGTTGGAAAAGAAGATTGAGATTAGAAATACTAAAGCAGAAACGTTTTTAAAAGAAACGGAAGAGCAATTTGATTTGATCTATATCGATCCAGCCAGGAGGGACACACAGGGTAAAAAAGTTTATCGGTTTTCTGATTGCAGTCCGGATGTAATTATGCACTTGGACTTGTTGAGACGTAAATCAAAAAAAGTACTAGTAAAAGCAGCCCCAATGCTCGACATCAGTCAAGGCGTCAGAGAATTGCAATACGTTCAGGAAGTTTTTGTTTTGGCCAATTCCAGGGAATGCAAGGAATTGCTTTTTTTGTTGGGTACCGAACAAAATAATAATCCCAGTATTACAGCCATACAACTGGATACTGAAAAAAGCTTTTCATTTTTTGCCGATGAAGAAATTCTAATGGACGCAAAATTATCAATTAATGGCAGCTATTTGTACAATCCGGGTCCTTCCATTTCAAAATCAGGCGGTTATAAATCTTTGGCGAAATCATTCGATTTAAGCATTGCCAATCCCAATACCCATTTATTTTTTTCAAATGAAATTAGAAAGGATTTTCCGGGTAGGGTCTATAAAATCAATATGATGATTAAGTATGGAGAGCGCTATAAATTCGGAAATAAAAAGAGTACCGTATTTTTAAAAAATGTCAATCTGGAGAAAAAGGATATTTTGAGAAAATACAATTTAAAAGAAGGGGATGAGCAATTTATTTTTGCTTTTACTGCCTCAAATGGGAAAATCTTATTGGCCCATTGTGATAAAATAGGCCTTTAATTTTTTTCCTTCAGGATTCGAATTTCTTCCTGCAATGCTTCTATCTGTTTTTGCTGTTCCTGAATGGCTTTGATGGCAATTATTGAAAAATCAGAGTAAGACAAGCCCTTCGTACCATTTTCGGCTTCTTTTACCAATTCGGGGAATATTTGTTCTACTTCCTGCGCAATAAAACCAATGGTCTTTTTATCCTCATTATTCATGTGATTATAATGGTATGCCACAGGTTTTAATTGAGTGACTCCCTGTAATACAGTCCCAATCGGTGAAATGTTTTTCTTTAATGATCGATCAGAAGGTTGAACATAATTTCCTGAGCCTCCTTCTACATAAGCCACACGAACGCCATCGTCTTCAAAACTGTAATGAATTCCCGAGTGAAAAGTACGCCAATAAGTAGCTCCAAAATAATACCTGATCGCTGATGAACCTCCAATGGCAGCATCGTTTTGAATGAATTGCAATTGGCTGTTTGGTGTTGTTGTGTTTATCCCGACATTTCCCCCCATAAAATAAGCAGAATAAGTTCTGCCGGCCAGGGCAACATATGTGGTTGGAGTTGTTTTAATAGCACCATTTGAAGCAATTACGCCCCAGCCTGCTACGCCATTATCTGTTTGATGGCCCCAAAGTCCAAAATTGTTAAAACCGGTAGGGTTGTTATCGTAGCCGGCAGCAAATGCCTCTGCATAAGTAAAAGCCCCTGCATCATCCCCGGTATTATTGCTATTGCCATAAAAGGCATTACTTTGAGCGGAGGCCCTGTTGTAAACCACAATATTACCATTATTTGTACCCGAGGATATTGTCGAGAAGATTTTCAAAGGACGGTCAGGAGCAGTAGTACCGATTCCAACATTACCACTAAAGTAATTTTGATCCTCTCCTGAAATATATACTCCATATTTGTTTCCACTCCCTGACATATTGCCAAAGAATGCATATTTATCATTTAGTTGCGTTCCGGAAACATTGGATCGCACACCATAATTGGTTCCGAGGTTGCCCTGCGTATAGGCATCAAAACCAATATTTGTGATAGAATTATTCGATGCCAAACCAACCACGCCTCTGTTAAAGGATGAAGTAGCCGAACCATCAGCAGCTGCAAAAATTCCATTTTGTTGACCTGGCCCAGTCCCTGAAACCCTTGCTTCCAAAGCTACTTTTTGAACATTTGCATTTTCTGAAATTGAAACTCTCAGTCCCTTAGTTCCACCAATAGAGGCGGTAGGTCCTGACACTTCATTGGTAATAATTGCAGCTGTTGAACTTGATAGAGCTTCAGCAACATGCAATTTGATATTGGGACTTATTACACCAACTCCAACATTTCCGGAAAAATAATTTCTATTTTCTCCGCTTGTAAATACACCATAAGTACTGGAAGAGGTTCCGCTGCTGTTTACGTATACACCGTAGGAAGTTCCACCGATGGAATTATTTTGCATGTTGTATTGAGCACCAAAAAAGGGACCTGTGCTTGTAGCTGTTGTTAAAACATCGGCATAGAGCGCCCATCTTGTTCCCGTTCCCGGATTGTCGATATATGCTTTAAATCCCATGGCCTGATTGCCCACACCTGTGGGTATTATGTAGCTATCTACACCGGTTATTCTTGCTCCTGTAGCGGCATTGCTCAAGATGTTAAAAAGACCGGTTTTATCATTGGTTCCGGCACTCATATTGTTTAGTATTCCATACTGAGAAGCAATACCGCTATAGTTATTGTCGAGTTGTAAAACGGTATTATTTAAAGCATCACCTGCAGGGGTCAGGAATTGAACTTTTGCATTGGCAGGAGCCGAAGAGCCCACGCCCAATTTTCCATTGGAAGTAATTCTCATTCTTTCAATATTATTGGTGCGGAATACAAAATCCTGTAGATCTGTTGTGCCTATAAAATTAATCGCAGAATTGGTGCCTGCATTTCCATTCAATGTCCAACCGGGGGAAACACCATTCCAGGATAGCCCATTCCAGTAAAAAATTTGATTTTGCAGGGTATCGTAAACAAACATACCATAATCTGATGCTGCAGGTAAAAATGTCAATACATTGACTTTTGGTAGCAATAAACCAAGACTTAGATTCCCATTATTAAGGTCCAAAATGGCATTGGGATTAGGCGATGTAGTTCCAATACCCACATTATTTTGGGCACTTGCAAAAGAAATACTAAGTGCTAAGAGTGAAATGTATAATAATGTCTTCAAATCAACTATTAATATGCTTTAAATCAATAAGGTAACTGCTTTGCAATTTACGATGATTTTAGAAAATGGTTGTAAATGAAAAAAGCCACTCAAAGAGTGGCCTTGAAATAAAAATTGTTGAATTAATTATTTTTTGACATTAAGAAGCAATTTCTTCAATTCTTCAACATCTGATTTTAAAGCATTTAGCTCTTCTTGCTGTTTCATATAATCATCTTTATCAATGACTAGTGAGTTTGAACTTGAAATATCATCCTCATTGGAAGTAAGTTTAGTATTCAACTCATTAATCATTTTTTGTTGATCAATTATCATTTTATGCAATTCCTGAACTGAACTGGTTAGAATTGGAGTGAGTTTTGAATAATCAACCATCATAGGTTCAGTCTCCGGATCAGAGTTTTCATCACCGTTTACAGCCTCGGGAAAGATGTTATTTAACTCCTGGGCAATAAACCCTATTCTTGCTATTTCAGGACTACCTTTAAATACGTAGTTTCTTGGCTGCATTTTTAATACCATTTCAAGACCACCATTGAAATTTGAAATATTATCTTTCAATCTGCGATCTGAGGAAGTTAAATAAGATACTGCTCCGACGCCATTCGCTGCAATTCGACCTTGTACACCACCTCCTGATCTCTCAAAATAAATATAATCATTTGAACCTGCGGTACCTCCAAGGGCAATATTTAATCCATCTGCAGAAACTCCTGAACTTGTATTTTCAATTGAAGCTATTGTACCAGATGAATTTGATCGAACAATCTCTAAAGCATAGGAAGGTGATGTAGTTCCGATTCCAACATTATTAGAAAAGTAATTAAGATCTTCGCCAGTAATGTAAAGTCCATATTCAGTCCCGGATGTAGATCCAATGCTATTGGCATACATTAGATAAGAAGTTCCAGTACCGTCATTATCAGATATCACATATTGACCATAAACTGTACCAGATTGACCAGAAGCCTTGTTTGCATCAATATAAGTACCATAGACTGTTCCCGTTCCCAAATGATTTACAAAAACCCTTGAGCCCATTGCTAGACTGGAAGAACCCGCAGCCCCATTGGAATTAACCCAAGAACCATATTTGGATCCAGATCCATCAATTGAGACATCAGCAAATAATCCATATTTGGTGCTGCCACCAGAATAATCATTGTTAGTATATAACCCATAAGGAGTAGTAGAATTTGTGGATGGAATATCAATGCGCAATTGATATAAATCAGATGCTCCATTATAACCTATTCCAACATTTTCCTGAACAATTAAACCATTAGGCTGCGCCGTATTTGTTCCAGAGTAATTTGCTCCAATTGCTACTGAACCTTCTACATCTAAAAGATTAACCGGATTAGCTACTCCTATACCTACGCTACCTGTATTTTCTACAGTTAATCTGGTTGTGCCTCCGGCATACAATAGCACGTTTGCCGATGAAGCGGGGGCAGTACCAAATACCATATTATCACTGCTACTTTGAATGAATCCTTCATATGTTCCATTATCATATATTGTTATTAACGGATTATTTGTAGACTCAAATCGCGCCACACCAATTGATGTACTTGAGACATGCAAAACGTCTGAAGGGGCGTTTGTGCCAATTCCTACTCTACCTTCAACGATTAATCCATCTGTAGGTGCTGCAAAAAAGCCGGCATAATTTGTACCAATGGCCACTTCTCCAAGCACATCCAAGGTATTTACCGGTGCTGTAAGACCAATACCTACATTTACTGCATTTCCTCCTGTACCACCAAGCACCAATGAATTACTTGAGGCTACAAAGGCATTATACCCAATTGCTGTTGCGTTAGTCAAAGCGGAAGATGATACATCCGCGTTATATCCCAAGATTGTATTATTGCCCCCTGTAATATTAGTATTTCCGGCGTTGGCACCAACGAATGTATTGTTATCACCGTCTGTATTATTTTCACCGGAACTTCTTCCAAGAAAAGTATTCCACGAGCCTCCTAAATTATCCCAACCTGAACGCAATCCAAAAAATGCATTTTGACCACCATTTGTGTTTACTTCGGCAGCCTGTGTTCCTACAAAGGTATTACTTATACCGGTTGAAACTGCTCCGGCATCCATGCCTATATGCGTTGAAAAGGCTTGTGAATTTGTATGACCGGAATTGTAACCAAGAAACAGTCCGTTGCTTCCATTGGTGGATAGCATTTCATTGGAACTAATGAAATAGCTGTTGGAAGCATTGATATCTCCAGTTACATCCAACTCAAATGCTGGCGCAATATTCTCTATACCAACATTTCCATTTAAAAACTGAAAATTCCCAGCTGCTTCAGGATCAACAATTAATGTAGTTCCAAATTGAGCTCCTGTATAATCACCAATTGTTACATCTGTATCATTTATCAAAAGGGCACCATCTCCCTGCCCACCAATAATTTCAAGTCTTCCACTTGGAGTAGCAGTTCCAAGCCCAAGGTCACCTTCAGATGTCAATCGCATTTTAGTCGTAGCCACGGTCGCATTAAGATTGACTGTTTCAAAATCCATTCGTGACCCTCTATTTGTGGCAGACCAGGTTTCTGCTGCACTGATGGCAATACCACCTGCATTAGAGAAGCCTGAACCATGATAACCTGCGGCGATTAATTTCGCAATGTCTTCATTGATAAGCACTGGACTTGGCAAGGCTTGTGTACCATTTGCTTTAAGTAATCGGATCTGGTTTCCTGTTGAAGTATTATTGTATTTCCAGGACTGAATACTGTTTTCATTTATTTCAGTTACTAATTGAAGTTTGCCATTTCTAATAGAATCTGTTCCAATAATGACAGAACCACTGTTTTTATTTAGAATATCGTTTCCACTTCTTCTCCAATATACACTATCTGCAAGATCAACATAGCCAACAACTCCAGTATTATTTACAGTCAATATTTGTCTACCATTACCTGCAAAATCTTCTAAACGTATGGTTCCACCACTTAAATGAAGAAGTTCCGATGGGTTATTTGTTCCTATACCTACAGCTCCACTTGCTAATAATGAAGGTGAAACACTTCCACCGGTATTTTGAATTCTTACAACTGCGCTTGTATTGGCGGCATTGAAATTGTCAAATATGGCACCACTTCCTGTACCTGTCCCTTGAGCAGCAGCGTAAATACCCGATCCAGCTCCAACTGAAGCGGTATAGATACCATGAGAATTGGCCCCACCACCAGGATTCGAATTGATAAAATATCCGGCTACGTCAGCTCCTCCTGTGTTTATAGCAGAAATTGCATAATCACCACCGGCAAGACCATCTGTTTGTGCATAAATAGCAGACTGCCCTGTTGCAATTACATCCAAAGCATTTGATGGTGTTGTTGTACCAATACCCACATTGACCGCATTTGCTCCGGTTCCTCCAAGAACCATAGAATTACTAGCAGCTACAGATGAATTAAGACCAATCGCTATTGCATTGGTCAATCCGGGTGCACCTACATCGGCATTGTGTCCAATGGCTATGTTAAATGTTCCTGTGGTATTTGCATCCAAAGCCTGATATCCAATGGCGGTGTTGCCCTGTCCGTTGGAGTTCAATGCGGCTCTGCTACCTACAGCTACGTTTCCATCGGCATTATTATTTAACAAAGCGGTAAAACCTATGGCAACATTGTCATTACCGGAGGCCGAATTTTCCATGGCTGCATTACCTATTGCTGTATTTTGTGTTCCGATTATATTGCGCAATGCCGCGTATCCAATACCTGTATTGGCATCTCCTGTATTATTAACTGACAAGGCCAATGATCCAAATGCCGAGTTGCCGTCAGCTGTATTAGCCGCCATGGCGCTATTTCCAAAGGCTGAATTATTAAAGCCTGCACCATTGTTTCCGGAGAGGTAACCTAAAGCTGTAACCCCGGTTCCGGGTCCTTCAATTTTACCGGCAGGTTGATTGTTGATTCTGAAATTTAAAGGGACGCCATCGGTGGTTCCAATAAAGTTAGTACCATCAACGGTTCCTGCATTTCCTGTTAAGTCCCAGAAAGTACTCGCACCCAGCGGTTGCCAGCTGGCTTCCCCTGTGGCATTAGAAGTTAATACATAACCCGTCTGGGCACCATTTACGATTATGACTGAATCAAATTTGGCCGCATCACCTACGACTTCAAGTTTATTGGAAGGCGTGATGGTTCCTATTCCCACATTATCCGCATCCGTAATTACCAATGGGGTGGAACCTAAATTGTAATTGGCGACATAAAAATCCCCTTCAAGTCCACTTCCAACACTACTGGCATCGGTTCCGATTCCATAGTATCCGACATCCGTTTCCAGATCATAAGACGCAATTCCGTCGTCGGCCAGATTTTCTACCTGAACGGCTACCCATCCTGCAGAAATGCTATCCGTTACGTCGAGTTTTTCATCCGGAGCATAATCTCCTATACCTACATTTCCGGTTGCATCCTCAATGATTAAACGCGCTTCGCCGTCATCATCATCATAAATGACCAATGAATTATTCGTGAAATTGGATCCTTCATAACGAATTTCCATTCTGTTGGCATCGTTCACAAAATCAAGAGAGGTTTGGCCATCCGCATTGGTATTCACAATTTCCTGAAGAACAAAGCCACCGGCTCCTACATTTCCCTGAAGTGATATATTACCATTTTCAAAAAGACCGGAATAGGTGGCACCATTGGCATCCACATGAATACCTGAAGTTGAACCAGGATCACCTAAAACTTCTATTGCCGTGACCGCGCCAAGGGATTGAGCTCTCAAACCTGCAAATCCTCCGGCTGCACCCAAGGCGTCAACACCAAGGTAATTTCCTTCAGCTATTACGCCGTATCCAAAGTTGGCAGCCGTAGCAGTGGAGGTTGCATAAATTGCAGCACCATCCTGAGATCCTGTATTGGTATTGGTAAATCGACCGACGAATTCACCAGTATTAACATTATCTATTACATGTAATCTACTGCTTGGGTTGATAATTCCAATACCGAGATTACCATCACCCGTAATCCTGGCTAGTTCAATACTACTTGATGCATTAACGCTTGAATAGAATACATGATCTGCGGAAGGTCCATTAACCTGGTACCTTAATATGGCTCCCGGTCCAACACCAAAACCGAAGAATTGATGATCGTTATTTGCCCCTTCTAAAAGTACTATTTTTCGATTGGCTTGAACTGCGTTAAAGGTTAAAGGTGCATTAGCCGAAGTAGTTCCAATCCCAACATTTCCTTCTACCAATAAACCGCTTGTAGGTGCAGTATTGGTTCCCGCATAATTCCCGCCAATCACCATTCCTCCATCAACATCAAGTTTGTTTAGTGGACTGGAATTGCCAATTCCTACTCTTTCATTGGCTTCATCTATATACAGAACGGAGTTTGCACCACTGGAAATGAAATCGATATTGCCGGACCCCATATTGACGGTTTGTCCACCGTCATATGCTGCTTGTAAAGTATGTGCTGAAGCACCGGGTTGCCAGCTTGCTTCACCAGTTGCATTTGAAGTCAAAACATAGCCGGCCTGGGCTCCATTAGTTATGATAACGGAATCGAATTTGGCTGCATCTCCAATTACTTCCAATCTATTGGCCGGTGTAGATGTTCCGATACCGACATTGGCATTGTTGCCCAAGACGAGGCTGTTATTTTGAGAAACGACTGCGCCTGACCCAATTGCAGTAGCATTGGTTAAAGATACAACTCCTGCATCCGCTCCCTGTCCAACAAAGGTGTTATTATTTCCACCAGTCAAAGTAGTACCTGCATCCGCACCAATGGCCGTATTCGCATCACCTGAAGCAGAAGGAAGTGTGTTTTGCCCAAATCCTGAATTACCTGAACCGGTGTTGTTTTCCAATGCACCCCGACCGAAAGCAGAATTAAATGATCCAGTTGCACTCGCCATAGACACATAGCCTACTGCCGTATTCCAGATTCCAGTGCTATTATTGCTTAAAGCAACTGCACCAATACCAACATTCTCATTTCCGCTGGTATTATTTGTTAGTGCTCCTTCACCAATAGCTATATTTCTATTACCTACTAGATTTGAAGACAAGGCGTTGATTCCTATTCCTACATTATTAGCACCGGTTGTATTGGAGCCTAAAGCATTTGTACCCAATGCTGTATTTGAAGCCACTCCACTATTACCTCTTCCAATCGTAAGGCCATTAATTCTTGCATCACCTCCAACAACATCCAGTTGGTAATTAATATCAGGTGTGTTTGTGCCAATTCCAACTCTTGCTGTATCTACGTAAATATCCGTTCCGTTCGACTGCCAGTAACCCACGATATTCGGCGGAGCGGTGAGACTGTTTTGGTAGTCTGCACCCTGGCGCTGGGCAATGAAGTCAAAATCAAAACTTTCATTTGCCCCTGTCTCATTTTGTGTAACAATTATAACAGAATCCGCGGACTCTGTAAAGAAATTCGCAGCAGTAAAACCAATTCCATTTTGGTGCCTTGATGTCAAGGAAAATGACGGAGTTTCGGTGAAAAATCCTGGTTGAAATTCAATGTCATAAACACCGGGACCCGTATTGGTTACGGAATTTATAAACGGATATGATTGACTAATAACTGTACCATTCGCTGCAATCCTTGCACTAAACACATTCGCTGGTATGGTGTCATTCGCCCCCGAAGCGCCTCCAACGAGGGTAAAGTTGGTTCCGTTCCAAACGAAAAGTTCGTTTAATACAGTGTCATATACGACCATTCCGTGATCCGATACTCCGAGAAGCGGTTGGAGATTAGTTGTGTCTACTCTGTTTAGCTGAAGACCACGATCATCATGAGCAAGATCGAGCGAAGCATTTTGATTTGGTGTTGTAGTTCCTATTCCAACGCTAACATCTGAAGTTGCCCCGCCAACACCATTTATACTTCCCAAAACCATACTATTATCCTGGGCTACGATTGTCTGGGCTCCTATTGCAGTTGCATTATCTAGGTTTGTTGTTGAAGAGGACACACCTGCTCCGGTACCAATGGCTGTGATATTACTACCTGTTGAGTTTTGGTAATTGGCATCTATACCAATTGCCACGTTATTGTTTCCGGTAGTAAGATTGTGATTGCTTTCTCCACCAATTCCAATATTGGCGGATCCGGTTGTATTGAGTAAAGCGCCTAATCTTCCGATGGCAATATTGTCATTTCCACTGGTTGTGTTCGGTAATGCCTGAAAACCGATGGCAATATTTGAATTACCATCCTGAACAGAACTTCCTGTACCAAATCCCATTAAAATGTTTTCTGTACCACTAGTTAGTGCCTGACCTGTATTTGGACCTAGTCTCAGATTCTGATTTGCAGGAGAAACTGAAAGCAAATGAAGCCCATTTTGATAATAAGCCTGACCAAGATCGATATTTACATTTCCACCGCTGATATCCAATAAATGTGCCGGGGTATTTGTTCCGATACCAACAAGAGCTGTATCAAAATAGATATCCGATCCATTTGATTGCCAATATCCAACCACATTTGGTGGAGCTGTTAGCGTATTTTGATAGTCAGCTCCCTGGCGTTGGACAAGAATTGTGAACTCATTATTTATCAGAAAGTCAGTGTTGTTATTAACCAATTGTACCCTTGCAGTATTAGGAGAAACACTCCAGACATACCCTCCGATTGATGTGAATGATCCGGCATCAGTAGTGTTTCCTATAATGATACTGGGAGCTTCAGTGAAGAATCCTGGCACAAAATTAACGTTGTAATCTCCCACGCCTAATCGTGTAACAGAGGTTATAAAATTATGTGAAGTTGATTCAATTGTAGGAGTCGCTACGTTACCATCAATCCTCGCACTAAACACATTCGCGGGAATGGTGTCATTTGCACCACCAGAAGCACCTCCTACAAGCGTGAAGTTCGTACCATTCCAGATGAACAGTTCTGTTAAAACTGTATCATAAACCACCATACCGCGGTCACTGGGTCCGAGAAGCGGTTGGAGGATCGTGGTATCAACGCGGTTGAGTTGGAGTCCTTTATCATCGCTGCCGAGTACCAGATCTGCATTGGGATTGGAGGTGCTGGTTCCTATTAGAATACTGGCCGTATCGGAATAAAGGTCAGTTCCGTTAGATTGGAGATAGCTAACTACATTCGGTGGAGCTGTGAGGCTGTTTTGGTAGTCGGCGCCTTGTCGCTGTGCGATAAGCATAAAGTTGGCATCGGAAAATGAATTTTCATGAAATCGGATGGTTATTGTTGCCTGGTTGGCATCATTGGCATTAGCTGTATGTGCAAATCGGGCATCATCCTGAGGTATGGCAATAAGTGAAGGTTCAACTGTGAAAAAACCAGGCACAAAAGTAATCTGTACAACACCAGTACTAAGTCTGTTTACATTTTGAATAAATGGGTAGGATTGACTTGTAATGCTTGCAGCAACTCCGTTATTTGCAATTCTGGCACTAAACACATTAGCCGGTATGGTGTCATTTGCCCCGCCGACCCTTACCAAAGATTCACCCGGAGGCCATACTCCGGCGGCTTTTGGGCCAAATATGCTATCCGTTACTGTATTAATATAAAAGTCGCCATCTACTCCGTCCCCGGGAGTTGGATCAACTAATCCGTTTAAAACGGTATTTCCATCCGCCCCCGCAGGGCCCACCAAAGATGTTCCTGTTCCCCATAAACCTCCTGATTTAGGACCGAAAATGCTGTCGCTTGTTGTGTTGATAAAGAAGTCTCCATCCACACCATCGCCGGGTGTTGGATCAATTAAACCACTGAGTATGGTGTTTCCGTCAATTCCATTGGTACCTGCTGCTCCTGCGGGTCCTACTAAAGAAGTTCCTGTACCCCATACTCCTGCCGTTTTGGGTCCGAAAATACTATCGCTTGTAGTGTTGATAAAGAAGTCTCCATCCACACCGTCGCCGGGAGTAGGATCGATTAATCCACTTAGAATGGTGTTTCCGTCTATACCGTTAGCGCCGGCTGCACCTGTCGGCCCAACCAGAGAAGTTCCTGTACCCCATACTCCTGCCGTTTTGGGTCCGAAAATACTATCGCTTGTTGTGTTGATAAAGAAGTCTCCATCCACACCGTCGCCGGGAGTTGGATCGATTAAACCGCTGAGTATGGTGTTGCCGTCTATACCGTTAGCACCGGCTGCACCTGTCGGCCCTACCAAAGAAGTTCCTGTACCCCATACTCCTGCCGTTTTGGGTCCGAAAATACTATCGCTTGTTGTGTTGATAAAGAAGTCTCCATCCACACCGTCGCCGGGAGTTGGATCGATTAAACCGCTGAGTATGGTGTTGCCGTCTATACCGTTAGCACCGGCTGCACCTGTCGGCCCTACCAAAGAAGTTCCTGTACCCCAGACCCCTGCAGTCTTAGGTCCGAAAATGCTGTCGCTTGTGGTGTTTATAAAGAAATCTCCGTCTACACCGTCGCCGGGAGTTGGATCGATTAAACCGCTGAGTATGGTGTTGCCGTCTATACCGTTAGCACCGGCTGCACCTGTCGGCCCTACCAAAGAAGTTCCTGTACCCCATGCGCCTGCCGTTTTGGGTCCGAAAATGCTGTCGCTTGTGGTGTTGATAAAGAAGTCACCATCCACACCGTCGCCGGGAGTTGGATCGATTAAACCGCTGAGTATGGTGTTGCCGTCTATACCGTTAGCACCGGCTGCACCTGTCGGCCCTACCAAAGAAGTTCCTGTACCCCAGACCCCTGCAGTCTTAGGTCCAAAAATGCTATCGCTTGTGGTGTTGATAAAAAAGTCGCCGTCTACGCCGTCACCCGGAGTAGGGTCGATAAGGCCGCTAAGAATTGTATTTCCATCTGCTCCTGCAGGACCGGGTGCTCCGGCGAGGTTTACTGTCCAGGAGCTAAATGTTCCGCCTCCCGTAATAGAAGTCACATTTACATCCAATGCGCCTGTAGAAGGATTATAAGTAGTTACCGTACCTTCCATAAAGTTTGTACCTGACTCTGCTATAATTACAGTTTGAGCTGCAGTATAGGCTAATGCCGTGTCGACAGTCAAAGATTGTGGGCCTAAGGCTATTGTTAGTGTTGTAGTTGAAGTGGTCGCGTAACGATCGCCGTCTGCGCCATCTGTTCCTGCCGCACCTGCAGGTCCTACCAGAGAAGTTCCTGTACCCCAAACCCCTGCGGTTTTAGGACCGAAAATACTATCACTTGTTGTGTTGATAAAGAAGTCCCCATCTACACCGTCGCCCGGGGTAGGGTCTATTAAACCGCTGAGTATGGTGTTTCCGTCAATACCGTTAGCACCGGCTGCACCTGTCGGCCCTACTAAAGAAGTTCCTGTACCCCAGACCCCTGCGGTTTTGGGTCCGAAAATGCTGTCGCTTGTGGTGTTGATAAAGAAGTCGCCGTCCACACCATCACCAGGAGTGGGGTCAATCAATCCACTGAGTATGGTGTTACCGTCTATACCGTTAGCACCGGCTGCTCCTGTTGGCCCAACCAAAGAAGTACCTGTTCCCCAAACACCGGCGGTCTTAGGACCGAAAATGCTATCGGTTGTTGTATTGATAAAGAAATCGCCATCCACGCCATCGCCCGGAGTGGGATCGATTGAACCACTGAGAATGGTATTACCATCAATTCCGTTGGTACCTGCTGCTCCTGTCGGGCCAACCAGCGATGTACCAATTCCCCAAACACCTGCGGTCTTGGGACCGAAAATGCTGTCGGTCGTGGTATTGATATAAAAATCGCCATTCACGCCATCGCCTGGTGTGGGATCGATTAATCCACTGAGTATGGTGTTTCCGTCAATACCGTTAGCACCGGCTGCACCTGTAGGCCCAACCAAAGAAGTTCCTGTTCCCCATGCGCCTGCAGTTTTAGGACCGAAAATGCTATCGCTTGTTGTGTTAATATAGAAATCGCCATCCACACCATCGCCTGGCGTTGGGTCTACCAAACCACTTAGAATTGTATTGCCATCTGTTCCTGCAGGGCCGGGTGCTCCGGCGAGATTTACTGTCCAGGAGCTAAATGTTCCGCCTCCCGTAATAGAAGTCACATTTACATCCAATGCTCCTGTTGAAGGATTATAAGTAGTTACCGTACCTTCCATAAAATTTGTTCCTGATTCAGCAATAATTACTGTTTGAGCTGCAGTATAGGCTAATGCTGTGTCGACGGTCAATGATTGTGGACCTAATGCAATGGTAAGTGTTGTTGTTGAAGTAGTCGCGTATCGGTCGCCGTCTAAGCCATCGGCACCCGCCGGTCCAATTAATTGAGTTCCTGCACCCCAAGCTCCTGCAGTTTTTGGACCAAAAATGTTATAGGTTGTGGTATTAATATAGAAATCGCCATCCACACCATCCCCGGGTGTTGGATTAATTGTTCCGTTTAGTACTGTTTTTCCATCCGTTCCTGCTCCTCCTGTTCCTGTTCCCACCAAAGTCCAATAGGTGCCATCAAAATAGCGAAAGGCCTGAGCGGTGGTATCGTAATAGATTATTCCGGTATTTGCCGGATTATTGCCAAAAGTGACCGTATCATCGGCACTTAATTTTGGCATTAAAAATCCCAATGGCGAACTGGGATCAAGATGTAAAATGGCATTCGGATTGGGTGAAGTAGTACCAATACCGACATTTTGCTGTGCTTTTAAGTGAGAGTTGCCAAAATAGCATAGAGCCAGCAATAGCAGGGGGAGTAATAATTTTCTCATAACAGAATGTGTATCGTGCTTAGATTAATACGGACAAAAGCCCAAACGTAACAATGTACTAATATAATTCAATACTTCCTTTTTTGGGAATTATATTGCCTCTAATTGATACGCTCTTTATTCTGAAATGTTCGGCCTGGGGGATAACAGATAAAATCAATAAATATAAAAATATTGATATTTCGAGATATAACTTTATTTGTACTTCATGAGTGTACCTTGGATTGCATTATTTAAATAGCAACTTTTCGGAACATCCTATTAATCTGTTTGATTATTTTTTAGCTTCCATATTGAGAATTGCATTTAGTTGGTCAATCTGTGCCTGTAATAAATTCATTTTATTTTGCACATTTTCGTCTGATTTTATGGCCTCTGTATTTTGCACCTGTAACATTTCAATTTGAGCTTTTTGATTTTCAATAATGGCTTGTTGTTCTTTAATGGCCTCCACCAAAACAGGTACGATACTACCATATTCCACGGTTTTGGTTTTAAAGGAGTCACTTGCGGTATTAACCACATCCGGTAATATTTTTTCTACTTCCTGAGCCAGGAATCCCAGATGTCTTTTCTCATCTAGATTCAACTCTGAATTTACAGTGCTATCCCATTCAAATGATACCCCTTTTAATTGGAGAATCTTTTGAAGTGACTCAGTTATTGGTTCAATATTTTTTTTAAATCTTTTGTCCGAAAGGTTGTTGTATGCACCTACACCGGCCACGGAGCCATTTACATGAAGTCTAAAAGTAGGATTGTATTCTCCTATTCCGACATTTCCGCCGGCCCCGTTTAACACAAGATTGGTCCAGGCAACGGATACCTGATTTCCCTGAATTTGTGACCAGCTATTAGATGGAATTGCACCATCCGTAAAAGTATTTATTTGCAGGACATTTTGATTCGTACCAAAATCTCCAACATTAAATACGGTTCGGACTATAGCCACACCATTGACATCGAGTGAAGCTCCGGGAGCGGTTGTGCCAATTCCAACTGAACCTCCATTAAAAACAGCTGCATAATTATTATCTGCCCCGGAAACAGTAACATCCAAACCGATATTTGGCTGGTTGACTGTAGCGACGCCCCATGCTCCGGTGGATTCGATTTTCAAACCAATTTTGGTACTGTTTGAACCACCCACTTTGGTGACCAGGTTTTGAATTAACATCCCATTATGACCAATAGAGCGAAGTCCTGAATTAAGCACTCTCAATGCTGAACCGTCCACTCCGGAAGCGATATTATTTTCAAAATATCCGGCTGATCCATTACTTGCCTGCGTTACAACGCTCAACTGATTGCTACCGGGATTATTTGTGCCAATTCCTACAAAGCCTGCATTGTTAATAAACATTCCGGTATTGGGATTCGAAATCGGATCAGAGGTCGCATAAAAACGGTATCCCGCATTAAAACGCGCCGTAAATTGATCAGTAGTACTAGAGGCGGTTAAACCCGGCGCACTTCCACTCCAGTCGCCCATAACAAATGAACCGAGGTGATTGGCCTCTGCATAATTCCCTATGGCAATTCCCCTGTTGCCACCAACAGTATTTCCTGTACCAATAGCGATTCCGCCAAAACCCGATACAGTATTATCGTATCCAAAAATAATTTCGCCATTTTGAGGGCCGGTTATTGTATTGTTTGTCCCCACCGTAAAAGCGTAATCGTTTCTATCAATGTTGGTATTTTGGTTTAAGGTTCCTCCTAGATCAACCGTATTTCCCGAAGAACTCAATCCATTCCCTGCTACAGTAAATCCTGTACCTGAGGTCCATGTTGGTGCAACTCCAGGTCCGCCTGAAGTAAGAACGTCACCAGCAGCACCTGGCAGATTGTTTGGCATCAGGGCTCCATCTAATCTTATATTCCCATTAACATGTAATTTTTCTGTAGGTGGGGTAATATCTAAGCCAACATTACCTGAAGGATCGAGAACTAATTGATTGATATTTGCTAGTCCATTTGTTCCAATCAGTAAACTTCCATTTTCACGATTATTGATCGTGGCCGTATTAGATCCACTAATTCCAATTAGAAGGCCATCTGTTGCAGTTGTACCAAGGAAATCATTGGTAATAATCATTCCTGTACTACCTGCGGAACTGCTTATATGAAGTCTTTCGGTAGGCACTGTAACTCCAATACCTACATTTCCATCACCCACAATTCTCATTAACTCGTTGCTTGTGGTAGTATTTACAGAAGCGTAAAATATATGACTGGCAAAAGTTCCGTTAACCTGATACCTCAAAGCGGCCCCATTGACTCCAAAACCGAAGTATTGATGATCATTATTTGCCCCTTCAAATAAAACTATCTTTCTATTGGCAAGCGCAGTAGCAAATTGAAGTGGAGCATTTGGAGAAGATGTTCCAATACCGACATTGGCATTGTTGCCTAGAACCAGTGCATTACTAACAGCTACAGATGCATTAGCACCTATTGCAGTTGCATTGTTCAGGTTATTTACAGTCGCATCAGCATCATATCCAATGAAGGTGTTCGAATTACCGGTGGTGATTGTATTTCCGGTTTGATACCCCAGAGCAGTATTTCTTCCACCTGATGAAGCCATCAAGGATCTAAATCCTATTGCAGCGTTATCATCACTATTTCCATTTTGCAAGGCCTGGCTACCGAAAGCCGCATTTCGTGCTCCGGTTGAGTTCACAATCATTGCATTATTTCCAACGGCCGTATTGTGCGTACCGGATGAATTGGATTGTAAAGTAGATCGGCCGAAAGCAGCATTAAATTGAATATGATCGATTCTTCCGGCAGGTACATTGTTAACTCTAAAGTTTAATGGAATATTATCAGTCGTACCTACGAAATTGGTCCCGTCGATTGTTCCTGCATTACCTAAAATATCCCAAGATGAAGTTGCTGAGATGATGGCCTGATTTGTAACCGCCGTTACCCTTCCAAAAGCATCTACAGTAATTTGAGGCGATTGGCTAGAAGAGCCATAAGTACCTGCAGTAACTCCCGAATTGTCAAGACCAATAGTACCTGTGCTTGTTATTGTTCCGCCGGTTAAACCAGATCCTGCAGTAATACTGGTGACTGTTCCACCACCACCACCAGCGGTAGCTCCGGGTTGGTATTTGATAATATAGTTGACATAAAGATTGACCGGACGAGTTTCTGCACTTATTCTTGGCGCACCATTGGTTCCATCACTTTTTGGTTCTCTGGCATGATCAACATTAGATGTTCCTATTCCTACTCCATCCGAAAAGGTAGCTCCAAGTGAACCTAGACCTCCTGCTCCAGGGTCTCTGTAACTTTGATGCCAGTGACCTTGGAATGCATCCAACTGATAACTCCCAACAGCATTCCCTCCATTTCCACCAGTATATTGAGCAATTCTTGCTCCTGCATCCGGATCAAAACCGGAGCCACCGCTTACGCCACGCATGAATTTTCCTCTTAAATCCGGCACCCGAAAGTTGGTGGCATTGGTCGTTCCCCAAGCCGTTCCGATGGCAGCGAATAGATCAGCGTAAGTAGTTCTTGATATTAAGGCACCATCGCAGGCTAAATATCCGGGAGGTATTGCTCCGCCCGCAAAAGCCATAATGGTACCAACAGGTTCACCACCTGCGCTGGAATTTCCTAAAGTGTCAAAATCAGTACCGTTCCAATAGAGTATTTGACTCGCTACGGAATCATAAAAAATCAATCCTCTGTCGATTGCTGCCAGCCCGGAAATCTGAGAGGCGTCAACCCGGTTAAGTTGTAGCCCGCGATCACTACTTCCAAGTGTTAAATCAGCATTGACATTAGGAGTTGGGGTGCCTATGCCAACATTAGCAGTGATGCCTGCTCCATTGAATCCGTTTACCCTTCCCAGTACTAATGCATTGGATTGATTTACAAAAGAGAACGATCCAATGGCAATTGCATTGTTAAGATTTCCGCTTCCCACATCAGCATATCGGCCAATTCCTATATTATCCGATCCGGTATTATTGGTAAACAAGGCATGATCTCCTAAAGCCGTATTACCCGTGCCGGAGGTAAAATTGGATAATGCAAAGTGTCCAAAAGCGGCATTTTCACCACCGCTGGTGGCCAAACCCATCGCACCGGCACCAACAGCGGTATTTGGGCCGCCTGTGGTCAATGAGCCAAGAGCTTCGGTACCAATTGCCGTGTTGGCCGAACCGTCAACATTGGCATCCATCGAGGCATCACCTAAAGCGGTATTTCTTTCACCGATCGTGTTCTGGGCTAAACTGTTAAATCCAAATGCCGAGTTTCTATTTCCAGTCGTATTATTATTTAATGCGTTGACTCCAAATGCTGCGTTGGATGCCACTGCACCTTCACCAAGACCTGCTCTAAGTCCATTTATTCGTATATCGTCACCAACCACATCCAGCTTATAATTTAGATCCGGTGAATTTGTGCCTATACCAACACTTACATTATTACCCAATACAAGGGAATTATCCTGACTGACAATGGCATTGGCACCTATTGCCGTTGCATTGTTCAAACCGGCTGCGCCAACATCTGATTGATATCCTATGGTTGTATTTAAGTTACCGGAGGTATTGGTTTGCATGCTTAATACACCGATAGCAACATTTTGAGAACCACCACCATTCAAAAGCATGGAAGATTTTCCAATAGAAGTATTGTCAGATCCTACTGAATTGGTCAAAGCAGCATGTCCAACAGCGGTATTATTATCACTTGCCGTATTATTATCACTTGCAAGAAAACCAACAGCAACATTGGCAGTTCCTGTTGTATTCTGATTCATGGCACCTCTTCCAACCGCGGTGTTTTCACTCGCTAAATTATCCCGCAATGCAATATTACCAATGGCCACATTGGCATTGCCGCTAACATTCGATTGTAAGGCCCCCGAGCCAATAGCCGTATTTCTAAAACCTGTCGTATTTACTGCTCCTGCATTTGAACCCATGGCCGTGTTTTCAGAATTCGTATTGACGTTTAAGGCATTAAAGCCAAAAGCGGTAGAACTTGTGATTGAATTTCCAATTCGCCCGGCGGATTGATTATTCACCCGAAAAGACAAGGGGATATTATCCGTTGTTCCAATAAAATCAACTCCATCAACGGTACCTGTGTTACCAGTCAATTCCCATGATGAACCACCTCCGGCCGGTTGCCATGCCGATCCATCCCATGAAAATATTTGATCTAAGACGGAATCGTAAACCATTAAGCCTTCATCTGTAGCTAAGGGCGTAAATCCTGCAGTTTCAACATTTGGAAGAAGCAAACCCAAATCCGAGGCACCATTTTCAAGATGTAAGAGCGCATTGGGGCTGGGAGTGGTTGTTCCTATACCGACATTGTTCTGAGCATTAACAGCACATACGGAGGCCATTAATAATAATAATAATAATACGTATAGTTTTCTCATAAAAATTTGACTGATGGCAATAATAAATACTTTAAAAAGAACAAATGTGACTGTTAAAGCATCATTTATTAATCTCTAAAAATATCAAAATTTGCATTCAATCTTTATCTATGATCTGATACTGAGTGAATATATTTACTGAGAATTATATTTATTTTGTATAATTAGCTCTTTTCCAAGCACCTATACCTAAAGTTTAGGATAGTGCAATTCACTTAATCTTCAATTTTATTTATTTTATTCTCAGCTTTATTTTTGCTTCAGAGCTGAGAAATGTATACCCTTGGCCGATCTTGCTTTCGTCAATATCAGTCTCGATAAGGAATAATCAGACCATCTACTTAGTTTTGGAACCTCTTAGTGATTATGCTCTTAAATCCAGAGCGTTGCATTCATAGAAACTATGTATTTTCCTTTTAAAATCAGACAATTGGGTATGGCTTCTTTTATTCCTTATTATTTATTTTGCAGCGATCATACTCGATATAAATTTCATAAAGATTTCCGCTTTTTGAATAAATTTAAATAGGAGTAACCACCCACTTTGCTGTTGTGAAAGGACCGGTTGGATAAGATATTGTTGCAATTCCACCTACTACTGTAAATACATAATCTATATTTTGACCACAAGCATCATTTAGTGTTAGCGTATTCGTACCACTACCTGAAACATTATTTCCTCCATTACCAGCCTCTGACATTATTTCTACAAGGCCAACAGGACTAATGTATAAAACAGCTGCAAAAGTTGGACTGGCACATGCCGTGTAAAATACGACGTTGGCCATAGCACCAGAACTTATAGGAATTTCATTATCAACAGGGGGTGAAGTTGAAGCAGTAGTTATAAAGTAAGTGCCGTTTATCTGTGACTTTCCAGTTGATCTTAAAGTTCCATTTACCTCTAATTTATTAGTTGGAGTCGCCGTGCCGATTCCGACATTTCCATTTCTTTGTAATCTAAAAGCGTTGGTTAATGTAGAGTTGGCGTCAAATTGAACTACAGCAGCATTATTAGAGGTAATGTTCCCGTTTGTCACTCTAAGAGCAATTTGCGCTGGGCTAACAATATCAATATCAAGTTTAGCAGTTGGAGCAGAATTTCCAATACCTACATTTGCATTGTTTCCTAAAACCACAGAATTACTCTGTGCTACAATGGCATTGGCTCCAATGGCTGTGGCATTGGTTAATGCTCCTGAAGAAACATCAGCCGAAAAACCAATAGCTGTATTATCAGTTCCCGTTGTATTAGTTCTGAGGGCGCTATTTCCGAATCCGGTATTATTATCCCCTGTG
This sequence comes from Hyphobacterium sp. CCMP332, assembly GCA_014323545.1. Taxonomy (NCBI): domain Bacteria; kingdom Pseudomonadati; phylum Pseudomonadota; class Alphaproteobacteria; order Maricaulales; family Maricaulaceae; genus Hyphobacterium; species Hyphobacterium sp. CCMP332. Next base: position 2,117,278 of record CP058647.1, read on the forward strand.
GTAACTTGAACGGCAAAGGAGCCAACACCTGTATTATTTGATCCGGAGGCATTGCTTCTTAATACATCATTTCCTATTGCTGTATTATAATTCCCCGATAGATGCCCAACTAAAGCCTCCCATCCCATTGCAATATTATAAGAGCCAGTGGTATTGTTGGTAAGTGTACCTCTGCCTATTGAAGTATTTCGACCTCCGGTGGTATTTGCTTGTAATGCTCCTTGACCTACGGCAGTGTTTTCAAAACCGATACTATTGTTATCCAATGCGCCATGCCCGACTGCGACATTACTATATCCAGTTGTGTTTAATCTTAGCGCATAAAAGCCCAGAGCGGTACTACTTGTTCCGGTAGTATTAGAAGAAAGGGCTGATTGACCAATAGCGGTATTGGCAAGTCCAGCGGCCAAATTTGCTGCCAATGCTTGATTTCCAAAAGCAGTATTTGAAATATCATTGCCAGAGCCTCTTCCAACAGTCACGCTATTTATTAATGCGTCCCCACCGACAACTTCAAGCTTCTCTGTAGGCGTTGAAGTACCAATACCTACATTGCCATCGCCTACAATTCTCATTAACTCGTTACTTGTGGTTGTATTTACAGAAGCGTAAAATATATGACTCGCAAAAGTTCCGTTAACCTGATATCTCAAAGCGGCCCCATTCACACCAAAACCGAAGTATTGATGATCATTATTGGCGCCTTCAAATAAGACAATCTTTCTATTGGCGAGTGCAGTAGCAAATTGCAGTGGAGCATTAGGCGAAGAGGTTCCAATACCGACATTGGCATTATTACCAAGAACCAATGAATTACTTGCTCCGACAATAGCATTTGCTCCGATTGCTGTAGCATTAGTCAATGAAGGTGAGGCCACATCTGCATTGGCGCCAATTGCTGTATTGTCTGTTCCAGTTGTGTTGGTTATTAATGACTGGTATCCTAAAGCGGAATTAGAACTTCCTGAAGTATTACCAACCATGGAATTACGTCCAAATGCTGAATTTAAATTTCCACCAATGTTATTTCCTAAGGCGTAATTTCCCGTGGCAGTATTCCATGCTCCGTTTAAATTGACCTGCAGGGCATATGCTCCAATTCCTGAATTACCAAACCCAATAGTATTGGAATACAAAGCAGCAATACCTATGGCTATATTTTCAGATCCAGTCGTATTAGAGCGTAAGGCCCAATAACCAAATCCCGTTGAATTAGTACTTGTATTAACCTCTCCTGCTTGATAACCAAAAAAGGTGGGTCCTGCGGGGTCGATTCGACCCGAATTCAGGTTGTTAACTCTGATGTTCAATGGAACATTATCTGTAGTCCCTATGAAATTGGTCCCATCTACTGTTCCGGTATTTCCAAGTAAATCCCAAGAAGATCCACCACTTGCAGGCTGCCAGCTTGCCGCTCCACTTGCATCGGCAGCAGTAAGCACATAACCAGCCTGTGCATTATTAACAATGATGACAGAATCAAATTTTGCTGCGTCACCAATCACTTCCAATTTGTTGGACGGGGTGGATGTTCCGATACCTACATTGGCATTATTTCCAAGTACTAATGAATTACTGGCGCCCACAATGGCATTTGCACCAATGGCTGTTGCGTTGGTTAAAGCCGGTGTGGCAACATTTGCATTGGCACCAATTGCAGTATTGTCAGATCCTGTGGTGTTTGTATTGAGTGCTTGAAATCCTAAACTTGAGTTGTTATTACCTGAAAGATTATTCTGAAGTGCCCAGGTACCGCTGGCTGAATTATTTATTCCTATTGTATTTGAAATTAATGCCTGATAGCCAAATGCTGAATTGTCATTACCTGAGGTGTTTTGATAGAGTGCTGTAGTACCATTGGCCGTATTTCTGGATCCATCTATATTAACCTGCAATGCTTGATATCCAGTAGCTGTGTTTTCAACTCCAACAGTATTGAAATTAAGTGATTGATATCCTATTCCAGTGTTGGAACTTCCGTTTGTATTAAATTGAAGCGCATCTCTTCCCAAAGCGGTATTTCTAATTCCAATAGTATTTGTCTGAAGTGCAGATACGCCGTATGCTGTGTTGTCAATTCCGGTAGTTAAATTGCTCAAAGCATTTAGTCCAAAGGAGGTACTAATGCCATCTAATTTACCACTAGGAAGGTTATTAAAGCGGAAACTAAGTGGCACATTATCCGTTGTCCCGATGAAATTTGTTCCATCAACGGTTCCGCCATTACCAGTTAAATTCCACGAAGAACCAGCTCCTGCAGGCTGCCAGCTGGCTGCACCACTTGCATCGGCAGCAGTAAGCACATAACCAGCCTGTGCATTATTAACAATGATGACAGAATCAAATTTTGCTGCGTCACCAATGACTTCGAGTTTGTTAGCAGGTGTGGATGTTCCTATGCCTACATTGGCATTATTTCCAAGTACCAGAGAATTAGACTGGCTCACAATTGCATTCGCACCAATTGCCGTTGCATTATTGAGACCAGGTGCACCAACATCAGCAAGAGCTCCAATGGCAGTATTTCCTGAACCTGTCTGATTCGTTAGAAGAGCGAATCCACCAATTGCCGTATTCGTACTACCAGTCGTGGTTGCCGTGAGGGCTTGAGTACCAACAGCGACATTGTCCGTTCCATCAGTAATTTGCCAACCAGCTTCGTAGCCTATGGCCGTATTAGCCGCTCCAAGGTTTGTAACATCCAGAGTTCTAATTCCGAGACCTGTGCTTCGATTGTCATTATTGAAACCCCTTCCAATTTCAATTCCGTTAACAACTATTTCCTGACTGACCTCAAATTGAGCACTTGGAGCGTTGGTTCCAATCCCAACACGTTCATTGGCTTCATCCAAATAAAGAACCGGATTGGCAGCACTTGATTGAAAGTCGATATTTCCACTGGTCATATTTATCAATTGTCCACCATCGTATGCGCTTTGTAGGGAGATAATTCCACCGGCAGGCTGCCATGCCGATCCATCCCATGAAAATATTTGATCTAATACGGAATCGTATACCATTAAACCTTCATCTGTGGCTAAAGGCGTAAATCCGGCGGTTTCTACATTTGGCAAAAGCAGACCCAAATCCAAGCCACCGTTTTCAAGATGTAATATTGCATTTGGGCTGGGTGTGGTTGTTCCGATTCCGACATTGTTCTGAGCATTAACAGCACATACGGAGGCCGTTAATAACAATAATACATACAGTTTTCTCATATAGGAAGGCTATCAGGATGGTCAATAAAATGACTAATAAATAATTCAGTCGGGTATAAATATAGACATACCGTATTAAAAAATTAGATATAACTAAGTTTTATACGCTATAAAGAATAAAGAAAACCGAATTTTTAAAGATTTAATAGAAGGACATTATTCAGATTCCAAAAATTCTATGCGTTTTTGGAGTTCTTCATTTTTACTATTCAATTCCTGAAGGGCTTTTACAAGCACCGGAACAAGTTCGGTATAATTTATACCCCAGGGTTCAAATCCCAATTCAGCAGATTCTTCTGCATTTCCCGATCCTCTGAAATCACCATCATCCCCTTTTTGCACAATTTCAGGAATAATTCTATAAACATCCTGTGCAATTAGGCCGATGCTCTTATTTTTATTTTCTGTAGTATTATAATTATATTCCTTCACGGAAAGCCTTAATATTTCATCTAATCCATAGGAGGTTTCGTTTATATTTTCTTTTAATCTCCTGTCCGAAGATGATGTCCAGGAAGTAGCACCAGGTAATAAGTATACGCCAGTTAGATTACCTAATCCATTATTAGTTACATATAAGGCATTATTCGAATTACCCCATCTAAACATGTCGGCCTGTAAAGTATTTCCTGATACCCATTTCATACCCTCAGCTGAGGTGCCATCAACTGCATATGTTCCACCTGCGACATGAATATCTCCCCAAATTGAAGGGCTGGTTGTACCTATTCCAATTCGATTATTGTCGGTCATGAACATTGTTGTGACAGAACTATTATTTCTTATATGGAAACCTCCTGAACCATAATTCATGTACATAATATTATCAGACCATCTGGGCCAAAAATAGTTTTCATAAGTACCGCCGGAATTTCTTGCGACGAATGTACCTGTATTTTCTACTGCAAAAACCTGACCCGTTGCCCCTAAAGTGAGATCATAACCCGGAACTGTAGTTTGAATTCCAACATTTCCCGAAAAATAATTATAGTCTTCACCAGTGGAATAAACTCCATATTCAAGACCGGATGTACTACTGCTGTTTGAGGCGTAAAAGGCATAGGCATTGCCAGATCCTGAACCTCTCATGTAAGACCATACTCCGATACCTAAACTAGCGCCATCGTAAACATTTTCTGCATTAATGGTGTATCGTTCCGGAGTTCCGGCAGGAGTTAAAACATGTAACTTATTCGTTGCAACCGGTGAAGATGTTCCAATTCCCACCTGGCCTTCAACAAGTAAACCCTCAGCCGGAGCTATACTTGTACCTGAATAATTGCTCCCTATGGCAGCTCCTCCTTCTACATCCAGTCGGTTTATTGCAGCCGTTGTTCCTATACCAAAATTACCTGTAGGAGAAACTACAAATCGATATGCAAAAGCAGTTTGATCATAAAGTCCGAAATAGCCAGCACCTGTTGATGCTCCTGAGCCTGTTGAACCAATAATATCATAAACATGGTTACCAATTGATGAATTCTGGAATCGAATTGCTGAGCCTACTATACCGTTTGAATTTAATATAACAGAATTCGAATTCCAATCAGCGTCTTCTATATGCAACACCCCAAGAGGGATGCTTGTACCAATTCCAACTCTGACATTTGGATCACCTAGAATTAAACTATTGCTTACACCCGCTCTAGCTCCTGCGCCAATCATAGTGGCATTCGTTAAGTTATTAAAATCTACATCTGCCGTATTACCAATAGCAGTATTGTTACTTCCTGTAATATTGCTAGCAAGTGCATTAAAGCCCATTGCCACATTTCCCCCACCAGTTGTATTGGCAAAAGCAGATTGCATACCAACAGCAGTATTGTTTCCTCCGATTGTGTTTAGGTCAAGCGCATATAAACCAATTCCCGTATTACCACTACCAGATGTGTTACTTATCAAGGCTGCTTGTCCCATCGCTGTGTTTAGTGCGCCATCAATATTTGAAGCCAAGGCTGATTGCCCTACAGAAGTGTTTTGAGATCCTGTAGTATTATTTATTAATGAGCTACTGCCTAAGGCCACATTTAAACCACCAAGCGTGTTTTGCTGCATTGCTCTAAATCCAACTGCTGTATTATTACTATTTGTATTCGCTAACATTGCTTCATATCCAATGGCGACATTTGCAGAAGATGAAGGTGCAGTGAATAAAGCATTTAATCCTATAGCAACATTGGTCGAACCATCAATATTGTTAAACAATGCTCCCAATCCAATAGCAGTATTTTGCCCTCCCGTAGAATTGGCAATCATTGCACCATCGCCAATTGCTGTATTTTGGCTACCACTAACATTATTTGACAAAGCTGATCCACCAATCCCAACATTAAATCCACCAGAAACATTAGAGAACCCTGCTGAAGCACCAACAAAAACATTATTTTTAAGCGTTAAGTCATCATTCGCACCAGCTCCCTGGCCAATAAAAATTGATCCTCCGGTATTTAAGAACTCTAATTGACCTTGTTGTGTCAATCTGATTTTCTCTATGTTATTTGTTCTCAATGTTAAATCCTGAGCATCTGTGGTTCCTATAAAATTAGTGCCTGAACTTGTACCTGCGTTACCGTTTAAGGTCCACCCCGGAACTACTGGGTCCCAACTACTTCCATTCCAGAAAAAAATTGAGTTTCGGGTATGATCATAAATTAACATTCCTTCTTCTGCAGCTAATGGTGTAAGGGTTGTGAAATCCACATTGGGCAATAATAAGCCCAAAGGAGAACCGGAATTATCAAGATGAAGGATTGTTCTTGGACTTGGACTAGTTGTTCCTATGCCAACATTGTTTTGAGCCTGCGCATGTGCCAAAAACGTTATACTCAAACAAACCAAGAAGATATTTCTCATAGTAAAATTATTCAGGGCAAAATAGTAACATTATTAAAATTAACTAATCAATGCATAAAACGAAAAAATAATACTTGGGAACAAATAGTATTTTCTTAACCGTTTTGATCACAAATTACTGATTTTCTAATTCCTCAATTCGTCTTTGAAGTTCAATGTTTTTTGTGTTCAATTCTTTAATTGCATTGATTAACAGATAATCAATGGAAGATGGATCAAAACTCAAAATGCTCTGACCTTGATTTTCTATGGTTTCAATTCCGTTGATATCTTCACTTACAATTTGCCCTTTTTGAATGGTCTTAACCGAATAGGGAAGAATGTTTTGGACATCCTGGGCAATAACGCCTATGTACTGCTCATTTTGATCAAGCCCTGATTCAGCATTGTAGTGATATGTAACAGGATTTATTTGTAAAACCTTAGTAAGACCATCAACGAAAGGTTGAATATTCTGCTTCATACGTTCATCTGAAATAGCCGCCCATGAGCCTCCTCCTGGTTTATAGGCCTGACTTGCAACTTCAAGGTCATCCTGGATATAAAGATCTTCATCCCCATTGACTATATTATAGGTAGGAGTGCCATCGGCAATTGTATTAATTGTTGCACTCATAATACCTCCTCCACAATTTATTACTCCATTTGAAGTACTTGCATAAAAATCACCATCTAAGCCTATTGCTGAGATATTTCCTCCCACAACCAGTCTTTCTGTTGGACTTATAGACCCGACGCCTAAATTTCCATCACTAGTGAGAATCATTCTTGCAAATGTATTACTTGAATTAACCGTGCTGACATCAAAGGTATTATTCATGCTGAAAATCAAATCTCCAATTCCAAAACCCTGACTTCTTCTAAAAAATATCCCGGCTTTATCCGTTCCGTCGGGGTTATACGTGCTAAAAACAATACCGGTCGAAATACTACCGGTTCCAAAAGCTGCATTTTTAAGTCGCATCCATGCTCCGGCAGAACCATCGGTTGTTGGGATATTTTCCCATAATTCAAATTTTGACTGCGGAGTACTGGTGCCAATACCTACATACCCGTTTGCTGTAATTCGCATGTGCTCAACAGTTGCACTTGAACCATTAGCTGCGGTTCTAAAAGACAATTCAGAACTGAAATTTCCTACAGATTGAGACAATGCGGCAATTGTTGACACAGAACCAACACCAGTAATATCCGCAGAATGGAAGGCAAGACCTCCTGTATTGAAACCGCCATCATTATAGGCATTATTCCCAATATTATGTATTCTAACAATGGGAAAAACCTGTCCTGATGTTGAGACATCTAATTTATATTGTGGATCAGTGCTACCAATTCCAACGTTAAGTGAGCTATGATCCATAGTCATTAAAATTCCTGAAGCAGTTAAAGGTCCGGAACCTCTATGGAATAGTAATTTTCCAGGTCCCTCGCCATTTGCCGATCCTGTAGAGATCATATGAAACCAATTACCACCTGCCGAATTATTCATTGAAAGCCAGGTGCCAACGGTTGAAGAACTTTGAATTTGAAGATTTAATTGCTGATTGTCGAGAATTGTCAAGGTTGCATCAGGAACAGAGGTGCCAATACCTACATGTCCGTCATCTCTTACCGATAGAGTGGGATTTAAACTCGAATTTGACATTAAAAGACCAAATGAGGCAGAAGAGTTGCCTGATGAATTGATTTCCAGTCTAGCCTGAGGATTTGTTTCAGCAATTCCCACATCGCCGTTGTTGGTAACTACAAATCGATGAGAACCTCTTAAAAACGTCATAAAACCGGGATTTCCCCCTGTATTGCCCAAATAACCAAATGTCCAGTTGGCAGGATTTACACCTGCATTATTAAAGTCCATCAGGGTATTGGAGCCGGAAGAATTGAGGCCTGCGATGCTTCCTGCTATATTTTCAACCACGGTGAGTTTATAAGCAGGTGTATTGATGCCTATTCCAACATTTCCCGTATTTAAATTAAAAATATCCGTTCCGTTTACGCCCCATTCGGAAGTGGCGCTAACCCAGGCCGAGCCATTCCAAATATAAATTTTATCATCCACTGTATTGTAGACCATCATTCCGGAATCGGCAAGGCCTAAAGTAAAGGTGGAAATGTCCTGACGTGGTAAAAGCAATCCAAGCGGACTTCCATTATTGTCCAATTCTAACAAAGCATTGGGATTGGGAGTGGTTGTACCAATACCGGTATTATTTTGGGCATCGACCAAAAAGGCCATGTGCGCAATTACTAACAGCAGATAAATCTTTTTCATCTTGGTAAAATTAAGCCCCCGTTATCAGGAATTAAAAGAGATATAAAGATACAGAGCCGGATTATATTTTTATAGAAAAGTATCTTTATTGAATTGCAATATTTATTTTGAATCAATGGCTTCAATAAGTTCTCTTAGCTCTTCATTTTCAGCTTTGAGTTCCTGAATGGCTTTCACAAGCACAGGTATGAGTTCGGTATAATTTATTCCCCAGGGATTAAAACCTAGCTCAGACGATAATTTGGCATTTCCTTCCCCTCTGAATTCTCCATCATCACCTTTATTTACAATTTCAGGAATAATTTGATATACATCCTGAGCAAGAAATCCTATTTGCTTTTTGCTATTTTCACTAGTGATGAAATTATACTCTTTTGGAGAAAGTTGTAAGATTTCATTCAAACCATAAGTGCTTTCAACAATATTTTCCTTTAATCGCTTATCTGAGGTTGATGTCCAAAAGGTGGCGCCAGATCCTAGAAATACACCTGTTAAATTCGAATTTCCGGCATTGGTAACATAAAGATTGTTGTCAACCGCACCAAACCTGTGCATATGAGCCAGCAATGTATTTCCTGTCACCCATTTAATACCAAATGCGCCTGTGCTGCCATCAACAGCTACATCACCACTGGCAACATGTAATTTACTTTGAGTAGAAGGTGCAGTAGTTCCGATACCAACTCTGTTTCCGGCGGATTCAACGTAAAAAGTTGAAGCATCAATGGCTAAATCTCCACTATTGTCATTTTGTAAAAAAAGTGTGGCATTGGTATTTGTAATTATTTCATTCCCATCAATTCTCACACCATTGGCAATTTCTAATACCCCTGATCCCGCTGCACCCGAGGCATCCGTGGTAGCTGTTAATTCTAGTCTGCCGGAAATTAAGCCCGTCCCTTCAACATGCAGATTTCTTGTTGGAGCAGTTGTAGCAATTCCTACAAAGCCTGAACCTCTTGAAATCGATAGCGCATCGATGCTTGTAGCACCATTATAGGTTTGTAATTTTAATAAATTGCTTGAGCCATCATAAGTCAAGCCTCCTCCAAAGGCAGAAACACCGGGATCTGAATTTGCTTCCAAAAGTTGAATTGTACCACTATTTGCAGCATTTGAAAATGCTGTTGAAGTACTACTCGTCAATCGTATTGTCGGATCGGAGGGATCGTATAAATGTAATTTTTCTAAGGGATTAGAATGATTAATTCCAATATTCAGACTAGCATGATCCATAGCCATAAATAAACCCGAAGCTGTGCCGCCATTCGCACCTCGTTGAAGCAATAACTTGCCCACTCCTTCACCATTTGCTGAACCGGTGTTAATTACATGAAACCACTCTCCCCCGACTGAGCTATTGTTCATAGAAAGCCAGGTGCCAACGGTCGAAGAACTTTGAATTTGAAGATTTAGTTGCTGATTATCTATAACGGTCAAAGTTGCATCAGGAACAGAGGTGCCAATACCCACATGTCCGTCATCTCTTACCGATAGGGTGGGATTTAAACTCGAATTTGACATTAGGAGCCCAAATGAGGCAGAAGAGTTGCCAGATGAATTGATTTCCAGTCTAGCCTGAGGATCGGTTTCTGCAATTCCCACATCGCCATTATTAGTGATTACAAATCGGTGAGAACCTCTCAAAAATGTCATAAAACCGGGATTTCCCCCTGTATTGCCCAAATATCCAAATGTCCAGTTGGCAGGATTTACACCTGCATTATTAAAGTCCATCAGGGTATTGGAGCCGGAAGAATTGAGGCCTGCGATGCTTCCTGCTATATTTTCAACCACGGTGAGTTTATAAGCAGGTGTATTGATGCCTATTCCAACATTTCCCGTATTTAAATTAAAAATATCCGTTCCGTTTACGCCCCATTCGGAAGTGGCGCTAACCCAGGCCGAGCCATTCCAAATATAAATTTTATCATCCACTGTATTGTAGACCATCATTCCGGAATCGGCAAGGCCTAAAGTAAAGGTGGAAATGTCCTGACGTGGTAAAAGCAAACCCAGTGGACTTCCGTTATTGTCCAATTCTAATATGGCATTGGGATTGGGTGTGGTCGTACCTATACCGGTATTATTTTGGGCAAGTGCTGAAATACTAAATAGTAATAGCGTTGAAATTAGGGTAGTATTAAAAATTTTCATGATGGTATTGTAGAACAGATTATTAAATTTAATGATTTAATAATTTGATTCACTGTATTTTATTTATTTTCTAAAGCTTCTATTCTCTCCTTTAATTGCTCATTTTCTGATTTCAATTCCTGCATACCTTTGATCATTACCGGGATTAATTCCATATGGTTCATCAAGAGGTCTTTATTTTGACCTGATGTTTCCTCAACTACTTCAGGAAGTACCGCCTGCACTTCCTGGGCAATCAGACCCAATTGTTGACCATGTTCGGGAAATTCATTCCATTGAAAACTTACAGGATTGAGCCTCATTATTTCATTAAGGCCATATTGAAGACTGCTAATATTATTTTTATATTTTCTGTCAGAAGTACCCAATATACCGGTTGTATAATAAACGCGATTCCATCGAAATGAGGCGCTTCCTAAATCCAAACCCGCATTGGCATAAGGCCCAAAATGTGAGGTGCTTAAAACCGCGAGAGAACCTCCGACATTATGCCTGAATAGTAACATTCCGGAAGTTACCTGTTGTCCGATGACAAAAAGACCACCGGTCCCGGAAGAGATGGTATAGGTATTTGTGCCACTTAAGGCCGTTCCACTTTCCAAAACAATGGAAGAACTTGCGGAAGAAAACAAAGCAAGGCTTGAATTAAAACTTTCAATTTTCTGAGATGAACTCGCACCACTGCTGATGAATAAATCATATGAAGGATCGGGAACGGCTCCAATACCAACGTTGCCTGAAAGCTCCGATTGTCCTGCGACCACAAGTGGATATAAAGGGCTGTTTGAGCCAATTCCTACATTTCCCTGAACAACTAATCCATTTGCTGGTGCAGTTACTGTACCCGCATATCCGCTTCCTATAGCAGCACCGCCTTCGACATCAAGTCTGTTGACCGGAGTTGATAATCCTATACCCACAGCATTTCCACTGCTTATAAATAATTTTGGGTTTGATAAATTGCTTCCCTGTGAAATAATAAAATCGGCGTTGGCTGCATCATCCACACCAATGGTCCAGGGAATGCCGTTATTGTCTGCTTCGAAAGTTAACTCCAGATCATTGCCATCGCTTCGAAACATGGTAATATTTCCTTCATTGACGTTCAAAAGATCAGAACTTACACCACTGCCCAAAGTGACACTTCCGGCATTGCTAATGGTCATCCTGGGTGAAAAATTGGTTATAAACTGAATAAATTGAGGGGATGATATTTGCAGATAGTCGCCGGATCCCGGAGTGCCTATTCCACCCGTTTTGAAAAATCCACCCACACCGTTATCCCTGCCAAATTCCAATTCGGAATAAGCGGATGAATTACTTTCGGTACTTCTTAGCCTGACGGCAAAGGAGCCTGTCGCTTCAACCTGAAGTTTTGTTTGTGGATTTGTGGTGCCTATTCCCACATTTCCCGAGTTCAGATTAAAAATATCTGTTCCATTGACCGCCCATTCGGAAGTGGAACTGACCCATGCAGTACCATCCCACATATACACTTTATTATCGACCGTATTAAATACCATCATGCCAAAATCGGCCGGCCCCAAAGTAAATGTGGAAATATCTTGTCGTGGCAATAGCAATCCAAGTGGACTTCCATTATTGTCCAGCTCCAATAAGGCATTGGGATTTGGTGTAATAGTTCCAATTCCTGTATTGTTTTGTGCGTTGAGACTGTTCAGAATTAAAAATAATGCTGATAGTAGTAAAATTTTATGCATTTCCTTTAAATCAAATTCTTTAAAAAGTTCAAAATTATCACCAATAGTTAATACGGCAAAATGATAAAATGTAAGTCAAAAAACCATATATAATTCTTACGATCTTTAGAAGTATAGGTTTGACTTCATTACTTATACTCAAATTTTTAAAAATGCCGATTAATTAACGGCAATTAATTTTGAGTTTTTTGAACTAGTTTTATCCGTAGAAGTTTTATTAACATGAAGAATTTAATACTTGTATTTTTTTACCTATTCAGCGTTTTAAATGCAATTGCTCAATTTCAGGGCTATAAATTTAAATTTTCTAATGATCCCTTAGTAATCGAGAACAGCGATACACTGGATTTTCCATGGGCAGGTGGATTAAACGCACCCCAATTTAATACACTGGACATCAATGCTGATGGCATGGAGGATCTCGCCCTTTACGATCAGAGTTCAGGAAGGATGGTGGTATTTTTGGCAAAGGGACAAGGCTATGAATTTAATCTTGAGTATTCCGAGACCTTCCCTTATGGTTTTAATGGGATTTACGGATGGGTATTTTTAAGAGACGCCAACTGTGACGGAAGAAAGGACCTCTACACCAAAACACCGGCAGGAGCACAGATTTACCGAAATTTAAATGGCCCGGTTAATTATCCGATTTGGGCTACATTTGATCCTATTATTCAATACGATACCAGTATAAATATACCCATAAGCGAAGCTGATATACCGGCTTTTGAAGATGTGGATAATGACGGAGATATTGATCTGGTGACATTTGAATTCAGCAGTGGTGGAACCATAGATTATTTTCGGAATTTATCGCAGGAATGGGTAGGAAATTGTGGAATTTCTGAATTTGAACGTGTAACAAGATGCTGGGGTAGAATTTACGAATGCCAAACCTGTGGCAAATACGATATCAATCTTGCTGCGAATTGTTATATCAATGGCAATCCCGCCAATTTGTATTGTCAGCCAAGAATGGCAAGGCATGCGGGTTCTACCATGCTGGCTATTGATATGGACGGTGATTCGGATAAGGACTTATTACTTGGTGATATCGGATGTAGCGAGGTGACTTATCTTGAAAATGTAGGCTCAAATACTTTCGCACAATTTGATTCAGCGGAATTAGGCTATCCTTTTAATACAACTCCGATTAATTTCTTTGTTTTTCCTGCTATGTTTTATGAAGATGTTGACCAGGATGGTATTAAGGATTTGCTGGTAACACCAAATACCACGGATAACCCTGCAGGAGCCATTGATCTGGCAAATTCAGTTCATTTTTATAAGAATATTGGAAGCACAGCGACACCCAGTTTTACATATATTCAGGATAACTTTCTTCAGGATAATATGATTGATGTTGGGAATTATTCAAGTCCCGCATTGGTGGATTACGATGCAGATGGAGATTTGGACCTCTTTATTGGAAATAGGGGTAGATCAATTAACGGGATACAAAAAGGACGTCTTTATTATTATGAAAACACGGGTGATCCGAATGTTCCTGAATTTACACTCATCGATGATGATTTTCTGGGATTGTTTAACAGAAATGTTGAAAATATAAGACCATTTTTCCACGATTTAACTGGCAATGGCGTTTTGGACATCGGTCTTTTGTTGGGAGAAAATGGCGGTTTAGATTATGAATTGTACATGGCAGCAAATACATCTGTGGCAGGCAGCCCAATGAGTTTTAGCACCGATAGTATTCGAATTTATTCTGACAGTCTTCCTCGTTTATTTCCCGGGGATTTTCCAAAGTTTTACGATTATGATAACGATGGAAACGATGATCTATTTATAGGCATCAGCAATTTTTCATACATGAAATATTATCAAAATACAGGAACCATTCAGAATCCGTCATTTTCTGAACAAAATTCAGATGTAGGCTTTATTGGTAGTCCTCTGGGTAATACTCAGCCGAGTTTTGAATTTCTGGATTTTGACGGCAATGGAGATATTGATATGCTTTATGGCGATATACGCGGAAGGCTAAGAGTTTATCCGAATTTTATCAACGAAATCAGTTCCGGAGACACTATCGATTTCAGATCAAATGTGATTGTTAATGATACTTTAAGTCCGGGAACGCCAATTGATCAAAAACTGAATGAATTTTTAAAATTAACAACGGGCGATTTAAATAATGATGGGAAAGTGGATATAGTGCTTGGTACAAAAACCGGCGGTTTGCATTATTTTATTAATGAGTCCACCCCTATTAACGGACTTGGTTCTCTTTATGCAAAAAGAAAATCGCTTAAAGTATTTCCGGTTCCATCTTCAGATATTGTCAATATAAGTTCTGAAATATCAGGAGAATTAGAGGTCTTCGATCTGATGGGCAGATCTTATTTAAAAAGTCGAGTAGAGTCCAATGAAGATTATAAAATTGATCTATCTGTTTATAAATCAGGTATTTATTTTCTAAAATTAAAAGGAGATAAAGGAGAAATATATTCAGGAAAAATGATAAAGAATTAAAGGATTTTAAATTGATCCTGATCCTCTAACAGAGGAAACTTTTTCCGGTAGGCAATTAATTTATCTTGGGATAATTCAATATTAAATATGCCATCTTCATTATTCAATTCCAGAAGCGCGCTCCCCAAAAAGTCATAAGCAGCAGAATTACCGGAATAATTAAGCCCTTGACCGTCCTTGCCAATTCTATTGAGACCTATTGAATAGGAAGCATTTTCCAAAGCCCTTGCTTTGAGCAAAGCATTCCAGGCAGATATTCTGGTTTCAGGCCAGTTGGCAACATAAATTAAAAGGTCATAGGGATTGGATTTTAGATTTCGGCTCCAGACCGGAAACCTTAGATCATAACAAATCAGCGGCAAAATTTTCCAGCCCTTCAATTCTGTCATCAATTTTTCATTGCCTGGACTATAATAGTCACTTTCGGAGGCAAAGGTGAAAAGATGTCTTTTGTCATATTGCGCAAAAGTGCCATCGGGACGCATCCAGATCAAGCGATTGTAATTATGCCCATTCTCTTTTATAATCAGGCTTCCTGTTATTACGCATTTCTTTTGAGCAGCCATTTTTTGCATCCATTTGAAGCTGTGCAAATTCATGGGTTCGGCTAGTTTTTTAGTATCCATGGAAAAGCCGGTACTGAACATCTCGGGCAATACTATCAGGTCTGTCTCTATGTCTATTTGCCATATTTTTTCTTCCAAATGCGCTAAATTGGCTATAGGATCTTCCCAGTGAAGATGAGTTTGAATGAGTGAAATATTTAAATTCTGCATAAAATATTTGCGGCTTTGACCAGGGTTTCATCGCTTTTCGCAAAACAGAATCTAAGCATTTTAGGATCGTAACCGTCCGAATAGAAAACTGAAATTGGAATGGAGGCTATCTTATATTCTTTGGTTAGGTATTCGGCATAGGTTTTATCATCGCGTTCATCCATGTGGCCATAGGAGAGCAATTGAAAATAGGTTCCTTTTGAAGCTGAAAACTCAAATTTTGAGTCTTTGATCAATTCTAAAAATTTATTTCTCCTCCTTTGGTAAAAACGCGGTAAGTCGAGGTATTCGTTTTTGAATTGCAAAAAATCGGCAAATGCCAATTGGCTGGGCGTATGAGTTGAGAAACAAACAAATTGATGGATCTTTCTAAAGGACTTACTCAATGCTTCCGGTGCCACACAATAACCCACTTTCCAGCCGGTATTGTGATAGGTTTTTCCAAATGAAGAAATAATAAATGATCGCTCTTTTAAACTCTCAATCAACATGGCCGATTGATGTACTTCGTCATCAAATATTATATGTTCGTAAACCTCATCGGAAATCACCCATAGATTATGGGCCTCGGCTATTTCAGCAAGACGCTGCAAGTCCATATCGGACCAAATACTTCCTGTTGGATTATGAGGGGTATTAAATATAACCGCCTTGGTCTTATTTGAAATCTTTTCCTCAACCTTGTTCCAGTCTATTTTAAACTCAGGCGCTTCGAGCCTTACCGGTATACAAATGCCTCCATTTAAATCAATGACTGGTTTGTAGCTGTCATAGGCGGGTTCAAAAATTATTATTTCATCTCCTGGTTCAGTAACTGCAGAAATGGCAACAAATAATGCTTCAGTAGCACCCGAAGTAACTGTAACTTCTGATTCCGGATTGTAATACACACCGTAAAGCGATTCGGTTTTTTCGGAAATTCTCTCTCTCAGTTTAATATGTCCCGGCATTGCTGCGTATTGATTGGCTCCGTTCAACATGTGTTTGTGAACAAGATTGATCAGGCGTTCGGAGGTTTGAAAATCCGGAAAACCCTGGGAAAGATTGATGGCATCATTGTCCTGTGCCATTTTCGACATTATTGCGAAAATGGTTGTTCCTACATCCGGTAATTTGTTTGGATAATTCATTATCGGGCCGGGAAGCGCATTTTATAATCAACCTCAACTTTCCCTTTTGAGATATTATTTAATTTTCCTTTCAGGATTCTTTTTTTGAAACCACTTAAATGATCTGTAAAAAGTATGCCCTCAATATGATCGTATTCATGTTGTATGATTCTGGCTTTTAATCCCTCGTATTCTTCTTCATGAAAATTCCAGTCTTCATCGTAATATTTGATTTTGAGCCTTTCCGGGCGATCCACATTTTCCCGAATATTGGGAATACTCAAACAGCCCTCCTCAAATGTCCAGTCATCGCCAAATTCATCTTCGATCTCAGGATTGATAAAAGCCTGTTTAAAACCCATTAATTCATCTTCTTCCATGGGCTCACCATCGATCACGAAAATTCTGAGGTTTTTGCCAATTTGAGGCCCTGCCAATCCAACACCTTTGGCCTGATACATCGTTTCATACATATCGGCCACCAACTCTTTTACATCGAGTTCATCTTTATTTATATCTCTTGCTCTTTTCTTTAGTACCGGGTCTCCGTATGCTACAATCGGATAGATCATAATGTATTTTTTTCGAGATATGATTGTAAAATTATAACAGCTGAGGTTTTATCAATATTTTCTTTCTTTTTTCGATAAGCTTTGCTCGTTCCACCGGCTATCATTGCATCCAATGCCATTTTGGAGGTGTATCTCTCATCTTCAAGGTGCAATGGCATAGCCGGAAATGTTTTTTTTAAGGTATTTACAAAGCCCCGAACATGCTGGGTATTATTTGTTTCGTTGCCGTCCAAATTTACAGGCATACCAATTACAAAGGCTTCAACATCCTCTTTTGTTAAATAGTTTTTAATATAGTCGATAATGTCTTTTGAATGGATGGTTTCTAAGGGAGTACATATAATTTTTAGTGGATCCGTTGTGGCAATTCCCACTCTTTTGGTTCCATAATCGAAGGCCAGAATCCTTCCCATCAGTTGAGAAAACTCGTACTTAATATTTTTTTCTGTACCTCCTTTTGAAGCGCTATGGCTTTGGGAAAAAGGATTTCATTTTCTATACAGGCATGTCTTGACAATTCCTCTTCAAATTCCTGCAATTCAGCAAAAATGACACGCAAATTCAATTCCGAATTTTCGGGCAATTGGTAATTGGAAGTCAGGTTTCGAATGCCTTCCATTTCATCATCATCGTCATGATGCAAAGCTGCCATTTCGTGAATTGGCTTTTGATTTGTCAACATGAACATTTTTCCCGGATTTTTTCCCCTTTTTGCGATGGCATACATTTCCAGTACGGTTCTGAAAAGCTGATCTTCCTCTTCGTGGATGTGATGAATAAAATCATCGACGAATATTGGAAAAATGAACTTGAGATCTTTGATGATATCTGAACAATTGAACTCAAGTGGATCCAGATTTTCAATCAAGTCCTGAATGTATGGCAAGCGACGCCAGAGAAAACGCTGATGCATGCTTTGTAAATAGGCGATTAAAAGATCTACAGGAATAGTTTTAAGATCTGATACAGAGGGTTGGTCTCTCAGCGAATACCAGTCGGCCATATCCGATAGCAATAAATTTGAATCGATATTGTGCAAAGAACAAACATCTTTAACGGTCAGATCGGAGTACCTGGAATAAAAAATTCCCCGATCATAAAGAAATGACCCCATTAAAGGCTCTTTTTCAAGAATTTCGTATAAAAAATGCTTGCTTTGAAACAATTTACTGCGAATTTGAATTCAAATTTATGAATCAATGATTTATTTCACAGGTTTGTGAATAAAAGATATCCACAGATTTTAAAATTTTGTAAGGAAAATTGCAGATTTTTGAATTTTAAAGAGGTCATTTTTATCAGTATCAGATGCTAAGAAATCTCAAAGTACTCATCATTGTTATCGGTTTTCTCGTTTTGGGATTCGCCATAGGGGCATATATCCCCAACAATGAATCTGCAAAAGGCTTAAATACAGGTTTTTCAAAATTCAGGGAAGTTTTGACCTACATCGAAAAAGACTATGTAGATACCGTTGACCTTGACGAACTCACGGACTTTGCCATTCAAAAAATGCTTGAAAAACTTGACCCGCATTCCATATACATTCCACCTAAGGAAGTGGAAATGGCTCAATCTCAATTGAGGGGAAATTTTGAAGGAATAGGTATAGAGTTCAATATTTTACGCGATACCCTTTATGTGGTTACACCGCTTAGTGGCGGGCCTTCTGAAAAGGTCGGAATCAGGGCCGGCGATAAAATAATAAAAGTAGACGGTGAAGATTTTGCGGGGATCGGATTGAAGAATTCGGATGTTTATGAAGCATTGAGGGGAGATAAAGGCACAAAAGTTCAGCTTTCTGTTTTAAGGCCACGAAAAAAGAAATTATTGGAGTTTACAGTTGTGAGAGATAAAATTCCGACCTTCTCGGTGGATGTTGCCTACATGCTCGATGATAAAATTGGCTATATCAAACTCAATCGCTTTTCTGCCACATCTTACGATGAATTCAAAGAAGGCCTCGATAAATTAAAAAATGAGGGCATGAAAAACCTGATCCTGGATTTAAGAGATAATCCCGGTGGATATCTGGATAAAGCAGTTAAAATAACGGATGAGTTTCTTAAAGGTGAAAAACTGATTGTTTATACCAAATCTAAAAATGGACGCTATGACGACCAACTTAAATCTAATCGCAAAGGCGATTTTGAAAAAGGAGCACTGATAGTTTTAATAAACGAAGGCAGCGCCTCTGCCTCAGAAATTGTTTCGGGAGCTCTGCAAGATCATGACCGCGCCTTAATTGTTGGAAGAAGATCTTTTGGCAAAGGATTGGTCCAGCAACCGATCCCGCTTAGTAATAAGGGTGAACTGAGGCTAACCGTTTCTAGGTATTATATTCCAAGTGGAAGAAGCATTCAGAAAACCTATGAGAATGGTGTAAAAGATTATCACGAAGATTTTCGCCGCCGTGTAGAACATGGTGAGTTGTTTCACGAAGACAGTATAAAATTTGCGGACAGCCTGGTTTACAAAACAAGTTCGGGAAGAAAAGTTTACGGAGGTGGGGGTATTATGCCGGATGTATTTGTTCCGAGAGATACCAGCAATTGGACAGATTTGCTTGGAGATCTTTATTCGACAAATGTTATTCGCGAGTTTTCGTACGATTGGGTTGAAGAAAAAAGAAGCGAACTCGAAGCCATGGGTCTGGAAAAGTATATTTCTGAATTTAAAATAGATGATGCCATTCTGGGCGAATTAATGATAACCGCAAGTAAAGCGGGAATTGAATTCGATCCCAATGATATTCTGGATTCTAAAGAATCACTACAGATTCAATTAAAGGCGCTAATTGCCAGGAATATTTGGGGCTCTGACGGATTCTTCCCAATTTACCAACAGGAAGATGAAATATTGCAGGCGGCGCTCGACAATATGGACGTAGCAGTCGGTTTTGCCAGAACAAAAAAATAATGGGACTGGAATTGATTTACCTTGTCACCGGTGTTTTGCTAGGTGTAGCCATAGGCTGGTTTATGGCCAAAAATAAAGGCGGTTCAGGCGATTTAAATACTTATAAAGCCCAATCGGAAGAACGTCAGATTCAAATTACCGAACTCAAGACCAAGCTGGAAAAAGAAGAATCGGAAAATGAGCTTTTGCAAAAAGACCTAGCAACCGTAGAGGCCAACTTCAGAAACTTAGAAGAAAAACTTCGCTCACAGAAAGACGAACTGGAAGAATTGCAAAAGAAATTTAGCATAGAATTTCAAAATCTGGCCAATAAAATATTTGAAGAAAAGAGTCAGAAATTTACTGAGCAGAATAAAAGTAATCTTGGTGAAATACTAAACCCTCTAAAAGAGAGAATCGAAAAATTCGAGGAAAAAGTAGAAAAAACCGGAAAGGAAAGTCAATTATCAAATACAGCTTTAAAGGAACAAATTCTCCAGCTTAAAGAACTCAATAAACAAATGAGCAAGGAAGCTGAAAGTTTAACCAAAGCCTTAAAAGGCGACAGCAAGGCTCAGGGGAATTGGGGCGAAATGCAATTGGAAGCCATTCTTGAAAAAGTAGGACTGGAAAAAGATGTGCATTACGAAAAAGAGAAAAATCTAAAATCAGAAGATGGTTCTAACCAAAGACTTGATTACATCATCAAGTTGCCGGATGATAAATATCTAATTCTTGATTCCAAGGTTTCACTAACCGCCTATTCCAATTATTTCGAATCCGAGGATGAAATTGAAAAAGAGAAACACCTAAAAAACCACTTGAACAGCATTTATGCGCATATTAAGCTTTTGAGTGAAAAGCAATACCAGAACCTTTACGATATCAATCAACCCGATTATGTCATGATGTTTGTGGCCAATGAACCCGCGCTGACAATGGCATTGCGCGAGGATCATGATCTCTATGAGAAAGCACTTGAGAAAAATATTGTTCTGGTTTCTACCACTACATTGATGGCCACATTAAGAACAATATCCTATATCTGGAAACAGGATCTTCAGAATAAAAATGCTATGGAGATTGCCAGACAGGCTGGAAACATGTACGATAAATTCGTAGGTTTTGTTGAAGACCTCAAAACGGTAGGTACGAATATGGATCGAGCTAAAAACTCCTACGAAGAAGCCATGAAAAAGCTCTACGATGGCAAGGGCAATCTTGTGAAACGTGCAGAAGACCTCAAAAACCTCGGTGCAAAAGCCACCAAGCAATTGGATGCCAGAATTGTAGACAGAATAAGCGAAGAATCCTAATGGAGCTCACACCTGATAATAAACTAAAGAAACTAATCGTAGTTGGCGATCGCGTATTGATCAAACCAAAGCAGATTTCCGATAAAACCAAAAGTGGATTATACCTACCCCCGGGAGTACAGGAAAAAGAAAAAATACAATCCGGATATATTATTAAGGTTGGACCTGGTTTTCCAATACCAAATCCCGGCGATGATTCAGATGAGTCATGGAAAGGAATGGAGGAAAAAGTGAAGTATTTACCATTACAAGCAAAAGAAGGCGATTTGGCTATTTTTCTTCAGAAGAATGCCTTTGAAGTACAGTATGAAGGAGAGAAATACTTTATCGTTCCTCAACATTCCATTCTTCTTTTGGAAAGAGATGATGATCTTTTTGATTGATTGCATTTCGCATTAACTGATTAGAAGAACCATAAACGCAATCTTGATTTATATGAAATTGTAGTAGAATAAGATTTAACAAATACAATCAGTTGACAAGGTTGTGTTAATATTGATACCATTAAAATAGTTATATTTGATTATAATGTCCAGATTGTTCTTTATACTCATTTTACTGTTTTATGGGCTTTCTTCATTCAGTCAGAATCATAACACTTATTTTCTTAGTAGCCCATATCAGAATGCTTTTTTACCCAAATTAGTATCGCTTGACGAAAATCAAAACATAGATGTATTATGGGAGGCACAAGGAGACTCAATATATGACCAGGAGCTAATACTTGTACATGCCGACAATTTATATGGAATTTGTAAACGTGGGGGGCGGTATAATTATGGGGGTATATTCCAACTTGACCTTCAATCCAAATCATTTAAGATCCTGTATAATTTCAAAGAAGATGAATTGATAAAACCTGTTTCCATGAGCTATGATTCGGGCTCAATTTGGATAGCCTCATGGGGACCTTCATTTAATGGGAATATCTTTAAGTTCGACCAGTTAGACGATACTCTTATCCAAGTCTTTAGTTTTGATGATTCCTTTGGGTTTTTTACGAATGGAAATCTTCCTGTGGGGAAGTTACAGTTCAAGGATAATAAGGTCTTTGGCTTAACCATGTTTGGTGGTGGATTGGAAGTTGACCATATAAATCAAATGAGTTTTCCGTTTAGAGGAACTATTTTCAGCATAGATAAAACCACATATAATTTTCAAAAATTAATAACTTTCAATCCGGGGAATCCTTGGGGAAATTACCCCAGTGGGTCTTTGACTAAAGATAAGGAAGCGTATATTTTTCAAATGTACAGGGGTGGAATTTTAAGATATAATTCCAATTCAAACTCACTGAGTAAGATCAAAGAGTTTCAAAATAACCTTCCAGACGAAGAGCGGCTTATTGGTGATATTCATTTGCTAAAGAATAGATATTGGGGAATTTACATAAATGAACAATGGGGTCAGAATAATGATTTTGGTAGTATTTATTCTGTAAATGATCAGGGAGAAGATTTCCGAATTCACCATTCATTTGAATCTGAATTAATAAAAGATAATGAGTATTATATTAACCACTATGTCGTAAGCGGAGAAATAGAAAGACATAATTATACTATTTATTCTGATGGAAATGATTTATTTGGAGTTATTAAAAATTTTAAAAACAGTGGAAAAAATGTGCTTTTTAAATTTGATCCAGAGCTAGAGACTTATACATTACTCAATGAATTCAATTCAAATATTAGTACTCAAATTGAATTTTGGAATGATAAGTTAATATTAAAATCAACTGGAACTAAAGGAGGAATTATTCAAGTAGACCCAGTTACAGGAGACTACTCATACATTTATAGATTCTCAACTATCTCAATCAGTAGGAAAACCAAGCTTCTAGAATCTAATGAGCATTTGTACTTTGTTTCACTTCACACGGATGATAATTCGCCAGGGGTAATAAACAGAATCAACAAGTTTTCGGGTGAAAAGGAAGGAATATATTCATTCCGCAATATTGAATCGGTTGAAACTTCTAAAATTCATCTATTTGAAAATAGCCTTTTTGGATTCGTCAACATTATTGAACAGGGATTATCGAAGTTCGCCTTATTTGAGTATGATTTTCTTTCTGAGAATTTTGAGATTATACATGTTTTCAATGATGATTTATATGACTCAGATATGCGATTTTCTAAAGAATCTTTGAGCTTTTATAAAGACAAATTAATCTATGCTTATGAAGAAAAAGATAATAACGGTCGTTTGGACTATTATCCAATTATCAGAGAATTAGATTTGATTAGGGGCGAAGACTATGAATTAAAGAATTTACAGGGGATGGAACAAAACCCCTGGATTATCCAATCTCTAATAAGAGATGATGAATATATTTATGGAATAGGAGGAATTAGCGGTATAATTTTTAGCGTTCATATTAATTCAGGAAAAACCGGACTGATCAATTTCTTTGGTTATAATGGAGATAACGGTTTGTATGCTATGGATACAGTTGTTTGGGCAGTACATCGTGGAAGACTTTTGGCTTATAATTCAAGTATGGATAGCATATTGTATAATCCAAATCAGTGGAAGGATTCTGTTTGTCATCCGGAATTCAATGCATTTACCATGAGCAGGAATGATGATAAACTACTAATAAGCAGCTATTATGAACACAACACCATTTATGAATTTGATACTGATAGCAAGACCTGTACGGATATAATTACGCTCGATCCCCTGCTATACGGAAGAGTAAACTCTAATTTTATTTTCTCTGGAAATCCCTTCAATGAAAATCAAAGCGATGAAATAATCAGAATCTTTCCAAATCCTGCAACCGCAACCTTGTTTTTTTACAAAAGAATAAACGTCAAAATCGAAGAAATCCAGGTTTATCAATTAACCGGACAATTAACGCAAAAAATATCTCTACAAAATAGTCTGGATCAAACTATTGATATATCGGGTCTACGTCCGGGGATGTACATTCTACGCTTTACTGGTCCATCTTTTTATGAAGCACATAAGTTTGTGAAACAATAGTTAGTTTGATTAGTGTACCTCAACATTCCATTTTGTTATTAGAGCGGGAGGAAGATCTTTTTGAGTAATTACGAATGATGAATTATCAATCATGAAAAACTTCATTTTATCCACTTTTATACTAATCTTTTTTACAGCATCACATTCGGCAGAAGCACATAAATTTAATTTCATTTCCGGATCATGGGAGGAAATTCTATCAAAGGCAGAAGCTGAAGACAAACTGATATTTGTGGATTTCAAGGCATCCTGGTGTGGCCCATGTAAGTGGATGGAGAAAAATGCTTTCAACGATAAAAATACAGCTGATTTTTTCAATGAAAACTTTTTCTATGTCTCTGTAGATGTCGATACAGAAATGAGAGAATTAGTAAGTCAAGTAAACCCAAGGTCTGTTCCAACCTTGATTTTTTTCAATTCAAAAGGAGAGATTGTATTGAAAGATGAAGGAGCATTGGGTTCTGAGCTCCTTATGAAAATGGGGCAAAAAGCAGCGGGTTTATAGAGTTTAAAAATATTTCCTAACCAATTCCACAAATGCTTCCGGCTTCTCGGCATGCAACCAATGCCCGGCATTTTCCATCGTTTCCAAATCCGCCTTTGGAAATATTTTTTTAATAAATTTAAAATCCTCGTCTTTTATATATTCTGATTTACCACCACGGAGAAATAATACTTCACCCTCGTAAATATGATTATCAGAATAGCCTTTTCCTACATTTTCAATTTGATCAGTAATAACCGGAAGATTTACCGACCATTCATAACTACCATCTTCTTTGCGTTTGACATTTTTAAGAAGGAATGCTCTAATCCCAAATTCCGGGATATATGCCTTTAATTGATCTTCTATTTCTTTTCTACCCTTCGCTTTTTCAATGTCAATTGAATTCAATCCGTCCAGAATTTTCTGATGATGAACAGGATAAGCTTTTGGCCCAATATCCGCAATTATAGCCCCCGGCACAATGAGATGTCCTCGAATTAGAAATTCCATGACTGTTTTTCCACCCATGGAATGCCCGATTAAATAGGGGTCGTGAATATTGTGATCTTCAATAAACTCCATAAGATCCCCGGCCATGGCTTCATAAGTGAAATCATCCGAATGCGGACTTTGGCCATGATTTCTTTGATCAATGGTCCATACTGTATATTCATCGGCCAGCATTTTAGCGATGGTCATCCAATTATCTGAAGAACCAAAAAGGCCATGCAATATGATAATGTTTCTTCCTTCTCCCTGTTTTCTGTAAAATAACTCCATTACATTAATTGTCTTTTATACATATTGATAGCATTTTCAAGTCCCAAATAAAGGGCATCACTTATGAGTGCATGACCAATACTCACTTCTTTAAGTTTAGGAATAGTAGTCGCAAAATATTTCAAATTTTTCAAATCCAGGTCATGGCCGGCATTCAATTCCAGGCCAACGTTTAAAGCCGCTTTTGCTGTCTTGACATAGTCGGCAATAGCCATTTCTTTATTTTTATGATATTGACTTGCATAGGATTCGGTGTATAATTCTACCCTGTCGGTACCACAATCAGCGGCAGCACTAGCCATTTTTTCATCGGGGTCAACAAAAATGGATGTTCTGATTTCATTTCGTTTTAATTCCTGAATGATTTCTTTCAATAATTCCTTATTTCGGATTGTATCCCATCCTGCATTGGAAGTTAATACATCGGGCCCGTCGGGTACAAGTGTAGCCTGTGCGGGTTTTACTTTTAAAACCAATTCCATATATCGTTTATCCGGATAGCCTTCTATGTTAAATTCTGTATTAACCACTTCCTTCAGGTCCAAAACGTCTTGGTATCGGATGTGTCTTTCATCCGGTCTTGGATGCACAGTAATGCCCTCAGCACCGAATCGCTCACAATCAATCGCGACTTGTACGACATCGGGGACATTGCCTCCTCTGGCATTTCTGAGAGTGGCGATTTTATTAATATTTACACTGAGTCTTGTCATCCACAATTTCTGTTAATTTTGCACAAATATACCCTTCATAATTATGAGTTTAAAAACAAAGATCGATTCGGATATTAAACAGGCCATGTTGGCCAAAAAACAAGACGAGCTAAGAGCCTTGCGCGCCATAAAATCAATGATACTCTTGGCACAAACAGATAGCGGGGCAGGAGAAAATCTTTCAGAAGAAGAAGAGATGAAAATTCTCATGAAAGCGGCAAAACAAAGGAGGGATTCTATCGATGTTTACAAAGAACAAGGCAGAGATGACCTGGCAAAAGAAGAGCAGGTGGAGTTGGATGTCATTCAAAAATATTTACCTGAAATGATGTCTGAAGAAGAGGTGGAAGCAAAAATCAAAGAAGTTATTTCAGAAAATGGTGCTACCGGCCCTCAGGATATGGGAAAAATGATGCCTTTGGCCATCAAAGCCCTGGCCGGAAAAGCAGATAACAAAATGATTTCGTCTATACTCAAAAAGCTCCTGACTTCTTAAATGGAAGTAATTGACATCGTATTAGCCTTGCCTTTACTTTTTGGTTTTTATAGAGGCTTTAAAAAAGGATTGTTGATGGAAATCGTAAATATCCTTGCTTTAATTCTGGCAATTATTGGCGGTTTCAAATTAATGGATCAGGCTTTACTTATACTGATAGATACTTTTGGGAAACCACATCCTGCATTTCCTTTTCTGGCCTTTATACTAGTCTTTATAGCCATAGTTCTTGGCGTGAATGTATTGGGTAAGGCACTAAAAAGCTTAATAGGTTTGACCATACTCGGTAGCTTTGACAAATTTGTCGGGGGCATAATCGGAGTGATCAAATGGGCATTTGCGATAAGTCTTGTCTTATGGATGATTAATGCATTTGCACCTGAATTATTTGATGAACAAATGCGCGCCGATGCCTATTTGTTGCCACTCCTAATTTCCTTTGCACCTCATCTGTTTCATATAATGCTGGGTTTTCTGCCATTTCTCAGTGATATGATGGATTCCATTAAAGATCTATTATCCCCCGACAGTGTTGCTAATTATTGACAATTACGATTCCTTCACCTACAATCTTCTTGATTATTTCGAGCAGTTAGGGCAAGAATGTCAGCTTATTAGAAATGATTTGGAAAAAAAGGACTGGCCTGAAAATCCTGATGCGATTGTAATATCTCCAGGGCCCATGGATCCACTACGCGCGGGGAATTTGATGCAGATGATTGATTATTACTGCGAAAAAGTGCCAATTCTGGGCATTTGTCTCGGGCATCAGGCGCTGGCGCTGAAGTTTGGGGCAAAATTAGAACATGCCATCAAACCCATGCATGGAAAAATTAGTCGAATTTTTTGCGAGGATGATCCCATTTTTGAAAATATACCTAAAAACTTCAATGTGGTAAGGTACCACTCATTGATTATAAAGGAACTTCCCAGTAGTCTGAAAGCGCTGGCCAAAACCAATGAAGAAGAGCTTATGGCCTTCAGACACACAACATTAGCAATCTATGGAATTCAGTTCCACCCCGAGGCAGCATTAACGGAATACGGTCTCCAACTTTTGGAAAATTGTTTGCATTGTTTTGCGCAAAACGCAATCAATTAAAACATTTTCTTAATTTGCAAGCTTTCGCAATCGATTTATGGAAGTAAAAAAGTCAGGTAAATTTGAATACATAGATGAAGGCAAAGGAGATATACTTCTTTTACTCCACGGGCTTTTTGGTGCCTTGAGCAATTGGGAGCATGTAGTCAATGAATTCAAAAAAGACTTTAGAGTAATTATTCCATTAATGCCGATCTATTCAATGCCGAGAAGAAAGGCTTCTGTCGATGGATTGGTTGATTTCATTGAAGAATTTGTGGAAAAACAAGAACTCAAAGACCTAACGCTTTTGGGGAATTCCCTGGGCGGCCATGTGGCTTTGGTCTATACCTTAAGTTTTCAATCCAACGTAAAAAAATTAGTACTTACCGGAAGTTCCGGGCTTTTTGAAAATAGCATGGGCGGCTCATTTCCGAAAAGAGGTAATCAAAAATATATAAAGGAGAGAGTGGAATACACTTTTTACGATCCCAAAACTGCCTCCGATGAGTTAATCGAGGAAGTATTTGAAATAACCAGCTCTATTCCAAAATGTCTCAACATTGTAGCCATTGCAAAAGCAGCCCAAAGACATAACCTGGCCAATGAACTTCACAAAATTAAAGTCCCAACACTTTTGATATGGGGATTAAATGACACTATAACGCCTCCCATGGTAGCGCATGAATTTCACAGACTCATCCCAAATTCAAAACTTTCGTTTATAGATAAATGTTGTCATGCTCCAATGATGGAAAGACCGGAAGAGTTTAAGGAAATTTTAAGCGACTTTTTAAGAAACAAATGATAGCTGTAGATTTAATAAATCAATTGATCCCGCCGTTAAAACCCGAAGACAGGGCTTTGCGAGCGATAGACTGGATGGATGAGTTTCGTGTAAATCAATTGCCAGTGGTGGATAGCAATAAATTTTTGGGATTAATAGATGAAGATGTGGTTTTTTCTTCCAACGATCCCGATCAACCCATCAAAGACCTTCAGTTAAAACACAATAGTGTATTTATTGATAGCCAAAGACATCTATTTGAGGTTATTAAATTGGCGATTGACAATCACCTTGATGTGGTCCCAATTGTGGATGAAGACGAAAATTATCTGGGTGTGGTAACTGTCAATGATACCGCCAGAGCATTTTCTCAATTGGCCTCCGCCGAATACCCTGGTGGTATTCTGGTATTGTGTATGGATGAAAAAGATTATTCTCTGACGGAAATTAGCAGACTGGCTGAAGCGGATGATGTCAAAATTCTAAGTGCATTTGTGTCTAATGACCCAATGGATAACAAAAAACTGAAAGTGACGCTTAAGTTTAATAAACAGGATATTTCCCGCCTGATTGCTACCTATGAAAGATTTAATTACAAAGTGATCTCCCAATTTCAGGAAACCTCTTCATCGGGATATGAAAAGGAAAGACTTAACATTTTATTCAAATATTTGGAGCTATAGCTTTTTTGGCTAATTTTAATCTTATGCCAAAACTATTTTGCCGCTCATGAATGTCGCTATCAACGGTCGCGATTTTACCGGAGATTTGCTTTCTGTAATTCAGGATATGTTTGCTTTTTTGGAAGCTGAGAATTGCGCTATTCAAATCGAACAGGATTTCAGGGATAATTGCCAAACCAATAATGTAAAACTTCCAAAACACACTATTTTTTCCAATTTACATGAATTAATAGATGCCGACCTTGCCATAAGTATTGGTGGAGATGGCACCTTACTAGAAACAGTTTCGTATGTAGGAAAAAAGGAAATTCCTATTCTCGGAATAAATATGGGTCGCCTGGGATATCTTGCAACCACCAAGAGAGAGGATATTCGCGAATCGCTTTCTGAATTTATAAATGGGAATTATGAACTGGACAAAAGAACTCTTCTTTCTTTAATAACAGAAGATAAGCGTTTTGGAAACAAAAATTTTGCCTTAAATGAAGTGGCAATTTTAAAAAGAGATACCTCTTCGATGATTCGCGCGCATATTTCGGTAGATGATGTTTTTTTAAATTCCTATTGGGCAGATGGGATAATAGTTTCTACACCGACAGGTAGCACTGGATATTCCTTGAGCTGTGGTGGACCAATTGTACTCCCGGGATCGGAAAATCTGATTATAACACCGATTTGTCCTCATAATTTAACCATGAGACCCTTGATAATTCCGGATAAGAGTAAAATTCAAATTGATCTGGAAGGAAGAACAAAAAATATTCTGATTTCACTGGACAGCCGATCGGAATCAGTTCCTACAAATTTCTCCTTAAAAGTGCAAAAGGCCAGTTTTAAAGCCAATTTAGTCAAATTGAAAAACAGTGTTTATTTCAATACGCTAAGGGAGAAATTAAACTGGGGTAAGGATGTCAGAAATTAATGCATTGTCCATTACAAATAAAAATATTTAATTTGTACCTGTTTTGGCTTCACTTATAGTGATTATTATGAAAAATAAAGCATTGTTCCTTCTAGTTTTTGTACTCCTTATCGGTAGTGTGGCCGATGTAAAGGGACAATTTTTTAGCAGGAGAAAACATTATTCTTCCATTGGCGGCGGACTCTGTGGAATGAACTACTTTGGAGATATTGTACCTAAAGATGGTATTGCAAGTGCAGACCTTAGTTTTACAAGGCCTCAATTGTCATTTACTTATTCACGAAAATTTCATCCGAGATTTTCAGTAAAAGGAACATTTTCCTGGGGTAGGCTTCAGGGCGACGA
The DNA here is from genome assembly GCA_014323545.1 of Hyphobacterium sp. CCMP332. Lineage (NCBI taxonomy): Bacteria > Pseudomonadati > Pseudomonadota > Alphaproteobacteria > Maricaulales > Maricaulaceae > Hyphobacterium > Hyphobacterium sp. CCMP332. The sequence continues at coordinate 2,147,945 of CP058647.1, forward strand.
CTTCTCTTCAGCGGATCCGGGAGATGCAGAAAGCGGTAGATTTAGATATGCAAGAAATTTGCATTTCAGAAATGACATTAAGGAACTGGCTTTTGTCGGAGTAGTGGATCTGTTTGAAAACAGGGGTACATTCCTAAAAAGACCTGTCTTGATTCCATATGCATTTTTAGGAATTGGAGTTTTTCATCACAATCCAAAAGCAAGAACTCCGGTGGATGAGGGTAATGAATGGGTGTCGCTTAAACCTTTGAATACCGAAGAAAGAACTTATTCATTGATTCAACCTGTTATTCCGCTTGGCCTTGGTGTAAGGTATAAAATAAACAAAAATTTTGATGTCGCTTTTGAAATAGGCTATAGATATACATTTACCGATTATTTGGATGATGTGAGCGGGCCATATAAAGCACTGGCTAATTTTGATGATCCACTCGCCGCAATGATGTCAAACCGAACCGGGGAAGTTGCTTCGGCATTTACAGGAGAAACCAGAGACCCTGTTTATAATACAATTTACGGGGGTACAACCGATATCACCGTTGGCGATAAAACATTCCAAATTGCTCAAGGTGTAGATGAAGGTGAAAAAAGAGGAAACTCTTCGGATAATGATATTTATATCGTTTACGGTTTCCATGTGACTTATATCCTCTATAAAGGAATGAGATCTCCAAAATTCAGATAATAGCGGAGCAATAATTTCGTTAAGCCAGCAATGCTGCAAAATTCATTTGATTTTTCAATCTTGAGAAAGTTATTGATAGTAACGCTTCTGTTATTCACCGCAAATTGTGCTTTGATGGCACAGTCGGGAGAAATAGGAATCGGAGTGGGCAGTACCAACTATCGCGGTGAAATATCACCGAAATACGATTTTTATTTTCAGCGGCCGGCGGGAATGCTATTTTACAGACATAATTTCAGCCCGATATTTTCATTGAGAGGATCTTTTATGGTGGGGATGCTGTCTGCTACCAATCAGAGATACTCAGATGCCCTTTCTCAATTTCGTCCATTGAAATTTAATGCCACAGTTTATGAGGGGGCCTTAATGCCGGAATACAATTTTTTTAATTTTCGCGGGAAGAACAATATTCCAAAGGCTACTTTTTATTTTACTGCCGGCCTGGCATTTTACCGATATACTACATCCGCACCTCAAATAGAGGCAGGTGGACCTCCTTCCTTCAGTATGGCAATACCCATGGGCTTTGGTATGAAAGCAATGCTGGGGGATCTGACAAATATTGGCCTGGAATTCGGTGCTAGAAAAACATTTGATGATTACTTCGATGGTGTCAGCGATACCTTTGGAAATGGTATTCAAAGGGGTTTTCGTTATGATTATGACTGGTATTATTTTGCCGGGGTATCGATAAGTTATATCATTTATAAAATATCTTGTCCTTATTTCACCTATTAATGGCATTTTGATGCTAATTCTTTAGCTTTGCAATCCATTTTGAAAATGCGTCTCTCCATATGGTCGAAAACTTGAAAGACCGCATATTATCAGACAATTTGCCTCAACACATTGCCGTTATCATGGATGGAAATGGCCGTTGGGCGAAACAAAAAGGTGCGCAAAGAATCTTTGGACATAAAAACGCGATAAATGCGGTTAGAGATATTTCTGAAGGTTGTGCAGAGTTGGGAGTTAATTACCTTACTCTGTATGCATTTTCCACTGAGAATTGGGGACGGCCCAGATATGAAGTAGATGCATTAATGAATTTATTGGTTTCTACCATACGATCGGAAACCAAAACACTGATGGAGAACAAAATTAAACTGAATACAATTGGCGATCTGGATCACTTACCAAAAAAATGTCTGAAAGAATTGAACGAAGCAAAAGAAATAACAAAAGACAATGACAATATGGTATTGACACTTGCGCTGAGTTATTCTGGCAGATGGGAAATACTGGAGGCTGTAAAATCTATGATAAAAGACGGAATGAAACCAGAAGAGGTCAATGATGAATCGTTTAGGGCACATTTATTTGATCCTTCACTTCCCGATCCCGAATTACTTATAAGGACTAGTGGCGAACTTAGGATAAGCAATTTCTTATTATGGCAACTGGCCTATTCTGAATTGTATTTTACTAATACACTATGGCCCGATTTTAGAAAGAAACACCTTTATGAGGCTTTGATAGAATATCAGCAAAGAGAAAGAAGGTTTGGTAAAACAAGTGAGCAGCTCAAGGCACATTAGAGATATGCGCAGATCAATTCTTCTAATTACTATACTATTTATTTACTCTATTTCCTGGGCTCAAATTCGATTGGGAGAAAGAAAGGCATTTGATATTTCATATTCCAATCCGGTTGAATATGAAATCGGCGGTATAGAAGTAACCGGTGTTTCCAATTTGGATGAAACCTCTCTTATTTCTGTATCAGGGCTAAAGGTTGGAGATAAAATTAACATTCCGGGAGATGAAATTAGCGGTGCAATCAGAAAACTCTGGAAACAGGGTATTCTCGGCGATGTGAAAATATTGGTGACCAAAGTTGAGGGCAATTTCGTATTTCTTGAAATTCGGCTTAGCGAAAGACCAAGACTTTCCAAGTTTGGTTTTAGAGAAAAGAAAAAAGGAAAAATTGAAAACCTCAAAAAAGGAGAAGCCGATGAACTGAAAGAAAAACTCAATTTGATTAGAGGAAGAATTATAACCGACGCTATCAAGAAAAACTCAGAACGAAAAATCAGAAATTACTATATCGACAAGGGATTTCTGAATGTGGACATAAGCAGTAATATCGAAGAGGACCCTATATTAAAAAACAGCGTTGTTCTGAATTTCATAATCGAGAAAAAGGAAAAGGTAAAAATTAAAGAAATCGTTTTTGAAGGAAACGAAGCAGCTAAAGATTCCAAGTTGAGGAAAAAAATGAAGGGGAATCATGAAAAGGTCAGAATAAGCCTTGGTAAAAATATCAATCGTGATCTTCTCAAATTGGACAAAATCACATTCAGGACATTATTTAAGAGAGCAAAAGAACTGGAACCTGAGGATTTCCAATATTACATTACTTCTAATCTTAAGCTTAATTTTTTCAACAATGCCAAATTCAGCAAAGGTGCATTGGAAGAGGATAAAGAAAACATTATTTCCTATTATAATTCACTAGGTTATCGGGATGCGGAAATCGTCACTGATACTGTTTTTCAATTAAATCCTGAAGAACTTAAAATCCGAATGACGGTGGATGAAGGCAATAAGTATTACTTCAGAAATATTGAGTGGAGCGGTAATTATATTCATACTGAAGAAGAATTGTCGGCGATTCTCAATGTTAACAAGGGAGATATTTACGATCGTGAGGAGTTGAGCAGAAGATTAAATTTCAATCCAAATGGTTTTGACGTCACCTCCCTCTACATGGATGATGGCTATTTGTTTTTCAGCGTTCAACCCATTGAGACAAGAATAATTGGCGATTCGGTGGATATGGAAATGCGAATTTACGAAGGGGAGCAGGCCACCATCAACGAAATTATAATCAGAGGAAATACCGTAACATCAGACGATGTAATCAGAAGAGAAATACGAACCTATCCTGGCTATAAATTCAGTCGAAGAGATGTCATCAGAACACAGACCTTTCTAGCTCAGTTGGGATATTTTGACCCAGAAAAAATTGGAATTAATCCTATGCCTAATCCTATAGATGGTACTGTTGATATTGAATATGTAGTAGAAGAACGGCCGAGTAATCAAATAGAATTATCCGGAGGATGGGGAGGTGCATTTGGGTTTGTTGGAAGCCTTGGATTGGTGATCAATAATTTCTCAACAAAGAAAATGCTTAAACTGAGCGAATGGAGTCCGCTTCCTAGTGGTGACGGCCAAAGGCTTTCACTCAGGGCTCAGGCCAATGGCAGAAGATTTCAAACTTACAGTTTGTCATTTACAGAGCCCTGGTTGGGTGGAAGAAAACCTCATTCATTAACCGTGAGTTTTACACATTCGAGGCAAAACCTTATCAGCACATTTACCAATGAAAAATTTGGTCATTTCTACATCTCAGGAGTTACACTTGGTTTGGGCCGCCGTTTGACTTGGCCGGATGACTATTTTGTTTTGAATAATACTGCATCTTTATTATTCTATGATTTGAACAATTTTGGAGTAGGAGGAAATCTTAATCTCGACGGAATTGCCAGAAACTTCTCTTTGATAAATACTATCTCAAGAAATTCTGTTGATAACCCAACCTATCCAAGAACGGGCTCTCAGGTTTCATTAAGTATGATTCTAACGCCTCCTTATTCGTTGTTCAGAGATAACAACAATTTTGAAACTGATGCTGAAAGGTTTAGATGGATAGAATATCACAAATGGATGATTGACAACTCATGGTACATGAGTTTAGTAGGTAATCTTGTTTTGAACGGTAGAATGCATTTTGGATTTGTCGGCTCTTATAACAAAGACATAGGTGTTACTCCATTCGAACGATTTACCCTTGGTGGATCGGGCTTGACCGGGTTTAATCCTCTATTGGGAACAGAGGTTATCGGTTTGAGAGGTTATGAAGATGCCTCACTAAATCCATATTTGTTAGGAGAAAATGTGAGCAATACATCATTTGATCAGCTTACACCCAGTCAACTGGCAACTCCGGGCCTTGCGTTTACTAAATACGTAATGGAATTGAGATATCCTTTATCATTGAATCCATCTGCTACTATATATTTACAGACGTTTTTTGAGGCGGGAAATAACTTTGCCTATTTTGAAGACTTCAACCCCTTTGACTTGTATCGCTCGGTTGGTGTGGGAGCGAGGATTTTCATGCCGGCATTTGGATTAATAGGTGTGGACTATGGTTACGGGCTGGATCCGGTACCGGGAAGACAGGGAGTAAACGGTTCTCAATTTCATTTTTCTATAGGGCAACAGATACGATAATACATCTCTTATGAAAAAGATCGCATTATTTTTATTTTTGGCACCCATTTTGTCGTATGATTTGAGCGCACAGCGTTTTGGCTATGTAGATGCGAATTTTATTCTGACACAGATGCCTGATTATAAAAAGGCGGAAGAAGAAGTTAATTCGCTCTCCAAAGCATGGCAGGATGAGATTTCAAAAATGAAATCAGAGATTCAGTCCATGTACGATGAGCTAAAAGCTGAAGAAGTGTTGTTGACAAAGGAAATGGTTGATGAAAGGAAAAATAAAATCAAAGCAAAAGAAGAGGCTTTGAAAGAATATCAGCAAAAAACTTTTGGCTACGATGGGCTCTTGTTTTTAAAAAGACAGGAGTTGATACAGCCGGTGCAGGACAAGATATATGAGGCAATAGAAGAAATTTCCAGACAAAAAAAGCTTCATATAATGTTTGACAAATCAGGTGATCTGGTGATGTTATATACAGATCCGCGATATGATTATACTGATTTTGTTCTGGAAGAACTCGGATTGAAAGAACCCGAAGAATTGGAAGAGTAAAAAACGAAAAATTATAAAAATGAAAAAAATATATCTCATACTATTGACCGTCGCTCTTTTTGGGAGCCAGAATGTTTTTGCACAGAATCTCAAAATAGGATATGCCAGTCCTAATTATATTTTGGCAAGCATGCCTCAAAGCAAGCAAATTGAATCGCAGCTTGATACCTATGGCAAACAATTGGAAAATCAATTGGACAATAAGATTAAGGAGTTTGAAGGCAAGTATCAGGCTTATGAGGCAGGTAAATCTACGATGACTGAACTTATCAGAGCTGATAAGGAGCAGGAGCTTCAAATGATGAATAAATCGATCCAGGATTTTCAGAAAAAAGCCCAGGATGATTTGCAGAAAAAAGAGAATGAGTTGCTTGCACCACTTGTAGATAAAGTCAACAATGCCATCAATCAGGTGGCTGCCGAAAAAGGATATACCTATATTTTTAGCAGTGATGCAGCATTGGGAGCTTCATTCATTCTACATGCACCGGAGGGAGATGATGTCTCCGACCTGGTTTTGGCAAAACTCGGAGTTACAAAAAAATAATTTAATTAGCCTCCACACGGAGGCTTTTTTGTTTTGAAGCAGAAAATAAATCATATCCTGGTAATAGCTCCTGCGGGCAGAATAGATATGCAAGAACTGCAAAAGGGGATAGAATTGCTTCGAAATGCCGGATATAAAGTTGAAACCGGTGAAAATGTAAATAAAATTCATGGGCCTTTTGCAGGGAGAGATGCTGAGCGCCTGGCAGATCTTCAATGGGCTTTGGACCATCCTGAGGCAGATGCCATTTGGATGGCCAGGGGTGGATATGGTATTACCAGAATTATTGATAACATTCAAACAAAGGGCTTTTTTTCCAAACCCAAAGTGATATTGGGTTTTAGCGATATTACAGCACTGTTTCTTGACAGCAGATTTGAAAAGTTTCCTCTTATCCATTCCTCGATGATAGAATCCATGACTAAGGATGAACTTCTGATGTTGAAGGATTTGCTAAATAAAAAACAGCAGACTTTGAATTGTAAGTCAAACCGGGAACAATCGTCCTTAAGGGGAGACATTACAGGCGGTAATCTGAGTTTAATCGTAAATCAACTGGGTATTGTGAATCCGGAATTCTTCAAGAATAAGATTCTTTTTCTTGAGGAAATAGCAGAATACGATTATAAAATCGATCGTATGATGGTGCAGTTAAAAAGGGCAGGGGTTTTTAATAACATCAAGGCTTTGTTGTTGGGCGCTTTTAGTGAAACCATTAAAGGCCGTTTTCCCATATCCGGCGTTTATGAATCAATTGTGGAAGAAGCAAAAATTTACGAATTGCCCTGCTTTTACAATTTACCGAGTGGGCACATTCATCCCAACCATCCATTGATTTTTAATTTACAAACAGAGCTTCAATTCACTTCGGGAGAATTAAACATAAAATATCTGTTCTAAAGGGTATTTGATTTCTGCTTATTATTTATGTATTTTTGCGGTGTTAAATTAAGAGAGGGGACTTCGTGAGTCCCCTCTTTTTATTATGATGCAACTTTCAGAAGAACAAATAAAGAAATGGGTGGAGGAGTTAATCGCAGATCCTTCTTTGTTTGTTGTTGAAATTGAAATCAAAGGAGATAAGGATGGTAAAAAAAAGATTGCCATATATCTCGACGGGGACAAAGGAATAAGTATTGATGCTTGCAGTAAGATTTCAAAAAAACTGGGAGCAAAAATGGAAGAAGAAGATTCCGCCATGCTGCAATACAATTTGGAAGTTTCATCATTTGGTGTTGGCAAGCCTTTAAAAATGCTGCGGCAATACAAAAATAACATAGGAAGAAAAGTTAGGATTGATCTTGGGGAAGGCAAATCTCAGGAGGGAATTCTAAAAGAAGTAAGCGATAATGCTTTGGTTTTGGAAAAGAAAAAGAAAAAAGATGTTCAAAGTTTAAATTTTGAACTGGATAAAATAAACAGCATACAAGTATTAGTATCTTTTAAATAAATAAAATGGACAGCGCAACATTAATTGAGTCGTTTCAGGAATTTGCAAAATTCAAAAACATTGACCGTCCTACAATGATCCACATTTTGGAGGATGTCTTTAAAACACTCGTTAGAAAAAAGTATGGTTCAGATGATAATTTTGACGTTATCATTAATACCGATAAGGGTGACCTTGAAATCTGGCATTACAGAGAAGTTGTAGCGGATGATGCTGAAGACATTGATTTAAACATTCAAATTCCATTGTCCGACGCTAAAAAAATAGAAGAAGATTTTGAAGTGGGAGAAGAAGTTGCAGAAGAAGTAAAATTCGAAGATTTCGGACGCCGTTTGGTGCTCACCGCACGCCAGACATTAATGCAAAGAATAAAAGATCTTGAAAAAGACATTTTGTACCAGAAATACAAAGAGCAGGTAGGAGAGATTGTTACCGGTGAAGTATATCAGGTGCTTCCCAAAGAAATTTTAATGGTAGATGGCGAAGGAAATGAGTTGGTTGTAAAAAGAAGCGAGCAGATACCAAAAGACAGATTTAGAAAAGGTGATACCATCAGGGCGATTGTCGATAGAGTTGAAATGCTAAATGGCAATCCGAGAATTTTGCTTTCAAGAACGTCACCAAAATTTCTTGAAAGATTATTTGAAAACGAAGTGCCGGAAGTTTACGATGGCCTGATTCAAATCAAAAAGGTAGTTAGGGAACCGGGCGAAAGAGCGAAAGTGACTGTGGAGTCTTTTGATGACAGAGTTGATCCGGTTGGTGCATGTGTCGGTATGAAAGGTTCAAGAATTCACAGTATTGTTAGAGAGCTCGATAATGAAAATATCGATGTCATCAATCATACTGAAAACAAAGAACTTCTGATTCAACGTGCCCTGAGTCCGGCAAAAATTTCTACCATAAAAATGGATCCGGATGAAGACAGGGTTTCTGTATTTCTCAAACCCGATCAGGTTTCATTGGCAATTGGCAAAGGCGGTCTAAACATTAAGCTGGCAAGTAAATTGGTCGGATTGGAAATCGACGTTTTCAGAGAAATCCTTGAAGGCGAAGAAGACGATGTGGACTTGATGGAATTTACAGATGAAATTGAAGATTGGATCATCGAAGAATTAAGAAAAATAGGTTTAGATACGGCTAAAAGCGTATTGAAAACAGGAAAAGAAGACCTGCTTAGAAGAACAGATTTAGAGGAAGAAACCATTGATGATGTAATCCAAATACTAAGTCAGGAATTTGAGTAAAATTTTTTATAGAATAGAAAAAACGGGATATTTGGCCTATGAGTGAAAAGACCCTCAGAATAAGTAAGGTATCGAGAGAGCTGAACGTTGGGACTTCAACCATTATTGATTTCTTGGCAACAAAAGGACATAAAGTTGATAATAGTCCTAATGCCAAAATAAGTATGGAGCAATTCGATTTGCTTCAAAAAGAATTTGAAACCTCACGAGCGGCTAAAGAAGAGGCCTCAGGAATGACCATTGGCTCAAAAGTCAAGGTAGATGGGGAAGATGCGTCCTCGAGCCGATCAGATAAATCCGAACCTGAGGATCAAATACTCATTAAAAATGTAGGTGTTTCAGGAAAGAAAGAAAATTCACAACCCGAAGATGTAATCAGAGCAAAAGCAAGTGTTCAGGGTACCAGAGTACTTGGAAAAATTGACTTAGACAAGAAAAAAACAGAAAAGGTAGAAGAGAAGGTTAAGGAAGAAGCCAAGGAAGAAGTCAAAAAAGAAATACCTAAAGAAGAGCCAAAGGCAGAACCAAAAAAGGTTGAAGAAAAGCCCCAAGCCAAAGAGGAAGAAAAATCGGAAGAAAAGCCGGTAAAAGAAGAAAAGAAAAAAGTAGAACCAAAAGCCGAAGAAAAGAAACCGGAACCTGAGACGGTAGCCAAGGAAGATGCAAAATCCGAAGCACCAAAAGAGGAAGAGCAGGTGGATGAACCTGGAAAAACTATTTCGGCGAAAGCGGATAAATTACAAGGGCTTAAAGTTCTAGGCAAAATTGAATTGCCTAAAAAACCTGAGAAGAAAGGCCCTGAAAAAGTGGCATCTTCTGACGATTCCCATAAAGACAAAGATGGAAAACGCAAAAGAAAGAGGATAAGAACAGGCAGTGATAACAGGAAAAAGCCAAAAGAGGTTCAGGGTAAGAAAAGTCAAAAAGAAGAAGTTTCCGACAAGGAAATCCAAGAGCAGATTAAGGCCACCATGGCAAAAATTTCCGGAGGAAGTAAGAGTCCTACGGGAGTAAGAGCCAAATACAGAAAAGAAAAACGTTCTGCCATGGCACAAGCCAGAGAGGAGGCAGCAGAACAGGAAGACACAAAAACACTAAAAGTTACTGAGTTCGTTTCAGCCAATGACCTGGCATCACTTATGGATGTCAATGTGAATGATGTAATTTCCACCTGTCTTTCATTGGGAATGTTCGTGTCAATTAACCAGCGACTCGATGCTGAAAGCATTACCATTATCGCAGACGAATTTGGATACAATGTTGAATTTGTAAGCTCTGAACAGGAATCGGAAGAGGATTTGACTGAGCAGGATCACGATGAAAACATGATCGAACGTGCGCCAATAGTAACTATAATGGGACATGTTGATCACGGTAAAACATCATTGCTTGATTATATACGAAGTGCCAAGGTAACGGAAGGCGAAGCCGGAGGTATTACACAGCACATTGGAGCCTATGATGTTACATCTAAAACGGGAAAGAGAATCGTATTCCTTGATACCCCAGGTCACGAAGCCTTTACAGCGATGAGAGCCAGGGGTGCCGCAGTAACCGATGTAGCAATTATTGTTATTGCAGCGGATGACAGCGTTATGCCGCAAACCAAAGAAGCCATTAACCATGCATCCAATGCAGGGGTACCCATAGTCTTTGCCCTCAACAAAATGGATAAGCCCAATGCCAATCCGGACAAGGTCAAAGAGGAATTGGCAAACATGAATTATATGGTTGAAGACTGGGGTGGTAAATACCAATGCGAACAGATATCAGCCAAAACCGGCCAGGGAGTTGAAGAACTACTCGAAAAAGTATTGCTCGAAGCAGAACTTCTGGAATTAAAGGCGGACTCTAAAAAAAGAGGTAATGGAACGGTCATTGAGGCCGAGCTCGATAAGGGAAGAGGCTATGTAGCCACATTGCTCAATGAATCCGGAATAATGAAAGTCGGAGATGTAATTCTAGCAGGCTCGCACATGGGTAAAGTTAAAGCCATGTTTGATCACCGAGGAATCAAGATGAATGAAGTTGGCCCTGCAACGCCAGCATTGGTTTTAGGACTCAACGGAGCACCGCAAGCCGGTGACAAATTTAATATCATGGAATCTGAGCGTGAGGCAAGAGAAATTGCCAACAACAGAGCCCAGATACAAAGAGAACAAAGTATTCGAACCAAGAAACACATTACACTTGATGAAATTGGTCGACGATTGGCAATTGGTTCATTTAAAGAATTGAATGTCATAGTAAAAGGTGATGTGGATGGTTCTGTTGAAGCATTGGCCGATTCACTGTTAAAATTATCTACAGATGAAATCAAAGTTAGTATTATACATAAAGGCGTTGGTCAGATTTCTGAATCAGATGTTTTGCTTGCTTCTGCGTCAGATGCCGTAATACTTGGTTTCCAGGTACGGCCTTCAGGTACAGCAAGAAAACTCGCTGAGAATGAAGAGATCGAGATCAGAATGTATTCTATCATTTACGATGCGATCAATGAGATTAAGGATGCCATGGAGGGTATGCTTGAGCCGACGAAAGAAGAAGTTGTTATCGGTACGGTGGAAATACGTCAGACTTTTAAAATTTCCAAAGTTGGTACTATTGCCGGTTGTTTTGTAAAAGACGGCCTGGTAAAACGGAAAAGTCAGGTACGTGTGGTGCGTGACGGTATCGTTGTTGCTGATAGCATGATCGATGAGTTAAAACGCCATAAAGACGATGTAACCGAGGTTAAATTTGGTTATGAATGTGGTATTCGATTGAAAAATTTCAACGACATTAACGAAGGCGATGAGCTGGAGGTGTACGAAGAAAGAGAAATCAAGCGTAAGCTTTAATTAAACAAATAATAACAAATACAAAAAAAGGGTGATCGAAATGTCGATCACCCTTTTTTTTTAATGTCAGAATAAAAACTTACTCAATTCTTAATTCCCGCCACTGGCGGGCAAGTTTAATTCTTTTACTCTTCATCCATAAACGGATAGGTAAAGTTCTTCGCCGGAACATAAGTTTCCTTAATCGTTCTTACCGATACCCATCGGTGCAGATTCTGGGCAGAGCCGGCTTTGTCATTGGTGCCGGATGCTCTGGAACCTCCAAATGGCTGCTGGCCAACCACTGCTCCGGTTGGTTTATCATTGATATAGAAATTACCGGCCGCATGCTCCAGCGCTTTGGTTGCTTTATCAATGGCATAACGATCTCTTGCAAATACTGCACCCGTTAATGCATATGGAGAAGTTTCATCCACTAACTTTAAAACATCATCAAAGGCCGAATTGTAAACATAAATCGTCACAACAGGACCAAAGATTTCCTCGCACATTGTGGTGAATTGCGGATCTTCTGTTAAGATAACAGTTGGCTCAATAAAGTATCCTTTACTGTCATCGTAATTTCCACCTGCGATAATCTTAGCCACTTTTGAATTTTTAGCCTCATCGATAAATTTGGAAATTTTGTCAAATGAGCGTTTGTCAATGACAGCATTAAAGAAGTTTCTGAAATCTTCCGGACTGCCCATTTTAATATTTTTTAAATCGGCGAGTAAATTTTTCTCAACATCTTTCCAAATGCTCTGATCAATATAAACTCTTGAAGCGGCGGAACATTTTTGACCCTGGTATTCGAATGCACCTCTGGTAATGGCCGTAGCTACTTCTTTGGCATCCGCCGAACGATGCGCCAAAATAAAATCTTTACCTCCTGTTTCTCCTACGATTCTTGGATAGGTTCTGAATTTATCAATATTGGTTCCAATGGTTTTCCAAATATGCTGGAAGGTCTTGGTGCTACCTGTAAAATGTACACCTGCCAGATCGCGATGCTTAAATACGATATCACCGGTTGTCGGGCCATCGGTGTAAATGATATTGATAACGCCATCGGGCAATCCCGCTTCCTTCATAATTTCCATAAATACCCAGGCCGAATAAATCTGGGTTTCCGAAGGTTTCCATAAAACGGTATTTCCCATCATGGCGGGCGCAGCAGCCAAATTTGCACCAATTGAAGTAAAATTGAATGGTGTTATTGCTGCAACAAAACCTTCAAGTGGTCTGTATTCTGTTCTATTCCACATGCCCGGTAAAGAATCGGGCTGCTCCAAGTAGATTTCCTGCATGAAATAGGCATTAAATTTTAGGAAATCTATTAATTCACAAGCCGCATCAATTTCAGCCTGAAAAACACTTTTTGATTGGCCCAACATCGTCGCGGCATTCATTTTGGCCCGGTAGGGGCCGGCTAATAAATCTGCTGCTTTTAGAAATACACTTACGCGTTGTTCCCAGGGCAAAGCTGACCAGCTTTTTTTAGCATCCAATGCTGCATTAATCGCCTGATGAACATGCGTTTCGTCGCCTTTATGAAAATGAGCAAGAACGTGTTTGTGCTCATGCGGCGGAGTAATTTCAATCTTTTTGTCAGTTCTGATTTCCTCTCCTCCAATGACCATCGGAATGTCCATTACACTGGATTTTAATTCAGCCAGAACAGATTTGAGTTCTTTTTTTTCCGGGCTACCCGGGGCGTAACTTTTTACCGGTTCATTGACCGGGTATGGAATATTTGAAATTGCTTTTGACATCGTTTGAAATTTCTTGCAAAAGTAAGGTATAGACTACGAAGCCCCAACCCATTGCAATTCCTTTTTGAATTACCCGAAATTTACTAGAGATGATTTTTTAGTTCTATTAAATCAGAAATGCTGTGATTCATTTCTACTTTGCAGGCGCGATTTTCAGGATTGAAATGAATGCGATCCATACCTGAATTAAACGCGCCCTGAATATCGGTTTCGGGATTGTCACCGATCATGATGCTTTCTTTTGCATTTGTTCCGGCAATTTTAATGGCATATTCGAATATAGCAGCGTTCGGTTTGGTAATACCTATACATTCGGATGTAATGGTTTCCTTAAAGTATGGTTTTAAACCGGAATTCACCATTTTACTTTCTGTGCTTCCCTTGAAGCCATTTGTGATTATATGCATTACATATTTCTCTTTCAAATACTCAAGAATCTCAATGCTGTTTGGAAGTACATGAGGTTTTTTTGGACAGATTTCTAAAAAAGCATTCTCCATTTTGGCTGCCAGCAACCTGTCTTTAATTCCGAGATGTCCTAATGTTTTAAAAAATCTAATTTCTCTAAGCTCTTCTTTATTAACCAATCCTTTATTGTACGATCTCCAGAGCTCAAAATTCACTAGGCGGTATACTTCGAGTAATTTTTCCTGAAGTATATTAAAATTTGATAGCTCAAAAAGGACGTGAAGTTCAAAAAGTGTCTCCTTTGCATTCTTTTCATAGTCCCATAAGGTGTGGTCCAGATCGAAAAAAATGTGTTTATAATTTTTCACGCATTAGTTTTTTAAGGTTGATCTTGCTTGTAGATAACTCCCGATTAGAATTAAGAACATCACAAGTCTCAAGATCGTTTTTTAGCAAAGGATCTTTTTCAAAGTAATTGAGCAATTGTGTAATAATTTCTCCAAACTCATCATTCACAGAATAAAGCACCCATTGATCAATTCTTTTTGAAGAAACAAGTCCGGAAGTTTTGAGATAAACCAAATGCCTTGAAGTTTTGGCTTGAGTGAATTCAAGCACTAATTCGAGGTCGGAGGTTGAAAGTGGGCCTTTTTTGAAGAGCAAATTGATAACCCTAACCCTGGCCAACTCAGAAAAGGCTTTAAAAATTTGCGTTCCGACGGATGTGTTAAATTGCTTTACTCGCATACTCTAATATAAGCCTGACGGCAATAAAATCGTATATTTGAAGTTCCTAAATTGAAATATTATTTCTTTATGGCGCTAAGATTGGCTGCATTATTTCTTTTTACCATAGTATTTTCTGTTTCGCAAGCACAAGAAGATCGAAAGGTGGTTCAAATTGGTGGATTGATTGTTACAGGTGACAGTGCTTATGGAGTGCCCGGCGTGCATATTTATGTAGATGGTTCCGGACGAGGAACAACCTCAAATGAATATGGATTTTTTTCATTCCCAACCCTTGTCGGTGATACCTTGACGATCTCTGCTGTTTCCTATAAAAAAAGAACCTATGTGGTTCCTGACAATGGAAAAGATCAGATTACAGCTTACATTGAACTGAAGCAGGATACCATTATGCTACCTTCCATTAGTATTTATCCCTGGCCAACCGAAGAGTTATTTAAGGAGGCATTCCTTGCCATGAACCAAACCACAGGAGAAGAATTTTTAAAAAGAGGAACAATGAATGAGAATTTATTGCTAAAAATGCAATATTCTCTGTCTATGGATGCGAGCCTGAACTATGCATTCTACATGAATAATTATGCAGAGATGCAGGGTAATGAATACATGGCACCAACGCTTTCTTTGATCAATCCTTTTGCCTGGGCCCGTTTTATAAAATCTTTAAAGAACAAAGACGACAATTAATTACCTGTCGAGAAATCGGTTTACAGCCATCATTGCTTCTGTGTGATTGGTCCAGTATTTTCGACTCAATACAAAAGTATATTCCCAGTTTTTCTTTTGAAGTTCCATCGGCCGGTAGGCAAACACTTCTTTTGCACTATAACTTTCGTAGAACAAGTCATCATCTGTGAATATCAATTTGGCCGAATCGCCTTCCTTCCAGACCATAAGATCTACAAATGGCAAATTTTCTGAATAATTGATTTTTTCTTTATTCAGCCAATTTTTTAAGCGATTTTTCAAATACCAATCCTGCTTAAATCCTTCTTTTTCGCTAAAATGAGAATCGTATTGGCCGTTTGAGACCTGCAATGCATACTCGAGATAGGACTTTAATAGTTTGGGGCCTTCGTGTTTTAAATCCTCTGTATTTAATTCCTGTGGTAATATACTTGCCACAATATCTATTTTTTTTCTGGCCCTTGTTATTGCCACGTTTAATCTGTTTTCTCCACCGGCTGCATTTAAAGATCCGAATTGGTGTCTTAGCTTGCCCGAGGAATCTCTGGCATAAGAAATGGAAAAAATAATAACATCGCGTTCATCGCCCTGAACATTTTCAATGTTCTTGATAAAAAGATCTTCCGGAATCGGCCATTTTTCATTAATGGAAACTTCCTCAAGCAAATCCTGGATTAAATTCTGCTGGAAGAAATTGAAAGTGATGATCCCTATGTTGGTGATGCCTGCTTTCAGATAGTTTTGAACCAGACGTATAACTTCTTCGGCCTCCATCACATTCTTATTACTTTCCCAGATTCCATAACTTAAATGATGGTATTTTATTGCCGGATCTGTATTGAACATGGCATTGGGCGAAGGAAGAAAGCGCAGAGAGGAATTATAAAAATGTTTGTTGGAGAAATCGATCAGATCTAAACTGGAACTTCGGTAATGCCCTTTGAGCATTGTGGTCATCAAATATCTGCTTCCCAGATCGAGCAAGGAGTCATTCTCCAAATCGGGGTTTTCTTCTTCCTCAACTTCGTACCTCACCTGGTATAGATTATTGGGCTGCAATTGTTTATTATCACCTAATATAACCACTTGCCGCGCCCTGTAAACCGCCGGAATTCCTTGTTCGGAAAAACATTGAGATGCCTCATCAAAAATCACCAAATCAAAAATTTCTTCTATTGGAAACATGGCTGAAACCGATTCGGGCGAGGCCATCCAGCATGGAATTAAATTAAAAAGCTCTTCAAAATGCTTGGATATCAACTGCCTGAGCGGCCAGATCTTTCTTTTTTTATTCACCTGATGCTGAAGTTCGCGATAACTTACAAGGTTGTTGAGGCGATTGTACTCAAGGGATTTGTAGGTCATTTCCCTGAGGCGCATAAGCAATATATCGCTGCTGGAAGACTCTTTTTCCTTGAGTGATTGCTGTAGTTGGACTATCTTTTGATCCAATTCAGAACTGCCTGCCATTCGCAATTCAGGGTATTTTATTTCCAGATGTTCAATCCAGGTAAGGGAAAGAGAATTTAACAAGATTGGAATGACCTTGTCGGGATGATCGACTTCTGGCACATCGAGAACTTTTTGTAAAAGTTTTATATCGGATCTCGGAAGATCATCTTTCAATCGGTCGAAATAACAGAGGTCTTCAAAATCGGAATTTACGCTTGAAATTAATTTGTCCAGATTTTTTGCAGAGAATAATTGCTCTTCGATCTGTTTTTTACTCAAGTGCTTATTCCAAACCTTTAATTTTTCATGAATGATCTTTGATAACTCAATAAGGCCTTCCATTTTTTTATTGATATGCTGAAAGGTACTTTCCTTGAATTTGAAATTTTCCCTTACCGTTCTGAAACTTTCTATAATGGCTTTCGCATTTAGTGCTTTTTGCTGTACATCAAACCAATCCTGCAATTTTTGTTTCTCTCTTGAGTCTGGCATTTTACTGAGCCAATTTAAATTTCTCAGGAAAGACAAATTATGTTCCAGATTCATCCTGTTATTAAGCTTTTGTTCCAGAATATTAAGATTATTGGGATTGAGTTCAAGGCCATTGCTGACCAATACTCTTTTTAGTAAATAGCTTTCTTTGCTGAATAGGGAATACAGCCACCAGGTAATGATATTTTTTCGTTTGGACAATGCATTATCCAATAGTTTTTGTACATCGACCAACTCCTCAGATTTGGTACTTTGTTCCACCCCCTCTCCTGCGAAACAGTCCATAATGATTCTCTGTCTGTTTTGTAATAGCAGGAGGTCTGTTTTATTATCAATGTAATGTCTGAATGATTCAAAAATTTCTTCGTCCTCAATTATTCTCAAAAAAGCTCTGAGATCTTTTTCGGCATCGAGAATAGATAAATGTTCTTCAAGACTCATTTCTCTGATGGCGAATTGAGTAATTTTTTCATTGACCTTTTTCTTAAACACCGGGATTTCATTGAGAGTACTCACGATTGTTTTTAAATCAAGTCCGGAGAACTCTTTAAAACTAACCCGGTCCTTCCACAAATAATCTTCCGCTTCAAATCTGAAGTACATATTGATGTATTGATCCCATGAGGAAAGCTTCTCATCTATTTCATTCATTCGGTAATTGCTGAATTCTTCATCAAGCTTTACCGATAAATTGTTAAGCTCTGAACGCAGATATAATTCCTTCGCAGAGATACCTGCCTGACTGGTATCAAACAATGCATTCTTAAAATCATCCAGATCCTCGGTTAGCTGGTCTATTTGTCGGCAGGCTTTGAGATAATTTCTTTCGAGAAAAATTGAATCAAGGCCATTGTTGATTTGCTGGTATTCGTAAAGGCTTTCAATTTGTCTGTTTATTTGTTCGTAAATGCTTTTTCGATCATTTTTAAAATCGTGAACCAGGGCACAAAATTTCTCGGCTTTAATTTCCTCCAGTCGTTTATAGACTACATCCAGTGCGGCCCTTTTTTGGCATACCAGTAATATCTTTTTGCCGCGTGAGGCAAAATCTGAAATTAAATTACAGATGAGTTGGCTTTTTCCAGATCCGGGTGGACCCTGTATAACTATAGAATTGTGTTTTTTTATCGCTTTTAGTGCATTTTCCTGTGAAGCGTCAATTGGAAATGGCGTGTAGGTTTCTTCTTCTTTTAGTTTGTTAAGAAATTTCATCCTATAAGGTGAGCCTTCTTGCTGTTCTTCTTCAGGGCTGGGATTTTTATCGGCAAAAAAGGCTTCAAGATCACCAAAGCGATTGCTTTCAATGAGTTCGTTATAGTCCGTTACCAGATGTGAGCCCGATTGTGGAAAAATTCCAAGAACGGCCTCCGAAAATAGTTTTAATTCACCTGCCTCGTATTTTTTTACAAATTGATCTTTTTGAAATTGACTAAAGGCAATGATCCTTTCCATGAAAAGATCCTGATTGAAATTGAGCTCTATGGGTGAATCGCGAATAAGTTGATAAAGAGAAGTAAGAAAAGGCCGAATCTCATTGTCAAAATCGTTGAATACGGTTTCCAGAAAATCATCCTCAATTCGTATCTTATTAAAATAGGAATAGGCCAAAAGAAAACTCTTATTGAATGTTATATTCACTTCCGAACGCGAAAAGAGCATCCATTTATTTTCCTTCAGTTCCAGCTTAACCGGAAAGAACAAAAGCGGACAACGCACCATTTGCTCTCCCAATAATTTGCCATGAACAAATGGCCATCCCAGATATAAGTCTTTAGCCCCACTTTCTCTAAATATGAAGTTATCTCTTCTTTGAATTTTGGCTAGATTGGCTGAAATATCATTTCTTTTACCCACACGCGGATCAATATTTTCCGTTAGGAAATAGGATTTGCCTTTGCTGAGCTGCTCAATAACTTTTAGACCTTCATCTTTTTTTAAGGCATCGATTTTATGAAAATCAATATCCTGATAAGCTGTATTTCTGAGAAGAAATAAGGACCTGTTTCTCTGAGATAGATTGGTGAGTCGTTTTAGATATGCCGAAAGGATGCTTTTCATGCGGTTCTAAAAATAAGAAAAGCGAAAGCCATTGCTCAGATTATTATTGATTGATTTTATAGAATGCTTATTTATTGCAGATTACAAATTGTTTTCCTTCTTAAAATGAGAAATACTTTTAATCATCAAATTCGCTTTATTTTCTTTTAAGTCTTGAAAAAGATTTTTTGACAAATGCCCTAAAAAACGAATACTGGCCAAAAATAAATCCATAAAAAAGCAGAAAAGCCATGTAAACCGGCAGGATTAAAATATAGTAGATGATGCTCACATAAAGAGGAAGGTTTTCTGCATCAAATCCAAGAAAATTGAAAAGTGGTTTTTTTAAGAAGAGAACCGTGAAACCCGTACAGGTAAAGACGATCAAAATCATTACAATCCTGAAAGTCGATTCCACACCCCATCTGGATTTCAATTTATCTATCCAACTCATCTTTAACTTTTGCAAAATGATGGAACAAATTCCAGGTGGATTCATTTGGCAATGGGGCTTCTATATGCATTACTTCCTTTTTAACAGGATGTTCGAAAATCAGGGCCTTGGAGTGAAGATGAATGCTTCCGTCGGGATTATTTTTTCCAAAACCGTATTTGACATCGCCTTTAATTGGGCATCCAATTTTAGCCAGTTGTGCACGAATCTGATGTGGGCGGCCCGTTTTTAATTCGATTTGCCATAAATAAAAACCGCCGGTTCTTCCAAGAATTTTAAAATCGAGTTCAGCTTTTTGTGCGCCGCTGGTATCTTTCCCATATACATTGACAAAGTTTTTGTTTGTATTTTTTTTCAACCAGTGAACCAATGTGCCGGATTCGGTTTCAGGTTTGTCTTTAGTGAGCGCCCAGTAAATTTTTCTTATTTCTCTATCCTTAAATAGCGCATTCATACGCGCAAGACCTTTAGAAGTTCTTGCCAATACTATTGCTCCACTAACCGGACGATCCAATCGATGTATGACACCACAAAATACTGCACCCGGTTTATTGTATTTTTTTGCAATGTATTCTTTAACCAGTTCGGATAGTGGTGTATCCCCTGTATCATCCCCCTGAACCAATATTCCTGCAGCTTTATCTACAGCAATAAGGTGATTGTCTTCATAAATTACCTTAAAATACCTGGAAGTGTTTTTCAATACGACTCTTTGTCTTTAGGGAAATCAAGATTTTTAATGTCCTTGATATAGTTTTTAACGGCATCGCTCATGACTTTATGCAATTCGGCATACCTTCTGATAAAACGAGGGGCAAAATCAACGGTGATGCCGAGCATGTCGTGACTTACCAGAACCTGTCCGTCTACATCTTGTCCTGCTCCTATGCCAATAACCGGAATTTTTACTGACTCAGCTACTTTTTTTGCCAGTTTTGCCGGTATTTTTTCCAGAACAATGCTGAAACATCCACACTCTTCAAGAAGTTTGGCGTCTTCTATTAGTTTCTCAGCTTCGGCTTCTTCCCGGGCGCGGACTTCATAAGTGCCAAATTTATAAATGGACTGCGGGGTTAAACCCAAATGTCCCATGACCGGAACCCCTGCAGAGAGTATTCTAATAATCGACTCCTTAATTTCGGATCCACCCTCCATTTTTACGGCATGAGCTCCCGATTCTTTCATTATTCTGATCGCGGAGCGAAGTGCTTCCGAAGAATTTCCCTGATAACTTCCAAAAGGAATATCAACCACAACCAAACATCTGTTTATTCCCCTTACCACAGCAGCAGCATGATAGATCATTTGATCAAGTGTAATAGGCAAAGTCGTCTCATGCCCTGCCATTACATTCGAAGCCGAATCACCTACGAGTAAAATTTCAATCCCAGCTTCATCCAGAATTCTCGCCATGGAAAAATCATATGCCGTAAGCATTGAAATTTTCTCACCCTTATTCTTCATTTCCTGAAGTGTATGCGTGGTGACCCTTTTGATATTGTCTTTTGCGACTGACATTTTAGTGAATTAGGATGTAAAACTATTAAGAAGAATTGATACTGCCGATTAAAGCATGAATTATTAATAATGCACAATATTCTGTTCGAAAACAATACAAAATCGAACGAATACGAACAGTTTTTATATCTTTATTTCTTTAAGAAGGCTGAAAATGCTTATGCTTATATATTTCAGTACTGGCATTGTTTTGGCAAATGAGCAATTAAAATTATAAGACATGGCATCTGACAATGAGAAAATCAAGGTACTGATAATTGATGATGATGAAGATGTACTCCTTGCGGCGAAACTCTTGTTAAAAAAACAGTCAATGGAAGTGGAGATTGAAAAAAATCCAAATAAAATTCCATTTCTGCTCAATAACAACAGCTATGATGTGATTCTTCTCGATATGAATTACAGTATGGATACCACAAGTGGCAAAGAAGGCTTTCACTGGTTGCAAAAAATACTGGAACTCGATCCTTCATCAGTGGTGATAATGATAACCGCATTTGGTGACGTAAACATGGCAGTGCAGGCCATTAAAGAAGGTGCCACTGATTTTGTATTAAAGCCCTGGCAAAATGAGAAATTAATAGCTACTATTAATTCCGCATCCAAATTGAGAAAATCCTTTCAGGAAGTAGAAGACTTAAGACAAACAAAATCGGCTTTGATCAAAGACCTGTCTACAGGTTCGGAAATACTGGGACAAAGCAATGCCATGAAAAATGTATTTGCCATAATCAATAAAGTGGCAAAGACGGATGCAAATGTTTTGATCCTCGGCGAAAATGGTACCGGAAAAGAATTAATAGCAAGGGAAATTCACAATCAATCACTTAGAAATAAGAATGCCTTTGTAACAGTAGATATGGGTGCTTTAAGTGAAACCCTTTTTGAAAGCGAGCTTTTCGGTCATAAAAAAGGCGCCTATACTGATGCCAAGGAAGATCGGCCGGGCAGATTTGAAATTGCTCATAATGGGAGTTTGTTTTTGGATGAAATTGGCAACCTGACGGCTCCGCTACAATCTAAACTACTGACGGTTTTGCAAAACAGACAGGTAACCAGATTGGGAACCAATAAAGCCATTCCAATTGATATACGACTTATTTGCGCTACCAATATGCCTTTGCTCGAAATGGTGGATACAAGTGACTTTCGACAAGACCTTTTATACAGAATAAATACGGTGGAAATCCATCTTCCTTCTTTAAGAGAGCGGATTGATGATTTGGAATTATTGGCCAATCATTTTCTTGCGATGTATTCTAAAAAATACAGAAAACCGGTTAAAAAAATAATGGCAACCACCATTAAAAAACTTCAGTCCTATCATTGGCCAGGAAACATTCGCGAATTGCAGCACGCTATAGAAAGGGCTATTATTATGTCTGAAGAAAATGCCTTGCAAGCCGATGATTTTTTCTTTTTGAATCAGAAAAGCGATTCATCTAAAATACCTATGGATACTTACAATCTGGATGAAATGGAAAAAGTAATGGTTCAAAAAGCGCTTGATAAACACGGCGGAAATATTTCAAAAGCTGCTAAAGATTTAGGACTTACGCGGGCATCACTTTACCGCAGATTAGAAAAGCATGGGCTTTAAAAATTTCCGGTTAAATGTAATCATTAGAGTATTAGTGCTTGCGGCTTCTATTGCAGGTCTCATATATCTAGTTCTTGACACCCAGTATTACGCAACCATGGTGGGATTGGGAATATTCATAATCATTTGGTTGGGTGCGCTGATAAATTATGTGGAGAAAACCAATAGAGACATTGCCCAATTCCTTAATTCAATCAAATTTGATGATTTTTCCTATTCATTTACAGAAAAAAACATAGGGGGTTCTTTTGACAGGCTTAATAAGGAATTTAACTCGGTCATTAGCAAATTCAGGGAGATCCGTGCAGAAAAGGAAGCCCAGTTTCACTATTTAAAAACAGTAGTTCAGCATGTAGGAATTGGTTTAATTTCTTTTCGTGCCAATGGTGAGATACAATTGATCAATTCAGCCGCAAAAAAGTTACTCAATGTAATTCCGCTTCGCAGCATAGAAGATCTTTCGAAATTCAACGAAGAACTAGCTCGAAGAGTGGAAATTTTGGGAAATGGTGAAAAAGATCTGATAAAAATCCAAAATAGAAATACAGATTTGCAACTATCCATTGCCGCGACTGTCTTTAAGCTAAGAAAAGAAGAATTTAAACTGGTTTCAATACAAAATATTCAAACCGAGCTCGAGGAAAAGGAAATGGAAGCCTGGCAAAATCTAATCAGGGTCCTGACACATGAAATAATGAATTCCGTAACACCGATCTCATCTCTTGCCTCAACTGTAGATGACGCCATAGTTGGACATATTACGGATAATCCTAAACCGTTGGAAGTAAATAAAGAAGACCTCGAGGACATGCACATGGCTATCCAGACCATAAAAAGGCGCAGTGAAAGTTTGATCAAATTTGTAAGTGATTTTAGAAATATGACCAGGATACCATTTCCATCTAAATCACTCTTCCATGTAAAAGATTTGATGGAACACATACATCATTTGATGAAACCCGATATCCAAAAAGCAAAAGTTAATTTTGAAATGGAAATAGAACCGGACAACATGTCTTTAAATGCAGACAGGGACCAAATCGAGCAGGTAATCATAAATTTATTAAAAAATGCAATTCAGGCATTCGGAGAACAAAAAGAGAAAAATCTATATCTCCGCGCCTGGATGGATGCCTTGTCGAAAATTCACATAACAGTAGAAGACAACGGCCCGGGTATAGAAAAGGAAACTTTGGAAAGAATATTTATTCCATTTTTTACCACAAAAAAATCAGGTTCGGGAATTGGTTTAAGTCTGTCAAAGCAGATTATGAGACAGCATAAAGGGACTATTAATGTCGATTCCATTAAAGGTAAGCGCACAAGATTCACCCTGAGATTTTAATTATTATAGAAAAATATAGATAGAATTAGATTTTTTAATGAATTTAGCATCAATAAGTTTTTGAAATATGGCAGAAATATCAGAAATCAAGAAAAAGGTAAACGACATTCTAATTAATTCAATCGGTATAGAAGAATCGGAGATTACTGAAGAGGCAAATTTAATTAAGGACCTTGGTATTGATTCTCTGGATTATGCAGAGCTTGTTATGGAATTCGAACAGAATTTTGACATCAAAATCCCCGATACAGACGCGGAGCAATTGGCAACCGTAGGGCAGATCTACTCTTATATCGAGAAAAACTCAAATTAATTTTTACAGAGATGGCAACCTTTGGAGAGGTTGTTAGTCTATAGTTTAAGAAGGTCAAATTAAACTTATCAATCATGCCGATAAAAGTCATGATCGCTATAATTGCGATTTTGGTATGCCCAAATTTTACTATTGCACAGGAAAAATTCACCATTTCTGGTTACATCAGAGACCAGGCCAATGGAGAGGAATTGATAGGGGCAACTATTTTGGTAAAAGAGCTTGGTTTAGGTACCGTTTCAAACCCATATGGATTTTATTCTTTAACGCTACCCCGGGGTGAATATATTCTCGAATTCAATTTTATCGGATATGATAAGATTGACAAGTCGATAGTTTTAGATCATAATATTGAAATGAACCTCGATTTACCCGGTTTAAGCATTATCACGGATGAAGTGATAATTGAGGGTACTAAAGAAGATCTTAATGTGACCGATGTGTCGATGAGTAAGGTCGAAATGAACATAGATCAGGTAAAGAAATTACCGGCGCTATTCGGAGAGGTTGACATCATCAAAACAGTTCAAATGATGCCGGGAGTGGTTTCAGCAGGAGAAGGAACTTCAAGTTATTTTGTCAGAGGAGGTAGCTCGGATCAAAATCTTATTCTGATTGACGAAGCACCAATTTATGATCCCTCGCATATGTTTGGTTTGTTTTCAGTATTTAATGCAGATGTAATTAAAAGTTCCGATTTATATAAAGGAGGAATTCCGGTTGAATACGGCGGGCGATTATCTTCAATATTGGACATACGAAGCATAGACGGAAATAATCGCGAAATGGGAGTAAATGGCGGAGTGGGTTTACTCGCAAGTAGGATTTTGATTGAGGCGCCAATTCAAAAAGAAAAAAGCTCATTTCTTATTGCCGGACGGCGCTCTTATGCCGATCTATTTTTAAAGCTTTCAAACAATGAAGACCTCAGAGATGATCAGGTGTATTTTTACGATATCAATGCCAAGGTCAATTTCAGGGCCAATAATAACAACCGATTTTTTATTAGTGTTTACAATGGAAGAGATGCACTAAAGTTTGGAAATGATTTTGGATTTGACTGGGGAAATAGAACAGCAACCATTCGTTGGAATCACCTTTATAACAAAAGACTTTTTTCAAATACCTCTTTGATCGGAAGCATTTTTGATTACGGTTTGGAATCAAACGGTGATGCCCTCGGATTGGAGTGGACCTCCAATATTTCAGAGCTTAGTTTAAAAAATGATTTCAATTATTTCCTCAATACCAATAATACAATCGATTTTGGTTATCAGGTAAGCTGGAAAAGATTCTCACCCGGAAAAATTGTTCCGGAAGATGAAACCTCCATTTTTAATAAAGTCGAATTGGAAAGAATGTATGCCCTTGATCATGCTTTCTATGTTGGCAATGAACAGCGGATTTCATCAAGAATATCCATGTCTTATGGGATAAGATTATCCATTTTTCAAAATTTGGGTAAAACCAGAATCTATGAATATGCCGATCAGTCGGACAACATAAGCAGCAGGCAGGATAATGTTTTGGATACCATTGATTATGATGATTGGGAAAACATCGTGACTTATATCAATCCTGAACCAAGGTTTTCTATTCGTTATCTCCTCAATGAATCTAATTCCATAAAAGGCTCTTACAACCGGATGGTGCAGAATGCGCATATCATTTCTTCAGGGACCGTTCCATTGCCATTTAATACCTGGAATCCGAGCTCACCATATTTAAAACCACAGATTGCTGACCAGGTAGCTCTTGGATATTTTAAAAATATCAATTCCAATATGTACGAATTGTCCGGTGAAATTTTTTACAAGAACATTCAAAACGTGACCGACTTTGCAGATAATGCTGAAATATTCTTCAATTTTCATTTGGCCAATGAATTTCGTCAAGGAAATTCCGAAGCTTATGGTTTGGAATTATTTGCAAGAAAAAACAAAGGCAAACTAACCGGATTTGCGAGTTATACCTTATCAAAGGCAACAAGAACAATAGAAGGGGTCAACAATGGAAAAACCTTTAATGCCAATTACGACCGGCGACACAATTTCAACATAATTGCCACTTATGCATTAAAAGAACGCATAGACATTGGTGCAAACTTTACATATTCCTCCGGAAGACCAATTACAATACCCAGCGGTAAATACGAATACTTAAACTATACAGTTCAGCAATACACGGCTCGCAATGCATATAAACTGCCCGCTTATCACAGGCTGGATTTGTCATTAACTCTCAATGGAAAAAAACACAACAAGAGAGGAGAAGCTCGTAAAATGACAGATGCATGGGTGTTTTCGGTATATAATGTCTACAACAGACAAAACGCTTTTACAATTTATACCGAAACAAAAACAGATGAAGAGGGCAATGTGCTTGGAGATGGCCGCGAGCTCGTAGCTAAAAAAGTATCTCTATTTGGCATTTTACCATCGGTCACATACAATTTCAGATTTTAATACCATGAAAAAGCATTTAATAATTTTAGCAATAATTTCTGCTCTCTTTCTTTCCGCCTGTGAGGAAGAAATTCAATTGGATGTGGATCAAACCGAAATGCAATTGGTAATAGATGGTTTATTAACAGACTCATTAAAATATCACGAAATAAGATTAAGCACAAGCAATGGTCTCTATGATAAAAATGGCTTTCCCGCTGTTGATAATGCAAGCGTATCGGTGACAGAAAAATCAAATGAGGGAATTGAACGCATAATAAATTACGATTTAACCGAGAAGCCCGGACTTTACCGTTCTCAAATAGAATTTAAAGGGACAATTGGCAACACTTATGAATTGAAAATCGATTGGAAAGGAGAGACCTATACTGCTGAAGATATACTCCTACCGGTTACAAAAATTGATAGTCTTGTGGCTGAACCGGTGGAAGAAGACTTCGAACCATGGGATGAATTGATCGATTCGCTGGGAACAGAAACCGGGCCTTTTTATTATATCAAGTTTTACGCTATTGAGCCCGGCAATAGAGTTGATTTTTATAACTGGCGTTTTTATAGAAACGGTGTATTTAAAAACAATGAGGGTAGGGATGTATATTATGCCTCGGATGAAATAGTTAGAGAGGAAATAAATGGCATATATATAACCGGGGTGTATACAAGTGGCGATACGGTATACATGGAGCAATACAGTATTTCAAGAATAGCTTATCTCTATTACTTTGATCTTGAAACTGTTCTTAACTCAGATGGAGGAATGTTCAGCTCTGCTCCGGCAAATCCGAGAAATAATTTGAGCAATGGGGCTCTTGGCTTTTGGCAAGTTTCTTCTCTAAAGAATATTAAACTTATCATACCCTAATTTTATTCAATTTGTATCAAAAGAGATCTCATGCGATTTAATTGTCCTTTGCCTTAGGAATTGCAAATTCATATTGACAAGGAAGCAATTAGAGCTTATAAATTTATATTAAGCAGGATTTTTTATTAAGATAACATGTCTTTGCTCAAATATAAATAGGAAAATATTTTTGTATATCTGTGTAGTTTTTAGTAGCCTTATATGCAGTTTGATTATTTTTTTGATCAAATAAGTTCTAATTTATACTTATGGGAAAGAAACTACTCTTAGTGTGTTCCATTATTGTTTATTCCGGAATGCTCTTTTCTCAAAGTTTAAGTGTATCGGGAACAGTAACAACTGAAAATGGTGAGACCTTACCGGGAGTAAATGTCATAGTTCAGGACACCAATATGGGAACCGTTACCGATATAAACGGCAATTACACTATAGAACTTGCAATGCCCAATGCCACACTTATATTTTCATTTATTGGTTTTAAAAATCAGGTAATTCCCGTAGAAGGAAGAACAAAAATTAATGTGACTTTAATCGAAGATATTGGTCAACTTGATGAAGTCGTAGTAATTGGATATGGGTCCTTGAAAAAATCGGATATGACAGGTTCTGTTACTTCTGTAAAAAGCAGGGAAATAGTCAAGGCTCCTGCTGCAGATCCGGTTCAATCTCTTCAGGGAAAAGTTGCCGGACTACAAATACTGAATAGTTCGGGCGCACCTGGTGAAGACTCTTATGTGCGTTTAAGAGGAATTAACACGTTAAACGATAATAGAGTATTGTATATAGTTGATGGAGTGATCATTGAAGGGGGTATCAACTTTCTCAATAGTCAGGATATTGAGTCTATAGAAGTATTAAAAGATGCATCTGCAAAGGCTATTTTTGGAACACGAGGTGCCAATGGGGTAATAATTGTAACTACAAAAAAGGGTAAAGGAGATGCGAAAATAAATTTGAGTTCTGAGTACAGTGTAGAAAAAGTAGCGAATAGAATTGCCCTTATGAACGGACCGCAATTTGCCACACTTTTAAACGAAGCCAATCCGGGAACCTTTAATAATATTGATGCTTTGCCAAATATTGATTGGCAGGATCAGATCTTTGAAGATTGGGCACCCCTTCAGAACCATACCGTATCCATTTCCGGTGGATCGGAAAAGATGAATTATTATTTTTCCGGAGGGTATTTTGGACAAACCGGAGTCATTCCAAAGTCGGAATTTGATCGCTACACATTAAAATCAAATACGGCTTATCAGGTTAAAAAGTATTTAAAGATCGGGAGCTCTCTGACGGGTGTATTTACCGAAAGACAAAACCCTCCTAATGTAGTAAATACCGCCTATCGAGCCTGGCCTATTGATGATCCCTATAATCCGGATGGAACATTCGGAGAAGTAAGAGGTGCAGGAAATCCATTGGCGGCCATTGAATACACCAATAACGAATCCAAAATATTTCGTATGATCGGAAATGTTTACACCGAATTTAATTTTTTGAAGGACTTTAAATTTAAAACGAGCTACCAATTTGATTTGGGCAATTCAAAAAGTAGAAGTTTTACCCCGGTCTATTTTGTCTCTCCAACACAGCAGGTGGAGGAGAATATTTTAACCATCAATTTCAATGAAGACAGAAGCTGGATTTTTGAAAATACCTTATCATATTCAAGGGAATTTAAAGAAAAACATCAAGTGGATGTTGTTTTGGGTTATTCTGCACAGGAAAACAATTCTGAATTTATTTCAGGAACAAGATTAAATCTACTGGGAGAGGCAGAAGAGCTTTGGTATTTGAATGCAGGTTCGGCCGATGATCAACGAAATTCGAATGGCGCAGCAACCCGTGCTATAAATTCGATCTTATTCAGGGCCAATTATGTCTACGATTCAAGATATTTGTTTACCGCAACCGTACGAAGGGATGGGTCATCCAGTTTTGGTGAGAACAACAGATACGGTAGTTTCCCTGCATTTGCTCTGGGATGGAATGCTTCCAATGAAGACTTTTTCCCTGATATACCTTTAAACTTTTTGAAATTCAGAGCGAGTTGGGGAATAAACGGAAATCAGGCCATTCCTTATTTAGATCAATACTCCAGAATAGAATCTAACATTGACGGCGTATTTGGAACTGACGAGACTTTGAATTCCGGTGCTACATTTTCCGGCCAGCCGGGAAATTCCGACTTAAAATGGGAGGAAACAACCGAATACGATCTGGGCGTAGAACTGGGCGTATTTAAAAGTAGACTCACCGCTACTATAGATTATTACAATAGATATACAAGAGACATTCTTGTCTTATTGGATTTACCGGGTTATGTAGGGGCCGGAGCCTTTGTGCAAAAAAGATTTAACGCCGCGGATGTGCGCAATTCCGGATTAGAGTTTACATTGAATTGGGAAGACAATATTAGAGACTGGAATTATGGCTTGGGATTCAATGGAAGTACAATTAAAAATGTTGTAGAGGACCTCGGTCAGGGTATTCCAGGAGCTCAGGAAGAAATATTTTCCGGTAATCTCGGCAATGGGCAAAGGGTGACAAGGACTACTGTTGGCGAGCCTATTGGATACTTTTACGGATATAATATTGTAGGGGTATTTCAAAATCAAGATCAATTAAATTCAACGCCAAGTTTGTCTCAGCAGGGAGTAGGGGATTTTATTTATGAAGATGTCAATGGTGATGGAGAAATAACACCCGATGATAGAACGATTATTGGTACATGGATACCCGATTTTGTTTATGGTTTTAATGCCAATGTAGGTTACAAAGGGATTAATCTATCCTTTGATTTTGTTGGTCAAATTGGCAATCAAATTTACGATGGCAAAGAGGCCAATCGATTTAGTACATTAAATTTTGAAGAAAAATACCTGGACCGATGGACCGGTGAAGGTACCTCAAATACCGACCCTCAAGCTTCCCTGAGTGGAATAAACTTCCAACCATCAAATTATTTTGTGGAAGATGCATCCTTTCTAAAACTGAGAACAGTTACTCTTTCTTATGAAATTCCGAAAAACATCCTTGAAAAAATAAAAATTCAATCAGCATCCATATATTTTCGAGGAACGAATTTGTGGATCAAAACAGATTACAGCGGCTATTCTCCTGAAATAATTAGTAGAAACCCGGATAATACAATTAGTAATTCGGCTATTGGGGGTATAATTGATTTTGGATCATATCCAACCACGAAAGTATGGAGTGCCGGATTAAAACTTAATTTTTAAGAAATATGAAGACTCTCAGATTGAAATATTTCGCTTTTATTTTACTGTTAATTTCGATTTCAGCGTGTAGAGAAGAATTCCTGGAAAGGCCACCACTCGGATCTCTGACCGATGGCACATTTCCTGCCACATCGGATGAAGCCATAAGCGCTACAAACGGAGTGTATAATTCACTGCGCCAATGGCAAATCAATACGGGCGGATTCCCACTTTTGGATATCATGTCAGATGAATCCAGAAAAGGGAGTAATCCCGGCGATGGAATTCAGGTAGATGCATTTGATAATTTTTCATACACTCCATCGGAAGAGGCCATTGAAAATTGGTATAGAACGCTTTATCAGGGAATCAGACGATCTCATTTGGTTATCGAAAGAGTGCCGAATATAGCAGATATAGATGATGCACTTAAAACCAGATTGATTGCAGAAGCGCGATTTCTGAGAGGATATTTTTATTCGATATTGTACAGAGGATACAGAGACGTACCACTTGTGACTACTTCAGAAGCGCCCAGCGGCTTATCTAAAACTGCAGGGGAACAAATATTTAATAATTTGATTGAACCCGATTTATTATTTGCTCTGGAGAATCTTCCATTAAAATCTGATTATTCCGTGGAAGAGGCGGGAAGGGCTACAAAAGGTTCTGCTGCAGGGCTTTTGGCAAGATTGTATCTTTTCAGAGGAAATTTTGTAAAAGTCGAACAGTATTCCCTGGAAGTAATCAACTCCGGGCAATATTCTCTGGAGGATAGTTTTTCCAATGCTTTTTCTGTAATGGGAGAATTCGGTCCCGAATCTGTTTTTGAAGTTGGTGCGTTGCCGGAAAATAGTTTAGACAGAGGAGGAAATCAGTATGCCAATACCCAGGGTGTTCGAGGAACACCAAATTTTGGATGGGGATTTAACAGACCTTCTTACCAATGGATACAGTTTATGGGAAATGATCCGCGTATGGAAGCAAGTATATTTTTCCTGGGAGAAATAATTGATGGTGAGACAATTTTGGGAGATGGTAATACGCCCGATACCACTTACGTTGGTACAAGCAATGAAATTTTGGAAATTGAAGTATATAATCAAAAAGTTTATGCAACCGGTGAAGGAAATCAGGCAAGATGGGGACATAATCGACGTATAATACGTTATTCAGATATACTCTTAATGGCGGCCGAAGCCATGAATGAAAATAATAAAGCATCGATGGCATTGCCCTATTTAAATATGGTGCGTGAGAGAGCAGATGCAGGGCAAAATATATTACCCAATATTACAACCACCGACAAAAATCAGTTGCGGGATGCCATTCTAGAGGAAAGACATAGAGAATTATTTTTGGAAGGATTGCGATTCTGGGATTTGGTAAGAACCGGAAGAGCGGCAGATGTATTAGGGCCTTTGGGATTTGAAGAAGGTAAACACGAAATATTTCCAATGCCTCAATCTGAAATAGATATTTCACAAGGAACAATTACTCAGGCTCCTGAATGGCAATAAAGAGCCAGGGTTTAAATAAAGTTTTTTCTAAAAATTAAATATAAAAACCAATAATTATGAAAATGATAAGAACAAGTTTATGGTCAATATTACTTGTTGCGGCAAGCATGTTGATATTCATTTCCTGCGGTTCCGATGATGATAGCTCAAGTGGACCTGATGGGGTTTCACTTACTTCATTAATGGCTTCAGGAACGTCCCTAAGCACAGGTGCTGATACAACTGTGGATTTAAACGGTGCAACATCGGCAACAGATGTGCCTCCTAATTCGGAAATTACAGCAGAATTTTCAAAAGAGGTGAATGCAAGTTCAGTGTCAACTTCGTCGGTGACAATTTCAGCCGGTGGAAATGCTGTAGATATTCAAGTGACGACCAGCGGAAGTACTGTGATAATTACTCCAACAGGTGAATTACCAAGAGGTACTGATCTTACTATTACTTTTGCAGGAAGCATTACAGCTGCTGACGGCGGAGCGCTTGCGGAAACTACAAGATCCTTTAGAACAGATGGAAGAGCGGTTGTTACACCTCCACTAGCGGGTGATCAACATGCCTACTGGAAATTTGATGGTAACGCTTCTGATGCAATGGGAACTTATGCAGATGGAACGGAAGTCGCTGTAGATTATCAGACGGACCGTTTTGGAGCGCAATCAAGTTGTGCCTATTTCGATGGGGATGCCAGTATTATTGAAGTTGCCGATGCCGGTAAAATGATGGATGATGCAACAGA
The DNA here is from genome assembly GCA_014323545.1 of Hyphobacterium sp. CCMP332. NCBI lineage: Bacteria > Pseudomonadati > Pseudomonadota > Alphaproteobacteria > Maricaulales > Maricaulaceae > Hyphobacterium > Hyphobacterium sp. CCMP332. Next base: position 2,181,111 of record CP058647.1, read on the forward strand.
TTTTACCATTAGTTTTTGGGTGAAAACAAATTCTGATGGTCATGTAAATGAAAATGGAGATCCAACAGGGCATTTTGTATTTGGACTTGGTGCATTTTATGGAATTCAATACGAGATATTCTCAAGTTATCATGGTTCAAAATTTGCAATAAGCTATGAGAACGATTCAATGAATTTCTCAGAAGACATGTGGTTCCCTGCAAATGCAACAGACAATACCAATGGTGGATGGCAAGGTTGGGACTTTGCAAAGTCTATTGATGAAACAGCAATGGAAGGAATTCTTAAAGATAAGTGGGTTCACGTTATCTATTCCTACAATGCTACTGAAAGAAAAGGCTCAATGTATTTCAACGGAGAACTTATGAAAAGCTTCGACTTCGACCTATGGCCTGATGGTGATCCAAAAAGAAGTACTATTGGGGTAGATTACAGAGGCGCTGAGCCGGATGTTGTAAATGAACTCGCTTTTGGATTCGTTCAATCCAGAGCCGGAACTTTATGGGATACAGAACCTTGGGGTGGATATGATATCACAACGTCGCAGCACTTCAAAGGTTGGTTAGATGATTTTAGAGTATTTCACGGAACGTATTCTGATGCAGATGCTTCAACACTTTATAATGCTGAAAAACCTTAATTCATTAGAATTATAATGAACAATGGAGGCTTCTATTTAGAGGCCTCCTTTTTTATATGAAATATATTTCGCTCATAGTACTAGTACTTTTATTCATTTCCTGCAATAAGGATGATGATTCCATAACTGATACACCACAAGCAGGATTACTACAACTTTCTTCAGTAAAAATCGGAAGTGAAAATCTTTCGCCTTCAGGTTTAAACGAAAACCAACCTGTCGATGAAGTTGTCTTATTGATTTTTAACCAGCAACTCGACACTAATTCTGCATTTGATGCGATCACACTAAAAGATTTAAATGAAGCTGAAGTGAGTTCCGATTTCAGTTTTATCAGTAATAATACTTCCATTTCCATTCGTCCAGATTCATTACTTAAATATGATTCTGAATATGAATTGGTGATTGGTGAGGTAAAAGCTGCCAGCGGAGATGTCTTTCCCGGAATAACCTACAGATTTAAAACAGAGCCCGGCAATTTCGAATTGGTTCTGGCTGAAATAGATGGCGTAAATATGCTTGACAATGCGAGTATCCAAAATATTCCTACAGATTTCACAATTGAATTAACATTTTCCGAATCTTTAGACCCTACAACGGACTTTAGTAATTTCTTTTTTCTTGGAAGCCTTCAACCAACTTTTGAGCTTGATACGGATAAAAAAAATCTAAGATTATCATATAGTAATTCCGAATATCTGAACCGATATAATTTTGTCATTTCTTCAAACTTAAGAAGTGAGCAGGATTTCAGATTTCAAGGCTTTAGCAAAAACTTTTATACGTCAATTGACAGCACTTATAAATTTCCTTTGATTACTGACGAAGAACTGCTTACCAAAGTTCAGGAGCAAACTTTTAAATATTTCTGGGATTTTGCCCATCCTGTAAGCGGGCTCGCAAGGGAAAGAAATTCGTCCGGGAATACGGTTACAATAGGAGGCTCAGGATTTGGAGTGATTTCTATTTTGGTTGGAATTGAAAGAGGCTTTATAAACCGTCAAGAGGGTATTGACCGTCTGGAAATAATCGTGAACTTTCTTGAAAATGCTGATAGATTTCACGGTGCTTGGCCACATTGGATGGACGGAAATACCGGCACAACCATACCATTTGGAACAGATGATGACGGCGCTGATTTAGTCGAAACGGCATTTATGATCCAGGGATTGCTTACAGTTCGGCAATATTTAAATCCGGGTAATTCACAGGAACAAACGATTATTACTAAGATCACCCAGTTATGGGAAGCAGTGGAATGGGACTGGTTTACAAAAGGCGGAGAAAATGTATTGTACTGGCATTGGTCACCGAATGTGGCTTGGCAGAAAAATCTTCAAATCAGAGGATGGAATGAAAGTCTGATTATCTACGTACTCGCAGCTTCTTCTCCCACACATAGCATTAGCTCAGCGGTATATGATCAGGGTTGGGCAAGAAATGGAGGGATGCTAAACGGGAATGACTATTACGGAATTACACTTCCCTTGGGTTATACCATGGGAGGCCCCTTATTTTTTGCTCATTATTCATTCCTTGGTCTCGATCCTAGAAATTTAAGTGATCAATATGGCAATTATTGGACTCAAAATGTTAACCACAGTTTAATAAATCAAGCGTATTGTATTGACAATCCAAAAAATTATTTAATCTATTCAGCAGCTTGCTGGGGGCTAACTGCCAGCGATAATCACATAGGATATTCCGCGCATTCACCAACAAATGATTTAGGCGTAATTACACCTACTGCTGCAATTTCATCAATTCCTTATACGCCGAATGAATCAATGGATGCCATAAGATTTTTCTACTATTACATGGGCGATAAACTCTGGGGCGAATATGGATTTTACGATGCATTTAATGCAACAGAAAATTGGTATGCGAATTCTTATCTGGCAATAGATCAAGGTCCAATTGTAGTTATGATTGAAAACCACAGGACAGGTTTAATTTGGGATTTGTTTATGGATGATCCGGAAGTACAGGCAGGTTTAAATAAACTGGGGTTTAGTTTCTGATTAAAACTATTCTGATTTAACTTAATGTTTGCTTCAAAATAATTGGATATGAGAGACTTCATTGCTTATTTATTTCTTTTGGCATCAATTCTTTCATGTGGAAATGATGAACAAAAACAGAGTAAGGCAGATTCTTCAATTTACAAACCTTCAATAAGCGATGATTCGCTGCTAAACCTTATACAATATCAAACTTTTCAATATTTCTGGAAGGGCGCTGAACCCAATAGCGGCCTGGCTCCTGAAAGAATTCATATGGATGGGGAGTACCCAAAAAATGATGCACATGTAGTAACAAGCGGGGGTTCGGGTTTTGGCTTGATGGCAATAATCGTAGGAGTAGAAAGGGGCTTTATCAGTAGAAAAGATGCTGTGAAAAGATATGAAAGAATAATGAATTTCCTTGAAAAGGCGAATCGCTTTCACGGCGTTTGGCCACATTGGATGGATGGAAATACTGGCGAAGTAGTACCCTTTAGCAAAAAGGATGATGGAGGAGATTTAGTGGAAACGTCATTCTTGGCAGCAGGACTTTTAACTGTCCGACAATATTTGAATGAGAATGATCCTGATGAAAATAAATTAATAGAAAGAATAAATAAGCTTTGGGAAGAAATTGAATTCAATTGGTATACCAAAAGAGAAGAAGATGCACTGTATTGGCATTGGTCGCCCAAGTATGAATGGGATATGAATTTCAAAGTAGAAGGGTATAATGAATGTCTGATCATGTATGTTCTTGCCGCTTCCTCCCCAACACATTCTATCGACAAAGACACCTATGAAAAAAGCTGGGCTCGAAATGGAGACATAATGAATGATACTGTTTTTATGGGACTGGAAACTATTTTGGATCATTATCCTGGAAATAACGACCCGGTAGGGCCATTGTTTTGGGCACATTATTCTTATCTGGGACTAAATCCAAAGAATTTGAGAGATCAGTATGCAAATTACCGGGAACTGAATCAAAATCATGCTATGATACATTATCGCTATTGCATTGAGAATCCAATGGGGCATGATGGCTATGGTGAAAATTGCTGGGGATTGACTTCGAGTTACTCACCAAAAGGTTATGCGGGTCATCATCCGGGTGAAAAAGACATAGGAGTTATTTCACCAACAGCGGCCATATCTTCATTTCCTTATACACCTGAAGAGAGTATGGATTTTCTTAGATTCTTGTATGAGGAACATCCCGAGTTAATAGGGGATTATGGGCCTTATGATGCATTCAGGCTTTCTGATAACTGGTACCTTCAAAGATATCTGGCCATAGATCAGGGCCCCATTCCAATAATGATCGAAAATCACAGATCAGGCTTAATCTGGGATTTATTCATGTCTGCCCCGGAAGTAAGAAAGGGGCTCGAAAAGCTAGGATTTAAATATGAATAGAACTGTAATACTGTTATTTATTTGTTTATCAGCGAGTGCATTATTTGCTCAATCACCATTCCATTATGCTACCTTCAGGATGGATACTTCAGAATTAAACTACAGAATAATGTATCCTGAAAACATGAATAAGGGAGCAAGATATCCACTCGTGTTATTTCTTCACGGTTCGGGTGAACGTGATAATGATAATGAAAAACAGCTGGTACACGGGAGTAAGTTATTTATTGAGAATAGGTCTTCGTTTCCGGCAGTCGTGATTTTTCCACAATGCAGAAAAGGGCAAAGCTGGGCAAAACTTGAGCGAGCGGAAACACCGCAAGGTCTGGAGTTCATTTATCAGTATGGAACAGAACCAAATTCCGCTATGAAAATGGTAATTGGACTATTAGACTCTATTCTGGCATCGGAAATTATAGATAAAAGTAGGATTTATGTAGGAGGCCTTTCAATGGGAGGTATGGGCACATTCGAAATATTATGGAGAAGGCCTGATATTTTTGCAGCCGCATTTCCCATTTGTGGCGGCGGAAACCCAGTTTTTGCTGAGCACTATAATAAAAACCTATCCGCCTGGGTATTTCACGGAGCCAATGATGATGTTGTTAAGCCTTCGGAAGTTCTCGGGCTTGTTGAATCTATGAAGGATAATATTAAAGAAATTAAATTTACATTATATCCTGATGCCAACCATAATAGCTGGGATCCTGCATTTGCCGAGAAGGACCTTTTGCCCTGGTTGTTTTCAAAATCTTTAAAGCAATAATTATGAAAATTAAATTTCTGTTAATTTCAGTACTCGTTCTATCTTTTTTGTCCTGCAAAAAAGAAGATCAAGAAAAAAGTCAAAAAAATATGTTTTTGGATTCGCTAATGGCAAAAATGACGCTTGAGGAAAAGATTGGACAGCTTAATATGGCTACAGCAGGACACATTGTTACGGGGCAGGCCACCAATTCCGATATAGCTGAGAATATAAGGAAAGGAAATATTGGTGCCCTCCTAAATATCACCAAAGCTGATAATATCAGACAAGTGCAAAAGATTGCTGTAGAGGAAAGTCGATTGAAAATTCCATTGCTTTTCGGTCTTGATGTAATACACGGTTATAGAACCATTTTCCCGATTCCTATAGGATTGTCCTGTTCATGGGATATGGCTTTGATTCAGAATTCAGCTCGAATTGCAGCTCAGGAGGCGAGCGCTGATGGTATCTGCTGGACATTTTCTCCAATGGTGGATCTTTCACGCGATCCAAGATGGGGAAGAGTAGCAGAAGGGGCAGGTGAAGATCCATATCTGGGAGCAGAAATAGCAAAAGCTATGGTATATGGATATCAAGGCGATGATCTTACAAAAAATAACACCTTGCTTTCATGTGTCAAACACTTTGCACTTTATGGTGCTTCTGAGGGAGGGAGAGATTACAATACCGTAGATATGAGCAGGGTGAAAATGTTCAATGTATATTTTCCTCCATATAAAGCTGCAATTGACGCGGGAGCAGGAAGCGTGATGACTTCTTTCAATGAAGTGGAAGGAATTCCGACAAGCGCTCATAAATGGCTTCTGGATGATGTGCTAAGAAAAAGATGGGGTTTTGATGGCATCATTTTTACCGATTATACCGGAATAAGTGAAATGATAAAACATGGTATTGGTGATTTACAGGAAGTCTCAGCCAGGGCAATTAATGCCGGGTTGGACATGGACATGGTGAGTGAAGGATATCTTAAGACTCTAAAGAAATCGGTTGATGAAGGCAAAGTAGATGTTTCGCAGATTGAGAAATCATGCAGAAGAATTTTGGAAGCCAAATACAAATTGGGTCTGTTTGATGATCCCTATAAATACTGCGATCCCGAAAGAGCAAAAACTGAGCTATATACAAATACCAATAGGCAGATTTCAAGAGAAATCGCAGCGAGAAGCATGGTATTGCTAAAAAATGACAAAGACATCTTGCCACTTAAGGAAAAAGGGAAGATAGCTATAATAGGCCCATTGGGGGATAACAGAGAAAATATGTGCGGTACCTGGAGCGTATCCGGACAGTTTGATAAAGCCATTTCTCTGAAAGACGGAATTGAAAAAAGACTAGGTGATAAGGTTGAAATACTATTGGCAAAGGGTTCGAATATAGTTGAGGATCCTGCTCTTGAAAATAGAATAAGCACTTTTGGGAAACCTACATACAGATCTGACCGCCCCGCAGAGGAAATGATTAAGGAAGCAGTAGATGTGGCGAAAAAAGCAGATGTGATAATCGCCGCAGTAGGTGAAGCCGCGGAATATAATGGAGAGTGTTCGAGTAGATCAGACCTTGAATTACCAAATGTTCAGAGGGACTTATTGAAAGCACTGGTAAAACTTAATAAGCCCATTGTGATGGTATTGTTTACGGGCAGACCTTTATCAATAGGCTGGGAAAAAGAAAATATACCATCGATTCTAAATGTATGGTTTGCCGGATCAGAGGCTGGAGATGCAATTGCTGATGTTTTATTCGGCGATGTAAATCCTTCTGGAAAGCTTACGATGTCATTTCCACGAAATGTAGGTCAGGTACCTGTTTATTACAATCATAAAAATACCGGTAGACCATTGGAAGGTGAATGGTTTGAAAAATTCAAGTCAAGCTACATCGATATCCCGAATGAGCCCTTGTATCCTTTTGGCTATGGTTTGAGTTACACAACTTTCGATTACAGTAATCTAAGGTTAAGTAGTGAGTCTATAAAAATGGGTGAAGAACTGAATGTCAGCGTAGATGTGAAAAATACCGGTAAAAGAAATGGAGAAGAAGTTGTGCAATTGTATATCCGAGATTTGTTTGGAAGCATTACAAGACCGGTGAAAGAATTAAAAGGATTTAAAAAAATAAAACTGGACGCCGGTCAGACAAAAACAGTCGAATTTACTCTTAACAATGAGAATCTGTCATTCTACAATTCTGATTTGGAATTCGTAGCAGAATCCGGAGAATTCAAAGTATTTGTGGGAGGAAATTCGGTTGATCTGCTTGAAGGAGATTTTGTTCTGGAATAGATTTTTTAAAAATTCAAAATTCAAAATTACTTTTTGTTTTTAGAGGAAAGTATAATACTACATAGCAGTTTGATAATATCTTGGTTAAGCAAACTAAGTTCCTTGTAATCTTTTTGGGAAATTTTCCGACTTTCAACTAATAGGTGCAACCAATACTCTGTTTCATAAGCTTCCTTTAATGAAATGGAAAGTTTATGTATAAAATCAGCCCGACTTTCAGCATGTTTGGATTCAGAGATATTTGCTCCAATTGAAGTCCCTGACCTGAGAAGCTGTTTACTTAAGACAAATTCTTTGTGACAATTAAGAACATCACAAAGTGAAATTATCTTAAGTGCGAATTCAGTGGACTTATCTTTTACAATGTTTTGCGTCGCCATAATGGCGCAATATCATTATTAAAATGATCAGATAAGGGCGTCCATTCGTATAGACCAGTTAAAAATTCGTGGAGAACAATTTTGAACTTTGAATTTTGAATTCTAAGTCAACATTCCCCCATCAACCTGCAATACCTGTCCGCTGATATAGGATGACATATCTGAAGCAAGAAACACACAGGCATTCGCTACATCATCAGGAGTTCCCCCGCGTTTTAGAGGAATGGCATTTTTCCATTCATCTACCATTTTTGGATCAATGGCATCGGTCATTTCCGTTTCAATAAATCCCGGAGCGATAGCGTTACATCGAATTCCGCGAGAACCTAGCTCAAGTGCTACTGATTTTGTAAAACCGATGATTCCCGCTTTAGAGGCAGCATAGTTGGCCTGTCCGGCATTTCCTTTAATTCCTACTACTGAAGTAATATTTATAATAGAGCCACCGCGCTGTTTCATTAATTGTCGGGTAGCCGCTTTTACGGTATTAAAACACGATTTAAGATTCACCCGAATGACATCATCCCACATCTCTTCGTTCATGCGCATGAGAAGGTTGTCTTTGGTAATACCGGCATTGTTTACCAAAATGTCAAGCGAACCGAATTCTTCAATGACACCATTAATTAATGCTTCTGCCGCACCAAAATCAGCAGCATCTGACTTGTACCCTTTGGCTTTTATACCATGTTTGGAAAGTGCAGCTTCCAGTTCTTTTGCTTTTTCTTCACTCGAGCGAAAGGTAAATGCAACATTGGCTCCTGCTTCTGCCATTGCCATGGCGATTCCACTTCCTATGCCTCTTGATGCACCCGTTACGAGCGCTGTTTTATCTTGTAGTAGTTTCATGTGATTTCAAACTTTGGGCTAAATTATAAAAAACATTAGATAGCATTGAATTTGATTAATTGGAAAAATCAATTCAAAAATGAATTTCATAATTGAAAATACAATTCCTAATTATTAATTGATTCTTACCTTTGCCCCCTCAAATTGATATTCATTATTATACATTATAGATATGGCGAGTAAATACGATCTTATTGTTCTGGGCAGTGGACCCGGTGGATATGTAGCAGCAATCAGGGCTTCTCAGCTTGGTATGAAAGTAGCAATTGTTGAAAAAGAAAGTTTAGGAGGCATCTGTCTCAACTGGGGTTGTATTCCTACGAAAGCACTTTTAAAAAGCGCCAATGTATTTGAATACATTCAGCATTCTCAGGATTACGGTATAAAGGTTGGGTCGTCTTCAGTTGATTTTAAAGGTATGATTGGAAGAAGTCGAGGTGTTGCTGATGGCATGAGCAAGGGTGTTCAGTTTCTTATGAAAAAGAACAAGATCGATGTCATAATGGGCTTTGGTAAATTGCTTAAAGGTAAGAAAGTCGAAGTCACGGATGACAAAAAGAAAAAGACCTCTTACGAAGCCAAGAATATAATTATTGCTACAGGTGGCAGAGCCAAAGAATTGCCTAACCTTAAAATCGATGGTAAGAAAGTGATAGAGTACAGAAAGGCGATGTCAATGGATACACAGCCAAAATCAATGGTAGTGGTAGGTTCCGGAGCTATTGGTGTCGAATTTGCCTATTTCTATAATTCCATTGGGACAAAAGTTACTGTTGTGGAATATCTGGACAGAATTGTGCCAAATGAGGATGAAGAAGTATCAAAGCAGCTGGAGCGAATATATAAAAAAGCCGGCATGGAAATTATGACTAGTGCGGAAGTGACCGGTGTAGACACCAAAGGAAAAGGTTGCAAGGTTTCAGTCAAAACCAAAAAAGGCGACCAGACAATCGAATGCGATGTAGTTCTTTCTGCTGTAGGTGTTGCTACAAACCTTGAAGGCATAGGTCTGGAAGAGGTGGGGATAAAACATGAAAAAGGCCATATCGCTGTTGATGATTATTATAAAACTTCTGTAGATGGATATTATGCCATTGGTGATATTGTAAAAGGGCCTGCTCTAGCTCATGTGGCTTCGGCTGAAGGCATCACCTGCGTTGAGAAAATTGCAGGCCACAGTCCTGAACCGATAGATTATAATAACATACCGGGATGTACCTATTGTAGTCCTGAAATTGCTTCTGTAGGTTATACTGAAAAAGCCGCCAAAGAAGCCGGTTATGAAATCAAGGTAGGTAAATTTCCTTTTTCCGCTTCAGGAAAGGCAAGTGCAGCCGGTGCTAAAGACGGATTCGTAAAAGTAATTTACGATGCGAAATACGGGGAGTGGTTAGGTGCGCATATGATCGGTGCCAATGTGACGGAAATGATTGCTGAAGTTGTTGCTGCCAGAAAATTGGAGACTACAGGCCATGAGATTTTAAAAACGATTCACCCTCATCCGACTATGTCTGAAGCGGTTATGGAAGCTACCGCTGCTGCTTACGATGAAGTGATCCACCTTTAGAAACTAGGACTGATTAATTAAGAATGGAGAATTGAGCCAGCTTATTATGGTTTAATTCTCCTTTTAATTGTCTTAGGAATTATTGAATTTAATTATGTTTAATGTTAACTATCAAAAACAAACTCCAAACTCTAAACTTTCAACTCTAACCTCTTAAATTTCTTTCCCTTCTTTTTTCAGTTTCTTTTTGACTTTGTTTAATTGTTTTTCGCCAATGTAATCCTCAATTTGCCTTTCGAGATTGATAAAGGTTCCTTTTTTTACCCGGTGATAAGAAACCAAAATGATATTGGACATCGTGTGAGCTTCGCTGATTCCCCTTTCTTCAAAAAAATAATACAGGTCAGAATCACCGTCGTTTAAGCCCCAATGACTGCGGATATAGGCACCAACACTTAAATTGTATGCATGCGCCAAATCTTCTTCTTTATGGCGAATAAAATTATACTGATCTGTTTTCGTTAAGTGTTCATCGAGTGCAATCATGCATTCTTTGAGATTTTTCGGAACTTTACCGGTGCTTTGAGCACTTAGATTTGAAAATTGGACAAAAGTCAGGATTAGAAGTATTAATAACTTTTTCATCATTTAAATTTGAATACCACTTTTACTAACAAGAAGGGTGCCACAATAGCATATTTCGAATTGTAATTTTAAAGTTTCAATTCATTCAAAATTGCACTATAAATATATCGAATTTAATAAATATTTGATAATGACTTTTAATTATTGGCCTCAATGATGAGAATGGATCTTTATAGAAACAAATCAAATATCAAAGTATTAATACTTGTAATTGCACTTATCATAGGCGCTACATCATTGACTTACACCAACTTTCTGGTAACTAAATTAGAAGAAAGAGAAAAGAAAATCATTGATCTCTATGCCAAAGCTTTGGAATATGTGGCCAATGCCGATCTGGATGAAAATATAAATTTTATAACATCTGAGATCGTCGAAGTAAACAATTCAATTCCAGTAATTCTTACGGATGAAAATGGAATTCCAAGCAGCTCAGCCAATTCCAGAAATATCATTTTTCCAAAAAATGCCTCCGAAGAAAGGAAAATAGAAATCCTTAAGAAGGAAATAGAGATAATGAAGGAAGAAAAAGAACCCATTCCTGTTGAAGCTTATGGCGTGACTCAGTTTATCTATTATAGAAATTCAAACCTGATATTTCAATTAAAATGGTATCCATACGTTCAGCTAACCATTATTGGAATATTCGGCGCATTAGCCTACCTGGTGTTTTCTGTAACGAGAAGAAATGAACAAAATCGTGTCTGGGTTGGAATGGCTAAAGAAACTGCGCATCAATTGGGAACACCACTGTCCTCACTCATGGCCTGGCTGGAATACTTCAGGTCAAATGAACATATAAAAAATGATCCCGCATTAAATGAGATTGAAAAAGACATTCAAAGATTGGAAATGATTACCATGCGTTTTTCAAGCATAGGTTCAGTTCCAAAACTGGATCCCTATGATATGGAAGAGGTCGTCAACAATGTCGTTGACTATTTGAAAATACGTCTGAGTTCAAAGGTGTCTTTTGAAGTAATAAGCGATTTGCCAAAGGGCACCAAAGTAAAACTCAATTATTCACTTTTTCATTGGGTAATAGAAAATATTTGTAAAAATGCGGTCGACGCTATGGAGGGCTCAGGAGGCTTGACACTTCATATGGCAATTTCGTCAAATAATCAGGTTTTTCTTGACATCTCTGATACCGGAAAAGGAATACCAAAAAGTGATATAAAAGAAATTTTCAGACCGGGTTATACCACTAAAAAACGCGGATGGGGTTTGGGACTAACATTAGCCCATAGAATCATAGAGGAGTATCATAGCGGTAGAATATTCATAAAAAATTCAGAGATAAATAAAGGCACTACTTTCAGAATTATTTTGAGTGCGTAAAAAGCTATTCAGAATCGTTTTTACCTTTGGATTATTGAATATAAAACTTAGTTTTGCACTCTAATTTTGTAACACGTCCAAATACCACGATCTAATGTCAAATAAAGGTAAAATTGTTCAGGTTATCGGGCCCGTAGTTGATGTGGCTTTTGAAGGGGAAAATAAACTTCCAAATATTCTAGATGCTCTGGAAGTAAAAAAAGAAGACGGAACGCTCGTTATTCTTGAAGTTCAAACTCATTTGGGTGAAGATACGGTTCGAACCATCGCAATGGATGCAACCGAAGGAATGCGAAGAGGAATGGAAGTCACGGATAAAGGGAAACCTATTGCAATGCCTCGTGGCGAAGCGATAAAAGGTAGACTTTTTAACGTGGTAGGTGATGCGATTGATGGTATCGGTCCTGTTAGCAAAGAAAATGGTCTTCCGATTCACAGAGATGCACCAAAATTTGAAGATCTCTCAACTTCAACCGAAGTTTTATATACCGGAATTAAAGTAATCGACCTGATCGAGCCCTATGCCAAAGGAGGTAAAATTGGTTTATTCGGAGGTGCGGGTGTTGGTAAAACGGTACTTATCCAGGAGTTGATCAACAACATTGCAAAAGCCTATTCGGGTCTTTCTGTATTTGCCGGTGTCGGTGAAAGAACAAGAGAAGGAAATGACCTTCTTAGAGAAATGATTGAATCGGGTATTGTTACTTATGGCGATGAATTTAAAGAATCCATGGAAAGCGGAGGATGGGATTTATCAAAAGTGGATAATGAAAAACTCAAGGATTCAAAGGCAACCTTCGTTTTTGGTCAGATGAACGAACCTCCCGGTGCACGTGCCAGAGTGGCACTATCAGGTTTGACAATTGCAGAACATTTCCGCGACGGGGATGGAGATGAAAAAGGGAAAGACATACTTTTCTTTATTGACAATATTTTCCGATTTACTCAGGCGGGATCGGAAGTATCCGCACTTTTAGGTAGAATGCCATCTGCGGTGGGTTATCAACCAACTCTGGCAACTGAAATGGGTGCCATGCAGGAAAGAATTACATCAACAAAGAGAGGTTCTATTACTTCGGTACAGGCTGTTTACGTGCCAGCAGATGACCTTACTGACCCTGCACCTGCTACGACTTTTGCCCACCTTGATGCTACAACTGTATTATCAAGGAAAATCGCAGAATTAGGTATTTATCCGGCGGTGGATCCATTGGATTCAACATCGAGAATTATGTCCAGAGATATTTTGGGTGACGATCATTATGACACTGCACAAAGAGTAAAAAATATTCTACAGAGATATAAGGAATTGCAAGACATTATTGCGATCCTTGGGATGGATGAATTGTCAGATGAAGATAAGTCTGTAGTACACAGAGCAAGACGTGTTCAAAGATTCCTTTCGCAACCATTTCATGTTGCAGAGCAATTTACCGGGCTCAAAGGGGTGTTTGTTGATATAAAAGAAACGATAAGAGGATTTAATGAAATTCTTGATGGTAAGCACGATCATCTTCCCGAAGCTGCATTTAACCTGAAAGGATCAATTGAAGAAGCGGTAGAAGCAGGCGAAAAAATGCTAGCTGAAGCAAAATAACATGTACATAGAAATACTAACACCGGAGGATAAATTATTTGAGGGAACAGCCAGTTCGGCTAAGTTTCCAGGTTCTTCAGGCTCATTTGAAGTGTTGGAAAATCACGCTCCACTTATAAGCAGTCTTGACGATGGAATTGTAACGGTTCGATCGCAAAAAGGTGAATTGAATTTCAGAGTAGATGGTGGCGTAGTAGAAGTACTAAAAAATAAGGTCACCGTCCTGCTGGAAAAAGCGACAGAAATCTAATCAATGCCCTGGATTATTTCAGGGCTTTGTTAAAAGATAAGCAGTTGAAGCTGCCAAAATCCCTCCAATTAAACTTGCCGCTATATATGCGCTTGCCATGAGGAAATCTCCCTGTTTTAGCAAAAAGTAATTTTCATAAGAAAAGGTAGAAAAAGTAGTAAAACCACCACAGAAACCCGCGCTGGCCAATAATATCAAGTCCTGGTTAAGTGAAGGTTCTTTTTCATTGAAAGTTATTAAAAAACCCAGAAGCAAAGAACCGGCTATATTCACGATAAAAGTAGGCCAAGGAAAGCCCGATGAACCCAGGGTATAAAAAGTAATACTCAAATAATAGCGGAAGACACTCCCCAGTCCCCCACCTATAAAAACCAATAATAGCTTCACATATCAAGGTTATGAAAATGAATGTAATTCATCAAATTACTTTGTTATTGTCATATCAAAATTATTACATTTGATTTCCTTTAAATGATAAAATGTTGAAAGGTTGGCATGAATTAGCATTGTTAGTATTGGTATTCTGTACCGTTCTCTCATGTAATTTTAATCCTGATGGAGTAAATCCACCAAGTTGGAAATCTAGTTTTATTGGGCCTTTGGCTAATTCAAAAATCACATTAGAAGACCTTTTGGATTTTGATTCACTGGGGTTTAATTATGAGGTTTCGGCTTCGGAATTGTCCAATCAAATTCCTCCGGGAGGTGCTACTTTTCCCCTATTTCCTCCTTTTTCAGTGCCATCTTTACCCCCAGATACTTTTGATATTGCCGAAGGATTTCAATATGCCATTTTTGATTCCGGAGAAATTGTTTTTGAGTTTATAAATAACCTGCCTATTACACTTAACTCCGGACAAATAATAAGCGTTTACAGCGTAGTCGGTCCTAACAGGAATCAATTGGGAGATAAAATTTTTGATTTCACATTGGAAGATAATCTTGAAGCAGGAGGTCGCGCGACAACCATTTACTCTGATTTCACCGGCCTGGTGGTTTCTTCGCGATTAATAATTCAAATTGATACGGTCAGCTCCCCGGGGAGTACCACGCCTGTAACCTTCGACTCCGAAAGCGGTTTTGAACTGACATTCTTTTTTAGAAATATTAAAGTTCGCGAAGTTGGGGTATCCGCCGGTAATTCCTTTGTACTGGGCGATACTACACCATTTACTTTTAGTTCAGGTACCATCCCCTCAACACTTGAGTCGGGCATATTGAAATTGCGAATGAGAAATGGAATTCCACTAAATATAGATCTAAACCTTGATCTGTATGATGAGAACATGGATCGATTGGGCAGTTTTATTGAAGCAGGCCAGAATATTATAAGCGCATCTGATACCTCGACGATCACCGTGGTTGTGGATGAGAATAACCTGGACTTATTAAACAATACTAGTTTTCTTGTTTCTTCTGTACTATTGGAAGATCAGGCGGTTCAGGGAGATACCGTGATTATCAATTCTGATTCCCTGGTGAGAGCAAAAATTATTGGAGAAGTAGATGTAGACTTGGTCAAATGAAAATAAGATTTACGATACTATTTGCGATTCTAACACCTTTGCTATTATCTGCGCAACACAATATCGGCACCACCTATTGCGAACATAATGATCTTAATGCATCGAGATATCAACCCTCTGAACTGGATTTTGGCGATAAAAAATTTCAGATAGGCTTTAATTACGATTTTTTCATTGGCAACAGGAGCATTGATTATGCGGAATTAAATGCCGCATTTAATGATGATCAATTAACGCAGGAAGACATTCAAACCATTGTGAATGAATCAGATGAAATAAATCAAATTGGTCTTGGGCAAAACTACCAGGTTATCGGACTCGGATACCAGTTAAGAACCCGTTCCGGAAAAAAATATGATATAGCATTTACAATTGTCGATAAATTTTCTGCCACACTTCAGCTTTCGAGAAATTTTTTAAAACTGGCACTTGAAGGCAATAATTCATCCTTTTTCAGAGGTCAGCGTGTGAGTATGGGGGAGACCAAATTGAGTGCGCTATACACCAGGGCCTATGCCTTTAATATTGCTATGCCTGTTTTTTTTAAAGACAATGATCATAAAGTCAGGATAGGAATCCGGCCAAAGTTTATTCAAGGCATGGCCGGTGTCAATCCGGAGTCTTCCGAAGTGTTTTTAACCACTGAACAGAACGGTGAATTTATTCAGATGGATTTTAATTATAATTATCAAACTTCCGGAATTCAAAATTTTGATCCCTTCAAGGCAAATGGGGTAGGTTGGGGCCTGGATTTTGGTGTTACCGGGTTTATTTCTGAGCACTTTGAAGTTGCGGCAAGTGTATTAAATCTTGGATCGGTTACATTTAATAATAATGTCAAGACTTATTCAAAAGAAGGCAGCCACCGCTTTGAAGGCATCTTTATACCTAATCTTTTGGGCGCTTCACCCGCCAACTTGGATTTTGAAGAAGAATCCAGCATCTATAATCCTGTAGTCACTGAGGACGAATCATTTTCAATGGGCCTTGGTGCCAGAATTGGTTTGGAATTACAATATAAAACACCCGAAAAGCCCAGAACAAGAAGAGCCATGACTATGGCAAGAAGTATAAAAAAAGGTAAGGAAAGACAAGCAAAGCAAAAAGAATACGAAGGGAACATTTCAAATACCATATACTTCACATACATCCAGGGGCTGGATGAACAACCTGGCAATACCACAAGGCCATTTGTTTCTGTTGGATATATGCATGATTTCCACGATTATTTTGATATTGGTGTTTCGGCCGCTTATGGTGGATTTAACAATTTAGCCTTGGGAGCATTTTTCGCTGTAAATATTGCCCACCATGTAAAATTTGGACTGAGCTCTGATAATATAAGTGCTTTAATTGTACCAAAAACAGCCACCGGCTTTGACATAGCGACTAATTTTTCCGTTTCTTTCTAAAAAAAAACCCCGAAGCGTAAACTGCGGGGCTCTAAGATTTGGGGGTGTGTTATTGGAGACCTTTCAAATCCAATAAGGGAACGAAGACTATCCCCGCCTTCCTTCACTGACACCCCCTCAAAATCTTGGGTCAATTATTAAATCACTAAATGGTTTTACCCTTTTGGTAATTCTAAAGTAGTAAAAATCAGGTCTGGGTAAATAACCCTTTTTGGGGGATTTTTAAATTTTTAATTCTTAAATGGCTTAAAACGAGACTTGTCATTTTGAATTTTGTCAATAAATGGACAAATGAAACATGAATTATTTATCACTTTTATAGTATGAGAATCGCAATAATCTTTTTTTCATTTCTAATTATTTTATTCTCTTGCAAAGATTCCCAGGACGAAGTGATGGATCCCGGTTTAATCATTGAAGCACCTGATGACAAAATGGAAATTGAAGAAATTCTGGCTGGGACATCTTCGCGGGCATGGGTAAGTCAAAATTTTAATTTAGAAATATATGGTTCAATAGAATGCAGATCGGATGATATCTTTACTTTTTTCACAGATGGAACATTTGAATACGATGGTGGTTCGATGCTTTGCGGAGATTCTGACAATTCGCAGATTGTTACAGGAACCTGGGAAGTAGATTTAAATAATAATCGTATTGTATTCGATAAAGGCCTGGACACTGAGACAATCGCCAACTATATCACTGTGAAGGAAGATGTATTA
Organism: Hyphobacterium sp. CCMP332; assembly: GCA_014323545.1. Lineage (NCBI taxonomy): Bacteria > Pseudomonadati > Pseudomonadota > Alphaproteobacteria > Maricaulales > Maricaulaceae > Hyphobacterium > Hyphobacterium sp. CCMP332. The sequence goes on from CP058647.1 coordinate 2,198,453, forward strand.
AGAGTAATGGGTTCATGGAACAGTCTTAGTATTGATGCCAGCTATATCAGACAGTAAAACGACCATCAAAACCTGGTGCTTAAGTTCTAAAATCAGATCAACTTATTCTTTAAAGCCTTTTCAATTGCTTCTGCCTTTGAGTGTACCTCCAATTTCAGGTAAATATTTTTTATGTGGGTTCTTATCGTTTCTTTATTTACAAATAACTCATCGGCAATAGTGCTATAGCTCTTACCTTTCGAAAGTAATTCGAGTACTTCTGTTTCCCTGGCGGTCAAAGGGGAATGCAGATTTCTTTGAAATGAATTAACCACTTTTCTGGCAATTTGAGTACTCATTGGTGCACCTCCATGATGAGCATCTTTTATAGCATCCAAAAGTTTTTCCGGTGGGGTATTTTTAGTCATGTAACCGGTGGCACCTGAACACAAAGCATCAAAAATAAGGTCATCGTCTTCGTGTACAGTTATAACAATTACATTAAGTCTTGGAAATAATCTTCTGATTTTTTTGATCCCCTCGATTCCTGACATACCCGGCAATTCAATATCTACTAGCATAACATCCAGATCATGATTTTCAATGTCCTTGAGTGCGCTTTCACAACTTCCGTAACTTACAATACACTCATAATCATCCGAAGCATTAATTAGTAAAGTAAAACCCTCCCTAATCAAATTATCATCCTCAATCATGCCTACTTTTATTTTGCTACTCATCGCTATGCAGTTTTAAGATTTTTAGTAATTATTGTATTTGGTTTTAATCGGATTAGTGTTCCTTTTGGGACATTTGATTCCACACTAAGTTCAGCCGCTATTTTTCTCGCTCGCTTTTTCATATTCTGGAGTCCATTTCCGAGATTGTTTTCTGAATGCTGAATGCCAATACCATCATCACTTAATGTTACCATGGGAATGGTGCTGTCTTGAACCTTATTAAAACTTAGCTCGATATTTTTTGCATTCGAATGCTTTACAGAATTATTAATTGCCTCTTTAAATATTAGTACCAGATGTCTGGCAAAATCAGTGGTCAGAATATTTTCCTTCAAAGACTCTTCTATACCCGAGACAACAAAATTCACCTCGGTCTCCAGGGTCATTTCATCACCGAAATCCTTCAAACGAATGGCCAATTCGTAAACTGAATTATTATCGGGATTGATGGTCCAGATAAAATCCCTTGTGCCATTGTATAGTTTTTGCGATTGTTGTCCAATTGAGTGAACCACGCCCCTTATGTCTTCGGACTGTTCTTTTAATCGTTGTTTCAATATTTCTGTCAAGACATTGATCCTTGTTAAATAATGACCCATTTCATCGTGAAAATCTGCAGCAGCTTTTCTTCTTACCTTTTCATTCAAATCATTTTGCATCTTTTCAATTTTCAGTACATAACTGATCTTGTCATTAAGCTTTTTGCGATAAACAAGATAGATCAAAACAGATATCATCAAAATGACTGAAATAAAAAATTCAGCCATCTGCCAAAAAGGAGGAGTAATCGAAAACTGCAATTGGGAACAATGTTCATTCCAAATACCATTGTTATTTGATCCACGAACCATTAGTGTATAATTGCCGGGTTGTAGTTGGGAGAAAGAAACTCTCCGTTGATTTCCCAATTGTATCCAGTCTTTGTCAAGACCTTCCAATTTATAGGCATATTCATTTTTTCGCGGATTAGTGAAATCGAGGGCTACAAATTCAACTGTGAAATTGTTTTCATCGTTTTTAAAACTCAATTCAGGATTATCAAGCAAGTCTCTGAACGAATATATTTCTTTACCAAACCGCTTCACAGAAGTTATATGAACTTTGGGTAAATGTAAATTCACAATAATATCTTCGGGATAGAATTGAGTAACTCCTGCGATACTACCAAACATAATTTTCCCATCATTTTTCTGATGGAAAGCCCCGATATTAAACTCATTACTTAAGATTCCATCACCTTTTACGAAACTTTTAAATTCTTCGGTTTCGGGATTAAAAGTAATAATACCCATATTTGAACTCATCCATAAATCATTCTTTGTATCGCTATAAATTGAATACAAAAATTCATTCGGCAATCCCTGTTCATAGCCATAATATTTAAATATGGCTTTTTGATTTTCAAATCTAAGTTGATTTAATCCATGAGCTGTAGCAATCCAATAATTGCCATTAGAGTCCTCATGAACATGATTAATATCGTTAGAACAAATGCCATTTGGATTCAATGGATTGTGAAAAAAATGTCCGAATTCATATTTCCCGTTTTTATTAGATATTCTGTGCAATCCGCCAAATGTTGAAAGCCAAAGATTTCCATGGCTGTCTTCATAGATATTTTTTATAGTGAATACATTTTTATCATAAAAATCTTCGGGTAGGTAAATAAACTCTTCAAATATTTCTTTTTCAGGCAACCATTGATACAAGCCTTCCCTTGTAGCAATCCAAAGTATACCATTGCCGGATAAATGAATATCGTAAATGTAATTCGAATACAATCCGAATTCATTTGAATTGTCCATGTTATAAAATTCTATTGAAGCTTTCTCAAGGTTTCTAAGGTCAGTGTTGTATATATCTATTTTACCCAGTCCATCAACCGTTCCTACCCAAATATTACCATGGTCATCTTCTTCGAAGGCCCTAACTTTTGTATTGCTTATATTATTTAGAGGGCTGTTGCTTTTTTGATAATTGTAAAATTCGTTTGTTTTGGAATTTTGAATGCTGATTCCTTTTCTGGTTCCGTACCAATTATATCCTTTCTGATCAGTATATACCGAAAAAACTGCCGAATTGATAAGGCCTTTCAAATCATTAGCTCTTTGGGCAATATTTTGAAAATTTCGACCCGATAATGAAAGTTTTTTAACACCGTCAATATCTGTTCCTATCCAAAGAATTTTTTCATCTGAAGATTGATAAAAGGTGGTGTAAGTAATTTCACTTTGAAAATTATTACGGATATAATCTTCACTGATAAGATTGAAATTGGTATTTGTTCCGGTTTTTCTTGACAATAATTTACCATCTAATGTTCCTACCCATATATTGCCCTCGATATCCTGATTAATGAATTTTATACCATGGGAAAAATCTCCGGGAGAATAAGGATTTAACTTAAAATTAAAATCTGAGATTGCTTCCTTTGAAATAAAAAGACTTCTGTTACAACCTACCCATAGTCGATTTAGAGAATCGATAAAGACACTTTTCACATTAAAACTTCTCTGAAATTGTTTTTCAAAAGGGTTGATCAGATTAAAGGTGAACGAGTTATCGGACTCTAATTTCAATCCGATCATGCCCATATCTGTGCCAATTAAATAATTACCATTTTTAATTTCAGTAATGGTAGATATGAAATTTGAGCTTCCCGGAAGATGTTTGTTTTGGAAAAAGAATTGTTCAATTATATAATCAGTATTTCCTGAAGCGCGAATCAGATTTAATCCAAATTCAGTGGCCACCCATATATTTCCCTGACTGTCTTCAATAATTTGATTGATGGCATTATTACTGATACTATTTTCTTTCAGGGGATCAAATTTGAAATTAAGAAAGCTTTCATCTTCGGGGATAAATAAATTTAAACCACCACCGTTTGTTCCTATCCAAAGCCTGCCTTTACTGTCATTGAGAATATTTGATATAAAATTGGATGAAAGACTTGTGGTGTCAAAAGCCTTGTGCTTGTACACTTTAAAATTGTGCCCGTCGTACCTGTTAAGTCCATCCCAGGTACCAAACCACATAAATCCGAATTGATCTTTAGTAATAGCGTTAACCTGATTTTGAGACATACCTTCTTCAATTCCCAAATGATCAAATGTATATATTTGAGCCTTGGACTGAATGGACAGTAGCACAAATGCAAATATTAACGTGCGCAAATACATATTTTAAAATTAGCAAATACCTGGTGCAAATTGCTCACCCAATATGGGTGAGGGGAATTTTTAATGTTTTAAAGCAATTCTAATACCTGTTAAAACAATTTCATATGACTTTTTGGTTTCTTAACTGATATGAACGAAGATCAAAACAAATATAATTTACTCCTGAGTTTGCCTATTTTATTGGCATTGGCGCTAGTGATTGGCATCTTGACCGGCTTAATGATATTTAATAAGGAGAAAAAGATAAATCTCTCGCAGGATCCGAATTACAAAAAGTATAAAGAGATAATTAGCCTGATTGAACACGAATATGTTGACAAAGTCAATACAGAAGAATTAACCGAAAGTACAATAAGAGAAATGCTTTCCAAACTCGACCCGCATAGCAGTTATATACCCTATGAAAACAGGGAAATGAGTGCAATATCATTTGAGAGCAATTATCAGGGAATCGGTGTAGAATTCAATATAATAAAAGACACCCTGGTGGTTATTGCTCCATTAAATGGCGGCCCCTCGGAAAAATTGGGCATTTTACCCGGAGACCGAATAATCAAAATCGATAATGAAAATGTGACCAATATTGGCTTGACCAATAAAATGGTTTTTGACCGCTTAAGAGGTCAAAAAGGTTCTGAGGTGAGCCTGGAAATTATTAGACCTGGAAATAATAACACAATTCAATTCAATATTATTAGAGATGAAATTCCAAGCATCTCTATAATAGCAGCTTACATGCTTGATGAAACCAATGCTTATATTAAAATTAGCCGATTTACAGAGAGCACAGCTGAGGAATTTAACGAAAAAATTGGCCAATTAAAATCAGAGGGAATGCAAAATCTGATCCTGGATTTGAGAAATAATTCGGGGGGGATATTGTCATCAGCGCTGTTTATTGTAGATGAATTGCTTGAAGACGATAAACTTATTTTATATACAAAAAGTAAGGTCAGCACAAGAGATTTTGAATACACATCGAGAATAAAGGGAGGGTTTGAAAAAGGAAAATTGATTATACTGATCAATGAAGGAAGTGCTTCTGCCTCGGAGATTGTTGCCGGCGCCTTGCAGGATCACGACAGAGCTGTTTTAATTGGCCGAAGAAGTTTTGGAAAGGGCCTTGTTCAGTCTTCATTTGATTTAAATGATGGTTCAGAGCTGAGAATGACTATTTCCAGATATTATATTCCATCGGGTAGATCCATACAAAAACCATATGCTAATGGAAGGGAAGAATACTTAAAAGAGTTAATTGAAAGGTACGAAAACGGTGAATTTTTTCATGCAGAAAATATAGAATTTCCCGACTCTCTCACTTTTAGCACCGCTTCGGGTAGAAAAGTATACGGAGGAGGTGGGATTATGCCAGACATTTTTGTGCCAACAGATACAAGTTTAAGGAGTAATTTTCTTCTCGAGTTAAATAGTAAAGGACTGCTTTATGAATTTGCCTTTGATTATTCTAATACTCATCGCAAATACCTGGAAGAGATGGGTGAGGAAAAATTTGTCGAAGACTTTAAAATCAATGAAAAGCTATTAAACGATTTGATTGAGTTTGCTGTAAATGAAGGTATAAATTTTAAAAAAGGAGAATTGCAACGATCTGAAGAAATGATTAAGGTTCAACTTAAAGCATTAATAGCCAGAAACTTATGGAGGGATAATGGATTTTATAAGGTATATAATTGCATAGACCCAAATTTTGAGGCGGCATTAGACGAATTGCAATAGCTCAATTAAGGTTTTGATTTCCTTATAATTATATTTTCTGCTTTCATATTACTTTCAAAATCAAAGGCACTGCCCTCATTATTTACTACAGTAACTTTTGATTTTTCTATGCCTAAATTGGAATTTTTTATAAATGCCAGAACAAGCAGAAAATAAAAAAGAATAATTTTGATCCAGAATGGTATATTAAGATTTTTCACAAATCTTTTGATTACTAACAACACGCTATTTTACGCAATTGATCTCTGAAAGTTTAATAAAAATGAAAATAAAAGTGCTTTTTGTCTGTCTAGGGAATATTTGCCGTTCGCCGATGGCTGAAGGATTAATGATTTCAAAGATAAAAGCGAGAGGTATCGATCATATTGACGTGGAAAGCGCCGGAACTTCAAATTATCATATCGGAGAAATGCCCGATAACAGAATGTTGGAAACGGCGGCACAAAATGGAATTATCCTGGAAAGTAGGGCTAGGCAGTTTTCTATGTTAGATTTTGAAAAGTTCGACTATATTATCGCAATGGATAAGAGCAATAAAGCTGATATTTTAAAATTGGCACGAAATGATGAAGAACGCAAAAAGGTTCGTTTAATGCGTGATTTTGATGATAAATCGGATGAAAACGATGTACCGGACCCTTATTTTGGAGGCCATAAAGGTTTTGAATATGTTTTCGACATTCTCGAGCGCTCCAGTGAAAACTTACTTAATTCAATTCTCGAAAACCGCACCTGATATAATATATTGACAGGTTTTCAAGGTCCTTTGCTCCAATATTACATTGTAATTATCAATAATTCTTGAGATACTTTTATGCTCGTGATTAACAATGGTAATTAAAGATAGGTTTTCGATTTTGTCTATATCGAAGGCATGTTCCAAATTTTTTATCAAAGCATCAATTTTGTCCCTTCTGTTGTCAATAGCAATGGTCAGTGATATTGCTGAGTTCTGCATTACATTGATTTTGATCAGGTTTTCATTTAAGGCATGAAAGACAAGACCGATTTGTTCCTCATTGATAAATGTAAAATCCTTCACTTTAAATGAAATCAGTACTTGATTTCTTTTTAGAATGGTTACCGGTAATAGTTTTTTGGCTGGCTCTTTACTTATAACTGTTCCATCCTGATTCGATTTAATAAATGATTTTACAATCAAAGGTATATTCTTGTTTGCGAGAGGTTTAATTGTTTTGGGATGAATTACGGATGCACCGTAATAGGTCATTTCAGAAGCTTCAGTGTAGGAAAGGTTTTCAAACAAAGCAGTATCCTTAAACAATTTTGGATCGGCATTCAAAATACCCGGAACATCTTTCCAGATAGTTATTGATTCAGCGTTTAAAATATTTCCAAAAATCGCCGCAGTGAAATCCGAACCCTCTCTTCCCAAAGTACTCATTCTGCCATCCTCAGTAGAACCGATAAAACCCTGTGTAAGATATAGCGCTGCTTGATCTTTTAGATTGAGTATATTTTGTTCGCTCTTTTCCCATTTAATAATACCCTCTCTGAAATCATTCGTTGTTATCACGAATTTTCTGGCATCCAACCAGCAATTTTGAATGTCCTGGTCTTCAAAATAATTGGATAGTATTTTTGTTGAAATCAATTCACCAAATGGAACGATACGGTCGTATTTTTCACTTTCCGAAATGAAACTTTCGGATTTAATGCTGTGGAGAGATTTTTCTAATTGAAAAATGAAATCCTCGAGTTCATCAATGATTATTTGCTCATTTGCGGATTGCAATCCACGAATTATATTTAAGTGAAATTTTTTAATGTTTTCAAGGTCATTTTTGTAGTCGAATCCGTCTATGCATTTGTATAAAATTTCCTCCAATGAATTGGTGGTTTTGCCCATCGCCGAGACGACCACCACCAATACTTCATCCTTTACATAATGTTCACGGATGATTTGAACCATATTAATTACTGCTTCTGAATCTTTTACAGAAGCACCTCCAAATTTGAAAACCTTATGCATATTCCTAATAAATTCGGGGCGCAAATATAATTCTTTAATAACTATATTTGTGATTGTATTGAAAGCCTATGGAAGAAACTATTGCCAAACGCGTCGGCACAACTTTAGATAGATTTATAAATGAAAAACAAGCTGAATTTGCTTTTGCGACAGGAGAGTTATCCCAACTATTAAGAGACATTGCACTTGCAGCAAAAATTACCAATAGAGAAATAAACAGAGCCGGGCTTTCAGACATTACAGGTTCATTTAACAAACAGAATGTTCAGGGAGAAGAACAACAACGACTCGACGTGATAGCTAATTACCGTTTCATGAGAGCCTTGAAAAAAGGTGGAGAAGTGTGTGCGATCGTATCAGAGGAGGAAGAAGATATTAATTTTACCGGGAATGATGACGCGAAATATGTAATAGCCATCGACCCTTTGGATGGTTCTTCAAATATTGATGTCAATGTTGCAATAGGAACAATCTTTTCCATTTACAGAAGAAAATCAAATATTGGAGATCAGCCCAAAATGGATGATGTTTTGCAAAAGGGATCTGAACAAATTGCCGCCGGATATGTCTTGTACGGTTCGAGTACCATGCTTGTTTATACCACCGGCCACGGAGTAAATGGATTTACCTATGAGCCATCTTTAGGCGAATTCTTTTTATCACATCCAAATATGAACACGCCCGAAACCGGGAGATTGTACAGTATAAATGAGGGTAATTATAAAGACTTCGATATTTCACTTAAAAAATACATTGAGCTTTGCAGGGATAGAAAGTATTCTGGCCGCTATATAGGATCTCTCGTGGCAGACTTTCACAGAAACTTACTTAAAGGTGGAATTTACATATACCCGGCAACCAGTAATTCACCTGAAGGGAAACTGCGTTTGATCTACGAATGTAATGCACTTGCTTTTATTGTAGAACAGGCAGGCGGAATGGCAACCGATGGCAAAAATAGAATACTGGATATAAAACCGACAGACCTTCATCAAAGAGTACCTTATTATGTCGGCTCAAGTAAAATGGTGGAAGAAGCAATGAAAAATAACTAAGATTTATATTTCTCTCTCCAAAATATTTTTTCCTCTTCTCTCTTAATTACCAATTCAGCAATTTTAATATAGACCTGTTCAGCATCCGCGTTGTTTAGTATTTCCTTTAATTTTAGTTCAGAGACATCCATTCTGTACATGACCGATAAAAATCTTTCAAAATCATTTTCGATCATGCCCTCAATTAATTTTGCTAAGGCTTTATGAAAATCTGTTTTAGATTTTACATTTAAGATTTCCTGAATATCATCCGGTATTTCCAGGCTTTTACACAGTCCACCGGCAATTTTATTTAATTTAGCAATTTGCTTATCCATAGCTTCCAATGCTAAATTACTAATGAAAAAATACTTAATTCCGATACTTTCAATATGTTTTTTGAATAGTTCTTTTGCTCAGGAAATAAAGGTAGACGCAATAGCGGGTTTTAATGCCTCACAATTGGATGGTGATAGAATGGCGGGTTTTAATAAATTAGGCTTATTGCTGGGAGGATCTGCAGGAGTAAATTTAAAGGAAAATTTCAAAGTTGAATTGCGCATTTTATACAGTCAAAAAGGCAGTCGATTTACGGATAAAGATCCGGTTGATTTAAATTTCAGACTCAATTACCTTGATTTCCCGATGGTTTTCCGATATCGTCTTGATCAAAAATTCTTTGAACTAGCCGAGAACATTGAGCTGGAAGCGGGACTACAATTTTCATATTTATTGGAGGCTAAAGAAGGTGATCCTTTAATTGGTTTTGTTAGGTTATACGATGCCTTTGAACCTAGGATTTATGGTTTTATTCTCGGTTGCTCTTATAACTATGACAGGTATACTTTCAGATTAAATTTTCAAAGGTCTTTGGTTAGTACCAACAAATCCTTGTCATTTCTTGACCGAACATTGAGCTTCACTTTGGCCTATAGTTTGGCTAAAGATTAAAAAATAAGATCGACTAGCCCTTCTTTTGGGGAGTAATTGGCTTTTGACTTCCTTTTTTTGAAGAGGCGTTCTGATTTTTTGCTATAGGTGCTTTTTTAGGTTTTGGCTTGCTAACTTTCTTTTTCTCCTCTTTTTCGGTTGTAGGGGCACTCTTTTCATCTTCCTTAAAGGAAATATTCGGATCCTCTTCCAAAATTAATGAATACCATGCTACCAGTTTTTTGACATCTGAATGATATACTTTGTCAGCATCAAATTCAGGCACTATTCCACCCAAAAATGTAAATAATTCACTGCTGTCATCTTTCGAAGAAACCGGTAGTGCATCTGAATATTTACTTTTTATTTTTCCATAAACATCTTTTAAAGGAATGGCCCCTTCCTGATCCGTAGTATAAATAGAAATTTCCTTGAGCAAGGATACACGGTGATTAGGTCCTAAAACCATTTTTTTTCGTGAATCATTTAATTCTTCAACAATGTAACCGTTTTTAGTTGGTTTTAATATCTTATAAAGCCCTCCTTTACCGGCTACTGATACGATTTCGTCAAAATTTAACTTCATAGGTCAGATTCTAATGCCCAAAACTAGATGTTTTTGCAAATAGATGAATAAAAAATTTAATACCAATAAGAATATCATTTAACTGGTAAAATGTTTTACAAAGTTTATTATTTCATTCTTGCCCCTTTGCCGTGTTGCACTGGTAATAAATATATCGGGCAAATACTCCCAGGACTTAAGCAATTCATTTTTATAATTTTCAATTTGCTTTTTAGCTTGATTAGTAGATAATTTATCAACCTTGGTAAATACAATAGCAAATGGGATTTGTTTTATCCCCAGGTATTCTAAAAACTCCAGGTCAATGTTTTGAGCTTTATGTCGTGAATCAATTAGCACAAAAACACAATAAAGTTTTTTGGCCCCTTCAAGATAATCCGTAATAAGTCTTTGAAACACTTTTTTTTGCCCTTTGGACACCTTAGCGTAGCCATATCCTGGTAAATCGACAAAATACAATTCTTCATCAATTTTAAAATGGTTTATTAATTGGGTTTTGCCGGGTGTAGATGATGTTTTCGCTAGATTTTTTCTATTTGTCAAATAATTAATCAGACTTGACTTACCTACATTTGACCTGCCAATAAACGCAAATTCCGGAAGGCCATCCTCCGGACATTGTGAAAAATCACTACTACTTTTAACAAACTCTACCTCTTTGAGATCTTCCACTTTGGTCATTCCTTTCAAATTGAATAAATTAATTATGTAAAATATATAAATTTACGGTGCAATAAATTTACTGCTTGAATATTTGACATGAATATTCTAATTAAACCTGTGTTATGAAAGTTAGCTACCCTTCTTATTTCTTAATCATTTTTGTTATTAGCTTTTGTTCTACGATAGCTTTATCGCAAAACAAGAAAGAAATCCGACAAATAGAACCAGATGCAAAAGAGTTTTTTAGAATTGAGGAATTTCATCGCGCTTTGCCTTTGTATATAAAGCTCGATTCCCTTTCACCTAATAATGGCCTTTACAATTTTAGAATTGGTGTTTGTTATTTAAACTCATATGATAAAACAAGGGCCTTGCCGTATTTTGAAAGAGCGGTGCGCTTTGGATATGAAGAAGAACACCTCGATATGTATTTAGGACGGTCATATCATTTGAGCCAGTACTTTGAAAAGGCCATCGGCTATTACGAAAAATATAAAAAACACCTTGAAGAAATTGATGAAAGACCGGAAGAGCTCATCCAGGTGACAAAATACATAGAAGAATGTAAGGTTGGAAGTGAATTGGTTAAACAACCTGTAAAAGCAGATATTGAAAATCTAGGAGCAAAGATGAATTCGATTTATCCGGATTACGTACCTGTAATTTCAGCAGATGAAGAAGTTTTGATCTTTACATCTCGAAGACCAAATTCAACAGGTGGCGAGATGGAATTTGAAACAGGCCATTACTACGAAGATATTTATATCTCGGGCAAAAAAGATAAAGAATGGACTCCTCCAATAAAAATGCCTTATGGTATAAATACAGAAAAACACGATGCGTGTATTGGATTATCTCCGGATGGGCAGAAACTATTTATTTACAGGAGTAATCAATCCTCAACATTCTCAGGAGACATTTATGTTAGTAACTTAAAGGGGAATGTATGGTCGGAACCAGAGCGTATGCCGGAACCAATCAATTCAGATGGATGGGAGCCTTCAGCAAGTATTACACCTGACGAAAAGACAATTTATTTCACAAGTGACAGAGAAGGTGGATATGGAGGTACAGATATTTACATGGCGAAATTATTGCCTTCCGGTGAATGGGCAAAGCCAAAAAATCTGGGACCTAAAATTAATACGAAATACAATGAAGACGGGCCTTTTATCCACCCCGACGGCAAAACGCTCTATTTCAGCTCAAGAGGGCATAAAACCATGGGAGGTTATGATATTTTTAAAACGGTATTAGATGAAGATAGTAACGATTGGTCAGAACCCTTAAATATGGGCTTTCCTATTAATACTGCCGATGATGACATCTATTATGTGCTTTCTGCAGACGGAACAAGAGCTTATTTCTCAAGTCATCGGGAAGACACATATGGAGAGAAAGACATTTATGTCGCTCATCTTCCTGTAAAATCCATTGCTATCATCCAGTTCAAGGGTCATGTTTTCAGGGATGATACTAAGGAACCCGTGGCGGCAACCATTACTGTTACGGATTTGACAACACAGAATATAGTTGGGATTACAAACTCTAACAGTTTTAATGGGAGGTATACTACAATATTACCTCCTCGAAAAAATTACGCTATAAATGTTGATTTGCCGGGCTATCTATTTTATTCTGAAAACATTAATATTCCAGAGCAGGTGGAATATTTCGAGGTATCCAAAGAAATATATCTCAAACCCTTGAAAACGGAAGGTGGGATGACTACCATGAGAAATATATTTTTCTTACCGGGTGAATCAGAACTTAGAATAGAGTCTCAGATTGAATTAAATAAACTTTATAGAAAACTGATCGAAAACCCTGAAATAGAAGTTGAGATAGCGGCTCATACGGATAATCAAAACGAGTCTGTTGTGAATAAGCTATTATCGCAGGCCAGGGCGCAAACCGTTATGGATTATCTTGTCGATAAAGGTATTGAGCCAGATCGATTATTCCCGGTTGGCTATGGAGATGCTTTTCCGATTGCTTCAAATTTAACTGAAGAAGGAAGAGCAAAAAACCGAAGATTGGAAATAATTACTATCCATGGATTGGATAAGGGCTTGGTTGATAATCCCGATGAACACGGATATTATTATCGCAAGGGTATTACTCCATTTGAAGAAGAAGAAGCAGACGTGATAGCCGATGTTAAAAACATGGATTACTTTAAGTCAAAATACAAGGTTGGCGACAAACTGGATATCGGTGCAAACGTTATGTTTGAATTTGATTCAGATAAAGTAAGACGTGCTTATTACCCCGTTTTGGATAGTGCAATTAGAATCCTAAAACTATATCCAAAAGTAAGTTTTGAACTCGCGGGACACACGTGCAGTATTGGTCCGACGGCCTATAATCAATTACTGTCAGAAAGAAGAGTAAATTCCGTAGTTAATTATATGAGTGGTAGAGGTATAGATCCGGCGCGACTGGAAAGAAAAGGATATGGAGAATCGCGCCCTATTGTAAGCAATTCAACCATTCAAGGAAGACGCAAAAACAGAAGGGTAGAGTTTATTATTAGTAAAATTGAATAAATTAAAGTCTTAGGATTCAAATTGAAATTATAAATCTGATTTTAATTCAAAAAATAGGTTATTTTTGAAAAGGGTCAATTTTCAGATTGGTCTAAATTCAATAAAATGTTAAGAATTTTATGAGCATACGCTTTTTATTCATTTCGATTATTTTGATTTCAGGATCAATATTTAGAGTGGATTACTTAAAAGCACAATGCAACCCGGGTGAATTGGCTGAAAATTGCATTTCTCAATTAGATACAAATTTCCATTTTCTAAAAAGCTATCAATTAGACGGACTTGAGGGAGAAAAGACAATGATTGAACACTCCTATGTCCTTACGAGAAGCACGGATTACCTAATTAATATATGCAGTGATGCTGAAGCTGAAATGGATATTGCAATTGAAATATTTGATTCTAATCGCAAAAGCGTTGCAAGCAGCAAAACAGATAGCTTACTAAACAACTCATTGGAATTTGATTGCAGAGTGACGGGGATTTATTATTTGCAATACACTTTTATTGATTCACAGTCCTATTGCGGTGCAAGTGCCATTGGGTTTAAAAGCGATTGACTACTGCTTAAGAACTTTAAACTCCACTCTTCTATTTAATTCCCTACCTTCTTTTTCATCGTCATTGGTTGCGAGAGGCTGTTCTTCTCCGTAACCTACCGTCGTAATTCTTCTTGGGTCAACACCTTTATTAATGAGATAATTTTTTACCGCATCAACTCTTGCTTTGGATAGTCTTTTATTAAATTCCTTCTTGCCAATATTGTCGGTATGTCCTCCGAGTTCTATTTCAAGACTGGGATTTCTGGCAAGCATATTTTCAACCTTGCTCAATTCATCAAATGAACTTGATTTTATTTTCGATTTATCAAAGTCGAAGTAGATATTTCTCAAAACTTTAGTTGTTCCCACCGATAATGGACTTAGAACTATTTCTTTGTCTTTCTGTGTTATTTCATCTTCCGACCCATCAAATAATATATCCTCGTTAATAAATGCGAAACCGTCTTTTTCTACCGAAAGTCGATAGGTACTGTTATCGGGGTTTTCTACTTTGAATTTATAAACACCATCATCCATTTTTCTTTGAGCAGCTACAATCTGGTTATCAACATTTATTAATGACACTTTAGCATTCATCAATTCCCCGCTTTGATCTTTGATTCTCAGATTCAGAATAACGTTCTTTTTTTCAGGGGCAGCTTTTTGTGCCACCGAACTTGTGGTATCCTTTGATACACTTGATACACTGTCACTTTCTTCAGGAATTTCAAATTGTCCCTCTTTGATCGAATATATATCAGACAAGCCATATCCGCCCCCTCTTACCGTGGCATAATAAGCGATTTCGCCGTCATTTGATGACACAAAATAAATATCATTATCAGAGGTGTTAATCGGATAACCCATATTGACAGGTTCTCCCCAGGACTCTTCTTCAATTAGATACTCAGACTTGAAAATATCGTATCCGCCCATACCTTTATGACCTTTACTACTGAAATAAAAATAATCACCTGAAAAATCCACAAAAGGGCCATCGTCGTCGTATTTGGTATTAATCACAGAACCGAGATTTTTGGCTTTCTTCCAGGCTCCTTTTTTATCTTTCTCAGAGTAGTAAATATCACTTCCACCATACCCTCCGGGCCGGTTGCTTGAGAAATAGAGCCTGCTTCCATCGGGAGAAAGACAAACTGAACTCTCTTTAAATCCTAATGAATTAATATTAGGCCCAATGGACTCCGGCTCAGTCCAGGTTCCGTTTTCGGCTTTATTCGAAACCAATATATCACCATTGTTTTCATCGGTGTATAGAAAAAGAATATTTCCATCTGCTGATAACGACAAATTCGAATTGTGAAAAACAGTATTTATTGGGGTTCCAATATTTTTGGCCTGCGACCATTTTCCATCTTCAAAATTGCTGAAAAAAATATCTTCAAAAAATTCATTATCGATGTCCACGTCTTTTGACAAGTTCCCATCTTTTCTTCTAGTAGTGAAAATCATAAAGGAATTCTCCCTATTGATTACAGGTGCATAATCATCGTAAACAGAATTGATTTGGGCACCCATATTTCTTATCGAATAATTTTGTGGATTGGAAACAAACTCTTTTCCGTTATAACATTCAAGAATTCTATTTTTCACTTCCTCAGCATCTATCTTATCGCTTCCACTATAAGTGGGGTTCTCAGCTAGTTTCTCTTCGTATTTCTGATAATACTTTATGGCTTCATCGAAGTCCAAGCCGAAATGATAACTGCGACCTATCAAATAATTCAGGGAAAATTTATAATCGGAATTGAGATTTAAAACCTTTATGAAATAAGTGGCAGCCCTATCTTTATTGATTGTTTCAAGGTACATTTTACCCGCTTTGAAATTGGCGTCCACATTATCGGGATCTATTCTTGCTGCTTGAATATAAAGCTCCTTTGCAACTTCTTTTGCCGCAGTACTCTCCATTACCAGATCGGCCTGCCTGACAAATTTTGCCGCAACTTCTTTTCTCTTTTCGGATATTTGAGAAAACAAGGTGATCGAATATAAGGATAGCGTCAACGATAGTAAAATAGCCTTATACTTTCCTGGCATATTTTGATTTCTTTAATTCTTTTTTCATGAATTTCAGGTCAAATTAATCAAATTATTCAGCAATTAGCCCAAAAATCACCTCAGGTATGAGTGCAAAAATACTAAATCTGAAAATCAGATATTAAGTTTTTCATTAATCCTGATCAAAATAAGTCATAGTTGGCTGATAATCAAATATATAACATGATAAATGTTTTGAATTATTATTTATGTAATTTGAAATATTAATTGAACAAGGCTTATTTACTGCTGTTCATATCCTTTAGGTTTTTTTTTCATCCGGCAGAATCTAACTTTGCCGCATTAATTATAATTATGACAGTAGTTCCGTACAAAGAGAAAAAGAGTGGGAAGAAAGAGCAGGTAGCTGAGATGTTTGACAACATTTCAGGGAATTACGATTTTCTTAATCATTTCTTAAGCCTGGGAATAGACATAATCTGGCGAAGAAAAGCCATAAATCTTTTAAGGAAGTCAAATCCGAAAATAATTCTTGATGTAGCTACGGGAACTGCGGATTTTGCCATACAATCTCTATCACTAAAGCCCAATCAGGTCATTGGAGTTGACATTTCAGAAGGGATGCTTGAAAAGGGGCGTGAAAAAATACATAAAAAAGGTCTTGAAAAGGTTATACAATTAAAAAGCGGAGATTCTGAAGATCTTCCTTTTGAAGACAATTATTTTGATGCGGTTATCGTTGCATTTGGAGTTAGAAACTTTGAAAATCTAGAACTTGGACTATCAAATATTATTAGAGTATTGAAGCCGGAAGGTCAGTTGGTGGTTTTAGAGTTTTCAAAACCAAAGAAATTCCCAATGAAGCAACTTTTTAGTTTTTACTTTAAGTTTATTTTACCTGTATTGGGAAAAATAGTATCCAAAGATAAATCCGCTTATACCTATCTTCCGGAGTCCGTCGATGCTTTTCCCGAAGGGCATAGTTTTAATATAATACTTGAAAAAATTGGTTTTAAAAAAGTGAAAAATATCCCTTTGACTTTCGGAATCAGCTCAATATATATAGGTCAGAAATGAGAGTTTTAATAGCAATATTGCTCTGTTTGAGTCTGGGACAAAAAGTTTACAGTCAATCCGCATACAGGCCGGAACTCAATTTGCCATATTACGATGACAAATGGTTTCACCCGGGATTTTTTGTGGCTGTTAATTTTGCCAACTATTATTTGCAGCATGATCCCAATTTTTTTACACCATCAAGGTTGGATTCTGTTGTAGCAGCAAACCCAATAGGAAGCCCGGGGATAACTTTGGGATTTATCGCCGGACTTCGATTGCACGATCAGGTCCATTTTAAGTTTCTTCCCGGAGTAAGTTTTTACACCAGGGGTGTTGAACTGGATTTTGCAAATGGAGAGCGGGTGAGAGAAACCATTGAGAATACCTTTTTGGAATTACCCCTTATGCTTAAAGTGAGATCCCAAAGAAAAAAGAATTTCAGAATGTATATTTTGGGAGGCGTTAAACCAAGTCTTGAAATTGGTTCCAGATTGAAAGAGCGCACCGAAGATCAGCTGAGGACACTAAGTTCTGATGTTGCAATTGAGTATGGCTTTGGATTCGATTTCTATTTCGAAATGTTCAAATTTGCTCCTGAAATCCGTTTTTCACATGGTTTTAATAATATGATCAATTCCGATCCTAATATATTTGCAACCAGTGTGGAAAGTCTGAAGTCCCATACTGTAACCATTTATTTAAATTTTGAATAAGCCTCAAACAGCTTTAATTACCGGAGCAAGTTCGGGAATCGGTGAAGCCACGGCTAAGCTTTTAGCTGAAAAGAAATATCGATTGATAATTTGTGGGAGAAACAGCTCAAAACTTAACAATTTAAAAGCTGAACTCAGTAAAAAATCTGAGGTGGAAAGTTTAACTTTTGATATAAGGCAAAAAGATAATGTTTTCAAAGCGATAGAAACTCTTCCCGGACAATTCCGCAATATCAATGTTCTAATTAACAATGCCGGAAATGCACATGGCCTCGCCAGCATTCAGGATGGAAGTGTTGAAGACTGGGATGCGATGATTGATGGCAATGTAAAAGGCTTATTATACGTTACTAAAGCCGTATTACCCTTAATGAAGGCACAGGAAAAAAAGCATATCATTAATATTGGATCGATAGCTGGAAAAGAAGTTTATAAGAATGGAAATGTTTATTGTGCCTCCAAATATGCAGTTGATGCCTTAAATACTGCCATGAGATATGATTTCCAGGAATTGGGAATAAAAGTATCGGAAATAAATCCCGGTTTAGTCGAAACGGGCTTTTCAGAAGTTCGATTTAAGGGAGATAAGGCAAAAGCCAATAGTGTATATAGAGGATTTACACCTTTGCGCGCTAGCGATATTGCAGACTTAATTTATTATGTTATATCAGCCCCGGCGCATGTCAATATAGCAGAAACACTCATTCTTCCTTCAGATCAGGCCGCTTCAACGATGGTGAAAAAGAGCAATTAGCTTATTTTTGACTTAATGCAAAAATATTTCTGGATAGGATTTTCATTTTTATTGTTTTCGCTGAGCGCTGTGCTTAGTTTTTGTACCGATCAGAATGACGAATCTAAAAAATCAAAACAAGATCAAGTAAGTGAGTTCTTAAACCTATCAAATGAAGCCACATTTGTAGGAAGCGAAAACTGCATCTCTTGTCATTCTGAAATTCATGAGGATTATGTTCACACGGGAAAAGGCCGTGCTTTTCACCTGGTCGACAAGGACAAAAGCATAGAAGACTTTAGCAATATCCATGTATATGATTCTTTTTCGGGATATCACTACACGGCATTTTGGAAAGGCAATGATATGATTGTACGGGAATATCGTCTTGCAATAGGAGATACAACCTATATAAGAGATGTCAAGGCTCAATTTGTTATTGGTTCCGGTAATCAGACTAGATCCTATTTGTTTGAAGAAAATGGATATTTCTATGAATTGCCGATCACCTGGTATGTAAAAAAAGGCATTTGGGACTTAAGTCCGGGTTATGAAAATGGGGCAAATACGAGGTTTTCAAGGCCGATCAGTCAAATGTGCATGAACTGTCATAACTCCGATTTTGAATTTGTCGATTTTTCTGTCAATAAATTTTTAAGTCTCGGGAATGGAATCGGATGCGAAAAATGCCATGGTCCCGGAAGCCTGCATGTCGAAAAAAGGAATTCCGGAATTGACCATAGTGATTCCATCGATTACAGCATAGTCAACCCCAAACATCTAAGTTTGGAATTACAATTTGATGTATGCAGACAATGTCATTTGGAAGGAGTAACTGTTAGCAAGGCCGGAAAGGATTTCATGGATTTTAGACCGGGAATGTCATTGAATGATTTTTGGGAAGTATTTATTCCGGTTGGTGAGAATGCCAATGATTTTGGCTTCGCATCTCATGTTGAAAGATTGCAAATGAGTGAATGTTTTAAAGCTTCCGGAGTTAAGATGAACTGTACCACATGCCATGATCCTCATAAGCCTCTTGCCGAAAATGCGGTATCATTTTATAATGAGAAATGTCAGAAATGTCATGGAATGGATGCTTGCGGAGCCGATCATCAAAGTCTTTCAATTAATAATAACAGCTGCATAGCCTGTCATATGCCCAAGGACGGTACTACGGATATCCCGCATGTTTCCACATCAGACCACTTTATTCGTGTATACATGGACAATTCGGAAAAAAGGAGCGAGGAAAGCGATGGATTGAAGGAATTCAGAAATTTTACATCGGAACAAGAGAATAAAAGGGATGTATTTCTGGCCAATCTGGAGTATTATGAAAAAGTTGAACAAAACCCCGGGTATCTTGAAAGGATAGAAGTTTTTATTTCAGAAGTAGAGCGCGAGAAGAAGATTAAATACTATTACCTCACAAAACAAGAACTGCCGGCCCATTTATTATCACAAAGCCCAAACAGCGAGGCCAATCCCTATACAGCTTTTTATTTAGGTGAAATTTTAAAGCGACAAAATGAGAATGCCATTCCCTGGCTGGAAAGAGCGGTGAATTTAGCACCTGATAATTTAGATTTTGCAAGACGACTCGGTAATGCCTATATGGATGTAAGGGATATTTCCAGAGCCAAAATCATATTTTTAGGGATTTATAATAAAAATAGACTGGAATTGCCCGCATTGGTCAATCTCGGTTTTATTTATCAACTGGAAGGAGATTTTCCCAAAGCATTACAATTCACCAAACAAGCGCTTGAATTGGATCCTTTGTATTTAAGAGCCAGAGAAAATTTAATCAATATTTATCTGAATTTAGGAGATATGGATAGTGCAACAAAATACCTGAACGCCTTAATATTGGATTATCCTGAAAAAGCTCAATATAGAAATCTAAAATCACAGATTGAATCCATGAGGGCAAACTAATCCATATGTTTAATTAATACTTCGGGTATAACGCGATGATCTCCTTCGAATTTGACTATTTTGAGTTGCGGAACACGATCCATGAGTTGTTTTGTTTTCTGGATATGTTCATTTTTTAAGAAAGGATCTTTGTCACCGTAAAATATTCTAACATTTTTTCCTAAGAGCGTTTTATCCAGAAAATCTGTACTCATATCAGGTGGGAAAATAGTTGCCCAGAGATATAAATCGTCAAAAATAATCTCGCTTTTTGAAATCCAACGGCATATTGTAGCACCTCCCTGAGAAAAACCCAACAGGCTAATTCTTTTGGCTTTGCTTGCCTTTACTTTTGAGATCATCAGAGATTCCAGAAAGGAAAATTGATTTTCGATCTCCAGTTCCCTGTTGTGTTTAGTCATCCAGGAAGCACCAACATTTCCGCTTAATCCATCCAAATAAAAGTGCGAAAGACCCTCAGGTGCAATGATTAAATTTTTATTTTGATCTAGCGCAATAAATTTTTTGATAAATCGTGAGGCCAGCTGACCATACCCATGGCATACCAGCCAAATGCGTTCCGGATCTTTTGGTTTTCCAATTTGATAATAATTGGCTTTAAGGCTAAATTCATGTGTTTTCTCCATTGGCTTTCACCTTATAGATTTTCTCATAGCGTTTAATAGCTTCAAACTGGTTGGATTCTTTTAACCACATTATTGATTCTTTTACTCCGAGTCCAAGATAGGAGCCTTCCCGAAGGTTTTGACGTATCTTTTTAAGCGTTTGATTTTGAAGTTTTTGATCAAAGTAAATCAATACATTTCTACAGAATATAATATCAAATGTTGTTTCGATTGTTTGCTGAACAAGGTCGTGGCATTTAAACTTTACATTTTCCAAAAGTGACAAATCCATTTGATAACCCAGTCCTCCTTTCACACAATAAAAATCAAGAGTCTTATTTCCCTGGGCGTGAACATAGTTTTCGCTGTTTTTTACAAAACTGTGATTAAAATAATAGCCCTTTCTGGCAATATCAATAACGAGGGGGTCAAGATCAGTGGCCAAAATTTCGACCTTATCAAAAATTTCTGCTTCCTTTAAAAGTATAGCAAGAGAAAATATTTCTTCCCCTGTAGAACAACCGGCAATCCAAATTTTTAATTTACCGGAATTTGAAATGTTCGGGATAATTTCATTTTTGAGAGCAATCCAAAATGGGGGATCTCTGAACATTTCTGTGGCACCCACAGTGATTTCATGGACGAGACTAATTTTAAAATCGGGCTCTTCTTTAATTTTCACTAGCAGTTCATCAGCATCGTCAAGACCAAAAATTGTAATGAGGTGTTCTATTCTCCTTGACAAAGATGCTTTTGCATAACCGCTAAAATCCAATTGATAATAATTCAGCAAGTGGTTAATAACCGAATCAATTATCTCAATATTAAGGTCTTCATTTTTTTTGAGATGAGGTTTGCCCTGATTTGGTGGTATGGACTGTGATTCTCTTGCCATTTATTTCAATTGAAATATAAGATATAACGAAAAAATGGCATTCGGAATAAAATGTAAAAGCTTTTTTGAGTGAAGCCAAAATTCATATAAATTGGCACCTGCATATAATCAAATGAACAAAATCCTCATAATTGGAGCAGGCCACTCCTCCAGCACATTAATAAAATATCTTATCAATGAAGGGCAAAAAGAGTCCTGGGAAATAATTGTCGCCGACCTCAATTATGATCTGGCAATAAAAAAATCCGCCGGATACTCCAATGTTGAGGGAATTAAATTTGATATTTCTGATACTCCTGCTGCAGAGAATACAATTTCTAATGTTGATGTGGTGATATCAATGTTGCCGGCATTTCTGCATATAGAAGTCGCAAAAGTTTGCCTTAGGCAAAAGAAACATTTGTTGACCGCATCATATAATACAGAAGAAATATCCGCATTGAGTTCAGAAACCAAGAGTAATGATAACCTGATTCTCATGGAAATGGGTTTAGATCCCGGGATCGATCACATGTCGGCCATGAGGGTAATCGATAAAATACGATCGGAAGGACACTATCTTGATACATTTGAGACTTTTACAGGAGGGCTTTTGGCAGCCAATGGAAAAGACAATCCATGGAATTATAAATTTACCTGGAATCCTAGAAATGTAGTTTTAGCAGGTCAGGGAATAGTAAAATTTATACAGGAAGGCCGATTTAAGTATATTCCCTATCACAAATTGTTTCGAAGAACAGAACGAATTCATATACCTGATCATGGATACTTTGAAGGATATGCCAATAGAGATTCGCTAAAATACCGTTCTGTATATGGCCTGGAAGATGTCAGAACATTATACAGGGGAACTTTGCGAAGACCGGGTTTTTGCAAAGCCTGGAATATTTTTGTCCAACTGGGCGCAACAGATGATACTTATCAAATGGAAGGTGTGAAAGAACTCACTCATCGTCAATTTTTGAATTCCTTTTTGTATTACAACCCTCATGATTCAATCGAACTGAAACTGGCACATTATATGGGTCTTGAAATGGAAGGTGAGGAAATGTACATGTTGCGATGGATTGGAATGTTTGATGAAGAACCTGTTGGAATTGACAAGGGAACACCGGCACAAATTCTTGAGCATATCCTAAAAAAGAAATGGACACTTTCTCCTGAAGATAAAGACATGATCGTCATGTATCACAAATTTATATTCAGATTAAAGGATTCAGACGAATTAAAAGAAATTAATTCCCACATGGTAGTTCTGGGAGATGATGCTGAAAATACAGGCATGTCGAAAACCGTGGGATTGCCACTCGCAATTGCAACCAAACTATTAATGAAAGGAAAAATTAAAGCGAGAGGTGTTTGTGTGCCTACTGATCCGCTTATCTACGAACCAGTGTTGAACGAATTGGAATCAGTAGGTATCATTTTTAATGAATACGAGGTGAAATAGATTGTAAAAATCAAATCAAGATTTCAAAAGCAATTTTTATTGAATATTATTTTTTCAATATTAAATTGAAATATTATCATATTCTGAAGCATGAAATGACCTTTTTGGCCTCATTTGGAATTTTATCATTAAAATTACACTTCAAGAAAATCCAATACTGATTGACGCACTCTGTATCAGATTAAATTCAAATTCATAAATAGATTAATTGAAAGGATTAAATTGCTCTGATAATGTCTTTTGAAATTCCGGCAGAGGAACAATTTTATAAAATGAATGTTTAAAAGTATCCTTCTACAAATTATTTGTTGAGATTTAAAAAACCTCACTAAGTGATTTTTAAAAACTAATTATTGATTAATGCATCAGCATTAATTTTAAATATTAATATCTAAAGATGAAGAAAACACTACTAAGTTTAATTGTAACTATTGTTTTTTTATTGAGCACCGAGGCTCAAGAGCAAAAGCAAGAAATAAGTGAATATTTGAATTCCTATGCTCAAAATTCAGCTTTGAGTACTGAGGATATTGCAAACTGGGAAATTACTGATAACTATGTTGATAAAAGAAACGGGATAAGATTTGTTTATATAAGACAAACAATCAAAGGTATCCCCGTACAAAATGGTTTGGCAAACTTTGCGATAAAAAATGGGGAAGTGGCATATATGGGCGACAGGCTCATTTCAAACTTAGAAAAAAACCTTCCATCATCGAATCCTTCGATAAGCGCAGAATCAGCAATAATCAGAGCCGCAGAACAATTGGATATTGAAGCGCCAAATGGCTTAAACCTGATTAGAACCGAATCCGAAAGAAAGTTAATTTTTTCAAATGGCGGTATCTCTCTGGAAAATATTCCTGTAGAACTCATGTATCTAAAAGCTGAAGATGACAATACTCATTTGGTTTGGAATTTGTCTATTTATGAACTTTCTGCACAAAATTGGTGGTCAGTTTCAATTGATGCACACAATGGAGAAATGCTCAATAAAGTTAATTGGGTAACGCATTGTGAATTTGGACATGCTCATGAAAATGATGAGAATTTCCGTGAAGAGCACTTGTCTCATTCTACAAGTTCTTCCAAACTCACTTCTTCGGATTACAAAGTGATTGCTTTACCGGCTGAAAGCCCAAATCATGGCCCATATGTAACGGTAAGTGATCCGGCAGATTCTTTGGCTTCTCCATTTGGTTGGCATGATACAGATGGCCTTCCTGGTGCAGAATATACCATTACGAGAGGAAATAACGTTCATGCCTACGAAGACATCGACGGAAGTAATAACAACAATCCCGGTACCAGCCCGGATGGTACTTCAGCATTGCATTTTGATTTTCCATACACTCCTGGAACAGCTCCAAGTTCATATACAGATGCAGCGACAACCAATTTGTTTTATCTCAATAATTTGATGCACGATATATGGTATTATTATGGATTTGATGAAGCTTCGGGTAATTTTCAGGTAAATAATTATGGCCGTGGTGGGCTTGGAGGAGATGATGTAAGAGCCGAGGCCCAGGATGGTGGTGGAACAAACAATGCCAATTTCGCTACACCAAGCGATGGCAACCGACCTAGAATGCAGATGTATTTATGGGGAAGTGGAAATTCGGCAAGAGACGGAGATTTTGATAACGGAATTATTGCTCATGAATACGGGCATGGTATTTCAAATAGATTGACAGGAGGACCTTCATTAAGTGGTTGTCTTTCTAACGCAGAACAGATGGGAGAGGGCTGGTCCGATTGGTTTGGCTTAATGATCACAATAGACTCCGGTGACCAGGCTACTGACAGAAGAGGTATAGGAACCTTTGCACAAGGTGCACCAACCACAGGAAATGGCATTCGACCTGCACCCTATACTACGGACTTCTCAATAAACAATTATACATATGGTAATACCAATAGCGGCTTAAGCCAACCCCATGGAATAGGTTTTGTATTTGCAACCGCACTTTGGGATTTGAACTGGGCTTTGATCAACTTTTATGGTGGTGTTGCAGATCCGGACCTTTACACTGGAACAGGAGGAAATAATATTACAATGAATCTGGTGATGATGGGAATGAAATTACAGCCTTGCAGTCCCGGAATGATTGATGGACGTGATGCAATTATTGCAGCTGACGAGCTGCTTTATAATGGCATTCACAAATGTTTAATTTGGGACGTTTTTGCCAATAGAGGATTTGGGTATTTTGCCCAGCAGGGAAGCCCTAACAGCCGTTCAGATCAGACGGAAGACTTCAATCCATCGCCATTTTGCCAGACGGCCACACAGGCGCCAATAGCCAATTTTGGTTTTAATCCTTTAGCACCAGCCTGTAAAGGAGATGTAAATTTCATCGATTCAAGTTTGAATATTGCGCAGCGATGGTTTTGGAATTTTGGTGATGGCACAACTGATACTTTTCCAAATCCAAAACATTCATATCTAAACGCGGGGACTTATACCGTACAATTGGTTGTTACTAATAACATAGGAAGTGATACCATTTCTAAAACTGTAACCGTCGGTCAGCCTCAACCTCCTGTGGTTTTAGACAAAGAAATTTGTGAAGGTGCTAATGCGGTATTGGTTGCTTCTAATGCGGAAGGTACAATCGAATGGTTTGATGCAGGCCTAAATTTGCAAGCTACAGGTCCAATTTATATTAGGTCAAATGTGACTTCGGATGAAGTCCTTTTAGTAAGGGATAATCGTTCAGGGCCGGGCTCATTTTGTATTTCAGCCTTTGATTCGGTGTATATAAAAGTTTTGAAAAGTGATTTTACTTATACCCAAAATGGAGCGACTGTAAGTTTTACGGATGCTTCCAGCAATGCCAATGCATGGGCATGGAATTTTGGTGACGGCAACAGCTCAACTTTGCAAAATCCAACACATACTTATTTAGCAGGAGGTAATTACAGTGTTCGATTGAGTATAAATGGCAGACCTTGTTCAAAAACTGAAGTAGTAAGTGTAATCAGCGGAATAAAAGATGAAAATGGATTTGAAAAATTCAGTTTGTATCCCAATCCAAGTAAAGGAACTGTTAATATACAATTTGCAGAAGCTGCCAAAGCAGAATTGCAATACTCTATTCAGGATCTGAGCGGGAAAATATTAATTAGAAACACAATTGAAAGGGGACAGAATTCAGTATTTATAAATTTGAAAAATTTCAAACCTGCAATGTATCTGATTCAGATAGAAGGCGGTGACTTTAATGAAGTTCGCAAATTGATTTTAGAATAGAAAAAAATTAAAGGATAATAATTAAGCCGCTTTATGCGGCTTTTTTATTGAATTGAAATTATCACTTTGCCACTGTGTTTGGCATTTCCAAAATACTGTAGTTTCCCGGCAATTTCTTCGAAGGGGTATGGGCCGTCAATTATGAATTTTATTTGTCCATTTTCATAAAGTTGGTTGATCTTTTCAAGTTCATTATTTGGATTTAGCGCTAAAATTCTAAAATTCTTTTTGCCAGTTAAACGAAACAAAGGGTTCAATATCAATATTGAAATAAGATAGTTAAGACTTCCCCCGACAGTAAAATAGTTGCCATTATTTTTAAGCGATCGGGCATAAGTAAAGATACTTCTGTTGGTTTTGGCATCGAGAATTAAATCATACTTAATACCGTTTTTTGTAAAATCTTCTTTTCGATAATCGATAATATGATCAAAACCCAATTTTTTCATCATTGATAGTTTATTTCCGCTATCAACACCGGTGATTTCAGTATCATTATTTTTCAATAAATAAAAGGCTGAGGTACCAAAACCCCCACCGGCACCATTGATCAATACCTTTTTGACTTTTTTCCCTTTACCTAATCCATATATTGACTGGTAGGCCAGCAAAGATGCATGCGATACTGCAGCAGCCACTTCGAATGACATATTGAACGGTTTATGAACAATAGATTTTTCATTGACACATACGTATTCTGCAAATGTGCCAAAACTAAATTCTGAAGTATCCCCATATACAGCATCTCCAATTTTGAAATTTTTGACATTTGTCCCTATTGCTTCCACCACACCTGAAAGCTCCATGCCCGGAATTCGATTTTTTGGCTTCACTATTCCAAACATGAGGCGGTATAATTTTGGTTTTCCACGAACCATGCTCCAATCCCAGTCGTTGATGGCCGTGCATTTAACTTTGACCAATACCTCATTCTCAGAGGGCTTTGGCATATCTACCTCTTTAATTTTTAGAACCTCCTCCGGCGAACCGTATTCCTCATAAATTGCTGCTCTCATGTTTAATTATTTATGAATAGTTTGAAATAAAATGAAGGCTTGATCAACTCCTTTTTAAGATCAATGTCATCCAACATGGAGGTTATTAATGTTCGAACCGACTCATTTTTTTCTGCTCTGTTAACGATAAAATTGAATAAACCCGGATATTTCAAAAGCATTTGTAAGCTTCTGCCAAGCCTGAGTTCATTCCACATCCTTTTGTAAATTTCACGATCATAGTTAAGATTAAATTTAGCATCAAATTTATTCTCTTTAAAACAGTGTTGAACATGCCAGGTCGCAATCCTGGCACTTCTTATCGCATTTCCAATGCCCTCTCCGGTGAATGGATCAATTAATGCGGCCGCATCACCTAATAATAAATAGCGATTGCCGGAAATCACCCTTTTTTTGGAACCAATGGGTAAGCCGAATCCCTGTACTTTTTCCAATGGTTTTGCCTCAGAAAACCTGTTTCTCAATTCGGGATTGGATTCGATTATTTCTTTAAGTTTTGATCTGAGATTTATTTTTTTTTCAGCTACAGTACTTGAAAGTATTCCCAAGCCAACATTGGCCTTATTTTCAGTTAATGGAAATATCCAAAAATAACCGGGGAGAAGTTCTTTATAAAAATGCAACTCAATATGCTTGCCATCATTAAATCCTTTTACATTTTCATAATATTGCCGTACGCCCGCTGAATGGTGCTTTCTTTCAATCTTATTTTTTGAAAGGTATTTTCTCACAACGGAATTGGCACCATCGGCTCCCAAAACGATTTTACTTTTAAAGTGCTGATCTGCACATCTGATTGAAATGAATTCTTTTTGATCAACAATTTCCAGAATACGTATATTCTGATGGATCTCAATGTCACTTTTTGATGCCGCCCGATCAAATAAAAAATTGTCAAAATCAAGGCGTTTGGATATAAACCCACCGCTATTTGGTGTCAAAGGATTTAAAAATGGAATTTCAAGTTTTTTCTTATTGGGAGCGATGAAGGTTACGCCTGAGGAGTTTTGTTTTTTAACATTTTTAACAAAATTTTCTCCCAAATATTCATCAATCTTATACAATTGATTGACAACATCTGCGCTCAAAGCGTCACCACAAATTTTATCTCTGGGGAATACCGATTTTTCGAGCAAGGCTATCCGAAGTCCCTGCCCTGAAAGCAGCATAGATGCAATTGTACCCGAAGGACCTGCACCTATAATAATTATATCATATACATTGTCGGATTCTGTCATTTGAAATTGTACTATAAGACAGAATTTAATGCAATCCTGAATTATTCAGATTAAAAAATTGGCTGGAATATTTTAGCCGGTTAAATCATTGCATTCAATTAAACATGTTGATCTATCAAAATAGCATTTCCGTCAGGATCAAGAATGCTAAGACTAGCCGGGCCATTAGAATTTTCATCGGCTTCGCTTTCTAGCTTTATGCCTTTTTCTTTTAATTGTTTTTGAATGCTTCTTATATCATCGAAATCATCAAGATGACTTGCATTACTGTCCCAGCCCGGATTAAAAGTTAGAATGTTGTTTTCAAACATCCCCTGAAATAATCCGATCAGTGAATCTTCATTCTTCATGATCAAATAATTTTGTTCCAGGCTACCGGCATAAACTTTAAAACCAAGGGTTTCATAGAATTCCTTTGACTTATTAATATCTTTTACACTTAAACTAATTGAGAATGCACCTAATTTCATTTTTTGTGATTTGGTTTGAATTAAAATGTTTCAGATTAAAGTTTACAAGTGAATAAAATTAATCAATTCAAATAATATGGCATTAGAAGTATTTCTTTTATCCTTAGAGTTTGGCCAAAGCCGATGGGAGGCCAAGAGCTCTTCGCCAGGCAGCCAATTGCCCCAGATGCATCGACTCATGCGTAACGCACATAAAATACAATAGATCTCCCAGACTTTGTAAATGATTGCTAAATCTCCATTTGACAGGTTCATTAATACGTTTTTCATCCAATTCCACAATCAATTGCTCCACAAGACGATGTTCTTGAGTTAAAGCCTCTAAAAGAGTGTTTTTGTCCGGGTACTGACCGTTATCTGAATCGGGTTTTCTTGGATCTCCGGGGCCTTTTCTTTTGAATATTGATTCCCATTGAGGATTGATATCATAAGGCCCATCCAAATATTTTGATGTTAAGGCTGCGGCTGAAACTAAATGACCAATGGTAAAAGCCGCGTGATTTTCAAGGCCATCTGTGGGACATATGCACATCATATCTTCTTCTACATCAAGCAATAATTGCTCGGCGTATTTTAGATTGAATTCGTAGGCATTTAACAAGATGGTTTTCATTTGATCTATTATAAAATGGGAGGTTTAAAATAAATATTTAAAACCGAATGAAAATATTAATAGGCTTGTGTACATTTCCCAGAAGAATGATTACAGTTTGATTTTTCCTGCATGAGCTGAAAGCCATGCATACAGTCATCAGAATTAAAATATATTTCATTTTCTGAATTTCTTTCATGTTGAGGATTAAAGAACATAAAATTCTTTAGTTGCATTCTTAATTCCTCATGATGCTTGTGAATTATTTGGCCTTTTCTTTATTCCGGAAATTGGCTTGATAAGTGTGGTAACTGTTTCACTTTCTTTATGGTCTTCTTCAAGATCTTCAATAGCTATTGTTCGTGCCTCTTTAATGAGATCATGAACTTCAGGTTTATTGAGATCCTCAACATTGGAAATTTTAATATGTCTAATCCTTTTTCCTGTTCCTACCAATAGACCTTTTGGGTCTGAAAGTAAAGCTCCCGAAGGAAAACTAAGGTTTATATGTTTGCTGTAAACAATGATTGCACAATAGCAATCCCAGGCTTTTTTTGTAAATCCATATCCAATATTGACAGAAATAATTGAGTCTCCTACCAGTTCGTATTTTGGCTTTGTCTTATTAATTATGGTTTTTCTTAATTCCTGAGCTAAACTGCTGATCCTTTCTCCAAAAGGCAAAAGATATCCTTCAATCTGATCTTCTATTTCGTTCATATTTCATTCTTTATTATGACTGATTTGAGACTTTATTTTAGAGCGAAGCCAACTTACTCCAATACTAATAAGTACACCAAAAGCAGAAGCAAAATAGTTAAATCCGATATCTACAGGATCGAAAACGCGATAGGGTAAAAATACTTGAATAAATTCATCCAATAAGCCAATAGTTCCTGCTGCTAAAATTGCAAAAAGGGCCGGGGATTTTATTTTTTTACCATTGGATTTTCTTTCATATAATGCCTCATAAATGACAATGGCCAGCAAACCGTACTCAAACATATGGGAGCGTTCAGCAGTTGTCAGATCCATTCGCAGTAAGGCCATTCCACAGACTGCAAAAACGCCTGCATAAAGCCAGTATTCCAATTTTTGTTCGGTACTCCTCCAGCCACTAATTATAAATACAGAAACCAAAAAAAGAAACAAGTAAAATGTACTTTGTTCTATAAGGCGTTTCTCTATCATAAAATTTATGATCTGCCCACCAAAAAAAAGTGTACTGAAAATAGCCATTAAGATTATGCTTGCCCAAAGCCATAATCTTTTTTCATGTTGAGATGTAAATTTTGTCATTCTCAGCACTTTATGCTGTATGTTATTATTAAAAGCAATCTAAATTACAACTAAAACTTTCCCTTTTGCTTTGTTTGCCTCCATATACTCATGCGCCTGTTCCACTTCTTCGAGTTTAAATATCTTGTCAATATTTAGTTTAATATTCCCTTTTTCAACATCATCAAGGAAGTCTTGCAATAAGTCTTTTGAAAGGTTTTTTGATTCACCCATATAGACGGTCAGTCTGCCTAAAGAAGGAATATCGCCCATCGGCGTAAACTCCTTCATGGACCATTCATTGCCCAAAATTCCGGTCATACAAACCATTCCTTTTACCGCAATACATTTTAAAGAGTCCTTTAGTGTTCTTGTTCCAATTAACTCAAGCACCTTGTTGACACCATTCGGATAAATTGTTCTTAATTTTTCATTTACATTTCCATCATCAATTATTACATGGTCAGCTCCATTATCAATAAGCGCTTTTTTCTTATCGGGATTTCGCGTCGTAGAGATTACTGTTAAGCCTTTGGCTTTTGCGAGCTGACAAGCCAGCATACCAATTGAAGAAGTACCTCCTCGTATAAGCAAAGTCTCATCTTTAGTTATTTCCAGGGCCTGATTCAGAGAGCCCGAGACGGTTTGAAACATTTCGGGAATGGCACCCAGTGTTTTCCATGGAAGAGCACTTTTAAATGGAAAAACAATTTCCAATGGGACCGAGGTATATTCTGCATAGCTACCATCAAAAAACCTTCCCATGCCTCCCATTATAGCAGCCACCTGCTGCCCTTTTGCATAAGTATTGCTTGGGTCTTCTTCAACAATTCCCACACATTCAATTCCTTGAATTCGCGGAAATTTTACACCTGGCGAATCACCCCTTCTTGTGAAAAGTTCAGATCTGTTTAAACCAAAGGCTTTTATTTTTATTACAATCCAACCAGGTTTTGCATTGGGTTTGTTAAGATTCTGAATTTCAATTACTTTCGGATTACCCGCTTTAGTTGTAACAGCTGCTTTCATGCTTCAAATTAGCACTATCGAGCGTAATCATCAAGCAACTTATTCTTATTTCCAAAGCAGAATGTTAATGATTTGTATAAGTTTTAGATGGAAAAAATAAGGACTAAATAATGATTCAAAAGAATTTATAAACCTGAATGTGTTGCAATTAGCTTGTTGGTTTTATTTTGAATCAATTTTTACAGAAGTCATTGACAATGAACCACCGACCGGTTGATCATTAAAAAGGGACAAATTATCCCTATTGTCTTTCAAAGCCAATGTATATATCAAAGGCAAATAATGTTCGGGTGTAGGTATTGCCAATTCAAACGCTCTACCCTGTTTATTATATTCAATTAAGCTTTTAAAATTTTCATTTTGAATAAATGACTTCATTTTCTCATTTGCCTCTAATGCCCAATCATAAGCAAAAGGCTCACCTTTTAATTTATCCCAGGCTACCATTCTCAGATTGTGAACCATATTGCCACTTCCAATTATTAATATCCCTTTATTCCTAAGTGATTGGAGTTCCCTTGCGAGTTCAAAATGATATATGGCCGGTTTCCGATAATCAATACTCATTTGAATAACAGGAATATTTGCTTCCGGATAAAGGTGCTTAATTACACTCCAGGAACCGTGATCAAGCCCCCATTTATCATCGAGTTCAAGCTCAGTTTTATTTACAATTTGTTTTATTTCTCGAGCTAATTCCGGGCTGCCCGGAGCCGGATATTGTACTTCAAACAATTCCTGAGGAAACCTACCAAAATCATGTATAGTTCTTGGGTTTTGCATGGCTGTAACTAAGGTGCCCTTTGTTTCCCAATGTGCTGAAATGCAAAGAATAGCCTTTGGTTTATAAATGTCCTTTCCAACTTGTCTGAAGCCTTGAACAAATATATTTTCTTCAATGGCATTCATAGGACTCCCGTGACCTAAGAATAACACCGGCATTTTTTCGGTAGGGCTAAAGTCTTCCGTAAGCTTGTTTAATGCATCTACTTTCATTGTTTTTGTAAATAATGGTAATAAAGCCAAAGACTTAAGAAAATCAGATCTTTTCATAATTGTTAATTACAAATTTGAACGGCATTTTATTCAAATTAAATATTTGAGATTAATTCCAGCACTCTATTTTTTGCATCTTGTTTGGCTTTAAGATCACCTTGATTGGTTCCCCCATATCTAAAATCGTATTGCTTTCCCTGAATAGTCATTTTGCCGGTTCTTACTTCAGTTTGAGAATCGGGATTGCCTGAAATTAAGTGACCGGCATCATCGTATTGAATATTTTGTACCTTTTGACCTAGGTTAAAAGCTTTTAGACGATCTTCAATCATATTAGCCATTTGAGCTGATGGCCAAACATCATCACTTTTACCTGAAAGCAATAAAATTGGACCGTTTATTTTTTCAACCTTTATTGTGGCTTTTTCTACATATTCTTTTTGATTCAATCCCCCGGACCAATAGTCAAGCGTGTTAATTGTGCTTGAATTACCCGGCTTAATCTTTTCCATAGGTATATGCTTCCTCAGTAGGTTTTACAAGGTAAGGCCCATTATCAATCTCTACTAATGCAATGTTTTCTTCTCCTTTGGCAGAAGTGATATGAGCTTCACCGTCAGGTTGTGTCTAAAACGAGCCGGGTTTCATCCACAAATTATCAGCTTTTGGATCGTCATTATGCACTAATCCTTTTATCACCACCGCTCTATAAGTGACATTATGAATATGTGGTGGTGAAGAAAATCCATCAACAAATTTTGTTAAAAACCCTGTAGCTACCGTCCCTTTTCTATTTCCCCAAATTGTTCCCGCTTGCGGACTTTGGTCTCCTCGCGCAGGATTTAATTTTTCCCAAACGATTTCAGAGCTTAATAGAACCTTGTTTGTCGGATCCGAAATACTCACTCTCGTATCTTTTTTGGGATTCGCACAAGAGATATTTAGTCCAATAAATAGTATTAAATAAATTGTATATCTTGACATTTGTTTCTGATTTATCTTTTTTGCTTATTGAAAACGGTAAGTATAAGGTGCGTCTTAATGTGCATAAAACATTGTTAGAAGCTGTTTTATTTTAAATTTTCAGATACCCATCTATTTAATCTTTCAGTGTATTGTTCGGATATAACTTCCTGATCCGGATTATTGTCCTCATCTAAAATCATCATATGCCCCGCTCTATTTATTCTGTGAATTTCGAAATTTGAGTTACCATTTTTGTCAAAAACATTTTTCCATACCTCAATGCTTTCTTCAATCGGAACCCAACGGTCTGTCGCACCGTAAAAAAGAGCAATTGGGATATTAACTTTTTCAAAATATTCCTTCGGATCAAAATCCATTTCATGGATCCATTTAGTCTTGCTAATATCTTGAGGTAGGTTCCCACGCCATGGAAGATATACATCATTAAACCAATCTTTATCCCTAAACATATCTATCTCTTCTTGCGTTTTTTGTCTATCTCTATTACCTCTGTAGTAATCGTTAGTTATGTTTCTCAAGTGTATGGCTTTTTCGATTATTTCTTTCGAATAATTATTCATTTTTAACGTGGTTACCGCGCTATATTCCATTTGTTTAGCTGGACTAACACCGGAACTTGAGAGCAGTATCATGAAAGAGATGTCATTTGGAGCCATAGAAAAGGCTAATGGGCCTAGCCAGCCTCCTTGACTAATTCCGAAAAATCCAATCCTATTCTTTACAACATCATTTCTTGTTTTAAGCAATTGAATTGCATTCAATCCATCCTCAGCTAGGGTTTCTAAACTCGCAGTATTGAAGTCTCCAGTCGATTCTCCGGACCCTCTTCTATCATATGTGAAAACAGCAATACCCAGAGCATTCATATGTGTCTCAAGGTGATTGTATAGTTCATTGTCGTGATGACCATGACTCGCCGAGTGCAATACTACAATTACGGGAAAGGTTCGGACTTTTTGAGGTTTACTTAAGTACCCAACAAGTGTATCATTACTTGAAATGAATTCCAACCTTTCTTCATTTTCTGGCTGACTTTGAATAGCAACATTGCCAATTGAACTATTTCTATTACCACAACTCATTAAAACCAAAATCAAAAACGCCTGAATAAAAAATATCTCTTTTTTCATATCGTCATTTAATTACTCCTAAGGATAAAATGTTTGAGTAGCGGCAGGTCGGCGCGATAGTTTCCGGTCAAACCGCCAGGCAGTATGTGCGAGCTATAAATCTTGATTTTTAACACTTTGCATTCCATATCTTTTACAAATTATTAACAAATCGGCTTTAATCTGTTTTATATAATTCTCTATTAATTTCATTTATCAAGTCCATCAATTCAGGTCTAATTTGATTTGATAAAAGTATCAGAAAATAACCAGTTTTTACATCAATTTGATTGTATGCCCCAAATGAAGCAAGCCAACCTGTATGAGAAACAATCTGATTATTACTCTCATTAATATCCCAACCAAAGCCATAGTTTACCCTTTTCCCATCATTTAAAGTTGAAATATTAAACATTTGCTTTTTACTCTTCACATTGAGTAATTTATTTTCAAAGAGAGCTTTATTCCATAAATACAAGTCTTCAACTGTTGAAATTAAACCACCATCAGCTGTTGTCATTAAATAATCATTTCTATTCCAATATTCATCATACCCAATTGCCCTGTTAATTTCTTTTCCATTATTTAAGAGGGTACTTTTCATTCCAAGAGGGGTGAAAAAATTCTCATTTAAAAATTCAGCATAACTTATCCCTGTAACTTTTTCAATTATCTCTCCAAGCAAAAAATAGCCTGAATTACAATATCTATGTTCTGAATTAGGTATAAATTCCAATGAATCATTTTGTGCTAAAAAATTAAATATTGAATCTTTTTGATTATAAACCTCATTTTGCCAGTAATCAGGTATGCCAGATGTATGATTCATCAGGTTTTTAATTGAGATCTTTTTCATTGATTCAGGAATATCAATAAAATCACCAATTTTATCGTCTATTGCCAATCTTTTGTCTTCTTGTAATTTTAGAATAGCAGTTGATGTAAATTGTTTTGTTAGTGAAGCAATGGGAAATAATGTTGAAATAGAGTTGTTTTCTTTTGTATCAAGATTTTTAGTCCCAAAAGAGCCCTGAAATAATATCTCATTACCTTTTGCAATCAGTATTGAACCATTTAATAGACTGTCCGAGGTGTATTTCTCAACTATTAATTCTAAGTTTTCTTTCTTCCTCTGCCCTGCTGCATTGAATACAGTCAATAGAGTCAAAGTTAGAATTGCAATTACTTTCATATTAATCCAATTAGTTTTTTATATGTAGGTTATCTTCACCATGTTGCTGGTGCCTATTGGCAATAGAGGATTTCATACTGAAATAGTCTGTCCGATAGGGTCGGGCTTTTAATTGAAATCTGCTTTATCCATGAAGGATCAAACCCGCTATCGCATTTAACTTGAATTGGTATTAGTTATTTCTTTGCCTTTGTTCGATTTCATTTCCATCAAATTTGTAACTAAAGCAATGTCCAACTAAAATGAGAATGCGCCCCAGTAGCTAGAAGCACCGACATTTATTGTTTGAATTGTTTTTTCAGATGGCTCAGTTCGCATATTCATTTTAGTGTTTGTTGTTTCAAAATATATCCAAATCCCTACCAAGGACTACCTTTCCTTTGTAGTGGTCTTTTATTTCTTTTAAAATACTTTCGTCTGTTGCCCCCCAGGACAAAATATGATACAATATCAGTAATTCAGGTGTAGCTTCTGTTGCTATCTTGGCCAATTCATAAGTAGATGTATGGTTTTTAGCATGATATTTTTTCCAAAAATCGTCTTTAAGATCATATTTCGACTTACTGTACACCTCGTGTAAAAGTATATCAGCATTTTTGGCATATTCTGATATTTTCGTTGAAGGAGCAGTGTCTCCTGAAATAACAATGACTTTATCCGGCGTCGTAAACCGAAAACCCCAGGCATTTGGCCAGGTACCATGAGGGACAGGAAATGCCTCAACCTTTACATTCTCATCCTCATAAATAAGGCCTTCACTTTTAATTTCTCTGCTATCTACACGCCATCCTTGATTATTGGCTGGTTCCAGACCATAAAGTCGATATTTAATATCCTCCTCATAAGCTTTAAGAATATGATCAGTCATTTTAGTTATTCCTTCAGGCCCATAGACTATGAGCGGCTCATCGCGTCCCATAACCCAAGGAGTTAAAATTAAATCCGGATAACCTGTTGTATGGTCAGAATGTAAATGAGTGAGAAAAGCTCGCTTAATATTCTTAGCATTTAGTCCTTTTATTTTTCCACCATATCTCTCCGACAAGGATGCTGCCTGGCGAATAAGACCAGGGCCAAAATCAATAATATATGCTTCGTTATTAACTACTATAGCTATTGATGGGCCAGATTTTGATGGGTTTGGATTAGGGTTTCCGGTTCCAAGAAGGATGAGTTTAGTCGTTTCTGAGTCTGAGAAATCATTCTGAGCTTTTGTTCCATAGATTGAAACTATAAATAGCGGTATTAGGATTAAGACTGTTTTCATTAGCTTTTTTTCTGGGTTAGTAAATACACAACTGTTGTTGGTTAAACTGCGTTTTGATGCAGTTTAGAATTTGTTTGTTCAGTATTTATCCTTATTCTTTTTCATAGTTTTTATCAATTTCCCCAAATCTTTATCTTTCTTTTTTCTTTCCTGAGCATTAGATTCAAAATGCCTTCTCTCTTTTTCCATTTTGAGGAAATTTTCATACAATTCATGGTTCAAACCATCATTTTTTAAAGCCATCAGTATAGCACAGTCATCTTCATTAGTGTGAGTGCAGTCGTTATACTTGCAATCTTGTGAAAGATTTAAAATTTCATCAAAAGTCATTTCAAACCCAGTAGAGGAATCAGTTATACCTACTTCTCTCATTCCAGGATTGTCGATTAGAATCCCTTTTTCAAAAACAATTAATTCTCTTCGAGTAGTAACATGTTTTCCTCGGTCTATACTTTCACTTATTGTATCTGTTTTTAGCATTTTGCCTCTAACTATTGTGTTAATTAGTGTGGATTTACCAACACCAGAAGAGCCTAATAAACAGTAGGTTTTACCCCTAACTAGCATGGAGCTAATGTTATCAATCCCGATTTTTGTTTGGTTGCTTAAAGAGATTATAGGTACACTTTTGATTCTTTTCCGTATTCCAGACAGAAGCACTTCTAATTCTGACTCTTCAATTAAATCGATTTTGCTTAGAACGATAATAGGCTCAACTTTGGATGCATTGCAAATAGTTATGTATCGTTCAAGTCGATTGATACTGAAATCTCTATTTACAGATTGAACAATAAGACCAACATCAATATTTGCAGCAATAATTTGAGTTTGTCCTGTTTTTCCAACAGCCTTTCTTTCTAAAATTGAATTTCTTGGAAGTACGGCATGAATCAAAGCTTTGCCTTCATCATATTCAGAAATTGCTACCCAGTCTCCAACGTAAGGTAACTCATTCTTGTTAGTAACAGTGAACCTCAAATTACCAATAAGTTCACATGCAAATTCGTCTGACTCAGTTTTAACGGTATATCGGTCCTTATGTTCCTGGATAACCCTACCAAGTCCAAAGGAATTAAGATTTTCTCTTTTCCGTGCATCTTCTAATTGATCATTGTATCCTAAATCTTCAAGAGTCATTTCCTTTTTGATATTAAGTATAACGTTTTGGTTATGAGCAGTTGCGTCCCATCAGGGGCCATTGCCTATAGGTTTTGTTATACACTGGCTTCTAGTTTTCTATATCAATGGTTGTTCAGTTGACGTAACACAATCAATTTTCCATTCATTATCATATTTTTTGTAAATGGCGGTCCAGGCATAATGGGTTTCATCATCTACCAAATCACCATTTTCATCCTCATACCTAACCTTCACTATTTTATCTACTATCGAATAGGCAAGTTTTCCATCTTCTGAAAATCTAATTATTGGATCAGTTACATCGTCCCACTTCACAAATTCAACTGAGGAAAAGTAATTGTGATACTTTGATATCATTTCCTTTTTCTTTGGCTGAGTTATTTTTCCATTGTTGACAGAAATAAAATTCTCTGAAAGGTTATTGACAAATGAAATAGAGTCTTTATTGAAATGATTATCACGCTGTGATTTATGTAATTGTAGAATTTTGTCTCTTTCTAGTTCTATGTTCACTTGGTTTTGTTTCTGACAAGAAGCAAACAGTACAACGGTCAACATAATTGCAAAAACTGTTTTCATTTTTTTTACTCTTTAAATTGCCAGCAGACCTGGCTGTGATTTAAATCCGACATGTATCATCGGGATGAATTATAGGCATTGTTGGCATATGATTCATTACCTCTTGAATAAATTATTTTTGTTCAAAGTAAATATCGGTCCACATTGATCTCCAGATTTTCCAAGAGTTGTCCTTTTGTTTCCTGTAAATAGTTGTATTTATTCCTTTTTGAAGCATTCCAAAACTTATACTGTCTTTTTGATAATCCCAATCTATTATGGAATTATGAGTTGAAACAGCCAAAGTGTCAAGAATTTTCAAGCTGATCATTTCGGTTTGAAAATCATTTACGATGGTTAAAGAGCTATCTTTGGGAAACCAAAACTTTTGTATTTCTGATTTTCCCTCGACGGGTTCTAAACCACTGGGTTGTAATCGTGCCTCTTCTTCAAGGAGGCTTAATATTTTTTCTTCATCCATTTTGAGCCATCCATCTACATAATCATTATGGACTTGTAATACTGCTTCTCCTTCTTTATCGATAGATTCTTTTGATTGATTTTCATCACATCCTAAAAGGTACAATGAAATCATTAGAGGTAAAACAATACTAAATAATGCGAAATAACTTCTATCCTTTTTCATGATATTAAATTTGTGTGCCAACGGTCTCGACAAAGTGTTATGCGGGTTTTCAAGGCACTTTACTTTCCGTTAAGCTATTAGCTTATTTTATGTAATTATTATCATATCAGTATTTTAACCCGCATTACCTTTAGCCAATTTTGTGTGCCTTTTTTCTAGTTAAAACTTGGAATAGGTGATGAGACATCTACAATTATTCCATTAGGGTCTTTGAGTAATAATCGTCTCTGCCCATAAAATGTATCTGATGGTTCGCTAATAATTTCAAATCCTTCTTTTTTTGCTATCTCTAAAACTTCATCAGTATTCTCCACCACAAATGTTATATAAAATCCTTGAGGTAATTCCTTTACCTCATCCGGGACAATTTCACTTGTTTGAATTATTATTCCTAACTCATGTTGTTTGTCTTTTGAGATTAAGTGGACAAACCAATCGCTGTCGTAATCAACATTAAAGTCGAACAGTTTCGTGTAATAATCTCTGCTTTCAGCTAATTTGCTTGAGCAGATGTTGGTCATCATTCTGCTTATTGTTTTCACATCTATTTTACATTTTTATAATAAAAGAGTTCAGGGTCTCCATCATCTAGTCCTTTAATTTCACCTGCAAAAGCGAAATCAGCTTTGGCAAGTGCTCTTTGCATTTGAGTATTTGATTTATTTGTAGAAGTAAAAACCTTATCCGACTTGCATTGCCTGCAAATAAGGTCGAATGTTTTTTCACCTATTCCTTTTCCTCTGTACTTTTCATTTATAATTATCAGCTCTATCCAACCATGGTCAAAAAAACGGTAATCGAATATTACAAATCCAACTTCTTGCTTATCTGCTAAAATGAGAAAGCATTCTTCCTTTGATATTGCTTTAGTAATCTTTTCTTCTCTGTTGAGTTTGATATGTTCTTCTTTGTCAAGGCTATAATCAAAGTCAACTACAATCTCTTTGTCTTTAATTGTTGCTTTTCTTAACCTAATGTTTTCCATTTTAACATTTAGTTTCTGCTTGTTTAATATGGCTTACGGAAAGTGTATGAATAGTGAAATCACGCAGGGTGACATTGCTTATTCATAGTGTTAGGCACTTTTTTTTATTAGTTTTTTATAATCTATGATACTTTTATTAACAACCTCTTTAGCTAAATTTGCATTTTGAAAATCTTCCACGGCAACTGCCTTATTCTCGAGTTTCTTATATTCTTCAAAGAAATTCTTCAATTCTTTTAGAAAATGTTGTGGTATCCCTGAAATGTCCTTGATGTGATTAACGCTCATGTCATTTTGGGCAACAGCTAAAATTTTGTCGTCAGTTTTTCCGCTATCCAGCATTCTCATTATTCCTATAACTCTTGCAGGCACAATACAAAGGGGTACAATATTTATTTGAGACAAAATCATAATATCTAAAGGATCTCCATCTTCACAATAGGTTTTCGGTATAAATCCATAATTAGCAGGATAATACATCGATGAAAACAACACCCTGTCTAGTTTTAGTAAACCAGACTCTTTATCCAACTCATATTTTGCCTTGGAATCTTTTGGAATTTCTATTATTCCATTTACTATTTCGGGTGCATGTTGGCCCGGTTCGATCTTATGCCATGGATTGTATATGTCAATTTTCATCCTTATTTATTGTGCCTAACATTTTGTATGTGAAAAGTAAGTGATTCGTAGCACTTTCTTTCAGGTAACACAAAGATTGAAGTTTAATACAACAAATTACTTCACTATTATCCCGCCCATTTTTTAAATACATATTTAGCGATATTTATCTTTTAATTCGGTTATCATGGATTTATAAAAATCCTTGCATTCTTGATTTGGATATGAGCACAGGAGGATCTGTGTTCCATTTTCCCTGAAATAATTATTATCAATTGTCTTAACCAGTTGTACTTTTTCAAAAAGTTGTGGCAGCCGTTCCTCCGGGTTGAAATCATTATTTAAATCCGAATGAATATAAATGATATGGTCTTTATAAATGCTATCAGGTGTCCAGAGCAGAAAACTGGCGTTAGGCGAAATAGGGTTAGGTATTCCGATGTCATTTCCATAAAATAAAACTGCTCCGGCTTGACCATAATGACCGCAGTAAATATGACAATTATCTTTATTTTCAATCCCAAGACCCAAATATATTTCACGTACTGAAGTACCAATCTCCTTCCAACCCGTCATGTCAGCCATATCTTGCGGGATGTCATAATACATACCGTCCTCCCATTTGAAAGCTTCCTTTTTAACCATTTTTTCAATTGTCATAAACGGGACACCATCAAATGAAAGAGAAAAATAAAGTGAAACTAACATATGAATTACCAAAACACCAAAAGCAATATAAAAGTATTTTCTCACATATTTTTCAATAAAGTACGCACCAAAAGCAAATAAAATGGGATATATTCCTAAGGTATAATAGGGCTTGCCACTTCCCGCCATAATAATCAGGATTAACAAAATGAAACACAGACCGTAAAACCTGAAATTCTTTTCATTTTTGAAAAATAGCAATCCAACCAAACCAAGAATCCAAATTAAAACAGCTTGTATATTCATGAGAAGCTGGGAGATAATAAAATCAGAATACCGTACATGAACAAGTTGCATACTTCTCAGCTCAGACATATGATGAAGAACAGGCCAATTATGTTGAAACTGCCAGATGAGATTTGGAAGTATGATTATAAAACCCACAATGACACCCCAAAAAAGATATTTTGAAAGAAACAGATGCCTGTGAGGAGATGCTAACAAGGCAATGGCAAAGGCCCCAAAAATGAATACAATGGAATATTTATTTAGAAAACCAAAGCCAAAAACTACTGCTATCCAGATCCAAAATTTTGGATTCCTCCTTTTTACCATCACAATTGTTAAATACATAAAAAGTGTCCAATAGAACTGATTGAATGCCACAGGTTGGAACAGAAAGTTTGTATGTAAGTAAGAAGGAGAAAGCAGGTAAGCTAAACCAGCTAAAGCTATGGCTTTTTTCTGCCCTCCCAATTCCATAACGGTAAGGCCAATAGTAACAATAGTTAATCCCCCTATTATTGCTGGGAAGAATCTTAGAGCAAACGGAGTATTGCCAAATATTAATGTTGCAACGTTCCCAATTAAGGCAGTTGAAGGAGGAACAGAAATGTAGCCCCATGCTAAATGTTGACCTTGAGCATAGTACAAATAGGCATCTCTATGAAGCTCGAAATTGTTGATAGTCAGGAAATGAACTGTTACTTTCAAAGTAGCAAGTGAAAGAAGTATTAGCCATTCAGTTGAATAAAACCGGCTTTTTAAAATCATTTGATATTTCAGAGTACTTAGTGTAATTATCGCTAACGTTTAGTATGTAAGCAGTTGCGGATTGAAGCTATTCTTTTTATGATATTAATATACCTATTTTAACACAAAAAGCGGTTTGAGTACACACCCATACCGCTATTGCTATTATATAATATTGTAAGTAGTTTTTATTTCAACT
The DNA here is from genome assembly GCA_014323545.1 of Hyphobacterium sp. CCMP332. Taxonomy (NCBI): domain Bacteria; kingdom Pseudomonadati; phylum Pseudomonadota; class Alphaproteobacteria; order Maricaulales; family Maricaulaceae; genus Hyphobacterium; species Hyphobacterium sp. CCMP332. Next base: position 2,242,062 of record CP058647.1, read on the forward strand.
CTTTCAGCAAAGTGTTTGCAGCAAGTTTCCCTAATTCATTCGAAGCTAAAGGGCTTGCGCCAGTAATTAATTTTCTATCGACACAAACCGTATTATCTGATTCCGTATTTACAATAATTGCTCCTAAACTTTTTAATCTTTCACTTACTCCTGCGGTCATATGACCCGGTAAATAACCAATCATTGGTGTCATTTCATCGACGGCGTCAGGAAAAACAGCCATTTTGTATCCGTCATAAAGGAATTTTTGATTGTCCAGCGTAGTGGATAATAATGCTCCTGGTCCATGACAAAGCGTAATGGTGAACAAATTATTTTGATGTGCCCAGTTCAATACCTTACTTATATTTTTATCTTCTGGAATGCCAATCATTACTCCATGTCCCCCTGGCACAAATACAGCAGCATAAGAATTATCATTCTCAAATGAACTAGCGATAAAGTCTGTCAACTTACGCGGTTGTTCAAAATTCGTTTTGTACTCATTATAAATAGCTTTCACATTCTCATCTTCATAAGGGAAAGCCCACATTTCGAATACAACAGGTTTGCCAGTAGGAGTTACAATTTCAAAATCGAACCCAGCATTTTTAAGGTGTAACATCGGCACAAGTGCTTCTACAGGGTGGTTTCCTGTAGAAAATAGTTTACCATTTTTCATCTCCAAGTTTTTGTGCTCGGTGAAAATCACCAAAATCTTAGACCTCTCTCCTTGGTATTTGGTATATTGAATGTGTTCAAAATCTGTTACAGAAACAGTTCCTAACTTCAATGCTATATTTGACGGGCTATACGAGCCGTCTTCTTCCAGTGTAGGTTTTGTCATAAAGTAGATTACCACTAATGCTAGTGCAATAAAACTTACTAACCCAATTAATACTTTTTTAATCATGATTTTAATTTGTTTTAGAATATTATTTAATTGATTTTGAATATAATTTTTTCGTTTCTAATTAATAGTGGTTCTAATTCCTTACTTCAGATATAAAAAACGTTTCAATGTTTTTTATACATTATTAGGCAATTATTCTTAACTGCCAAATTTTTGCTAATTCTATCTATTCATTCGGCTGAGGTACATCTCTCTTACTTACACCTTTTTCATCTGCAATCTCTTTTGACCTATCATAGTCTTCTAAATCTGCTACAAGACCATTTTGACCAGCGCCTTTCTTAGGAGTAAATGAAAGAGATGTAAAAAGTGGGAAATGATCCGAACCAATAGATGGTAATCGCTGAATAGAATGCAAAGTAAAATGATCACTATGGAACAAATGATCCAATGGCCATCTTAAAAAAGGGTATTTTACATGAAAGGTATTGAACATACCTCGTCCTATTCGTGGATCTAGTAAACCACTAATTTTACGGAATAATCGGGTTGTTGAAGACCATGCTACATCATTGAGATCACCTGTTACTATTACGGGTTGGTTACTCTTATCAACACTTCGCGCAACAATAATTAACTCGGCATCCCGCTCTGCTGACTCAGTATTTTCTGTAGGACTGGGAGGAGCTGGGTGGACAAAATGTGTACGAACCCTATCTCCGGTTCGCAATTCCAAAAATACATGGATAGAAGGGACATCTTTCTCAACTAAAAATGAAATTTCCTGGTCATACAATGGCAATTTTGAATAGAGGTGCATGCCATAGAGATTATCAAGGGGACATTTAACAGTAAATGGCATATCGGATTCCAAAACCTTGAGTTGCTTTTCCCACCACTGATCTGATTCTAATGTTACAAGAATATCCGGCTGGTGTTTTTTTACCAATTTTATTAAAGCCTCAGCATTTCGATTTGGGGTAAGAACATTAGAAGTAATAATACTCAACTTTCTATCATTATCGTATTCATTACAAGATATGACCTCCTTTGGATAAAAGATGGTATAAGGCACTATCCACCATAATTGCCAAATTAAACAAAGAGCAGTTATAGAAATCAAGATCAATGTAAAAGGCTGTCGTTCATCTAGCAAAAGAATAATGATAATCAGCAGAGCCAACGAAAAAAACATAATTTGCAATCGGGGGAAGTCCATTGCTCTGATAATCCAATGCGGATTTTGAGATAAAGGTAAAACCGTAACCAGCAATGTTAGAACGGTGCAAATAATAATTATAGTTTGCATATCAGTTTTTGTATTTATTATTGTCTAACGATCAGATATGGTGCCTGCCTCTGGACTTAAATTAATTTCTTCTAAAGTATCGGTTTTACCTTTTAGTTTAGATAGCTCGGTAGAGGCATATGCTATATCGCTTTTTAGATCTCGATTATAGTCAGGTATTTCTTTGCATATTCAATTTCCTTCCTCTCCGTTGGCGAATCTTTCGTTAATTCTAAAAGCAGCCCAAAGTATTTGTTCGCCTTGTCCACATCTCCAATTCTTATTGCGGCTATGCCAGCACCATATAATCCATTGAATCGGTTGGGGTGCTGTGATAAATCATATTCAAAGGCTTTCAATGCATCTTCAGGTTTTTTCAGCTCTAAAAGAAGATCACCCAGAAGTTCACCTGCAGGTAGTACTTCTCCAGGAGTTACAGGGTGCTTTGAGGTATTGTACTCGTTTGTAGCTGCTTCTTGCATTAGTGCTATTGATTCATTTTCTGCTCCTTTTGCGAAGCTGATCCAAGCCTGAATAGTCTTGATTTGAATTTCAATCTGATTCGCTTTATACTCATCTTTTAAGTCAATTAGTTTTTTCTGATTTGCTTGAAGTATTGCAAGTTCTTTTTCAGCTGCAGCCACATCTCCGGATCTGACAGATCCTATTGCTCTTGCGAAGCGAAGAATAGACTTTTCCCAGGGAAAATTATCCCAATCTATTTCCATTGATGGTAATTCCAATTTGGCTGCTTCAGACCAATTTTTGTTTTCTAGTGCAATTCTAGATGGTATAGCTGCTCCGGTATAAGCTATTTTGAAATTAGCCGGAAAAACCTTCTTGAATGTTTTCATGTACTCATACTGTTCAATGGCTTTTTGATTGTTCCCTACTTGTAAGTATGCATATACTAGATAATCCATGCTATGCAATTCTTCATCCCAGTGAGCATTACTATCGATGCTTGCGGAATAACATAAAGCTGATGACGTAGAATTTAGATTGGATTTTATCGATTCATTCCAAAGACCTAATCGTGTAAATATGTGTGACGGCATATGTTGTGCGTGTGCCGATGCAGGAGCTATTTGTGCATATCTCCTTGCTGTTGGTAATGCAAGTTCTGCTAACTCGGGATAATCATAATTATGAATGATATAATGTGCAATGCCCGGATGATTGGGTTGGTCAGGGTAAATGGTTTCGAGTATTCTGCCTGATTCACGTTGCTTGACATATGTTTTATCAGCAGGGTCGGCAGAAGCTCTTAATGCAAGTGCGTAAAATATAGCGGCTTCCTTGTCATCACTATATTTTTCATAAATTTTTCGCATGCCCCTTTCAAAATTATTAATGCGCGTTTGTCGGCTCACATTTTCCCAATCATTATAAAATCCTGCTATTGCATTAAGATATGCTTCTTCCTTTTCTGATTTTATTACCGACTGACTGGCTTCTATTATTTTGGCTCCTTTGGCTAAATAATCGGTTCCCGTCTGAAGCCATAAGGAATGGAAATTACTCATAGCAATTCCCCAATAAGCCATGGCGCATTCCGGGTCTGCATCCAAAACTTTGACGAAGGCTTTTTCTGCCTCTGTATATTCGAATGAATGCAAAAGAGAAATGGCTAAATCAAAGGTTTCTCTTACTTCAAGATCGCATGAAAGAGCGAAACTCACTTCCCCAAATTCACCACTTCCGCACAGGGTTATCTCACCTCTTAGGAGATCAATATTCGTCAGGTTTACTGAGGTTTGAGAACTCTTTTTTTTGCAGCCGATTAAAGAAAGTGCAAATACAAGAGTCAAGAATATACTTTGTAAGTGTTTCATGGTGTAGCGGTTAAATATTTAACCAATGAGATCTAACGGTCTTTCGTATGAGTAGTAGCGGATTTCCTCACAAACTTTTCAGTTTAGCACTGACCTTTGTTTTATGTTTATACTTTCGTTTTAGCACTTAAACCGCTATTACTTATACACCGTATTGTAGCACGTTTTCATTGTTTTCTTTTGGTAAAATTATGCCGAAACCAATTAAAGTTATTGCGTATCCAAAAACCAGTCGGTAAGGCAATGGGATTAAATTCCATAAAATAAGATTAGCTATAAAAACCAAGATTATTCCCAGTTTACCCTTTTTTATATAATTCAAACTTAAAATTAGTAAACCCAGATTGAAAATTTTTGAGCTTGGTCCTATAGTCATAAAAGGTTTCCAAATCGACGGAACTTGAGAGATATGATTAGTGAATTCATTTCGCATTTCCGCATTCGGAAAACTCCACCAAATAAAATCCAACACACACATTCCGATTATACAAACAATTCCAATTAAGGTCAAGGGTATTCCTATCAGACTATAGATTTTTTTTGGAAAATTCACTACCTGTGGAATCAGTAAAGTCACACCGATTAATAAAAACCAATGAGCAAAATCAATAGGTTCTTGATTATATACAAAATCATTGCCTTTGGCTAAAATTAATTGTCCTATCAAGAAGAAAACAAGTCCAGCTAGAAAAAGTATTTTATTCGTTATGTCAAACTTTTTATCTTCCATTAATTTATTTTTTTTCCAATGTGCTACCGGTTTGGCTATACGTAGTGAGAGATTAAAAAGCACTTCACTGTCCACCAGCCGAGATGTCTATTAATATTCATTTATTTTCAATTTAGCAATAAAACCCGCATTACGTATAGCTTTTGTAACCTGCATGTGCTTCAATTTTTATTGGTTTTCCTATTCTTGGATATACACAGTTTATGTTATTTTTATCTAACTCTCTACAAAATTTTTGAAGGTCAGAGTTGAGGTGATGAATCGGTATAACAAGTTCAGGTTGAATCAATTGACTAGTCTTAACTGCTTCATTACAATCCATTGTAAACTTTCCACCCATTGGAAGAAGCGCGATGTCGATCTTTTGAAGTTGGTTCATGTCAGGTATTAAATCTGTATCTCCTGCATGATAAATGGTTTTGTCTCCAATGGTTAAGATATAACCGACACCTTTCCCTTTCTTGTGCTGCTTCCGGGTCGAACTCCCTTTTTCTGTATTGTATGCGTTAATTACCTGAATTGACAGATCACCTGTTAGTTGCATTGTATCACCAGGCTTTACTGTTTGGAAGATGTCTCCTAGTTCTTTTTTGCAGGAGGCTGGTGCAAAAATCCTTGTTGACTTTTTACAAAGTCGTTGAGTTGTTACTTTCTTGCAATGGTCTTTATGATGATGTGTTATGAAAATAAAATCTGCTTTTTCAAGGCCATTCGGCAAGCCATCTATTGGGTCAGGCCATTTCGAGAATTCTATTTTGTCGGAATATCCAGAAAAATAAGTTGGCAAATATGCAGGATCGAAATAGACAACTATTTTGCGCGCTCTAATACGTACCCATGAATTGGGAAACCATGTTATGTCCATTTCTCCTTTTTACTTTGCAGGTAACGGTAAGTGTAAAATTAGTAGCTTGGTAATGAGCGATTGGTTTTAGCGGCTATGAACTTTACACATTGTTACCAATCGTTTATTCTATTTTAATATTTCATTGATGTTTTGTCGTCCAACTATTGCCATGATTTCCACTGTTTGATTTTCAATTCTGTAGAAAATACTATCAGAACCACAAACACATCTTCTATAACCGGGTCTAATAAAATCAACAGCTTCGAAAGCCAATGGACGCTGGGCTATAACTTCAAAATGATCAAAAAATTGATTTAAATATTTATCAGCTTGTAATTGACCAAACTTGACTACCCCATACTGATGGATTCTTATTAGATCTTCTTTGGCGGTATTGCTAAGTCTATATTTAGCCATTAAATGAATCATTTGAAGCTTTAAGAATTTCAGCTTTTCTATCATCTGTAAATCCACTCTTTTCAGCAGATTCAAGCTTCAATCGAATCCAATCTATTTGTTTTTGCTGATTTCTCGCTTGTCTTATCAAATCGTTAATTAATTCACTTTTGCTGGTGTACTCATTACTTTCGATTTGATTTTTTAACCACTCGTCATTTGGTTCTGTTAATGAAATACTTTGTCTAGCCATTCTTTTTGGTGTTAATTCGCACCAAATATACACCAATTATTAGATTTAGGATCAATTAATTATTATTAAATGAATGGTAACGTTCAAGTATATGAGCCGTAGCGGGATTTGCAGAATGACCTTTCAGTTTAGCACAGACCTTATATATACTAAAAAAGCCATAAAAAGAGATTGAACCCCACTATGGCTTATATACCAATGTTGTGTGTAGTGCTTTTCCACACTCTTGTTATTTTTCCACCAGTTATTTATTCCGCTATATTTTTGTCTTTGATCAGGTCTAATTAGACTTTTGTTTACAGGTTCTTTTTCCGGGTTTTATTGCGAAGATGGAGGAATCAATTCTTTTAGCCTCATATAAACTATTACATTACCATAATGTTGTAAGGAGTGAAAAACTGAAAAATCAAGAACATTTCCAGCTGGTTTAGTCCCACCCATAAATTTGACCAATGTTTCTTTTCGTTGTTGAGTCATATTTTTTCTAGCTTCGGCAGAATATTCAAAAGATTGTTTAAGTGCTTTAATTACCTCTGTTTTAGTAGGAGCTACCTCTAACACAGGAGTTGTTTCCCCTTTAGCAATAGCACACATTTCAAAATTAGCTTCAGCTATGTGAGCCATCAATTCTCCAAAACTTCGAACCTCTGCAGTTGGTCTGAAAGTATAATATTCTTCGGGCATTTGCTCTGCAGATTCAATAATAGTGCTTTGAACATAGAGTGCGGCAATATCAACTGATGCCATCGGTTCTTTGGGTAAATTTACTTCCTGTGCCAAAGAGACATTGAAAAAAAGTGATATCAAAAGTAACAATACAAATGGTTTTAGTGATGTCATGTTATAAGGTTTTTAATAAGTAAGATTTTTTTGTTCATTACACACAACGGTTTGTGTATGGTGCGTATCCCGAAGGATATGCACAATACACATTGTTGTACCACGTATTTTTTTCAGTCATTTACTTGAACTAACTTTCCTTCTGGCATGCTCATATCTCGATGTCCGCCAATTACAAGCCACTTGCCATTTTCCTTTACCATAAAATCACTCCATCTTAAAGTCCCTCTAAAGGTATTCCCCTTTGTTGGTCCATCGGGCATATCCTCACCATAATAAGTGAATGTTTCAGTATGAGTATAATGGGCAATAGCTGATTTACCATCATCTAATATTTCAATTTCTATGGGAGTAACCTCCATTTCTAAACACTCTTCTTCCGCCTTCATAATTTCCCAAAACTTCGCCATCCCTTCCTTTGTAGTCAATTCATTTTTTTTTGACTCCCATTTCTTCCAATCTGGATGATGATAAGCCATATAAGTTTCGAAATCATTGTCTTTCCAGGATTTAAATCGACCTTCAATCACTTTCCAAACTTCTTGTTCAATTTCAGCTTGACTTATTTCTTCAATGTAAATGGTGTTAGACTCTTTTTTATTCTCATTACATGAAAACAATAAAACTGTCACTACGATAATTGAAATTATTTTTCTCATAAGTTTCTTCATTAATATGTGGTACAACGGTTAGTGTAAGGTTCGTAGCTTGGATATGAGATGTGGGTATATACGGCTATGAACTTTACACATTGTTGGCATCAGTTAATTTATCCAGTAAACTATCAGGATCTTGTCTGTTGTCCCAAATTAAAAGTAGTTTAATGTATTTAGGTTTGTCTATATAAAAAAGAGATACGGTATTATGTATTACAAGTCTTCTAATTTGGTTGTCCTTGAATTTGGGGGCTATCTTGGGGTTGCGTTGGATTTGTTTGATTCTGTAGTCAACCTGTTCAATGAATTCTTCCTTGATCTTTAGATTCCAAAGTTCAAGGATAAATTCTGAAGTTTCTTGAAGTGATTTTTTCGCAGTTCTAGTCCATCGAACATCTTTCATTTCATTTCAAAATATCCTTAGTGCTGGTGTGTTTGATTAGATTTTCTTCAGGTTCAGCCTCAGCTATTTTTAAAAGTTGAACAATAGATTCCGGAAGGTCATCCAAACTGGATTTCTGAAATTTTACAATTTTGTCTAGAACCTTCTCATCTTCCAGATTAGTAATCCAGTTAATCAGAGATATTTTCTTTTGCTCAAATGTCATGTTATAAAGTTAATATTTTTTTGAATTCAGTTTTCTTCATAGATCATTGAGCCATAAAACAATAATCCAAAGAAAATTACTCCCAAAGAACTCCAAGCAATACTTTCATTAGGATTAAAGATTTTTATCAGAGTCAGTAAAATAAATCCTAAGCTCAAGAAATAAAATGCATATTTGAATGATTTAGTTTTGTAAGGATTTGGTGCTTTTTCAATCCAGTTATCATGAATTGTTAATTGATCTGTATTTTTAAAATTATTTGAAATAGTTTGAAACTCATGCACTAAACTCTTAAAATCATCTTTAATGGGGATTAGATTGAGTCGATCAATTTCATAGCATCCATTATTTTCTAATTGAAGGATGAAAGCATCAAATGTTCGATCTTCATGAAAGTCAAAGGTGCTAATTGATCCCCACTTAAGATGTAAATCTTTTTTCTTACTAAAGAAAAAGCGTCTTATCCAAATATGTGAAAACCCGCGTTTGTCTAAAACTATTTCAACCTTTGCTCGAGAAACTAAATGCGCCAAATAAAATGATACAATAAGTATTGAACCTATTTCCATGTATAGAATCACTTGAATATCTGATTTTTGAATTTCCGTGAATATGAATGATATGGATAAAAGTAAAATAATTAGGGCTAGATAAAATCTCGGAATAGAATGGATTGTGATTTTGTAACTTTTAGAATTTAAACTTTTCACTCCTATTGCTGAATTTTAATTGATGCCAACGTTCAGCTAAAGTACGTGCTCAGGAAGGGCAAAGTCAAGGGGAGAGTATGGACTTTAGCATTTGTTAGGTTCAGTGATTACATGTCCAAAAGTTTAGAACCATGAATTATTCTTAGTACGATTGCTTTATTCTCTTCAGGCATATATCTATAAACAATTCTATATTTCTTATAAATAAGTTCTCTCAATAAAGGATTAATGAATTCAACTACAATTTTGCCGGAATCGGGAAATGATTCTAATTGTTTCACTTTATCTAATAGCTCATTTGAGAATTCTTGAGCATAGCGGATTGAATCTTGAGCTATATAATCAGAAATTGAATCAAGATCTTCCCAAGCTGATTGAGCGAGTAAAACTTTTACCACTTTTTACTAATTCTTTCTCGAACTTCTGATAGCGGAATTGTTTTACCTTCTTCAACATCTTTAAGCCCTTTTTCAACTTTTTCAATGAAAAGCAATTTTCCAATTAACTCCTCTGTTGAAAACTCTTCTGGAAGCTTTTCAAGTGTTTCTATGACTTTTGATTTGTTCATCTTATAAAGTTAAAGATTTTCTCAAAAATCATTGAACCTAACGTTCAGTGTAAGGTTCGCAGCTTAGGAATGAGATGTTGGCATGAGCGGCTATGAACTATACGCGTTGTTGTGCTTTCGTGCTTTATTTAATCTAGTTTAATAGAAATATTCAAATGACCGCCCAGACCTTCATTGATAATTCTTTGTAGTGTTGAAAACCGGATGTCTTTAAGATTTCTTTCTAACTTGGAAATGTATGACTTATTTGTTCCTGCTAATTGAGCAAGTTGTTCTTGAGTTAAGCCTTTCTGTTCTCTGGCCTGCTGAATTAATACACCTAGCTTAAAAGTGTCATATTCATTTTCAAATTGTTCTCTTTGAACACCTCCAACCTTACCGATCTTTTTATCTATAAAGTCCTCTAAACTTGTCAGATTGCTATTTTTTGGTTTCATAATACTCTCTTTTGATTTGCTCAGCTTTTTCAATTTGCTGTTTTGGAGTTTTTTGCGACTTCTTTTGAAATCCATGACCGATTACCACCAAATTATCAACATCGAAAAAACAGAATATTCTAAATATGTTGCTTCCAACCTGAACTCGTATTTCGTAAAGACCTGAAGAGTTTTTAATATGCTTTAAATAAGTCTCTGGAATTTGATCCAGTTCTGATATTACCTTTAAAGTCCATAAAACTTTCTTTTTGACTTTATCAGTCTGAGCATCAAAGAACTTTTCAAAATAATCTTTAAAGAAATAGAGATCACGTTTTTTACTCACAAAGCAAAAATACAAAAAGTAGCCCGATAGGACAACTTGTTTTTCTAAGCGTTGTGCTCAGGTTTAATTTTTTAATGGGTTTCAGTTTTTGAAATCAGAAAGTCAAGAAACTCATTTGATACCTTATTACTAATAGATGTGATCCTAACTTTTTTTGGGTTATTCAGGAATATTAATACTTCATTAATGTCGAAGATGCTAACAATACCTTTTTTTAATTCAACTTTTTTAATGGTTTTGTAATCTATATGGAGTGTTTTTTTTAAAAAGAAGTATTTGATAATTAACCCATTATCGTTGAGAAAAATAGTTTTCAATGACATTAAACCCCATAAAGGAATAAAAAAGAATATTACTAGGACTACTAATGCGCCAAAGCCAGTAGCAAATAAGTTTTCTGAAAAAAGGAGAATTAATTCTGAGATATTGAAGGAGCTTACTATGAAGAGACCAAAAGAAACCAGAACACTACTATTAAGAAAAGGAATCCATTTCAGTCTTGCCTCATACAAATATTTATCTGATTTCAAACTTTATAAAACTTGAGCACAACGATTAGTGTAAAGTACGTAGCTTGGAAATGAGCGATGGGCCTAAGGGGCTATGAACTTTACACATTGTTAGCTTTTGCGGAATTCCTTTTTTTGAAATATTCCAACACTTCTTTTGCAGATTTTCCTTCTGTTTCTTTTGCAATTCTTGCGCGTGACTTCCTCACTGATTCTACGCAATCAAATTCTTTTTTAATCTTAGTTTTCATAATCTACAACATCTCTTGGTGATCTAATTTCAATAGTTTTATATCCATTTAAAAGATTTATTGCATTATATCCTTGAATTCTGTGAATATTAACAATGTGTTTAAAATTCCAACTAACTAACAAATCTGCTTTTAATATCGTTGCAATTGCTATGTGATAACAATCAGCGACACTGGACTTGCCAACTACGCCTTCAGATAAATAATTATTTGCCAATTCTATAGATTCTTTAGTAAGAAGGACCTTTTTAATATGGCTTGAAGGGAAATTTTTATAGAAATTTCTGACCTTAATAGGTGCATCATTCAACTCATCAATAGCAACATTAGACACCAATAAATGCATTTTAGATTTTAAAATCTGTTCGAAGAAAAGTTTTGACCAGTATTCAAATTCAGGATCAAAAACTCCACCAAAGACAGACGTATCAACATAAATTGATTTCATTGCTTTAAAGATAGGAATTCTGTCTTTTTTAAGTAAAAGCTAAGGCACAGCTAAAGTACGTGCTCAGCGAGGGCAAAGTCAAGGAAGAGCATGGACTTTAGCGGATGTTGTGTATCGTAATTAATTAACTACGATTCCAAAAAATTTTTTTTGTCTTTGGAAAAACTCATAGTCTGCTTCTACAACATTAGTATTTGGATCAATTGTTAGCTTACCACTTATTTGGTTCGCTGAGGACAATTGCTTTGGCCAATAAACTCTTGTATTCGTATATGAAGAAATATTATCTACTCCTAATGTGTCTCCTTGACCTAGAAAATTGATCGCATATAAACTACTCCATTGATCACAAAATATGTTTTGATTTTTATTCCATCTTAATAATTCTATTGTCAACGTATCATCAGGGGAGTCTTCAAATACGCCTTTGAATCGATTTATAATTGCTAAATCACATATTTCAACTTGACTAAATGTTTGGTGAACTGTATCAGTTCCATCGTCAAAAGGGAAACAGGTTGTATCTGCCGATTTTGTAATTATTAAACTTGATGTATAAATCCCATAAGGGAGGGAATTAATATTCCTTACGACTTCTTTAACATTTTCTCCTTCAATTGTATCGAGTCCTAAATACCATTTATAGTAGTCTGCATCTTCAATATTTGCTTTAAACAAGATATTCCCACCTGCAAAAGCAGTGTCTTCCACTAGTGTATCCAAATACGCTCCTGTTCGAGCAAGGGGTGTTGAAATTGTGTATTGTGCATTTACTGGTGTTTTTAAAAGGCAGGGGTCATAATTAGGACAATCGGGGTTAAATGGGTCATTACACCTAGTTGGAGTTAACGAATCCTGACTTTCGTTACATGCAATGACATAAAGAAATATTAAGAAAAAAAGTGATTGAGCTTTCAAATTAATCATGCAGATTATGATACACAACGTACAGCTATGATGAGTGGGTATTAGAAAGCACTAACCTCTCGTCTCGCACATAGCCACGCCTTGATTTAAATTTAAAACCTGTGGCGGACTTTCCAATCCACACTAAAGTATCCTGACCGATGAAACCCCATTCATTCATAGCATATGTTAGCGCCTGTACTCCAATTATTTGAGAAACATTAATTTACTCGAATCCCATAAAGTTTGAACAAGTTCTCTTACAGTTTCACTGGTTATTAACTCATTCGCCGTCATACTAAATGCCGATCCGATAACTAGCTTTTTAAAGTCACTTTTATTAAATGTCCTAGATTTAATTCGAAGTTCTTCAATTTCTTCAAATATAATTTCCTGTCCATGCTCTAGTTTAGAAAGTTTCTCAAGGATGATATCTAATTTATTATCGAAAGTTTTTAATTCTTCGTCTGTTAAATATTGTTCAGATAGTAATTCATCCTCAATGAACTCTAGTCCATCAACTGTTAATTCACAATATCCGTCCTTTGTCTTCTGTTCAATAAATCCTTTTCGAGTTAAATAAGCAATGACTTTTTGTTGTTCGACATTTGATACATCAACTGGAAAATCTTGAAAAATTGAATAAGTGTAAAATCCTAATTGAAGATTACCTCCTGTGGATTTATATACCCTCCTTAAAGCTAGTAATCGATATTCTCTTATCTTTTCAATGTCATTCATTGGAGTATTGGTGCTAACGGTTAGTGTAAAGTTTGTGAAATTGGGAAGAGCGAATGGTTTTAGCGTTCATGAACTTTACACATTGTTAGGGCCAGTTATTTTATTTAGATTTTTTACTAGAAATTTTAAGTCGTCAGAAATAATATCCCAGACAATTTGATAATCAACACCGAAATATTCATGGATCAGTCTATTTCTATAACCTTTTAGTTTTTTCCAAGGTATTTGAGGATTTTCAATTTGAAAGTCAGGATGAATTCTAGTAGCGGCTTCTCCAATAATCTCAAAATTTCTTACAACTGCATCAATGGTTTTATCATCATCTATGAATTGTTCAAAAGAATAATCTTCGGTGTAATCTTGAATCTTTTTCGCAGAGTCAAGCATGTCTTGAACTAGCAGAAGATTATCTCTCTTAGACATAAATTAGATCTTGTTCGATCGAGTTAAAATATCTAGGCTTAATTCCATTTTTGGAAATAAGATCTACTTTCCTTCCTAATTCGGATTCAAGTTCTTCGGCGAGGTCAATAAATCTTGAACCAATTTTTCCATCTATTTCAACAAGGATGTCTATATCACTATTTTCTAATTGGTCACCACGAGAAAAAGAACCAAAAAGTGCCATTGCAGTAATTGGGTACTTTTTAGCCAATTGTGACTTTAAGTTTCTAAGCTTTGACAATAAATCTTCTTTCGGGCTCATAAATCAAAGTTAGCAATTCATTTTATAATTATTTGGCCCTAACGTTCAGCTAAAGTTTGTGCTCTTTGAAGGCAAAGTCAAGGGGGAGCATGGACTTTAGCGGATGTTAGGTGCCGTAATCATATTTCGTTTGATTGCACCTTCATAGCAGCCAAGTTCTAACCTGTCAATTTCAAATTCAAATCTGCGCATATCATCATAACGTTCCTCAACGAACTTCTTGCCTTGATGATAAAATGAAAATGTACTATCTGAAAATTTAATTTCAATAACCTTGAAATTTTCCATTAGGGAAGTATCTATTTTAAGTTCAAATGCGTATTCTTTGGAGGGTTTTTTGAAATAATAATAGTCAAATGCATCCTTTTCTAAGAGCAAAATGCTATCTCCTTGCCAAATCATCCTTTTTCTTAAACCTGCAATCCAGCTAACCCAAGATTGCTCGATAATACCATTTGGATGATATTCAATAGTGGAAGTCAAACCAGAATTGTATTTAGGGCCATCGTAACGCCGCCAGACTCCGATTTTTTTTCCATTTTCATATTCACCAATTCCGGATATGAATAACTTGCCTTTTGGATCTCCACAAAACATGAGTTTTGTATCATATTCTATCCATTTACCTTGTTTTAGCCCGTCGCTATCAATGCAATTAACTAAATCACCAGTTTCAGTAGTATCACATATCTGACTGAAACTCGGGTTTATATTAAAAAGAAAAATTGAAAATATTATTAACCTCATAATTATTGCACCTAACGGTTTAGGCTATGATTTCGGCGTGGATTTAGACCGCAGGATGAAATCCGCATAGAAATCACTGTGTATTTACGATTTATTGTCTTGTTGATTTACATGCCACGCTGAATTATAGCCTGTGTTGTGCGTTCATGCTTTATTCTAATATGAATTCTTTATATTGCTTCTCTCTCTTTTTGCTCCCTTGTTTTCCTAAATTACGCAATGCATTTGGAGAAGGAGAATACAGAATTCTTACGTTATACTTAGTGCCGTTTATTATTATTGATTGAATTTTTCTATTCTCTTTATTAATTGAGTGGTAAGTATTGAAATGCAGATTCATCTGCTTTTTCACAAATTCACTTGTGTATATCAGAATACTTATTTGTGGATTTTTACGAAGTAGTTCTCCTAGGTCTTTGTGTTCAATATTTGTAAGATCTTCGTCTGCAGCGGAATCATTTTTATGAATACACTTGTCAATAATATCAGAAATTCCAATTCCGTGTTTTGTCAAAAAGTTTTTTCGTTCACTAATTGCTTTTTTAGAATTTGAATATTCTAATTCAATGTCAAAAACATTTTCAATAATCGGCCAAAATGCATTGTCCCTACTACCATAGTAGAAGTTAACGTCTTCCTTATAGATTTCTTTGTATTGGGTGCAAAATCTTGGAGGTGGAATTGTTCCAATAATTAATTTGTTGGAATCAACTGGGATAAATGGTTTATAAGGATGAATCGATTTCAATTCTTTTTCTCTTCGCATGACGCACAACGGTCCTGGCTATAGCAAGTTCGGGATTTTGAAACCGCTTTCTTGTCTGCTCACCATAAATTTATTTAGTTGTAATATCTTCATTTTTAACTATACAGCCCGCATTTGCTGTAGCCGATGTTGTGCAACGTATTTATTTTTCTGGATACTTTTCATAAGCTAATTTGTCAATTTCAGATTCAGACAATCCTTTTGCTCTTAATTCACGACAATATGTAGCTCGTAATCCTGCTAAATCGTCAAACGGGTTATTAATTAGAATTGCTTTATGCTCTTTTCTCTCTCTTTCTTCCCACTCCTTGTTTAAAGCACCGAGTAACTCTTCCTGCTTCGCAAATATTATTCTTCGAGAATCCTTGTCTTCAATTCGATTTGTCAATTCATAATCACAAGCCATCGAAAAAGTCACACCTGAAAAAATCCAATACATTAAGTCATTTAAGTCGGACGTGACTTTTCTTTCGTATTCAGTTCCCCTTTCTGAAATCACAAAATGATAAAGTCCTGAATTTTCAACTTCAATATTTGGTGTTGCATCTCCAATTGGAGTGCTAAAAGTTGGCATTAAGTGTGTCGGTGCGTTAATTCTCCTTGCTAAGTCCTTAGCCAAATTTTGTATTTCAGATAGCGACTTCATTTTATGTTGCACAACGGAAATTATAAAACCCGTTTTAATGGGGTTTTATATAGTGTTAGCTCTCGTATTTTCTAATTATTTAGTTCTTTGTAAACTCTAATTTTTCAACCATATTTTTATATTCATAAACAACATCCTTTGGTATTAGTTTTTCATTTGAATAATGAACAACCTTTATTTCTGCAATTTTTGATTCATTACCGGGTGTCAAACATAAGTACCCATCGTGGGATATGTATTCCCGATTTGTGCCTTGATTCGTGCTATCTCTGAAAGTCCCATCAAACTGTAAACAAGTTGTATTTTTAAATCCTACAATGTTAAAATGAAGACTTTTCATTTCATATGGGTTCATCCTTTTTTCCATATAGCTTTCAGCAAATTTGATGAATTCATCTGTATCGCTAAACTTTTGTTCTTCAAATGTTCTGACGCTTATTATTGTCGATGAATTTTTTGATGATTTTTTAAAAGTGATTGAATTATCATCTTTTAAGTCAAATGTATAGGTTGAATCAGGTATTTCATTCAGCAAGATGCTTTCTATTTGATAAGATTTTCATCCTGTTTTGAGTCCTTTTTGCTTGTCTGAATTTCTCTTACATCCAACAATCATAGTTAAAAGAATTACAAACAGAATTAGATTAAAGGTGTTTTTTGTTTTCATTTCATTTTTTGTTTATATGAGAGCTAACGCACAGCTATGATGAGTGGGGATTAGAAAGCACTAATCTCTCGTCTCGCAGATAGCCACGCCTTGATTTAAATTTAAAACTTGTGGCGGAATTTCCAATCCCCACAGAAATATCCTGACCGATGAAACCCCATTCATTCATAGCATATGTTGGCATGCGTTTATTCACCAGTTATCCATTTAATAATAAGTTGGAAATTACCAGAAATAAAGCCTAATACACTACTGAGAATAAGAATGACCCACCAATATTTAAGTTGAAAAATATTGCCTTTCAACTGCTTGATTGTTAGTTCCTTAATCTTAGATTCTGTCTCTTCACCTTCTTGCAGTTTATTTTTCCAGTTGACATACCCTCCAAGATCAATTACCTCTTGTCCCAATGAAGTTAAATCATATGAGTAGTTGTTCTTCTCATAAACCATGTTCTCTCTTTCCAATCGTTTTAATGCTTTATGAAGGTGATCAGGGGTACTTTGAGATGCAGCAAAGAATCCTTTACTTTCTATCTCATTCAGAACTTGATCTATATGTTCAGGTTCGATTGACATTTTATCAACTTTTCTTTGATGCCCAATATTGATCAAGGTCCTCAGGCGTTTTTAGCACCCATCCATCAATGTTGATGGTTGCCAAACCAGTTTCAAGGTCTTCCTTCATCATATCGTATCGAGCTTGTTCATTCTCCTTATTTGTAGATGTTTCTATGGATTTAATAGAATCATTGAATTCCTCGCAACACTTTTTCCAAAGGTCAGACTCAGGAGAGTCGGATGTATAAACAATAATTGGTTTTTCTTTTTGCCAGTTCGTGAATTCTATCAATTCTCTAAATATGATTCGTTTTTGGTCATCAGTTAGATCATTGCCTTCGAATGCATCGTCCATGTAAATTCTTCGACCATCAATCCAAGTTGACCAGATCTCAATTTCCAATTGACCAAGTTGATAGATGATGCCTTCGCCTCTAAAGCCATATTTGATATGAGGAAATTTGTTCTTGCGAAATAGTCCCATAGTGTAGAGTATGCATGCCAACGATTAGTGTAAAGTACGTAGCTTGGAAATGAGCGATGGGCCTAAGGGGCTATGAACTTTACACATTGTTAGCTTTTGCGGAATTCCTTTTTTTGAAATATTCCAACACTTCTTTTGCAGATTTTCCTTCTGTTTCTTTTGCAATTCTTGCGCGTGACTTCCTCACTGATTCTACGCAATCAAATTCTTTTTTAATCTTAGTTTTCATAATCTACAACATCTCTTGGTGATCTAATTTCAATAGTTTTATATCCATTTAAAAGATTTATTGCATTATATCCTTGAATTCTGTGAATATTAACAATGTGTTTAAAATTCCAACTAACTAACAAATCTGCTTTTAATATCGTTGCAATTGCTATGTGATAACAATCAGCGACACTGGACTTGCCAACTACGCCTTCAGATAAATAATTATTTGCCAATTCTATAGATTCTTTAGTAAGAAGGACCTTTTTAATATGGCTTGAAGGGAAATTTTTATAGAAATTTCTGACCTTAATAGGTGCATCATTCAACTCATCAATAGCAACATTAGACACCAATAAATGCATTTTAGATTTTAAAATCTGTTCGAAGAAAAGTTTTGACCAGTATTCAAATTCAGGATCAAAAACTCCACCAAAGACAGACGTATCAACATAAATTGATTTCATTGCTTTAAAGATAGGAATTCTGTCTTTTTTAAGTAAAAGCTAACGCCCATGTATGAGGCGTGTGCTCTCACTTTGTGGACAGCACTAAAATAGTGAAGTCTGCCGGTGCTTCCAAAGTTTGTAGAAAGCACTGCGTTCTGAAAGTGAAAAAATCCCGCGAACTAAAGTTTCCAAACATCACAAGCCTTTCTCGGTGGCAGACTCACGGTCGAATCCCACTGAAGTTTTTAGAAAGCACGTAAGCACATGCCTGTCATACATATTGTTATAGGGCTTTATTTATATCTTCCGTTCTGGATGAAATCGTTCGCCAGATTCAGTAAATATGCTTCTTCCTTGTTGTCAATAGAACCTAGAAACTCAATCAACAGTTCTTCGGTATTTATTAGCTCGACAGTTTTGTTTGCTGTTACGGCTATTATGTATGTTGAGCAGAGGACATCTTCACAATTAAAGAACCCAAACTGATTAGTCTCTCGTTTTGGAATTTTCACCCGTTTCGGCTTGGTTCCGATTGAAATTATTAGTTCACTAAGTTCGTAACCTCTGTCTCCTCTAACTTCAAAATAAACATAGTCTTTATCCTTGTTCGGGATGATTTTTGTGTAAAGTTCAGGCCCGTATTGGTCGAATGTTTGGATGCTGTCAGATGTTGTTGAAACAGGTTGTTCTGGTTTTGATTGAGCCAGAGTTATAGTTGTTCCATGTGTTAGAGCTAAGATTAGATAGAGGAAGTTTTTCATGTTGCAGATATGCCCTATAACGTCCAGATATGGCACGTGCCTCTGGACTTTTTAAATAGATACTAAAGTATGGGATTTGCACAGCACTTTCAAGTAGCTACGTAGAGGCATGTACTATATCGTTTGTTAGCGGGATGTTGATTTATCTTCCACACTTATATGTTCTAATATATCTCCTGGTTGACATTCCAACGCACCACAAATAGCTTCTAGTGTTGTAAACCGTATGGCTTTGGCTTTTCCAGTTTTAAGGTTAGAAAGATTTGAAAGTGTAATTTCAACTCTTTCAGAAAGCTCATTGAGTGACATTTTACGTTTTGCCATCATTACATCTAAATTCACAATAATCGGCATAATTCAAACTGTTAAGTCATTTTCCATTTGAATCTCTAAGCCTTTTTTGAAGATATATGCTATCAAGTATATAACTGCAGCCATCAGGATAAATGCTTGACTGTCTACCCAAAACTGTGCTAGTGTATCGAGTTCGTAACCACGTTTTCCTAAATTTTTGGAGGATTGTCTTGCTATATGGCTAATTACACCAATTGAAAGCGTATAGTACGAAATCTTAGTTATCTGATTTGAAACGAAACTGTTGAAAGGTCTTGATAGATCAATTTTTTGGATAAGTCTTATCACGATATAGAACAAATGAGCTTTCAGTATAGCTACAGTTAAAACAAAAGAATACATCCCGAAAAAAGCCCATTTGCTTTGTTCATACAAAGATCTCAGGTCTAATTCTTCATATAGACTACCCACAAGTTCGGGGTTAACTATACTAAATACGAAATTGATTATCAAGCCACCAGCATTTATTGATAGCACAATAAAAATTACCCAAGAAGCTATTTGTAGACCTTTAAAGACAAGATTAGTTTTATACGACATAATTATAGTGTTTAGATTTATGTCACAAATATCATTAAATATATATTGATAAACAATAAATATAAATTGAAAATCAAATTATTTTACTTATTGAGCTCCACAATTACCTTGATATGGTCATTCCCGCTAACGCTTAGGCTAAGATAAGTAAACGGTTTGGTGGGTTAGGTATTTATCTTAGCCGATGTTGTAGTGAGTTTTTCAATAAATCATAAGAGCATCGGTTTCGTATGGATAAGTTTTAATTATCTCTTTTCCATTACTTACTAATCCTTTCCTGCTCAGTTTTTTTATTAGTTTCTCAGGTATATTTTGATCTTCAATTTTCAACTGAAAAACATTTGATCTTCCCACCTTTCTTTGACCTTTAAAATTTCCTAAATAATATGTTTTACCTTTTTCAAATTCAATGACACCAAAAAAATCTGTCATTTCTTTTGACTTATTTATGTATGAAAAATCACCCAACGGGACTTCTATTTTTGAAATTATATACTTTCCTGAAGGAAGATTTTCTATCAAACTATGTTGAGACATTAGTCCTAATGATTTGCTTCTCCAAGATTTTTGTGATTCTAGATTTTTTACAGTGATTACTATTCCAACGCCACTTTGCATTGCACCTTTTGAAGTTGCCGAAATTGCAACATTTACATTTTCATTTGAGGTATTAAACAAAAATGAAGTCAGAAGAACCGATGAAAGTAGATATCCGAAGATTATTATATACTTATATCTCATGTTTTAAAATTCACTACAACGTTCAGCTAAAGTACGTGCTCTTTGAAGGTAAAGTCAAGGGAGAGCATGGCCTTTAGCATATGTTAGGCAAAGTATTCATCTATTTCTTTTTGGATTTTATCCGGATCTTGTCTGTTGTCAAAGACGGTAATAATCTCTATTTCATCTTTTATTATTCTGTAGATGTAAGAGTTCTGTTTGTTTAAAACGCATTTAAAAATACCTGGATGGCTCTGAGATTCCTGATGACTCTTGGGGAACTGGGCAATACTTTTAAATGAAGCGAAGAGTTTTTTCTGAAATTCTCTTTTAACTTTTTCAGACCATTCTCTATCTAAATAGTCATAAATCGAATCTAATTTGAATTCTGCAAGTGGCGATAAATAGACTTTCAAGCTTTATGAAACTTTTTTCATATAGTCTTCCAATGAAATTCGTTTTCCTGAATTCAATTGATTCAGTCCGATTTCAATTTCATTTTTTTCTTGAGGTGATAATTCAAGGAAAAAATCTTTCTCATTGGACTTTAAAGCATCTAGAATTTTATTCAAAACGGATTGATTGTCTATTTCAAGGATCAATTTAACTAATTCTAATTTAGATGACTGAATATCCATAAAAGCGCTTTATGTAAAGTTAAAGATTTTTTGATATCCATTTAAAAAGTTAAATTCTGTTTAATGGAAATATATTTTGCCTAACGTTCAGCTAAAGTACGTGCTCAGCGCTGGCAAAGTCAAGGGAGAGCATGAACTTTAGCATTTGTTGGCTTACGTTTTCAAATTCCCTTAAGTTTATTAGGATTTCTTGAAGTGTGAAAAACACGCGAAACAATTATGTATTGCTTGTCTCTTCTATAAATAATTTTGTAGCTCCAAACCACAATGAATCTGTACTCGTTTTTCATATGGGCAAGTAGAGGCTCTTTTTTGCCCATTTCTGGATTCTTTTCTAATAATGAAGAGCTTTGGAGAATTTTGTTCTTAATTATCTTAGCGGCAGATATTCCTCTATCTTCTAAAACAAATTTCACCTCTTTTTCAAATTGACTAAAGGCCTTTTTTGTCCAAATTACTTCAGCCATTCTTTTGACTTATCCTCAACTTCTTTTTGAGTAAGTGTTTCTCCTTGCTCTACTTGTTTTTCGGATTCTTCTATATCTACAAGGAGTGCAAATTGCTCATATACATCTTCAACTGTTGAATTATTTGTTAAAGACTCAGCAATTTTAATTAAATGATCTTTCAATTTTGTTTCCATATTATTTGAACAAGGCAATAAGAATAAAAATACAAATTCTAAAATAAATGATTAAAAATGGAAGCCAACGCTTAGGCTAAAATGTCGTGCAACGGTTAGGTGGGCTGGGCATGCATTTTAGCTATTGTTGTGCTTATACTTTTAAATTATTTATAATAAATTTTTCTCTTGACATATTTTGATTCTCCGCCGGTCAAATTATTCGGTATTCTAATATTAATTCTCTCTCTTTTTACCCAGTTCCTTTTTTTATCATAAGCGTATTTGTATTTCTTTTCATAACTTAAAAAATCTTCTGGGTATTCATTGTTTAACTGAATGGTTTTGAACTCAATAACATCGCCAAAATTGTTGTATTTAATTTCATCTTTGTCAATCAAAAAAGGTTCTTCAATTGGTACAAGTTTTGAACGATAACCTTGTAATCCATTAACTTCTAAAGGATAATAGACTTCTTTTTCACTTATGGAATAATTATAAATAGCAATTAGATTGCTATCTTTTTGATACTTAATTTCATTACGGGATTTTCTAGACATAGAATCGTCAGAAGTTTTACCGTAATAGCATCTGTTGACGATTAAGCATTTAATGCAATTGTCATTATCGCTAAATTCAAATTCTAATATGAGTTTTCTTTCCTTTTTTCGAGCATTGAAGTCATACTTTTTAAAATTCAAAAGTTCATCTGTTGATCCATTGATTTTCACCCACTCGGTATAGTCTCCAATATAACGATAGTCCATGTTATTCTTGATAATGGTTTCTTTCAACCTAACGGTATCGCCTATAGTATCATAATTATAAGCTACTTCGTAAAATCTTGATTTACCATGTGGCCAATATTCTATTTTTGATGAAACGTAATTATTAGTGAAAGTAAACTCTGTAGCTAATTGATAATTGGGAGAGACATTATCCATTAATTTATCTACAATCTTTCTTACACTTATTAAATTATAATACTCTTTGACTCTTGGTGTATAATGATATTCTCTAATTTTTGATACGCTACTATTTAAACTGAATTCTGGATATTCAAAGTCCAATAACTCAAGAATTTCTTGTCCATTTACTTCGTTGCTATAAATGAATAAAACAAGGAAACATGAAATAATAGAATACCTAATCATTCGACAAAAGAGTTAAGCACAACGTTCAGCTAAAGTACGTGCTCAGCGCTGGCAAAGTCAAGGGAGAGCATGAACTTTAGCATTTGTTGGCTTACGTTTTCAAATTCCCTTAAGTTTATTAGGATTTCTTGAAGTGTGAAAAACACGCGAAACAATTATGTATTGCTTGTCTCTTCTATAAATAATTTTGTAGCTCCAAACCACAATGAATCTGTACTCGTTTTTCATATGGGCAAGTAGAGGCTCTTTTTTGCCCATTTCTGGATTCTTTTCTAATAATGAAGTGCTTTGGAGAATTTTGTTCTTAATTATCTTAGCGGCAGATATTCCTCTATCTTCTAAAACAAATTTCACCTCTTTTTCAAATTGACTAAAGGCCTTTTTTGTCCAAATTACTTCAGCCATTCTTTTGACTTATCCTCAACTTCTTTTTGAGTAAGTGTTTCTCCTTGCTCTACTTGTTTTTCGGATTCTTCTATATCTACAAGGAGTGCAAATTGCTCATATACATCTTCAACTGTTGAATTATTTGTTAAAGACTCAGCAATTTTAATTAAATGATCTTTCAATTTTGTTTCCATATTCCTACAACAAAACAATTTGAATAAAATTACAAATTCTGTTACAAATGATTAAAAATGTAAGCCAACGCTTAGGCTAAGATAAGTAAACGGTTTGGTGGGTTAGGTATTTATCTTAGCTGATGTTGTGGCTAGTTTATTCTTTCAGAAGTTCTATATGCTCAATATATAAATGGCGGTTTTTTAACCGAAACATTCTCTGTCTTTCAGCATTTGGAGGATAGACAAGAAATAAAGAATCTTGATTACTTTCTTCATCGAAATAATCATTAGAATATGTCCAAATATCTGGTAAGATTTCACTGTTTTTATCAGGTATTAATTGACCATGAGTTGTTGTGTGATCAATTAAATAAACAGTGTCTAAGTCAATATTTATAGAATTTTGAGAAATTATGTTTGTAATCGTGAAGGGTACAAATCCGATTGCTAAAAAATTCAAATCGAAGGGTCCTTCGTATTCTACATTGATATTAAACCAACCTCCTGAATCCGTTTGAAAATATGAAACCGAATCCGTGTTTTCTAAATTATCACTTCCCTTGGTCGTAAATAAATTAATTCCGGATATAGGTTGATTATTGGCGTACCAGATAGTCTTACCCTTTATTGAAATTTGTGCAATAGAATTTATTCCAGCTAATAAGAAATACAGGATGAATAATATTTTCATTTTGAATTAGCCACAACGGAAATTATAAAACCCGTTTTAATGGGGTTTTATATAGTGTTAGCTCTCGTATTTTCTAATTATTTAGTTCTTTGTAAACTCTAATTTTTCAACCATATTTTTATATTCATAAACAACATCCTTTGGTATTAGTTTTTCATTTGAATAATGAACAACCTTTATTTCTGCAATTTTTGATTCATTACCGGGTGTCAAACATAAGTACCCATCGTGGGATATGTATTCCCGATTTGTGCCTTGATTCGTGCTATCTCTGAAAGTCCCATCAAACTGTAAACAAGTTGTATTTTTAAATCCTACAATGTTAAAATGAAGACTTTTCATTTCATATGGGTTCATCCTTTTTTCCATATAGCTTTCAGCAAATTTGATGAATTCATCTGTATCGCTAAACTTTTGTTCTTCAAATGTTCTGACGCTTATTATTGTCGATGAATTTTTTGATGATTTTTTAAAAGTGATTGAATTATCATCTTTTAAGTCAAATGTATAGGTTGAATCAGGTATTTCATTCAGCAAGATGCTTTCTATTTGATAAGATTTTTCATCTGTTTTGAGTCCTTTTTGCTTGTCTGAATTTCTCTTACATCCAACAATCATAGTTAAAAGAATTACAAACAGAATTAGATTAAAGGTGTTTTTTGTTTTCATTTCATTTTTTGTTTATATGAGAGCTAACGCTAGTATATAAAACGTATGCGTTTTAAAACGCACATCTTTGTCCCACGTTGCTAACGAAATTTAACAGCACGCACTCTAAGAACCTACAATACAGCATATGTTTTATATACATTGTTGGCGGCTGCTCGTTAACTCACAAGTACTTTTTCGTCTTTGTCCCGAAGTCGAATAGATTTTTTCTCCCTTGCTCAAATTGTAGGGATGCAACTTCTATAATCCATATTGACCAGTCCCCTGACGAACTGAAGGAATCTGTTTTATAGTCGTATGTTTTGTTGACTGGTATTTTGTCAACTACTTGAAATTTGTCGGAGTCTTTGTTGAATTGGTTAGGAAAAAACCAACTGATTTGCTCCTTGTTGTCCCACGTGGCATAGTTAAGTTTTAGCACATTAGATTCAAGGATGTCTTTAGTTGTCGGTCTTTCTTTTTTATTCAAATCTGTCACCGCGACTAAATTGAAACCGTACGGTGTGTCATAGATTGCTTCTAAAATCACAGCCGCTCCAAAATTCCCGTTGAACAGTTTAAAAGTCAAGCAAGTCCCTTTTTCAAAAATTGGATTGAGTATCTTCTTCTTTTTTCTTGATTTAGCTTTTTCTCTTTTTTGACCGAGTTGTTCAAGAAATTTTAATAGGGCTTTGTCCCGTTTAGCTAAGTCCTTGTCGTCAGCACCCAATTCTCTCCAAACTTCTAAGTCCTCTTTATTCTCAATGATTTGCTTAACTCTGTCGTAAATCTCGTTGTCCAACGATTTACATTCCCATTGAGCCTTTGCTATTGCAAACCAGAAATTGTTAGAGTCCCCTTTGTCGGTAAGTAGTTCTTTGTTGGTTGCAAGAAGCTTAGTTGTTACTTCTTTGGCGTCTTGTCCTTCGTTATAAAGTTCGAAGAACTCTCCATAGATGTCCGCAAATGTGTCGTTTGATGATAGCCCTGTCCCCCAGGTTCCCATAGTCCGAATCTTTATTTAACGAGTTGCCGCCAACGTTTAGCTAAAGTACGTGCTCAGCGAGGGCAAAGCCAAGGAAGAGCATGGACTTTAGCATTTGTTAGGTGTCGTGATTAAAACAATCTGTTTATTTTTCCTTCATAGAATCCTATTTCTAATCTGTCAAGTTCAAAATTGAGCATATCTAAATTTTGAAAAGTCTCTTCTAAAATGTTTTTACTCATGTATTGAAAGTAAAATTTATTTTCTGAGACTTTGATTTCAATTTTCTTTAGACTTGAAATGTCTGTTGTATCAATTTTGAAATGAAACTTCGAATCATTTAAGGGAATCTTAAAATAATAGTATTGATATGTTCTTCCTTCAAGTAATAAAATTTTATCTCCCTTAAATATCATTCTTCTTTTTACAAAAAATATATCATCCCAAGATTGTTCAACAATACCTTCTGGGTGGTAAATGACAATTGATTTTGAAAACCGATCTTGTTTGCACCCTTGATATTTAGCCGAGTCTTCTTTTTGTTTATAATATCTGTATTCGGCTAACTCTGAATTTGTTGTGTCTTCTATTTCATAGGAATGTCTAAGTTTAGTGTTATAGTAAATCCATTTACCTTGCTTTTGTCCATTTATGTCAATGCAATTAACCAATTCACCTGATTCAGTTGTATCAAAACATTTTTGACTGAAGCAACAGTTTGCTATTAGAAGAAAAAATGAAAAAAGTGTTAACCTCATAATTATGACACCTAACGATTAGCTAAGCCAGACTGCGAATAGAAAACAAGTTTTCCAATCCACTTCTACTTGCTTAGTAGTCTAAATCTAAAAATTATTTGAATGCCTCGCTGCGGCTTAGCGTGTGTTATGAATTGTAATGCGGGAGCGTTTCGGTTTTGCGCGTGACTCCGGGGGATGTGCGTTGGGAGAGTGTTCGAGGAGGGTTGGCCTCTGAAGCGGGATAGGATAGGGATGGCCTGGAGGGTAGCATTATTATTCTCTAACGGTTTGGCTATGGTGCGTGTCCCGAAGGGCATGCACTATAGCCCTTGTTGGCGTGTCGTGCTTTTTATTTCTTATTAGTTTTCTTTTCCTTTTTCAATAATGGCATTGTGTATTCATTATACAATTCAAATAGAAATTCAATCCGAGCCGTTTCGTTAGTAAAAGCTTGTGGTCTGTAACACAAATCAACTGCCTTGTCTAATTCTTGATGCGCTTTTACCAATATAGGTGGCATAGTCAAAGGGTCATATAAATCTGCTAGACTACTTTCAGGGAACTCTGCCCGAACATCTAAAATTTTCTGTGCTTTGGTTACAACTGCTTTTCTATTCTTATCGCTTGGTTCTTTGGGCCAAGGGTAGTTATTGTAAACGACTTTTGAAGAGTAGCGATTGCGCCCCTCTAATCTTCCACAGGTATATTCAAACCATTTCTGATGCATTATCGATGATAAAATTCCAAAATGATATAGAGACGCACCCTCTGAAATAAAAACTAAATCACTACAGATGGTATCTGGTGACATAAAACCGATGGGACTATACTTTCTCCTTTCTGATGTAACTTTTGGAATTAATAAAAAGGTCGAATCTGGTATATTTTCTACATGAAATTTGGTCGGTGTAGCGGCAATTTTTTGAGTTGGTTTGCTTTTACTTGCTTCCCTAAACAATTTGACAGATTCGATTCTCTTTAGAACATGAGGTAATTTTTTAAGTTCTCCTGGATTGACGTCATTGAGAAGTAAAACCCAACGTTTTTTGCCGTGCAAAAATTCTGTTGCACCGCACCAAGGTTTGAATAGATGCTTTGCTTTAGGCTCAAGGGTTAGAAACTCTTCTTTTTCATGATCTTCAAAGAGATAGTGCCCGCCATCCACTGGTTTATTTCCTATCCCTATTTTTGGCACATCACAGAGCGGGTTGGACCTATTGCTTAAGAGCACATCTGGACCATCAATGAGATACGGATTTATATTGGTTACCTTTCGTTGATGTGGTTCCCCTTTAACATTTTCGTACTCAAAAATATACTTGGTTTTTTCAGATGTATTTGAGAAACCAATGATAACACAGTATACAGCTGCTTTACCGCGTGCTTCATTATTCCATTGAAATGTGCGATGAGCGAAATTGATATGTGCACCACATTCAAATAGAGCATTCCATAATACACTTACCTGCTCTCCCTGTGAGATAGAATTAGTAGAAACCAGGGCAACTTTAATATTAGAATTTGAAATGAACTTTGCTGACAGTAAATACCATGCACAGACATAATCCAAAAGGCCTGAACTTTTAACACCACTAAAGACTGAATCCATTTCTTCTTTCTGTTGCTCGTCTTGATATTTAGCACCAACGAAAGGAGGGTTACCAAGAATGTAAGACAGTTCGTTTTTTGAAACTATTTGAGTCCATTCAGTTCGCAGAGCGTTTCCATGAACAATAGTTGCGGACTTTTTTAATGGTAAACGAGCATAGTACATTCCGAATGCCTCTGAAATACGCAAATTCATTTGGTGATCCATTAGCCACAAAGCAACTTCAGCAATACGAGCAGGAAACTCATCATATTCAATGCCATAGAATTGGTCAACATCAACGAGCATTATTTGGTCGATTCCAAAAACTTGTTGACCACCATACAACTCCTTCAGGACTTCCAACTCTAAAAGTCGTAATTCACGGTAGGTTATGATCAAGAAGTTACCGCAACCACAAGCTGGGTCAAGAAAATTTAAACTACCGAGTTTTTGATGAAATTCTTTGAGCTTGTTTTTGTTGCTTTTAACCTTTTGAAATTCTGCTTGGAGTTCGTCAAGAAAAAGTGGTTTTATCAGTTTGAGAATATTCTTTTCAGATGTGTAGTGTGCCCCAAGATTTCTGCGTTCTTCGGGATTCATTACACTTTGAAACATGCTGCCAAATATTGCAGGTGAAATTTTACCCCAATCTAATGCACTACACTCCAAAAGAATTTCACGCATTCTTGAATTGAAAGAAGCAATGGGTAAAGGCTCTTCAAAGAGTTTTCCGTTTACATATGGAAAAGCATCTAAATGTTCGTCAAGATTTTTAAGTCGTTTGTCAGTTGGTGTATTAAGAACTTGAAAATATTGAGCTAACCATGCTCCAAGGTCGCTTCCATCTTCATTGGTTTTTACTTCTATGAACTCTTTGAAAGTATCTTTTTCAAATATGCCTGTGTCGTCTGCAAATAGGCAAAAAAGTAATCTTACTAAGAAAACTTCCAATGGGTGTCCTTCATAACCGCTTTCTTCTAATTGGTCATGAAGCTTACCCATTAGTTCGGCTGCTTTGATATTTACAGGATCTTCATCCTTAAAAGTCCTTTTTTGATAACCTGCGATAAATCCAAAAAGCTTAATGTTTTTGTGCAAGTCTTTTATTCCAAACTCATACTCTTTTTTGTCGTCAAGGTCATATAGTTTGAATTTTTCAAAGTCAGAAACCAAAACATATTTTGGTAATTCATGCTCTTTGATTCCATGAAAATAGTCGGTCGCTTGCTCAAAAGCTGCGTCAAGATTTTTCCCCTTTGATTTGTGTTCTACAAGTAGAGTTCCTTTCCAAAAAAGGTCAATGAACCCCTGTTTATTGTTCAGTTTTTTAACGGGTTCTTCAAAGGTGGCAAGTCGTCTCCTCGAAATACCGAACACGTTAAAAAAGTCATTCCAGAAAGAGTCTTTCTCAGCACGTTCTCTACTTTCTCCTTCCCATTCTTTTGTGAATTTTAAGGCTCGGTCTTTTATTTCATTCCAACTTAATGCCATTATTTAGTTTATGTTCTTTTGCATGCACGCCAACGGTTGGGCTATGAGTAGTTGCGTGGGTTAGCACTAAACTTTGCAAGTACACACCAAACTGAAAATCCGCGAGGATTTTCAGAAGTAGTCGAGAGCAAGCAATTACTTATAGCCATTGTTGTGCATAGTTTTTTATATTCCACCATTTTCAGTTTTTTCGTAATTCAAACGTCCATTTTTAAATTCAAAAATGACTCGTGTCCAATCGCTCAAACTTAAAAACAAGTGATTTTTTCTTTTTAATTCAGCAAAATATGGAATCAGCGTTATATTAAATTGTCCATCTTTTATTGTCAGAGGAAAAATCTTCACATATCGTAATTCACCTTTATTTTCTCTAAATATTTTCTTTCTATTTCCTAATCCGATTTTTTGAATACGATAACCGCTAATTGAATCAGGTATTTTAGATAAGTAATCTTGATACTCGATAAAAACTGTTTTCGGTTGTTTTACTTGCGAGTATTTGTTATAAAACGAATCAATTTCCACTATATATTTTTCGATTGAAGTCAAGTACAAAGAGTCTGTTTCCGACATTTTTAATAATTCCGAATTCTGATTTTTATTCTGTCCGAATGAACCGACTGAAATAAAAAGAAATAAAAATATGGTTAGAAATCTGTTCATTTAAATTATGCACAACGTTCAGCTAAAGTACGTGCTCTCTGTTCATAAAGTCAATGATTAGCATGGACTTTAGCGAATGTTAGGGGCTTTATTTAATTTCTTCGAAATAGTATTTTCATACTATTTATCCAAGAGCATAATTGAATATGTCTTTCAACTATTTAGAAAAACTCCTGTCATACTCATAACAATTAAAAAGCTAATAAATGATATTAAAAGTACAAAAATTGCTTTACGTCTTTTGATGGATAAAGTACCCATTTTATCCAAAGTTTCATATTCAGTTTTGAATTGATTAATCAGGTCTGTATTAAATGTAGTATACATTAAGATGTAAGCATAAACGATCATAAATAAGAATCCAAAGCCAAATATTAATATGCCATCGCGGAAGTCTAAGTTGAGTATAGAATTTAGAAACGGGACTAATAATAATGGAACAGCATAACAGATTGGAAGTAATATCCAACTAGTTATGGCAATTGCAAGTTGTCTTCTTACTTTCGGATTTTTTTGATCTTTATGAGCAGCGCAATATCCAAGAAAGAGAATGTCATGAATTATGTTTTTCATGTAGGATAATTAATAGATTTCAAAACATAGCACTGATGAATAATTCAAATATTGCCTCTAACGCCAGCGCATAATGTCGTGGCGGTTTTCGAAGCCAGCATTATCCACCGAACGTGAACGAAATATAGTAAACAACTTTCAGATTTAACACAGTCACCCGCCATGCATTATGCGCATTGTTGTGCACAGTTACCCTTCACCTATTTCCAAAATTCCCACCATTTCTTGTCAGGCGATTGAGTTGTCGGTGTTGTATCTTCTTCAATCCATTGTCCATTTTCCCCTTTGGTCCATTTCTTATCTACACCGTCAAGTGTTATCACAGAACCTTGTCCATCGTCAATAGTCTCTAGCAAGTCCGCGTCAAACCAGTATGAGGTTTGTAAATCGTCAAAGTAAACATTAACAGCAAAGTCGTCCTTTGGTGTTCCGATTATTTCAAAGTCCATCATTGAAGGTGTAGTCTGTCCGTAAACGTCACCCACCTTTCCCGCAAGTTCTTTTTCTCGTGTCTCGGGTGAGTCTTTGATCTTCACCTTATTTCCAAAAGAGTCAAACATTATTTAATTTTTTATCCCAATACGCTATTGCGAGTTTGATTAAATCATCAACATCTATTCGTGCGTCTTCGTTGTAGTGAACCTCAAGTCGTGACACGTTAAATGCTTTCGAAAAACCTGAACTGAATCCACCGCTATGTATTTTGTCTTCTCTAATCTTTGTCTTTGGACTAGTCAAATCCTTGTGCTTAGTCGTATTGGCCAAATCATGAAGTATTCTCATCTCTGGACATTCAACATAGAGATTGATTCGGAATTTTTCTTTTGTCAACCCGCTATCATTCACTTTTTGCTCACTAAAAATCCAGTCCGATAGATGCCATGCATCTGAACATGCCTTTTCGGCCAATGAGATGTCTAATGGATTTTGTTTTAGTTTTTCAAAATCACTTTTCAAAAGTTTTAGTCTGTCCGTTGAGTTTAAAATGTTGAACATCTGTCAAGGGGTAATTGTGCACAACGTCTGTGTAAAGTATGCACTTTATTTCCATTATGTCAATGGCTGCGGTCATTGCCAAAATCAATTCTATCCAAAGGACTTTCTATCTTTCTGAGATCCATTTGGGCGATGTGTGTGTAGATTTCTGTGGTCCTGCTGGAAGAATGGCCTAAAAGTGTCTGTATATAGCGCAAATTTACATGCTGCTCTACCAGGTGAGTGGCAAAACTGTGTCTTAATGTATGTACGGTATAATCATTATCGAGCCGGGCCTGATTTTTTGCCCTGTTAAAAACCTGTCGCAAACTCGCAGGAGAGTAAGGCCCACCATATTGGCCTGGAAACAAATAATTTTCAGGCTGATAGACTTTAAAATATTTTCTTAGTTGTTCCAGACATTTCTGTGAAAGCAAAGTAGTTCGGTCCTTTTGGCCTTTAGCCGCTCTTATTTTAATAAACATATTTTCAGAATCGATATCATTGATTTTCAGCTTACACACTTCAGAAATACGCAAGCCTCCCGAATAAACGACAAAGAGCATAGTCCGATGCTTGAGATTTCGAACCTGACTTAACAACCGCCTGATTTCGTCTGCATTCATTACTTTCGGTATGCGCTGTTGCTTCTGTGGCCTTTCAAAATAATAAGTCGTTCTCGGTTTTCCACATACCTGTTCCAAATAGAACTTGATGGCGTTTATACATTGATTCTGATAGGACCTGGATATTTTCCTTGTACGGACAAGATATTCGAGATACTCCTGAGCATCTTTTTCATTCCAGTCTGTTGATTTTCTTTTTACAAAATACTTCAAAAACCCTTTAAACATACTGGTATAGGTTTCAATAGTACTGGAGCTGTATCTCTTCATTTCCAGTTTTGATCTTAATAATTCAATAGGGCTTTTCATACGCTAATTCAGGCTTAAAACTAATTGATCGGTCCACATAAGCATTGGGTTTTGTTATTTGGAAATGTTTAAAACGATTATAAGCGTTTGAAACGTTTCAAACGTTTCTCGCTAAATTTTTAATGCCGTTTCTCGCTTAAATTTTAATGCTGTGTATCGCTTAAATTTTCATGTTGTGTATCGCTTAAATTTTCATGCTGTGTATCGAATAAAATTTCATGCTGTATATCGAATAATTTTCATGCTGGGTATTGAAGCATTTTGTCTCTACATTATTAGTAACATAAATACATTTCAATCTCAGCTAAACACCTATTTCTAAAAAAAAATATCATGAATGGTCCAATCGAAAGACTCTGCCTCTGCTGTGAAAAACCTCTCTTAGGAAGAAAAGACAAGAAATTTTGTGACTATCACTGCAAGAATGATTTTCACAATGAATTGAAAAAAATGTCAGAAGTGTATTTAAACAAAGTGAATCTGATTCTTCGGCATAACAGGGATGTTCTGGTGAAATTTTGTCCTGAGGGGAAGATATTGGTTTTCGAAACAGAGTTGAGAAGGCTGGGATTTGTTCCGGAGTATTTTACCGGATACTATACATCTAAAAGTGGGGGCAATGTTTACAGATTATGTTATGAATTTGGTTTTCGAGAAAATCCAAAATATTCCGGCCAATTGATTGTGGTAAGATTCAACTTCAGCGACCCTTTAAACGTCAATCATGTATCGGACACTCAATTTGTAATTCATAAATATTGATTTATTTAATTCCCTTCATACCCAACATCTTTCATCAAACCTTCGCCCTGTGAAGCCCTCACAGCCAGCTCATCACATCTTTCATTTTCGGGATGCCCCGCATGGCCTTTAACCCAAAAATATTTTAACTTAAACATTGGATGTAACTTTAAGTATTTCATCCACAAATCGGGGTTTTTTTTCCCTTTGAAATTTTTTTTCTGCCATCCGAAAACCCATCCCTTTGTAATTGCATCTATTACATATTTGGAATCTGAATAAATATGTACAGGCAAATCATTTCTTTTAAGCATTTCCAGTGCCCGTATCACAGCCAAAAGCTCCATTCTATTATTAGTGGTCTTTTGAAATCCTTCTGAATGCTCTTTTACTTTATCCCCAAAACGCAATACGATCCCAAATCCCCCGGGGCCGGGATTGCCACTTGAAGCTCCGTCAGTAAATATTTCTATAACCTTTTCTTTGCCCATTTATCAATTTGCTTAAACAGTACATCGTATTCAGCCCTTTTTATGGCGGGAAAATTTGCAATGCGAAATGTTTCATTTTTCCAAGGCCCATAGCCATTGCCCAGCATAATTTCACGACTTTCCAGATAGCTCTTCAGATCTTTTAATTCATGTTCAGAAATCTTTACAGTAATGACCGTATCGGATCGTAATTCCTGATTTTCAACTAATATTTCAAATCCATCAATGGCCTTAATTCTTGAATAAATATGTTTTGCCCGCTTTTTTATTTTTTCTGAAATTAATTTTAGCCCTCGGTGTTCCTGCAATAATTGCCACAAATAATAAATATTTGCCGTATTTGGTGTATATGGACTTTGCCAATTGCTGTAATGCTTGTGTAAATTGCCTATATGGTTGTAATAAGCTTTTTCTGAAGTTTCATTCAAAAGCCTTTTATGCATAAATAGAATTCCCATGCCCGCCGGTAATCCAAAACACTTTTGTACCGAGGCAAACCATATATCAGCAGCCAACCAGGGCAATTCTACACCGGCCATGCTAGAGGTGGCATCTACCGCGATTATACTTTCGGGATTCCAGCTTCTCAATTCGGTTAAATAAGTATCAGGTAATTTGCTGCCATTGGAGGTTTCATTCTGCGTAAGGCAAATGATATCTTCTTTAACATTTTTCAATTCCGGTGGAAAGCTGCTATATATAAAACGCTCACTTTTGACATCATTCTCAAGCGCGACATTCATGTTGGCCCATTTTTCTCCAAATGCCCCATTGAATACATGTAAAAATGACTTTTCAGAAAATCCCTGAGCAATGATCTCCCAACATTCGGTGGCAGAGGAAGTGAAATAAACTTCAAAGTCCTGTGGAAGATCAAAGACCTCCTGGAAAAGATCCACGATCTCACGATACTGAAACATAAACGCCTCGGAGCGGTGATTCATTTCAATCATTCCACTTTCAAGGCCTTCATTCAGCCAAAGCGAAAGGCGCTCATCTATTTTTGAAGGGCCGGGATAAAAATTTATCAACGTCGGTTACCGTATTTAGACACCAAATGAATCAATGCGAGCGTATAGCCTTCGAGCCCAAAACCTGATATGGTACCGTCACAATATTTCGACATCCAGCTTTTATGTCGGAATTCTTCTCTGGCATAAACATTGGAAATATGCACCTCCACACATGGGCATGAAACCGCAGCAATAGCATCGGCAATGGCGACAGAGGTATGCGAATAGCCACCTGCATTGATAATTATCCCATTATAATCAAAACCCACCTCATGGATTTTATCGATGATCTCCCCCTCAATATTGCTCTGAAAATGATCAATTTTCACATTGGGGAATTTATCTCTCAAATTGAAAATGTATTGCTCTATTGGCTGATCGCCGTAAATATTCTTTTGCCTCAAACCGGTGAGGTTAATATTTGGGCCATTTATTATCTGAACTCTTGCTTTTTGATTGACTTTTGGATCCATCTTCTTTACTTTATCGGGCCAATGAGTTGGGATATATACATAAAAGAATTTACGGCCTATCTAAAATTAGAAAAAAGCCTTTCAGAAAACTCCGTTGAGGCTTATCAGCGCGATGTGGTAAAGCTAAAACAGTTTTTAGAAATCAACAATCGCAATAAAAATCCGCAGGAGGTAACTGCCTTTGACCTAAGCGAGTTTTTGATTTTCATTGAGAAATTGGGGATGTCTTCATACAGCCAGGCGCGAATTCTTTCAGGAATACGCTCATTTTACACTTATCTGCGTATGGAAGACTTAATAAAGGTAAATCCTTGCGATTTGATAGATGCTCCAAAACTCGGCAGAAAACTTCCCGATACCCTGGAATTTCATGAAATAGAAAAAATTTTCTCGGTTATTGACCTCTCAAGCCCCGAAGGGGCCAGAAACCGTGCGATGCTTGAAACGCTATACAGTTCGGGTTTGCGTGTCACTGAATTGATCAATCTTCGAATTTCCAATCTGTTTTTTAACGATGGATTTATTAAAATTCTCGGTAAAGGCGATAAGGAAAGACTGGTTCCTATCGGAGATGATGCCATAAAATTCAATAGAATTTATATGAATGAAATCCGGAATCATGTTTCAATTGTCAAAGGCTTTGAAAATTATCTTTACCTCAACAGAAGGGGGAAAGGACTCAGCAGGGTGATGGTGTTTATGATGATCAAGGATTTTGCCAAAGAGGCGGGGATCAAAAAAAACATTAGCCCCCACACTTTCAGACATTCATTCGCCACACATCTGATCGAAGGCGGGGCTGACCTTAGAGCAGTTCAAACCATGCTGGGCCATGAAAGCATAACAACCACGGAAATATATACTCACCTCGACCGGGATTATTTAAAACAGGTAATTAAAGAATTCCATCCAAGAAGCTAGGATTAGGTATTTGCTTTATCCTATTTTTGCGCCGTGTATAAATCCATCCTTCAACCCATTCTTTTCCTGATCGATGCTGAAAAAGCGCATCACCTTACGACCGGACTTTTGAAGGCCCTATTGAAAATCCCGGGAGCAAAAAGTGTTTCAAAATCGGTTTTCTCATTTAGTGATCAAGGACTTGAAAAGGAAGTATTCGGTTTAAAATTTAAAAATCCCATAGGATTAGCGGCCGGTTTTGACAAAAACGCTGAATTCATTCATGAACTCTCCACTTTTGGATTCGGATTTATTGAGATCGGCACGGTGACTCCTCTGGCCCAACCTGGTAATCCTAAGCCACGACTTTTTCGATTAAAAAAAGATTTTGCACTAATTAACCGGCTTGGATTTAATAATCTTGGTATGGAGGAAGCCATTCGGCGATTAAAAAACAGGCCTAAAGACCTGATTATTGGTGGTAACATTGGGAAAAACAAGTCAACCCCAAACGAAGAAGCTTATCGCGATTACGAGATTTGTCTGGAAGGCCTATATCCTTATGTTGATTATTTCGTTGTAAATGTCAGTTCACCGAATACACCGGATCTGAGAGCTCTGCAGGAAAAGGAGCCATTGCTCAACCTATTATCAAGACTTAAAACAAGGATGGCCGAAAAAATTAAAGAAAAACCCATTCTTCTGAAAATAGCCCCGGATTTAAATTCAGATCAAATTAATGATATAGTAGATATTGTTCTTGAAACCGGTATTTCCGGAATGATAGTTAGCAATACCACCATAAGTAGAGATGGTTTGAAAAGCGATAAAAATTTAATTCAGGAAAAGGGAGGTTTAAGCGGAAAACCATTGAGTGAGAAATCAACCGAAATCATTAAAGAAATAAAAAATAAATTACCCGATTTACCGCTAATTGGCGTTGGTGGTATATCTGATTATGAATCAGCAAAAGCAAAACTAGATGCAGGAGCAGATCTGGTTCAAATGTATACTGGCTTTGTTTATGAAGGGCCGGCGATTGTAAAAAGAATTAACAAAGCAATACTTAAAGAGAAATAGATATTTTTGCTTTTAGGGATTGCCACTAAATTCAATAAATTTGATTTTTCCCAAATATGGCGAGAAACAGCGCAAATCAAAATACTTATAAGACCAAAAAGGTAAAATCAGGAAGCAGAAAAACCATCCGCCTGAATTTTCTTCACGATAAGAGATTTCACCTGGCTGTGGGTTTTTTTCTAATGGCCCTGTCCATTTTTCTTTTCATTAGTTTTCTTTCCTATTTATTTACGGGAAAATACGACCAGTCGGTAATTGGAGCCATTGGCTCTGAAGATTCAAGGGAATTGGGTCTTGAGAGTAAAAACTGGCTTGGACTCTTGGGCGCATGGACCTCGCACTTGTTTATTTTCAAGTGGTTTGGCATTGCAGCATTTTTTATTCCCCCGCTCACCTTTTTTTCGGGTCTCGAAATTTTGACTAAAAAACCAATTTTTAGCCTCTGGCGATTTTCTCAGCTTTCAGTATTCGCATTGATCTGGATAAGCCTGATGTTAGGATATATGGTTTACCAGTCCGAAAATCTGCAGGAATTACAATACATCTGTGGTGGCATAGGATTTGAATTTGCTATCGTTCTGCACAGCCTTATCGGATGGGGCACAATAATTTTCCTCCTTTTAAGTCTGGCCATATTTATCGTCTTCTTTTTAGACATCAATAACATTTTCAGTTTTAAAACCGCATTTACCAATCAAGAGGAAGAAAATACAGAGAATGAAAATGAAACCGGAATCGGTGATAACCCATTTGAATCCGCAAACACCGAAGATGTAGAAAAAGCATTTGACTTATACGAAGATTACAAAGGGGAAGATGCTGAACAAGAGGAATTTGAAGAAAACTATAAAGATAATGAGGCCCCCAATACTGAATTAGTAATAGAAGAGGCCCCCAGGGAAGAAAAGATTGAAAGAGTAGAGGAGGATCACGAGCTCGAGGTAGAGGAGAAGAAAGAAGAAAAACACATTTCCGAACTTGAGCATTATGATCCTAAACTCGACCTTTCGGATTATAAATACCCTTCGGTCAATTTATTAAAAGACTATGAAGACACCGGAGGAAAAGTAACCAAAGAAGAGCTCGAAGCCAACAAAGATAATATCGTTGCTACTTTATTAAATTTCAAAATCGGAATATCCAGCATTAAAGCTACCATCGGCCCAACGGTTACACTTTATGAAATTGTACCGGAGGCGGGAATAAAAATCTCAAAGATCAAAAGTCTGGAAGATGATATAGCCTTGAACCTCGCCGCTCTTGGAATTCGAATCATTGCACCGATTCCCGGAAAAGGAACGATTGGTATTGAGGTGCCGAATAAAAACAGGGAATTGGTTTCTATGAAATCGGTTGTCACTACAGAAAAATTTCAGGATTTTGATAAAGAACTTCCGGTGATTTTGGGGAAAACCATTTCCAATGAACTGTACATTTCGGATTTAACCAAAATGCCTCACCTTCTGATGGCGGGTGCAACAGGCCAGGGAAAATCGGTTGGTTTAAATGTCATACTGACATCGTTGCTGTATAAAAAACACCCTTCGCAGTTAAAATTCGTATTGGTCGATCCCAAGAAAGTGGAACTGACACTTTTCAATAAAATAGAGAAGCATTTTTTAGCCAAACTTCCGGACAGCGAAGAGGCGATCATAACCGATACCAAAAAAGTAATAAATACCCTGAATTCGCTGTGTATTGAAATGGATACCAGGTATGAAATGCTCAAGGATGCAGGTTGTAGAAATATTAAGGAATACAATAAAAAATTCACCTCACGCCGATTAAATCCCGAAAACGGCCATAGATATCTACCTTATATCGTTTTGATTATTGATGAGTTGGCAGATTTGATGATGACCGCAGGAAAAGAAGTGGAAACGCCCATTGCACGTTTGGCCCAATTGGCCAGGGCTATTGGAATTCATTTGGTAGTTGCCACTCAGCGGCCTTCAGTTAATGTCATTACAGGAATTATTAAGGCCAATTTCCCAGCAAGGATTTCTTTTAAAGTGACTTCAAAAGTGGATTCAAGGACAATTCTCGATGCAGGAGGTGCCGATCAGTTGGTTGGAATGGGAGATTTTCTATTCTCACAGGGTTCTGAAACAGTTCGTTTACAATGTCCTTTTGTCGATACCGATGAGGTGGATAAACTCTGCGATTTCATAAGCGATCAGAGAGGCTATGAAAGCGCTTTCAAATTACCGGAGTACATTAGCGAAGATGATGAGAAAATCGGTGATTTTGACATTAAAGACAGAGACAGCATGTTTGAAGAAGCAGCGCGCTTAGTGGTATTGCACCAACAGGGCAGTACGTCTTTAATACAAAGAAAGTTGAGCCTAGGCTATAATAGAGCGGGAAGAATTATTGACCAATTGGAAGCAGTCGGAATTGTTGGCGGATTTGAAGGTAGCAAGGCACGTCAGGTATTAATTCCTGATGAACATAGTTTGGAACAGTATTTGAGTGAATTGATAAAAGACTAAAACACATGAAAAGATTAATTGTAGCATGCGCGATAATGGGAATGGCAATTGCCTCACATGGGCAATACGATAAAAAAGCCAAGGAATATCTTGATAAGGTGAGTGAAAAGTTTCAAAAAATAAACGCTTTTAAGGCCAGCTTTACCTATAGCATGGAAAGTCCCGCCAACGATGTCAGCGATTCGTTTTCAGGGGAAATTATGGTTAAAGGTGATGATAAAATCAAACTGGACCTCAGGGATCAGATTATATTTATTGATGGCACCACTCAATGGAATTATCTGCCCGAAGATAAAGAGGTGAATATCGTGGAATACGATGCCGAGGAAATGGAATTTTCCCCGGATAAAATTTATAATCTCTATAAGACCGGTTATAAATACATTTATATAGAGCCAATAACCGAAAAAGGCAAGACTTACCACGTGATTGACCTTGTTCCGGAAGACAGAAACAAATCCTTTTTTAAGATTAAGCTGTTTATCGAAGACAAAACAAGCAATATAGCGAGCTGGAGGATTTATGAAAAAAGCGGGAACAAGTATCAGTATAAGATCACCTCTTTTGAGGAAAATGTTAAGCTGAGCGACTCTGAGTTTAAATTCGATAAAACGAAATACAAAGGGGTAGAGGAAATCGATTTAAGATAGGCTTTGATTTTATAAAATAGAATAGGCAGGATTTACAAAATTCTGCCTTTTTTATGAATGACTTAACCTCAATCACTGAAATGAATTACCTCTGGCAAGTTCAGGCATTACAATTGGATTCGAAAATGCTCATTCGAGGAACCGTTTTAAAAGGATCAGGAAAAGGCTATCGATATCCAAAAAGCATTCTCGGAAATTTATTGAGTGTGCTGGGGACTTATCGCAAAAAAACCGTAAAGAAAAAGCGGATAGATATTTATTACAATGGGAAGCTTAGTTCTGCCAAGACAGACAAAAAAGGGCATTTTGAAGCACTCATTGATTACAATGAAGGAGATTTAAAATTTTCAATTGGAGAAGAAGAATTACTAATACCACAGGAATATCCGGTAATTTTCAAAAGCGGTAATTCTGACCTGAATGTCATTTCCGACATCGATGATACGGTTTTGGTATCACATGCCACGTCAATTTTAAAACGAGTTTACACACTACTTTTTCTCAGGCCAAAAAAAAGAAAGTCAATTATTTTCACCTATGAACTCTTGAATTTTACAAATTCCCTGGGAATGAGGACTATTTATCTATCGAAAAGTGAAAGTAATTTATTCGGTCTGATTTCTTCTTTTATCAATTACAGCGAATTGCCAAAAGGCATTCTCATTTTAACACCCTTTTTGAAATTTAAGAATCTACTTAAACCAGGGAAAGGCAAATTGTATAAGGAAAAAAACCTTGAGAAAATCCTTGAGAATAGCGGTGATAGAAAATTTATTCTGATCGGAGATGATTCACAAAATGACATGCGCGCCTATACCCATATTTGCACTAAATTCCCAAAACGAATTTTGCTGGTTTACATAAGACAAACCTCTTTAAAGCGTGATAAGAGCCAGGATGAACAATGGGAAAAGCTACTTGACTGTGGCGTAAAGGGTATTTACTTTAATGACTCAGATGAGTTTGAAAGTGCTGAAATTTCTGATTTAGTACAATGAATTATCTAATAGTAATAAATCCTGTTTCAGGAGATGTGGACAAGAGCGAATTTGTATCTGAAGCAAAGGATTTACTCGAGAGAAATGGACATCGAGCGGAGGTTTTTAAAACAACAGGTAAAAGGGACCAGGTTGAACTGGAAAAAAAGATTTCAGAACTCAGTCCCGATAGAATAATTGCAGGAGGAGGAGATGGCACCATTTTGCTATGTGCTCTTGCAGTAATAGATGAAAATATACCTATAGGAATTGTGCCTTTGGGCTCAGCCAATGGAATGGCGGCAGAATTAAAGATTAATTCAGAACCCATTGAAGCTTTAAAGGAAATTATGATGTCCTCCCGTTGGATAGATATTGATATATTGAAAGTCAATGAGAAACATTATTCAATACATATTGGCGACGTAGGGACCAATGCAGAAATCGTTCATAAATTTGAAAAAGGAAAGGAACGCGGGATGGTTTCGTATGCTAAATTCTTTATTGAGGAATTGAGAAACTCAAAACCTTTTAAGGTTGCAATTACAACAGAAAATAATAGAATAGAAGAAAATGTCATAATGTTGGCCATTTGTAATGGCAGAACCTATGGTACTGGAATTCCCATAAATGTTCAGGGAAAGCCGAATGATGGAGTATTTGAATTGGTAATTATTAAGGAAGTAAATTTTAATGCACTGATTAAAGCCGGTTTGTCCAAAATTGATGAAAGGTTTTTTGGGGATGAAGCAATTGAAGTCTTCAGTGCAGAAAAAGCTGAAATTAAACTTGGAATGAAAAAAAATTTACAGCTTGATGGAGAGGTTATTGGTGAGGTTAGTGATTTGAAAATAGAGATTATTCCATCCGCTATTAAGCTAGTAGTCAACAAAGAATAGACAAAAAACATCCCTTCTGAAATTTCGAAATTAAATAATAATATCGTATTATGGTAGAGTGAAAAGTCAAAAGCAATTTATTACTGTTGTTGCAGTCCTAATCTTAAGCTCAATATTCCTTTCGGAAGTGAGTCTCATGCTTTTTGATCAACCTCTCGAAGAAACTTATGAAGAGCGTGAAGAGAAACGTGATACATTTGAAAAAGAGGAGGATTTAAATAATTCCAGAAAAATCAATGATAATTATGTCCGGGATTATATTTCAAACGAAGAATTTTCAAAATTAAACTCCAATAAAGGAGTCAGCATTATTCTGGATGAGAGCGCAAATTCCGGATATTCGAAATGCACAGTACCCCTATTCATAAATTACTGTTGTCTCAAAGTTAACTTCTGTTAATTAGTTTTTGTATTGATGACTTGCTCATCTCCTTTTTGGCCCTAATCGGGCTTATTTCAAACAAAAATTAATAACAGAAATGAAGTTCTCTTTAAATGAAATCTTTGCTAATGTGCAAAGAGATGCCCTGGCCGGTACGGTTACGGGTATTATGGCTGTTCCACTTACTGTTGGAATTTGCCTTATGTCCGATTATCCTATTATGACAGGATTATATACAGTGATTTTTGCGGGCATTGTAAGTTTTGTAAGCTATTTATTCAAACCTGGTAATTATACAGGCATGCCAGGTGTAGCTGCCGGTCTGGCGCCCGCCTTGGCATTGGGTGTGAGTACATTTGGCTATGAAAACATGCCA
The DNA here is from genome assembly GCA_014323545.1 of Hyphobacterium sp. CCMP332. Lineage (NCBI taxonomy): Bacteria > Pseudomonadati > Pseudomonadota > Alphaproteobacteria > Maricaulales > Maricaulaceae > Hyphobacterium > Hyphobacterium sp. CCMP332. Next base: position 2,285,595 of record CP058647.1, read on the forward strand.
TTTGTTATTTTTGTAACAGCTGCTTTTCAGGCTTTGGTTTGGAAGTACAGGTTGGAAAGATATATTCTTAGGATTGTTCCTCATTATTTGGTAGAAGGCCTTTTAGCTGGAGTTGGGCTAAAAATTGCTTTAAAATTCGTTCCGTTTTTATATGATATAGAACATGAGACAAATACATGGTTGAACTTTGAACGTGAAGCCGTTATCCTTTTAAGTTTAGTGTCATTTATCTCCTTCGTTTTTCTGTTTAAATACTACCAAAAGAAAATGCCTGCAATGCCCTATATAGTAATAATGTTGACGAGTATTGCATTGAGTTTTATCATGCCTTTACCAAGAATTTCAATTGATGTAATTCCATTCAATCTCGCTTTGCCTATTCCACATTTAGATGGAATGAATGGATCTCAAACAGCAATTATGATGCTTGAAATGCTGGGCTTTGCCTTAATGCTAGGCACAATCGATATTATTGAACAGGTAATGAGCAATGTGGCTATTGAGAAAATGGATCCCCATAAGCGCAAAACTGATTCAAATAACAGTCTTTTTGCAATTTGGATTGCCAATATGGGTGCAACTTTTTTTGGAGGCATGACCAATCTTGACGGATTGGCCAAAAGTACTACCAATACTGTAGCCGGGGCTGTTACCAAGCTTTCAAATCTTTTTACAGCAGGAGTTTTACTAATAGTAGTTTTGTTTCCTCAAATATTAGAGCACATGCCTGAATATGCTTTGGGAATAATAATGGTTTACTCAGGTTGGAAAATGATAGCCAATATAGCACATGTCCGTTCTGAAGGAAGATATGCTCTCATTATGGCCGGAATTTGCGGCTTAATGGTTTTTGAGTTTGGAATCTTCGAAGGTCTTCTTTTAATACTATTAGCACATACAATAGTACAATACATCTTTATTAGAAGGACAGGAAAACCAACTCAGTATGCAATCAATACCTTTTTAAATACATTCAAATTGGATGAGCAAAATAGTGCACTTGAAAGGGAGGATATGATTTCTGAGCCTTTGCTTCCAATTCACGATAAATGGGTTCGAGCAATAAATAGTCATGATATTGAAGCTTTAATGAAATTATATTCGAATGATATCATAATGATTCCCGCTTTTTCTACCAATATCCGACGCAATAAGATTCAGGTAAGGAATTTATACAAAGACCTCTTTGAGAAAGATGATCTTGAAATTATTCCGATTAGTTCTTCTATGCAAAAGGTAAATGGATTGAAAGTTGACTCCGGTTTATATCGAATAAAATGGAAGTCACAGGGATTTGAAGAAGATAACATTCTGAGATTCTCGATGGTTATTAAAGACAATACAATTCATGTACATCATGCTAGTCTGGAACCAAGTAATGATCAATCACTTGCTCATCCCGAAGCTTTTGATTTAGATTATATAGATTGACAATTCCTATTGGTGGAAGGCCCTATTTGCTTTCCACCCTTAAAATTTTAATCCAAGCCTGACATCCATAATCTCTGCCACTTCCAAATGTGTTTTCATACTAAAACCGAGATTCAGGTATTTACCCAACTGATAAAACAAAGCGTAGCGCTGATAAAAAAGCGAAGGAGTATTCGGATAATCCTTGTATGCATAAAGGCCCAATTGTTGTGAAAACATAAATCGACCGAGGAGAAAACCGTGTCCTGCCATTAGGTTAAAAGTACGATGATCAAAATCTTCCCCCCATCTTTGGTTTCTTAATTTCCAGGATTCATCAGAAATATATTCGAAGCCAAAAAGTAATGCATTAAGTTTGGAAATAGGTTTTATTACTCCGGCTTCAAGGCCATAAACAGGTCGCTGAACATCGCTCATACTACTGTCAAATGCCTCAACCGTTTTTAGTGAAGCAATCAATCGGGCATAATATTTTAGTTCTCTGTTGAATTCGCTGACTTTTTGATATTTTGTTAAATCGGAGCTCACAGGATTTAAAACATAGTCCAGCCCAAGCATAGCTGTAGGGAAATTCATTCCCAAATTTGGCTGTTTCATACCACCATTAGAAATATGATTATAAAAGAGCCCACCATTTAAAATTAGATTGGGTTTAAGATTGTAATTTGCATGCAAACTTACATTTAGCATATAGCTCAATGCTGAACTGTAAAAGAGGTTTACCGGATTGGTATTTTCATCATAGGGTTTATTCAAATATGATAATGCCATTGAAGCTCGATATGAAAAATTCAATCGGTTATTTACATTGAAATAGGGTTCAAGAAAAAAAGCAAGGTTATAAGATTGACCAAGCTGATCTCTGTTTCCATAATCGAAATACATAAAGCTAAAACCGGTTCGCGCATAGCAATTACATGAACGCCATGATTTTTCGGAAATATTAAATCGGCTAATTTCAATTTGCAAACCTCGTGGTGTACTGCTGGCAATTTGCCTAAGCGTATCGCGATGGGGAATTATAATGCCACTAAAATGGAATTTGACGCCAATGTATACTGGTCTGGAGCTTTCATTAGAATTTTGAGAACTGACATTTAAGGAACTGCCAATCAAAACTATAAATAAAACTATTCGCAATAAAAGCATATAGAATCAGGCTTCATTCATAATTATTTATATGGAATAAGGTAATTAAAATAAAAAATCCCCCGATAACAACCAGAGGATTTCCATTTTACCAATAATTAAAATTTTGAATGATTAAAATTTTTTGAATTCAGATAACATTTTTTGAAACAGTTCTTTATTGTTCAATTCTTCAATATCCGGAATTTCCCCATTCAAGCTTTCCTTTTCACTTGAATCTAGACTATCATCCTCATTAAAATAGTAAATGCGCCATTTTTCCTTATCGTATTCAAGACTACTCAAATTTTCCACCCAGTCTCCGGAATTTAAATATCGAACGGAATTACCATTTTTATCTGTAATAAGTTTATCAGTTGGTTGATGAATATGTCCGCAAACTATTAGATCATATTTTTTTTGAATACCCAGCTCAGCTGCTGTTTGTTCAAAACTGTTTATAAAAGAAACGGCTGATTTAACATTGTCTTTAATGCGTTTGGAAAGTGAAACTTTTCCTTTTCCAAAAAAGGCACGTATTCGGTTTATACTGAGATTCAGAATTATTAATGCATCATAACTAATGGCTCCTATTCGAGCCAACCAGGGCGAATATTGCATGGTAAAATCCAATATATCCCCGTGAAAAAACCAGGTCTTTTGGCCATTCAATTTCAATTCATATTGATTGGCTATTCTAAAATTTCCCATTTTCAAGCCATCAAACTTCCTCAGGGTTTCATCGTGATTTCCGGTGATGTAAATGACCTTTGTCCCCTTCGAAGCCATATTAAGCACCTGTTTAACAACTTTCATATGAGAATTGGGCCAGTAGCGTTTCGAAAATTGCCAGAAATCAACAATATCTCCATTTAAAATGAGAGTTTTTGGCTGAATGCTTTTAAGATATTTATTTAGCTCTCTGGCCTGAGAGCCATAGGTTCCGAGATGGACATCAGAGATTACAACCAGTTCAACTTTTCTTCTTTTTTTATTCATTTCATCTGAAAAGGAAATCCCCTTTTCTCAACTTAAAAGAAATGAATAATTATGAACTGGATTTTATCCCGCTATGATTTAATTGTTAATTATCAGGCAAAAAAAGCCCCTGATTTACCTAGCATTAATTGCGTAGATCAGAGGCCTAATTTTTCCAAGAATTTTTTTTAAGATAGTACTTCTCTTACCTTATCGGCTGCCTCGCTTAAAAGAATAGCAGAAAATACTCTCAATCCTGAATCCTGTATGATTTTGGCACCTTCCTCGGCATTGGTTCCTTGTAACCTTACAATAATAGGCACAGGGATATCTCCAATTTTCTTGTAGGCTTCTACCACACCTGAAGCCACTCTATCACAACGAACGATTCCACCGAAGATATTTATAAGTATGGCTTTTACGTTTGGATCTTTTAGAATAATTCTGAATCCGGCTTCCACAGTTGTGGCATTGGCGCCTCCACCAACATCAAGGAAATTGGCCGGTTCTCCACCGGAAAGCTTGATGATATCCATAGTAGCCATTGCCAAACCGGCACCGTTGACCATGCATCCTACATTTCCGTCCAGTTTAACATAATTTAGATCAGATTCTGCCGCTTCTACTTCTAAAGGATCTTCTTCACTTTTATCTCTTAATTCAGCGATTTTAGGATGTCTGAACAAGGCATTGTCGTCAAAATTAACTTTCGCATCAACAGCAATGATTTTATTATCGCTTGTTTTTAGCATGGGGTTGATCTCTATCATGGAAGCATCTGTCTCTTCATAGGCCCTGTATAAATTGAACAAAAACTTAACACAATCCTTAAATGCATTTCCACTTAGACCCAACGCAAAGGCCACTTTTCTAGCCTGAAATCCTTGCAATCCCACAGCAGGGTCAATCCATTCCTTTATAATTTTTTCCGGTGTTGAAGCCGCAACTTCCTCAATATCTACACCACCTTCGGTACTGGCCATGATCACATTGGAACCTGTAGCTCTGTCGAGAAGTATTGAAACATAAAACTCCTTATGATCTGATTCACCGGGGTAATAAGCATCCTCAGCAATAAATATCTTCTGTACTACTTTTCCTTCTGCTCCCGTCTGATGCGTAACGAGAGTGCCACCCAAAAGTGCCCGTGCCATAGTGCCAACCTCTTCAGCTGTTTTGGCAATTGCAACACCTCTTTGTTCGGTTCCCTTAATTTTCCCTTTTCCTCTTCCTCCTGCATGTATTTGGGCTTTTACAACAAAGATGGGAGTTGAAGTTTCTGACTTAAGTTTTTTAGCAGCTTCTACTGCTTTATCAGGTGACTCCGCTACAATTCCCTGTTGTATGCTAACACCAAAATCCTTTAATATTTCTTTTGCTTGATACTCGTGGACGTTCATTGGATATGTTTTGAATTGAGTTGCCAAACTAATCCATTTCGATTTCAATTTCAAGAATGATTGATCTATTCAATTGCTTTATGTTTAATTTGGCATTTGTAATAATAAAATATGCTCAAAGCTCAGGCAATTACGAAAAGTTATGGCAAGCTCCAGGTGCTCAAAGGCATTGATCTGGAAATTAAATCCGGAGAAATAGTATCAATTGTAGGCGAATCCGGCGCAGGTAAAAGCACACTATTGCATATTTTAAGCTCTCTTGATGAACCCGATGGCGGATCCGTTTACCTGAATGATAAGGATGTAAATGCAATGAAACGCAGAGATCTGGCCACATTCAGAAATAATGAGATAGGTTTCATTTTTCAATTTCATAATCTTTTGCCAGAATTTTCAGCTTTGGAAAATGTGATGATTCCCGGCATGTTGGGCAAAAGAAAAATCGAACAAGTCAAATCAAAAGCCCTGGAACATCTTGAGTATTTAGGCTTGAAAGACAGAATGGATCACAAACCTTCGGAACTGTCGGGTGGAGAGCAGCAAAGAGTTGCAGTAGCCCGGGCTTTGATTAACTCACCAAAAATTATATTTGCCGATGAGCCTTCGGGTAATCTCGACTCAAAAAATGCAGAAGAACTGCATAAATTGTTTTTTGATTTGAGAGATGAATTCGGTCAGACATTTGTGATCGTTACACATAACAGAGAGCTTTCGAAAATGGCCGACCGAAGGATTCTGATGACAGACGGGAAAGTAAATTCAGATTAATTGCCCAATATCTGAAAAAGTTCGTCCAGTTTTGGTGTTAGAATAATTTCAGTTCTACGGTTCTTTTTCAGGGCTTCTTTTGTAGCCGCCTCATCAACCGGCATATGTTCTCCACGGCCGGCAGCAATTACCTGTTTAGGATCAACGCCATTATCAACCAGAATTCTTAGAACTGAAGTAGCACGCATGACGGAGAGATCCCAGTTGTCATTCATATATTTAGAGGATTTAGAAATTTTCTGCGTATCGGTGTGGCCCTCTACCATCACATTTACTTCGGGTTGGTTCTTTAAAACATTGGCTAACTGAACAAGCGCTTGTTTTCCTTTTTCATCGATCTCAATACTTCCTGTGCTAAAAAGCAATTGGGACGCCAGTGAGACATAGACCTTGCCATTTCTCACTTCAACGCTTAAGTCATTTTTCTCAAAACTCAGTAAAGCATCGTTAACAATGTCTTTTAATTTTTGAACAGCAGAATCTTTTTTTGCCAAAATTCCTTCCAATTCCTGCACTTTTCTTTCCCTAGATTCCAGATTGCTGGTGAGCGAATCAATGGATTTCTGATTTTCCATCAGGGTCTGTTCGAGGTTAATAAGGGCTTTTTCTTTTTCAGCGATACTCTTTGCGAGCTTGTCGGATTTTAAAGTGGAAGATTCTAATAATTCTTTATAATTACTCTGCAATCTTTTGTTGGAAGAATCCAATTCAGTATAAAGGTTTTGTGCCCTTCCAAGCGCACTTTTTGTATCCTCCAGCTCTTTATCGAGTTCCTCCTTAGAGGCTTTAGTCGAATTGTATTTGGCATTCAGATTGGCGTATTCTTCATTGCATTTGTCCAGTTTATCGCTGGATTGTTCAAAATCAGCAGATAATTTTACTTTTTCAGCGAGCAATTCATCGTATTTTTTTGTTGATACACAAGATGATATAAGTAGCAAAGCAGCAATTGTTAGAATATTAACCTTCATTTCGAATTGATTTTTGATTAATGCAAAGTAATTCAATTATTATATAAGTATAGATTTATTTGTGCAACTATTTTGTATTTATTGAAGTTTAAATATTCCTGACGGATTACTTAAAATCCGGGCAATTTTATTGTTAAGGTAAATAACTTGTATTTGCTAAATTTACCTGTCGAAATCATTACAAAATGAACAAAATACTTTACACATCTATTCTTTTCTTAGCTTTTTCAGTTTTATGCAATGCCCAATCCTGGTATGAACTGCGCGCTTCAGGAGCAAATTTTCATGAAATAAGAAAGGCCTATGATGAGCAAATGGCTAATCAAAATCAAACAAGAGTGAGCAAACCTTTTGAAAGATGGGCACACAGAATGAACGAAATCACCTGGCCAAACGGTGAATTGAGCAATGATATTCCCAATTATTATCACTTGAGACGTGAAATGGCAAACAAATCAAACAGGGCCAAATCCAATCCTTATCCACAATGGACAAATCTGGGGCCGAGCATAGTTCCTTTTGGGGGCGGAAATGGCCGTTTGAATTTTATCAAATTCCGCCCGGACTCATTAAATGTTTTGTTTGTGGGTGCTCCTGCGGGGGGATTGTGGAAATCAACCAATGGTGGACAAACTTTCATTTTAATTAATGACACACTTCCAGTTTTGGGATGCAGCGATTTGGCTATTGATCCTGTAAACAATGACATAATGTACCTTGCCACTGGCGACAGAGATGGATCGGATACTTATTCAATTGGGGTATTAAAATCTTTTGATGGAGGATTAACCTGGGATACCACCGGTTTACAATGGGATGCAAGCGATCTGAATACCATTGGCCGTTTGGATATTAACCCTCAAAACGAACAAATGATTGTGGCTGCAACCAGTGACGGTTTTTACAAGTCTGTTAACGGTGGCTTGACCTGGTCGAGAAAAAGAACAGGCAACTTTAAGGATATACATTTCAAACCCGGTGATTCCTCCATAATTTATATATCAAGCAATGAAGTATTAGTGTCAAATGATGCCGGGGAGTCATTCACAGGAACCAATGTAAGTGGTTTTTTTAACAGGATAGAACTGGCTGTAACCGAAGATGATCCCAATTACGTTTATGCTTTAGGATCACAGGGAAATACAAGTCGTTTTGAATCATTATGGCGATCCACAAATTCAGGTCAGTCCTGGACGAATCGATTTGACAATACATCAGGTGTTAATCTTTTGGGAGGCGATGCTGATGGAGGTGACAACAGGGGTCAGGGATGGTATGATCTGGCGCTGGCTGTTTCACCTATCGATAAAGACAGGGTAGTGGTAGGAGGAATTAATGTGTGGGAATCCCTTAACGGAGGGGGTAGTTTTGGTACCAATTCAATTTCACACTGGACAGGAAATGGTGCTACCTACATTCACGCCGACCAACACGATTTAGTTTTCAAACCAAATTCCGGAGATTTATATGCAGCCAATGACGGAGGTATTTTTTACACAACAGATAACGGTTCACTTTGGACCGATTTAACAGAAACTTTGCAGATAACACAGTCTTATCGATTGGGTATAAGTCAAAATACCGCTGGATTTTTACAGGCTGGGAATCAGGATAATGGAACCATTCGAAGAAACCTCACCGGGACTTATTTGTACGAGCAGGTGAACGGCGGCGATGGAATGGAGACTATTATAGATCATACCGATGATAACATTACCTATTCCGCTACACAAAACGGAAGTTTATATAGAGCCGTTTCCGGAGCTTATTCCGGAATCAACAACAACATCAACGAAGGCGGATACTGGGAAACACCTTACATTATGGATCCATTTCAGAACAATATAATTTTTGCAGGATTTAATAATATTTTTAAAACCAGCAATGCAGATGAACCAAATCCCGGTTCGATTCTTTGGGTAAAACGAAATAACAGTTCCTATCCTAGTAGTGGAAAAACGACCCAATTGGTAATGGCACCCTGGAACCTGGATATGTTAATGGCATCAAAAGGCAGTAGCTTATATCTTTCTTCAGATGGAGGTGTGAACTGGTCTCTGATATCCGCTTCGCTACCCAATTTATTTATAACCAATATTCAATTTTCTCCTTATTTCAATCCTGGTACTTTCACGGCATACGTGACACTTTCAGGTTATTCAAATGGTAACAAAGTATACCGAACCATTGATGGTGGGCAATCCTGGCAAAATATTTCAACGGGTATACCAAATGTGCCGGCCCAATGCATTGTTATTGATCCTACTACTTTTACTACCGAAGAACTGTATGTGGGTACCGATGTGGGCGTGTTTTACAAAAATGACAACATGAGCCAATTTGAACCCTATAGCAATGGTTTGCCTAATGTTTGGGTTCAGGAAATGGAAGTTCAGGTCACGGAGGGTTATATATATGCCTGTACTTACGGAAGAGGATTGTGGAAAGTCCCATTGTATTCAACTGTTGTTGGGTTTAACAATGAAAATTTAGCGAAAAATGAATCCGTTGAGCTTTCTGTGTTTCCCAATCCATTTAAAGACAGATTGGAAATAAAGTACGATCTAAAAGAACAAGGCGAAGTAATTATGGAGATTTTGGATCTTCAGGGAAAACAGATTTATTCCCACAAGAACACAAATCCACAAATAGGTTTGAATATCTTGAATATTGATTCTGAGATGGCAGAATTGAGTGGCGGAATGTACATTTTCAAATTCAAGACGGGAAGTGACGAAATCACCCGAAAGATCATTAAAAATTAAATAAATATACTTCGGTATTTCATCGGGAAAATTTTAAGTCCCAAACCAGCCTTCGCGGTCCAGACTTCTATATTGGATGGCTTCAGCCACATGTTCAATGGCAATGTCCTCGGACTCACTTAAATCGGCAATAGTTCTTGATACTTTTAGAATTCGATCATAAGCTCTTGCGGAAAGACCTAATTTTTCCATGGCCGTTTTCAATAGAGTATTGCAAGCCTTATTGATTTTACATAGGTCTTTTACCATTTGGGCGGGCATCATGGCATTGCAAAATATTTCGGGTTTTTCCTTGAAGCGAAGATTTTGAATTTCCCTGGCTTTAATAACGCGTTCCCTGATTGTTGTACTTTTCTCTGATTCCTGTTTTGAAGTCATTTGATCGAATGAAACTGGGGTTACTTCTATATGAAGATCTATACGATCCAATAAAGGACCGCTAATCTTGCTCAAATAGCGTTTTACATCGGCAGGTGAATCGGGATGATCTTCACCGGGTACATAAAACTTTCCCGACGGACTGGGATTCATACTGGCCACAAGCATGAAATTAGCAGGGTATTCGACAGAGGCCTTAGCTCGGGAAATGGTCACTCTTCTTTCTTCAAGCGGTTGACGCATTACCTCTAAAACCGTTCTTTTAAATTCCGGAAGCTCGTCCAAAAACAAAACGCCATTATGTGCCAGTGATATTTCTCCGGGTTGTGGGTTTCCACCACCACCGACCAATGCTACATCAGAAATGGTATGATGTGGTGTCCTGAAAGGCCTGTGGGCAATAAGCGAAGTATTTGTGCTGAGTTTGCCCGCAACAGAATGAATCTTTGTTGTTTCGAGCGCTTCATGCAGACTTAAGGGTGGCAGAATGGATGGCAGCCGTTTGGCCAACATGGTTTTACCCGCTCCCGGAGGGCCAACCATTATGACATTATGACCACCCGCCGCGGCAATTTCCATTCCGCGTTTGATATTTTCCTGGCCCTGCACATCGGCGAAATCGAGATCGAAATTTTTTTGAAGATCAAAGAAAAGGTCTCTGGTTTCCGCAAAGACTGGTTCAATGGTTTTACTCCCATCCAAAAACTCAACCGCTTCGATTAAAGTATTGATTCCGATGATGTCTAAATCATTAACAATAGCGGCTTCGGAGGCGTTTTCTGAAGGCACAATCATGCCTTTTAAACCCATGCGTCTGGCTTCAATGGCCAAAGGAAGTATGCCCTTAATGGGGCGAACCGTACCGTTCAATGAAAGCTCTCCCATGATCATATAGTTCTCTAATTCTTCCGAATCCAATTGATTTGCAGCCTTGAGGATTCCCAATGCTATGGGCAGATCGTAGGCAGACCCTTCTTTTCTTACATCGGCAGGTGCAAGATTTACAAGAAGTTTTCTTCTGGGGAAGTGATAATTATTTTCTTTAAAAACAGATTCAATTCGAAATAGGCTTTCTTTTACAGCATTGTCCGGAAGGCCTACTACATAAGCCTTGGTTCCTCCAACAATATTAACCTCGATTGTAACAGTCAGAGCATCTACGCCCAATAAAGCACCACCAAAGGTTTTTGCAAACATCAGCCCTCCAATCCTTTCTCTATCAGCCCGATCAGGCAATGAATTATTTTAATATGTATTTCCTGTATTCTATCTGCATATCCGTTGTGTGAAACTCGGATTTCAATGTCGGAATGTTCGGCAAGATGCCCACCACTTTTACCGGTTAGTGAAATGACTTTCATTCCTTTCTGATGCGCGGCTTCTGCTGCATTGATGATATTTTGACTATTCCCTGAGGTTGAAATTCCCAATAAAATATCGCCTTTTTGACCCAAAGCGCGAATGTATCTAGAGAACACCCGGTCGAAACCAAAATCATTGCTGACACAGGATATATGTGAAGGATCGGAAATGGCAAGAGCGGCAATCGGATCGCGATCTTCCCTGTATCGTCCTGTGAGCTCTTCGGCAAAATGCATGGCATCGCAATGTGAACCTCCATTTCCACATGAAAATATTTTACCTCCTTTTTTTATCGATTCAATCATCATTTCTGAAGCTTTTGATATTAACTGGAAGTTTTGCTCATCAGCTATAAAATGGTCCAATACATTTTTTGCTTCAGTCAATTCATGTCGTATATGATCAATACTGTTCATTTTATTCAAAGATTAAAAATCAAAATTTCTTAAATCGGTGTTCCAACGTAAACCCAGCTGGAAAATGTGTGAAGTAGTAGTTATAGTTCCTGAGGGATTTAAATTTGGATCTACATTATTTGGAATTTGCAGATTATTCGGCTGGTAATCATTTGTTCTCAATGTATAATTGAAGTCAATAAAGAAATTATGCCTTAACATATAACTCATACTAAGATTGCTTATAAATACATTTTGCTCAAATCCCTGACCCAGAGTATTACCAAAATCCTGTATCCGGCTGGAATAATCCAATCTTATATTCTGGCCATAATTTCTAAATACTTCACCGTCGACAATATTATCGCGACCTCTGTTATAAAAAATACTTTTTGAAACAATGTTTAGGCGGGGAATTGGCTGATACCTAATAATTCCTATACTTTCAATAAAATTAGCACCTAAAGGATGCGCCAAGGGCTGTTGATAATGCTGGTAATTGGTGAAATCCGAAACATGTGCATATGTATAGGGCCTTACTGCATTTACTTCGTATTGCAGATCGAGATTATCGATTCCGAAAGCATTCATGTATTTAACTCCACCCTGAATCCCAAATTTATTGCCCCACCAGCCATTGCCCGCTCTGAGATTGGATACGATCAATTCATCAAAAATTAATTGGCCGTACAAGGCTACTTTTTTGACCGGCATCCACCGCCAATCCAATCCAACGGTGGCATTGTCAGGGCTTCCCACATTTTGTTCAATGGCTCTGTAAAATATTATCGGATTTAAATAAGCGAGATCCAGGCTATTGTCATCGGGTCTTCCGTATATGACATTTTCAAAAATCCCGATATTGAGTTTTTTACCAATGTTCATGCTCAAATGGTGAAAAGCCATGTATTTTCTTGGAAATAGCCTTCCAGATCTCTGATAATCAGCTGTGAGTTGAGCAAAAATATTGGTGTATTTGAGCTTCCATATCTGGGTTTCCACTTTCAAAAAAAGATAAGGGGCTGAAAAATCGGATAGAATCAATGATCTGTGACCATTGCCAATAAAGTTCCTGTCATTGCCAAATTGAAGAAACACATGTTTGCTTGCATTAAAGGTGACATAGCCCCTGGCGTTGAAAAAATCATAGCCCTTAGAACCAAAGGGTTTCCAAAAACCTTCACCCGGCACTACCGAGTCTTCAACAATTCTTTGCTCCACATATCCTGGAACTCGCATTTGATTTTCTGTTAGGGCCGAGTAGAATCCAATTTTTTTATCGATCATGCCGCGAACCACAACACCTCTGGTGTTGGTATAAAAGTTACGTGATTCACTTATATCAGAAGAATCTGAAAAAATGAAATCCGAAGAGCTTGTATTACTAGATTCAAAACCCCCATTTAAATGTAAAATTGGGTCAGCATGAATTTCAAAGACATCCTTTTCATTGTAGTAAAAAGCGTTCGCCTTTTTTTTATAAAAGTGATTTAGAAATGGTTTTTCAGATTCTTCTTCGATTTCGGTCCATTCATGACTGTCATTTAGCAGATACTGCTTATTAAAAAAATCAGATTTTGAAGTAAAAACCGAATCATCTTCCAGTGCTTCAATAATATTTTTTCTGGTATAGGGTTTAAATGATGTGAATACATCATTGTAGTTTTTTCCGTTTAAAATTTCATACCTCTGAAGGAGTCGAGTATATTCACGGCTTCCGGGAGCATATACACCCTGGGCCTTAAGAAATGAAAATGGGACAAGCCATATAAAAATGAATAATAGATTATTGCGCATATCATTGAGGTCTCGCGGTGTAAAAAAACTACATTAGATTAAGTTTCGAAAAGGAATAGATGAGTATTATTCGATTAAGAAGTGATGAAATTGACCCAAATTCTTGGAATGAACTTGTAAATCATTGCAAGTGGTCAAGAATATTTTCGAAATATGACTATTTAAAAGCAGTAAACCCTGAATTTGAAGCCATTGTGGAAATTGACAATGACAAATACCTGAATGCATTCCCATTGATGTTCAAAAAAAGATTTGGGATCGTTTATCTGGTTCAACCTGTTTTTACACAGCAAATTCAAATACTAAGTCGGGAAAGTGAAGTGGGAGAAGCTTTTTTGAATGAGGTCGGCCATGTATTGGGGCAAAGTATTTCAATGCGTTTATCTCTTGATTCGCGTTCTGCAAGTCAATTGCTAAAAAGTTCGGATTTTCAATCAAGCACGCGACTAACTTATATTCTGAATCTTGGTGAACATGATTTAAGTCAAAGCTTTTCAAAAAATCACAAAAGAAATATAAAAGCGGCCAATAAACTGAATTGGACGCTTGAAATCAATAATGACTTTCATGCCCTATTAAGTGGATTCATAAAGAATAAGGGAAGGCAAATAAAAATAAGCAGGGATTTTTTAAATGCCTATGATCGCCTAATGCCGTTTTTTATTGAAGATAATAATATAAATATTTTTTCAGCCCTTGATGAAAATGGCGATAGAATGGCTTCAGGCCTTTTTGCGGGTTATAAAGATGTAATGACCTTTTTACTTAGTTTTTCAAATGAAAAGGCCAAAAAAGCCGGAATTATGCATGCCATTATCAATGAATGGTTACTTAATTACAGCAAGGGGTATAAACAATTGGATTTTGAAGGTGGTAATATTGCTTCCCTGGGCCGTTTTTATTCGGGTTTTGGTGCAGAAAAACAGGAATTTGTATTTCTTGAAAAACACCGATTTCCTCTGGCTTATTTAATAAAATCGTGAAATCCTTTATTAATATTGACAAAGATAATTAGCTCAAAGTTTAATTTCTATATATTTGAACTCCTGTATTTAATCGGGAAAACCTTTAATGTTTATACTAGCGAAGGAGAACAGTATTGCTAATAATATCCTTATCGAATTGAGAGACAAGCACATACAGAAGGATAGGGCGAAATTTAGATCAAATATCGAACAATTGGGTTCTTTACTTGCCTATGAAATTTCCAAGTCCTTGAGCTACAAAAGTATGGAAATTCAAACCCCCCTTGGTGTAAAAAAACAAAATGGACTGCTGGAATATCCCAATTTAGTATGTGTTATGAGGGCCGGAATGCCTTTTTTTCAAGGTTTTCTTAATGTCTTTGATAAATCCGATTGCGGATTTTTAGGGGCCTATAGATCTACTTCGGGTAACAAAGACGAAATTCAAATTGAAGCCAGCTATTTCACAAAGCCCAACCTGGATAATAAAGATTTGATAATTGTAGACCCCATGTTGGCCACCGGGAAGTCTTTTGTTAAAGCTATAAAGGGTATTAGAGAAAAATTTAAACCAAAATCTATACATATTGCTGCTTTAGTAGCAAGTATTGATGGAATTGAATATATTAATCAAAATATTGAAAGCGAGATCTGGACAGTAGATATGGATGATCACCTCAATGAACATGCATATATTGTGCCCGGATTGGGAGATGCCGGAGATTTATCTTTTGGTGAAAAAATATAGTATTAAATGATAGACTTATTTTTTCTTATACTTGGTTTGGTTGTACTTATCTCTGGAGGTGAGTTTCTTGTTCGGGGTGCTTCCAATATCGCTTTAAGATTAAAAATATCACCACTTGTAGTCGGTCTTACCATTGTTGCTTTTGGCACTTCTGCCCCTGAATTACTTATTAGCGTTAAATCCGTATTATCCGGAATCGATGACCTGGCAATGGGAAATGTTGTTGGTTCAAATATTTGTAACCTGGGGTTAGTACTTGGTTTTACAGCCGTCGTTTCGGATATCTATATTGAAAGAAACACATTGCGCTTTGATTGGCCAATGACCTTCTTTGCCTCAATTCTTATGCTATTTGTAAGCTCTGAATTATTGTGGAACAATCGCATAATAGAATTCTGGGAAGGGCTTCTGTTCTTTTCAATGCTTATAGCTTTTACCTCATTTTCTATGATAAAAAGTAGGAAAGATACCAAAGCCAAGGAAGCATTAATGGAAGAACACGAATTGACAGAGCCCGAGCAATCAACCAGAGCTCTCTTGATTGATATTTTAATGATCGCAATTGGTTGTGCCGGTTTGTTTTACGGTGCAGAATGGTTTGTAGAAGGTGCAGAAAAAATTGCTTTGCGTCTTGGTGTATCGGAAAGGGTGATAGGGATTACTTTAGTTGCACTCGGCACAAGTCTTCCTGAATTGGTTACTTCTGCAATAGCTGCCTATAAAAAACAAACAGATCTGGCACTTGGAAATCTTCTAGGATCCAATATTTTCAATATTCTATCCATCCTTGGAATAACAAGCATGATTCAAAATATCACCATAGACCCGGTAATTTTGGAATACGACATGATATGGATGATGGGAATTACTGTTTTGGTATTAATTCTTGCTTTAATCAGAAAAAAACTGGGCCGTGTGGAAGGTGTTGTATTATTATTATTCTATGTTGTTTACACCTACAGTGTAATTAATTAATCGCCTTCTTCTTTATTGTCTTCGTCAGGCATCATTTCAATATCGTGAATCAAAACTTTTTTACTGATTCTTTGCCCGGTAGGAGTGGCCGCCAATCCACCCAATGCAGTTTCCTTATAGCGCGCTTCCATGCTTTGTCCAATTTCTCCCATGGCCATTACACACTCATCAACAGGAATGACAGAATCAACATCGGCAATGGCAATTTGAGCTGAGGAAAATGCAATTGCTGCGCCGCTGGCATTTCTTACCACACAAGGAATCTCAACTAAACCGGCAACAGGGTCGCAAACCAATCCCAGCATGCATTGAATGGTGATGGCAACCGCATTGAATACTTGCGTATTTGTTCCCCCCATTAAATAAACCAAGGCACCGGAGCCCATGGCCGCAGCACTACCTGTTTCTGCCTGGCAGCCACCCACAGAACCCGCAATACTCGCATTTCTTTCTATGATCAATGCTATTCCGGCTCCAACCAGAAGGCCTTCCAGAATTTGCTTATCCGTAAATCCGTGAATTTCCTGGGCTGTATATAATATGCCGGGCAATATTCCCGAAGCACCTGCAGTTGGAGCAGCAACGATTCTGCCCATACAGCTATTCACTTCTTTTGCAGCTAAAGCCCTTGACACGAGTTTTTGAAATTCAGGAGAAAGCAATGTATGCTTATTTTGATATACCTTTTTTGCGCCATTATTGATCATCCCCGATCTCGATTTCATATCCTCTTTCAATCCGGTATCTACAGCTTCACGCATTACATCATAGGCTTTCTGCAAATGATCCCATATGCTTTTTTCATCGCGAGACTTTTGCTCTATTTCATAGGCCAGTACAGGTTCAAACAACTTTTGATTGTTTTCTTTGCAGTAGGCTTTCCATTCTTCAAAATTGTTAAACAACATTCCCATATCAATTATTTTTTTCGTAGTAAATAACAGATTCCCGGCTCGGCTTTTCGCTTTGTCTCCAAATAAATCCTCTTAATCGTTTTTCAGGATCCAATAGTTCCTGTGGGGGTATGAATTTAGCATCGGGTTCCACATAAAAATGTATGAATTGCAATTCTTTATCTGCAAAATCCAGGGTCATATTGCTGCATAAAACCCTGTTCATACCAATTACGCTCAGGTCCTCTTCTTTGAGTGCAAAATAAATGCTCTCTCCATTGCCGTCTATAACGATTTGACGAATAAAAACCGAGTCGAATTGAGCTACGACGTGTCTTCCTTTGACCTGATTAAAATTCCCAATTGTATCCTGAGAAATGATAAATGCATTGATATCCATAAATACTTTATCTATAGCACCATTCGCCATTTGAATAGATATGGTGTCTGCAGTCATTTGATTCTTTTCTGCCCAGATAACCGGATCATTAAAAAAAGTTATCATTGAATCCGCTGAATTATATACCATCGAATCGCATTTTCCCTGCATATCTGTTTTGTAAATTTTCACATTGCGATAACCCAGAATTTTTTTGTCCTCAGTGGAATCCACTGTTTCAGAAATAAGTGTGTCGGCGCGCATATAAAGCGTATCTTCTTCCATAGGATACAGCATAAGTGTGTTCCCCCATAATTTTGAGCGCCCACTTTCTCCCCCAAATAGCATGATGTCACCGGTCAAAATAATATTTTCCTCTTTGGAGTAAAGAAAAACATCGCCCCAGGCTTTTCCCGAATTACCATTTTGGGAAAATATCATTTCATTCGCCTCCATGATGTACTCTTCGTTTTCAAGCCGGTTTCTCGCATTGAGATTGGAGAGTTTTGCCTGTGTGTCGTATTGTCCGCTTTCAGTGTAAACCGTACCACTTTCACTGATGATTTTTGTAGGACCGGTGAAATAAACTATTTTTCTTTCGGTGTGGTAATCCATGGTATCTGAAAACATTTCTCTTTCAGGTGAGAGCAAATGCACATCTTTTTTGAAATGCATCATTTTAAGATCGGTGTCATACCTGCCTTTCTCGCTGGTTAAAGTATTATCCCCGTTAATAATTTTACCACCTTTTACATAATAGGCCTGATTGCTGTTTAGATCAAAGTCGAGATTGTCCGTATAAAGCTTCATTTGCGGATCTGTAAGAATTACATTATTCCTCGCCTTGGCAAGCTTTAGACTGCCTTCATAAGTCAATTTATCACAGGTCAATGTTACCGTGTCTGATTTGACGAGTTTTACTCGTCCGAAGGTTTCCAGCTTATTGTTGTTTTTTACATACTGATATGCCGAATCACAGTACAGTGTTATATCTTTTTGCTGTAAAATAACATTCCCCAAAAGTTTATTGATCTTTTGATCATTGAATTTGCCACTTTTAAAAACATCTGTTTGCTTTATAATTACATTTTGAGCCTTCAATAGGTCATTTTGTAAAAATAAAAGTGTAAAAACAATATAAAGCTTGTAAATTTTCATCCTGAAGCGCACAAATTTACTCCGACTAGCGAATATGTTAGAGCATTTCTCAAATTTACTCAAAGAAAGGTATAGACTTAAGAAAAAAAACAGACTTCTATTAGCGGTTAGCGGCGGTATTGATTCAGTAGTATTATGCGATCTGATAAGTAAAACAGACTATGACTTTGCGATAGCGCATGTAAATTTTCTATTAAGAGAAGAAGATTCTGAAAAGGATGAACATTTCGTCAAGGATTTGTCGAAACGCTTTGAAGTGCCATTTTATTCTCATCGTGAAAATGCCGGAATTAAAGCGGATGAATGGAAAATGTCGGTGCAAATGGCAGCTCGAAAAATCCGTTATGAATTTTTTGAACAGGTCATGGATAGTTTCAATTACGATTACCTGTTAACCGCTCACCATTTGGAAGATAGTTTTGAAACAGCAATTTTAAACTTTATTAAATCGGGCACCTATTCATCTATTTCAGGTATTCCTGATATCAATAATAATATAATCAGGCCCTTGATTTCCTTTTCCAAAAAGGACATTGAGGAATATGCTTCCAAAACCGGCCTGAATTGGAGAGAAGATAAAAGCAATTCTTCTTTGTATTATCAGCGCAATATAGTCCGTCATAAAATTGTACCCGTCGCAGAAGAAATTAACCCATCCTATTTAAAGACCTTTTCTGACGCTTCCAATCAAATGCATTTGTTGCGCTTTTTTTTGGAGTCTAAATTGAAAGAAGCAAAGTCGGATTGGATTCAGGAAAAAAAGGATTCTATTAGTGTCAACATTTCCCGTCTAAAAAATAATCCGGAAGAACTGTTCATCTTTTGGGAATACATTAAATGCCTGAAATTTAATTTTAATCAGTTTCATGACATGGTAAAGAGTTTAAATTCTGAAAGCGGGAAAACGTTTTATGCGGAAGATTACATGTGTGTTAAAGACAGGACCAATTTTATAATCACATTAAAAAACAAAATATCTGAAGAGCTAATAATTGAAAAACCCGAGGATTTAAATCATTTGGAGAATTCTTCAATTAAAGCCAATCATTTAAAAAAAGATTTCACCATTGAAAAAGACAAAAATGTAGCCATTTTAGATGCCGCATTGATAACCTATCCTTTAAAATTAAGACCCTGGCAAGAAGGTGATAAATTTCAACCCCTTGGAATGAAAGGAGAAAAAAAAATCAGTGATTTTTTAATTGATCTTAAGGTTCCTCTGAATTTCAAAAAAAATCAATATGTTTTGCTGTCCGGTGAAGACATTGTTTGGGTTGTTGGTCAAAGAATCAGCGAAAAATACCGGATTACTGATAATACAAAACAGGCCTTAAGACTAGAAATATTATGAAAAATCCATTTGGAAAATCCTACGGGCTCGATGAATTGAATTTTTTCAGATTCCTTTCCAAAATAAATCTATTCAAATATTTGAATAATGATGATTTGGCACAGCTTGTCCCATACCTGCATCAAAGGAAATACAAAAAGGATGAGGTGGTTTTTTTCAGAGGGGACCCAAGTCAGGCCTTGTATATTGTTAAATCGGGGAAGGTATCATTAAACATTGATATCGGAGAAAAATTTGAAACCTTAACCAACCGCACTGCCGGCTCTTGTTTTGGTGATAATTCCTTATTGGCCAAATCAGAAAGGATTTATAATGCTATTGTGGAATCCGAGCACTGCGAACTTTACGTTATTCCACAAATTAATATCTTGGATCTATTCGAAAAAAAGATTGAGATTAAAGCTAAAATGCTACAGGCCCTAGCGGAATCCTATTATGAATTAAATCAAAACCTGTATAAATCTTATAAATCATCCTTTGGGTTTTTCGAATTATCCAATGCTTTTGATAATATCTCTTAGAATGCATTTAGAATAATCTAATTGATTATTTTAGCGGAAATTCTTAATTCAATCTTAAAACATTAAAAAATGAAAGTAACAGTAGTAGGGGCCGGAAATGTTGGAGCCACTTGCGCCGACGTATTGGCGTATAGAGAAATTGCCAATGAAATTGTAATTGTTGATATAAAAGAAGGTTTGGCCGAAGGAAAAGCGTTAGATATTTGGCAGAAATCTCCTATCAATGCATATGATAGCCATACTACGGGATCAACGAATGATTATTCCAAAACGGCTGGTTCAGAAGTAATTGTGATCACATCAGGATTGCCGAGAAAACCCGGAATGACAAGAGATGATTTAATTTCTACAAATGCAGGAATTGTGAAAATGGTAACAGAAAATGTTATCAAATATTCACCGGGCGCAATTATAATAGTGGTTTCAAATCCTTTGGATGTAATGACATATCAGGCGCATTTAACTTCAAAAGAGCCAAGAACCCGTGTGATGGGAATGGCCGGAATACTTGATACAGCCAGGTACAGAGCATTTTTAGCCGAAGCCATCAAAGTTTCTCCTAAGGATATTCAGGCGATGATACTGGGTGGACATGGCGATACTATGGTTCCGCTTCCGAGATACACGACTGTTGGAGGTATACCAGTAACAGAATTGATTGATTCAAAGAAGCTCAATGAAATCGTCGAGAGAACAAAATTCGGTGGTGGTGAGTTAGTTAAATTAATGGGAACTTCAGCATGGTATGCTCCGGGTTCGGCTGCTGCTCAAATGGTCGAGGCCATTGTAAAAGATCAGAGAAGAGTATTTCCGGTTTGTGCTCAATTAAATGGCGAATACGGTATCAAAAATTGCTATCTGGGTGTTCCTGTGATTCTTGGTAAAAATGGTATTGAGAAAATTATTGAATTAGATCTCAATAAAGAGGAAACAGCATTGCTTCATGAATCGAGAGATCACGTTTTTGAAGTGATGTCAGTTCTGGATAAAATGAAATAGTTAATTCAATTCTTAAGAATGGCACCATTTGGTGCCATTTTCAGTTTTAAGGATGATGTATGAAAAATGAATGGATCTACATATCGATTATTTTTATCGGATCAGCGGTTTTCTCCTGTAATAATGACGATGAGGGAACTGCTCCACCGATAAATAACCCTGCGCCAGAAGGGAAAGACTGGGTATATCAACCCACAGAAGTAGAACTGGAAATACCTGCATATTTTCCTGAAATAGCGAACAATAAAATTATTGAAGAAAAATTTCAATTGGGTCGTCATCTCTTTTACGAGAATCGACTTTCCAGAAATAATACAATATCATGCGGCTCATGTCATCATCAGAATAAAGCATTTACAGACGGAAGGCAATTCAGCCTGGGTCTAAATGCCGAACCTACCCCAAGAAATGCCATGTCTGTGGTAAATATGCTTTGGGAGGATTTATTTTTCTGGGACGCCCGTGCAAAAACTTTGGAGGAACAAGCTTTAATGCCAATTCAGGATCATATAGAAATGGATTTAACTTTGGCAGAAGCCGTTGACAGACTTGATAAGCTTGAATTGTACGATAGTTTATTTTTTCACGCTTATGGCGACACTTTGATTACACCTGAAAGAATTGCTATTGCAATCAGTGAATTTGAAAAGGGGATCATTTCAAAAGATTCCAAATTCGATAAATTTAAAAGGGGGGAAGAAAGTCTGACTTCAGAGGAACAATTAGGTTCAAAATTATTTTCTACGCATCCCGGCCCAAAATGGAACCAGGATTTTCAATTGTATATTTTTGAAAGAGGCGGAAATTGCGGCGATTGTCATACCAGTGTTAATTTCAACAAATTTGTAGGTGCACAGGGTATGCAAAATAATGGATTGGAATCTGATGATACACGTGTAGATGATGGTTATTTCAAGGTAACAAATAATCCTAATGATAAAGGAAAATTTAAAACTCCCTCCTTGCGTAATGTAGAATTAACTGCTCCATACATGCACGATGGAAGGTTTAATACTTTGGAAGAGGTATTGGAACATTACAACGAACATGTTCAGGTTAGTAACACGCTTAGTACACTCATGTATGTAAATAATGACCCGGATCAGCAGGGAATTATCAGCCCCGATGGGAAAACCATTCAATTGGGTCTTACGGAAAGTGAAAAGTCAGCAATTATTGCTTTTCTAAAAACACTTACTGATAATGAATTAATCAATGATCCACGGTTTACAAATCCATTTTTAGAAGAATGAAACATCTAATTGCACTAATCATCCTGTCTTCAATCATAATTATTTCATGTGATAATGATGACGACCCTGTTGTTGTGCCGGAAACTACTACGGATCTGGTTTTAAATTTTGAGTTTAAAGTTGGTACTGAGGCATTAGAACTTGGTACAGGAAGATATGTTTTGGGCAATGAGGATACGGTGAGCATTGACCAGTTTAAGTTCATTTTAAGTAATTTGACTTTAAGGCAATCCGATGGCGGCAAATGGATTGATGAGGAGGGATATTATCTGGTAAAAGCATCCAATGGAGTGACTAATTTTCAGTTGACCATTGAAGATGTGCCGGTTGGCAATTATTCATCCATGGAATTTCACATTGGAATGGATTCTGCTATGAATTTCAAACCGGAGAGTTTTCCGATTCTCTTTCAACAGGAAGGCATGTATTGGGATTGGAACACCGGTTATAAATTTTTATTGCTGGAGGGGAGATATTTTTCAGACAGCCTGTCAACGCCCAATAATTCTACCGGATTGACCGCTCATATTGGCGATATGATTAACCTTGAAATACCGCAATTTAGTTTTTCAGATACATTGATCTTGGAATCAGAAAATGCAGGAAGAGTCAATTTTAATGTCGATTTGGGAAAAATTTATACTGAGCCCAATGTGCTTTCACTCAAAGAAGCCAATAACAGAAATATTATGGGAGGTCCAAATGCTTTATTAATTGTAGAAAATTATGGCAATGGGATGATCGTAATTACATCAATCGAATAATTGAAATGGTCAAAAACCATATTGCCATTTTTCTTTTTAGCATCAATGCTGGTTCACAGCATAAATCTGACCTTTGTTAAAGTGCATTTTGATTTTAACAGGGA
The DNA here is from genome assembly GCA_014323545.1 of Hyphobacterium sp. CCMP332. Taxonomy (NCBI): domain Bacteria; kingdom Pseudomonadati; phylum Pseudomonadota; class Alphaproteobacteria; order Maricaulales; family Maricaulaceae; genus Hyphobacterium; species Hyphobacterium sp. CCMP332. Next base: position 2,309,078 of record CP058647.1, read on the forward strand.
TTATATAGCCAATAATTTGTGTGTAAATCGTTTTAACCCTGAATCTGATTGTAATGGACAATGTTATTTGATGAAAAAGCTTAAAGCTGAAACTGACAAGGAGGCCCAAAAGAAAGCGGTATTCAGCCCGGTGTTGAGCTTTGCTTTTTTCCAAAATGAAACAGAAGAAATCGTATTTAATCCGGGCAGAGAAATACTTGTAAAATCATTTTTTATTTCTGATTGTGAGAAAATATCTAAGGATCCATTTCTGGAAATAGACAGCCCGCCCCCCAAATACGCTTAGATAAGTCGTTTTTCTATTTGGCTTTTCAAAAGCCTACAATTATTTACTAACTCTAAAATTTTAACAAATGAAATCTTTAAAAAGCATTTTTGCTGTGCTCTTAAGTATAGGCATGGCATTCACAATTGTATCATGCGGTGATGATGATACAACAACACCCGTAGATCCAATTGACGGAAACGGCAAACTTACAATTCACTTTGACAACAAATACGATGCTATGGCTGATATTGATTTAGAATTGAATGAGGTATATGCCACTTCTTCCGGAGACAGTATTACTGTTTCGGGTATAAGGTATTGGATCTCTAATATTATTCTTTTTAATGGAACCGATACGGCCTATCAGGATGAAGACGGTTATTATTTGGTAGAAAAAACAGCTGATAATACACGTGAAATGATCCTTATTGATGAAATTCCAAGTGGTACATATACCAGCCTGGAATTTGCACTTGGGGTAGATCCGGCAAATAATGATACACTCGGATCCGGAAAAGGGGAATTAAGTTTATCAAATGGTATGTTCTGGGCATGGAACACAGGCTATAAATTCCTAAGGTTGGATGGAACGTATTTTGAAGAAGACAGCTCCAATTACCAACCGCTAAGGATTCACACCGGTCTAAATGCCTATTACATTAAAAAAGAAATTCCATTGGCAGCAAATTTGGTAGTGACCGAAGGTGGTGATCACATTGCACATTTCATGGTTTCAGTCAAAAATATGTTTGAGCAACCAAATTCAATTGAATTAGGCGAAAAGGATGGAATATGGATGTTTTTCACCGAGGAACCCGCCTGGAATAGAATGAATGAAAACATCTCAAATATGTTCATGCTACATCATGCTGAGTGATTAAATATTTAAATCATATTGGAATTTTTATCCTGGCTTTGATCATTTATTCATGTCGGGAAAGTCATGAACCTCTGCCGCAGGATGAAATTTTTGTGGTGGAGGTTCCTTCCAATTTTGAGGATCTTCCTGTACCCGAAAGCAATGAATTCTCAATGGAAAAAATTGAACTGGGAAGACTGCTGTTTTACGACCCTATACTCTCTGGTAATAATCAGGTTTCCTGCGCCTCTTGTCATATTCAAAGTAAGGCATTTACTGATGGCGATGCCCTGACCAGAAAAGGAGTCAGTGGTGAAGCCTTATTGCGTCATACGCCTGCTTTAATAAATCTGGCATGGATGCCCGGACTGTTTTGGGAAGGGGGAGCAAAAAATATTGAGTCATTGGCTTTAGGACCTATAGGTCATCCCGATGAAATGAATCAGGACATTGTTGAACTGGTAAAAGAGTTAAATGAAGATTCGGAATATCCGCTGCTTTTTCAAAATGCCTTCGGACCGGGCGATATAGAGCTCACACAGGTTTTGAAAGTCCTGGCGCAATTTCAAAGAACTCTAATTTCGGGAGATTCCAGATACGATAAATATATTCGAAATGAAGAAGATATCACTTTATCCGTGCAGGAGCTTAATGGGTTGACATTGTACGAGGAGCATTGCAGTAGCTGCCATTCGGGATTTTTATTTACCGATAATAGCTTTCATAATAATGGCATTGATAGTTCCTGGAATGATATTTCAAATGAATATATTTTTACCGGCAGATACCGGATCACTTTTGATTCCGCTGATCTGGGTAAGTTTAAAACACCAACACTTAGGAATGTAGCTCTTACAGCACCCTATATGCACGATGGAAGGTTTGAAAGCCTTGAAGAGGTTCTCAAGCACTACAGTGCTCAGGTAAAAAACTCGCCAAGCCTCGACGAACATTTTAAGAATGAGGACGGGTCGTATGGAATACCCCTTTCCGAGGAAGAAAAGAGCGATATTATTGCTTTTCTAAACAGCCTGACGGATGAGGAGTTTATAAGCAATCAAAGATTTTCCTCTCCAAAATGACACGTAGGTAAATTTTCTCAACTTTTATTTTTCAGGCAAATCCAAAATTTCAATGGTGAGAAAAACATTTTGACAATTATCTTTTAAAATCAGCCTAAATAATCATCGAGGGCACGCGTTTTAAACTCTTCCCATTCCCACATGCTCAAAGATTTCTTTTGATTTAATTCAATGAGTTTTTGAATCACCCCTTTTTTAAAATTAAGGTTTTCTGCCATTTCGGTAGCTATTTCCATTTCCTTTTCGTCCACGATATTATCCACCATCATTAATTTGACCATTTCAAATAGCTGGTTTATTTTTTGATCAAAATTTACCGGAATTTTTTGTTCGGCATTTTTTTGCTCCCTGAAAATTTCGAGGATTTGATTTTTCTTTAGGCCGTAGTGTTTGCCAATTTTATTAAGCAAATCTATTTCATCGGCGTGCAGCTTTCCATCTGCTTCAGCAAGTGCAACGAGATTTTGCAAATGCATTTTTTTGTTCTGAAGGCTTTGATATTCGAAATATCCAATCATAGTATAAAACTAATGACTCTAAAATATAAAGCATAAAAAAAGTCGGTTTCTATCCGACTTTTTTCTTCAAGTGTGTAATTCCTTATTTAATGACTAATTCCTTAACCAAACTGGTAATTTCATTGCCAACCGTGACCGTATATTCTCCATCGACGAGATTGATTAAATCAAAGCGCTTGTTGTAAATGCCTTTGCCTTTAACCATTTCAGTATAAATACTTTTACCTTCTTTGTCTTTCAGATTTAGTGCTACCGGCTTTTCAGTTTCATTTTTAAAACTTACGATATAACGATGATCTTCTGTATTTTGAAAAACTGATATTTGTAAATCACTTGCTTCTACACTTAATGGAGCATTGGATTCCCTGTTTTCAGTTCCGCTTGCAAATGCAATATTTGTAAATAATATTGCCAATAGGAGTATTGGAAATTTTAAACGTAACATAACAATTTAATTTTGACCTCAGTAAAAATGCCCCAAAGCGCATGCCAAAAAATTGAACTTAGCTTAGCAGATTTAAATGAGTTTTTTTGCATAATGGGGTCAAACAGGCGTATTTTAACGGACAGCAGTTGTTCGATTATGAACAATTATTTTGTTTAATTAAGGCTCATTAAAATTGTATGTTGATGAATGGGCATTAAATATTGGAATTTGTGCAATTTTTAAGTTTGGCATCTTTATTGGCATTGAAATGAAAACTTAGTAGGGATACGATGGATCGAAAGATTGAAAAGAAAAAGTGGCCACCAAAGAAAATCGCAATATGGCTAGGATCAGCATTGCTTGTTTTATTTATTGCGTATAATCTAATTATAGCCGATGGGTCTCGTAAACTCAATATAGATAAAGAAAGAATCAGTATTTCAGAAGTAAGCTTTGGTGACTATATAGATTACATTCCAATCGATGGTACTATACAACCCATACGCACTGTAACTCTCGATGCCATAGAAGGAGGGAGAGTCGAAAAAAAATACACCATAGGAGGAACGAGCATAAAAGAAGGAGATACGATTCTAAAATTGACAAATCACAACATGATGATGTCATTTCTTGAACAGGAAACCCGGGCTTCCGATTTAATTAATAATCTTCAAAGTACCAGGCTTAGTCTTCAGCAAAATCGATTTAGATTAAAAAGGTCTTTAAACGATATCAATTACAATCTTGCCAGGGCTGAAGATATCTACATGAGAAACAAGGAATTGTATGAAGAAAAAGTATTGTCGGAACAGGAGTTTCTTCAATCCAAATGGGATTATGAACGATTAAAAAAGCAAAGAATGATTGAAATTGAATCTCAACGAATCGATTCAATAAATATGGTGGCACAAATAAACCAGTTGGAGAGAACCCTTTCTCAAACGATGCGAAATTTAGAATTCAACAGGGAAAATTTGAGTAATCTTCTGATTATTGCTCCTATTTCAGGATTGATAAGTTCAATTGATCAGGAAGTTGGGGAATCCGTGGATCCCGGTCAGAATATTGGTCAAATTGATGATATCAATTCATTTAAAGTACGCGCTCTTATTGATGAACATTATGTATCAAGGGTATTCCCAGGCTTGAAGGGTTATTTTGATTTTGCAGGAGCAAGGCATGAACTGGAAATTACGCGGGTATATCCCGAAGTAACAAATGGACAGTTCAGAGTCGATATGAAATTTGTAAAAGATTATCCCGAACAAATTAGAAGAGGACAGACCACTCAAATTCGATTAGAATTAAGTGATCCTACCAAGGCGCTTTTAATTCCACGCGGAGGATTCTTTCAACAAACCGGTGGAAATTGGATTTTTGTTTTCGACGAATCATCAAATGAAGCCGTTAAAAGAAAAATACGTACAGGTCGTCAAAATTCACGCTATTATGAAGTTTTAGATGGCTTAATTGAAGGTGAAAAGGTAATTGTATCTTCATATGAGGGATATGATAATATTGATAAATTGGTAATAAAGGAATAATTAAACTTATAGTGCAATGATCAAAACAGTAAATCTAACAAAGGTCTACCGAACCGAAGATGTGGAAACCACGGCTCTGGATCAGGTAAACATAGAAATAAAAGAAGGTGAATTCGTGGCGATTATGGGTCCTTCGGGATGCGGTAAATCGACACTTTTAAATATTTTGGGATTGCTTGATAACCCCAGCGCTGGAGAATTTCATTTTGCAGACAAGGAGGTCTCAGGTTTTTCTGAAAGACAAAGAGCGGATATGCGTAAATCCAATATCGGATTTGTATTTCAAAGTTTTAACCTCATAGACGAATTGACTGTTTTTGAAAACATTGAATTGCCGCTGATATATCTTAAGGTACCCGGACAGGAAAGAAAGCAAAGGGTTACCGAAGTGATGGAACAAATGCAGATACGTCACAGAGAAAACCATTTCCCACAACAACTTTCCGGTGGCCAGCAGCAAAGAGTGGCTGTAGCGAGGGCAGTTATTGCAAAACCAAAATTAATATTGGCTGATGAGCCAACCGGTAATCTCGACTCAACCCACGGGCAGGAAGTGATGTCGATGCTTTCTTCACTTAATGAAGCAGGCACAACTATAATTATGGTGACGCACTCACCTTCAGATGCAGAGTATGCTCATCGTATTATTCATTTATTCGATGGCCAGGTGGTTACCGAAAATGTAAAAGAAAAAGCCCTGCTCTAATCAGAATTACATATTAATAATTTATTTGCCCCTCAATGGGGCAAATCTGTTTATTTTTGAAATTCATTAATCTGAATTCCATGCCGAAATACATATATGCTTTTCTTCTTATTGTCTTAAGTTTTAATCTGACTTCCGGCGCGGATAACAAAAACGAAGCTTATCAATACAAAGTTGATCTTGTCAATGTGAAAAACGATATGGTCAAAGTGGAATTGATTGTTCCGGTTCATAATTATGGCGACAGCATTGAATTTCAATTTCCAAAAATTGTCCCGGGAACTTACAGTATTTATGATTTTGGGAGGTTTATCAATGATTTTGCTGCTTTTGATGAAAAAGGGCTGGCCCTGCCGGTCAGGCGATTAAGTCCAAATCGCTGGCAAATAAGTGATGCACAAGGTTTGCACAGTATTAAATATTGGGTTGAAGACAGTTACGATACTGAAAAGGATACCGTAATTTTTGAGCCGGCGGGAACCAATTTCGAAGAAGGTGAAAACTACCTCTTAAATACCTTTGGAATTTTTGGATACCTGGAGGGTTTAAAACGACGTGCCTTTGATTTGGAAATTGTCAAACCTGAAGGGTTTTATGGTGCAACACCATTGCAACAACTAATGACGTCAAAAAAGTCCGATCGTTTTCTATCCGTTGATTATTATGAATTGATTGATTCTCCCATCATGTATACCATCCCGGATACCGCTTCAATATACCTGGGAAAAACGAAAGTGGTGGTATCGGTGTATTCCCCCAACAATATTCTTAGCGCAGAAGAAGTAATGCAGCAAATCTCTCAAATATTGAACGCTCAGGCTCAGTATTTGGGTGGAGATTTGCCGGTCAACAAATACGTAATTCTAATTTATCTTTTTGACAAAATACCCCTTTCAAAAGGTTCCGGAGCATTGGAACATTCCTATTCAACAGTACTTTCCATGCGGGAGCAAAGTGCTAATAACATAGCTCAGGGTATTATAGATGTCACTGCCCATGAATTTTTTCATGTGATCACTCCCCTTACGATACACTCTGAAGAAATCCACAATTTTGATTTCCAAAATCCTCAAATGTCCGAGCATTTGTGGTTGTATGAGGGTTTAACCGAATATGCAGCAGGCCATGTACAATTGAAAGAAGGACTTATAAGTTTTGAAGAATATTTGAGTTTGATAAGATCTAAAATAAGAGTTTCAAAAAGATCCTTTAATGATACATTATCTTTTACAAGGATGAGTGAAGGTTGCCTTGACGAATATCAAAAAGAATATCCCAATGTATATTTCAAAGGAGCATTAATAGGTTTATGTCTCGATATTAAGCTTCGTGCCTATTCTGAAGGGGAATATGGAACCCAAAATATGATGAAGGATCTCAGCAACATTTATGGAAAGGATGAGGCCTTTAAAGACGAAGAGTTATTTGACCGTATTGAAATGGTCACCTACCCACAGATCGAAGATTTTTTTCAAAATCATGTAGATGGAAACAAGCCCCTACCTCTGAAAGAGATTCTTGAAATGATCGGTATAAATTATTATGACAGCTTGCAAAGTACTGAAATAACTTTTGGAGATGTGGGTCTGGGCTACAATGCTGAAAAAGACAGAATCCTTGTCAGATCGACCGACAATTTAAATGATTTTGGCAAAGAAATGGGTTTTGAAGAAGGCGATGAAATTATTCGAATCAATGGCATTCTAATCAATGGTAGCAATTTCAATAAAGTGATTACTCAACTTAAAAAAGGGCTGAAAGCAGGCGATGAGTTGAAATTTTCGGTTGTTCGTTACAATAAAAAAGGAAAAGAAAAGGAATACGATTTAATTGGAAGCGCAGTAGAAATTAAAAAAACCAATTATCATGTTCTGGAACCCATGGAGAATCCAAGTCCAGCGCAATTGGCATTGAGAAAAGCCTGGGGAGGTATTTAAATTATTCCAGATAATCGGCCATCTCTTCTTGAAGATGTTTACTCTCCCTTTTAGCCATTTGAGCAAAATCTGCTCCGTTTGAAGCATATATTATTCCTCTTGATGAATTTACAAGTAATCCTACATCGTCATTCATCCCGAATTTTACGACTTCATCAAGACTTCCACCTTGTGCCCCCACTCCGGGAACCAATAAAAAATGATTTGGGATAAGTGCCCTTACTTTTTGCATGTATTCTGCTTTGGTTGCGCCTGTAACGAACATCGTATTTTGATTTGTACCCCATTTTGAACATTCTTCTATTACATGTTCAAAATAATACCTTTGGTCATGGGCTTTAATCATTTGAAAATCTTCACTGCCTTTGTTTGAAGTCAATCCTAAAATGATGACCCACTTATTGTCGTATTCCATAAATGGCCTGATCGAATCTTCACCCATATATGGGGCAAGGGTAATGGCGTCAAAATTCATTTGTTCAAAAAATGCCTTGGCATATAATTTACTCGTATTGCCAATGTCACCGCGTTTGGCATCCGCTATTTTAAAAATATTATCGGGTATAATCTCAAGGGTTTTTTCAAGGCTTTCCCAGCCTTTAGAACCCAGAGACTCATAAAATGCGATATTTGGCTTATAAGCAACGCAATAATCCTTTGTAGCTTGAATAATGGCTTTGTTAAACTCAAATATTGGGTCGGATGTATCTAAAAGATGCGGAGGAATTTTATTGAGGTCCGGATCAAGGCCGACACTTAAAAAACTGCCTTTCCTTAAAATTTCATCTTTTAACTGCTGATAGGTCATTTGGCAATAATCTGCAAAAGGTTTGAGAAAAAAAACTCGTTTTCAATTTTCGATTTAAAGATTTTATAAACAAGAGGAGCCTGATGCTGTTTATAAAAATAAAAAGTACAAAATGTCAAATTATTTAATAATAGGTGCGAGTTCTGGGATAGGCGAGGGGATAGCTAGAAAATTAAAAGAAGAGGGACACAATATTTTCGCCACTCATAATAAAAAACCGCTTGAAATTGAGGCAGATGCTTCTCAACAATGGGATGCTAACTCGGATTCTGAATTGGAAATTATTCCCGATCAGTTGGATGGATTGATTTACTGTCCGGGGACTATTAACCTCAAGCCCTTTCACAGAATAAAAGCGGAAGAGTTTCAAGAAGAAATGAACATTAATTATTTCGGTGCGGTAAAGGCCATTCAGCAATCATTAAAAGCATTAAAAAACTCAGAACAGGCTTCAATAGTGCTCTTCTCAACGGTGGCCGTTCAAAACGGTATGCCTTTTCATGCTAGCATCGCTAGTGCAAAAGGTGCAATCGAAGGTCTAACAAGAACTCTCGCTGCAGAATTTGCCCCAAAAATAAGAGTTAATGCCATCGCTCCTTCAATCACCAAAACCCCGCTTGCGGAAAAACTTTTAAGCAATGATGATAAAATAAAAGCAAGTGAAGAAAGACATCCATTAAAGAAAATAGGAACCGTTGAAGATATTAGCAATGCCATTGAATTTCTTATCGGCGACAAATCAAAATGGATGACCGGACAAATTTTACATCTTGACGGTGGAATGTCATCAACCAGACCCCTGTAATATGAATATTAATCACGTTGATATTGAATGCATGGACAAACACTTCAGAACGCAGTTTGTCAACTCTCTAAGCGGCTTTAAGTCGCTTTTTTTAATCGGAACAATAGATAAACAGGGCAATTCAAATTTGGCCATTTTTAATTCTGTGATTCATATAGGAGCCAATCCTCCTTTGCTCGGCTTGATTTCAAGGCCGAATTCAGTGGAAAGACACAGCTTTGAAAATATAAAAGAGATAAAATTATTTACTCTCAACTCGGTGGATAAATCCTTTTACCGCAAAGCCCATCAGACGGCTGCCCGTTATGATAAATCGACGTCAGAATTTGAGACAGCAGGACTTAATATGCAATTTCTGGGAGATTGTCAGGTTCCTTTTGTAAAAGAATCCTCCTTGAAAATTGAAATGATATTCAGAGAATCATACGATATTAAAAGTAATGGTACTCACCTAATAATAGCCGAAATTCAAAATGTCTTTTTGCCGAAATCATGCATTGAAGTAGATGGTTATATTAATCTTGAGAACATGGGTATTTTGAGTGGTTCGGGGCTCGATGCCTATCACGAAACTAAATTGATCGAAAGACTGCCCTATGCCAAGCCAAAATTGTGATATTTGCCTTAATGGCAAAAAGGTATAATCCCGGAGACTTAAGCGAAGAGCAGGTATTCGAAAAACTTCTCAGATATTGCGATTACCAGGAACGCTGTCGATTTGATATATACAAAAAATGCTATTTACTGGGTGTGACAGATAAAGAAGCACAGAAAAATTATATCCATAAACTTAAAGAAAGTGGCTATTTAAACGAAAAGCGATTCGTAAAAGCTTTCGTCAATGGAAAATTTCAAATTAAGAAATGGGGAATCAAAAGGATTGAAAGAGAGCTGAAAATCAGAAAAATTAGCGAAGATCTCTTTAAAGGATTGCTGGACGATTTACATGATGAAAGCTACAAAAGGCGCTTTGATGAAATAGCGAATCGCAAATGGGAAAGTTTAAAAGCAAAAACGATTTTTGAAAAGAAAGCTAAGCTCTTTAGATTTTTGTACGGCAGAGGTTATGAGAGTAAAATGATCAGCGAATTTTTAAAAAAGTATTAGTCTTTCTTAACAAATCGTATTTCTACATCTTCATTGGTTAGGTTTTCAAGAACAGGTTCAAGAATCATCAAAATGTGATCTTCTTTAATCTCTAATTCCAGAGGTTGAATGGCCTCGGCATCATGGGATTTAACCATTTCCTTTATTGCATTTATAATTAATTCTTTCTCGATATTGCTTTTTGTTATAATTCGAATATCATCGGACAAAGTATAGCTAAACTGACTTGGATAAGGGACCACCAGCGTCATTACCGAGTCTGTTCCAATCTGAAAATCTTCTGAACTTACTTTGCCAAAATCTATTCCCGCAAATGCAATCCCTTGTACAATTGCTATTGGTTCATCGCCGGAAATGGAATATTTCTTTTCGATATAGGGCTCCAAGGTTTCATAAAAAAGCACATCCTTAAATTTATAATGCATTAGTTCGAGTTTCCCCAAATTCATAATGAGCTCTTCTATATTTTTTTGTTTTAAAGTAAGTTTAGCTTCTTCAAGGTCTTTTTCCATTTTATTTTCAAGCATCCAGTAGATTCCTCCTACTAATAAAATAGAGAGAAGCCAGGGAAAAATTCTAATAAGAAAACGACTACCCATAATTCAATTTTCTAGTTTACTTTTTGGCCATGTATTCAAAGCCATTTTTTGCCTGTAAGCCACCTGTATGGATAATTAGTACTTTATCCTTAATGGAAAAATAGTGTTTTTTTGTTAAATCCTCTAATCCAAAAAGCATTTTTGACTGATAAACAGGATCGATTTCAAGGTCATTATTCGCTTCAAATGTCCTCTCAAAGTCTTTTAAGGTCTTATTTTGCTTCGCGAAGCCGCCAAAATGATAGTCATGAAACAACTTCCAGCTTTTTGGATAATTCTTAGTATAGGAATTTATTGATTCTTCGAGGTATTGCCCGTTTTTTAAAGCTGAAAAACCTAAAACCCGGCCTTTTCCATTGGTTTTTCTTATTAAACCAGATATGCTCCCACCACTGCCCACTCCGATACAGTAATAATCAAAATTGAGTTCATTATCCGATAGCATTTCGGAAGCGCCAAGTATTCCCATTTCATCCGTACCACCTTCAGGAATTATATGAATGGGGCCTATTTCCTTTTGGATTTCTTCAATTATTTTATTTCGCTCCAAAGCAGAATTAAAATATTGTGGAGAAAGAAAAAATATTTGCATACCTGCCTTTATACAAAATTGAAGATTTGGATTTTCTTTGTATGGTTCAAAACCTCGTACAATACCATAACATGGGATCCCTAATTTTTGACATAGTCCGGCAAGAGCATATAAATGATTTGAAAACGGACCTCCAAAACTTAGAATCGCCTGAATTTTTTCATTTTGAACCTTGGCAATATGATATTTCAGTTTGAATATTTTATTTCCACCATAAATGGGATGAATTAAATCAAGTCTTTTGATAAAAAAGGAGGGACCATCCTTTATTTCCGGGAATTGTATTCTTTGAATTGGGATATTTGCGCTGCTGTCGAACAATTCCATATTTTGCAATATGAATTCTGATCCTGAGAATAACAAATCTGAAGACGAAGAAGAGCTGGTATACGAAAAATATCGGGTGATTGCCGATGGAAACCAATCCCTGCTTCGAATCGATAAATTTCTTATGGATCGACTTAATAATGTAACCAGAACAAGATTACAAAATGGGATAAAGGCAGGCCTGGTATTGGTTAATGGCAATTCGGTTAAACCCAATTATAAAATTAAGCCTGGGGATGAAGTCGTTGTTACCTTACCGGAACCCCCAAAAAATATTGATATCATTCCACAGGATATTCCTATTGAAATTATCTATGAGGACGAGGATCTTTTAGTTGTTAATAAAATTGCCGGAATGGTTGTTCATCCTGCTATAGGCAACTGGGATGGTACATTGATCAATGCTTTAATGTTTCATCTTGGTTCTTTACCAAAAGCCAGTGATAATGCCCCAAGACCGGGTCTGGTACACAGAATCGATAAAAACACATCAGGACTTTTACTTATAGCGAAAAATGAATTTGCACAATCTCATTTGGCAAAACAATTTTTTGATAAAAAAACAGAAAGAACCTATTACGCATTAGTATGGGGAGATCCCGGAGAAGCAAAAGGAACCATTAGTGGATATATTGGAAGAAGTCAGAAAGATCGAAAAATTCGCTGCTTGTTCGATGAAGAAGAGAAAGGAAAGTGGTCAGTTACCCATTATGAAATAATTGAACGTTTCAGATATGTCACATTGGTGAAATGCAATTTGGAGACGGGAAGGACTCATCAGATAAGAGTGCATTTCCAGGCCATTGGGCATCCACTGTTTGGTGATTTCGAATATGGCGGAGATAAAATCCTCAAGGGCACGAGATTTTCTAAATACAAGCAATTCATTGAAAATTGTTTCAAACTAATGCCCGCACAAGCTTTACATGCAAAGACCTTGGGTTTTGTGCATCCAGGGACTAAGAAATTCCTGCAATTGGATTCTGAATTGCCTGCAAACTTTCTGGAATTGCTTGAAAAATGGAGAAACTATACCAAATATTCAAACGATGAAAAAAATATTGATTAAACTTATTCCTGTTTATTTGCTTAGTTATGGAAATAAATAATGTAATAGATGAAGTTTACTCGCGATTTGAAATTTCTGATGATGGCGAGGTATTGGGGGAATTATCCTATGATATTCCATTTGATGACAGATTGGTCATAAAACACACCTCTGTCTCTCCGGAATACAGTGGCCGGGGCTTGGGTAAAAAACTCATAAAGGAAGTGGTTAATTATGCCAAAGAAAAAAATCTGGCAGTGGTTCCGGTCTGTTCATATGCTGCAAAAATGAAAACAGAACACCCTGAGCTTTACGAATAGAAATTAAAGGATGTTGAGCTCCATCGAAAAGCATTTTCCGTTAATTCCTTTTTACTGTTTATTTTTGGTTTTAACGCTTTTATCCCTGAATCATATATTTTTTTGGGATACAGTCCAGTTGGCCAGCATGCAAGCCCACCATTTTTTTGAAAATGGACTAGATAAAACGTTATTACCAAATAATATCGACAGTGGTCATATACCGGCTTTTGGATTTTACCTGGCCATTTGGTGGAAAATTTTAGGCAAAACGCTATGGGTTTCACATTTAGCTATTTTGCCTTTTTTGTTTGGAATTGTCTGGCAATGCAATGTGCTGATAAGATATTTTATTCCTAAACCTTATGTCTTCCTTTCACTTATATTGTTTTTGGCAGAACCAACTCTCTTAGGTCAGTCGGTACTTGTCAGTCCTGATATAGTTCTGGTTTTTTGCTTTTTACTAATGCTAAATGGGATTCTTAAAAACCATCGTTTTCTAATCGCTTTAGGACTCATTGGCCTCTTTCTAATTTCAATGAGAGGTCTGATGGTAGCCTTTGCACTTTTGTTATTCGATATTTATTTAAATACCCTTGAAGGAAAGAGATTTAGTTTTTCTTCACTTCTGAGAATTTCATTGGCATACTGGCCGGCCGTCATTGGTATATTGCCTTATTTCTTATTTCACTATGCAGAAAAGGGATGGCTCGCTTATCATCCCGAATCACCCTGGATGGGAAGTTTTGAAAGAGTGCGATTTCAGGGTTTTATATATAATATCGGCATAATGGTCTGGCGAATTATTGATTTCGGAAGAGTATTTGTTGTAATTGCTATTATAATAATTACGCTTACACGAGTAGGCAAAATAAAACTAAATCAGAAGTTCAAATATTTGATTTTTATTGTTATGTCCCTGACCATATGTTTGGGATACAGCTTTACAACTTACAAATATCTAAGTGCACACCGCTATTTATTACCATTATTTCTGATTTTAGTGCTTTGCTTCCTTTACATGTTGTTTGTATTTGTAAACAATAGCAAAATGCGAAATATCATTTACCTAGTTGTTCTAGGGGCTTTATTGTCGGGAAATTTTTGGATATATCCGGAGGGTATAGCTAAAGGATGGGATGCAAGCCTTGCACATTGGCCTTATTACGAATTACGGGAGAAAATGAATGCATATTTAGAAAAGAAGAATATTGAATATTCGGAAGTGGCTGCGGAATTCCCCAATGTTTCTGAAAGACGTTTTTTGGAATTAAGCGAAAGTCGGGAAAGACATCAATATCTCAATCTCGATTCCAATGAATACGTGCTCTACTCGAATATTTATAACAATATTGACGATGAAGAAATACTAGAACTGAAAAGAGATTTTAAGCTTATTCAATCTTTCAGGAAGCGCGGTGTGTTTATTTCATTGTATGAAAAGATTAAAATTGAAAAGTAAAATTTCTCAATTAAGGGTTAATTAATTGCCTTATTACTTTGTTGGTTGAATTAATTGATATTTAAACAACTGCCTGAAATTAATGGGATATTTATTATACCAGTCACTCAATTTTTAATTTAAATTCTTAATTCTTAATTGACCCAGCTTATCTTTGCGCCATGGCAAAATTAAATGCGCTACAGGCAATAGCTCTTGGAAAATGTCCCAGATGTAGAAGGGGAGATATTCATAATTCAAATATTCTAAACCCCTTTCATCTTACCGATATGCACAAAAACTGTCCTCATTGCAATTTGCAATACGAAAAGGAAACAGGTTTTTTTTATGGTGGTATGTATATAAGCTATGGGATTTCAACCGGACTTTTTCTTGTGGTAGGTTTTAGCGTTTTCTTTTTACTAAATGACCCTCCTGCCTGGGTTTATATCTGCATTATTTGTGCTGCAGTTTTATTAATCTTTCCATATAACTTCAAATACAGCCGTGTGATATTTCTCTACCTTTTTGGGGATGAAGGCTATGACCCTAAGTATTCGGACTAGTATCCTTTAATATTCCAATTACTTCGAATTTGTCAAATACATTAGCATTGTGAGGTGCATCCGGTAATTCATGCGTTAAATCCTGACCGGCCCAATGTTCATAGTGCATACCCTTTCTCCAGAGCTTGGAGCGACTCACATCATATATATTTCCCTTGTAGGCAATCCAGACTTCATCTCTGTCTTGTCCATTTCTCAATGCAAGTTGTGATACAGTATATACAGGTAGATTTGATTGATCAGCCAATGCGAAGTTTCATACCTGGCTTAATGGTATTGCTACTGAGGTTGTTGAGCTTTTTAATTTTCTCAATACTCAAGCCCTCAAATTTTCTCGAAATGTCCCAAAGGGTATCGCCGTATTTGACAAGATATACTTTGTCAGCGGGAATCGGACTTTTAGGTTGGACAGTCTTGGCATATTGAGTTGTGCTCGCCGGGACATAACCGGGCACCTTCCAAATCACTAGATTCTGGCCAACGCGTATGGTATTAGAACGCAAATTGTTCCAACGCCTTATATCGGAGACTCTCACATGGTATTTTTCAGCAATGAGTCCCAATACATCTCCACTTCTTACTTTATGGTAGTGTTTTTCCTTACCAAATGGACTCAAGCGATCAACCTGTGCAATTAATACGATTTCTTCTTCTGTTAATTTCTCTGAATTTTTTAAGATAACTTCAGAATTGGATTCAAATTTTTCATAGGCTATTGCTGGAATTCTAAACCTATATTCTTTTCTATGCATCGGCACAACATCCTTTTTCAATTGGGGATTTAATTTTCTTAAGTCATCAATACAAACACCTAATTCTGCGGCCAATGCATTTAAACTTAAATTCTGACTAACGACAATTTCTTTATACTCAGGAAAATACTGGCTATTATCCGGGAACAACATATGTTCTTCGGCATAATTGAATACATATGTAATGGCGATAAATTGAGGAACATAAGACCGTGTTTCTCTAGGTAGATAGCGATAAACTTCCCAAAAGTCTTTTCGGTATCCGGAACGTCTAATTGCTCTTCTCACATTTCCGGGACCACAATTATATGCTGCCAAAGCCAGGGGCCAGTCATTGAACATTCCGTGTAGAAATTTTAAATATTTACAGGCCGCTTCTGTGGCTAGAAAGGGATCCATGCGATCGTCAATTAAAATATCCGCTTTAAGTCCATAACTTCTACCAGTACTGTTCATAAACTGCCACAATCCAACTGCATAAGCGGGTGAAACGGCTTTGGGATTTAATCCCGACTCCACAATGGCCAGGTATTTTAATTCATCCGGCAATCCGTGTCTTTCCAATGCTTCTTCAAAAATGGGGAAGTACAATTCCTGAGCATTCATGACCGCCTGGGTATAGGCCCTGTCGCGTCGAATAAAATAATCAATAAAGCCACTTACTCTCCTGTTATAAGGAAGGGGTACATGATTTTCAATACATGATAGCCTGTCTACTAAGAGATTTTCATCCAGTTCGAGGTATTCATTCTGACAAACAACCAGAGGTACTTCTGAATAGGATTCAGATGAAAAGAGAAGTCCGACAAATAAAGTCAGTGCTATGTTAAGGAAGTACTTTTTCATTGATTTCATTCTCAATATAATTCGAAAAAGCGAGTAATTTGGTTTCATCAAATGCTTTTCCCATAATTTGAATACCAATGGGCAGACCTTTTTTATCTTCACCATATGGTATGGAAATAGCCGGTAATCCTGCAACAGAAGCTTGCACGGTAAATAAGTCGGCTAAATACAGGCTCAATACATCATCCGTTTTTTCTCCAATTTTAAAAGCAGTTTCTGGTGTTGTTGGGTTTAGAACGAAATCTACTTCTTCTAATTGTTGATATAGGAAATCTCTTATTTTTCTACGTACTTTCTGTGCTTTGGTAAAATAGGCATCGTGGTATTTTGCACTCAAAACAAAGGTTCCAAGCATTATTCTTCGCTTAACTTCTTCTCCAAAACCTTCGGTTCTGGTGTTTTTGTACATTTCTTCAAGCGTATCGGCATTTTCACTTCGATAGCCATATTTTACACCATCAAATCGGGATAGGTTTGTACTTGCTTCAGCTGTAGTTAAAATATAATAGGTTGGTAATGCATAATCCATGAAAGGGGATTCTATATTTACAATTTCATGACCTGCATTTTTGAGTGCTTCGCAGAGTTCTAGCGTCTTTTCTTTGATTTCCCGTTGAATACCTTCGGAATCCAAAGCTTTTCTAAGCAATCCAATTTTTTTCTTTCCTTCTACCTTTAATTTTTTTGAATAAGCAGGCACTTCTTTTTGAGAGGCTGTGCTGTCCATGCCATCTGCACCGGCCAGGAATTCCAATACAAGGGCTGCATCTTCAACAGATTTGGAAATAATGCCTATGGTATCAAATGAACTGGCATAAGCGATGAGTCCGTATCTTGAAATTCTGGAATAAGTAGGTTTTAGTCCGACTACACCACAAAATGCGGCTGGTTGACGAACGGAACCACCTGTATCACTTCCCAGAGAAACCTGACACATATTCATTTGAACTGCAACGGCAGAACCTCCTGAAGATCCTCCCGGCACTCTCTCCGGATCAATGCCATTTTTAACTTCACCAAATGCTGAATTTTCATTCGAAGAGCCCATTGCAAATTCATCGCAGTTTTGTCTTCCAATAATTATGGCATCGGCATCGATTAGTTTTTGAACGGCAGGACTTGTAAACTGAGATTTGAAGCCATCCAGAATTTTACTTGAAGCTTGTAGTCCATGATCTTTTAAACAAATCACATCTTTCAGTCCCACTACCAGGCCGGCAAGCGGACCTGCCTTTCCCGAACCCAATTTGGCATCTACCGTTTCGGCTTTTCTGATTGCTTCTTCTTCGTAAACTTCAAGAAAAGCGTTGTGCTCAGAATATTTTCTTATTTGCTCAAGATGATATTCTACAAGCGCTTTGCACGTCAGTCTGCCGGTTTTTAAAGCATCACCAACAGCTCTGAAATTCCGGAAATTTTCCAATGATTATTTGTCTTTGCTGGCCTCTTTGCCTGCGTCATCAATTTCGTCCTTGATTTCTTTCGTGGCATCTTTAAATTCCCGAATGCCTTTTCCCATTCCTCTGGCGAGTTCGGGTATTTTTTTAGCACCAAAAAGTAAAAGGATTACAAAAAGGATCAGAATTATTTCCGGCCCTCCTATGCTAAACAAAAGTATATTTATTAAAGTAGTCATGTTTTCTAAATAATTTCAAAGTTACGAAATGTTATACGGATATTAAATCCATTTCCAAAAGCTATTTTCTAAACAGCCATTCTTCGGGATTTAGTTTTTCAAAATCCCTCCAAATCTGGAATTGCATTTTGCTTGTGCCATCCTGATCTGTAGCAACTTCACCTATAACATCTTTTGTACTGATTTTGTCCCCTTTTTTTACTTTGACATTTTTTATTCCGGCGTAAACAGTGATATAATTACCGTGCTTGATCATAACGGCAGTATTATTACCCGGAATGATGGCTACGGTTAAAACGGTTCCTTCAAAAACAGCTCTGACAGATTCTCCTTTACCGGATTGTATATCAATTCCATCATTTTTTATTTTTACTCCACGCAAGACAGGGTGATTATTTTCTCCGAATTTTTCTGAAATAAATCCTGTGCGAACCGGCCAGGGTAATTGTCTTCTGTTTTTCTCAAAGGTGGCTGCCAATTGTGCTGCTTCGGGCGTCAATGCCATTCTACCCGATTTACTCGCGCTTTTTTTAACCTCTTTCTCTACAAGTTTTTTAATGAGTGTTTCCAATCGTTTAGCATCTTCCTTCCTTTTCTTTAACTCAGAACGTAATTGTTTTTCTTTCTTCCCAAGGTCAGCCAATAGTTTTTGTTGTTCCCTGCGGGATTTTTCCAATTTTTCTGATTCTTCTTTTTCTAAATTGAGAAGTTCTTCCTTTTGATTTTTTGTTTGAATGAGAATTCGATTCTGTTCATCGAGATATTCCTTTACTTTTTCAATTTCCCTTGCCTGAGCCTTTCTCGCTTCCGCGTATTGCTCCAGATATTGTAATCGTCTTCGGAATTCATTGAAATCGCCTGAGGAGAATAGAAACATAATTTTTTGCAAAGCTCCCCTGTTTTTCTGAGCATTGTAAAGCATGGCTGCATATTCTTTTTTCAAAGACCTCAAATCCTCTTCAAGGGCGTTAATTATTTTTTCATTTTCAGCAATTTCTTCATTCAGGTAATCCAATTCCTGCTGGATAGTATTTATTAAGGCTTGTCTTTGATTGATTTGATTTATGAGTGCCCTAAACTGTCCAAGAGTAGCCTTTTTTTTGTTTTGAGTTTGCTTTAGAATCTTACTGGCTTCGGCAATTCTTCTCTGGTTGGCACTTTTTTGCTTTTCCAGACTTGATCTCGATTGAGCAAATGCGTTAAAAACAAAAAGGAGTAAAAATAAAAGGGTAAAAAGCTTAGTTCCTGACATATCTATCCGGAATGCTGAAAGGAAAGCTGAGATCCTCCTCTCCAGAAAGTATTTCAAAACTGTTGTGATCAATTGAAATATCAGACTTTGAACGTTTCTGGTTGGAAAGGTAAGTCATTTTAGCAATAATTTCATTGGGGTAGATATTATCGCCTTTTTTAATATAATTCTTATAATCTATTTCCAACGAGTTGTTTGATGGAATTTCAGTTACCCGGATCATTTCTATATGTCTCATGGAGCTCAAAACAAAATATTCAAACTGATAAAAGCCCTCCTTTCGAATTAAATAGGTCATATTATCTTTTTCAAGCTTTTTGCCCTCTTCTAAAATTATATCGGGGACATTCGCCGTAATAAGACTTTCAAAGAATTTGTAATTCAGCTCAAAACCCATTTTCTTTTTTAAATCTTCGTAGGACATGCCGGAATAGGATTTTTTTAAGCGATCGATCATGTGCACGCTATCCTGAAGAATTAGAATCCTGAAGGCTTCTATCGTATGCTGGACAGAGATCCAAATAACTGAATCTTTTTGAACCCGAATATGCAAAGTGGCTTTGTTATTTTGCCTTTCATCGGAATACTCCATTTTGGATTTGATTTTTAAATATTCAAAATCCAATTTTTTAGGAGCGTAGTCAAAGTTTTCGACAATAAGGGCTTCTTTCTTACAGGCAAATAAGAAGCTGGCTAGACTTAAAAAAATAATTAAGTGAATCCTATTCATACAATTTCCGATCCCGGATCTTTTTGTCGATTTCTTCAGAAGCATCTTCATATTCTTTGGCTTTTTTCCATGCTTCCAAAGCTTCATCTTTTCTTCCGAGTTGAAAGAGAATATCGCCATAATGTTCATGAACCACACCCGATTCTGAATCAATTACTGCTTTTTCAATGTATTTCAAGGCCTCATCGTATTTTTTCAATTTGTATAAGACCCAGGCATAGGTATCGAGATAGGTGCTATTATCCGGAGACATTTGCATTAGTTTTTCGCACATTTCCTCAGCCTTATCCAGATCTTCCTCGCGAAGAGATAAATAGTAGCTGTAATTATTCAGTACATGTTCATTTTTGGGATTGATGCTCAATGCTTCTTCGTAAACGGCATCTGATTCCTCAAACATTTCCAGACTGTTATAGGTGTCTCCAAGTGTAGAAAGTATATCGCTGCGCATGGCAGTTTTGTCCACAATGTATTTCTCAGCCATTTCCAGACTGTTTCTCGCAGATTTAAAGTCGTTTTTAGAATAATAGCCCAAGCCGTCCATAAACCACAATCTGCCCTGATTTGGAAATAATTCCAATGCTTTTGAGGCATAGTGATTGACTGAATCGTATTCTTCCATTTCAAAATGCAGCAAGACTATATTGGTCCAAATAAGCAATTCGGAATCATCCAACTTTATTGCTTTTTTATACGCTTCAAGGGCTAGATCTTTTTCCTGATAATTCAATAAAATATCAGCTCGAAATGCTTGCACCCTACCATCTTCAGGATGGGATTCGGTTAGAATTTCTGTTAATCTCAAAAGACTGTTTTTTTCTTCTTCAGAATAAGAAAAACGCATTAGGTTAGAAATAATGGCCATTTTACTTTCTGAATCAAGACTTTGATTATAGAAGGCCTTATTTAACATTAAATTTGCCGAATCGAGCTTTTCTTCTGAGCGGTAAATATCTGACATCAGAATCAATGCTTCGGGGTTATCCGGATCTTCATCCAGAATGGCATTCAACCTTTGCAATGCCTCTTTCTTTTTATCATTGGAAAGTAAAAGTTTAACCAAATCGTAGGCGTATTCCCTTTCATTGGGAAATGCTTCAATCAATTCTTCACCTTCAGCAATGGCTTCATCCAATCGATTTAATTTTAACAATAACCTTTGTTTTTGTTGAATTACCTCAGCAGAAGCACCAAATACTTCCTGAATTTTGCCATAGGTTTCAAGGGCACCTGAATAATCTTCCAGATAGGTTTGGATCAGGGCAAGATCAAAATAGTGTTCTTCTGCACCTTTTACTTTTGACAAAAGTTCTTTTAAGGTATTGGCTGCTTTCTGAAAATCTTGTTCGAATTCATATATACGAGCAAGCAGCAAATAATACGCTTTATTCTGATTGTCGAATTCCAGTGCTTTTTTCGCATAGGGAAGGGCATCTCTCGGCTTGCCCTGCATCAAATACAAATCTGCGATCTTATAATTGGCCGCGGGCAGATCGGGTTTTATTTCAAGAACTTTTTCAAAGTATTTCTGAGCCTTATCAAAGTCTTCAAGCATTAAATGCCGCATGGCTTCTACAAAATAGAATTCCGCTTCGGCATCGAGGTCCCCCTCACTGAAGTCTTTGTCTATCTTGTCAATTTTATCCTTTTTCTTTCTGCGTTTTTGTGCCTCTGCACCATTGGCAAAAATCAAAATCAGACAAAAGAAACAAATAAAAAAGTACGCAAAATTGTTTCTCTGCATTATTGGTTAAACATTATTCCAGTCTGGTAAAATCACCCAGACTCAGGGAACGGCTATCACCTTTGAATTCCACATTGTTTCCAATCATAGAATCGGCAATATGACCATCTACTATACTCGAATCCTTTTGAATTATTGTATTACTAAGCCTTGAATTCTTGATTTTAGTTCCTTTACCGATTGAAACATAAGGACCTACCACAGAGTTCTCTATTTCTGCATCGTCATCGATCAAAACCGGAGGAATGATGACTGAATTTTTAACTTTCGCCTTATCCGATTGAAGTTTTTCTCCCCTTTCCTCTAAATAGGTTAAATAGCGCTGATTTGTATTGATCGTCACCTGGTAATTCCCACAATCCAGCCATTCTGTGACTTCGCCCGGTTTAATTTTTACACCCTTTTCTTTCATATTTTCAAGGGCATTTGTGATTTGAAATTCTCCTTTATCAAGGATGTTGTTGTCAATCAGGTATTGAAGTTCATTACGCAGATTTTCGCCATCCTTGAAATAATAGATCCCAATAATTGCAAGATCCGAAACAAAGGTTTCGGGTTTTTCCACAAAATCGGTGATATAGCCTTGTTCATTTATTTTAACTACTCCAAAAGGCCTTGGATCTTCCACTTTCTGTACCCAGATAATTCCGTCCTGATTGGTATCCAGGGTAAAATCAGCTTTAAAAAGTGTATCGGCAAATGCGACAACAACGTGACCTTTAAGTGCTTCTTTGGCACAAAGTATGGCATGGGCCGTACCCAGGGCCTCTTCCTGATAAAAAATCGAACCTTTGGCACCAACGGATTCTGCGATTCCAATGAGCTGTTTTTCCACGGCTTCTCCGAAATGACCAATTACAAATGCAATTTCTTCCACATCTTCCCTGCATATTTTCACAATGTCTTTGACCAGGTGTTGCACTATGGGTTTTCCGGCTACCGGGATGAGTGGTTTCGGTATAAATAATGAATGGGGGCGCATTCTTTTGCCCATTCCTGCCATTGGGATAATTATTCTCATTTTTTTTTAGATTTTATTTTCCTGTACTTCCAAAGCCTCCGGAACTTCTCGAACTATTAGCCAATTCATGGCTTTCGATCCATTCAATGGTTTCGTGTTTAGCAATTACCAATTGGGCTATTCTTTCTCCATGATTAATTTCAAAGCTGTCTTCAGATAAATTGACCAAAATCACTTTTACTTCTCCGCGATAATCAGCATCGATGGTTCCCGGGCTATTAAGTACTGTAATGCCGTGTTTTGCTGCAAGGCCACTTCTCGGTCTGACCTGACCTTCACAACCCGCAGGGATTTCAATAAATAATCCTGTAGGAACAAGGGCTCTTTGGAGAGGTTTCAAGCTTATTGAAGTCTCCAGATTTGCTCTTAAATCAAGACCTGCGGCGTGTTCAGTTTGATAGGAGGGAAGTTCATTTCCCGACCTGTTTATCACTTTTATTTTCATAATTTATATGAAATTCAAAAATAGCAAAAATACCCGTAATCAATCATTTTGAGCTATTTATCATGAGATATAATCAGGAAGAAAAAATATTTTCACATTTTTTTATGGAATAGAGCCTCCCTATGCATCCTATACATGAAATCAAAAAAATGAGATCATGCATAAGGAATTAAATTCACAGGGAATAATTATCAGCTTAAAGGCTTTTCAAAATCTTTGGCTTGATCCAAGACATTTTCAAATCGCATTTCAAACGGTCTTTTTATTAGCCGGAATAGCGGTGCTGAGCTGGAATTTGGAAATTCACAATTATCTGATTGCCATAGCGTCATGTCTTCTCATACAGGCCATTGGAATTCACTTTACCAGCAAAGATTACAGCGCATTAAAAAGTGCATTGATATCTGCACTTAGCATTTGCCTTATGTTCAAAGCCAATCATATGAGCACTTTTGCTCTGGCAGGTATTCTCTCCATTTCCAGTAAATTCCTGATTCGGTACAAAGGCAAACACATATTCAATCCCACAAATTTCGGAATGATTCTCACCATTTTGATAACAGGGGATGCATGGTTTTCACCCGGGCAGTGGGGGAGTGAAATGCTCTTTCTTTTTGTACTAATGTTGAGCGCCAGCGCCCTACTTCTAAAAGTCGGAAGGCTGGATGTAGCATTGAGTTTCCTTGGGACTTTTAGCGGTTTGTACTTTCTCAAATTGGTGGTCTACCTGGGATGGGAGCTCGATGTATTCATTCATCACTTATCGAGTGGCACACTTCTGCTCTTTACATTTTTTATGATTACCGATCCGGTAACTACTCCAAAAAGTCAAAAGGGGCGAATAATCTGGTCATCGCTCATAGGTGTACTGGCATTTGCCATAAGTAATTGGTATTATGTCCATTCTGCACCGATATGGGCGCTTTTTATCATGTCCCCACTATCCATTTTGATAAACAAATTCTACAAAGGCAAAACCTTTAGCTGGATTAGCAAATAAAAATTTTTAACCAAAATCAATTATTATGAAAACGATCAAATTAAGCTTTTTACTATTGTTTTTAATGCTCCTTGGGGCAAATGAAAGCAAATCTTTTTGCGGCTTTTATGTGGCAAAAGCCGATGCAAAACTGTTCAATAAATCATCTCAAGTGATTATTGTTCGCGATGGCAGCAGGACGGTCATTACCATGTCCAATGATTATCAGGGAAGTGCGAAGGATTTCGCGATGGTTGTACCCGTTCCGGAAATTCTTGTACGCGATAATATCAGAATCGCTGATCAAATGGTATTCGACAAACTCGACGCTTATTCCGGGCCGAGACTGGTAGAATATTACGATCAAAACCCTTGCTATCAAATGATTTATGAAGAAGAAATGTCAATGATGGACATGGCTCCTAGAGCGGCGGGTTCAGCGGAACGAAAAATGAAAAGCACCGCCCAAAAATACAATGTCACCATTGAAGCCACTTATACCGTCGGTGAATATGATATCGTTATTTTAAGCGCAAAAGAATCCGATGGCTTAAAAAACTGGTTGCTGGCCAATGAATACAAAATTCCTGCAGCAGCTGAAGAAGTGCTGGCGCCATACATTAGAAATGAGATGAAGTTTTTTGTGGTTAAGGTGAATTTAGAAAAGCAGAAATCTTCGGGCTTTACAACTTTGAGACCTATTCAAATAGCATTTCATTCTGATAAATTTATGTTGCCTATTCGTTTGGGAATGGCCAATGCAGAAGAAGCACAGGACTTGGTAGTGTATGCATTTTCCAAAAAAGGACGTATTGAAACAACCAATTACCGGACCGTTGAAATACCGAGCAATAAGAACATTCCGGAATTTATTCAATCGGAATTTGGTGATTTCTATGTCGATCTTTTCAATACTGCCTATGAAAAAGAAAGAAAGCGCGCTGTATTTTTGGAATACGCCTGGGATGTGAGTTTCAGAAATCAGATTAAATGCGATCCATGCGTCGGTCCTCCGCCGGTTTACAATGACCTGAGAGAAGCAGGGGTCCATTGGTTAAAAAATAACGGTGGCACCAATGTAGAAGGCGATGTCTTTTTTACGCGTTTGCATTTGCGTTATGATAGACAAAACTTTCCTCAGGATCTGTTTTTTCAGGAAACCCCTAATAAAAGCCAGTTTCAGGGCCGCTACATCATGCAGCATGCGGTAAAAGGAAATCTCGAATGCGATGAAGCACAAGCCTATATTAAAGGTGTGGCCAAAAGAAGAGAAAAAGAGTTGCACCAATTGGCCAATCTGACCGGTTGGGACATATCAGACCGCTATGATTATGTAGAAGAATTTGCATCCAAAGTAAAAAAATCAGGCAATGACAATGGCTGGATTGAGCCGGATTTTAAAAAGGGAGGTTTTTTCAATGATTCGGAAAATAATATTCCAATTGGCAAAATAATTTTATTGCTGGCTGCAGTCCTGTTCAGCAGTGGGCTGCGTCTTTACTGGAAACACATTTAATTCAAAAAAAAATAAAACCCTCGAAAATTCGGGGGTTTAGTTTTTCCTTTCTATATCTCCACATTTCCCCTTCCGCTTTCAGGTTTGAATTCTCCAATGAAAACGATAATCAGGAAAAGGAATATTAATGCAAAATGATAGGCACTGGCTAAAATCTGAGAATTGGGGTGCCAAAAGAAATCGGCCATAACCAAAACCACTCCCAGAAGAATATAAAATAATGCATTTCCAATTTTATATGGGATGGGATAGTTTTTTTGGCCATAGATAAAGCACATGATCATCATGCTTAAATAAGCCAAAAATGCAGAAAAAGCACTGCCCATATAACCGATAAGCGGAATCAAAACAAAATTTGCTGCGATTGTTATACCCGCACCGATGAATGAAAAATACATTCCAAAACGGGTTTTATCAGTCAGTTTAAACCAGATGCTTAAATTATAATACACACCCAGAAAGAATTTCGCCAATAATAATACAGGCACCACCATTAGTCCTGTCCAATAGACCTCTGATCTCAACAGATATTTAAGCAAATCCAGATTCAGGGTTACCGTTATAAATACAAACATCCCAACAATGACAAACCATTTCATAACCATGGCAAAGTCTTCTGGTGCTTTTTCTGAATTTGCTGATTTAAAGAAAAATGGTTCCGAGGCAAACCGAAAGGATTGAATCATCAGCATCATAAATATAGCCAGCTTGGCAGCAGCACTGTATATTCCCACAGCACCGTCAGCATCGAATTGATTATAAAAATTATCGGGCAACCATTCTTTGAGCAATATTTTATCGAGCATCTCATTGGCAATACCCGCAATTCCCATTAGCATGATTGGAAAGGAATAACCGTAAACCTGCCTGATAAATCCTTTTTCAAAATTTGGCCTCCACTGTAGTATTACCGGACTTAAAAGAAGAAGGGTAAAGGCGCTTGCCAATAAATTTGATATGAAAATAAATGCAATGCTTCCAGAAGCAAAACCTATTCCCATTTGAATGCTTAAATTGGGATACCTGGGCAATACCAAATAAAAAAACACATTGAAACCTACATTCAGCAGAATATTGATGAGCTTGATGATGGCAAAATTCCAGGCCTTGTTTCTAAATCGCAGACGCGTAAATGGTATAGCGGCAAGTGCATCCAAACCGAGGATGATAGAAAGGTATTTTATTTCCTTTTGGAAAGATTCGTATTCGAGTAATTGAGAAATTCCTTGTGCAGAACTAAAAATCAGTGCACTTAGAATGATGCTGCTGATAAAAACCAAAGTGAAGATCTGATTGAATACTTTGGATTCATTTTCATCGCGACTCGAATAACGGAAATAGGCCGTTTCCATGCCAAAAGTGAAAAGAATCTGTAGAAAAGCGGCATAGGCATAGAGCACAGAATAAACACCAAAGGCATCGGGATCAAAAATGGCGGTGTAGAGGGGTACAAGGAGGTAATTGATCAAGCGGCCAAGTATGGTGCTGAGCCCATAAATCGCTGATTCTCCTGCAAGTTTTTTAAGGATTCCCAATAATCAATTACGAATTTTCAATTACCAATTACGGGATTATTGCTGAATATAAATTTACTCTCCTTTGAAATTGGCTTCTCTTTTTTCGATAAAAGCTGCGGTACCTTCTTTAAAGTCCTCCGATTTACAGCAAATGGAAAATGAATTGGCTTCAGTTTGAAATCCATTCTCATCTTTTTTGTAGTGAGCAACAACAGAATCGATGATCATGCCAATTGCTATAGGAGCTTTCTTAAGAATTTTGTTGAGAATTTCACGGCATTTTGGAATGAGTTCTTCATTGGTAGAAACTACTTGATTAACCAAGCCCAACTGTCTGGCTTCTTCCGCATTGATCATATCCGCCGTCATGAGTAATTCCAATGCTTTGCCTTTTCCAATCAGCTGTGTAAGGCGTTGCGTTCCACCATAACCGGGTATAATCCCAAGGTTGACTTCAGGCTGGCCAAATTTTGCATTGGCTGTAGCAATTCTAAGATGACAGGCCATGGCCAATTCACATCCTCCACCCAAAGCAAAACCATTTACAGCCGCAATGACAGGTTTTGGGCATTCCTCGATAATTTCAAATATCTCCTGCCCGTTTTCGGCAAACTTTCTCCCGTTCATTTCATTGAGTTCGGAAATTTCTTTAATATCTGCTCCGGCGACAAAAGCCTTTGATCCAGAACCGGTCACAATACAAGCTCTGACTTCATCATCATCGTATACCCTTTCCATTGCAAGACGAATCTCTTCCATGGTTTTAATGTTCAGGGCGTTTAGTTTCGATTCGCGATCAATGGTTATGGTTAAAATGCCATTGTCTAATTCAAGTTTCAGATTATCGAATTCTGCCATTTAGAAATAGTTTTGGTTCTCAAAGATAAGATTTGATTATGCGAGGGCAAAAAAGACCTATTTCTGACTCGCATTAAAGAGTTTTTGTTTTTCTTCCTTAGTAAGGCTCTCATATCCTCTGTCCGCTATTTTATCAAGAATAGCATCAATTTCATCCTGATCGAGGTCTTCAGTACCACCGGATTTTACTTTGCCGGCTTTTCGTTTTGTTTCTTTCTGCTTGTAGGTAACTTTTATTTTGGGTTTATCGTCAAACATTCCCCTAAAGAAATCCAAAATGGATTGTATTGGTTTCCCCCAATCGTTACCGGCCTGCAATTGTCTAATGTAAACCCATCCAATCAATGCCCCCCCGAGATGGGCAATATTTCCCCCTGCATTGGCGCCGGTTGAACCCAGAAATGACAGAAAAATATAAAAGGCCACTATCCATTTAATTTTTACCGGACCTATAAATATGAGATGAAAGGTATAGTCGGGGAGTAGGACTGCTGCAGCAACCATGATGGCATAAACTGCCGCTGAAGCGCCAACCATTCCACTTACCTGTGAAGCGCGTTCTGCAAAAACCGGTACAGCATTATAGAATAATAAGTATAACAAGCCACCGGCCAAAGCACCGAGTATATAAAGATTTACTACTTTTGGGCTACCGAGATATTCAGATATCAAACGTCCAAACCAGTATAGAACCAGCATATTGAATAAGATGTGAAAGATACCACTTAGGCTATGTGCAAAACTATAGCTAATAATGGTCCAGGGTCTTTTTATAAAATCTATTCCAATTGGAGGAATTGAAAACTGTTTATAAACAAATCCGAAAACTTCTTCAAGACCTGTGAAGAAAGAAAGCACCTTGAGGATTGCTAAAAAAACAAACACGATCACATTGATAAGAATCAATTGATTTAATGCATTGTCATTTTGCCTGAAGGCGTTTTTAATATCGTCTATGATGCCTGCCATCTAAAAATAATTACCCGAGTTTTTCCATTTTCGAATAAAGAAGAATGCAAATAGCATGCCTCCAATATGAGCGAGATGCGCCACATTATCGGTTGGTGAGTTTTGAAAAAGGGCATATACCTCATAAAGTCCATAAAATGTAACCAGATATTTTGCTTTAATTGGTATAGGAGGAAACAGCAAAAAGATTTGAGTGTTTGGAAAAAGCATCCCAAATCCAAGTAAAATGGCGAAAATAGCACCTGAAGCACCGACCATAGGTATATTAGCCTGGCGATTATAAATCTGATCGAGGTATGATTTGCTTTGTTCAATATATGAGCTGCTCTCCGGATTTTCAGCAAAGCCGTTGATGAAATTGTAAAGATCGCTGTATATATACGGCGCATGTTCGTTGATAAATGCTGCAAATAAGTCAGGATCGGCCGCTGCTTTGTATGCATTTATGTCAGCAAGAAGCATTTGCATTTCGAATGTTTGTACAATCCCGTACAACAATCCTGCCCCCACACCACATACCATATAAAATATAAAAAAGCGTTGGGGCCCCCAGGTTCTTTCCAACCAGGGGCCGAAAAAAAACAGTGCCAACATATTGCCAAAGAGGTGCCCAATTCCTCCGTGAAAAAACATGTAGGTGATAAACTGATAAGGTGCAAAATTGTCCGAGCCTACATAATAGAGGGCAAACCAATTGGATAGAACACCATTTAGGATATAATCGAGAAAGAGAATAGCAACATTTGCAATCAATAAATTTCTTGCAACTGGTGTCAGTTGGAACATAGCTTATCAGGAATTTTGGAAATACGAATTAAATTCATTTAGCTCCATTTTCATAATGGTAGGATTACCATCGGGAGTATAGTTTGGCATACGGCAGGCAAATAATTGATCAATGATATTACGCATTTCGGTTTCGGTCAATTTTTTACCAATTCTAATGGCAGATCTTTTGGCCAGAGATCTTGCAAGATTTTCTTTTTTATTGATTTTAAGATTCTTTGTATTGTTTTTATACTGTTCTATCAATCCTTCAAACAACTCCTTTTCATCCTCCGCTTTTAAATTGGCAGGAAGGCCATTAATTACAATTGCATTTTCACCCATAGACTGAAAATCAAAACCCAGGGACTTAATTTCTTTTTCGAGATCACTTACCAATTGAAAATCGGCAGCAGATAAATGCAGGGTCTTAGAAAATATAAACTGTTGGGATGATCCTTTTTGTGTATCGAGCTGATCTAAATATTTTTCATATAAAATTCTTTCATGCGCATTGGATTGCTCAATGATTACAAAACCCGATTTAATCTGGGTTATGATATAGGCATTATGAATTTGAAATACGGCCTTTTCTTCAATTTTTTCTTCGGAAGGTAGGTTTTTAGAACTATCGCGATTTAAAGAGCTTTGTATGGTAATGGATGTCCCATCATCCGACTCATTTTTCTCACCGAAGTCAGTGTAGAGTTTTTGCCAGTTTTCGATATTTCTATTGCCCTGAAAGCTCCCGTATTGACTTTCGCGATTTCTCCCTTCCACCATTTCACCTTTTTGAAATGCGAAACGAAAATTTTTTGCCTCATCGCTAAATTCATCGAGATTTACTTTTTTGCTAAAATCCAGGCTTGGCGCAAAACTGTGGCTGCCCAGACTTTTTTTAGCGGCCGCCTGAATAATGCCATAAACGGTTCTTTCATCATCAAACTTAATTTCATTTTTAGTGGGATGTACGTTTACATCTATATGACTGGGGTCAATTTCAATAAAGATGACGTGAAAAGGAAAACTGTCGTCAGAAATCAAATCCTGATAGGCCATTTTAACAGCATGTTGTAAATAATTGCTTCTGACGTAGCGTTTATTGATAAAAAAATATTGCTCTCCTCTGGTTTTCTTAGCAGATTCCGGAGAACCCAGATAACCCATTATTTCCAGAAGATCCGTTCTCTCTTCACAGGGCACAAGATTTTCTTTGTACTGTTTACCAAAAATTTGGATAATTCTTACGGCTAGTTTCGAAGGTTTGAGATTGAATACTTCTAGATCATTTTGGAAAAAATTAAAGGCTATTTCCGGATTGGCCAGGGCCACGCGTTGAAATTCATCGACAATATGCTTCATTTCAACCGGATTGGATTTGAGGAAATTACGTCGGGCCGGGATATTGTAGAATAGATTTTTAACCAGGACCGAAGTGCCGGGATTCATGGCTATGGCCTCCTGTTTTTTAAATTCTCCGCCTTCATTTCGAATTAAAACTCCAAGTTCATCGCTTTCGCGTCTGGTTTTTAATTCCGTCTGAGAAACCGAGGCAATAGAAGCTATGGCTTCTCCCCTGAAGCCCATGGTTCTAATTTTAAACAAATCTTCAGCAGATTCAATTTTTGAAGTGGCGTGGCGCTCAAAACAGAGTCGTGCATCCGTTTCGCTCATGCCTTGTCCGTCATCCACAACCTGAATTAGGGTCTTGCCCGCATCCTTGACAATAAGTGTGATATTTTTCGAACGTGCGTCTATGGCATTTTCAAGGAGTTCCTTAACCACTGAAGCTGGGCGTTGGACCACCTCTCCGGCTGCTATTTTATTAACTATGGCATCAGGTAATACCTTTATTATATCGTTCATCTACTGCCTTACTTGGCTTTATTAAACTGTTTGTATTTAAAAATAAGATAGCCCACAATCAATGTACCAATTATACCGTAAATACCGTTATTTCCAAAGTAGAAGTATAAAACTACTGAACTAATTAAAATTATCAGGATGATTAACTGTCTAAAACTTGCTTTTTGGGAATTTCTCTCCGTTCTTTTCCACTGTGCTGAAATTCTTTCTCTGGTAGAATCGTTAGAGTCATCAGGAATTTGTTTTTTCGCCAAACTAATTCGCCTGTCCAAATCTTCTTTAACAGGATCGTAAAATCTTGGTTCGTAATGGAATTTTTGATGGCGAGGTAATCTTATAAACGAAGGAAAACGCATTTAAAGAATAGTGCTTGAATGAAACAAAGATTTGAAATTATATATAAATCATTTCGGAAACATATCGATTCTGAAAAAAGTTTGGTCTCATTGAGGCTAAAGCTCTTTTTAGGACTTGTTATTCTCTCTGTTTCGGCATCATTTACCCATGCTCAAAAGCCCAATGTAAATCTGGATCAAAAAATAGCCCAGCTCTTCGCCTATGAATTAAAAAAGGAAGACTTTAAAGAAGATTTCAAATCTTTTAAAAAAGATTTTGATGAAGGTCTTGGTATGCTGATCATCTCTTTTGATTTAAGTGAGAACGAATTAATGCAAATCAATCTGGTGTTGAATCAATTTGATTTAAAACCTGTCATAGTCTTTAAAAACAATAAAAGTGGTGAAAGATGGCCTTCCGCATTGTCAGTTGGGGCTGTATCGGAAAATCAAATTTTGAGTAATTGGTCTGAAAAAATGGGATTGGCATTGTCACAATCAGGCTATCAATTTTCTTATTCTGAATTCCCCGGTATTTCCAAAGCAAAAGAAGCAAAGGAAGCCCTTGAGTTCAGTATCAATGAAGATTGGGAGGTTGTTCAGGAAAAAGTGCAAACTATTGAATCGGGATTTAAAAAATCTGACATAAAAACCATCATTCCGGATTTTCCGGGTTTCAGAAATCAATCCACTGATTATGCTTTTAAGGTAAATTTTGATGAAAACAGAATCAAAAGTATAGAAATGAAGCCCTATGAAGTCCTAATTAATGATGGCGCGGATGTCATTCAAATGAGTGCATCATTAGTCAAGGATAAATCGGAGACATTTACACCATTTTTTCTTTCTGCTGATTGGACTGAAAAAACGCTTAGAAAAGAATTGGGATTTAAAGGTCTTGTGCTATCTGCAGACATAAAAAATGTGTCGAAATGGTACGATGCAAAAAATGGAGAAATCGAGTTGATGGCATTTGAAAATGGCAATGATCTTTTGTTAAATCCTGAAAATGTCAATGCTGCCAGACGTCGCATTCGCGCATTGGTTAAAAAAAGCAAGAAATACGAGAATCAGTTAAATGATGCAGTTCAAAGAATTTTAACGCACAAAGAAAATGCAAAGGACAAAGCAGAGTTGGAAGGGATTTTATTTCCGGTTTTGGAATACGAAGAAATTCTTAGAAAAAGTATCACGGTAATGGATGAAAATGATATCATACCTCTTGCTTATCTTGATACTAAAAAAATTGCCTGTGTTCATATTGGCATTGAATATCCAAATTTAAGTTCTGTTTATCTCGATAAATACGATAGAATTAAGCATTTCTATTTGAGGGACAGATTTAACTATTACGAAAAATTTCAGGAATTAATAAACAATCTTGAACCCTTTGATGTGGTAATTCTGCCTTTGGGAAATATTCCATTTGATCCCTCTGAGAATTATGGCATCGGAAATCAGATAACCCGCTTTGTAACTGATATTTCGGATAAAAAGGATGTTATTGTACTGGCACATGGCAATCCGATTATAGGCGATTTATTTTCAAGCAAGGTAAGTCATATTTTATCTTACGACACCGGAGCTATTGCTCAGAAGCTTCTGCCACAGATTCTTTTTGGTGCTAAACAGGCCTATGGGAAACTGCCTTTTTCTACCGAAAAATATGCCTGGAATAGCGGTAAAATGACCAAAAGTCTTAATCGTCTGGATTATGTTTATCCTCAGGAAGTGGGAATGGATCCATCAATCTTAGCTAAAATTGAAGATGTTGTGCAAGAAGCCCTTGAGGATAGGGCGACCCCCGGTTGTCAGATTCTTATAGCCAAGGATGGCCATATTGTGCTTGAAAAAGGTTATGGATACCTTTCTTATGACAGTGCAATTCCAGTGAGCACAGAGACAGTATACGATGTAGCCAGTATTACAAAAGTAGCAGCAACACTACAGGGAGTCATGCTATTGTCAGAGATGGATGTAATAAATGTCAATAAGACAGCCAGTCAATATCTGTACGATCTTCGGGCCAGCAATAAAGATGATTTATACATAAGTGAGATCTTATCACATCAGGCAGGTTTAACACCATACATACCTTATTGGAAACAAACCCTCGACGGAGAAGGTCTTGACGACAGGTATTACTGTGACAATCCCGATGATTGGTTTTGCGTAGAAGTAGTTCCGGGTATTTACACCATCCGAACAATGGAAGATTCGCTGTGGAGATGGACATTAGAGTCTGAATTAAGGGAAAAAAATAGAGATGGAAATTTTGGTTACAGATACAGCGATCTTGGATTTTACATTATGAAAAAACTGGTGGAAAGAAGAACCCGCCAACCCATAGAGGAGTTTTTAGAACAAAATTTTTACAGACCGCTTGGAATGTCAAAAATGACCTTTTTCCCTTTGGCTTATTTTGATGAGGAAGAGATTGCACCCACGGAACAGGATGACTATTTCAGACATACCCTGGTAAGAGGAACAGTTCACGATCAAGGCGCAGCCATGTTTGGAGGTGTAGGAGGCCATGCCGGATTGTTTTCAAATAGCATTGATTTGGCAAAACTTTTACAGATGCATTTAAATAAAGGAACTTATGGGGGACAGCGCTATTTTCGGCCGGAAACAGTGGAAACATTTGCTCAGAGACATTTTAAAAACAACAGAAGAGGACTAGGATGGGATAAGCCATTGCGAAGCGGGAACGGACCGAGTTCTGATTTGTGTTCATACAATACATTTGGGCATACCGGCTTTACGGGCACGGCTATGTGGGCTGATCCGGATTATAATTTGATCTACGTATTTTTATCAAACCGGATTCATCCCGATGTAAATAATCGTAAATTGATCAAACAAAATATCCGCACGCGCATTCAGGATATTGTATACGAATCAATATTCATCAATGATATTAATTTAAAGTAAATATGAAAATTGGAATTGTTTGTTATCCCACTTACGGTGGTTCGGGCGTAGTTGCTACGGAACTCGGTATTGCTTTGGCAAAAAGAGGGCATGAAGTGCACTTTATTACCTATTCCCAACCAACACGTCTGGATTTTTTCAATGAAAATATTTTTTATCATGAAGTGGATGTGCAGGCCTATCCCTTGTTTCAGTACCCTCCTTATGAATTGGCACTGGCCAGTAAAATGGTAAATGTGGTTGAATATGAAAAATTGGATATTCTTCATGTTCATTATGCCATCCCCCATGCTTCAGCAGCATATATGGCGCAACAAATTTTAAAGGAACAGAATATTAACATTCCTTTTGTAACAACCCTTCACGGAACAGACATCACCCTGGTAGGCAAGGATGCAAGCTATGAACCTGTAGTTTCTTTTAGTATCAATAAATCAAATGGTGTAACTGCTGTTTCAAAAAGTTTGAAAGAAGATACTTTTAAACATTTTCATATTAATACAGAAATAGAAGTTATTCCCAATTTCATTGATCTTTCGCGTTTTAAGAAACAAAAGAAAGATCATTTCAAATTGGCCATTTGTCCAAACGGGGAAAAACTCATTGTACATACCTCCAATTTCAGGAAAGTGAAAAGGGTTCAGGATGTTGTAAAAACCTTTGATAAAGTTCGACACATTTTGCCTTCCAAATTATTGTTGGTAGGTGATGGGCCCGAGCGTTTGCATATAGAAGAAATGTGTAGGGAATTGAATGCCTGTGAGGATATCCGATTTCTTGGAAAACTTGATGCGGTAGAAGAAGTATTGTCAGTAGCAGACTTATTTATAATGCCATCGGAAAAGGAAAGTTTTGGACTGGCAGCTTTGGAAGCTATGGCTTGCGAAGTGCCCTTAATTTCAACCAATGCAGGGGGCCTGCCGGAGTTGAATATTCAGGGCAAAACGGGATATTTGGCTGAAGTTGGTGATATCGAGGCAATGGTTAAATATGCAGTTCATATTCTAGATGAAAAGAATTTACCCGATTTTAAAAGAAATGCCTTAAACAGGGCAAAAGAATTTGACATCCATACAATATTGCCTTTGTATGAGAATTTTTATAATGAGGTATTAGCCAAAAGCAAAAAACAGAATATTACAGTTTAATCTTGAATTAATTCAAATCAAATCTTGTTTGTCAATTGTCAAATAAATTTATTTTTGCATAGAATAAATAAGAGTAATGGCAACAAATACTCAAAAAACCAAGAATATAAACAGGGTAAAAGTTTTTGATAATCCTGTTTTAGAGTTACTTACAAAAACTCATATTGCTTTTCCATTAACGATCTTTCCTGTACTTTCAGCATGGATGATTTATATGGCTTATACCAGGTTTTTTTTAAGTTCTGTAGAAATTTGGGCTATCTTTTTCTTCTCTTTTCTTCTCTTTACACTCGTGGAATATATCGTTCATAGAAATGTATTTCACTGGGTTCCAAATACACCTTTAAAACAATTTATTCAATATCATTTTCACGGGGTTCATCATGCGGAACCAAAGGACAAGAAAAGATTAGCAATGCCAATAGTGGTTAGTCTGGCTTTGGCTTTTTTTACATTGGGTGTTGCATATTTGTTTATTGGAAAATACTCATTTGTTTTTACTCCCGGATTTGCGATGGGATATACAGCCTATCTAGGTGTTCACTATATGGTTCACGCATACGCACCCCCGAAGGAAGGCCCTTTTAAAGTGTTATGGGTCAATCATGCCATTCACCACTATAAAGATGATTCTGTTGCTTTTGGGGTGTCATCTCCACTTTGGGATGTTGTTTTTGGTACTTTACCTCAAAAATCAAAAAAGGCAGCCTAATCCTGTAGATGTTTTGAAATGGTAAAGTAAAAAGTCGTGCCGGTGTTAATTGCTGAATCAACCCAAATATCTCCGCGATGAAGGGTAACAATTTTTTTACAGTTTGAAAGTCCAATTCCGCTTCCTTCAATATTTTTATTATCAGGCGATCGATAAAATATTCTAAAAATGTCTTTTTGCATTTTTTCGGGTATGCCTTTTCCATTATCAGAAACAGAAAATTCCCAATGATCGGGTTTTTCTTTTGCTGATATTCTAATCTTAGGTGGACGATTTTCAATGCTGAATTTTATGGCATTGGAAATCAGGTTTTGAAATAAAAGTCTTATTTCCAGTTCATTGCCTATAATTGACGGTAGTTTTACAATTTTCAAATCTGCTTTAGTTTTGTCAATTTCTGATTTCAGGTCATCTTCTATTTCACTGAGAATTGCCATTATATTTAATTTCTTAAATGATTCAATTTCTCCTAGCTGAGCATATTGAAGAATTCCTGAAATCAAAGTATTCATTCTTTCAGCAGAGTCTTTTATTTTCGTTATGTATACGCTCTCTTTGGCTTTGGGGTCTTTGTTATTTTCGGCCTGAACCAAATCGACAAGTCCTGTAATGGTATTAACAGGTGCTTTTAGGTCATGCGCTACAATATGTGCAAAAGATTCCAATTCCTTATTTTTTGTTTCCAGTTCCAATGCTCTTACATCACTCAGATCGTTAATTATTAAGGTGTATGCAGAAATAGTTTTTCCAAACTTTATAGGGTTAACAGATATTCTTGCATAAAAACTTGTCCCATCATTTCTTTTGAGCCAAAGCTTAAATACAGTATTCTTCTTAATTTCCGAAAGTTCAGTATAAGTAGGAGAGCTATTATTTGAATCGTTGAGTAGCTGTTTAAAATTCATGGAAAGGGCCGATTTTTCGGGGTAGCCAAATATATATTGGGCACCTATATTCCATGTTTCAATAATACCCATATGATTTACGAGTATGAATGCCTGATCTTTTATTTCATTGGTCATCATGCGGATTTTACTTTCATATCGTTTAATCTCTGAGGTCCTTTTCTTTACCTCTTTCTCCAGATTTTTTTGAAATGAATCCACAAAATCAAAACCGCGATGTGCTAAATTGACCAATATTACGGCTACCCAGAGTCCTGACATTGAAATCATAAAGTTGATACTTTGGGCCTGGTCCTTTATTTCGCTTTGGTTATAATCTATTATTATGAGCAAAGCGATAAGCAAACCAAAAACTATTGATACATATTTCCATTGCAGAATAAACACATATAATATTATTACCACATACATACCGGAAACAGTCAAGGAAGAATCAACATTTAGATCGACAATAAATACTATTGCGGTTATTAAAAGCGCAAATAGAGTTAAAACGCTATTTCTAAATATGAATTTTTTGTCCACCTAAAGTCAATAGTTTGAATTATGTCCTGAAATTTGATCTGTCAATTTTAAAATTGATTTTTCTTTTTCACTGAGTATCTGTCGCAACATAAACAGTTCATTTTCAAGATCTGAGATTTTCTCTTCCGCATCTTCACGTTGATCTTTTTCTTCATTCAGGGATTCAGGACTTCTGAGCGATAAAAAAGTTGGAAGGTCTTTTATCAATGCAAAAACAGTTAATACACTGACTATAGCTGTAATAAATCGAATGAGTGCACTCAATCTGTAAGC
Source organism: Hyphobacterium sp. CCMP332 (assembly GCA_014323545.1). Taxonomy (NCBI): domain Bacteria; kingdom Pseudomonadati; phylum Pseudomonadota; class Alphaproteobacteria; order Maricaulales; family Maricaulaceae; genus Hyphobacterium; species Hyphobacterium sp. CCMP332. The sequence continues at coordinate 2,347,739 of CP058647.1, forward strand.
CGGCCACCAAAATATAATTGCATCCATAATATGGGTGGCTCCGCAAAAAATTATAAATGCGCTAAACAACCAATAAAAGGATAAAAAGGGTATATCCGGTCTTTTTTGAACAAACCACAATATGATTACAGGTATAATAAAATAAGCCAGCCATATTGACACATCGCTCATGATATAAAGCCATCCGTGAAATTCACTCCAGGTACCACAAATCCATCTTGGTGGCCAGTCTGAGGTGTTAAATAGGTTCGAAAAGAATTCTGAGATCTGGTCCATAAGAATAGTTTTTACAGGTTTGTTTGAAAGAAATTTCAAACAGAAATTCCCATGGACTAAAGGTATTAATGTGCCTGAGCTAAATTAATTTAGAATTAATACAAATATTACATATCAAATAAAGTGTGAACTTTTTATAGCCATTTCTTTCGTTGAAAATAAATCAGCATGCCTACAAAAATTAAAATCATTATACCCCATACTACAAAATAACCATAGCGAAAGCCCAATTCGGGCATATATTCAAAATTCATCCCATATATTCCTGCAACAAAAGTCAATGGAATAAATATAGAAGCCATGATCGTAAGCACTTTCATGATCTGATTCATTTTATGGCCGAGCAAGGAAGTATGTAATTCGAGAAGAGAAGTAAGCGATTCTTTTTGAGATTCTACTGTTTCCTGTATTTGAATGACATGATCATAAACATCATTGAGATAAATAAGCGTGCTTTCTTCAAAAAATTCATTCTCATCTTTTTTTAATGTGGTCAGCATTTCTCTAAGGGGTGTAACAACCTTCCGGAAATTGATTATTTTATTTTTAAGTTTTTGTACTTCAAAAATGAATTCATTTGTTGAGTCAATTAATACTCTTTTGTCAAGAACTTCGATTTTTTCATTGATGTGTTCAATAATAAAGAAGTAATGATCAACGATGGTATCCAATAATCGATACAATAAATAATCATTTCCTCTTTTCCGCAATGGGCGTTTGATGTCTTTTGCTCTGTGTCGAAGACCATCGAAAATATCGCCTTGCTTCTCCTGAAAGGAAATCAACCAATTTTCACCTAAAATAAAACTAATCTGTTCTGTTATGATGTGTTTTTGATCGCCGGATATTCCCAGCATTTTTAAAGAAATGAACAAAAACTCATCGTGTTCTTCCAACTGAGGACGCAGTCTTGTGTTTAGAACATCTTCAAGCACCAATGGGTGAATGCCAAAGTGCTCTCCTAATTTTGCAATATTATCAGTTTCATGTAAACCGTCGATATTGATCCAACTGACCGATTTTTTATCCTTGAAGGGAAAAACATCCTCGATTTTCTTGCATTCGGTCTCACTTAGTTCTTCGGGATTATAGTCAAATACGGTAATCCTTTGTTCTTCGGTAGTTTTTTTACCAATATGTATTAATGTACCGGGAGGCAATCCGGCCTTTTTTGACATAAAATTTTCTGTATTAGTCATCGGCATTCAATTTTGCGTTGGGCGGTAGATCATTTTTATAGACAATGGTGTGATAAGGGAATGGTATTTCAACCCCTTCCGCATCAAATCTTTTTTTAATAGCGATATTGATATCGGAGTGCATTTGTATTGCATTAATTGGATCATTGGTCCATACATAAGCTCTTAAATTAAGACTTGAATTTCCAAATTCCAGCAATCTTACATTGACCGGATGCCGGCCCTTTTTTATCTGCTCCTCAGTTCTGTTATCGATACAACTTGGATGCTTCATGGCTTCTTCCTGAATAATTTTTGTGGCCAGCTCTATGTCACTGTCATAGCTTATTCCCACTTCTACCCAGCGACAGACCGTTTCCTCCTGAATACTGTCGTTGATGATGTATTCATTGCTAATAATGGCATTGGGAATAATTACTCTTTTGTTTTCAAAATTTAAAATGATGGTGTGCTGAAGTGTTATGTCCTCGACAATACCGTGATAGTCCGAAACGCGAATCATATCACCTACACGAAAGGGCTTAAAAATGACAATAAAAATTCCACTTATGATATTTGAAAACGAAGCCTGGGCGGCAAAACCAACCGCTGCAACCAAAATACCGGCACCGGCGAAAATTGTAACCGCAAATGTTTTAAGACTTGGAATTCTTGAAATAATCATTCCAAGTGCCATTAGCCAAATAATGAAGGATACGGCATTTTTAAAAAATGAATATTTAGTAGTATCGGCCTGAAATTTTTCCTGAGCCGTATGCATTGCCCTGTTGATCAGCCAGCGGGCTATTCTGGATACAATTATGGCTCCAAATAAAATTATACTCGTAGCTATGACATGGGTCCAAATTGGCTCCAGGCTTTTAAAGTATTCCATATATGTGTTATTCCTGCATTAATCTAATCATTGCGTATTAAATAGGGAAATGAAATAGCGAAACAAATCAGTCCCTGCTTAGCCAAAACTGCTTCACTGATTCATTATAGGATCTTCCTATTGGGATATTAATATTACCCAGACTTACCTCATTTGCTGAAATCGCATGTATTTTTGTAGAATTAACAATGTAGGAGCGATGGATTCTTATAAATGATTTTACCGGAACAATGCTCAGCACCTCCTCCATTGTCATTCGAGAAATTATTTCTCTATTTCCATTCAGGTAAAATATGACCTTCTCTCTTTTGCTTTCGATATAATTGATTTCATCTGGAAAGATCTTAAAATATCTATTCTGACTTTTTATTTCTATGGAGGAATTGTTGCTGTCTTTTTGATGAAAAGAAGCTTTCTTTAATTGCAATAATAGACGTTGAACAGTGTTGGCGAAACGCACTTTTGAATAGGGTTTTAGCAAATAATCAAATACTTCAAAATCAAAGGCTTCTATAGCATGCTCTGCGTATGCACTGCATATAACCACAAGTGGCCGATTTTTAACAATTTTCAGAAATTCCATACCCGTAATTCCCGGCAGTTGTATATCCAGAAAAATTACATCTACTTGATTTTCAATCAGAAATGATTGGGCTTTGAAAGCGTCATAAAAATGTGCTTTGCATTCTATGTTTTCGTGATCAGCAATGAAATTTCTAAATATTTCAATAGCCGGTTCTTCATCTTCAACCAGTATACATGAAATCTTATCCATTTAAATAGGGTATTCTTAAATAAGTTGTAAACTCATTGGCTTTGTCTTCCTGCACAAGCTCATAATCGTTTTCGTAAATCAAATTTAGCTGAGATCTGATATTGTCAAGGCCGATGCCTTTGGCATAACCGGTTTCATCTTTTTGATATTCAAATTTGGAGTTTCGTATTTCGAAAATTAAATGTTTATCTCCTGCATTTAAATTTATAAAAACATAACTGTCTGCTTTTTGCGCGCTGACCCCATGTTTAAAACTATTTTCTACAAAGGCGAAAAGCGTTAAAGGTGAGATATTTTTTAAGGTATTTTCCGTCCCATTAATGTCAAACTTAATTTTTAAGCGCTTGCCATAACGCATTTGTTCGAGAGAGATATAATTGTCTATTAGTTCTATTTCCTTGCTCAGTGGCATAGCTCGATTTTGACATTCATAAAGCATAAAGCGCAGAATATCGGAAACTTTTAAGAGCATTTCGGCGGCATCATCGGATTTTTTTAGTACTTCATTATAAATTCCGTTCAGCGTATTAAAGAGAAAGTGCGGATGAATCTGGGCTTTGTAAAAATTTAATTCTGCCTGTTTTTTCTCTGAGATAAGGAGTTTTTTGCGTTGATCCCAATTTCTTTTATCCAATAAATATTGAAAAGTACCAAAAGCACCAATCCCTGTAGCAATCACGAGGTATTGACTTGCTATCCTATACCAATTAAAAAAGGTAAAAGTATAATCCTGATCAAAATAATAGGGAAAAATAAAAATTGAAAAATTCAATCTGATCAATAGGCCTGTGGCGAGAATGCAGATCACGGAAAAGAGGACTTTTTTATAAATCTCTAGCTTTTCCTTTTTCAGGATGGAATAAAAAATGATGTAGGTACAAATGGCAACTAAAGGAACCCTTAGAATATTCATTAGGAATGCCCCCTTCCAAAGGCCATCGTACAAGGCAGAAATAATTGTCAGAATTACCAGATAGCAAAACCAAAAAATGAAATGCCACAACTTCATGGTTCAATATTAAAGTTTTGAATAAAGAAAATATGATTTTAATACAGATGACCTTCAGAAGCGATGAACAACTCAAATAAAAGATGAATTGCGTATGTCTCAATTGACCTATTTGTGTATAAATACTGAACTTTCTGTATCCGACCTTTTATTTTTCGTACAGACAAGATTAGATTCAGTCAAAAAAGAATTATGAGATCAATTGTACTCTTAATACTATTTAACCTTTCCAATACCGCCAACGCTCAGATTTTTGAATTGAGAAACAATGGGCCTTTATCATTGAGCAACAATGACAGCAGAAGTGCAAACTGGATTGATATTAACAATGATGGCAATCTTGATATTTTTATTACAAATGGACCAAGTTTTGGACAAAACAATCGAGTATATCTTGGCGATGGAAACGGAAATTGGAGCCTCGATTCCTCGCTACCACTCAGTTTAGATAATCAACCTTCGGATGGCGCTACCTTTGCTGACGCATTTAACAATGCGTTTTTATCCGCTTTTGTCGCTAACTGGTACAATAAAAAGAACTTATTTTATTATAGAGACAGTATAACATCTTATGTGGCGCTCAATGGTGTAGCACCGGTAAATACAAACAGTTATTCTGAGACAGGTTCTTTTGGCGATTATAACAGAGATGGTTATTTGGATTTGTATGTCAGTAACAGTTTTAATGTATTGAATAATTATCTGTACCACAACAATTGGGATGGGACTTTTACAGAAATAAATATAGGAATTCCTGTGACGGATCAATACAGTTCACGCTCGGTGAACTGGATAGATTATGACAACGATGGCGATCAGGATCTGTTTGTAAGCAATGAGAATAACGAAAAGAATAATCTTTATCGCAATGATTCCAATGGAGTATTTACGTCCATAAACACAGGCCCTTTAATTAATGATCAGTTTAATTCTATGAGTTCAAGTTGGGCTGACTATGACAATGATGGAGATTTTGATGTTTTCATCTCTAATTACGGGGCAAACAATCAATTGTATAGAAATGAAGGGAATGATTCATTTTCAATTGTAATAGACACAGTTGGCAATGATGGGGGCTTATCGTTTAGCGCATCATGGGCGGATGTGGATATGGATGGAGACCTGGATCTTTTTGTAGGGAATGCCTTTTCTTCCGGCCCGAAGCTCAATGCCTATTTTTATTTAAACAATGGAGATGGAAGTTTTACTAGAAATTCAAGCGATACCATTGCAAAACTTCAAATGTGGAATTATGGCAATGCATTTGGCGATTATGATTTGGATGGAGACCTGGATTTACTCACGGCAAATTGTCATAGTGCCTCGGAAAAAAACTATGTTTTTACTAATCTGAGTAGTCAAAATACAACGAATGCCTTTGTTGGATTTGAGTGTATTGGTACCATATCAAACCGATCTGCAATTGGAACGAAAATTAAGGTTAAAGCCAATATAAACGGTAATGCTATTTGGCAATTGAGAGAAATTTCTGCTCAAAGTAGCTATTGTGGTCAAAACATGCTGATGACACATTTTGGTTTACTGGATGCTTCAAATGTGGATAGCCTCATCGTAGAATGGACCAATGGTCTCAAAGAAGTTTATACAAATATCAATCCCAATTCCTATTATAAGATTATTGAAGGTCAGGGCATTTCGGTTATTAGTTCTTTGGCAAAACAGGAAAAAGAACAGGAACAAATAAAAGTTTATCCCAATCCGGTAAAAAATGCAATTAGCATTCAATTGAATCCGACGTTTTTTGGATATGTTGACATACAATTAATGGACTTGAATGGAAACAATTATAGAAAATGGCACTTTAAGGAAATCTCAAACTCAGGAGTAATTTCTTTGAATGTTGATATTGACAAGCCAGGAATATACTTGCTGAAAATTAATAATAATGACAATTCAGCGGTCAAAAAGTTGATTCTGGAATAGTAATTACAGTTTAACAAATAAAATTTTTGGTCAATGAAGCTTAGATAAGAAAGAAGGAAATTCTAATCAATTTAACTTTTAATTTTTGTTTGATGCGGGTTTTAATCGAGGATGCAATGATACCATTTCTCAGATCAACAAATCTTTAAAGCCATCAATGACTGTAATTTCAGGTTCAAAACCCAATTCTTCTTTCATCTTCTTATTAGAAAAATATGGCCCCCCAAGAAGCAGGGAACCTGTCAATTCTTTCTTATTGTATAACTTAAATATAGGTCGTACTTCTTTGAATCTGATTGAATAAGTCAACCATCTCAATGAAAGTAAGAAGCGTATAAGAAACACGGGCAATTTTAAGATTTTGTTTCTCTTCTGTCGAATTGGGTCTAATTCTAGAGAAATTTGCTCCAGGGATATTTTATCATCAGAGGATACATTATAGATTTTATTTGAAGTTTTTTCAGATAAGCTTGCCGTATATATTCCATTTACAACATCTTTGATATGAATAAGACTTATTCCGGAATCTCTAAAAGCAGGAGTAATAATTCGGTCTTTTTTAAGCATTAAAATTACACGATTCGTAAAAGGACTTTGATCCCCCAGGCCATAAATTTGAGCAGGTCTTATTATTACAGATTCAATTTCATCGTGCAACTCAGAATTAATGATTTTTTCTCCCTCGGCTTTGGATCGACCATAATTATCTATACCACCTATTGGGTCATTTTCAGTAATTACATCTTTGAAAGGATGAGCATATGCAGCTTCAGAACTTATGAAAACCAATCTCTTAATTTTATTTTTATTAGCTGCCTTAACTACATTCCGTGTTCCTTCAATATTGATTTGCGACATTCCTTTGGCTCTTCCAAAGTGAGGAGTGATTGCAGCACAATGAATGATGATATCTACATCTTTAGCCGCATTTGCCAGGGCGATTTTATCGAGTATGTCACCTGAAATATTTTTTATTCCGGGAATATGGGGATTGCTTCTAGAAAACCCCAGGACCTCAAAACCTTCGGTGCAAAACTTTTGAGCAAGGGCTTTGCCAACAAAACCAGAACTACCTGTTATTAAGATATTTTGATAGTCTTTCAGCTTAGTATCGTAAATATCCTTTCAAATCCTTTTTCTGGATTTTAATCCAATCTCCGGTTAATAAACCAAAGGCTCTTTTAGCTCTATTTATAAGTCCCTTGATTCCCTGGCTTTCTGAGGTTCTTTTTAAAAATCTAAACTGTCTAAATAGCCAGAGGGGATTGAAAAATTTTCTTCTTAACCAGGTAGAATGAGACTTTGACATAAATGATTCAATATATTCTTTATCAAAATCATCATATCTAATAACCGTACTATTGGCACCATCAAATTCTTCCCAGGAGCTGAATTGAAGGTCTCCCTTTTGTTCAAGTTCCATGTAAAAGCTTGTTCCAGGAATAGGTGTGGCAAGACTAAACTGGATAGAGTCAATATCGACTTTACATGAATAATCAAAGGTTTTTTGAAGGCTTAACCTGGTTTCACCTTTCAATCCAAGAACAACGCTCATATGCGTTTTTATACCGAGTTTTCGGGCTCTGTTTACTATTTTCTCGAGGTTTTCCAGTTTTAGCGGTTTATTGGTTTCTTTTAATACTCTGGCATCAGCACTATCTAATCCAAACTTAATTCCAATACATCCAGCCTCAGCCATTTTATTCAGAGTATCTTCTTTTAAAGCCATCACATCCGACATGGCAGACCAGGCAATCTTTAGACCGCGTCGGTTAATCTCTTCGCAAAGTGCATGTACATGTCTGTAATCCGAGGTAAAATTGTCATCGTCGAAATAAATTTCCTTTGCGCCATATTCATTTATTAGGAATTCCATCTCATCAACGACATCTGAAACTTCCCTGAATCTTTGTGCGCCATTGTTAAAAAGCACCTGAATGCGATCACAAAAATTACAACGGTATGGGCAACCCCGACTGCTGTGGACATGAAAAGATGGTTTATTTTGACAGAATCCATCATTATAAAGTGACATGTCATTGTCGAACCAGGCTGGCATTAAGTGACGGGCGGGATATGGAAGATTTGAAAGATTTATTGCTTCTCCTTCTCCGCTAAACTGGATTTCGAAATTATCTCTATACCAAATACCTTTTACAAATGAAACATCCTCACCTTTTTTTAATGTTTCACAGAGATTTTTCAGTTTCATTTCATATTCACCATTGACTATAATATCAACATACTCATTCTTTATTAATATTTCTTTTGCAAAATGAGTGGAATGGGAACCTGTGAAGACAATTGTCGAATCAATTTGGCTTTTTATTCTTTTGGCAAGTATTAGCGTTTTATCAATCATTGCCGAATTTGGTTCGAAAACAAGAACATCAGGGGAGAATTCTTCTATTTTTTCCATCAATTCGTTTTCACTTAAGTTTAGAGGGACCGCATCAATTACTCTGGCGTCGAATCCTTCTTTTTCTAATAGTGCCGCTGAATAAGCCATAAAAAATGGAAACATGGCATACCTCGGTCTTTCATTCTTCTTTTTAAGTAGAGACCATGGAAAGCGCATTCCTGCTCCAAGGAAATAGCGTTCCAGATTATCATCAATGATTTTACTAAATGCAGGATTAATCAGTAAGACCTTCATTGATTATTATTTTGCGTTCATTCAAATTGAATTTGCGCGAGTGAAAAAAGGATGCTAACAGAAAATAAATGAATTCCAGGACTCCAATCGTATATCTTTTCCGCGTATTTGACTCAAATATGAAACGATGCATCCATTCCAATCCTAAGCGAGATAAGTATTTTGGCGTAGCATATTTTGTTTTGGCATATACTCTTAGGGTACCTCCCCCTATATGCCATATGATGCTGGCAGGATATATTTCTCGACAAATTTTCATTATTTGATCACTTCTAGGATTGCCACATCCTAGAAGAATCATTTCCGGACTTGTATCCAGACCTTTGAAAAGAGCCGAATAATTCTCATCGCTTCTAAAACCATCCCATGCATTTTTAATTCTTACTTGGGCGTTTAATTTTTGAATATTTTTTGCTGCCTCTTTTGCTTCTTGCCTTGTATTACCGATGATAAGGGCATTAAAAACTTTGTTGTTTGACTTTAGGAATTCATCAAATAAATTATTTGCAACCACACGAGGTAATTTCTTACCATATATTAATCTTGCAGATATCGATATCCCTATGCCGTCAATGCACACAAAATCACAATTTTCAAGGTTTTCCCTTATCTCGGAATGTTTATTACTTAAGTTGAAAACATGAGGATTTAAATAAGATATTAATAAAGATTCATTTCTCTCCAAAGCGGCATAAATCTTCTTGAGCATTCCATCTCTTTCAATATACCTGATGTTTATCCCAGCAAAATTGAGATGTTTTGTCTTTTGATTTTTATGATCAGACATAATTCATGTCAATTGATTGAGGACCTTTTAAACTATGTAAATATTGAACCAGGGCAGATCGAAGATCTACTTTGGGCGTCCAATTGAGAGATCGGATTTTGCTGATATCCGGTATTTTTTCGAATGCCTCAAGATAGGTTTCTCCATGCAATTCCTTTGGATCTACCTTTCTGATTTCGGAATTTGACCCTGTTAGTTCGATTATTTGAATTGCCAAAGCGTTGATGTCCGTTACATTATTATCATTGCCGACATTATAAATTTCGAATGCCTCACCATTTTCCATAATAAGGGACACAGCGGATACAATATCAGACACGTGACAAAATGATCTTTTTTGCCGACCATCGCCGTATACTGTGAGTTCATTGCCTTGCAAGGCAGCTTCAAAAAACCGTGGAATAACAAAACCTAAATCTGCACTTTGGTATTGGCCCATTACATTAAAAGGGCGAACGATTCGCAGGTCTATCTTTTCTTTTTTACAATGATTGATAAACATATGCTCAGCCGTAAGTTTACCTAAAGCGTATTCCATTCTTGGGCCGTGCTGGACGGGTACCATTTGATTATCCAGTTCCGAATGTGATCCATCCTGACCATAAATTTCTGAAGAAGAAATGTAGAGCAATCTACCATTATCATTTAAGGCCAGCTTTAGCACTTTTTCGGCCAACTCAAGGATATCCAATGCAATGCGGCCTGTTTTAGAAATAATTCCTAAAGATCCCACCGGACTGGCCAAATGATAAATTCTATCATAAGAACGATCTGGATTGAACGATTTAAGATCGGTTATCTCTATTTCTATGGAATGATCGAGAAGATGATAATCAGTTTTAGTCGAACTTAGATTATCGACAATTTGAATTCTGGAGTCAGGGAAATTCTCAAAGAGGTATTTTGAAAGATGAAAACCCATGAAACCCAGTCCACCGGTGATAAGGATATTCATCTGGAAAATATATAAAAAACTTTAGACTATTTTATTTCTTCTACTAACCTTTTGATTAAAAAGCCTTCGGCGTATTTGGCATTGCACATAGCACCCCGAATAGCTGCCATATTCTTGATTTTTTCTATTGAACGGTGCTCTCTGACCTGAGAAGCATGTAATTGATAGGCTTTAATTTTATCGTCAATATTTATAGACTTGAAATAATTTGGTACAAACTTTCCAACCTCCGGCCAGATAAATGAATGAATTTGTTCATAAAGCAATACTTCCGGTACAAAATGATTTATATCATGTGGTCTTAAAGCTGTTATAGCCGCATCATGAACTGCTCGATGATCCTGATTATAACTTTTTTCTGGAATTAGAATTCTTTTAGGCTCAATAGTATTGATCAGGTTTTCAATTACAGAAATCAGTTTGCTGGATTCGTAGCCATTAACTGGGTTATCAAGTATTTGATAAGAGAATCTACAAAATTTTGATACGGCTTCAACTTCGCGTAATCGTGTATCTCTACTTATAGTTTCTCTATCCTCAATTCCAAAATAAATGACAGTGGCATAATCGTTTAGAAAAGCGTAAGATCCCAATACTTCATCATCTGCATGGGGAGTAAGAATTAGAGTTGGGTTCTTGCTAATATTAGCCATTTAGATTAGAAATTGTTTGGCTAATTTACTAAAGGATTTTAGATTTTATTACATCTTAAAAATCCTGGATTAGTATATCTCTATTTCCAATCCAAACACCATTTTCATCTCTTTTCATATCAGTAATATGTGAAAATCCGCCATTTCTATCGGAGTTTAAATGAACACCTGTGGATCTTGGATCATCTGAAAAGATCAGGGCATCCAGCCAATATTCTTCCTGACCGGGGGCTTTAATTACATAATGAATGTGGGCAGGTTCACCACCATGGCTTTGATATGCAGCAGGTCGAATGCTTTCAAATTGATATTGCCCATCGGCATTTGTTTTCATCCAGGCGCGTAGATAACCATGTCTTTTTCCATTGCCTTTTTCATCGCCTCTTTTGGGATAAACCCCTTCGTTATTGGTGTGATAAACGTATACAATAACATCTTTGGCGGGCGTTTTGCCGTCCTTCATGAAAACAGTTCCGGAAATAATCATCCTTTCGCCTTCTTCATCCGGACCTGCAATTGTTGTTTTCCAGTCAATATCCAAGGGTGCTTCATTGGCGCCACACCATTCACAGGTGGGGTCGTAAGCTGAATGAATTTGTGATTCACTTTTTTGATCCACTAGATTTTCATTATGTGATGTTTTGCTCTCGCAACCAATTAGAGGCAAATAAAAAAATAAGAGTAGGTAGCCGTATTTCATACCTGAATATCAGCAATTTAATTTTGCACTGCAATATAATTTCCTATTCCGAAATGTATTAATTGCTATCAAAAGTTTTTCTGCATTTAACAAAATGCAAGGTTAAAATTGGTATCAATGAAAGCCCTGAGTTTTTGAAGATTCAATTGATTTGGTAAGTAAGTATTGAAATGAACATTTTCTTGTTAATTTCGTATTGATTATTAGTCAAAAACCCAAAAGCAAAAGCATTTTTTTTGTTGAGTCATTTACTTTGAGAAGGATAATTTTAACTTTTGTATTTGTCATCTCAAGTGTTGGTATAATCTTTGCCCAATTCTTAAGTGGCTATTCATTTCGAAAAGAATTAACTCTGGATGGAAGTCTAATTTCCGGCGTAGGTGTTCTATCTGATTTCCCTGTTCTAATTGATCTAACGGATACTTCAATTCGCGATAATGCGATGGCAAATGGGTTTGACATAGCCTTTACAGAATCTGATGGGACAACTCAACTGGATCATGAAATTCTGGATTATGATAATAGCACAGGAAATATTCTTGCATATGTCCGAACAGATCTCACCGGAGCTACGAACAAAACCATTTACGTTTATTATGGAAACGCGACAATTGTCTCTGATCCTTCTGTAAATACAACATGGAACAATGATTTCCAGGCTGTATTGCATTTGGATGAAAGCGGAAATGGAAGCGATAACGAATTTCTGGATTCAAGTCCCAATGCAAGACATGGTACCGGGGGAGGTTTGGTGGGTGCAGGAAATAATGCAAATACACCTGATCAGGCAGCGGGTGTTTTTGGCCAATCTCAAAATTTTATTGAGGGTAATAATGATAGAATTCGACTCCTGCCTACCAATGATGATTCATGGACTGCTTTTACCGTACAGGTATGGATTAATCCCGATGGAACAGGTGATGACAGAATTTTCGGAAAATGCTGGGGTACCGGTGTGGATGATGAAACATGGTTGCTTCGTCAGACCGGAGGCGTTATAGGATCGAGAACAAGGGTTGATACAGATAATAATACGCAGGTAGATGATGATGATAATCCAATTGCTTACAATACCGGAACCTGGTATTTAGCCGCATACAGCTGGGATGCAAGCGATGATGTAATAAGAGTATATCTGAATGGCACTCAGGTTGCCACCGGCGCTACAGCAGGCGGAAATAATCTTACTGTAACAGATGTGGATGAAACAGATAATGCTACAATTGGAAACATTCCCGGTGGAGGAAGAGCTTTTGACGGTCAATTACAGGAAGCAAGGGTATCCAATATTGCACTTAGTGCAGATTGGCTGGCTACACAATACAACATTGAAAATAGTCCTGCTTCTTTTATCTCTGCAATAGGTGCGGAAGAGGGAAATTGTACTCCACCGGCAGTACTCAATGCTTCTGCCTTTACTTCATTCATTACTTCCGGCCAGCAGGATACTCTAACTTTTTCGGCTGCTCCCGGAGTACTTGATGGTTCAAATGCCATCCAATGGCAGCAATCCACTGACGGTGTTGCATTTACCAACAGTGCAGATGGTGTAATGGGATCATCCGGTTCAACTACAGATACTTTTATTACCAGCATGCTCACGCAAGACACCTATTTCCGAGTGAGCGTAACAAATTTGAGTGATTGTGATATTACAGGAGTAAGTAATACTGTACTTGTTTCCGTAGTTGCACCCTACGATCCCGCTTTGGGTGATTATACCAACAGAAGAAAATTTACAACTGACAACACACTTGTTTTTGGCGATAATGGTGATATTGACCCCCATACAGACTTCCCCATACTTATTTCGATTACTGATACCTGTTTGCGTACCCTTGCCAATGGAGGTAATTTAAGAAGTGATAATGCCTTTGACATTTTATTCACGGATTCCGATGGATCGACTGTGCTTGATCATGAAACAGAATTATATGATCCGGTTACCGGAAGGCTAGTGGTTTGGGTGAAAATACCCTCACTGAACGCCACAACCGATCAGGAAATATATATGTATTATGGCAATGCAAGCGTCACTACCGATCCAAGTACTGTTAATACCTGGAGCAATGGCTTTCTTGGCGTATGGCATATGGATGAGGATCCAAATGTATTTAATATTGACGATGCCACCGCCTCTGATAACGATGCAAGGCCATTAAATATGGAGTCCAATGATTTAGTTGCAGGTAAAATTGGCAACGGTATTGACATGGATGGATATGATGGAAGCGTCGGAGAGTTTTTTGTTGTCGGAACAGACAACAATGTGCCATCAGAATTAAGAATAACAGGAGACAAAATAACACTAAGTGCATGGGTTAATCTCAGCGCAACAGACGGGAATGAATATTCTATAATTGAAAAGTCAAATAATAACCAGGATGTAGATATCAGTTATTTTCTTGGGCGAAACGGGAATGTTGTTCAAGCGCGACTTGGAACACCGGAAACAGTTAATAATGGATTAAGATTGAATGGAACCACTGGAATAGGAACTACAGATTGGGCTTATATATCCATGACCTATGATGGAGATTTGGCACCGGCAAATAGCTTTTTTGTTTATCTCAATGCTCAGGTAGAAGATCAGGACAATAGAAGCGGTAATATTTTCACAGATGCAATTGACGAATTTTTCATTGGTGGTCGCGATGATGCTACAAACAGATTTTTTGATGGTACTGTGGATGAACTCCGTGTGGCAGACTCAGCAAGGACTCAGCCATGGCTTGAAACCGAATACACTAATCAGTGTAATCCCACTACCTTTTTGACTTCAGGTGGAGAGCAGGGTTGCCCATCACCGGTAAATGGAGGACTTGCAACTGCAACAGATCCGGCAATCTTTATCGGTGAGAATACCAGTATTATCCTTAGTAATTTTACCAATGGCGCAAGTATTCAATGGCAAAATTCAACCGATAATATCACGTTTACGGATATTGGGGGAGAAACAGGGAATCAATTGCAGATAGGGCCCTTAAATGAAAGCACATATTATAGGGCAGAAGTTACCAACGGAACCTGTACGGACTATTCAACGGTAGCATTTGTCAGTGCCACGGCACCTATTCTACCGGGTTATTCATTCAGAAAATGTATTCAGATTAAGGCAGATCAAGTTTCAGGAACAGATACACTGGGGAATTTCCCCATTTATTTGGATATGCGAAATGATCCGGATCTAAATACAGATAATATTAGAACCTATAATTCTGACGGCCTGCCTTTGGATATTGTTTTTTCAAGGGTTGTTGGGTCTGCGCAGGTACTCATAGACCATGAAATTGAATACTTCCAAAATGATGCCACCGATGGCAGCATTAGGGTTTGGGTAAAGATTCCATCAGTTTCATCATTGAGCGACACTAAGATTTTTATGAATTATGGCAATTGTAATGTGACCGAATCAGCTTCCTCGACTGCAGCAGATGATGGCACCAGCACAACCAATCCGAAAAATACCAATACATGGAGCAATGGCTTTTTAGCAGTTTGGCACCTCGATGATGATGTATCAAACATCGCAGTGAATGATACTGTTGAAGATGCTACAAATACACAGGCAGTTGGATTTGCACAAGGCAACATGACTACAATAACCGGGCAGTTGGGAGATGGTATGGATTTTAGCGGTGCCGGAAATGATCGTGTAATAGTTGGGACCTTAAATAATCCACCGGCAGCACTTGAAAATATCGGTGATGAATTTACGATATCCGGGTGGGTCAATAGTAATAATGCCAACCCCGCAGACCGCTCAATGATTGAGCTTTCAGATGGCACGGCAAACCCTGATTGTAAATACTGGTTTGGTCTGGATGGCAATGGCATGCAAATGAGAGCCACGGATATTGACGGTGATTTTATAAGAGAAGAGCAGGTTGGTGGAGGTGTTTCAAGCGACATCGATGATGGCGAATGGCATTATCTTGTGATGAGCTATGACGGCACTTCACTAGATGCATTCATTGACGGTGCTGATTTTGGTAATTTCACTTCTGCCGGATTTGCCGGCAATATAGATTCGGAAGCAGGGGATGACTTGCTTATTGGAAGTAGAAACAATGGAAATCTTATCAATGCCGAAATGGATGAACTTCGAATTGCGAATGCTGCCAGAGACATTATATGGGCAAGTACAGAATTCAATAATCAGTCAGATCCGGTTTATGATTATGGAGATTTAGCTAATGCTTCCAATTTCTTTGAAGTTGAGGATGAAGAGTCTTTTGTGCTCTGGACAAATGCTGATGCCGGAACAAATAATAACTGGAGCAATCAAAACAACTGGGGAATTTGTCGTTTACCTTTTGCTGATGAAACAGTTCGAATTCCTGATTCTACTGATAATATCGGTGGCAATAATCCGTTTTTTGATGTTGCAAGTGATGGCGATACCATAGGCGGACTTTTACTGGAAAACAATTCCAAACTCAACTTTGAAAATACAGGTTTCACTCTCAATATTACAGGAGATGTTACCAATAATTCCGGGAGTGATTTCACCGCTGACGGAACAATTAATTTTACAGGAACAAGCAATCAGAGTATTCAGGGTTTGGGTAGGACCATTATTACAAATATGGAAATAAACAATTCCAGCGGTGTTAATATCGATGCACCTACAAGCATTACCACTAATCTTGATTTTGGAAGCGGTCATATTTACCTGACAGATGATACATTAACAATAGCAGCCGGAGCCACTATTACAGGAGCAAATTCAAGTAGTTTTATTGTAACACCTTTTAGCAATTGTCTCAAGCAGGAAGGTCTTGGTAATGGTGGAGTTACAAGCTCAGTATTGTATCCAATTGGAATTAATAATAGTAGCTATACACCTGCTAGCTTGACAAATGCAGCTTCCGGAACATTGGATAATTATTGCATACATGTTTGTGAAAATGTATATGAAGAAGGGACCTGCTTCTCAGGAACACAAATTCTTACCGGTGTTGTCAATAGAACATGGTTTGTTGAAGAAGATGTGATTGGCGGATCAGATGCAACGCTTGAATTGCAGTGGAATGGGGTGGATGAAGCTGGTGGTTTTAACAATACAAATGTTTTCTTCAGTCGACATAATGGTTCAACATGGCAAAATTTAAACACTCAGGATGCAAGTGGGGGAGGAGACCCCTATGTAGCAAATGCGAGCTCCATTATCTCT
Organism: Hyphobacterium sp. CCMP332; assembly: GCA_014323545.1. Classification (NCBI taxonomy): domain Bacteria; kingdom Pseudomonadati; phylum Pseudomonadota; class Alphaproteobacteria; order Maricaulales; family Maricaulaceae; genus Hyphobacterium; species Hyphobacterium sp. CCMP332. The sequence goes on from CP058647.1 coordinate 2,364,743, forward strand.
TTTTCTCCTTTTAGTATCATATCTGATCCCCTGGCATTACCAATTGTAGCGATTGAGCTTTTTGCTTCCAACAATGGAGAATTTGTCAATTTGAATTGGACGATACTTGGTTTTGATGAAATTGACCGCTTATTTATCGAAAGGTCCGTTGAATCAGGAGACTTTCAGGTTATATCAGAAAATTTTGACAACACAAATTTAAATTTACATTACAAGGATGATCCTCCGGGTGGATCCATTTTCTATTATAGAGTAAAAGCCCTAACAAATTCGGGCAAATGGGTCTACAGCAATATTGTATCACAGACGCTGTTTAAAACAGAGAAATTAGTAAATGTATATCCTAATCCAACAAATGGAATAATTACAATTGATATAGGAGATAAAGAATTCAATGAGCTCGTGGATGTTTCTTTGATAAAAATAAACGGGCAGTTAATAATTAATCAAAGCAAATTGGTTAATTCGGGTATTGTGTCGATGGAATTTAATGTTCCTTCAGGGTATTATTTTCTAAAAATCGAAAATAGTCAAATTCATGCTACAGTTCCCCTCATAATCGCTAATAAAAATAAATAAACCAATCTTGTTAATTAATTGCCGAATCTGAAGGCAGACAATAACATATTTATTTAAAACAGGTGAAAATCAGAATTCAGACATCATCTGATATGTAATCAAAATAGATTAGAGAAATTCACACTTGCCTTATAAGGGTCCTATATCTTTAAAGAAAAACTGGGCTCTGTTATTACAAAATATTTGTTTCAGGAATTTATTTTTTAGTCCATACTAAGTTCTTAATTCATTAAATTTAAATCAATCAGTGTTATGCTTTTGCTCAAAAATTGAAATTATGAAACGCATATTCTACTTTGTTGTCTTCTTGATAGTATCTATATCAGGATACGCTCAGGAATTAGGGCCGGCCAATTCTTTTTCAGCCGGATTACAAATTGCCAATTATCAGAAAGATTTCGGCATTGGTTTAAACATTGCAAGCCCTTATTTCGCCGGGGATTATTTAGCCATCAGAGTGCGAAGCAATATGATGTGGTATGAACATATTGATAATAATTCCAAATTCACCTGGACGACCTATTCCAATCACTCTCTTGGTTTGGCTAGTGTAGCAGGAAGGATCAATGATAATTTTAGATTGTATGGAGAGGGAGGATTGATACTTATATTGCCTTCAAGTGCTTTTTCTTCTGAGGACATTGAAGTTGGGGGCTATGGATTATTTGGTTTTGAGTTTCACTTTTCTACGAATGACAATTATTATATTGAATTAGGGTCGGTAGGCACCGGTGCCATTGCTGACAAAGTTCCCGGCGAACCGATTTATTCCAATGGTTTTGCCATTAATGTGGGTTATAGGCATCATTTTTGAAATAAAATAAGTAAGTAAAAATTAAAAAACCCATGACATCTGCTCGGATTTTTGTAACTTTTTTGTGCAAACACACACTTTACCCATTTGCTCCACAACGGATTATTATTAAATTGGATGCATATAATTATTTATTTACGTTATTATGAAAGTCAAAAGTATTGTTTCATTATTTATATTGTTTTTATTTATTTTCGGTTGTGGAGAAGATAATTCTAAAAGCACCGACATTACACCTCCGCAGAATTTAATTGGATCAGAAGGTGGTGTTGTTTCTTCCACTGATAATTCTGCAATATTGACAATACCTGCAGGCGCTTTATCAGATCCAACAGAAATTACCCTGAATATTACTACAAATCATCCTTCAGGCAATATAGGACTTGTATATGATTTTGGACCTGATGGATTAGAGTTCAATTCCAGTGTCACATTAAGTCTTGAGTATATGGAATCAGATTTGGGGAATGTTGATGAATCAGATCTCAGTTTGGCAGTTGTCAATGGAAATGATTGGAGTATTTTAAATTCTAATGTTGACATGGATAATAATATTGTTTCCGCTAGTATCAATCATTTCTCCAAATTTGGAATCGTGGACAAATCTAAAAATTGTCAAGTCATACTTACAGAGTTTAGAGATATTGCCCCAGGTGATACAATTAGTTATCAATTTTTAGCTGATAATGGAGGAAAAGTGAATAAAGTAATGCTTGAAGACTCTGCTATATTTGAAATTACCTTTAATTATGATGCCTCTGGCAAAATAACTTCGGCAAATTCCGAATATGATGCATCTTTTAATTTTACATATACAAATGACCTAATTACAACAGCTATAGATGATGATCAGACAGAGTACACAATTACTTATAATTCGTTAAAGCAAATCGAGCTGATAGAATATGAAAATGAAGAACGCGAATATGAGTATGATTCAAATGGTAACCTGATTTCGGATACTGAGAATGGGAATGAAACTGAGGTATATACTTATGACAATAAGAATAATCCGTTAAAAACATTGGGACTTCCCGACATTATTTTCTATCTATTATTGGATTTTGACCCTGCTACTGCGTATTCGACCAATAACGTTTTGACTGAAGTTGATTTCAGTGGAGAGGAAGGTACATATTCATATACGTACAATAATGATGATTTTCCGATTTCAGCCAATTTTATTGAAGAATTATCTGGAACTATTACAAGTCAATTGGACCTTCAATACGATTATGATTGTAAGTAAATGACAAAGGCCATTAGAATGGCGAGTCTTTTTTGCTACGCCCTCTAGGGATTCCAGATTCTCGCTTCGCGCCATCGGGATAAATCTGCCTGCCGGTAGGCATGGCATCTCACCCAATCGTGGTCAAAAAAAAACCCAAAGCAATTACCTCGGGTTTCTTGATTCTATGAATTGTCAAGAAAATTTCTCAGTATAAATTTTAGCATTCTTCTTCCCTGATTTGACTTGAGATATTTTTCTCTTCGTTTAGCATCTTTCATAGATCTGTGAAACTCACAGTAAATCAATTCAAATGGAGTTCTGTCAGCAGTACTTTTACTTTTTCCATTATTGTGCTCTTTGATTCTCTTTAGGATGCGAGTTGAATAGCCAGTGTAGTTTTCTAAGTCTTTCTGGCTTTTTAGTACATAAACACAATATGGAAGAATCATACCATTTTCCATGAAATAAATCTATAAAAAGAAAAAGCGATATGATTTGAATTCACACATTGAAAATATGTATTTATAAATCGAGGGCCAGTAGTAGAGCCTTTTTACGCTTCGCTTCAAAAGCCACACTACTGGACGCCAGACTTTTTGATAAAATTCAATCGGTAAATGCTAAAGTATAAGCAAACAAAAAAAGGATACCTCATAGCGAAGTATCCTTTATCTTTTTTCGGACTCTGCCTCAACCATTGATTGGGCCAAGCCCGGAAGCGTGCTCTGCTCTGCTTCTAGGCTCCCCCTCTTGGACTCGAACCAAGGACCTATTGATTAACAGTCAACCGCTCTAACCAGCTGAGCTAAGGGGGAATATGCTTAAATTTCCACCATTTGTCTCGCTCGCCGAAGTTTCAACGAAGGCGAGAGCTAAGGGGGAATTTTTTAATTGAAAAATTACAATTAGTAATTATCAATTAAATGTTCAATTACAGTGTTTATTCAACTTCAAAGTCTTCTTCTTTGAAGGACTTTTCCTGAACTTCCTTTAGGGCTTCTCTGGAAAAGGACTGCAAATATAATGCCCTTTATAAAATTGCAAAACCTATCAGAAAAAATTATTGTTCTTTTGTACAAGAATTATTTTTTACGCGTTGCTAATTGATACTCGAAATATTTTATAAATGAATTTTTCTCGTTTTTTATTGATTTTTCTGGCTTTTCTTTCTTCTTCTGTTATTGGCGGTTGGATTGCCTATGAATTGCTCAGACAAGACTTACCCGGCCAATCTTCGGTTCAAATAATAAGGGAAAACTCAGCGCCGACTTACAATTACGATACGGTTGCTCCCAAAAGCATAAATATTCCCGAAGGCCTTGATTTCATTTTTGCTGCAGAACGCGTTACGCCTACCGTAGTGCACATCAGAACATATCAGGAAGATCTTTACAGAAGAAATAATCGCCTTGGTAATTTATTTGATCGCTGGATGGGCAGAGAAGGTGAAGAAGGATACCGACCTCCGACGGGTTCGGGTTCCGGGGTAATTATATCTTCTGATGGATTTATAGTTACAAATTATCATGTGGTTGAATCTTCCGATGAAATCGAAGTAATTCTGGATGACAAGCGCGAATTTCCCGGAAAAATTATTGGAACAGACCCAACAACCGATCTGGCCCTGATTAAAATCCAAAGCGAAAATCTGCCATTTGTAGAATATGGCAATTCCGATAATGTCAGGATAGGCGAATGGGTGCTTGCAGTGGGAAATCCATTTGACCTTACCTCAACGGTGACGGCTGGTATTGTAAGTGCCAAAGGAAGAAACATCAATATTTTAAGAAATAACCTGGCCATAGAATCTTTTATTCAAACTGATGCGGCGGTAAATCCTGGTAACAGTGGTGGTGCACTGGTTAATTTAAAAGGTGAATTAATTGGGGTCAATACCGCTATTGCAACGCGAACGGGTTCCTTTGCCGGTTATTCTTTTGCAGTGCCGGTTTCATTGGTCCAAAAAGTAACCGAGGATTTACTTGAATACGGCGAAGTTCAAAGAGCCCTGCTCGGTGTAATTATTCGAGATGTGGATGCCGGTCTTGCCGAAACCAAAGGGATTGATAAAATCAAAGGTGTCTATATTGAAGAGGTCAGCGCTAACAGTGCTGCCTTGGATGCCGGATTGCAAAAAGGCGATATCATTATTGCCATAGAAGGGGCAGCGGTAAATTCTCCGGCAGAACTTCAGGAGCAGGTGGCTAAATTCCGGCCCGGAGATGAAATCGCTGTAGATTATTCAAGAAACAATACAAATTTTTCTGTGGCGGTGAAATTGAAAAATACTGCCGGTAATACAGCCCTGGTACGCCGAGAAAACAATGAAATAATAAACATTGACGATTTGGGTATTTCTATTCAAAAATTAGATGCAGGAGAACGACTGGCATATAATCTTGATTATGGTGTGAAAGTTCTGAGGCTCTTTGAGGGATTAATCCTGGATCAAACCAATATGGAGGAAAGTTTTATTATTACTGAGATAAATGGAGAAGAAATTTCGACACCCGAAGATCTTAACTCCGTTCTCGAATCCAGCACTTCGCGTCTGATAATTGAGGGCCAATATCCCAGTGGAAGACAAAAGCGCTTTCAGGTGAGAAGGTAAATCTACTTTTACTTGCATGCTGTTGTGGAGGTGTTAAATTTGCGGGTCCTAACTCCAAATAAAATTATATGTCTTCCGATATTAAAACAGCACTTGAACAATTAGGGATTAAATCAGAAAATTATGGTGTTTCCACAGGAATCAATTCCTGGAATGGAAAGGCCCAAAAACTGGATTCACACTCACCGGTTGATGGCAAGCACATTGCTTCTACATCTATGGCTTCCGGGGAGGATTATGACAAGGTTATGGAAGTAGCCCTAAGGGCATTTGAAAGCTGGCGCTTGGTGCCTGCTCCAAAAAGAGGCGAAATTGTACGACAAATTGGAGAGGCATTAAGAAAAAACAAGGAGCCTTTGGGAAAACTCGTTTCTTATGAAATGGGAAAGTCACTCCAGGAAGGTTATGGTGAAGTTCAGGAAATGATTGATATCTGCGATTTTGCGGTAGGGCTTTCAAGACAACTTTACGGATTAACCATGCATTCCGAACGCTCTGCTCATAGAATGTATGAGCAATACCATCCTTTAGGAGTTGTGGGGATAATTTCTGCATTTAATTTTCCGGTAGCTGTATGGGCCTGGAACTCCATGCTGGCATGGGTATGCGGGGATGTTTGCATCTGGAAACCTTCAGAAAAGGTTCCATTATGCGCCATTGCCTGTCAGAATATTGTTTCTGAAGTATTTAAAAGCAACGATCTTCCTGAAGGGCTTTCGAACATTTTGATAGGAGATTATACCGTAGGTGAGTTTATGACCTCCGATAAACGAATGCCTTTGGTTTCCGCAACCGGAAGCATAAGAATGGGTAAAATCGTAGGGAAAGCAGTTGCGGAAAGACTCGGAAGGTCATTGCTCGAACTCGGTGGTAACAATGCAATTATTGTAAGTCCGGATGCTGATTTGAAAATGACCATAGTCGGAGCAGTATTTGGAGCCGTGGGGACTTGTGGTCAAAGATGCACCAGCACTAGACGTTTGATCGTTCATGAAACCATTCTTGAAGAAATAAGCGCGAAACTCAAAAATGCCTATGCTCAGTTAAAAATAGGTTCGCCTTTGGATGAAAATAATCATGTAGGGCCTTTGATTGATCAAGATGCGGTTAAAATATATCAGAATGCATTGGATGAAATACGTAAACAGGGAGGAGAATTTCTTGTAGAAGGAGAAGTACTTTCGGGCGAAGGCTATGATTCGGGTTGTTACGTAAGGCCCGCCATCGCCATTGTCAAAAATGAATGGGAAATAGTCCAAAATGAGACTTTTGCACCAATACTTTATATTATTCCCTACAAGACAATTAATGAGGCCATATCCATTCAAAACGGTGTTGTACAGGGATTATCCTCTGCAATTATGACTCAAAATCTAAGAGAAGCAGAATTGTTTTTATCTCACATGGGCTCCGATTGTGGCATTGCCAATGTGAACATTGGCACTTCGGGTGCGGAAATTGGTGGCGCCTTTGGCGGCGAAAAAGAAACCGGCGGGGGAAGAGAGTCCGGTTCTGATGCCTGGAAAGCTTATATGAGAAGGCAGACCAACACAATAAATTATGGAGCTGATTTGCCTCTCGCACAGGGAATTAAATTTGACCTGTAATATTTAGTGTAAATTTGAAGTTTTACAGATTGGAATTATTGTTTAATTAGGAGTCTGATTATAGAATAAAAAGCAATGGCTAAAAATAAAATAAAAGCGGTAATGCTAATCGATGATAATGAAATTGATAATCTCATTAATCAAAAGATGATTGAAGCTGCAAATATTTGTGAAAACATCTACACGCATACCGGAGCCAAAAGCGCCATTGAATTTTTAAAAAATCTTGAAAAAATGTCGGATTCGGTCAATGATTTTTTCCCTGAACTCATTTTTTTGGATATTGATATGCCTTTGATGGATGGGTTTCAATTTCTGGACGAATTCGAAAAACTATCCAACGAAACCAAGGGTAAAATTAAAATTGTAATGCTCACCTCTTCAATTAATCCACAGGATATGAGCAAAGCAAAAAAATATTCCTACGTCAAAAAATATATCAACAAGCCTCTGACGCAGGAAAATATTGAGAAATTGGAAATTTGATTTAAGATAACCTTTCTATAAAATTTTCATCCAACTTTATAAATCTTGAAGGGCAAAATGCCGGTCCTTGAACTGCACCAATCTTTTTTATTAGCGAAGCAATCTTGGCCTGTTTCTGCTTCTTATTATCGTTGATTGAAGTTTTAAAAATTTTTGTAAAAATGAGGATGTGATGACACTGATCTTTGCCTATAATCCTCATTTGTCTTTGTATGCTATTGACAAGCTGAGTAAAGAGGTCATAATCATTCATCAGGCAATATTGAAGAGCTAAAATTATTTTTACTTCAAGCAATGCCAGGGGATATTTCTTGAGCGATACTTCATTTAAAAGATTGTTTATCCACTGCGCAGCTTCATCGTACTTCTGAACATAATAGCAACTAAGCGCTCTATATATGATGTAAGTTACATGTGTAGATATATCGTTTTTATCATATTCGAAATCTTCAAATAGCGTAATATTCTCTTCGTATAACTCATTTTCAATACCCATCCTTAAGTTTCTTTCGAGTTTAGTCAAAAGAAACTGAGCAGGGTAGGTATACAAACCATAATTGCTGATGAGATTAGGACAATTATCATTGATGTCTTCAAAGAATTTTTCCGCTTTGCGATAGACTTTGTAATGATTGTAGTATTCGAGTTTGAGGAATTCAAATACTTTTTTGAGGTGATAGTAAATTGAATCGAGATAATAAGATTCAAATATTTTTTCTACCCTGTCAATAATATCTTCAATCGGTTCCTCATCAACATCAGTCTCAAATGATTCCGGTTCTACAAACAATCGATGAAAAATAGTCATGCAACTTTGATATATGAACAGCCTATGCGACTCATAGAGATTCATCACATTGTCCATTTCTTTTTTCATCAATGACAATTCCATTTTCTCACTTTCTTCTCCCGACAAAGAATAGGAACCGTATTTTTTAAAATATTCAGTGAGCAAATCCTCAGCTTTATCCATGGCAAGCATATAGGCCACGTGCTTATTGTAAAGCTGCTTGTAATTAAAGTGCTCTTCAGAATGAATATGAAGCTTTTTTAAGGTCTTATAAACAATTGTGAGTTCATTCGATAAATCATAATCCAGGAGTGACTTCTCTAGTTTTTTAAGCGTTGCAATTGAAATGGCTTTCTTCTTAGTGAAAATGATTTCATTGATATTGGCTACTTTTTTCAGAATATCCGTTCTGGGGCTTTCCATCTGCTGGAGCAGATATTCTTCTATTTTTTGATTCAACCTAGACCTGAGTGTATAATAGGCATTGGTATTGACATCCAGTTCCTCCATTATTTTGGCGTCGGAACTTTGACTTTCCCTGAGAAATTTTAATAAATAACCTGACTTTTCTGCGTTACTTTCAATAAGTGAGTCGTATATAGTTTTATAGTCTTGTTCTGAAAGCTGTTTAATTATATTTTTTAGCTTGGCCATTGGGCAATAATTGAATTATTTCATAAACTCACTTGAACATGTTAATCTAATCATGTTTTAAAGCGGCTTTTGGTTATTAAATGTAAAAAGACACTATATGTAAGAAAAATAGTAATTGAAAAGGGAAATATAGTCATGCGAGGCTAATAAATAATGTTTAAATGTTATGACGCTTTTATTGAGATTAAGTTTAATGTAAGATTTAATAGTAAAATAAAATTATTCATGACATTTATTCATGATACTCTTGTTCAATACGCCCATTTTTACATACAATAAATGATAATTTTCTTTTAAAATCAACTTGGACAATAACAATAGAAGCGGTAGTAATTTTGATAAAACAGAATTTGAGAATCTGTTCAATGAAAACTATGAATCCGTACGAAATTTCATCTATTATAAAACCGGTGATATACAATTAGCTGAAGACATATGCCAGGATGTATTTATTAAAGTTTGGGAAAGAAGGTCTGAAATCATTCCTGAAAAAGTCAAATACCTCTGCTTTACAATTGCGAATAATCTTTCTCTTAATTATTTAAAACATTTGAAGATTGTTTATAACTTTAAAAACGCTTTTATAGAAAGACACGAATTCGAATCGCCTGAGCATTTGCTCATTCAAAAGGAATTTGATCTCAAACTTCAGGAGGTAATTTCAGAACTGCCTGAAAAACAGAGAATTGTATTCTTAATGAATCGAATTGATAAGCTTACTTACAATGAAATAGCGGACCGTTTGGGTCTTAGTGTAAAAGCAATAGAAAAACGCATGAGTCAGGCCTTGAAGGAACTAAATACAAAACTTCAGGTTAAAGTATAGTATATGGCAAAGGAAAGTTTAGCATATAAGACCATTCAAAAAATGCTTGAGGAGCTTGAATCCGGAAAGCAATTCACAAAAAGATTAAGAGGAAGATGTTTTAAGGAGGCCTCATTTGATGAACTTGAATTCTTTTTGAGCAAATCGGATGCTGAAATCCTTGAATATGAATCAAAAAAATCCGGAAGCGGCAGAGTGGTTTCTTTACCCTTTATAAGAAAATATCCGATGGCTATTGCGGCTTCTATTTCGTTGCTATTGGTGGCCTTGTACTTTTCGGTAAGATTGTTTATTCCGAATGAAGTTATAACCCAGTTGGCGCAATATAAGACAGTGGAATTACCCGATCATTCTAAAATTACATTAAATGCCGACTCAAAAGTTGAGTATAATCCCGTTTCCTGGTATTGGGATAGACGTGTTTCATTGGAAGGTGAGGCATATTTTGAAGTGGAAAAAGGCAGTGATTTTATTGTTTCTACAAAATCGGGAAAAGTTAGAGTTTTAGGGACTTCCTTTAATGTGAAAGACCGAGCTAATCAGTTTCGTGTGGATTGTAAAACCGGTAAAGTGGAAGTAGCAGTGGATGATCAAAAAATTATTTTGGTTAAAAATGAAAGTGCAGAATTAAATGTTCTAAATAATAATTTGGCCAAAATCAACAATAAAAATAATTATGTAGCGACCTGGAAAAAAGGCTACTTCAATTTTGATTCCGAAAGTCTTGCCGGCGTTATTGAAGAATTGGAGAGACAATACAATATAGAAATTGAATTAAAAGCTGAAAAGGATTATTTATTTACTGGATATTTCCCTATCAGCAATATCGATAGTTCATTGGAAACAGTATGCTCTGCCCTTGGCTTAAGCTATAGTTTTCAGGATAAGCAAAACAAAAAGACTGCTATAATTATTCAATAATCTGATTCGTGTGTCAACTCAGATTAATTCTATTGATCCTACTGCTGGCTTTATTTAAGCCCTTTATTTCTCATGCTCAAAATCTGGAATTAAAAATAAATGGCGATTTCAGTGGTAAAAATCTAAATGCCGTTTTAAAAGAAATACAATCCAAATATGATCTGCAATTTGCTTTTGACGAGAGAAGGCTTTCAAAGGTGAATGTGAACAAAGCGATCAATAACACACAACTCATAGATTTTTTGATTCAATATTTAAGGCCGGTGGGCCTTTCTTTTTATATACTGGATGAAACCATTATAATAAAACCTGAAGAGGAAATACCGGAGGACCAACTTCCCGTACTCAATAAAACCTATAATTTATCGGGATTCGTATTTGATTCATTGACGGGAGAAAGATTGCCCTATGCATTGATAAAATTCACTCCCGGTGACCTGGTTTCAACCAGCAATGTCAATGGATTCTTTTCAATAAAAGATATACCGGTTTCCAAAGGGAGAATAGAAATTTTCTATTTGGGATACGGCAAGGAGAATATTAATATCGAATCGCTCGAAAAAACTGGGAATCTCAGGGTTTCTCTTTCATCCGACAATGCTGTGTTAAATGAAGTGCTGGTAGAAGGAAATCCAAATCAATTAGTAAGTCTTGGTGATGATGTCAGTAAAATTAGTATCAATCCGGCACAGATGGAAAATCTGCCAAATCTCGGTGAAGTAGATATTTTCAGATCCATTCAGCTCTTGCCAGGTATTAATGGCACATTTGAAACGGCTTCAAGTATTAACATTAGAGGCAGCGCCCCCGATCACAATTTGATTCTCTTTGATGGATTTAACGTATATCACCTGGATCATTTTTTTGGCATCTTCAGTGCATTCAATAACAATTCCATTAAAAACATACAGGTTTTTAAAGGAGGCTTTGAGGCCAAATACGGGGGTAGAGTAGGAGGAGTATTGGATATTACTGGCAAGTCGGGGAGTAGTGAAAAACCTATTTTTGGACTGGGATTGAATTTCATTGGTTTTAACGCTTTGGCAGAAGTGCCAATTGGGAAAAAAACCAATTTCTTCTTTGCGGCGCGGCGGTCAATGACCGATTTTTTTCCAACGAGGTCTTACAAGGAATTAATCGAGAACGTATTAAACAATGATTTGAATGCTGAGCCGACCAACATTTATCGAAGTTATGATGAGCTCAATCCCATTTTTAATTTTTACGATTTAAATACAAAATTAACGCATCGCTTTTCTGAGAATGAAAAAATAGCTTTTAGTTTTTATCACGGAAGGGACATCTTAAAAATTGATAATACCTCCGATTTTCCAAACCTTACCTTTAATACTGAAAACCGAACCCGATGGGGAAACATTGGAGCGGGCTTAACTTACAGTAAACAATGGGAGAAAAATTTCTATTCTGATTTTAGCCTTGGCTATTCCAATTATTTTTCCAGAGTGACATATGGAGCTACTAAAGAATTTACAGATCAAAATGAGAATCTTGATGAACTTGTAATTTTTGAACAAAAGAATGATGTCGATGATGTATCATTAAAAATTGACAATGGTTGGAATTATTCGAGTAATAATCAATTGGAGTTTGGAATGCTGATCACTAACAATGCTATTTCCTATTCTGTATTTAACGATAGCATTTTTACGGAAGAGTTAAGTGAAAGGGGAAATCAGACTGCCGCTTATGTTCAGAACAGGTTCAGATTGGGAAGCCGAACCGAAATTGTGCCCGGATTGCGCATAAATTATTATGACATTACAAGGCATTTATTCTTTGAACCAAGGTTGAATGTCAATTACAAGCTTTTCAATGGATTTACATTAAAGGGTGCTTACGGAAGATATAATCAGGTGGTTAGTCGTGTTTTAAGACGAAATATTTTCGCAAGTAACCCTGACTTTTGGGTGCTTTCAGATGAAGAGAATATCCCGGTTTTGAGTTCGGATCATCTAATAGCAGGATTTAATTACAATTTCAATATGCATTGGACCTTTGATATGGAAATATATCAAAAATGGGACAGAGGGGTTCTTGAGTACATTCCTCCGGAAGGTATTTTCGCTAATGATGCCCCTGAATATTCCCCGTATTTCCGTGGTACAAGTGAGTCGAAGGGTGTGGAATTCATACTTCAGAGAAAAGGAAAATATTTTAATGGTTGGATCAGTTACGCCTACAGCTTTAGCGAAAATCAGTTTGAAGAATTGAACGACAGCGAAAAGTATCCCTCAAATCAGGATCAACGACATGAGATTAAATTTGTAAACATGTTTACCTATCGGAAATTTGAAGTTTCAGCAGTTTGGATTTACGGATCAGGACGACCCTACACAGCTCCATTAGGAAATTTCAATATAAATAATCCGGCAGATGGCGATATTGAGGTATTATATGTGAGCGATATTAATTCATTCAGACTGCCCGATTATCACAGACTCGATATTTCACTTAATTACAAACAAAAGATTGGAAAACTTGACAGTGAAATAGGCTTTTCCATATTTAATCTTTACGACAGAAAAAATGTGAAATTCAGAAGATTCAGGCAAATTGATCAGGATATACAGGTAGTTGAAAATACCATTGGCAATACCAATTATATACAAAGTGATTTATTTTTATTGGGTTTTACACCTAACATCAGTTTGAAAATTAGATTTTAATGCGCGGCCATTTAATAATAGCATTGATTTTAGTCTTAATTGGATTTAATTCCTGCAGAGAAGAACTGCGCACAGATCTAAATGATAAAATTCTTATCGAGTCATTTATTATGCACGGGCAGGAGAATAATACCATCGAGATTCGACTTTTTTCGCCATTAAGCAAAAGTGACAGTTCGCCTTTAATAACCCCCCAAAACACTCAAATATCAAACCTCAGTAAAAATGTAGTTTTATTTCCCGAATTTGAATCTACCGGAGTTTTTAAGCTGGATTCAAGAGCACTAAAACTTGGTGAGGAAGACATTCTTGAATTGAAGATCAATTACAATGGAGAACAGATTTATGCCATTACCACAGTACCCAATAGAACTCAGGAAATAGAATTAAGCAATCCCGATTTGAAAATCAATTATATTGTAGATGCAATTCCAAATAGAATCACGATGAGCTGGACCCCGGAAAATGACCCCGATTATTATTTAATTGAAATTGATACAGCAAGTAGAAACCCTCAGAAGATAAATGATGATAGAATTAATTCCGATCCTGCAAACCCATATGTAAACCGAATTGGTTTTCCAATCAGTGGCTCGGAAATAGAAATTTCCTATCCATCTGTTGGCTACTTTGGCAGACATCGAATTGTATTACATCATATTACAAAGGATTTTTACGACTTGTACAACAACCCGGTGCAGGGAAGTTACAATAAATTGAATCAGAGTGTTGTAAATGGTTTAGGCATATTTACTGCAATAAATTCGGATACAGTTTACTTTAGGGTAGTTCCATAGTAGGGTAAGAAAGGAAAAGATTGTAATCCTATTGAAAGATTAAATAGTGGAAAAGCAAGATTTAGATAAGAAAATACTTGAAAGCAGCTCGCATTTTGAAGTTGAAGAAAATTTGACCAAAAAGCAGGCATGGGAAAGACTGCGGTCAGAAATAGATTTTAAACCAAAAACAGTAGTAATTAAAATGCCTTTATTAAAATGGGCAGCTTCAATTATTGTCATTCTTGGTATATCATTTTTTGTATTAAAGAGCGCCGGTACACAAACCCATATTGCCGGAACGGATATTATTGAAATAGAATTGCCGGATGGTTCTGAAATAGTTTTGGATCAGAACTCCGAGGTTTCATTCAATAAATATTTCTGGAATCTAGATAGAAATGTACTTTTAAAAGGCCATGCTTATTTTGATGTTGAGTCTGGAAATACCTTTGAAGTCATGACCCGAAATGGAAGTGTTGAAGTATTGGGTACTGAATTTAATATTGAAGAAGACGAAGAAAAATTTAAAGTCTTTTGTTTTGAAGGCAGGGTTTCGGTTAAATCTAATGATCAGAACGAAATTTTACTCAGCGAGGGGATGGCTACTTCCTTGGTAAATAATAATTTAGTTGATCCTTTTGCGTTTAATAAAGAAAAGATTGCCGCCTGGAAAAACGGTTTATTTTATTTTGAGCAAGAATCATTGTCCGATGTGTTTGAGAGTTTGAGCCAATATTATAATGTTGATATTAGCGTAGAGGTGCCCATTGAAGGCAAAAACTTCTCAGGCGTATTTAAAAAGGCCAAGATTCAAACTTCAATGGAAATCGTTTGTTCATCGATGGGATTGAGTTACGAGCTGAAGGAAAATACGGTTACAATTACTGAATAGCTTAAGAAAATACCTTTGACATGCATATAAGAACAAAATCAAAAGAATCTTTGAAATCGCTTTACGCCGCCTTTGAAAACCTGGCCAAAAAAATGGGCAGGGAGTTTCGTGAGCAGATTTCTTCTAAGGATTCCGGTACAAGAAAACCTGCAAAAGGCTGAACAGCCCAGTTCACCTAAGTTTAATTTAAATTAATTAAGCCCTCGGAAGCTATAGTTTTTCCTTTACAAGGAGTTTATTGCTTTTAGTGGAGGATTCTAATATTGGAATGTGCCGCTTGTTTCAAATTTGGATAAATGTCAGATTCCCCGAAATGCGTATCACTTATTCGGGGTAAACTTCTCATGGAAGCTTTATGAATAAATTGTGGAGAATATCGGATTCGAACCCCTGCCTACCGGCAGGCAGGGATGACCAAGTTCGTGAGTTTAAGCAATGATATTTAGATTCTCAACAAACGAAATTGTTAATGAACTAAGTGGAGAATGTGAGATTCGAACTCACGACCTCTACGCTGCCAGCGTAGCGCTCTAGCCAACTGAGCTAATCCCCCATATTAAGTGTTGAGTACAGCGTACGAGAATTAAATTCGCAAGCTGATCTCTTTTCCCATTGACTTTTTCAATGCAATTGTGAAGCAGAGTCCTGAATTATTTGTGGAGCAAATTATTTCAGGGCTAATCCCCCTACTTCTTGCCGTCGCGAAGCCGCTTTGGCGAAGCACGGCGCTGAAACTACGTCGGGTAAACCCAAATAACTTCAACAAAAAATGTTTTCTTCATAGACTTATTCTATGAAAACTGAGCGAAGTCCTGAATTATTTGCGAAGCAAATTACTTCAGGGCTAATCCCCCTATTTCTTGCCGTCGCTAAGCCGCTTTGGCGAAGCACGGCGCTGAAGCTTAGTAGGGTGCCGCCCTAAAAGTCCAGACTTATTGTTATTCAAAATTGTGGTGCAAATATAGTCCAACTATCTAAACGGCCTTATGGCTTTGATATATTTTTTACGCCAATAATCAGAAAATAATTGACTTTCTGTGACACCCAATGAAGTGCTGGCATGAATAAACTTCACATCTTCATGGCCTCTGATATCTGTAACCAAGCCTACATGCGTAATTTTGCGTCTTTTTTTACCCGTTGCAAAAAATACCCAATCGCCTTCTCTCAAACTGTGAATGCCTACTTTTTTACCAAAATTTGCCTGTGCGGCAGAGCTTCTTGGAATGGATATATTGTTCAATTGATAAGAAGTATACAACAGGCCCGAACAATCCATTCCGGCTCTGGTGGTACCTCCCCACTTATAAGGTGTGCCAATAAATTTTTTTGAAGTCAGGATAACGGATTGGTTTAACCTTTTTTTCTTTTTTCGAGATAATTTAATCGCTGAATTGCTTTTTACTGAATTTCTTTTTTTGGAACTTTTACAGGAGTCCAATAGAGTAACTGTACAAATTGCCAGAAGTACTATAATGAAAGTTCGCAGATATGATTTATCCATATTACTCGGCAAGCGCATAGATATCTTTTAAATTTCTGCCTATTTCATCGTAATCAAGTCCATATCCTACCACAAATCTATTGTCAATTTCAAATCCTATATAGTCAATTTGAAAGTTTTCCGTGAAGGATTCTTTTTTAAATAGGAGACAGCAAGTCTTTATTGATCTTGGTTGACTTTTTTTCAATAGCTCAATCAGGTAATTAAAGGTATGGCCGGTATCGATAATGTCATCAATTATAATAACATCTTTATCCCTGATGTCGATTCCCAAACCGATCATTGTTTTGGCATTTCCACTCGACTGAGTTCCGTGATAGCTTTTCACTTTTACAAAGCTTAATTCTACCTCAGCCTGAATCTCGCGAACAAGGTCAGCGGTAAAAATAAAGGCACCGTTTAGAATAGAAATGAAAAGAGGAGTCGAACTACTATAATCCTTTTGAATCAGCTCTGAGAGGCTCTTAAGCCTTTCCTTGATTTCTTCTTCAGAAATATACAATTCAAATTTTTTACCGTGAATTTCGGGCATAAAAAAAGGCCTTTTTTAAAAAAGGCCAATTTTACAATTTTATAAATATAAAATGATTATAAATCCGAATTTTCGATTGCGACAAGAGATTTAGCTGTAGATGCTTCGATGCTTTTTTCTTCGATCATCGTTAATTCTTCTTTGCTATCTTCAACCGCGCTTACCTCTTCTTCCTGAATTGTCATTTCAATTGAGTTCTCAGGGATCAATTGACTTTCAGCTGAATCGACAAGTGGAATTGCAATAGAAGGTGCAATTACCAAAGCCACAACAGACATCAATTTTAAAAGAATATTTAGGGAAGGTCCTGAAGTATCTTTAAACGGATCTCCAACGGTATCTCCAACAACAGCTGCTTTATGAGGGTCAGAACCCTTTCCATATTTTGTTCCATTGATTTCAACGCCACCTTCGATCATTTTCTTTGCATTGTCCCATGCGCCGCCTGCGTTTGATTGGAAAATTGCCATTAATACACCTGCGGAGGTCACACCTGCTAATAATCCGCCAAGCATTTGAGGACCACCACCGGGAACAAAACCAACAAAAACTGGTACCACAATGGCCAGAAGACCAGGGAATACCATTTCCTTTATCGAAGCTTTTGTCGAAATTTCAACACATTTATCGTATTCTGCCACTCCATCAGCTGCTTCAAAAGTATCTTTATCTGCCTGCGACCAGTCAGCCTGATCTTTACCCTCATTTCTTTTCATCACATCTAGCGCAGCGCCTAAAGCCGGGATTTCTTTGAATTGTCGTCTTACTTCTTCGATCATTGACATCGCTGCTCTTCCTACGGCATTCATACTTAGTGCTGAAAAGACAAACGGAAGCATGGCACCAATAAGCAGACCAGCCATTACTTTTGGTTCGGCTATGTTAATAATGCTTAGATTAGCTTGTTGCATAAATGCTGCAAATAATGCCAAAGCAGTTAATGCAGCAGATCCAATCGCGAATCCTTTACCGATTGCAGCTGTAGTATTTCCAACAGCATCAAGATTGTCTGTTCTTTCTCTAACTTCTTTTGGAAGCTCAGCCATTTCAGCGATTCCCCCTGCATTATCAGAAATTGGTCCGTATGCATCGACAGCCAATTGAATTCCGGTATTGGCAAGCATTCCTACTGCGGCAATAGCAATACCATAAAGTCCAGCAAATGTGTAGGAAATCAAAATTGCAGCTGCGATGAGCATTACTGGGATGGCAGTACTCATCATACCAACTCCAAGTCCAGCAATAATATTTGTGGCAGATCCCGTAACCGATTGTCTTACAATTGAGGTGACAGGTTTTGTTCCTGTTCCGGTATAAAATTCTGTGATTTTACCGATACCTAATCCGGCAATCAAGCCTGCAAGTGTAGCGAAGAAAACACCATTCGCTGTATATTCTGTTTCTCCTAAAGTCCATGAAGCCGGAAGGAAATGGTGTATTATGAAATAAGAGGCAATCACCATAACAATGGCAGAACCAAACTCTCCTGTATTCAAAGCCGCGTGAGGACTTCCACCTTCTTTAACCTTAACAAAGAATGTTCCCAGAATTGACATTAATATTCCTACAGCTGCAAGAGCAAGTGGTAAAACGACCGCACCAAGCCCATCCAATGGGAAATCAGTTACTGTGACAAAAGCAGCACCAAGAACCATTGTACCGATGATTGAACCGACATAGGATTCAAAAAGGTCGGCTCCCATTCCTGCAACATCACCAACATTGTCTCCAACATTATCGGCAATTGTAGCCGGATTTAAAGGGTGATCTTCCGGAATTCCCGCTTCAACTTTTCCTACTAGGTCAGCACCAACGTCGGCCGCCTTCGTATAAATACCTCCCCCAACTCTAGCAAAAAGTGCAATAGAGGAAGCTCCAAGTGAGAATCCAGCTAGTACATTAAGCACTGTGGAAACACTATCTTTATCGCCAAGTCCGAATATATTTGAATAAACAATGAAAAGGACACTAAGGCCTAAGACACCAAGGCCTACAACACCCATACCCATCACTGATCCTCCACCAAATGCAACTTCCAGAGCTTTACCCAAAGAAGTTCTTGCAGCATTAGTTGTTCTGACATTGGCTTTAGTAGCCACACGCATTCCCATAAAACCTGCTAAGGCAGAACAGATTGCGCCAACAATAAATGATAGAGACACTAAAGCACTTGAATTGGCTTCATTTGCTCCTTTAAAGGCAAGAAGAACAGCGACTGCGACAACAAATATTGCCAGAACCCTATATTCCGCTTTAAGGAATGCCATTGCTCCAACAGAAATATGATCAGCAATTTTGCTCATCTTCTCAGTTCCAACTTCCTGTTTTGAAACCCAGGAAGATTTCCACAATACAAATAACAAGGCTAAAACACCGAATGCCGGTATAACGTAAACTAGGTTTTCCATAGATAAGTCTTTATAAACTATTAGGATCGATTTTAAATAGAGCGCAAAAGTAAAATTTTTATTAAGAATGGAATATTAATTGCTTTATTAATTATCAAGCCAAAAAATCATTACATTTTTGCGGGATAATTTTTAATCAATTTTGAATGTTCTGCGTTTAAGCAATAACAATGAAAATCAGGATACTATTTTTTACATTAATCACGCTATTAACAGTATTAGAGACGAATTCTCAGAATCCGGATCAGGAAATTCTATTAAACAACCCTGCCGTTAGAATAAGGGCAACAGAAGCTGTTAACCTGATGTACGATTTTAAGTTTGAAGAAGCAAGAAAACGTTTCAAATGGCTCAAACAGGATTATCCGGAGCATCCACTATCCTATTTTCTCATGGGACTTTTGTATTGGTGGAAAATTATGCCAAATGTAGACAACACAGAATACGATGAAATTTTCCTTACTTATATGGATACGGCTATCGCAAAAGCCGAGCAAATGGGTGGGAAAAGAGCTGCATATGCTGAAAAAGCTTTTTTTCTCGCGGGTAGTCATGCTTTCGTAGCAAGATTGCATTCTGAAAGAGCTGCATGGAGAAAAGCTTCCTTATCAAGTAAAAAAGCACTTAATTATCTCGAGGAAAGCAGGGAATACACCGACTGGAGTCCTGAATTTTTATTTGGTGAAGGTCTGTACAACTATTATGCTGAATGGGTAAAAGAAAACTACAAATTTCTCAGACCCATATTATTGTTTTTCCCGAAAGGCGATAAGCAATTGGGAATGAAGCAATTGGAAGATAATGCCCATACTTCATTTTATACTAGAACAGAAGGGCAGTACTGGCTAATGCGGATGTATTATTATGAAGATGAAGATGAAAAAGCCATAGAACTTGGAAAGTATTTGCATGAAACCTTCCCGGATAATGCCTATTTCCACCGTTATTATGCCCGATTGTGTTTTACGCAAAGCAATTTGTCAAAGGCTAAGGAAGAATCCATTGAGATTCTGGAAAAGTTAAATAACAAAATGCCCGGATACGAAGCCGTTAGTGGCAGATATGCCAGCTTTTTTCTTGGATTTATTTACTATAAAAGAGACAATAATTTGGAAAAGGCTAAGGCTTATTTTGAACAATGCATAGATTTCTCAGAAAAAGCCAATGATGAAGATGCAGGTTATTACCTTTATAGCTTTTCAAATTTGGCCGAGATTGCGGATAAACAGAATGATACCGAAAAGGCGATTACTTTATATAGGAAATTATTGCAACTCACTGAGAAAAAAGATAAACTGCACAAGGATGCTGTGGCATATCTTAAAAAGAAGGATGCCTACGAAGACGGTTGGTGGCCTTTCTAATCATTTAATAATAATTTATGGGTTTTAAAGACCTACTCATTTTCCCAATCATGGTATTGATTGTATTTGCCATTTTTCATATTTGGCAGTTAAAATCGGGAAATACCGGCAAGCGATGGAAATTGGCCTTGTTTTTTAAAATCTTTTCCACCCTTTTTATCGGACTGCTGTATGAGTACTATTACAAGGGAGGCGACACTTTTAATTTCTTTCATCACAGCAAACAAATTTGGCTGGCTACGCTGGATCATCCAATTTCAGGCATTAAAATGCTCTTTAATCACGGAGTCTTCTATCCCGAATTGAGCGATTATATCGTCCAAATGTGGTGGTTCAAAGATGAGTCCAGTATGATGGTTGCCAGGATTTCAGCTTTTTTTGGATTCTTTTGTGGCCACAGTTATTTAGGAATAAGTATTTTCTTCGCCCTATTATCATTTCTTGCATCCATGTCCATCTACCGGGTATTCAAGCATATTAAACCCAATCTGGATCTTGAAATATTTATTATTTGCTTTTTTATCCCTTCCGTTGGGGTATGGGGCTCAGGCCTTTTTAAAGATACCATCTCATTTGCAGCGGCTTGCTTTATCATTTATGGCTTCTATTTTGGAATCATCAGACGAAATAAGATAGTGTCAAACATAATTTTGATTATTGTGAGTTCGTATTTTCTATACATCATAAAAATTTACATTCTGATTTCGCTCTTACCGGCACTTTTGATTTGGGTGTTTATTGTAAATCTTTCACATATTAAATCGCTGGCCATAAAAGCAATTATGGCGCCCTTATTTGTTGCAATTGCAGGTTTAGCGGGATTCACAATTATTAGCCAGATCACAAGTGAGAATGAAAGATACGCCCTTAGCAATATTTCAAATACAGCTAAAATAACAGCCATGGATATTTATGCCGGTTGGGGTGCTGGTTCCGGGTCGGCGTATTTTTTAGGAGCCCAGGACGGGTCTATCGGAAATTTTGTAAGCCTAATGCCGAGTGCCATTGTTGTGACGTTATTTCGGCCCTGGCCATGGGAGATAAATAATGTTATCATGGTGTTGTCTGCATTGGAAAGTTTTTTCTTTCTGGTTTTTACCCTTTTTATATTGTTTAAAACAAAGCTTAGAAATTTTATTGGATCAATCCTGTCCAATCCCGAAATTATATTTTGCCTGACTTTTAGTATTGTGCTGGCCATTGGTGTTGGTATTGCCAGTTATAATTTTGGCACGCTTTCAAGGTATAAAATACCCCTGATGCCATTTTACCTCCTTGCTTTGCTTTTTATATATGCGGATTATCAAAGAATTAGGAAAAGAGCTTAAAAAAGGTGTCTGAATAAGCTCCGATGGAATAATTTTTTATTATCTGTTTTCTTCCTGATTTTCCGAACTTGTCTCTTAAGTCTTTGTTGTTGAGAAGTTTTTCAAGAGCTTGAAGCCACTCTTCATCACCATTACATAAAAATCCAGAAGAATTTTGAATAACAATTTTGTCATTAGGTGCGAGATTTGTCGAAACTGCCGGAATTTCAAGCGCCTGATATTGTATGAGTTTAAAACCACATTTGCCTTTTGTCCATTCATTGACCGGCAATGGCATGATACCTATGTCAATTTCATTCAGGTCACGGATTTCATTTTCTTTATTCCATTTTCTGTATTCCATAAAAGGAAGTGAAAATTCAGGTGGCTGATTTGAAATAAATAAAAAACGAAAGGGAGAGTTATCATGCAGCTTTGTAAGAACCGGTAAAATTGGATTCACATAGGATGAAGTGGAATGAGAACCCGTCCAGCCAATTGTTATTTGATTTGAACTTTGCTTTTGAGGGATATATGATTTATCTGTGTTTACAACCGTAGGCAATAAAATCACATGATTATTAAATTCTCTGGCTTTTTGAGCCAGATAGGCATTTCCAGCAGCAATTTTATATGACCATTTGCAGATTGAAATAAATTTTTGACTCCATTTTAAGCCCGCTGAAATTTTGTTTTGATCAGAAGTATTTTTTAACCAAATGGCATCATCAAAATCAAAAATGATTTTCTTTCTCAATACTTTGGCAAGAACCCATTCAAATACAGGCGGGCCCAAAGGGCTGGCTTCCCTGTGAATCAGAATGAAATCTGATGAAAGGCATTCAATCAAATCTCCGAATCTTTTTACAAAGCCCATAAGTACATAAAAGAACTTGCTAATGGTATATCCGGGAAGATATAATCTTTGATAGGCACTTTCTGATAAAAAAGGCTTGATCGAAAATTCAACATCCTCTTGATTGGAATTTAGTACAAAAGCCTCAATTCTAAATCTTTGCGAAGGGGCAAGACCTATTGGATATGGACATAAGACACTAATCTTTTTCAATTTTCTGTATTATATTTTGATAGGCCTTTATTGTGAAATCAAATCCTCGAAAGGTTTTTGCCAAAGGCATTATCTGCTCAGCCCATTTGTATCTATTTTTACTGTTAAAAATTCCCATAAATTTTTCCACCGAATGCTTTAAATCATTCAGATCAATAATAGAGCCTACATTTTTTTCTGTAATTATTCTTGAATCGTCACCGATGTCTTCCGTGATTAAAACAGGCAATCCATTCGCCCAGTATTCACCGGTTTTTATCGGTGAACAATACTTCCTATGGGGACTTGGTCTCACCGTCACAAGGCCGTAATCTGCGGCAGATAGATAATTCGGGACCTCATGGTGATCTACTTTTAAAATGGCAATATTTTGAAAGTTAATTTTGTGCCTTTTCAACAAATCCATTATTTCACTTTTATCCATGGGCGATAAGATGATAAAATAGAATTGATCTTTCAGATGATTTTTTAATTCTTTTATGAGCTCAAAAAATTCTTCTTTTAAATAGATATCGCCAAATTTACCCACGTAGATACCAACCTTTTTATCTTTGTCAATCTTTAGATTTAATCTGGTTTTATCTCTCATTTCAGAATTAAATTCAAATTCAGAATGGTCGACCGCACAGGGCGCCAGATAAACATCCCTTTTAATGCCCTCTTCGATTAACTTTTTTTGATAATTGATGGATACCGGCAATAGGGCCAATGCCTGATTTTTTATTCTCTGTTCCCATCTTTTTTCCAGAATATAACTCAGCGAATATTTTGACCAAACTTTTGATTCCAGCATGTATTCTGCATGTGGTTCAAAGGATTCTACAATAAATGGCACATTGCTATTTTTGCTTATACTAAGTGCCAATGCACCTGCAGGAGCACCACGACAAATTAATACATCAATCCCATTGTCTTGAATTCGTCTATTTATCAGCAGAGGGAATTTTAAAAAGTCTGATAGCTTGTTCAGAAATCTTATTTTTCTGAATGTTGAAACAAGTGGAACATGTATAATTTTCTGATTCTTAAATTGTTCTATTTCAAATTCTGATCGCTCAATGGTAAATAAGAATATTTCGGATACTTCATGGAATGAAGCTAATATTTCAATATTTGGAAAAACACTTGCTTTGGTCAGTCCATCTTCTATACCCCAATATGACAGGTATGCAATTTTCATTTATTTAGATAAACTGAAATTGCCGAAAAAATGTCAAAATCCCTCAAATAAGCCTTTACCATCATGTATTTTATTTTTTTCTTAATAGTTATGAGTTGAGAAGCAGATATTTCTTCCATTCGGGACAATTCCGATATTAAGATCTCATAGCCTTTTTCAAGTCCTTTGAGATTTTTCATTGCAGATTCATTGCCACTTCTGTATTTTAATATTACCTCTTCTGTATAATCGTATTTGCCACCATTTCTGGCTGCCTCAATATAATACAGCAAATCTTCAGCATGCGACATCGATTCATTTAGTTGAATTCCCTTAATACCTGATTTGCGAATCATCCAGGTGGGCCCGAAAAATGTTTTTCCGTTTAAATTAACAAGATCATTAAAAGGCTCCCCGCGAAATGAGGGTTTCCAGGATTTTTGCAAATTATTTAATTGACTGTCATAAACTTCAACCGAACCGTCTACAAACATAATTTCTTCAGACCTTTTAAAAATTTCTATTCTGGATTCTAAACTGTCTATGGTAAATACATCATCGGCATCCAAGAAACAGATATAGTTTCCTTCGGATAGCTTCACGCCTTTATTTCTGGCAGAAGATACGCCTTCATTAATTTGATTTACCCTTTTGATACGTTCATCTGTAAAACTGTCGATGATACTTTGACTTTGATCATTGCTTCCGTCGTTGATGATGATCAATTCCCAATCCTGCCAACTCTGATTAAGAACAGATTTTATGCTCTCCCCAACAAATTGTTCAGCATTAAAAACCGGCATTATGACAGATATTTTCCCTTTCGAATTCATACTATCTAATCGGATAATTTTTGTAGTTCTGTATAGATTAATTGTGAATTTTCATCGGGGGTGAAATTAAAACCTTCACTCTTTTTACTGATATATTTTTCTTCGTAGAAATCTTCGAAAGGGATTAATTTTAAATCCATACCGAGCAATTCATTCACCTTCTTTTCAAAAATTTCAGGATTAGAAATTAATACGTCAATATCAAATAACAGAACCTCATCGGGCGTAACATTCTTAATATTCAGAAGTTTTTCATTGTACAGGGCGTAGGTTTTGGAAAATATCTTAACCCATTTTGATTTGTTCAGGTCTATATCCAGATACCATTCCAATTTTTTTATGGGGTTTCTGGTGTAATACCATTTATTTTTTTTCAACCTTTTATACAAGGAATCTATAACCAATTCTGGTTTTCTGTAAATTCCAATGATCTTTAAATTAGGAATGAGTTGTTTATATGTGTCAAGAAATAAACTGGTTCGTGGTTCTTTCCATGACCAAAGTTCCATGTTCATCCTGTCTTGAATAATTGCCTTGGCAATTTCAATTTCTTTGTCCTTAAATTCGAAATTGTTTCGATCGATGGTAAGCCCTGAACGATGAAAACCCTCCCTTTCAAGAACTTTTGAATGAAATTCCAAAAACTCCTCATCTTCAAAATGCCCTTTGGGATTAGAACTCGCCGCTTTGAGAAGCGAATGGCCAAAGAAAATCCCGGAACTGTGCATCCAGCCTGCAATCAGCGAAGTTCCCGATCGGTGCATTCCTGCAATACAGAATGGTGTGGATGTCTTCATTTTTGTCTAAAATACTTGATTCTCAATTGTTTTTTGTTTGAACCCCATTTACGGTTCATTGCCGGAATTTTGACAAAGAAATAGTCCAGTAGCACAAAATTACCCTTAATCCTCATCAACTCGTATTTATTTTTGCGAAGCATGAAATAAGGATATAAAAGTGGAGAGCTTAGAATATTGATGAATAAAGCTAAGATAAAGACCAGGTAAGAAGCGATGCTCGTTTTGTATAATGAAAATGCAAAAGACAGAAAGTTTTGCTGATAGGCTTTTTCAGGATTACTGCTTTTCCCCATGAAGTGAATGACACAGGCACCGGTCCAGTAATAAATATTAAAATGCTTGCCTACGCGATTCCGGCATAGTTCAGTTTCTTCGGAGTACATAAAAATATCGGGATCAAAAGGTTTTACCTTATCAAATACACCCGCTCGAAAAAACATAAATGCCCCGCTGACGCCACTTACAAAATGATCTGTTTTAATTAATTGAGTTTTCTTTCCGGACAGGGCATTCAAAAATGGATTACTTCTAATCAGAAGCTGGAGTTTTGAATTTTTGTAAAAAACCGAATTTTGATGATCTCCATTTTCATAAATCAATTTACAGCCCATCAGCCCGATGTTATGGCTTTGCGCAAAATCGGAATTCATAAATTCCACACATTTATCAAGAGCCTGATCTTTAATAATGGTATCTGAGTTTAATAACAATATGTATTTGCCGCTGGCCTTTTCTATTCCAAGATTATTTGCCGCTCCAAATCCGATGTTCTCTTTATTATTAATGAGTTTAACTTCAGGAAATCGCTTAGAAATCTGCTGTGGATTTTCTTTGCTTGCATTATCGATTACTATTATTTCAAATTGATGGGTATTGGTTTCCTTATAAATGGATTCAATACAATTTATTGTCAAAGCCATTGTATTGTAATTGATGATGACTATGGATAAATCCATTTTTTGAAATTCAGACATTAATGTTCTCCAAAATTTGCTCTATCTCTTCTATTCTTTTATTGTAAGTGTTTTTTGAAGCGTATTCAATGCGCCTTTGCTTCAATGCGACGTCTTCCGACTTAGTGATTGTATTCTGAATAGCATTTTTATAGTCTTCTAAATTGTGACATTGAATTAGCAATTCAGATTTTTTATAATCTGAAAATGGATTGCAAATCACCGGCTTCCCCGAAGATAAAAACTCGAGAATTTTATGCGAATTGGTCAATTGCTCCGGATACTTTTCATCATCGTAAAATATGAATAAAAAATCAGCCGAACTCATAAGAACGGCCAAGTCTTTTTTATCTTTAAATCCCGCAAAATAGATATTTTCAGCAATGGGGGCTTTATCCGGCTTGGGGCCAAAATGAATAAAATCTATGCAATCAAAGTGATTATAAATTTTTTCAGCCAGTTTCCAATTGATATAGGGACTGTTCATGTTCCCAAATGTCAGGGCCTTGATTTTATTTTTTCCCGGCAAATCTGAATTGGAATCCTTAATAATTTCTTTCAGAAATAATTCGTCAATTGCATGTGGAATCAGGTATGATTGTTGATTGTATTTTTTTTGTCTATTGAAAATATTTTCACTGACCGCAAAATTAATGTCTGCTGTACTTGCGGCCCTTGCAAACAAGAAATCCTGACTTTTATCTACGATGTGTGAAATATTTAATCTCATTCTTTCATTATCAAAATCGGCAAAAACGGAATTGTCAAAGGACCATAAAATATCCAATGTGCATCCTGTTATTTTTTCAATTTTTTCTAACAATGATCGTTGAATTTTTTTTCTAATGGCTTTAGGATAAAATCTAAACCCTTTTGGAAATCCCTTGTATGTGACTTTAAACAAATTATTTATTGATGTTGTGTTTATCGCGTATTCATTTTCGGGTGGACCGAGAAAGTAAACCCGATTGTTCCTTTTTGCCAATTCGATGGCATAATGATGTTTTGAAATTTGAATATGCTCCCATGCCTCAGGGGAAATAATTAATATGTTTCTATCAGTCAGATTCATTGATGACTGATTTAAGCGTGTCAAAATATTTTTTACCTATGGTCTTTTTATCATAAGGATTTGACCTTGTAGCAGAATCCTTGAATTTGCCTTCTAAAAAGGTTTTTATCGCATTGTACCAGCTTTCTTCATTATTTTCTACAAGTAAACCCTTATCTGAAACTACTTCGGGCAATGCACCGACATTTGATGCAATAACGGGTAGACCGCAGGCCAAAGCTTCAGCACAAACGACTGAAAAGGTTTCATAGGCACTGGGGTGAAGGAATGCCTCACTAGATCGCATAATCTCGCCAATCTCCTCACTATTTTTTGCTCCCAAAAGGGTAATATTATTTTGAACTTGATTTTCAATGATCCATTTCTCAATACTTTTTATCAATGGCCCGGATCCAATTATTGACAATTGAATATCCCGATTTGATTCTAGATGTTTTTTGAATGCTTTTAGAACCAGAAAAGGTCTTTTTGGAGACTTCCAAAAACTGCACATCAGAAAATTGTTGCTGCTTTTTTCATTCAATTTCGAGGGGTAAAACACTTTTGAATCTACAATATTCGGAATGACAAAAGATTTGAATTGACAGTTTGAAAATGAGCGAATATCCTTAATTAGTGTTTCAGATACCGCAGCCAATGGCAGATTCTGACAAAAGATGTTTTTTATCTGCGGCAATTCTTTCTTGATGCCAAAATTATTTTTGTAAGCACTCCAATGTTCAGAGATTAAAACCGGTTTTTGAACTTTCTTTTTTAAATATTTCCAATATACCAACATGGGATAGGCGATATGGAAATTGATGACATCAAATTTTTCAGAATACCTGTTTATCACAAGTTTTCGGAACAACCAGATGAAATGGATCAATTCAACAATTGACCAAAAATAAAAGGGTGTATATAGAATTGTTTGATCCAAAATTTCAGATCTGGATCGCTCTATTTTAAATTTAGACGATTTAACAACTTCGAAATGAAGAATTTTATTTTCTGCAAATAAGCCTAATGCTTCAATTTGTTTTTTTATAAATACAGCCCGAGTTGTATTTTTTTTAATTGGATACCAACATGTTATATGAAGGACTTTCAATAGGATTATAAATATAAGTACAATCTGTTGCGAAGATAAGTCTTAATCGTTTCTCCTTTTGCTTTATTGTAAGCAGATTGCTTTAATTGAAAGGATTCATAATCCCATTTTTTTATATGTTCCGACAATTTAGAATTAACAAGTGCGGCTTCAATGGGAAATATTTCCTTTTTCCATCGGTTCATATTTTGATTTGAAATATTCTTCATTTCATTGGAATACATACTGTTACCTGCCCATTCATCTCCCATAGAACTCGGTTTTAAAAGTATTGGATCAAAAGGGATATTAATTTTTTGCATCAGTTCCTGCATGGTATTTTCAGCTTCTAAAATCAGGGCTTCATATTTTATAATAAAATAATCCGAAATGATGTTTACATTATTTAAAGCATAGGAAAATGAGAGATTTATACTTTCCACCAATTCCGGAAGAGAAGGAAAATTTGCTCTTGTTTTGAATTTTCTCAAAGAGACAAGATTGGCATAGGGGTTTCTTAAAATATGAATAAATATGCTATTGGGGTAAAGCATTTTGAGATAAGAGGCATATTGAAAATTTTCGACAGATTTTTCAACTATGCTATGTCCTTCCTTAAAATTCAATTCCAGAGCTTCAAAAATGCTTTTACACATGTATTCAAAAGCTTTTGGCATGTCTTTGTTATTCAGTTTATTTTTATGTGCTTCTAAAATCTCAAAATTGATTTTACCAGCTACATTAATATCTGAATAGGTAGATTTGGATTCATTGTATTCTTTAAGAAGCTTAAAAAGGGAATCGTAAAAATTTAAATTATGATTGTCATTTTTCCGCAATGGGTATATTCCCGATATCCCTAAATGTTCTATAAAATGGGACTCAATTGGGACCACATTTAAATCAGGATGGCCATCAAAAAGACTACGCAATAATGAAGTTCCGGATTTATGACAACCCAGAATAAAAATATACCTCATAATTAAATTTTGAATACCGATTTTCGGACACAATATAGAAAAGTACGGTAATTAATAATGCGAAAAGGATCAATCGCAATGGCTTTGAAAGATTGTGAAATGGCTGCCCGGAAAAAATTGAAATACATATTATGCGCCGCAGATTTACGATAGATTAATCCCTTATCGATGCGATACGGTTTTTCCAATTGTTTTAAAAACTGTTCAAAAGCGCTTCTATCCGACTTCATCAAAGAATCAGAATAATCCTCCGAATGCATTCTTTCATTGTGAAGAAATTCAATGGCCTTCATTCCTTCAAATTTTAAAAAATCATAACCTTGTTTTGAAAGAGATGCTGGGTGGTTTCTGTAATAATATAAGGCTTCGTTCAAATTGTCGACAGGAAAGCGTTCAGTAATACGCACTGCCAGATCAACATCTTCCTTGTTTCTAAAAAAGCGATAAAGCCCTCCCACTTGTTCCACGACATCTTTTTGAATCATCATTGTCGGGCCGTGAAACTGACTGACTTTTAAAAAATTTTGTTTAATCACTTCAATATCATTGGGCATTTTAATGGTCTGAAGGATTTTCCCGCTTTCTGTAAGATTTACAAAATCGGTACCGCACATAGCCAGTGACTTACTTTTTATAAATTGTAACTGTTTCGCAAAGCGATCCTTATGGGAATAGTCATCAGCATCATGAATGCTTACAAAGTCTCCTTTGGCAAGTGTAAAAAGGCGATTACAAGTATTGATTTTTCCTTTGTTAGAAGAATTATGACTTCGAATGATCCGATGGTCGGAAAAACTGTCAATAATAGACTTTGTATTATCTGAGGATCCATCGTCTGCTATTAATAATTCAAAGTCTTCAAAACTTTGATTTAAAATACTTTCGATTGCCTGCTGTATGAATTTTTCAGAATTATAAGCAGAAAGTAAGACCGATAAACCGGGTTTATTTGAAGGCATAGATCATTCCGACTTTTTTGCTTTTTGAATTAAAGCTCAGTAAGCTAAAGCCATTGGATTTTAGTTTTTTAACAATCTCATCCGGTCCTCTTTTATGCCATTCCATCAATATGCACTTAACCGGTTTCAAAAGAGCTTCATTCAATGATCTAAAAATATCATATTCAGAACCTTCACAATCGATTTTCAACACTAAAGGAGAATCGGGGTTTTCTTCAATAATTCTTTCAAGTTCTGTATTAAAATCCCGAAGCTCAAGTTTTTCTTTCTTTGAAGACTCAATTTGATCCAAAACTAAATCCGTTCCCCAGATTCCCGTTCTTCCGCGATGATCAGAAGAATATTCAACTTCTATTTCTTCGTTTTTCGAAGACATTCCATAGTTATAAAATTCGATTTTGTTTTGGAGATTTTTATTGAGTCCAATATTCAATTTTGCAATTTCAAATGTTGGCTTAAACGGCTCGTAGGCATATATTTTCCTGACAAATTCTTTTGTAGAAAAGAAGAGTGAAGCCATTCCAACGTTCATTCCCACATCCATTACAACACATTCATTTAATTGGAGGCTATCGAGATTATAAGTGCCGTCTATCCAAATTTCCTTTATTATAAATATTTCTTCGGCCGTGTAAACGTCAATTTTGAGTTCATCTATCAGGCAATAGATATGCCCTTCAGACACCAGGATTTTTATATTATCCTGTTCTGACAGTTTTTGAAATATATTTATATTTTGAAGGAGGAAAGCATGCTTATTGATATCAAATTTATTTGAATCGCCTTTGATTGAGAATGTTTCCTTGTCTAATAAAATTATTTCTTCATATCGATTTATGTCAGCGATTCGCTTTTCAATTTCATCGGATGAAAAGTGATATTTTAATTTTTGTTTAATTCGATATTTAATACCCGATTTGCTCAATTGGAAGAAATTTGATGTTCTGTATATATAAAGGTTTGAGTTTTGGGAATGATTTTTCCGGTACCAAAAAAATCACCTTCCTCTACTTCAAAAGCAAAACCCTGATGGATATAATCGGCGAGTGCGCCATTCAATGTAGCGTAAAAAGTTAAATAATAAGTACCTCTTCCAAACTGGAACTTTGGTATTTTAAGATAAATTCTATCAAATTCGGAATTAATAGAATTATTGATAGCTTGAGAACTAAACCAGGCTATACGCATATCCTGTTCTGTATCAATTGCAAAATCTATACGAAATGCCCCTTCGTTTTTATTGAGTTTGCGATTTAAAAACACCTCAAATATCACTTCTTCACCCGTTTTAACAATCTGAGCGTATTCCTTATCCTTATTCAGAATTTTAATTTGCTCAACTATAAAATGTCCTTCTCCCTTTCTATGATCCAGGTTAATTAGTTTGTCCTTATCAGTATTTGATCGATTGCGCGAAACATAGGTTCGAATAACATCGTTCACCTCGGCATCTTCGATTAACCTACCTTTTTCAAGCAACATACCCCTACTGCAAAGTGTGCTTACGGCTGCCAGATTATGACTTACAAAAAACACGGTTCTTCCGCCTTCTTTACTGACTTCATCCATTTTCCCAAGGCATTTCTTTTGAAATTCAGCATCACCAACTGCAAGAACTTCATCGACAATGAGTATTTCCGGTTCCAGGTGTGCGGCCACAGAAAAAGCCAGTCGCACTTTCATTCCACTGCTATAGTGTTTCACCGGTGTTTCAATAAATTTTTCAACCCCGCTGAAATCGATGATTTCATCAAATTTTGATTTAATTTCCGCCCTGGTCATTCCCAAAATCGTTCCGTTGAGAAAAATATTTTCTCTACCGCTTAGTTCCGGGTGAAATCCGGTACCCACTTCGAGCAATGAAGAAACTCTGCCATTAATTTCAAAACGACCCGTGCTCGGATCAGTAATCCGCGAGAGTAATTTTAATAAGGTACTTTTTCCTGCTCCGTTTCTTCCAACAATGCCAACAGCTTCACCTTGTTTTATATCAAATGAAATTTCTTTTAAGGCCCAGAATTCCTCTTTGCTGGAAGCATCCGGTTTTATCAAAGACCGCAGTTTATTTCCGATACTATGGCGCAGTTCTCCGCTGCGACTGCTTCCAATAGAATAAGCTTTTCCAAGATTTTGTGCTTTAATTGCCAATTCTCCCATATCAAACAATATCTGCCATTACTTTTTCTACTGATTTGAAATAGTAGAGCCCGCTTATAAACATTACAATAACTACCGCAAATGATAAATACATAAAATCAGAAGGGGGATCACCGCCTAATAGCGCCCACCGAAAACCTTCAACTGCCCCTGCCATCGGGTTTAAAAAGAATATAAATGTGCCCCATTTTGGTAGGTTATCAATAATAAGTTCTGAAGGGTATCCAACCGGAGTAGCATAGAGTCCAAATTGTACTAAAAAAGGAACCACATGTTGAAAATCTCTGTACCTGATCGTTAAGGCACTTAACCAAATTCCCACGGCCAGAGCCGATATTATAGTAATAAGCACAAAGAGCGGTAAAAAATATAAGGGGCCTGAAGGTAATATCTGATAGATAAAGAAAAGAGCCACAAGGAAAAGCAATGCAATGGCAAAATCGACAAATCCTACCAGCGCTTTACTCAATGGAATCACCAATCTTGGGAAGTAAATTTTCTTAATCATTTCCTGGTTGGTAATAATCGAATTGCCTGCTTGATTTAATACGAATGAAAAATAAGCCCATGAAGCCATTCCACAAATGGCAAAAACGGGATAGGGAATATCTCCGGTGTCTACTTTAACGGCACGCCCAAAGACAATTGTAAAAATCAATAGAGTAGTTGCCGGCTGCAGAAAGGCCCAAATCAATCCCAAATAAGTCTGTGCATATCGCACTCTTAAATCCCTGTATGCTAGGATCAAGAATAAATCTTTATAATGAAATAGTTCTTTTAAATCAAGGCTAAGACCTTTCTTTTCCGCATCAATTACTAGCTTCAATTCAATTAATTTTTTTTACTAATAAATACATGGCCCATGCCCGGGCAGGGCTGTCTCCCGGATTGCTTGAATACAGGTTCTTTTCCAATTGTGAAACAGCCGACCAATTTAGCAATCTGCCTTCTTCGATTCGCTCGCGATTGAATATTGTATTTTTCAATTCACTTTGTAATTCATTGCATAACCATTTCTGCAAAGGTACCTCAAATCCATGCTTTTTGCGTTCCAATATTTCTTTCGGAAGCATATCTTTAAAACTATCAACGAGTATTTGCTTTCTATTTATTGAATTCGCTTTCCAATCTGAAGGTAATCCAATCACAAAGTTTACCAGCTCATGATCTAAAAACGGAACCCGGACCTCCAAACTATTGGCCATGGAAGCCTGATCAACCTTCATTAGCATATCATTATTTAAGACTAGTTTTAAATCATTGCTGAGTGTTTCATTAAGATTTTTTGGAGATTTAATTAATCCTGTTTCCGATGAAATAAAATCATCTGCAGAAATATGAACTTCCGAATTTAAATCAGCGTGAATAAACTCAAGCGCTTTTTGCTCACTTGAGATTTTACACAGATTAAAATACAGGTCTTTTGAATTTAAACCGGCATTTTCACCGAGTTTAATAATTCTTCGAATACTATTTCCAAAACTGTTTTTTCTGGATTGCGGCAAAGAGGACAGCAGTGGTTTAAGCCATCGGGATAAACCAACCTTCCAATGACCCTTTTCAATCATTTGCCAGGCCTGGTGTTTCATATAGCCTCCAAACAATTCGTCGGCGCCATCACCGGATAGCGCTACTTTCAAGTCAGTACCGGCTTTTTTGCACAAGGTGTTATAGGCTATAATGGATGAATCGGCAAATGGCTCACTCATGTATTCGACCGTGGAATACAAAGTGTCGACCAAATCTTTTTCTGAAATCGAAATCAGATGATGATTGGTTTTATAATGTTTTGCAACGAGCTCTGCGTATTTGCTTTCATCAAAATATTTATCATCAGAAAAACCGACTGAATAGGTATTCAAGTCTTTTTTTGTTTCGGATGCAAGGCCCGTAATTATGCTTGAATCTATCCCACCGCTGAGAAATGAACCCAAAGGAACATCTGCCACCAACCGACGATTCACACTTTTTTCAAGTGTGCTTCTTATGATCCTTTTTGCATCCTCATAAGACCCTTCAAAATTTTCTTCGCTTTCACTTACCGGCAGCTTATAATAGGATGCAGATTGCAATTTTTCACCCTTTTTAATTTTTATCCATTTCCCCGGCAATACTTTTTGAATGTGTTTATAAATGCTCAAAGGAGCAGGTATATAATTGTACTGCAAATAAGCCTGGAGGGCCATAGGATTTATTGCGTTTCTGTCGGGCTGGTAGGACAAAACCGTTGAGAGTTCGGATCCAAATATGAATTTATCCTCATCGATAGTATAGTACAATGGCTTAATTCCATAGCGATCTCTGGCGAGTAATAATTCATTGCTGGATTCATTGAATAGGGCAAAAGCAAAAAATCCATTGAGATCATTTATTCCATCAATTCCATTTTCTATGATATGATAAAGAAGTACCTCGGTATCGGTTTCACTTTCAAAAACGTAACCTTTATTGCGAAGCTCTTTTCGAAGTTCACGGTAATTATAAATTTCACCATTAAAAATTAAGTGATGTATGCCTTTCTTATCAGAAAAAGGTTGTTTTCCTTTAATTGAAGTATCGATGATTGATAACCTGGTATGACCCATGCACAGTCTTTCACGAACCAGGGTACCCCTTTGATCAGGGCCACGCTTCTTAAGCGTATTCATGGATTTTTGAAGGTTTATTGAAAAAACTCTCCCGATTTCATTGAAAGAATAAATACCTGTAATTCCGCACATAGCCTAATTATGCTGCCAAATTAATGGATTTAGTTTATTCTTCTTATTCGTGAATGCGATTTGGTATAATCAATACCGTACCTATAGAATCATCCGAAATTCCGGTGCTTGAATAATAAGGTAAATCCGGCTGACCTGCGTCAATCCAACAGCTGTACCAAATATTACCAATGAGGCGTATAGCACGTCTCATCTGTCTTTCCACCATGTTATTAAGGGCAGCATGATATTCATGACAGAATTTTTTAGAATAAACCTTTACATAAGATTTACCCTTGTTTTCAAAACTGTATTTGCTTTCCTCTCCGATATTTTCAGAAATGGCTTTTTCAAATTTTAAAACAGAATCGAGCGCCAAATGTGCATTTGTAATTGAAGTCCAAATTGAGGCAGCACCATGTTTTAAATAGCTGGCTTTACCTACAAACAAATTATACTCATCAAAATACAATTCAGGCAATCTTGATTCCCACAAACCATGAATACCGTGCTGGCCTGTTAATTGGCCATTGTAATTTTCAGTAGTGTGCAAAGGAACATTGGAGTCGGCAATGTAATGTCCAATGTCAGTGGAAATACGTAAGGCAGCATCAAAATCACCATCCATAAAAGCATCGGTGAGTAATTTTTTTAAAAGCAGGATGTGCCAGGGTACAATTCCGTATGCTTTTAAGGTATCTTCGCTGTACAATTCCACTGCCCTGTACCAATTATGAGGCATTTTATAAATGGCAGAGTCACCAAAATGGTCTATGTCAATATAATGTCTGGGTGCTTCTGAAGGGTCAATGTAACGTCGTTTATCGGGCTGAGTTGACTTTTCAATGATATAATTAATATTATTCTTATAAAAACCTATCATCTCAACCGGCAAGGTGTAAACAGCCAACTCATTGATTTTTTTATGTGCAAAAAAACCCCATGCCAAGAGCTCCGTTGAAAAAAATAAAGATGTGAGTATCAGTAAGCAGCAGATTTTAATATTATTCTTCATTTCTGTTTGCAAGTATGTTGCGCAAATCCTCTGATTAGCTTATCTTTGCAGCCAATTTTTTTGCTTATAACAAAATTTTAATAGATGGCTAACCATAAATCAGCTCTAAAAAGAATTCGCTCAAACAATGCCAAGAGGCTTAGAAATCGTTATCAGCTCAAGACAACGAGAACTTACATCAAAAGACTTCGTGACCTTAAAGATAAAAAGGAAGCTCAGGATTTATTGAAGACGGTGACGAGCATGATAGATAAATTAGCGAAGAGGAACATTATTCATGCGAATAATGCTGCCAACAAAAAATCTAAATTGATGAAACACGTGAATAGTTTATAATATTCACTCCTTCACGAAATAGCCCCGCAAGAAATTGCGGGGCTTTTTTATTTTAGGTCGATATGAAACTCGACGAAAAAAGAAATGGTATTCTCTCATGGGTAGAACATGACCGTCCGAGAGAAAAACTTTTATTAAAAGGTAAAAATGTACTTAGCGATGCGGAACTGCTCGCCATCTTAATTGGAACAGGCACCAAATCTCTTACTGCTGTAGATATTGCGAAATTGATTTTAAAGCGTTGTGATTATAATCTCAACGTATTGGCACAGATGACGGTCAAGGATTTACTCAACATTCGCGGAATAGGGGAGGCCAAAGCGATAAGCATCATATGTGCATTGGAGCTGAGCCGTAGACGCAGCGCTTCAGAACTGCCTGCAAAACCAAAAATGCAATCGTCTTACGATGTTTTTCAATTGATCACCCCATTTTTAATGGATTTAATGCATGAAGAATTTTATGCTGTTTTTCTCAATCGGGCCAATCAGGTTTTAAAGGTTCATCACGTTAGCAAAGGGGGAATTTCAGGCACTGTGGCAGATCCCAAAATTATTTTTGCCGAAGGCTTGTCGCATTGTGCAAGTGGAATCATCCTTGTTCATAATCATCCTTCGGGAAATTTGAAACCAAGCAAGGCTGATATTGATTTAACTAAAAGAATGATAAGAGGTGGAATCATGCTGGACTTGCCGATATTGGATCATCTTATTTATTCTAACTCCGGTTATTTTAGTTTTGCCGATGAAGGATTGATGAATTATGAATAGAAAGTATATCTTATTTGCCCTGGTAGCAATTGTTTTTTTCATTGTTGTTTATTCACTCAACTCGGGTAATTCGGCCTATGTTGAAGGGATCAAAAAAATCCATGAAGAAAAAATTAACTTTTTAAGTCTGAGTCCTGAATCTCCGGTCAAGGAAAAAATCAACAGGTCGGCAATTGAATTTTTCGAACCTCAAAAAAAGTACAGAGTCAAAGCCAGAATTGCTCAAATTCCGGACGTAGGTAGGGTAGAACTTGCCACCAACGACGGCTCTATAAGGCCTTACATCAAATTTGCCATGGCAATTTTTGAAATTGATGGAAAAAAAGATTCCTTGATTATATTTATTGAGCCTACTTTCAACGCGAATTACAAAAAGGCATTTATTCCATTTAAAGACCAAACCAGTGGAAATGAAAGTTATGGTGCAGGAAGATACCTCGATGCCGAAATTAAAGACGATTCATCGGTAGAACTGGACTTTAACCTGGCGTACAATCCCTTCTGTGCTTACGATGAAAAATTTAGTTGTCCTCTGCCTCCTGAGTCCAATTATATAGACTTTAAAATAGAAGCAGGCGAAAAAAATTATAAATAACTTTATTAGCCCTCTGAAACATATACTTTTGCAGATTCGCTAAGAGCTATTTTATGAAAGTATCGCTTAATTGGTTAAAAGAATTTATTGAAATACATGACGAACCTGAAAAGTTAGCTGACAAACTGACTTTTGGTGGCCTCGAAGTAGAAGGGATTGATAAATTCGAATCCCTACCCGGTGGTTTAAAAGGGGTGGTAATTGGCGAAGTTAAATCCTGTAAGAAACACCCAAATGCAGACCGGCTTTCACTGACAAGCGTAGATATAGGATCCGGAAAAGAATCTCCCATTGTTTGCGGTGCACCAAATGTAGCAGAAGGGCAAAAAGTCTTGGTCGCCACTCCCGGTGCTTTTATTTACCCCATAAATTCCGAAGCTTTTAAAATTAAGAAAGCAAAAATCAGAGGGGAAGTTTCAGAAGGAATGATATGTGCTGAGGATGAATTGGGCTTAGGTGAAAACCACGAAGGCATTATGGTTTTAGATACAGACTTGCCAAATGGGACGCCTGCATCTGAATATTTTAAGGCCTATTCTGATATTTCCATTGAAATAGGTCTAACACCAAACAGGGGAGATGCCGCAAGTCATTTAGGTGTGGCCAGGGATATTAAAGCGCTATATAGTAAAGAACTTAAATCCTTTGTGCCCAAAGACTGGCCGGCCAAAGGGGAAATGAAAAAATTAGAGGTAGAACTTCTACATCCGGAAGCCTGCCCGAGATATGCCGGTATTGTGATTAGTAATTTGAAAGTTGAGGATTCGCCATCCTGGCTTCAAAATAGACTAAAAGCCATTGGCCTGAGTCCTATAAATAATATAGTAGATACAACAAATTTCATTCTTCACGATCTTGGTCAGCCCTTACATGCTTTTGATTATGATAAAATTTCGGGATCCAAAGTAATAGTAAAACACGGTCTTAAAGGCCAAAAGTTTAAGACCCTGGATGAAGTAGAAAGGATACTTCATGAAGAAGACCTCATGATATGCAATGGAAATGAGCCGATGTGTATTGGAGGTGTCTTTGGTGGAATAGATTCGGGTGTAAGTGAAACAACCACCAGTATATTTTTAGAAAGCGCTTGTTTTGACCCTGTATTCATTAGAAAATCCTCCCAAAGGCACGGCTTAAAGACGGATGCTGCCTTCCGTTTTGAAAGAGGGACTGATATTGACATGGTCATATCAGCATTAAAGAAAGCGGCAGTTCTATTGGCAGAAATTGCCGGTGGTAAAATTGCATCTGAGCTTTTTGATATTTATCCGGAGCAAGCCAAAGCCCGGGAAGTGGAATTAAAGAAATCTGAGATTAAGAGATTGATTGGCGTGGAAATCGATCATGAAGAAGTTATCAAAATCTTAAAAAATCTGGATATAAAGCTAATCTCTGATTCGGATAAAGCCTGGAAATTTGAAGTGCCCAATTATCGAACGGAAGTAAGCAGAGCTGCGGATCTTATTGAGGAAATATTAAGAATTTACGGATTCAACAATATCCCATTAAGTAAAAATACCGGATCTGAGTATCTGGCGCCCGGAGATAAGGGAGATTATGGCCAATTCGAAGATATTATTAGCGATTATTTGATTGGAAGAAATTTCAATGAGATACAAAGTAACTCACTCAGTAATAGCGAATACGATCTAAGACAGGAGCATTTTGGCGAGGGTTACGAAAATGCAATAATCCTCAACAAACTGAGTGAAGAACTCGGTGTGATGCGAAACAATTTACTGTATTCAATGCTCGAAGTGTTGCGCCACAATGTCAATCGGAAACAGAAAAATTTAAGGTTATTCGAATTGGGCTTCATTTATGCAAAAAAAGGAAAGGCCTATCATCAAAAAAGGGCCTTATCAATTGCCCTTAGCGGACAATCAAATGAGGAATCATGGCTATCTGAAAATAAAGCTCAAAATTTCTTTGACCTGAAATCTGTTCTCAATGGAATAGCTGAAAGGGTCGGCTTGCCAGTGCCGGGAATCAAACCCGGAAACTATAAATTTTTAAAAGCAGGCGGATTTCAAATTTATCATAAAAAAGATGTGATTGGCTGGGTGGGATCGATTGATGATAAAATGCTCAAAACCTTTGACCTGGAACAGGATGCTATCATTGCCGGAATTGAATTGGATAAATTTATCGAATCCGGAAAAAAAGATATTTTGTTTAAAGAAATTCCTAAATTTCCAGAAGTGCGAAGAGATCTTTCATTGGTATTGGATGAGGCAATCAGTTATGATCAAATCATTGCAATAGCAGAAAAAGAAGGAGGATCATTAATCAACAGGATTGGGGTTTTCGATGTATTCAAAGGAAAACCATTGGAAAAAGGAAAAAAATCCTACGCGATGAGTTTTATTTTGATAGATCCTGAAAAAACACTGGAAGACAAAAGAATTGATAAGTTAATGAACAATCTCATCGATAAATACGAAAAAGAATTAGGCGCTGTCATCAGAAGATAAAATGAATGCTCTAGAACTTCAAAACAGGCTGGAAGGCTTAAATCTTAAACTTCAGGATTTCTTTAATTCTTACAGGGAAATTAAAATTGAAATGGAGAATTTGAAAAAAGAAAATTCTGAATTAAAAGTTGAATTGGAAAGTAAATCGAGAGACTTAGAGAACTTTCAAAATAACCATAAAATTGGTAAACTTGTAGACAAGATGGATAGTGGCGGAATGGATTCAACAGAGTTAAAAAACTTATTGGATCGCTACATAGGGGAAATAGATCAATGTATAGACTTACTTAAAGAATAATAGATTTGGATACGCTCTCAATAAAATTAAAGATTGCTGATAGGGATTATCCTTTGAAGGTGGCATATGAGGAGGAAGAGCATATCAGAAAAACAGCGAGAATCCTAAACGAAAAGATTAAAGAATACAGAGATAATTTTGGAATTGAAGATAAACAGGATCTTCTGGCCATGGTGGCCTTTGAAATATTGGTCGATAAGCTCAATCTCGATTCCGAACGTCAGGTGCTGTTTTCAAACCTTAACAAACAAGTACAATCTATTGAATCCAAAATAGCGGAATTTATCTGATTAAATAACCTGTTGCCCATATCGTCTTCCACATAAATATAGATGGAAATGATAGGATTAATAATCACCGGATTCGTATGCCTTTTGACGGGTTTGGCAATAGGGCGTTACCTGCTCAAAACAATACTAAAGAGAGAAGAAGCTGATGCAAAAAACAAGGCCAGGCTTATAATATCTGAAGCCGAATCACAAGCTGAAAGCATTAAGAAAGATAAAATACTTGAAGCCAAGGAAAAGATGATTTCAATGAAAAGCGAAATTGAAGAGGAATTCGCAAAGAAGAAATCGATCATTATTCAGAACGAGAATAAGATCCGAAATAAGGATGAAAATCTTCGCAAACTAATTGAAGAAAACTCCAGAAAAGAAGCAGAGCTGGAAAGCTTGAAAGAAAACTTGCAGGCGCAAATGGAGATCGTTTCCAAACGCAAAGCCGAAGCCGACCGTGTCAAAGCTTCGCAAGTGGAGCGGCTTGAAAAGATGGCAAATATGACTGCCGATGAAGCAAGGGAACAATTAGTTCAAACATTGAGAGATGAAGCCAAAACACATGCATCTTCCTATATCAAGGATATCGTCGATGATGCCAAAATGCGTGCTTCAAAAGAAGCCAAGCGAATTGTAATTAATACGATTCAAAGAATGGCGCCGGAATTTACAATTGAAAATTGCGTATCGGTTTTCAATCTTGAAAGCGATGATTTAAAAGGAAAAATAATAGGAAGAGAAGGAAGAAATATTCGTGCACTGGAAGCGGTAACCGGTGTGGAAATTATTGTTGATGATACACCTGAGGCAATTATTATTTCAGGGTTTGATCCTGTGAGGCGGGAAATAGCAAGATTGTCCTTACACAGACTGGTAGCTGACGGCAGAATCCACCCCGCGAGGATTGAAGAAATTGTAGCAAAGACAAGTAAGGATATAAACAATGAAATTGTGGAGATTGGTGAAAGAACAGTCATTGATCTGGGAATTCACGGTTTACATCCCGAATTAATAAGATTAGTCGGTAGAATGCGATTCCGTTCTTCTTATGGACAAAATCTACTTCAACACTCCAGGGAAGTGGCTAATCTATGTGCGACCATGGCGTCTGAACTGGGTTTGAATCCCAAAATTGCCAAACGCGCCGGATTATTGCACGATATTGGGAAAGTAGTTCCCGAGGAATCCGAATTACCTCATGCATTATTGGGCATGGAACTGGCTAAGAAATACAAGGAAAAGCCTGTAGTACTGAATGCCATTGGTGCCCATCACGATGAAATAGAAATGACTTCTTTGATATCCCCTATTATTCAGATTTGCGATGCAATTTCCGGTTCCAGACCCGGAGCAAGACGTGAAATCATGGAATCCTATATCCAGCGTTTAAAGGATCTGGAAGAATTGGCATTATCCTTCGATGGCGTGACAAAGTGTTATGCTATTCAGGCGGGAAGAGAATTACGTGTAATTGTTGATGCAGAATCCGTGGCGGATGAAAAAGCCGATGCTTTATCATTTGATATTTCACAAAAAATCGAAAAAGAAATGCAGTATCCCGGTCAGATTAAAGTGACCGTGATCCGTGAGAAAAGAGCAATAGCTTATGCTAAATAAAAAAAGCCACAATTATTGTGGCTTTAAATAATTTCAAATTTTGTGGATGATTAGCTGACTTTGGAAAGCGTCTTACCAATATCTGCGGGTGACTCTACAACATGCAGTCCGCACTCTCTCATGATCTTCATTTTAGCTTCTGCCGTATCATCAGCGCCACCGATGATGGCACCGGCATGCCCCATCCTTCTTCCCGGAGGTGCAGTTTGCCCTGCAATAAAGCCTATCACAGGTTTGGGATTGCCCTGAGCCTTAATCCATTTTGCAGCATCGGCTTCGTATTGACCGCCGATTTCACCGATCATCACAATGGCATCGGTTTCATCATCTGCCATTAATAATTCAACGGCTTCTTTTGTTGAAGTACCGATGATAGGATCTCCGCCAATTCCAATAGCTGTAGAAATACCGAATCCGGCTTTTACAACCTGATCGGCTGCTTCGTAGGTTAGAGTTCCTGATTTGGAAACGATCCCAACTCGACCTTTCTTAAATATAAAACCCGGCATGATGCCCACTTTGGCTTCTTCTGCTGTAATTACTCCCGGACAATTGGGGCCAACCATTCGAACATCGCGTTTCTTAATGTATTCTTTTACGGCTATCATATCTTTTACAGGAATGCCTTCCGTAATTGTAATGATAACTTTAATTCCTCCATCTGCTGCTTCCATAATTGCATCGGCTGCAAAGGCCGGTGGAACGAATATAATCGTGACATCAGCACCCGTTTTGTCTACGGCCTCTTTAACCGTATTGAAAACAGGTTTGCCCAAATGCTCTTTTCCACCTTTTCCCGGAGTAACTCCCCCCACGACATTTGTGCCGTATTCAATCATTTGTTCTGCGTGAAATGTGCCCTCGGAACCGGTGAAGCCCTGCACTATAACTTTTGAATTTTTATTTACTAAAACGCTCATGGTTTTTATTTAAATGCCTTGCAAAAATATGTGATTTTGTCCCTTATCCAAACCTTAATTTCTTATCTCAAAAAAACATTCATTAATTCTCTGTGGTTGATATTTAAGTATATTCGCATGCCAAATCTTATTCTTTTGAAAGATATAATAATTGCAATTGACGGACATTCGGGATGTGGGAAATCTACCACTGCAAAGGGTGTAGCCAGGGAATTAGAATATGCCTATGTAGATTCAGGGGCCATGTACCGCGCTGTCACTCTTTATTTTATTGAAAATAATATTGATTTAGAAGATGATGAGGAGGTGAAAAAAGCATTGAAAAAAATAATTCTCAGCTTTTCATTTTCTAAGGAAAAAGGTTTTTCTGAAATCATTTTGAACGGGCAAAACGTCGAAGAACAAATTCGCACGATGGATGTTTCTAAAAAGGTGTCTAAAGTCAGTAGCATTGTGGCTGTCAGACATCAAATGGTAGCCCAGCAAAGATTGATGGGAAAGCAGAAAAAAATTGTAATGGACGGTCGGGACATAGGATCTAATGTTTTTCCGAAGGCCGAGCTAAAGTTCTATTTTACTGCCAATATCGAAGTTCGCGTGGAAAGAAGGATGAAAGAATTAGAAGCGAAAGGAATAAATGCTAATTTTGAAGAAGTAAAAGCGAATCTGTTATCCAGAGACGAGCTCGATCAAAGTCGAAAGGAAAACCCTTTGATAAAGTCAATTGACGCAAAAGTCATGGATACCAGTTTTTTAAGCATAGAGGAACAAATCAGAATTGTCAAAAAGGAAGCATTACAAATAATCAATTCTTAATGATAAAAGTAGAGATAGATCAGAATTCGGGATATTGCTTTGGGGTGGAGTTTGCCATTCAAATGGCTGAAGACGAGCTGAAAGAATCGG
Source organism: Hyphobacterium sp. CCMP332 (assembly GCA_014323545.1). Classification (NCBI taxonomy): domain Bacteria; kingdom Pseudomonadati; phylum Pseudomonadota; class Alphaproteobacteria; order Maricaulales; family Maricaulaceae; genus Hyphobacterium; species Hyphobacterium sp. CCMP332. The sequence continues at coordinate 2,409,694 of CP058647.1, forward strand.
GTAAACTTTACTGTTTGGGTGATATTGTCCATAACGATATGGAGGTTAAAAGACTAAATGCAAAAGGTCTGGAAATAATCGATAAGGATAAATTGAAAAGCATATCGGATTCCAAGGTGTTGATCAGGGCACACGGAGAACCACCGGAGACCTATAAAATAGCGCGGGAAAACAACCTGGAATTGATTGATGCATCTTGTCCGGTGGTTTTGAAATTGCAAAACAGGGTGAAGCACTCTTACGATAAATCAAAGGAAATAAATGGTCAGATTGTAATCTATGGTAAACCCGGTCATGCTGAAATTATTGGACTCACCGGCCAAACCAAAGATGAAGCCATTATTGTTTCGGGAATTGATGATCTCGACAAAGTGGATTTTGACAAACCCATTACGCTTTACAGTCAGACGACCAAGAGCACAAAAGGTTTTTACACCTTGAAAGAAGAAATTGAAAGACGAATTGAAGAATCCAAAGTCAGGAATAAATTAACTGAATTTGAATTTGACGCCAATGATAGTATTTGCCGTCAGGTGTCCAACCGCGAGCCCCAATTGTATAAATTTTCTCAGGAACACGAGGTCATAGTTTTTGTGAGTGGCAAAAAAAGTTCAAATGGCAAAGCTTTGTATGCAGTTTGCAAAAATGTAAATGATCAGAGTTACTTTATTGAAAGTTCGGAGGAACTTGATGAAAAATGGTTCGAAACAGCCAAATCAGTGGGAATTTGTGGCGCCACATCAACTCCAATGTGGTTAATGGAAAATGTAAAATCTGAAATAGAAAAATTAAGTTTACTCAAAGAGGAAGTTTAATCTGTTTAAGAATCAATTTCTGCGAATCCTATGTAAATTTTTTTAATAAATTTGCCGAGAATTTTGAGAGCTGAGAAAAGCACTATGTCGAAAATCGTAAGGTTAAAAAAAGGGTTTGATATCAATTTGGCGGGAAAAGCTGAAAAAACACTTGATAAATTAGATCGAACCGAAACATTCGCAATAATACCTTCTAATTATCCGGGCCTTCAAAGACCAAAACCTTCCATCGAAGAAGGGGATACAGTTAAAGCTGGATCTGAATTGTTCTTTGATAAAAAGAATGCTCATATAAGAGCTACATCTCCTGTAAGTGGAGAAGTAGTGGAAATCAAGAGAGGGGACAAAAGGAAATTAGAATACATTAAAATTTTAGCTGATAAGGAAATTCAGTTTAAAAGTTTTAAGGAAAATTCGGTTTCTGATATTACCAATCTTGATCAGGAAGATATAAAAAAGCAATTGATCGAGTCAGGATTGTGGGTAAATCTGATCCAGAGACCATTTGGAATTATTGCCAATCCGGAAGATCAACCAAAAGCCATTTTTATTTCTGGTTTTGATACACATCCACTGGCAGCAGATATAGGTTTTACTTTAAAGGGGCAGGAAAAATATTTTCAGGCCGGCATTTCAGTACTAAACAAATTTGCTTCGGGTACGGCCCATCTGGGTTTGAGTGCGGATAGCGAGGTTCCTTCAGTGTTTTCTCAAATTAAAGACATTCAGGTCACTAAATTTTCTGGCCCCCATCCGGCAGGAAACGTAGGTGTTCAGATTCACCATTTGGATCCCATTAATAAAGGTGATGTAGTATGGACCATCAGGCCTATAGCCGTAGTGTGGATCGGTCGATTTTTTCTTGAAGGAAAAGTAGACCTTAGGCAAACCATAGCATTAGCGGGCTCAGAAGTTAAAAATCCAAGATATTTTGAAACCATTGCCGGAGCATCGGTCAATAAATTTCTGCAAGGGAATCTTGAAAATGAGCATGTTCGCATTATTTCAGGCAATCCATTGACAGGACAAAGAATTAATCAGGATGGATATCTTGGGTATTATGATAATTTAATTTCTGTTCTACCGGAAGGAGATAACTACAAATTCTTTTTGACGGAAGGCTGGTTTTCACCTCAGTTTAATCGATTAAGCGCTCACAGGGCTTTATTGCTTTTTTCATTTCTCAATGGCAAGAAGAAAGAATACAAGCTCGATACAAATATGAACGGTGAGGAAAGGGCATTTGTGCAGACGGGAATATTTGAAAAGGTTGTGCCTATGGATTTATTGCCGGTTTATTTGCTTAAAGCAATTATGGCGGAAGATTATGATGAAATGGAAGCCCTGGGGATTTATGAAGTTATTGAAGAAGATTTGGCACTTTGCGAATTTGTCGATGTATCCAAAATGGATGTTCAGCAAATTGTAAGAGATGGTATTAATTTAATGCTAGAAGCGTAAAATAAATGAAGTTTTTAAGAGACATATTCGATAAGGTAAAACCTAATTTTGAGAAAGGCGGGAAATACGAAAAATTGTATTATCCCTTTGAGGCGTTCGAAACTCTCATGTTTACGCCCAAAACCACGGCCCCACAAAAAGGAGCTCATATCAGAGATGCGGTTGATTTAAAGCGTCTTATGATGACCGTAATCGTGGCGCTTGTGCCATGTTTGATTTTTGGTATCTGGAATACCGGGCATCAGCATTTTATCGCAATAGGCGAAGAGGCTGATTTCATGACTAAATTCTTATTTGGGTCAAAATATGTTCTTCCTATTGTTGTGGTGTCTTATGCATCCGGACTTGGTGTTGAGTTTCTGTTTGCAATTTTTAGAAAGCATCCTGTAAATGAAGGTTTTCTCGTTACAGGAATGCTTATTCCATTAATTATGCCGGCAACTATTCCTTTATGGCAAGTGGCTGTAGCCACAATATTTAGTGTAGTTATGGTTAAGGAAGTATTTGGTGGTACGGGGATGAATATCTTAAACCCGGCATTAACTGCCAGGGCATTTCTTTATTTTGCTTATCCCTCACAAATTTCCGGTGATGTATGGACCGTATTGGGAGATAATGCTCAAACAGTAGAAGGTTATTCAGGTGCAACTGCGCTTTCTATTGCCTATGAATCAGGAACGGGAGAAAATACCAGCAATTTGATTCAGGCCTACGGTAGTTTTTGGCAGCCCGATATGTTTTCAATAAAGAGTATGTTCATTGGTACCATACCCGGTTCTATTGGCGAAACATCTACATTAATGGTATTGATCGGTGCTGTAATTCTTTTGGCAACGGGAGTAGGAAGCTGGAGAATAATGCTGAGCATGGTTCTCGGTGTAGCAGCCATGGCCATTGGATTAAATATTATTGGTGCCAATGAGTATATGAATTTGCCTTTTTACTACCATTTTGTAATTGGAGGTTTGGCATTTGCGATTGTCTTTATGGCAACCGATCCGGTATCTGCGGCGCAAACTTTTGCCGGAAAATGGATATACGGATTTTTAGCTGGGGTTTTGACTGTTATTATAAGAGTATTGAACCCTGCTTATCCGGAAGGAGTAATGCTGGCTATTCTTTTAATGAATGTCTTTGCTCCTTTGATAGATTTTTATGTAGTTGATGCTAACAAAAAAAGAAGATTAAAACGTGCAACAGTCTAATATATACATCATAGTTTTTTCTGCAGTATTAACAGTCGTTCTCGGTGGACTTCTGGCATTGGCAGCAGTTGGTCTAAAACCCGAGCAAAAAAAACAGGAAGACCTTTTTAAAAAGAAATCAATTTTAGGAGCTGTAATGGAAATTGGCCCTGAGGATGATGTTTTGAAAATTTACGAAAAGGAAATTCAATCCTATGTGGTTGATGCGGAAGGTAAAAGGGTCGATGAAGTAAATGGTGAAAAAGTAGAAGCGGAAAATATTGAAGTGGGGAAGGAATTTAAAAAAGCCCCTGAAGACAGATTATACCCGGTATTTGAAAAGCTAAATGAATCGGGAAATATTCAATGTTATATTTTACCTGTTTATGGAAATGGCCTTTGGGATAAAATTTATGGATATATGGCAGTGGAGCAAGACGGGAATACGTTGGCAGGAGCTGTTTTTGATCATATTTCCGAAACACCAGGTCTCGGAGCCAGAATTACTGAAAAAGAATTTCAAAAAAGGCTGGTAGGTAAAAAAATAAAAGATGAAAACGGTAAACTAGTTGGTATTACTGTTCTTAAGGGAGAAGGAAATAATCCGACCGATCCGCACAAAATTGATGGATTATCCGGAGCAACAATTACTTCTAAGGGTGTACAGAAAATGATTTACAATTATATGGATCATTATTTGCCCTTTTTTGAAAAGAAAACAAGTGGTTCTAACATAAGCATGAACTAAAAAAATATGAGTACTGAAACTTTAGAACAAGATCAAATTCAGGAGCAAGAAGTAGTAAAAGCTCCCAGTGAGGCACTTTTATCAAAGAGGCGAAAAAAGTTAATGTCGGATCCTCTAGATGAAGATAATCCAATTACTGTTCAGGTTTTGGGCATATGTTCTGCTTTGGCTGTGACTACCCAAATGAAGCCTACATTGGTTATGGCAATAGCAGTAATAGCCGTTATTGTTTTTTCAAATTTGATTATTTCCTTATTGCGAAATTTAATTCCAAACAGGGTCCGAATAATCGTTCAATTGTCGGTTATCGCTTCATTAGTTGTTTTGGTTGACCAGGTTTTAAAAGCCTATTTCTTCGATATCTCAAAGATATTATCGGTTTTTGTAGGTTTGATCATTACAAATTGCATTGTAATGGGACGTTTAGAAGCCTTTGCCATGGGGAATAAACCCTATGATTCATTGTTGGATGGATTAGGTAGTGGATTGGGTTATGCCTGGATCATTCTGGCAGTAGCTTTTTTCAGAGAACTTTTAGGATCCGGATCAGTATTTGGATTTAAAGTTTTCGAAGTAGCCGGCATTCCTTATGCAAATAATGGATTAATGGTGAATTCAATAGGTGCCTTCCTGATTATTGGAATTATAATCTGGGTACAAAGGGCGAGAAACGGATACGTAGAACACAATTAATATTCTTATGGAATTATTTAATCTCGGTATTAAATCGATCTTTATTAACAATATGATTTTTGCATACTTTCTGGGTATGTGTTCATATTTGGCCGTTTCCAAGAAAGTATCAACTGCAATGGGCCTTGGTTTGGCTGTTGTTTTTGTATTGACAATAACAGTTCCGGCAAACTGGCTTTTGACAGAATTTGTATTGAAAGAAGGAGCGCTGACATGGTTGGGTGCTGATTTTGCAGAAGTTGATTTGAGCTTTTTAACCTTTATTATGTTTATCGCCGTCATAGCAGCGATGGTGCAACTGGTTGAAATGGTAATCGAAAAAGTATCACCTGCATTATACGGTTCCTTAGGTATTTTTCTTCCTTTAATTGCAGTAAACTGTGCCATTCTAGGATCGTCATTATTTATGGTGACTTATGAATACAATTTGGCAGAAGCAACCGTATTTGGATTTTCTTCAGGTATCGGATGGCTTTTAGCTATTATTGCGATTGCGGCGATTAGAGAAAAATTAAAATATTCGAATGTACCTGATCCATTAAAAGGCTTGGGAATTACATTCATAATTACCGGATTGATGGGAATCGCTTTTATGTCATTTATGGGCATTTCCCTTTAATTATTAAATATTTCGCTTCGGTAATTGCCGAATTTATCCACTTATGTAAAAAGACAGACGATTTGTTTGTCTTTTTATATTTTTGGACGTCAAATAAAATTAAAAAATGCGCGTATTCGTAATTCTTATACTTTCAATTATTCTTTTTAATGCTTGCAGTACAGATCTGGATGTAAACGCAGATTTTAGGGAAACTCCTATTATGTTTGGCCTGATTAATCAAAGCGATTCGATAAATTATATCAGACTTCAAAAAGCATACAGCAATCAGGATGGAAATGCTTTGGAAATAGCCAAGAATTTTGATTCACTTTATTACGACACAACCAAGGTTAAATTAACGCTTTTGGAGCTAGACAGACAAAATGGGGATACAAGCGAAGTAGATGTATTAGTACCAGAATACAATGAAAATAAAGCTCCTGGCGAATTTGCAGCACCCGGGCAGTACGTTTATAAAACCGATTTCAAAGATTTTAAAACCGATGGATACGAGTATATTTTTAAATTTAAAAATACGGAATCTGGATTGGAAGCTACGGCAGCTACTGATATTATAGATTGTGAAAGAATTATAGCACCGATACGATATTCCTGTAGAGATTTTGAATTCGAAGGTTCTTTAAGAAGAAATTTAGATTTTAATGAAGATGGCAGTATGAACCCGCTGTCTTTTCTAGAATTTGAAGGTCCTGAGAATGCTGCTTTTTTCTCTCTTGAAGCTGTTGTAGAATATACTGTTGAATATGAAGAAGAAGATCGAGACCGAGATACTTTTAGTACAAAAGATAATGTGTGGTCGGTAATCACACTTGATCTCGATGAAAATGTTCCGGGAAAATCATATGGGAGCAATGGTACCATTCCTATTGGTGAAACAGCATTTGGATCTTACTTGTCAAGAGTCATTGACACTGAAAATGATGAGGAAAATGGTGTTATTTCAAGAGCGCTTCTTAATATTCAGTTCACTTTTTATTACTACAATGAATCGTATGAAAATTATCTGGAAGTGAATGGTAATTTTAACCCACTTTCGCAAACCAGGCCACTCTATACTAACGTAGACAATGGATTGGGTTTGATCGCATCACGCAATATTTTAGTTACTAATAAATTGCCAATTTCAGTTGTAAGTAACTTTAATAATACCAACTATTTTAGCAGTTGGCCTGACCTCAAGTTCTTTTTTGAGGAATAATTATGTCAATATGACAGATAATTATATCTGAATTCCACTTGGCATAATGCTTGTCCGTCCCATGTAAAGAATAAAAATAACATTAAGAACGCATGGGAAAAATAATAGGAATAGATTTAGGAACTACCAATTCCGTCGTAGCTGTAATGGAGGGAAATGAACCTGTCGTTATACCAAATAGCGAAGGGAAAAGAACCACACCTTCTGTTGTAGCATTTTTAGATGGAGGTAAAGGAGAGAGAAAAGTAGGTGATCCTGCAAAACGACAGGCCATAACAAATCCTGAAAATACGATTATGTCCATAAAAAGATTTATGGGTCGTACATTCAGCGATGCAAAGAAAGAAACAGAAAATATATCTTATAAGCTCGAAAAGGGTACTAACGATACACCGAGAGTTAAAATAGGAGACAGAAATTATACTCCACAGGAAATTTCAGCTATGATTCTTCAAAAAATGAAGGCAACGGCTGAAGATTATCTGGGTACAACAGTTACCGAAGCGGTAATCACCGTACCGGCTTATTTTAATGATTCTCAAAGACAAGCTACGAAAGAGGCCGGTCAGATTGCAGGCCTGGAAGTAAAAAGAATTATTAACGAGCCTACGGCGGCGGCTTTGGCCTACGGTCTGGACAAGAAAAATCAGGATATAAAAATAGCTGTTTTTGATTTGGGTGGAGGTACATTTGATATTTCCGTCCTTGAATTGGGAGACGGTGTATTTGAAGTAAAGTCTACCGATGGTGACACACACCTTGGTGGAGATGATTTTGACCAGGTTATTATTGACTGGTTATCGGCTGAATTTAAAAAAGACGAAGGCATTGATTTAACAAAAGATCCAATGGCTCTTCAAAGATTAAAAGAAGCCGCCGAGAAAGCTAAGATTGAATTATCAAGCAGTACCAGTACTGAAATTAACCTGCCATATATTATGCCGGTTGATGGGATACCAAAACACCTTGTAAAAACGCTTACAAGAGCCAAATTTGAACAGCTTTCTGATACTTTGATAAAAAGAACGCTTGAGCCGGTGAAAAAGGCCGTTAAAAACTCAGGCTTTAGCACAAATGAAATCGACGAAGTCATCTTAGTCGGTGGATCTACAAGAATTCCTAAAATTCAGGAAGAGGTTGAAAAATTCTTTGGAAAGAAACCTTCTAAAGGCGTTAATCCTGACGAAGTTGTAGCCATAGGTGCTTCAATTCAAGGAGGAGTATTAACAGGAGAAGTTAAAGATGTTCTTTTGTTGGATGTTACTCCGCTTTCTTTGGGTATCGAAACTGTTGGCGGTGTATTTACAAAATTAATCGAAGCTAACAGCACCATACCTACTAAGAAGTCAGAAGTATTCTCTACAGCAGCTGATAATCAGCCTTCTGTTGAGATTCACGTTCTTCAGGGTGAAAGATCGATGGCAAAAGACAATAGAACCATTGGTAAATTTCATTTGGATGGAATTCCACCGGCACCAAGAGGTGTGCCACAGGTAGAAGTATCATTTGATATTGATGCCAACGGAATTTTAAATGTTTCTGCAAAAGACAAAGGAACCGGTAAGGAGCAAAAAATTAGAATTGAAGCTTCTTCTGGCTTATCCGATGAAGAAATAGAAAAAATGAAGCAGGAAGCAGAAGCCAACGCTGAAACTGACAAGCAGGCGAAAGAGCAGGCAGATAAAGTCAATGCAGCTGATGCTATGATTTTCCAAACTGAGAAACAATTAAGTGAGTTTGGTGAAAAATTATCTGATGCCAATAAGTCGAGCATCGAATCTGCACTTGAAAAATTGAAAAAAGCTCATGAATCTAAAGATCTTGCTGCCATTGATACAGCAATGGAAGAGATCAATACAGCATGGCAAAATGCATCAAGTGAGATTTATCAGGCACAACAAGAGGCAGGCCAGACAGAAGGAGCGGAAAACTCCAATGAAGCAGGTACTGAATCGTCAGATGATCCTGATGTTACTGATGTAGATTATGAAGAAGTAGATTCAGAAAATAAAAAGTAATCTGAATTTTAAAATTAAACGAAGCCCGCTTATTTTAGGCGGGCTTTTTTTATGGACAAATTTTCATTTTTCAGTAGTGTATTCGACGTAGTCAAACTTATCCCGGAAGGCCGTGTAACTTCCTATGGTGCAATTGCAAAATATCTTGGTGCTAAATCGGGTGCGCGTATGGTCGGCTGGGCTTTGAATCAAAGTATAACAAACAAAGATCCTATTCCTGCACACAGGGTAGTAAACAGACAGGGATTACTCACTGGCAAAATTCACTTTCCAGGCGATTCCATGGAAAGGGAACTTAAAAAGGAAGGACTAATAATCGAAAATGATAAAATATTAAACTTTCGCGAGCGCTTTTGGGATCCGGAAACAGAATTGGATGTATTAAACTAAGACGATTTTGCATGATTTTCTTATTATTCACTTTTAATCCGGTTTAAAAAGAAAATGCTTTAAAAAATTTTAATTTAGCCCAAAATCTAAACTATGAACCCTGAAATTCTTTCCTCCCGTATTAAAGCAATGAAACCTTCTGCCACCATTGCTATGGCTCAAAGGGCAAGAGAACTTTCCTCAAAAGGTGTGGATGTTATAAACCTGAGTTTGGGAGAACCAGATTTTCATACACCGGAACACATTAAGGAAGGAGGTATTAAAGGAATAAGAGAAAACTACACTTCCTATCCACCGATTCCCGGCTATTTAGATTTAAGAGAAGCTATTGCAGCAAAACTAAAACGAGACAATAATCTAGACTATTCCGCAAAACAAATTGTGGTTAGTACCGGGGCAAAGCAAAGTATTGCGAATGTCATGTTATGTCTTCTGGATCCAGGAGATGAAGTCATAGTATTTACACCCTATTGGGTATCCTATGTTTCTCTGATTAAACTGGCCGAAGGAAAACCCGTTTTAGTGGAGGGATCACTCGAGAATAAATTTAAGGTCGATCCAAGGGATTTTGAAAAGGCAATTGGTCCAAAAACAAAAGCGGTCATTTTTTCTTCGCCCTCAAATCCAACCGGAACTGTTTATACTAAAAAAGAACTTGGTGAATTTGCCTCAGTTATTAAAAAATTTCCAAATCTGTTCGTCATTTCAGATGAGATATACGAGTACATTAATTTCCTTGGAGAACATTCGTCCATTGCTTCATTTCCGGAAATAAAAGACCAGGTTGTGTTGGTAAATGGATTTTCTAAAGGTTTTGCAATGACCGGATGGAGAGTCGGGTACATTGCTGCTGCACAGGAATTGGCATCGGCTTGTGATAAAATACAGGGACAGTTTACTTCTGCTACCTGTTCAATCGCCCAAAGAGCAGCACTTACCGCGGCAAGCTCAGATTTAAAGGAAACCTTTAAAATGCGCGATGCTTTTAGAAAACGCAGAGATATTGTTTTAGAACTGCTCAATCAAATACCCGGAATTAAAACATATGTACCTGATGGTGCATTTTATATTTTTCCCGAAATAGACCATTACTTTGGGAAATCAAAAGGTGATTTTACAATCAAAGATTCGGTTGATTTTTGCATGTATTTATTAAGCGACAGTCACGTGTCGACCGTGGCTGGATCGGCTTTTGGAGCACCAAAATGTTTTAGAATGTCCTTTGCCGCTTCCGAAGATCAATTGAAAGAAGCAGTGAGAAGAATTTCAAAAAGCTTGTCTGAACTATCTTAATGTCAGTTTTCACCAACATATTTAAAGAATTTGATAAGCTCAAGGTGATGGTGATAGGAGATGTAATGGTCGATTCCTATTTATGGGGGAAGGTCAGCAGGATTTCTCCCGAAGCACCCGTGCCAATCGTAAATGTGGTAAAAAGAGAGAAAAGATTGGGAGGTGCGGCAAATGTAGCATTGAATCTTATGGCACTTGGAGCCACTCCTGTTTTAGTTTCTGTGATAGGGCAGGATTCAGATGGAGATGACTTCATGAATCTTCTAAAAGATCAAAACTTTTCCACAGCAGGAATACATCGCAGTGAAAACAGACCAACTACCATTAAACACCGGGTTTTGGGTGGTACCCAACATTTGCTAAGAGTTGATGCAGAAAACACAGAACTTCTGGATGAAAAAGAAAATGAGTCATTAAAAAGAAAAGTTGATAAGTTAATAAGCGATTGTGATGCGCTTATTTTTGAGGATTATGATAAAGGAGTGATCAGTGAGGACTTAATAAGTTTTGTGGTCAAAAAATGCAGAGAAAGAAATATACCGGTTGCGGTGGATCCAAAGAAAAGAAATTTCCTTTCATATAAAGAGGTAGACTTGTTTAAACCAAATTTGAAAGAATTAAAGGAGGGCCTGAATATTGAAATAATACCAAACGATAAGCATAGTTTGAAAAGAGCTTCTGATTCTTTGAGAAATGAGCTCAATCATAAAATGACATTGTTAACGCTCTCCGAACACGGTATTTTTTACGATGCTAAAACTTCAGATTTAATTCCGGCACATAGAAGAGAGATTTCTGATGTGTCAGGTGCAGGTGACACTGTTATAAGCATCGCAACTTGTTGTAAGGCTTTGGATTTACCCGAATCACTTTTGGCTGAATTATCCAATTTGGGAGGAGGACTCGTCTGCGAACATGTTGGCGTAGTGCCGATTGAAAAAGACACCCTGCTCGAAGAAGCCATACATAGCATCGATCCAGCAAGACATGGCCTGGGCAGATAAATTTAATAGTTTTTTATACAACACCCGTGAAAGGGTACTGCGTTCCTATAGAAATGTATTGGGCCTGGCAACGCTTATTGCCATATCAATTCTCATTGTAATATATGGCTTTGAACTTAGCCAAAAAACAATTGAAATATTATTCAATGTATTGGATCTGATTTTTGGCCTGTTTGTTTTTAGTTTCTTGCTACGACTTTTATTTAATTTCCAAAGATGGCAGTTTATCAGGGAAAATATAACTGAAAGTTTAGCCATGCTGATAATTCTTCTGCATGGAATTACCAATTTGCTTCTCCCATTTGTACCCATTGAAACCCTTTTAAAATCAATTGGCTTTATCAATTATCCCAATGTTTACAGAGTGCTTGTAACAATGTTTTTGCTCTTTATCATTGGAATTGACTTTGTAAAAACCGGAACAAGCAACATTTTTAAGAAGGTAAGCCCTCCAACATTTTTCATATTGAGTTTTTTGGCGCTTATCGTATTGGGTACTATCCTTCTCGTTTTACCCAAAATGTCGGTAGAAGAAGGAAGTATGGATCTTGTAGATGCCCTTTTTACCGCAGTAAGTGCTTCCTGCGTTACCGGCCTGATCGTGGTTGATACGGCGAGTTATTTTACCTTTCAGGGACAGATTGTTTTACTCTTTCTTATGCAATTGGGTGGACTGGGAATAATTTCCTTTGCAACATTTTTTGCATTTTATATTGGTCAGGGCGTTGGTATTCGACAGCAGTCATTAATTCAGGACTTCATGAGCTCTGAAAGCATATTTTCAACACAAGGATTAATTCGACAAATCATCTTTTTTACCCTCTTTATTGAAATGTTTGGAGCCTTTTTATTATTCGCATCCTGGGACCCATCTGTGGAATTTAAAGATCTTGGGGAAAGGCTTTTTTATTCGGTATTTCATTCCGTCTCTGCTTTTTGCAATGCAGGATTTGCCTTATTTCCCGAAGGGTATTATACAGAGCAATTGAGATTCGCCTATTTCCATCATTTGATTCTGGCTGCTTTAATTATAATGGGAGGTCTGGGATTTGGAACACTGCAGGATTTGTTTTCACCGCATAAACTCAGGGAAAGAATGGAAAAACCCTGGGTTGATTGGAAACTGAGTACAAAAGTGGTTTTATATACCTCAGGGGCTTTAATCATCATTGGTATGATTATGATTTTACTTTTGGAAAACGACAATACTTTAAAGGGTTTGCAGACCTCTGAGAAAATTATAGACTCATTCTTTTTGTCTGTGACCTCAAGAACCGCCGGCTTTAATACACTGGATACTGCAAGTCTGAAACTGCCGACCTTGATCTTTGTAATATTTTTAATGTTCATTGGGGCTTCTCCCGGTTCTACTGGAGGAGGAATTAAAACCTCAACTTTTTTATTGATTTTTGTTTCTGTCATAGCTACAATAAAAGGCAAAGACAGCATTGATTTGGGTAAAAGATCAATCCCGAGTGCACTGTTATATAAGGCACTTACCGTTTTTGCATTTGCAAGTACTTATAACTTACTGGGTGTATTTGTACTTAGCATTGCCGAACCGGAAATTGCAATTTTTGATCTTGTGTTTGAACATGTATCTGCATTCGCAACTGTGGGATTGAGCACAGGTATTACTTCAGAACTATCCGATATGGGTAAATTAATTATTATGATTTCCATGTTTCTTGGCAGAATCGGTACTTTAACTCTTGCTGTGGCACTGGCCGGATATAAGGAACAACCTTCTTTTAGATATCCAACAGCTCATTTGATGATTGGTTAAAAGGAATATTTTCCAAATAATACTTGGTGTACTAAGTACACTTTCTTATTTTCGTTCTTCAAATCATTATTAGATTGCGATTAACTATACTGATTATAGTTGTTTTTTTTGCGGTTGTTCAGGAAGTGTTAGCACAGGTTGTTACTCTTGATCCAACTTTTCCCAAACAAACAGATACGGTAACCATAACTTACGATGCTACATTGGGCAATGGTGCATTAGAAGGTCAAAGTACTGTTTACGCTCATATGGGTGTAATTACCTCAGAAAGTAACTCACCAAGTGATTGGAAATATGTGGTGGGTGAATGGGGCACAGCCGATTCTGATGTACTCATGACTTCAATTGGAAATAATAAATTCATTAAAACCTATGATATCGCCGATTTTCACGGAATTCCGGCAGGCGAGATAGTTTTACAATTAGCTTTCGTTTTTAGAAATGCAGATGGCTCAATTGTTGGTCGCTCTGACAACGGAGGAGATATATTTGTAGATCTTTTTCAGGGTTCTTATGCCGCGGCCATCATCAAGCCTACTCAGGATTACCTGGTAGTTGAAAATGGTGACACAATATCTATGAAGAGCAGTGCTTCTGCCATGTCTGAAATAAAAGTATTTGTTGATGGAAATCTTTTTGATAGCATTTCTAACGCTCAGGATTTGAATACGGAAATCCCTGTAGATGATTTTGGAGCCGGAAAATATTGGGTCAGCATGGAATCCAATTCGGGAACTGAAATAGCGAAGGATTCATTCTATTTCGTTTACCCGGGAACACCTTTTGTACAGGATCCGCCTGCGGGTATTGATGAAGGCATTAATTATATAGGTGATTCTTCTGTGACACTAAATCTGTATGCGCCATTTAAAGATTATGTTTTCGTATTGGGTGATTTCTCCGATTGGGAACTGGATACACAATACTTAATGAATAAAAGTGAAGATGGCGATCATTTTTGGATCAGCTTGAATGGACTTGACCCAAATACGGAATATCGATTTCAGTATCAGGTTGAAGAGCAATTGCGAATAGCTGATATTTATTCTGAGAAAATCCTCGATCCTTGGAATGATCCCGAAGTAATAAATGAAGGAGTTTATCCCAATTTAACCCCTTACCCGAGCGGTCAAACGAATGATCCGGTTTCTGTTTTTTATATAAATAAACCCGAGTATCAATGGGACACTACCATAAATTATCAAAAACCCGAAAAAGAGAAACTAATAATTTATGAAACCCTTTTGAGGGATTTTTTAGATGATCACAGTTATAAAGGATTAAAAGATACGCTTGATTATTTACAAAAACTGGGAGTAAATGCCATACAGTTGATGCCCATTAATGAATTTGAAGGCAATGATTCCTGGGGATACAATCCATCCTTTTATTTTGCTCCTGATAAATACTACGGCCCCGATTATGAATTAAAAGCCCTCGTGGAAGAATGTCATAGAAGGGATATGGCGGTGATTTTGGATATTGCATTAAACCATTCTTTTGGACAAAATCCCCAGGTTAGAATGTATTTTGACCCCGCTGCGGGCAGTTTTGGTCAGCCAACAGGCGAAAATCCCTGGTTTAATCCTATAGCTAAACACGATTTTAATGTAGGCTACGATTATAACCACGAAAGTCTTAAAACACAGGAATTTGTGGATAAAGTATTGGCCTACTGGGTAAATGAATATCAGATAGATGGATACAGAATGGACCTGTCAAAAGGATTTACTCAGGTAAATTCTCTGGGCGATGTCGGATTTTGGGGTCAGCGGGATGCTTCTCGTATTGCCATTTGGGAAAGAATAAGAGATGAATTATTGCAGGTAGATAGCAGCACCTATATCATTTTAGAGCATTTTGCAGATAATACAGAAGAGCAGGAATTATCCGCCAAGGGATTTATGCTTTGGGGCAATTGCAATCACGTATACAATGAAGCCACAATGGGTTTTAGTGGCAATTTATCCTGCATCAATTATCAGGATCGTTCATGGTCCAGTCCGTATTTGGTCGGATATATGGAAAGTCACGATGAAGAAAGACTGATGTACAAAAATTTGAATTTTTCAAGGTTTAATGACGATTACACCATCCGTGAATTGGACACTGCATTGAAACGTGTGGAATTAGCAGCCAATTTCTTTTTAACCCTTCCCGGTCCAAAAATGATCTGGCAATTTGGGGAATTGGGTTTTGATTATTCGATTAATAGATGCGTTGACGGTACCATAAGTAACGATTGCCGATTATCAAGAAAACCGATCGTTTGGGATTATTATGAAAATGAAAAAAGAAAGCGATTGTTCAATGTATTTTCAGAACTGAATCGATTGCGAAAAGAGTACGATGTTTTTCATACAAGTGATTATTCCATCGATGCGAATAGCGCAATGAAAAAGATAATATTAAATGGGGAAAAAATGGATGTAGTGGTTTTGGGCAATTTTTCAATCGAAGAAGAGGAAATCATTCCAAAATTTACACAGACAGGGACATGGTATGAATTTTACACACAGGATTCCATAATTGTTGAAGATGTTGATCAACCACTTTTAATGGCGAGAGGAGAGTATAGACTGTATTCTACCCAAAAAATAATTGGTATTTTTAATGATGAACCACCAAAAATTCAGCCACCGGAAGTGCCGGTTGAATTACCTGATTTTATTGTTTACCCCAATCCTTTTACTGATGAAACAACGATACAGTTTAACAATGATACTGATCGGGAAGTGGATGTAGAAATTCTTGACCTACTCGGGAAAAAAATCCGAGACATAAGGGTCTCCAAGAGAGGAAAACAAGAAGTAGTTTGGGACGGTACCAATTCAAAAAAAGAAAGAATGCCGAATGGACAATACATAGTAAGAGTAGTAAAATTTAATAATGTACAGGAATTTAAAATTTTGCTTGTAGATGAGTAGATGCTAAATATTGCTTTTAGCTTTAACAATAAAATTAAGTTTAATTATTGATAAATATCATTTTAGGCTAAATTTTGAAGTTCGAAATTGTAAAGGAATTTGTAACTTTTACAATGCTTTTTAGGGTAAAAACAAGTTAGGAAATATTAAGAATGTTAAATCTAAATTTTAAAATCATGATGAAAATTAAATCAATCGCGTATATCGCAATCCTTTTTGGAGCAGCGGTATTAACAAGTTGTGGGGGAGATGATGGCGGAGGCGCCGTAATTCCACCGCCAACAGGTGGCTCTGATGATGGTCTTTACATTA
This sequence comes from Hyphobacterium sp. CCMP332, assembly GCA_014323545.1. NCBI lineage: Bacteria > Pseudomonadati > Pseudomonadota > Alphaproteobacteria > Maricaulales > Maricaulaceae > Hyphobacterium > Hyphobacterium sp. CCMP332. The sequence continues at coordinate 2,426,145 of CP058647.1, forward strand.
CCGGAACGGCAACATCGGAAACACCAAGTTCAGCAATAGAAATGGATGATGCATATGTAGATGCATTTGGATCCACACCTCCTTATTCTGAAAGACCGGGTTTATATGAAGCATATATTTACATGGAAGCCGGAGATTTCAATATTACTCAAATTGAAGAGGAAGTTGAAACTGTTTGGGGCGGTACTGTTACCGAAGAAGATCTCGGTAGTGGCAAGATGTGGGTAAGTGCAGATTTTGCCGTTGGCGGAGATGCATTTAGCGTAACTGAATCTGGTTTATATCATGTTACTATTGATGTAACTTCCGGAACAGCATACATCGTAAAAATCAATACATATGGATTGATTGGAACAGCCGGACCGGGATGGAGCTCAGATGCCCCAATGGCACTAAAAAGTGCAGATGCAAATACTGTAGTTTTTGAAGGAACTAATATTGAATTGAAAGCGGGTGAATTTAAATTCCGTTACAATGAAAATTGGAATTCAGACAGAAGTGCAGCTACTCCTGCTGTTGATGGTTTGAACCTTCTTACAAACTTTGGAACAAATACTGAAGGTGGTGATGAAAATGGAGGTTTCCAACCTGGAGGTTTCAATTTCAATTTTACAGGTAATCCGGGTGTTTATACCGTAACCTTAACTTTCTCTCCTGGAAAAGGATATAGTGCTGTTGCAGAGTTCGAAAGAACCGGAGACGGATCTGGTTTTGATCCAGCCGAGTACAACTGGGGTATAATAGGCGCAGCAACAGATAGTGCCTGGGATGCTGATGTGAATTTCATTTACAAAGGTGAAGATGCAGGTACTCACAAATGGGTTGCATTTGTTTATCTTCAAGATGGAGAATTCAAATACAGAACCAATGATGCCTGGGATTTCGAATTAAATCCTGGAAATGTTGATCATACCGGAGACGCTGCTTCTGAAGTTAGCGAAGGTGGCAATTTCATATTAGATGCCGCTACTGATTCAGGATACTATTATATCACAATTACTACTGCTGATGAAGGCGCGACATGGGCCGTTCAATTTGATGCAGGTGTTTGGGGTATAATTGGTGCTGCAACTCCAGGTGGTTGGGATAATTCTACTCCACTGGCTTACAATGGAGACAATTCCTGGTCTGCTGATGTTGTAATGTTGGCAGATGAGTACAAATTCAGAGCCAATGACTCTTGGGATCTTAACCTAGGTGGTGATCTCAATGCACTTACCCTTGATGGAGCCAATTTAGTTTCTACCGCAGGTACATTTACAGTTACTGTAATGACAGCGGATCATGGAGCTACATATACGGCTACACTCCAATAATCATATTAAACCCTGCAGGTGAATTCCTGCGGGGTTTTTTTCACTTTTATTGATGAACCATGAGAAAACTATACGCACTTGCTGTGTTCGTACTTTTTTCCGCAACGAACATTTATGCACAAGACATTACAGTTACCGGTAAGGTAACAGACAGTGAAGATGGGACAGAACTTCCCGGTGTTAGTATCTTAATCAAAGGAACTGCTAAAGGTACTATCACCGATTTTGAAGGTAATTATTCAATTGATGCTCCATCTGAAGCAACCCTGGTCTTTAATTATCTGGGTTATGAACCGCAAGAAATTTCTGTATCTAATCAAACATCGATTGATGTACAAATGAGTACAGAAACTGAAGTGTTGCAAGAAGTCGTTGTTGTTGGATATGGTGTAGTTGAAAAAGGCGATGTAACAGGAGTAATAAAAAAGGTGGACGAGGAACAATTCAATAAAGGAATGATTTCTACGCCCCAAAATTTGATTTCAGGAAAAGTTGCCGGTGTTCAGGTCAGTGGATCCGGAGAACCCGGTGGAAATGCTACGATAAGAATTAGAGGAGCTACTTCAATCAATGCAAGCAATGACCCTTTATATGTAATTGATGGTGTACCGATAGAAAATGAAGCCGTTACCGGGAGCCGAAATCCCTTAAACTTTCTAAATCCCAGCGAAATAGCGGATGTCACTGTACTAAAAGATGCTTCAGCCACTGCCATCTATGGAAGTAGAGGAGCAAACGGAGTAATAATGATTACAACAAAAGGTGGAGCGGTAAGGGAAGGAAAGGCTTCGGATAAACCAATTATCAATTACGATGGATCTTCTTCAGTCAGTACTTTCAGCGCAGAAACACCAATATTAAGTGCAGAGGAATTTAGGGCAGCCATTGCTGTTTTTGATGATGAAAGAGTAGATAATGAGGCGGTTATAGGACCGGCAGATACAGATTGGCTTGATCAAGTCACACAAACAGCCTTTTCTCAACAGCATAATTTGTCGATAGGATCAAATATTCAGGATGGTAATTATCGTTTTTCTACGGGTTATCAACAAGTCAATGGCGTTTTAAATGATACCAGAACAGAGCGTTATAATGTCAATTTTAATATTTCCAAAGGTCTATTAGACAATCGATTGAATTTGCGATTTTCCACCAAAAATGCGGTTGTTAATGACAAATTCGGAAGCAATCAGGTTGGAGCCGCATTAAGCTATAATCCAACTCAACCGATTTACTTTGACACAAGTTTGTACCAAAACGGACCTCCGGCTGGAATGACCGGTCGATTTGGTGGTTTTACAGAATATAATGATCCATTGGCTGTTGCAAACCCAGTAGCTCAAAGTAAACATCAAAAGGCTGTAGGTGAGTCCTTTAGAAGTATTAATAATTTCGAAGTCAACTATAAACTACCTTTTGTTCCGGGTTTAAGTATAAAGAACAATATAGCTTTAGATCAAAAAGTAACAGATAATCTGAGTTTTTCACCAAATTTTATCAAATCAGAACTGAGAACTCAAGGTCAATACAGCTTCGAGCGATCTTCGGTTCAGTCCTTTCTTTATGAAGGCTATTTGAATTATGAAAAAAGTATTGATGCCATCGATGCAAAAGTCACTGCGGTAGGAGGGTATTCATATCAGTCATGGGATAAATCTTTTGGATTTTTCAGACATGATTCACTCAATACCAACGCATTTGGATTAGATGCGCCGGCACCAATTTCTAATTCTAATGTGGTGATAGGAAACAACGCCTTTCAAAACAGATTGATTTCATTCTATGGTCGTTTTAATTTTGACTGGAAAGATAAATATCTTGTTACAGGTACATTAAGACGTGACGGTTCAACCCGTTTCGGCCCTGAAAACCGATGGGCATTATTTCCGTCTTTTGCTGCCGCCTGGAGAATATCCAACGAAGACTTTTATGAAGGCCTGGATAGATACGTCAATTACTTAAAACTTCGCGTTGGTTATGGTATAACCGGTAATCAGGAGATCGCGGATTACAGGTATTTGACGACATATGAATTTTCAACCCCCACTGGTTCTTATCAATTAGGAAATCAACTAATAAATACCCTGAGACCTACGGCTGTTGATCCCGATATAAAATGGGAAGAAACAACATCAATAAATGTTGGATTGGATTGGGAGATTTTAAAAGGAAAATTGGCCGGTGCATTTGAGTATTATCAACAAAATACAGATGATTTAATATTCGAAGTGGCCATTCCGGTTGGAATACTTCCAACAGATAAAGTCATCACGAATATAGGTGAAATGAGAAACAGAGGATTTGAAATGGACATATCAAGTCCGATAATGACCAGAAGAGATTTCATGTGGAATGTTTCTTTTAATGCGGCGTATAACAATAATGAAATATTGCGATTGGATAATACGGTAGCAGGTGCTGAAGAAACAATTTATCCAAGAGGAGGAATTGCCGGTGATGTTGGTCAAACCATACAGGTATTGAAAGTAGGAGAATCAATAAATTCATTCTACGCTTATGAGCAATTGTATGATGCCAATGGCGACCCTATTTATGAACCGATTAACAGAACCTTGATGTACAAGGATCAAAATAATGACAGTATAATCAATGAAAAGGATTTACGTGTTGCAAAAAATGCCAACCCCGATTGGATATTTGGATTAACTTCTGTTATGAACTATAAAAAAATTGATTTTGCATTTACTTTCAGGGCTAACCTTGGAAACTATGCATACAACAATTTTTCATCGAATTATGGAGAATTGAGAAGATTGCAAACTGCAGTACCTCAAAATATCCATACTTCAGCATTGGAAACGGGATTTGAACAAAAACAAATATTATCTGATTATTATATAGAAAATGCATCGTTTTTAAGATTGGATAATGTGACGATCGGTTATTCCATTGACAGATTGGATTGGATGAAAGCGCGAATCTATTTTACAGCACAAAATGTATTTGTTGTAACTAATTATTCTGGTTTTGATCCAGAGATTCAACCTTCAAACCCTAATGACCCTCCGGGTATTGATAATAATTTGTATCCAAGAGCCAGAACATTTTTAGGTGGGATATCACTAACATTTTAAGAAATCATGAAAAAGTTAATATATACACTATTTACAATTGTCTTTTTTGTTATAAGTGCTTGCACAGATTTGGATGTAGTGCCTAAAAACAGATTGACAGAAGATGTGGCCTTCCTTGAAGAAGGTTCTTATACCGCCTATCTGGCTAAACTCTATGCGAGTTTTATGTTGACAGGACAAGAAGGGCCTGCAGGGAATGCTGATATTACAATTATAAGTGATGAAGGATTCAGTTCATATATGAGGGCCTATTGGAAAGCTCAGGAATTGACAACCGATGAAGCGGTTATTAGATGGACAGATGCCGGTATTCAGGATTTGAATACACATACCTGGTCTTCGGATAATCAATTTGTCAGGGTTCTTTATTATAGAATTTTTTTTACGACAGCATTGTGCAATGATTTCCTTAGGATTTCTGAACCATCACTGTTGGATGAAAGAAATATCAGTCCTGATTTTCAAGATGAAGTTGCAACCTATCGGCTTGAAGCCAGATTTTTAAGAGCTCTGGCCTATTGGCATGCTTTGGATCTTTATAGAAATGTAGCTTTGGTAACTACAATTACTGCAGAACTTCCATCGCAAGTGCCTCCTCAGCAAATTTATGATTTCATTATTGGTGAATTGGAAGCATGCGTTCAGGGTTTACCGAGTGCATCGGAAGCAGAATATGGAAGGGCAAGCAGTGAAGCTGCCAGAATGTTACGTGCTAAAGTAAGACTGAATGCACCAAACTATTTGACTAACCCACCTCAGAGTATTTACAACGATGTGGTAAATGATGTGAGTGCAGTAATCAATAGTGGTAGCTTTAGTTTAAACCCCGTTTATCTTTACAATTTTAATGCGGATAATAACAGCTCTCCTGAAGTAATCTGGGCATTGTCTCAAGATGGTGTTGCCTCGCAAGGTTGGGGTGGGACAACCTTTATGGTTAGAGCCGTATTATTTGAAAACTCAATGTCTGCTACCGATTGGGGAGTAGTAAGTGGCTGGTCCGGAATTAGAACAACACCTGAATTCAACAGTTTATTTGAAATTTCTGATGGCGTTCTTGATAGTTTGGATTCCAGAAATGTTTTATGGACTGTAGATGATAATGATCAGGGCATCACTCCAAGACCCGAATCTACTCAAGCGGATATTTTAGGGGAAGGATTGGGTTATTTAGCTCCAAAATTTTCAAATATTTCAAGCGACAGTACTGCCGGTGCTAATTCAGATTTTGTCGATACCGACTTTCCGTATTTCCGTTTAGCTGATGCGTATCTTATTTATGCGGAAGCCGTATTGAGAGGCGCTTCAAATGGTGATGTAGGTACGGCTCTTGGATATATCAACGAATTGAGAGAAAGGGCCTATGGGAACAGCAATAATAATATTTCAGGTGCCGAATTAACTCTTGATTTTATTCTGGATGAAAGAGGAAGAGAATTGTACTACGAGGCCACCCGAAGAATTGATTTAATCCGGTTCAATAAATATTCCAGCCGTGCAGGAGCGGAAGAGTTAATTTGGGAATGGAAAGGTGCAGAGGCTGCCGGAAAGACTATTCCTCCATTTTTAGAAATTTTCCCTATTCCTGCATCAGACCTTGGAGTCAATGGAAATTTCCGTCAGAATAACGGATACTAATGATAAATTTTAATCACAAACTAATTTGCTCAGCAGGTCTTTTCCTGCTGAGCATTTTTTATCTGAAGGCGCAGTCCATTGAACGCATCGAACCCCCGAATTGGTGGGCAGGAATGAACAGTCACAAATTGCAATTGATGGTACATGGAGAAAATGTAGCAGAACTTTCTGCGCGCATTAAAAGTGAGGGTATCAGCATTGAAAAAACCAATAAACTTGATAATCCCAATTACCTCATTGTTGATCTTATTATTGATGAAAATGTAAAGCCCGGAAAATTTAAAATTGATTTCCTGAAGGGGAAAAAGAAATTTTTAACCAAAGAATACGAATTAAAAGCCAGAAGGGAAGGATCTGCAGAACGAAAGGGTTTTGGACCGGAGGATGTTTTGTACCTGATAACACCGGATCGATTTGCCAATGGGGATGAATCGAATGACAATATTGAATCTTATGTAGACAAAATCAACCGAGAAGATGATTATGCTCGTCACGGCGGTGATATAGCTGGAATTAACAATCACCTTGATTATATCAAAGATTTGGGTTTTACATCCATTTGGGTAAATCCGGTTCTTGAAAATGCTCAGCCAAAATATTCCTATCACGGTTATGCCACTACAGATTTTTACAAGGTAGATCCACGCTTTGGCAGCAATGAAGACTACGCTCAACTGTCAAAAAAAGCAAGTCAAATGGGCATTGGTATGATCATGGATATGATCGTGAATCATTGCGGTCATAAACACTGGTGGATGGATGATCTTCCTTCCAATGATTGGATTAACAATATTGGCATTTATTTGGAGAAGGACAGCTTTGTTAAAACAAATCACATGAAGAGTACGATTCAGGATCCTTATGTAGCGGAAAGGGATCTCGATCAATTTATTCACGGTTGGTTTGGGAAATCCATGCCTGATTTAAATGTTAGAAATCCTTATATGGCCAAATACCTGATTCAAAATTCCATTTGGTGGGTAGAATACGCCGATCTTCAGGGCATTCGAATGGATACCTATTCTTATCCCGATAAGGAGTTCATGACACAATGGACCTGCGAAGTCATGTATGAATATCCGAATTTCAATATTGTGGGTGAAGAGTGGAATACCGATCCGGCCATTGTTTCTTTTTGGCAAAGAGGAAAGAAAAACAGCAATGGATACACTTCTTGTCTGCCGAGTTTGATGGATTTTCCATTGCAATCCAAATTAGTAAAAAGTTTAAATGCTGAGGAAGGCAAATGGGCTTCGGGCTGGAAAGATGTCTATGAAACAGTGGCTATGGATTTTCTATATGCCGACCCTTATAATCTTGTGATATTTCCCGACAATCACGACATGGACCGTATATATACACAAGTAAAAAAGAACAAAGATTTATTTGATCTGGCCATAGCTTATTACAGCACCATGCGAGGCGTACCGCAATTTTATTATGGAACGGAAATTCTCATGGCCAATGAAAAGCCCGGCGATCACGGAGAAATCAGGACTGATTTTCCCGGTGGCTGGAAAGGAGATACGATCAATGCATTTGAAGGAAAAGGCTTAACTGAGGTTGAGAAAAATGCCTTGAAAATGATTAAAAACGTTCTGAATTGGCGTAAAAAATCCGAGGCTGTTCACAACGGAAAATTACTTCACTTTGCACCGGATACAAGCTCGATATATGTTTTTTTCAGGTATACAGAAAATGATAAAGTCATGACCATTCTGAGTAAAAATTCCAATGAACTCGAGCTGGATATTTCCCTTTACAAAGAAATACTTAAAGGGAATGAAAAAGGTGTGGAAATCATTTCCGGAATGCAAATAGATTTAAGCAAAGGCCTCAGAGTTCCGGCAATGAAGGCCATGATCATTGATTTTGAATAGATTAATTGTTTTATTTTTTGTTCTTATTTTTTCACAAGCTATGGTGATTGGACAGGAAAAGAAGTCTTCATCAGGCAATTTTGATATTTACCAAAACTTTGAGACAAATCTGATAAGTCCCAGAACAGTGAGAGTTTGGAAACCGAAAGATTATTCTCCAGAAAAGAAATATGCGGTCTTGTACATGCATGATGCACAGAATATATTTGGTTTTTTAGATACCTGGAATGGGCAAAATTGGAATGCAGAAGGTACAGCAGAAAAACTTATTGAAGAGGGTAAAACTCGTGATTTTATTATTGTAGGTATAGATAATGGGGGCATTTACAGAAGAACCGATTATATGCCACAAAAAGTATTCGATAAAATCCCAAAAGACTATCAAGAATATATTTATGCAATAAAGGAAGAAAATGCTGAAAGCAAATTCAACGGAGATGTTCGCTCTGATAATTATTTAAAATTTTTAGTCAGCGAACTGAAACCATTTATTGATAAAAAATATGCCACTTATACTGATAGGGAAAATACTTTCATAGCGGGCTCGAGTTTTGGTGGCTTAATTTCTATTTATGCCATTAGCGAATACCCTGAAACTTTTGGTGGTGCGGCCTGCTTGAGCACGCATTGGACGGTAACTTATGATCTGAAGGACAATCCTGTTCCGGCTTTATTTGCAGATTATTTATTAGAGAATTTGCCGGATCCTCAAATTCACAAAATATATTTTGATTTCGGTACCGAGACGTTGGATTCATTGTACGAACCATGTCAATTGGAAATCGATAAAGTGATGGAACAAAAGGGCTATACTTCTGACAACTGGCTTACTAAAAAATTTCCCGGAGACAAGCACGACGAAAACTCCTGGAGCAAGCGGTTTTACATTCCTTTGGAGTTTTTGTTGGCAGAATAGATTATTGCGGCTCCTTCATTAGCACCTCATCTTTATCATCAACAATCAGGCTCAATAAACCGGCGAGGATCATGGATATCCCTCCTATGATTAACGCGAATATAAACTCACTGCCAAATAAAGAGGTCACCAAAAAGGCCAATATACTGGCAGCCACCATTTGAGGTATCACAATAAAGAAATTGAAAATACCCATGTAATAGCCCATTTTACTTGCGGGAAGTGAAGATGAAAGCATGGCATAGGGAATCGACAAAATACTCGCCCAGGCGATTCCCACACCTATCATTGATACAATCAAAACCATTGGATCATTGATGAAATAAAAAGAGATCAATCCCAGGCCTCCAAGACATAAAGCGATAAGATGAGTCATACGCCGACTGGTTTTTTTTGCAAGCCAGGGTAACATTAGTGCCGCAAGTGCTGCGATGCCATTATAGCCCCCAAACAATATACCAACCCAATCTGCACCTTCATCGTATTCCATTCTGACTCTTTTTAAATCGGACTCCAATTCCTCATCGAGATTAAATCCTGATTCAGGAGCAACAAAATACTTGGCAAAATTAACAGATACCACGGCTAGCTGATTTTCTGAGTTTTTGAGTTTTGCAAGATATTCAGCAAGCTCATTTTCAATATTATTAAATTTCTCCAGTCGCTCACCCTGCAATACTGTTTTGTCAAAATTCTCCATTTCAGTATTCAATGTATTTAATTCCTGAGCGGACAATTTCATATCATAGATATGACTTGTAATGCCTGAAGTGGTATAAATCCACATGGCAAAGAGTGCAAACCAGGAAAAAAACTGTACAAATGCCAGCTGTATCATGGTTTTAGGCATATTCTGAAAATCCCGGACAATATTTACAAAACCGTTTTTGTATTTATTCCTGTACATAGGAATCGACGCCCCCAAATAAGAGAATCCAAAAAGTCCGAATATTCCCGACAAGACATAAAGTTGAGGGTCGAGGGAATTCCAATAAAAAACCAAAGTCAGCAAAGCCGAAATGAGCAACATACCTAAACCAATGGCGCTATAGGTTTTGGGTTTGTATTTAATCGGAGTAAAATGTTCCTTTTCCCGTTTTTCCTCATCTTCCTCGGGGGGATATTCTTTAGTTGAGAAAACCGTCCACATGACTGCCGTTAGAAAGGCAAATGCACCAAGGTAAAAAGACCATTTTACATTGGTAGGGATTTCATTCGCTCCGAGATTTTCATCTTGCACACCAATTATTTCGCTAAAAAACCAGGGAAGGGCAGAGGCAATCACGGAACCGACACCAATAAAGAAACTCTGCATGGCAAAACCCCTTGTTCGTTGATCTGGCGGTAATAAGTCGCCAACAAAAGCCCTGAAAGGCTCCATGCTGATATTGATAGAACCATCCATTATCCATAGCATTCCTATGGCAATCCAGAGTGTTGGAGAATTGGGCATTATTATGAGTGCAATGGTCGCCAGTAAAGCGCCTATTGCAAAAAATGGCCGTCTTCTTCCCCAATAAGGATGCCAGGTTCTGTCGCTGTAATACCCGATAATTGGTTGAATCAATAAACCTGTGACAGGTGCAGCCAGCCAATAAATGGCAAGATTTTTAGTGTCGGCACCCAGGGTTTCAAAAATCCGGCTCGTATTGGCGTTTTGTAATGCAAAGCCAAATTGTATTCCGAGAAATCCAAAACTCATGTTCCAGATTTCCCAAAACGATAGTCTTCTTTTTTCTACACCCATTCGATTATTTTTTTATAAAAATTCTGTAATCATTCGGCCCAAGACTTAATTCCGATCCCTCTTCTTCTACTTCTAATGTTTCCTCGCTATTATAACTCTTATAAACACCAATCGGCAAATTCGAAATCGAAAACTGACTTTCAAGACTGTCAAAATTTAAAGCAACCAGCACGGTATTATCATTTTTTGAACGCGAATAAGTCAATACACTTTCAGGATTTGAATTAGAAATAAAAGCCCAATCTCCACCGAAATCACCATTCCAAATGGCTTCATTGCTGTCTTTTAATGTATATAATTCCGAATAAAAATCTTCAAGCGGATAGTCATTCCACACAATGGTATCTTTTTCAAAAAATTTCAATCTTTCGTTCATTTTTGACTCTTGCCCGGAATACAATAGGGGCATGCCATCAATGGTGGCCATCACTACAGCCCAATTTTTATAATTTTCCCCATAGCGCTCGAAAACCGTTCCATTCCAGGAATTTTCATCGTGATTCGAGGTAAAATGCATCCTGTAATCTGTTGAATTAAAATTGCTGTCTTCTTTAATCATGTAATAATGAAGACTGTCAAAATTCATTTTCCCTTTTGCGATTTCATTGCTTATATGATGCATTTCCCATCCATAAGTCATGTCAAAAGCGGGGTGAAGTTTTGGATTTTCGGCTTCTGCCAACATGAAAATATCAGGATTTATGCTATCAAGCGCCGCTCTTGCTGCTGTCCAAAAGTCACTTGGCACCCAATCCGCCACATCACAACGATAGCCGTTGATTTCACATTCCTGAACCCAAAATTGTAAGGCTTCTATCATCGCTGTCCGCATTTCAGGGTTATCGTAATTCAAATCAACCACGTCGGACCAATCCGTACCAATAGGAGGTATCATATTACCTGTACTGTCTTTTGTGTACCAATCGGGATGTGCTTCAACCCAGGGGTTATCCCAGGCAGTATGATTCGCTACCCAGTCGATCAATACAAACATATCCCTTTTATGAATTTCATTGACCAGGTTCTTAAAATCAGAAAGTGTCCCGTAATCAGAATTAACAGCGGTATAATCTTTAACAGAATAATAGCTCCCCAGACCGCCTTTTCGATTTTTTTCTCCAATAGGATGCACCGGCATAAACCAAATGATATCAATTCCCATTGCCTTCAATCGGTCCAGATGCGGGATAACTGAATTGAAGTCTCCTTTTTCGCTAAACTGACGTATATTCAGTTCGTAAATTACAGCAGATTTGGACCAATCGTTGTGATGCGTATATTCTGAATTCGATTTTTCTTCAGTTTCTTTTTCAATCGTATGACAAGCCCCTACAAAAAATATTAATGAGATAAGCGCTAAAAATAGTTTCATTTTCATTTTGTTAAAATTTCAAAGCCATGTGCTTTTACACTTACTACGGCGTGGCCATTTCCTGTTTGCATATTACTGCCAAAATTGACCTTCAAATCTGATGCCCCCGGAATCGCAAAATTCTTGACTCTGGATACGTTATTGATGATCACAACCACATGGTCGTTGAAATACTTTCTTTCAAATGTCATTGTAAATTCATCAACATCGATCAACCTGAGGTCTCCGTAATTTAGAGCCATGTGATTTTTTCTAATCTCGGATAATTTGGCAACGGTACTGCGCATTTCTTTTTGATCATCACTCAAACTATCAAAAATCATCATGCGTCTGTTATCCGGATCATTTCCACCAGGCATACCGATTTCATCACCATAATATATCACCGGAATTCCGGGTATGGTGAAATTTAAAGCATGCAATTGCGCCAGTCTTTGAAAGCCTATCTTTCCATTATTGTCTATTTCCCTGGTCCAACCGGCTAGCTTTGTGTCTTCTCCCGGGTCTAGGGAACCATCGGCCAGTGAAATAAAGCGGGGCCTATCCTGGTTTCCGGAAATGTACCCCATCAGGTTATGATAACCATAGAAATCAAGACTTTCTGTAAGTGTTGAAGCCAGGTCATTCATAGAATTGTCTTCATTATTTAATATGGTTATGGCTTTATCGTAAAAATTAAAATCAAATTGAGCATCCATTTGGCCTGAATTAACGTAACTGCCAATCAGCTCGGCATTGCCATAAGTTTCACCGATTTGATAAATTGATCTATCTTCAGGTAACATGACGCGTAGTTTTAACTTCCTTGTCAAAGTTCTCCAAAATACTTCCGGAATGTGTTTGGTAGCATCATGTCTGAAACCATCTATTTCAAAATTTTCAAACCAATACAAAGCAGAATCAGACATGGCCTCATAAACCACTGGATTTTCAAGGTCGAGTGTGGGCAAATGAGTATCAAACCAGGTTGTTAAACGGTATTCATCCCATTTTTCAGTGTTCAAAGAACTATCGGGAAGATAAAGGTCAGTTGCCCATTCCGGATGTTGCAGATAAACCGGATGTTCCAGATGCACATGATTGGCGACATAATCGAGCAAAACATTTTTATTGTTTTCATGCGCAGTAGTTATCATTTTTCGCAAATCTTCATCCGTACCAAATCGATAATCTACAGCTTTTGATTGGGCGGGCCAATAGCCGTGGTAACCAGAAAATTTACTGACAACTCCGCCTTTATCCCACAAACCCCAGGCACCTTCAGGATTCAATCCTATCGGAGATAGCCAAACGGTATTCATGTTTAATTGATCGAAAAAACCTTCTTCAATTTTTTGACTGACCCCTTCAATATCCCCACCCAGATAATTGGCTTGTGGCATAATCATAGGGTCATCCACCGGTTTGTCATTTTCCTTATCAGCATTATAAAAACGATCCACCATCAAAAAATACATTCTAAAACTGTGTTTGTCTTTCCTGTTAAGCTCAGCAGTGCTCTCAATTACATTTCCGTTTTTCAATGGCACAAGCATGTCATTGGAAAGCCCATTTTTGTTAAAAGCCCAAATTCTTAAATGTGATCTTTCTATTGTTCCGGCTATTTCGGGAATTTTTATCTGAATAATTTCTTTTTTGTTTGAAACAAATTGATCGGGTAATTTATGATTCTCCCAGAATACAAGGATACCATCGAGTTTCTGTTCGCTTTTTATTCGTATTGATCCATCAAGTACTTTTGAACCGTAGATAAAAGGCTTATCATCTTTAAGCTCTCCAACAATGATCCTTGAATTATAACCCCCTGTTCCGTTATCTATTGAATCTGAGTTAAAAGGATCCAGAATTTCCCGGCCATCGGCCACAACACGATATTGATATTCACCGGGGAAAAGGTATTTCTCATAGACCCAGTTATCCCCTTCGCGCTGCAATATTGAAGCCTTGTGATTCCATCCGTTGAAATTGCCCTTTAATGAAAGCGATGTGTATTCATCGGCAAATGGCAGTGAGAATTTAAACTTAAGCTTGCGATTGGCTTTTATCGGAATCGATAAAACCGTATCGCCCAAATGGACTTTTATATCCGAAATCGGATTTTGCAAATCGCCCTTAATCGTAAGAATATTATTTTCCCATTTTGCTATCTCAAGACTGTCAGGAGCGATGACCGAATTAATTTTTCCTGGATTGATAAAATAGTCTTCCAGGTAAAGCAAAGTACTATCAGGTTCCAGTTGTACAGGACTCGCCAATGTCGTGATAGCATTGCTGTATAAAATTTCCGGTTCTTTATTCTGCTGACATGAAAAAAACAAAACAGTTAATACCGAAATAGCGAAATACCTTTTCATGATTTTAAAGCTTAATTTCAATTGTTTGCTGTCCATTAAGCTCATAGGAATTGGAATGAACCATAAAATGAATCTCATTATTTGAAAGATTCTCAACATTCAGACTCGTTGAACTTACCGTAATACCAAGTTCAGATTCCTTAAATCTGATTTTAAAACTAATGGACTCCCATTGTTCAGGAATTGATGGGTTTAAATGCAATTTTCCATTTAATACACGCATGCCTCCAAATCCTTCGATCATGGACATCCAGGTTCCTGCCATGCTGGTTATATGCAATCCTTCATCCACCTCACGGTTATAATCGTCTATATCAAGTCTTGATGTTCTGAGATACATCTCATAGGCTTTTTCCTTTTTACCCAGCTTGCAGGCTAAAATCGAGTGAATGCAAGGAGATAGTGAAGATTCATGTACTGTTCTAGGCTCATAAAAGTCAAAATTCCTTCTTAATGTATCTTCATCATATTCATCTTCAAAAACATAGAGTCCCTGAAGTGTGTCCGCTTGTTTAATAAAACATGAACGCAGTATTCTGTCCCATGACCAATGCTGATTAATAGGCCGTTCCGATTCGGGAAGATCATCTGCCATTATTTGTTCCTTATCTAAAAAACCGTCTTGTTGAAGAAATACTCCAAGTTCTTTTGATTCGGGAAAATGGAGATGGTCAATTATTTTTTGCCAGTCATTTATTTCCTCCTCTTTAAAATTAATACGTTTCAGCATCGGACTTACTTCGGGATGATCCTTCCATTTATTGATCATTTCTACACAATATTTTAAAGTCCATTGTGCCATTTTATTTGTATACCAATTGTTGTTGATATTATTCTCGTATTCATTTGGACCGGTAACACCAAGCATCACATACTTTTGTTTGGCTTCAGACCAATTAATTCGCTGTTTCCAGAATCTGGAAATCCCGATTAAAACTTCGAGACCGTATTCTGCAATATATTCTTCTCCTCCGGTGTAATTAACATAATCGTAAATCGCCCTCGCAATAGCACCGTTTCTATGAATTTCTTCAAAGGTTATTTCCCATTCATTATGGCATTCTTCGCCATTCATGGTTACCATAGGATATAAAGCGGCACCATTTGTAAAGCCCAACTTCTTTGCATTTTCAATGGCTTTTTGAAGATGTTTGTAACGGTATATCAGTAACTGTCTCGCCACGGATTTATCTGCTGTACATAGATAAAAATGCAGGCAATAAGCTTCAGTATCCCAATAGGTACTTCCACCGTACTTTTCACCTGTAAAGCCCTTTGGACCAATGTTTAATCTGTCGTCCTCGCCGGTATATGTTTGATTCAGATGAAAAATATTAAATCGGATGCCTTGTTGTGCAGCGACATCGCCATTGACAATTATATCGCTGTGTTTCCATTTTTCTGCCCAGGCCTGGCTATGCTCCTTGAGCATTTGCTCAAATCCTTTCGATTTGCATTGCTCTAGATTGATATAACAATTTTTAGAAAGTTGTGCTTTGGGATGGTTTTCGGAACTCAGGTTGGCGGCAAACTTATGAATACACAATTCATCACCTGCTTTGAGATCTATTTCAAATACGTTGGAGATGTATTTTTCGGCACTTTTCAGTTCAATTTCAGGTTCCTGGATTTCGTTGTTTTTAAAAACTGAAAAATTCATTCCCGAGCAAACTTGAAAGTCCAGCTTTTTGGTTTTAGCTGTACAAAAGCCCTTGCCTTTTAATGTTTCCTTCTCTATTTCATCCCAGAATTTTTCATCGTAATTGGCATCGGTGTTTTTTACGTCAAAATCAATATATGGCTCCACTCTAAAAATACCGCCCTTATCGAGATTTTTAATTTTGTACTGAATGGCAGCACATTCATCATCGACAAGGCTGCAAAAACGTGTAGATTCCACTTCAACCCTATGACCATTTGGGAATTGAGCTTTGAATTTTCTTATCAACAGACCTTGCTTCATGTCCAATTCTCTGTGAAAATTCAGAACTTTCATTTTAGCCAGGTCGAGACTTTGGCCATTGACTGATATTCGAATGCCTATCCAGTTGGCGGCATTTAGCACTTTGGCAAAATATTCGGGATATCCATTTTTCCACCAGCCAACACGTGTTTTGTCCGGATAATAAACCCCGGCGATATAACTTCCCCGTAGAGATTTACCGGAATATTCTTCTTCGAAATTGGCTCTTTGTCCCATTCTTCCATTTCCAATACTGAAAATGCTTTCAGAGCCCTCTTGACGATCCGGATTAAATTCTTTCTCAATAATTTTCCATGGATCGAGCTCGTAATATTGATCTCTCACGTCTTAATCTTAAAATTTCAAAATATCCAAATTGGTGTTTTCAAAACCCGGAATCACTTTATCCGCCATACTGAGTACTTTTGCATCACCCACACCAATACATTTCATATTGGCATTTTTTGCAGCTTCAACACCTGCGATCGCATCTTCGAAAACCACACATTCATCTGCTTCAAGTCCAAGCGCATCGGCTCCTTTAATAAATACCTCCGGATCGGGTTTCGAGTTTGAGATATGATTACCGTCAATGATGGCATCAAAAAAATCATATAATTCAATTCCTTTTAAAATGGTAGGGGCATTTTTACTTGAGGATCCTATGGCCATTTTAAAATTTTGACTTTTAGCATTTTCTAAAAAGTCTTTTACCCCTGGTAAAATTTCAGATGGATGCATCTGTTTGATCAGCGATTTGTAGTGTTCATTTTTTTCATTTAAGAGAATCTCTTTCTCATGTTCTGCAATATCAATATTGCCCCATTTCAGAATTCTTTTTAATGAGTCCTCTCTACCAACGCCTTTTAATTGCTCATTTTCTTCATGACTGAAGGGTACTTTAAGTTTATCTGCCAATGCTTTCCAGGCTGTAAAATGATACTTGGCCGTATCGACAATCACTCCATCTAAATCAAAAAGCAATCCTTTAATTTCGGACATCCGGATTCGTTTTTTTGTTTGCTTTCTCCTTATGGAAAACACCTAAGATAAGTAATTCTGCGGAGGCCCGATTAGTGGCGAGGGGTATGTTCATGACATTGCAGGTTTTTAGAAGATTTTCAATATCCTCATGGTTGTTTTTAACCTCATGGTCTCTAAAGAAAAACACCACCGAAATTTCACCATTTTTAAGCATTTCGGTGATCTGCACGTATCCGCCTGATCTGCCACGACTTAAATGTTGGACCTTAACCTTTAAATCTTCACTTTCAATAAATTCAGCAGTTCTGCCCGTGGCAATAATATTTCTCTGCCACAACCAATCCTCAATGTCTTTTAAAAATGCTCTGAGATCTGGTTTTTTTTTGTCATGGGCAATGACAGCAATATTTCTGTTAAACACCATTATCTTTTAATCTAGTTTATATTTCAGATGGTATTCTATTAGGCCATCAATTGGCTTTTTTTCGATCTTACCAATAGTGAATTTATTCTCTTTTGCAACCTTTCGCAATATGTCTTCACAAAAATAACCTACTGATCCTACGAAATGTACCGGGACTTCCAGGTAATTTTTGAAACATTTTATATGAATATCAATAAATTCATTGAGACCCTTTTCTATCATTTTTTTGATATAAGGATGGTCTTTAAAATTGGAAATAAAACTCATATAGCCAGCGAGGTAAACATTGGCATTGGGTTCTTTGTATACAGAGTGTATTACCTTGTCTTTGCTTGGCTCGTACTCTTTTACAAAAGGCTCGACAATTTCTTTGGGCAATCGTTTATAAAAGTAATCTCTTAAAAGTGCCCGACCAAAATAGCTTCCGCTACCTTCATCGCCAAGAATATATGCGAGAGATGGCACCTCTTCATAAATTTTTTTACCATCAAAAAAACAGGAATTGGAACCTGTGCCAAGAATACAGGAAATGGCAGGATTACCGTCGTAAGTGGCATAAGCTGCCCCAACAAGATCGTGATCTACCTCAACTTTGGCTTGTGGGAAAAAATAACTCAAGGCTTCATTCAAAACCTTATTGAGATGAGAAGCAGATGCGCCTGCTCCATAAAAAAATACTTTTTCCACGCGCTTTAATGGCGGAAAATGCCCCCTGTTAAGATGTAATTCTTTTAAAATGAATTCTTTGGAATGAAAATATGGATTGAAACCAATTGTACTGAAAACGGAAATAATATTGCCGTCATTTTCTACAATTGCCCAATCGCATTTCGTCGAACCACTATCTGCTACAATAATCATTGCTTAATTTTTTATGTTGATAAAATATCGGAAATCCTGTGAAGATTCTCATCCATTTTTGATGTTTTGGAAATAGCATCTTTGAGCGGTGTATAAACGATGTCTTTATGAATTTTTCCAACCATGCAATTGGATTTTCCTTCTATTAATCCTTCCACTGCTCCAACGCCTAATTTGCTGGCTAAAATCCTATCGTGAATGGAAGGTGCACCTCCTCTTTGAATATGACCTAGAATTGTCACTTTTGACTCATAATAGCTGAACCTTTTTTCCACTTCCCTTGCGATATCAACGGCTTTGCCTAAATGCCCTCCTTCAGCTACAATGATAATACTGGAGACTTTTTTACTTTCCATTCCTCTGTTGAGCTTTGAGATCAGATCTTCAATAGACATTTTCCTTTCGGGTATAATTGCCGCAATTGCCCCTGAGGCCAGAGCACAACTGGTTGCAATATATCCGGCATCCCTACCCATCACTTCAACAAAGAATATTCTGTTATGGGAAAGAGCAGTATCTCTAATTTTATCGACAGCATCAATAACTGTATTACAGGCAGAATCGAAGCCTATAGTAAAATCAGATCCGAAAAGATCATTATCAATTGTTCCCGGTATACCCATGACGGATATGCCAAATTCTTCCTGAAATTTCATTGCACCTGTAAAAGTGCCATTGCCGCCAATTACAATTAAAGCTTCAATACCTCTGGACTTCAAATTTTCAAAAGCTTTTTCACGTCCTTCTTTCTCTCTAAATGCCTCACTTCGGGCAGATTTTAATATAGTACCACCTTTTTGAAGAATTTGCGAAACCGATCGCGGGTTTAGTGCACGAATATCATTTTCTATCAAACCTTCAAAGCCTCGGAATACACCGTAAACTTCAAGATTATAGAAAAGTGAGCTTCTTACAACTGACCTGATGGCTGCATTCATTCCCGGGGCATCACCACCTGAGGTGAGGACGGCCACCTTTTTTAAAGCATTGTTATTCAATTGATTATAAGACGTTTTAATTAGTTTTGGTACTCAAAGATACAGTTTTCTTACATAGTGTAATAATTACACTTTTTAAAATTTTCATATTTTTATATTTTGGCAAAAGGATCAATTTTTGATGCCAAATGACTTTGATTGATTAATTATGACTTTGAAAGATGGGATTAAGACTGAAAACAGGATTCAAAATCCCAATATATCTGTCGATTGTGTTCTCTTTGGTTTTGATGGGGACAATTTAAAGGTTCTTCTCATCCGCCAGAAATCTGTAGGTAATGAAAATGAAGCCAAGCTCGCGCTTCCCGGGGATTTGGTATTTGATAATGAAGACCTGGACAAAGCAGCGGTACGGGTCTTAGAAGAATTGACCAGTCTGGATAATATTTCTATGTATCAGTTTCACACTTTTGGAAATGTCAATCGCGTCAAGGAGGTAAAAGATCAGGAATGGTTGAGGACATTCAGGGCTAAACCCGAAGCCAGGGTTATTACTGTTGGGTATTATAGTTTGGTTAATTTAAATGAGTACCAACCCAAACCAGCTTCATTTGCTGATAAAACCATTTGGCACGATGCATTTGACCTGCCCCATCTCGCTTTTGATCATAATGAAATATTCAAAAAGGCCTTTCAGACCCTAAAAGCGGAATTTAGTACAAAGTCAAGGGGATTTGAATTGTTGCCTGAAAAATTCACCCTTACACAACTGCAAACGCTTTATGAAATGATTCTGAATAAAAAACTCGACAAAAGAAATTTCAGAAAAAAATTCAAAAAAGAGGGCAAACTGATTGCTCTGGATGAAAAACAGGAGGGTGTTTTGCATAAACCGGCACAGCTGTATAAATATTCAAAATAGCAGATAATTCTTATCTTAGTAAGGACAGATCAAGCTTCCAATTTAATGAGAATTTTTGCTGTTCTTTTCTTTATTATTTTTTCTTTCAATGCTTATTCCCAGAATTATTTGGATGAGATTATTGATATTGAAAAAAAGCAATTTCTAGCATCAAATCGATCATTTCAATCGGGAGTCGGAAATGAATATGATTTAAAATATCACAGATTTTATTGGGAGATAGATCCTGCCGTAAATTTTATCAAGGGTTATGTTTATTCGGAATTTGAAGTCTTGGCTTCAACTGACCACATAAGGTTTGATTTCCGAGATAATATGTCCATCGATTCAATTTTGTTTCGCGCTTCTTCAATTCCTTATACACTAAGCAATGGAGTGCTCGACATTAATTTGAATGTCTTTTTAAACCCGGGCGAAAAAGATTCAATTAAGGTGTTTTATCAAGGCATTCCAATGAGCAGTGGTTTTGGATCCTGGCAATATGGATCACACAATACAGGCCCGATAATTTCCACACTTTCAGAACCCTATGGTGCCATGGATTGGTGGCCTTGTAAGCAAAGTTTGAATGATAAAATTGATTCTGTTGATGTATTTTTAGAAATACCTGATCAATATCTGGCGGCATCAAATGGGGTACTTAAAAGTACTGTTTTATTAGGTGGCAATAAAAAAGTTATGCATTGGTCACACCGTTATCCTATTGCGGCTTATTTAATTGCCATTTCAGTTTCAAATTATGTGGAGTTTTCAAATTATCTGCCAACCTCAAATAATGACAGCTTAGAAATATTGAATTATTGTTTTCCGCAATCACTGGGAAATTGGCAAAATTTATCTACTGAGATCGTACCATTATTGCAATTATTCGACAGTTTGTTTGAACCTTATCCTTTTGCAAATGAAAAATACGGCCATGCAGAGTGGGAACTCGGTGGAGGCATGGAACATCAAACCATGAGCTTTATGGGTTCCCTGAATCTGGGGCTTATGGCACATGAGTTAGCCCATCAGTGGTTTGGTGATAAAATCACCTGTGCCTCCTGGAAAGACATATGGCTAAATGAAGGTTTTGCAACTTATTTGACGGGATTGGCTTTTGAAAACGGCTATGGGGTAGGGAATAATCTCTGGTACAATTGGAGGGTTTCAACCATTGGCAGTGCCACAAGTCAGGTGGATGGTTCTGTTTATGTGGATGATACAAGTTCTGTAAGCAGAATTTTCAGTGGTAGGCTCAGTTATAATAAGGCTGCATTGCTTTTGCATATGCTTCGTTGGAAAATGGGCGATGATGACTTTTTTGGTGCAATTAGAACTTATCTGCAGGATTCTACTTTAGCTTTTTCTTATGCCAATACTGGTAATTTAAAGTACTATTTAGAACTGGAAAGTGGAATGAATCTGGATGAGTTTTTTAACGATTGGTTTTATGGAGAGGGTTACCCAACTTACAATTTATTTCTCGAAAAAAATCAAAGTGGTGAATACGAACTGACCGTGAATCAGGATCAATCCCACAGCAGTGTATCGTTTTTTGAAATGCCAATTGCCGTTGAATTCAGAGGCTTAGGTTTTGATAGCACTATGGTATTTAATCATACGACAGATGGAGAGGTATTTACGTTTAGATTGCCATTTGAAGTATGGGCCTATGAATTTGATCCCGACTTATGGATTTGCGCAAAATCGACAACAACTCTTGCTTTTGATGGTACGGTTTCAAACAATAAAATCGATGTATATCCTAACCCGGCAGATGAGCTAATATTCATAGACTTGAAAAACTTTAACGAAAGGCTATCTCAGATAGAGCTATTAGATTATTCGGGTAAAGTGCAGAATATCAATCCGATAAAATCTGAAACACATTTATGGAGAATCCCCATCTCTTATTTGCCTTCAGGGATGTATTATTTAAGAATTAGCCTCGATAACACTCTTATTATTCACAGGTTTATCGTCGAAAAGTAAATTGTATTTTTTAAAGAAATTTACAAATAGGACATCTATTTATAAATAGATACGTAAATTCAAAGGTAGTTTTTTGGGAATGGTCAGGTACCATTAATCGTAAATCTTATTGTGTTCTTCTCCTTTCCCCTTTATTAGGTCCAAGCCATAAATATTATGAGAAATTTAATTTTACCTATCCTATGCCTGATTTTTACGGCATCTTATGCAGATATTATTAGAGTAAATAATAATTCAGGGATATCCGCAGATTATTCAAATCTTCAAACCGCAATTGATAGTGCCAATTCAGGGGATACTATATATTTAGAACCTTCAAGCGCAACTTATGGAAATGTTACTGTATCTAAGCAGGTGAGCATATACGGGCCAGGTTACTTTCTTGCAGAAAATACTGGGCAGCAAGCTAATCTTAACACGTGCAGGGTTAACATCATTACAATGGGTAGTGGATCTGCATTCAGTTCAGTATCAGGAATAGTGATAGCAAATTATATGGAATTGTTTACAGGAAATATTGCAATTACCAGATGCTATTTTTCAAATAGCGGTACTAGTATATACTTTGCAGGAACGTCATCAAATACTAATGTTTTATTTGCGCAGAATTATATTATAGGCAGTATCAGTCACTCAGCAAACTCGCAAAATTACACTGTATATTGGCGAAACAACTATATAGGTGGTACGACATTAAATACAGAAGGACCTGGGATTGTAAATGATTTTACGAATAATGTAATTAATTGTTATAGCTATGTCATTGAAAACTCCTCATTTACGAATAATATTTTCACCTCAACCAATAACTTCAATTTAAATGTAGTCGGATGGAATAATGGCTTTGAAAATAATATTTTCAGGACAACATCAACACCGGTGGATACAGCTCTTGGTAATATTGTAGGTGTTGCTACAAATACCGGTGTAATATTTACTGGTGGAACAACAGACGGCCGATTCCAAATTTTACCAGGTAGCCTTGCTGATGATACTGGTAAAGAAATCCCATCAGGAACACCTACAGATATTGGCATGTACGGAGGCCCTAATCCCTATAAATTATCCGGTGTTCCGGCCATTCCTACCATTTATGATTTAGTAGTTCCTACGTCCAATACAACCGGTGGACTCAATGTAACGATCAAGGCTAAGTCACAAGACTAGAAGTATCAATCTTGAGAAT
Organism: Hyphobacterium sp. CCMP332; assembly: GCA_014323545.1. Lineage (NCBI taxonomy): Bacteria > Pseudomonadati > Pseudomonadota > Alphaproteobacteria > Maricaulales > Maricaulaceae > Hyphobacterium > Hyphobacterium sp. CCMP332. Next base: position 2,449,715 of record CP058647.1, read on the forward strand.
TGCTTTAATATTAATATGGCTTCTATTGCTGAATTGCAGCATCTCTGCTCAGCCTCTCATAACAAATGGAGAATATTTCATTGATTATGATCCGGGATTAGGCAATGGAGTCCCATTTACTTTTCCGGCAAGTCAGGATGTAATTCAAAATTTAGCCATTGATGTTGATACTTTAAGTAATAATCTTCATAACCTATATTTAAGAGTTCAGGATGCCAATGGCTTGTGGAGTTTAAACTCAGTACATCCATTTCTTAAGATCACACCTTCCAATACTGACATAGTCAAAGCAGAATACTTTTTTGATTCCGATCCCGGACTGGGAAATGGAACTGATATTCCGATTATAGCCGATACCAATTTAACAATTAATACCCCGGTAAATATTGCTTCATTAAGTTCAGGCCTTCATATTTTTTATACTCGAGTACAAAATGGCCAGGGGTTTTGGAGCATGACAGAAATACGTCCATTTTTTAAAGTTGAAAATTCAAATACTCCAATCACAGATATAGAATATTTTTGGGATATTGATCCGGGAGAGGGAAATGCGACTTCGGTTACATTTACATCTTCAAATAACGTAACGGTTGTATTTAGCCCTGCATATGCTGGTTTACCGGATGGTTTTCACAATTTCTATGTCCGCGTAAAAAACCAAAACAATTTTTGGAGTTTAACTAACAGTCAACCCTTTTATAAATTGACTGATCCAACTTCTGATATTTCTCAAATTGAATATTTCTGGGATAATGATCCGGGTGAGGGTTTAGGAACTCAAGTGCCATTTTCCGCGGATTCAAATGTTACCGTAGTATTCCCTGCTGATTTAAATAGCATAGCAGATGGTTTTCATAATTTCTATATCAGGGTAAGAAATGCTCAGGGTTTTTGGAGCTTGACAAGTATTAGACCGGTATTTAAAGTTTCCGATGCCAATTCCAACATTGCGGCTATGGAGTATTTTATTGATATCGACCCCGGCTTTGGAAATGGAACCTCAATTGTTTTAGATTCTATCGTAAGAGACATCACTCAAAATACCCTGATCGATCTGACAGGAGTTCCTGGTGGAATTCATACTTTGTATGTGCGCGCTCAAAATGATGATGGATTATGGAGTTTAACACATAACCGTCCCTTCTTCAAGACTTCCGGAGGTGCTGATGTGGTTAAAATCGAATACTTTTTTGATTCAGACCCGGGCCACGGAAACGGTTTTTCAATACCCTTAGGTTCAACACAGGATACCGCCTGGAATGGAGTAATTGACCTTACGGCGATCCCCCAGGGCTATCACAATTTATATGTAAGAACGCAATCATCAGATGGCTCATGGTCTTTAACGCATAACAGGAGATTTGCATGGTGCAACGGCCCTCAAATTAATATTGGAACATTAACCGATACCATTTGTCTTGGAGCAACGATAAATGTCTGGGACTCAACTACTAATCTCGATGCAAGTACAAAATACGAATGGGATTGGGAATCGGATGGCCTTGTTGATGATACCACGCTCGGACCGGTAAGCCATACTTATCTGGATACAGGTACGTACTTTTTAACATTGGTTGCCACAAGTTTTGATACCTGTTATGACAGTGCGGCATTTCGGGTAACTGTTTTGCCACCACCGGTAGCAAATTTTGTCGCCGATACAGCCTGTCGTACCTTTCTCACCAGTTTTTCAGACTCCAGTTTCACTGTACTACCAACGCAATATGCCTGGGACTTTGACAATGATTTTATAGGTGATTCTTCAACTGTTGGTAATGTTCAACACATTTTCCCTTCAGCCGGAATATTTTCGGTAAATCTACTCCTGGATATGGGCTATAATTGTCTGGATACATTTACAGCTAATGTGGAAGTAAAGGAGCAGCCTGTTCCTCTGTACATAGCACCGGGAAATTGCCTTGGAGAAATTACCAACCTCAATGATGTTAGCACTAACGTACTTCCGGCGGCGAAGTATTTCTGGGATGTTCAGCCTGATGGTATAATTGATGATTCAACAGTTGGTTCAATTAACAGAATATATCCGGATACCGGTTTGTATTTTCCTCAACTGATAATTGATAACCAAAATGGTTGTATCGATACTGCCAGCAGGGGTGTTAAAATTCATGGACTGCCATTACTCAATACAACACAAACTTCGCCAACCTGCTTTGGTGGATTCGACGGTTCTGCTACCGTGAATGTTTTGGGAGATCCGACCAAATACACATATCGATGGACCGATGAAAATAACCAGAATACTCAGACGGCAGTCGGTTTATATGCCCGACGCTATCTTGTCAGTGTTGTAGATAGCAACGGTTGTTTTAACAGAGATACAATAGATGTAATTAATCCACCGAAAATTGACTTGGTAATTACCTCATCCAATGATGCAACTTGTGGCTTAAGCAATGGAAATGCCACGCTCGCAATCAATAGCGGAGTTCCTCCTTTTGAATTAAATTGGACAAATGGCGATACGACTTTATTTATAAGCAATCTAGATGCGGGTATTTACATAGCTACTGTTACCGATGCCCAGGGTTGCAGCAATATAGTTCCGGCTCTGATCAGCAATACCAATGCGCCTTCAGTTACTGTTAATAGTGTCACTGATGTCACCTGTTTTGGCGATGAAGACGGGGCAGTCGATGTAAACGTAACCGGTGGTGCAACACCGTATTCCTTTAATTGGTCAAACGGAGATACAACAGAAGATATCACGAATTTATCTCCAGGACCTTATGAAATTATTGTTACCGGAAGTGACGGATGTCTTTCTATAGTGCAGGCGATTGTGGGAGAACCCGATAAAATTCTCGTAGATGTACAGGGATTTGAGTCTTATTGTGGACTACCGGCAGGGTCGGCACAGTCAAGTGTAATTGGAGGCCTGGGGCCAATATCCTATTTATGGTCCACCGGAGGTACAGGACCATCCATTTCTAATTTGGATGCCGGAGTTTACACGTTGAACGTCACCGATACCAACAACTGTACAGAAGTGGGATATGTTGCAATTAGCGATACCGGATCTGCAACCATATTTATCGATTCTTTAATCGATGTGACCTGTGGATTGGTCAATGGAGCAATGTATATCAAAGTATTAAAAGTTAGAGGTCAGCCTCAATTTTTATGGGAAAACGGGGATACAACCGAAGACCATATCAATGTAGATGTGGGGTTGCATTATGTGCAAGTGGCCGATAGCAATAATTGTAAAGCCTTTGAATTTGGAGTTTTAGATTATATCGCACCTATTCCAAATCCAATTTGCATGATTACTACAGATACTCTGGACTCGGTAGCCAATACAGAAGCCATATTTGTGGTATGGGAAAAGTTGAGTAACCCGGCAGTGGAGAGTTATAATGTGTACAGAGAAAGTACGCAAAGTGGTGTTTATTATCGTGTAGGCAATATCAAGAAAACAGATCCGGGATTGTTTATCGATTCTACTTCGGATATTCAAAACAGGTGGTGGAGATATAAGATTACTGTTTTGGATAGTTGTGGCAATGAATCTGATATTAATGCAGTAGCCGCTTCCGCCCATAAAACAATCAATCTTAATTCCACAATTAATGCAGCCAGAGATTCGGCATTCCTGATATGGGATCAGTACATAGGTTTTCAATTTACCGATTACCTAATTTACAGATATGATAATTTTACCAATAGCTACACCTGGGTTGACACCGTTCCTTCGACTCAAAGAAAATACATAGATACATCCTTCCCTCAGAATGCCGACTCCATATACTATTTCATATTTGCAGAAAATGCATTTGAATGTGATCCAAATAAAGATTCAGATTACACAAAAACAAGATCGAACCCTTCCTTTGCAAGTCGGATATTTATAGGCATGGCAGACATTGATTTAAACAATAAGCTTAAAATATATCCGAATCCGGCAGGAGAGAAAGTCTATATTGATTATTCTGAAAATATTAATGAGATTCTTGTAACAAATTTGAATGGCGTGCTCATCAAAAAAATTAAAGGATTCAAACCTGAAAAAGGAATAAGTCTCAAAAACATACCCTCCGGAGTTTATTTTATAAAAATCGAAACTGCCGACGGTCTCATGGTCAGAAAAATAATTAAGGACTAAACCCTATTCCATAATTGGCGTATAATCTTTTCTCTGTATAGATAATTGTTAAAATATTTACATATTTAAGGTTCAATCGTGTAAACTATTTAAATAATCGGCCATATAGGGCATAATCAGGCAATAACATGAAAAGATTTGCCAATACTATTTTTAGTCTTTTTGTTGTAATTATTTTAAATACCGGCTGCCTCTTTGCGCAGTGCAGTTTTTTATCTGGAAATAGCTCTGAAAATTTTTCTACATCGAGTTTGTGTGCTCCTGTCACTGTATCCTGGGATATAGAATATTCATTTATTGCTCCTGTTGACCCTTCAAAAGTATTTTTTCGTTTTGAATGGAATGATCCCGGAAGTACAATTCAGGATGTTTCTGCCAATTGCACGGGATTGGATTGCATGCCTTCTAGTGGCACCCAGTTTTTTACTTATCCATCAACTGGAAGTGATTGCGAATATTTCCCCAAAGTTACATTGGCTTATGATGACAATGGAAATGGATCAATTGAATCAAATGAATTATGTCTATCTTCAGAGAGGAATAAATCAATCAGAAGCTGGGCTACAGATAATACCGGCACAGGATTATTGGGGGTAAACCCTTCCAATACTGAACAATGTGTGGGCGAAGCATTAAGCAATTTCCAAATTCAGGATATTACCATCCCCAATTGTGGTTCTGTTTCACTTTCTAATCCAAATCAATTAACACGCTGGGTTCAATTTGTTTACGGCGATCAAAATGCTATCTCACCTCAAATTCCCAATGTTAGCATAGACACAGGAGGTGGCATAGTTCAGCTAACCGATAATAGTGGAAATTTACTTGCCCCATTCTATGGGCCGATAATTGAAATTCCCCCGCTGGTTTCAATTGCCGACTTAAATGAAATTAGTTATCCACTGAGTTTTGGATCGAATACAACAATAGGAGAATCGTTTAAGATATTTTTAAGAAACTGGAATACCTGTAATCCGTATGATTCATTGCCTTTTAATGGTCTTCCACCCAATGATCCTTTAAATGGAGACTTTGCTCCCGAAACCACCGCTTCCGACATCCAGATTATAGGCCCAACTGTGGCTCAGGCGGGTGCAGATCAGGAAATTTGCGGCAACAGTACTTTTTTAAATGCAAATTCCGCAATTGTAGGGATTGGGCAGTGGTCACAAATTTCAGGACCGGGGCCATTACTGATCAATGATATAAATGCACCCAATACGGCAGTTAATTTTTCCGGTTCTAATTATGGAGTATATGATCTGGAATGGCGCATAGATTTTAACTCCTGTCTAAGTATGGACACCATTCAAATTATTTTTAATCCTTCTTCTACCGTACCTGTATGTGGTCCCGATCAAAATATTTGCGGTTTATCTACTAACCTAATGGCCAATACAATAAATGTTGGTTATGGCTATTGGACTCAGGTTGGCGGCCCTACGGGTCTTTCAATTGCTGATACCAGCGATCCACAGAGTCAAATTACAGCAGTCAATTATGGTACTTATGTACTCGAATGGAGATCTAAAAATGCAAATTGCCCCGAACTCTCCGATCAAATTGAAATTACCTTTGATGAAAGTCCTTCTAATGCAATTGCGGGTATTGATTTTTCAGCCTGTGGCAATACTACTACATTGAATGGGGCAATACCAAGCGTAGGTTCGGGAATTTGGACGGTGATATCATCTCCTCAAAATTCAAATCCGCTTTTTACCAATATTGGAAGTCCCACTTCTAATTTACAAATCGATTCCTTTGGAATTTACGATTTGGTGTGGACCGTTACCAATGGTGTCTGCAATGCAAGCAGCGATACCGTGCAAGTCACATTTATCCAAAACCCAAGTCTATCCAATGCGGGCCCCAACCAGTACATTTGTGGCCTATCAGCAACACTTTCAGGAAATACACCTTCTGTTGGACAAGGAAACTGGACAAAACTATCTGGGCCGGGTGGAGCTATAACTTTTAATACTTCTTCAAATGACCCGCAAACTTCTATTACCGTTCCCGGATATGGCACCTATGTTCTTGAATGGACTATCAGCAATGCGAATTGTGCTGTTTCTTTCGATCAAGTTACCATTAACTTTTATGAACCTCCTTCAATCGCTGATGCAGGTATAGATCAACAGATTTGTGGAAATAATACAGTGCTGAATGCGGGAATCGTAAGCGTTGGAACAGGGATTTGGTCTTTGCTTAATTCTCCAACAGGTTCAAATCCTTTTATAGCTAACCCTTTAAATAGAAATTCAGTTGTTCTTATTGATACATTTGGCACATATACACTGGCCTGGACAACCAGTAATGGGGTATGCAGTACAAACTCTGATACAGTTAATTTGGACTTTTATCAAAGCCCGGGTATACCTGTGGCAGGTCCAGATCAATTTGTTTGCGGGCAAAATACAGCTTTACAAGGTAACATGCCGGATGCCGGTATGGGAACGTGGGTTCAGGTAGCCGGTCCTTCCGGATTAACAATAAATGCAACTAATGATCCTTTTACATCAATAAGTTCTACGAACTATGGCACTTATGTACTTGAGTGGCGATTTTCGAATACCAGTTGCCCGACTCTGACCGATCAGGTACAAATAACATTTGATGCTTCTCCCACGACAGCAGACGCCGGTCCTGACAAATTGATTTGCGGAACGTCTACAAGCTTAGAGGCATTGCCTGTGAGCGTTGGAACCGGGCAATGGACGGTGCTTTCTTCACCAAGTGGTTCAAATGCGTCATTTTCAAATATTGCTGCTAATAACTCCACATTAAACATCGACTCTTTTGGTGTCTATATCTTAAAATGGACGAGTTCAAATGGTATATGTCCTTCATCAGAGGACAATGTGAAAATAAGCTTTGCCGAGATTCCTGATTATACAGTGAGTAGTCAAACAGCAACTCGATGTTTTGGAAATTGTGATGCCACCTTGAGTCTACAGGGTATTAAAGGAACCGCCCCACATTTTTTTAATTTAACCGGGAAAGAAAATCTGGAAGGCAATTCATTTTCAAACCTTTGCGCCGGGAATTATCAAATTACGGTTACGGATAAAAATGGATGTCAAAATTCAGGAATCATAAATATTTCTGAAGCGGATAGCATTGAAGCCATACCTTCTGTTACAAATGCCACCTGTGGATTAAATGATGGTTCTATCAATTTATCTGCATTCGGAGGTACGGGAAATTTGAGCTTTCAATGGAACAATGGCGTTATTTCTCAGAACATCAATAATCTGGTCAGCGGCTTATATGTTGCCACCATCCGAGATCAAAATAATTGTATTGAATTGCTTTCTGTGGCTGTCAATGATATTGGTGGACCCACAGTCAATGTGAATAACGTCACAAATGTGACATGTCATGGAAATGCAGATGGAGCCATTGATTTGGCAATAGGAGCTAACAGCACTTATTTATGGTCAAATGGAGAAACAACGGAAGACATTATCAACCTGCAAGCCGGGCCATATTTTGTTAGGGCTTTGGATACCTCCAGCAATTGTAAAACTTTTAGACTGGTTAATGTGTCTGAACCTGATCCGATTAGTATTGCACTTTCCATAAATGAACCGGGTTGTGGTTTAATGGATGGTACTGCCTCTGTTATCGTAAGTGGAGGTAATGGAAGCAATACCATCAATTGGAGCGGAGGTGGAATGGGAAGCTCGGTAAACGGTCTTTCAGCCGGTTTACACAATGTAACTGTGAGTGACTTTAAAGGGTGTATATTGAGCAAAAACTTTACCGTTTCGGATGAAGGAGCGCCTTTAATTTTTACCGATTCAATTATAAATGTTAACTGTGGATCTAATTCCGGTGCGATTTATATCAGTACAACAGGAAATTCATTGGATCATAGTTATCTATGGTCAAACAATGATACGACAGAAGATTTAATTAACATACCAGTTGGGAACTATACATTAGAGGTAACTGATACAGTGGGGTGCAAAGGTTTTTATAATCAGAATGTCATTCAGGAAACATCAGTCATACCTGAGATTTGTATGGTATCAGTGGGTGTTCAGGATTCAGGTGTATACAATCGGAATAATACCGTATTATGGAGTAAATTGACTGATCCGGATGCTTTTGATCGCTTTAAAATATACAGAGAAACCACCAGCGCAGGCGTGTATCAGCATATCGGAACTGTATCTGCCAAGGATCCGGGTATTTTTGTAGATTCAATTTCCAATCCGTTTTTAAAATCATACAGATACAAGATATCCGTTGTAGATACCTGTGGAATTGAATCAGCACTTTCAGGTCATCACAAAACAATTCATCTGGTGCAAAGCATTGCCTTAGCCAGTAATACAGTCAATCTGTTATGGGATGCTTACGAGGGATTTTCTTATAGCACATTTTATATTTACCGAAATTCAGATTCACTGGGTTGGGAATTATTGGATTCCGTAGCCTCTAATTCATTTAGTTATACAGATACACCTCCATTTTCAATAACTGATCCAAATCTATTCTATTCAATTGTGATAAATTCACCACAAGATTGTGACCCAAATAAAGATTCGGATTATACCAAAACAAGATCAAATCCATCATCTGCAATTTATAGCCCACCTTTTGCTTCTTTAAATGATAATTCATTTTTAACACCCAAATTGGAAGTATTTCCGGTTCCGGCGAAGCACAAAGTCTTTCTAAGAAGCAATAACGCTATAGTGGGTCTGAAATATTCAATACTGACCATAAACGGGCTTGTTCTCAGAAGCTCAGAATACAGTTCAAATGGAATTGAAATTGGAGACCTTTCTGATGGAATTTATATTTTAAAACTTGAGGGTAAAAACAGGCTTCAGAACATCAGATTCATCAAAAATTAAATGAGGAATAGCTTGCAAGTAGTTCTATAATAGACAATTAGACTTGTAGAAATCTATATATTTCAATAACTTAAAGGGATAAGATTATTTGAATAACCCCTCTTTATTATGTCTCACCCTAAGAAGTTCTCCCTTTTATTTGTCCTTTGCTTTTTTCTATTCAATGGAGCTGTAAAAGCACAGAGCCTTAAGTGGGCCAAATCTATGGGAGGGTCATTTAACGATGATGGTCTCTCTATTTTTGTTGATGGGGCAGGTAATGTCTATACCACCGGGTTTTACTGGGGTTCTGCAGACTTTGATCCGGGTCCGGGACTCTTCATCCTCACGTCTGTAGGGGGGCAGGATATATTCGTACAAAAACTGGACTCATCTGGTAATTTCTTATGGGCAAAATCCTTTGGTGGGACTTCAACGGATGAAGGATTGTCTATAGCGGTTGATGCATCGGGTAATGTCTATACTACCGGGTTTTTCCGTGGAACCGCAGACTTTGATCCAGGTCCGGGAATCTTCAACCTTTCTTCCGCAGGAGATGATGATATTTTTATTTTAAAATTAGATGCTTCGGGTAATTTCCTTTGGGCTAAATCCATCGGAGATTTTAGGTTCGATGCTGGTAACTCAATCACTGTCGATGCCGCCGGCAATGTGTATACCACAGGGTCATTTGAAAGGACAGTAGATTTTGACCCGGGGCCCGGCATCACCAATCTTACCTCCAACGGAAATCCTTCTGATATTTTTGTTCTGAAACTGGATGCCTCAGGTAATTTCCTATGGGCCAAAGCCTTTGGAGGGACTGATTATGATGATGGCCGTTCTATCAAAGTAGATGCCTCCGGTAATGTCATTTCCATCGGAGAATATGAGGGAACGGTGGATTTTGATCCTGGTCCGGGTACATTTAACCTTACTTCTGTCGGAGATAAAGATATTTTTATACTGAATCTGGATTCTTCAGGGAACTTCAATTGGGCTAAATCTATTGGAGGGGCATCAGAAGAAAGGCGCAGTTCAATAAGTTTGGATATAGCCGGAAATATATATGCTACAGGAATTTTTACGGGAGTGGCAGATTTTAATCCGGGTGCTGGAATTTTCAACCTAACACCATCTGGGAATGAGGATGCCTTTGTCCTAAAGCTGAATGCCTCGGGCAATTTCCAATGGGCGAGATCAGTAGGTGGACCCCAATTTGATGAAGGTAATTCCATCGATGTAGACGCTTCCGGAAATGTCTATACTGCGGGTTTTGCTGCGGGAACGGTGGATCTTGACCCGGGTCCTGGAATCCTCAATGTATCAGGGGGCTATGTACAGATTCTGGGTAACTCCGGCAACTTCATTTGGGCTGCAGGAATGGGTAGTAATTGCTATTCAGTCAAGGCTGGAACTTCTGGAAATTTTTATACCACAGGAAATTTTACTGGGACAAGAGATTTCAACCCTGGTCCGGGAACCTCCAATCTGACTTCAGCAGGGGGTAGAGATATTTATGTGCTGAAATTAGGACCCTGTGTTCAAACTTCATCGGTGGAAACTATATCAAGCTGCAACAGCTACACATGGCAGGCAAACGGACAGACCTATTCTGGTAGTGGAAGTTATAACTATACACTCACCAACGCAGCAGGCTGCGACTCAGTACTTACGCTAAATTTAACTATAAATAATTCAACATTTGCTACAATTTCTGAAAGTGCGTGCTCTAGCTATTTATCACCTGCAGGAAATACATATTCCACTTCTGGTACATATATTGATACAATTCCTAATACAGCGGGATGTGACAGCATTATCACCATTAACCTCAGCATACAAAACTCATCAAGTACAATATTCCCTGTAGTCTGCGATTCTTATTTATCTCCTTCAGGATTGACTTATTCTTCATCGGGTGTTTATTCAGATACTATTCTTAATTCAGTTGGATGCGATTCTGTTATCACGATTAACCTAACAATTAATTCAAGTAGTGGAGATAGCATTAATCCGACGGCTTGCACTTCGTATTTATCCCCGGCTGGAAATACTTATACTGCTTCCGGATTATATTATGATACTTTGTTCAATTCTTTTGGTTGCGACAGTATTATTACAATTAATCTCAGTATCGTTCAACCAACGACTAGTTCAATTTCTCCTTCGGCATGCCAGAGCTATTTGTCCCCCGGAGGCAATACTTATTCTTCCAGCGGGACATATACAGATACAGTACTTAATTCATCTGGTTGCGATAGTATCATTACAATAAATCTGACCATCAATTCACTTCCTTCTTTCATGACGATAAACGTCATCGACCTGGAATGTTACGGAGATAATGACGGAGAAGCACTATTAATTCCAACTGCGGGCCCAGCACCTTATTCTTATTATTGGTCAGGTCCAACGGTGGAAAATGGCCCATTTCAACAAAATCTGCACGCCGGAACCTACTATGTACAAATGACCGATGCTAATGGATGCATCTATACAGATTCAGTTGTTATTAACAGCCCACCGGAAATTGTTCGATCCTTTAATATCTTTTCTCCAACCTGTGGTAATTACAACGGAGCAATTGACCTGACGGCGAGTGGTGGTCTGGGAAGCTTGAGCTATCAATGGAACACCGGAGCTACTACAGAAGATATTAATTCCATAAATGCCAATTTTTATACCGTTTCAATTACCGATTCCATTGGTTGTGTAGCTATTGAAGGTATTCCCGTTAGTTCTCAGGGTGGACCTTCTTTGAGTATTAATAATATTATTTCTGTTTCATGTTATGGCTTGAGCGATGGAGCTATTGATGTCGACATTTCGGGCATTTACCAGGTGTCTATATGGGCAAATGGAGGCACATCTGAAGACTTATCTAATATTCAGGCAGGACCTTACCATTTGATAGTTGCTGATACTCTTTCGGGTTGCGTTTCAGTACTTAATGCATTTGTACCTCAGCCCGATCCAATTTATCTGGATGTAATTACAACTACAAGTATTTGCAATGATTCAACGGGAACAGCAACACTCAATATGCTTGGCGGAAATGGGGGAGGTACTATTACCTGGTCAAATGGAAGTTCAGGAAATACGGTGAATGCTCTCGCCGCAGGAGTATATTCAGTCAATTACAGTGATAGTAAGGGATGCTCTGATATGAGTAATTTTGCCATTTCAGATGCTGGAGCGCCATTGATATTCCTTGATAGCATAATTAATGTACCATGTGGTGGAAGTACGGGCGAAATTCAGCTGACAACAACTGGAAATGTTGCACAAAATGTCTATTCGTGGAGTAATGGTTTGGGAACTGAAGATCTTACAGGTGCAGGTCCCGGAACATATATCTTAAATGTCACCGATCCAGTTGGGTGTCAGTCATTCTTTGTAGATGATATTGAAAGAATTCCTGCTGGAGTTCCAAAATACTGTCATACTATGTTTGACAGCATAAGCCAGAATAATATTGTTCTCTGGGACGTGCCGGTTAATTTATCCCGACTTGATCATTATTCAATTTGGAAAGAAAGTTCTCAAGCAGGGTTTTATCAGAAAATGGGTGAGACTAATAATCTTTCGGCAGGAATATATTACGATACTTTAACCAATCCTGATGCTTCATATGCACGCTATAAGGTAAGTGTAGTTGATTCTTGTGGATTAGAAACCGTGCTTTCTGCACATAAAAAAACAGTTCATCTAACACAGAATTTTGGAGTCATTCCTAATACAATAAATCTCAATTGGGACAATTATGAGGGATATCCCCTAAATACATGGTTCATATATAGAAACTCACAGGCTCAGGGATGGGAAATAATTGATTCTGTTCCGTCAAATTCATTTTCCTATACTGATCAACCACCTTTTCAGTTATCTGATCCGGAGTTGTATTATGTAATCAAGGCGGGACTTCCATTGACCTGTAATCAGAATTACCACATGGTAAGATCGAATAATTCAAATAGCAGCAATGTTATGATTAATCTTGACCATACCCCAACGGATCAAATACTACAGATTTATCCTAATCCTACCAGGGATGAAATTTATTTGAAATCGAATCATAAAGGGCCTTATAATCTTGAGATTTATAATTTGCAGGGAAATCTAATTCTCTCTAAACAGGATTTACATGAAATGGAAAACTTGTCAATATCCAATCTTCCTTCAGGAAGTTATTTTATCAAAATTGAGTCCGAGAAAAATAAATGGATAAAAAAACTAATAAAACATTAAGATAATTAACTTGGAATATATTTTACATGGAATTGAACTCAATTACCAAATGAAACTTTACATACGTACTTTCTTTCTCCTCTTTATATTCCTAAGCTTAAATCATACCAATTCGCAAGCGCAATGTGGGTTGCTTTCAGGATCCACAACTGAGAATTTTACTACGAACGGAGTTTGTGGCCCGGTTACGGCAAACTGGACCTTAACATATGATTTTATTTCACCGGTAGATCCTAGTAAAGTTTATATTCAGTTTACATGGAATGATCCTGCAAATACAGTCAACATATTAGCGACAACAGCCAATGGCTCAAACACTCAATTTACGGGCAGCGATAATTTTTCTTATCCTGTAGGCATGAATTGTGATTATAGTCCAAATGCGGTATTACTTTATGACCTTGCCGGAGACGGGCCTGGTGCGGGAGATATTTGCAGCTCTTCAATCATTAACAAAACCGTAGCTTCATGGGCTGATGATAATTCGTTTACGGGAACTGTAGCTGTAAGTCCTGCAAATTATGAAGTCTGCTCTAATCAGAATATAAATGGATTTCAATTTCAGGATAATTCAACACCAAACTGCAATGCAATTGTTTCACCCGCATCTCCAAATGAATTAACTAGATGGATTCAATTTGTATACGGTACCGGTTCCGGTCCTTATATTCCTTCTCTTACTTTGGATACCGGTGGAGGAACTGTGCAAATCACGGATGGCAATGGCTCTTTGTTAAACACTTTTTATGGTCCTGTAATTGAAATATTAGTCCCTGTCACCCAGGCACAATTAAATGAATTGAGTTATCCCATTTCATTTCCGTCAGGAGCAAATGGAGGAGATGAATTTGAAATCACACTTAGGAACTGGAATATCTGCAATGCTTATGATTCACTTCCTTTTGACGGAGTGCCACCTATCGACCCGGTTAACGGCGATAATCCTTCAGTAACAGCTACTGCCTCAATAGTAATTAATTCCACTCCGGGATTTCAAGTCAGCAATGTAAATTCCCCTTCATGTAGCGGGTTTAATGACGGACAAGCATTTTTAGCACCGACCGCCGGATTGCCTCCTTTCAGTTATTTTTGGACAGGGCCACAAAATGAAACAGGTCCCGTACAGCAAAACCTTATTGCCGGAACCTATTATGTGACAATGATTGATGGAAATGGTTGCACTAAATTAGATTCTCTAATTATTTCACCAGCTCCGGCGATCACAAGTTCATTTAATGTTACAGATGCTAATTGCAATGCCTTTGATGGAGTCATTGATCTCACAGCAGGCGGAGGGACGGGGACACTGGAGTTTTTATGGAACAATGGTGAAATAACAGAGGATATAGACAGCCTGATTTCCGGTTTATATGTAGTCACTATTACTGACCAAAACGATTGTGAGCATATTGCTTCGGCGATCGTTAATTCAATTGGGGGGCCAAATCTAATTTTAGATAGTATAAATAATGTGACTTGCAATGGGGGTAGCGATGGTGACATTTTCGCTTCATTAAGCGGCACCTATCAAATAGCAGTATGGTCTAATGGATTTACCACAGATGATATTTCCGGTTTACAGGCAGGCCCCTATCAATTGACAGCAATAGATACCCTATCCGGTTGCAATTCACTTTTGAATGTTAATATATCTGAACCGCTTCCATTGCAGCTGAACATCAGTGTTGGAAATGCAAATTGCAATGCAAGTGATGGACAGGCTTTGGTAAATGTGACAGGAGGAAATGGTGGTTATCTTTATAATTGGAGTACCGGTGGAACAAGTAATGCGATTTCAAACCTCTCTGCCGGTTCCTATTCGCTATCCGTTACAGACGGAAAAGGCTGTACAAAATCCAAAAATTTCACTGTTTCTGAAATAGGTGCTCCTCAAATCATTCTCGATTCAATTGTAAATCCGGATTGCGGTGCGAATTTGGGTTCAATATTTATTAGTGCCACAGGTGATACTACCGGGTATACTTATAATTGGTCAAATGGCTCTACTAATGAAGATTTGGTTTCTGTGCCACTTGGCAACTATGATTTGATAGTTACAGCACCCAATACCTGCAAGGCTTTTTATAATGCGAGCATTCAAAGTAAAATTCCTCCGACACCTCAAATTTGTTTGGTTACTGTGGATAGTGCGACAGGTTCAAATCAGGTAGTTTGGGAGCGGGGATCCAATAAAGATAGATTTGATTTTTACAAAATATGGAGAGAAAGCACTTCCGCGGGAGTTTATCAGCTTATTGGAACAGTTCCGGCAGATAGCATTGGTTTATTTACAGATTCTGTATCAAACCCATTGATTAAAGCTTATAGGTATAAATTATCTGTGGTGGACACCTGCGGAAATGAATCAAATAGATCCTTAGCTCATAAAACAATACACCTGCTTCAAAGCTTTGGCGTACAAGCCAATTCAATTAATTTGAATTGGGATAATTATCAAGGATTTTCGTATTCGACTTTCTTTATTTATCGAAATTCTCAGGCAAGGGGCTGGGAAGCGATTGATTCACTTGCAGTAGGATTAGGAAACAGATATACAGATATACCTCCCTTTCCAAGAACTGATCCTGAATTGTTTTATGCCATTTTAGTCAATAATCCTGATAGTTGCGACCCAAATAAGGATTCGGACTATACTAAAACCAGATCTAATCCTTCATCCGGAATATATTCACCTCCTTTAATTAGTAATATCAATAATGAATATTTAAATAGATCTGTAATATACCCTAACCCGGTTGATAACACTTTGTTTATTAAGAATTTGCAAATAAATGAGAATTATTATCTGGAAATAATAAGTATTCAGGGAAAACCTATCTTTCAATCAACTATTAATTGCAATGAAGGGATTGATGTTTCAGAATTAAATACCGGTGTTTATTTTTTAATTATTCGATCCAATAGTTCTACTCAAATCACTAAGTTCACAAAGCACTAACTATTAAAGTAATCACTGATTATTATCTAAAAGGTTAATCTGCCCATAGCAAGATATTACTTGTATTAATCTTTATGCCCTTATTTGTTTTTTGAAACAATGAATTTCGATCATTCAAATTTAAATTTTACATTTATCAACTGTCAAACTGGCTATGGACCTAAAAGATTGACCATTTAAAATGAGGTTTTTATTCTTTTTAATATTGTTTGTTTGGAATTATTCTATGTTGGCTCAGCCCTTTCATAAATCGGGACGTTTGCCTCTTTATAATATTTCACCGGACGAATATCAACTTAAACACCCTCAAAACCATTGCATATTAGTAGCTTCTGATGGTCTGGTATATGTCGGGAATAATGGAGGTTTATTGGTTTATAATGGAGTTGAATGGAGTAAAGTTTACAATCAAGAAAAAAAAATACTTGCTCTTGAAGAAAGCTCTGACAAAATAATTTTTGCTGGTGGCGAAAACGAACTGGGCTATATACAGGAAAATGCCAAAGGTGAAATGGAGTACAAATCCCTGCTTGATGAAATCCCCGATTCATTAAGAAGTTTTGGCCGAATGAATCTTATTAAAGCCTTAAATAATTCATTATTCATTATTTGTGAAAACCGAATTTTTGAATTCCAATCAAAAAAGTTAATCGCAGTAAGTAAGAAGTTAAATTTTGGTGGATGTTTTACTTTTCAAAATGATTTATACATCAATGATATTGGGAAAGGACTTTTAAAATGGAATGATCAAGAATACATTGAATTCGATGGTGATTATGTATTTAGTAAAGGGTCAATCTTCAAAATTATTAATAATGCAATAGTTTCATTTGGCTCAAGTAGAGTTATAATATTTTCACTTCCAGAAAAAGGTAAAGCAGTACAAAAAGAAATTATAGACTACGAATTTTCCAATTCGCCAATAAGTATAAAAGATGTTTTAGTCTACAATAACAATGTTTTATTTGGTACTGAAGATGAAGGACTTTTAATAATTGATGAAAACTTTCAACTGTTAAAGCGAATTAACTCTGCCAATTCAGAATTGCAAATTGACTTTATTAGGAAAATGTTTATCGATTCATCAAGTAATTTATGGCTTGCGCTGGATAAAGGCGTTTCTGTGATTGATCTCAATTCACCTTTTTCAATATACAAATCATCCGAAAACCTGAGAGGAATGGTCAATGATGTGATAAAATTTGAAAACTCAATATTTGTTGGTGGCTCACAAGGTCTTATTAAACTAGACATTCAATCAGAAAATAAATTTGTCACAGCTGTAGAAGTTACGGGAGAATGTTGGTCTTTGGAAGTAATAAATGATCTTAATGATAAGTTAAGTTTTGCAACTGATAATACAATTGAAATATTAAATGAAAGTGGATATGCTGATACCATTTTAGGGGCTCTTCCATGGGATATTGCTCATTCAAAATACAATAAAAATAGAATCTGGATTGGAAATGATGATGGGGTCATTACTTCAATATTAACCAATGGGAAATATGAAGAAGAGTTTAAAAACAACACAATTCAAAAACAGATTCGTAAA
Organism: Hyphobacterium sp. CCMP332; assembly: GCA_014323545.1. NCBI lineage: Bacteria > Pseudomonadati > Pseudomonadota > Alphaproteobacteria > Maricaulales > Maricaulaceae > Hyphobacterium > Hyphobacterium sp. CCMP332. The sequence continues at coordinate 2,467,453 of CP058647.1, forward strand.
ATCGTTACACTAAAAAATGGAGATGTTTGGCTCGGTGCAAGAGGAAAAGTTGCAGGAGTTTATTTTATAAATGAAACTAATCTTGATACCTCAATCATTTCAAATCCCAAATTTTATGACTCAACTTATGGGTTTCCAAATGTCCCTTATGTTTTCCCTTTTTTGATTCATGATGAAGTATTTTTTGCCACAACAAGAGGTATTTTTGAATTTGATTCCATGTCAAATACTTTTAGCAAATCAGACAAATTCAAACACCCATTTAATTTACAAGAGAGAAATATTTTAAATATGTATCCAGCAGGCAAGAATGCTGTTTGGCTCACATCAAAAGACAGAGATGCTGAATCATTTCAAAATGGCATTTATAATTTTGAAACAGGAGAATGGGTATATAAACCGTATATGGATTTAAGCAGTGCAGTACAATTTTCTGCTTATTACGATTCTGTAAATCAAGAATTGTGGGTCGGGGGCTCAGAAGGATTATTCAGAATCAAGAATTTAAATCCTAAACCAATAAAATCTTATACAGCATTTATTAGTCAAGTCAAATATGACCCGGATTCCATATTGTTTGGTGGTCATGTATTTGAAGGGTTTATCAATAATACCTATAACTACAGTAAAAAACCCTTGCGTTTTTCATTTAGCGCAAATAGCTACAAACGCAAAGATGATCTGAAATTCAAATATATGCTTGAGGGATTCGATGAAGTATGGACTGACTGGAGTGAAGAAGCTGAAGCCGTTTACACCAACCTACCGGGAGGTTCATATACCATGCGCGTAAAAGCAATTGATTTTTTTGAAAATGAAAGTGAAGAAGCCAGTTTTTCATTTACCATTTTACCGCCCTGGTATCTAACTACCTGGGCCTATACGCTATATTTCTTTGGGTTTATTGGTTTTGTATATGCTGCGATTCGCGTTTCTACCATTAGCCTTCAGAGAGTTATTAAGGAAAACACAAAGGAAATTGTTGCACAAAAAGACGAAATTGAAGCAAAGAATACCGTTCTGGAGAGTCAAAAGGGTAGGATTGAAAAACAGAATTTAAATATTTTGGACAGTATTCGCTATGCAAAACGAATTCAGATGGCCACACTTCCTGCCGAAGATAAAATTCAAAAGTCCGTAGAAAATGCCTGGGTCATGTACAGGCCTAAAGATATTGTGAGTGGGGATTTTTACTGGCTGGAAAATTACAAGGATGAGAAAACTGAAAAAACACTAATTGCTGCTGTAGATTGTACAGGGCACGGTGTTCCCGGAGCTTTTATGAGTATTATTGGATACAATGGATTAAACAGGGTGGTTAGAGAATATCGCTTAAACAGGCCGAGCGAAGTACTCGATAGACTCAATGAAATTATCACTACCACTTTAAATCAACAAGGAGCTCAGCGAGAAGAAATTAAAGACGGTATGGACATGTCCTTATGCTCTCTCGATAGAAAAAATTTAAAATTGGAATATGCAGGTGCGCATAATTCACTGTATGTCATAAGAAAGGGAGAAGAAAAACTAATTGTCGATGGCGAAGCGCAAGCTTCAATCATGAATGACAAAGGCCATAATCTGTTTGAAATTAAAGCCGACAAACAGCCAATAGGTGCTTTTGAAAATAGAAAGAATTTCACCAATCACGAAATTCAACTTTTGAAAGATGACATGATCGTATTATTTACCGATGGGTATGCCGATCAGTTTGGTGGGCCAAAAGGTAAAAAGTTTTTCTACAAACCTTTTAAAAGATTACTTTTGAGCATAGCGGATGAGGATGTAATAAAGCAACATGAAATCATTGAAAATACATTTAATGATTGGATTTCTTATCCTGATTCCAATGGAGACGCGCACGAGCAGGTGGATGATATTTGTGTAATTGGGGTAAGAGTTTGAGATAAATCAATTTTGAATAAAATATATTAATAGATGCCAAAAACTTTAATACTTGTAGGTATGGGACCCGGGAATGGTGCCGCCCTGGCTAGAAAATTTGGTAAGGAAGGTTATAAGATATATATGATCGGCCGAACGGAAGAAAAGCTGGCAAATTTTAAAAAAGAACTTGAAGCTGAAAAAATTAAAGCCGATTATAAAGTAGCCAATGCAGCTGATGAAGAACATTTTCGCCTGGCTTTTAAGCACATATTTTTAGAGCATGAAAGTCCGGAAGTATTAATTTATAATGCAAGCGTACTCAAACCAAGGATACCTTCTCGCTTAATTCCCGATCATGTAGTAAGAGATTTTCGCACCAATGTTGTCGGAGCAATAATTGCGGCGCAGGAGGTCTTGCCTTCTATGAAGAAAAAGAAAAAGGGGACCATCCTGTTTACAGGCGGAGGACTAAGTATTAATCCACATTTCGAATATTCCTCTTTGGCGATTGGGAAAGCAGCCTTGCGAAATTTTACATTTTCATTAGAGCAGGAGTATAAGGATTACGGTATACATGTTGCAACAATTACTATAAACGGGATGGTGAAAAAAGGGACCAAATTTGATCCTGAAAAAATAGCAGAAGAATTTTGGAAACTTCACAATCAAAAGGAGAAAGATTGGGAGACAGAAATCATTTTTGAATAATCCCATTTTTGAACTGTTGAAACAACCTGATTGAATATTCTTGTAAAAACACTCTTTGGCCTTGAAGAGATCCTTGCTGAGGAATTGAGAGAGCTGGGGGCAAAAAACATAAGAAAGACCCGAAGAGCTGTAAGTTGTGAGGGTGATATTGAATTTCTATATGCGGCAAATCTTCATTTGCGGACAGCCCTAAAAATCCTTGTTCCATTATATCAATTCGATGCCTCAAATGAAGATGAATTATACAATAAGGTAAGCCAATTCGACTGGTCAAAGTATATAGATTTAAGCCAGACCTTTGCGATAGATAACACAGTTCGCTCAAGTATTTTTCAACATTCAAAATATGTGGCTCTCAAAGCCAAAGATGCAATAGCCGATCAATTCAAAAATAAATTTGGTAAGAGACCAAATGTCGATATACATAATCCCGATATACAATTGGATATCTATTGTTCGGAAAATCATTTTACAATCTCCATTGATAGTTCCGGGGAAACCTTAAACAGAAGGAAATATAGAGTGACCGGACATGTTGCGCCATTAAATGAAGTTTTGGCGGCCGGAATGATCAAATTAAGCGGTTGGACAGCTGAAAAGCCACTGATTGATCCTATGTGCGGAACAGGTACAATATTAATTGAAGCGGCAATGTTGGGACTAAACATCCCTCCACAATGGAAAAGAAACTATTTCTCATTTATGAACTGGGAAAACTTTGACAGAGACCTTTGGGAAAAGATAAGAGCAGATTCTGAAAAAGCGATTCTAGAAAAAGAATTGTCAATTGAAGGCGGTGATTATGATAAGAAGGTTCTGCAAAAGACGGAGGAGACCATTAAGGAATTAAATCTAGAACGACACATAAAGCTAAAACACAGCAGCATGGAGAGAAATAAGACAGAGCTAAAAAATGGCTTTGTGATAATGAATCCACCCTATGGCGAAAGACTTGACAGTTATGATATAAATGTCTTTTATAAAGGGATAAGCGATGCGCTTAAAAATAACTTTCAGGGTTTTGAAGCCTGGGTATTGAGTTCTAATATTCAGGCCCTAAAACATTTAAGACTTAAACCTTCAAAAAAAATTGTCTTGTATAATGGATCTCTTGAATGCAGATTTCAGAAATATGAATTATACGCCGGTTCAAAAAGAAATTAATATGCGATTGATTACAGTAATTTTTTGTCTTGTTCATTCAATAGATTCATTCTCACAATTGGGCGCGCACGATGTCTTGCAGACCTATAAAGGGAAAGATCTCAATGCCCTTCAACCCATTGAGGGGAATCCAATCATTAAAAAAATAGTCCAAAAAAGAAAAGGGATAGAAGTGATCAGTACAGAAGGTGAAAAAACTTTTAAAGTCTGGGATGAAATCGAAACTATTAATTTTGGTCATAACGAATATCATTTGGATATGGACTTAAATGGTATGTCATTGTCAATTCTTTATAAACCCTATCCCTACACCAGCAGCGAACAAATACTTCAATACGGGATTGTAAAAGTTCCCGATTCACTCAATTCCAGCTCCTTAAATTATTATAAGATCATCTTTTTAAAAGATTTGGTGTTTGAGTAAGCTTATTCGCTTCACTCATACCTATAAATTCAAAGATTCAAGTTTTTAACTAGTGAGGGGCCAGGCAGTAGCGCCAGCTCCCGACGACTCTAATGCTATCAGAATTATTCGTAGAAAACTCTGATTTTAATTTTAGGATTGGCTCCGCCGATCCCATTCATGATATCTTGTGCAAACAAAGCCTACCTCACCTGGATCGGTTTTTTTCGGATGTTCCAAGGAATAAGAAAAATGATAGGAGGGATGATGAAATATCCCATTTTGGGTGGGCATGCACTGAATGTTACTGCTATCGCAGTACCCATTTTTTGTTTAATGAAGCTCTTTGAAACAAAATATCAATCGCATCCTTAAACAAAAAATCCCGGGCTTTCACCCGGGACTCATTCAGTGCAGAGGAGGAGAGGACGGAACGTAAAGAAAAGCTCCGGTGGAGCTTTTTAGTGACGTGCCAGGCAGTAGGGCGAGCTCCCGACGACTCGGATGATTTTACTAGGATTGGCACCGCCGATCCCATTCATGATATCTTGTGCAAACAAAGCCTACCTCACCTGGATCGGTTTTTTTCGGATGTTCCAAGGAATAAGAAAAATGATAGGAGGGATGATGAAATATCCCATTTTGGGTGGGCATGCACTGAATGGTACTGCTATCGCAGTACCCATTTTTTGTTTAATGAAGCTCTTTGAAACAAAATATCAATCGCATCCTTAAACAAAAAATCCCGGGCTTTCACCCGGGACTCATTCAGTGCAGAGGAGGAGGGATTCGAACCCCCGGTACCTCGCGGTACAACGGTTTTCAAGACCGCCGCATTCGACCACTCTGCCACTCCTCTAATTTTTTAGAATCCTAATTTAGGATTCCAGCCTAAGATTCAAAGTTCTAAATAATGCCTTTTAGTTTCAAAAAATTATATCCTTCAATCGATTTGAAAAACATTTCTTTTTTGTAGGCATCTGACTTGGTCTCAAAAGTTTCATAATAAACCAACTCCCAGGGTCTGTAAGATTTTGTTGATCTTACTTTTCCATTATTATGGTCTTTTAGTCTATTCTCAATATTCTTCGAATGGCCATAATAGTGTCGATTTACTCTTTTACTTTTCAATATGTATGCAAAGAACGCCATTTACATTCTTAATTGTGGTTCAACGGTTTTTCCCGAAGGGATCCCTTTGGGACAAGACCGCCGCATTCCCCGAAGGGACCACTATGTGACGACCACCCTGCCTTTCGGCAGGTAAATCTGCCACTCCTCTAATAAATTTTTAAGAGCCAATGCTCTTTTTTTAAGGCCCGTCCACAGAAGCCTAAGCGAAGGTGTAAAACGGGAGGGCAAAACTAATACACTCTGTTAATTTTATCAAACCGATTATCGGTTATTTCTTTTGCGATGTCTTAATTTCTGTTGAAGTATTTGCGATTTTTCAAGACTGGCATTTAACTCAAATCCAAATAATAAAATAAAGGATATGAAGTACAGCCATAACATAAGCCCAATCATAGCACCTATTGAACCGTAAAGCCTGTTGTATGAGGCAAAATGATTAAAATAATAGGTATAGGCAAGCGAAACTAAAATACACAAAACAGTAGCCAGAATTGCACCATATGAAAAGAAACGCCATCTTTTATGGATGGAAGGTGCCCAGTAATAAATCACTGAAACTCCCAATAGAAAAATTAAACCAATCACCAGATATTTAAGAATATAGAGCAAATAATAGGTCGTGTCAGTTTGCAAAATTTGCCATTCAACCATGGTATCAAGGGCAAATCTTCCAATGATTAAAATTGCGATGGCAAAAAATAAAATCAGGGCTAATACGACGGTTAGAATTAATGAAATCCACCTTCTATAAATGTAGTTTCTTGTTTCTTTTGTTTTATAACACGCATTAAATGCCGCTATTAAGGCATCCATTCCGTTTGTCGCCAAAAATAACGCAAAGAAAAATCCAAATGACAATAAGCCTCCTCTTGGTTTGCTCACTATATCATTGATTGTACCTTCAGCATTGTTATAAATTTTACCTGGGACGACTTCCTGAAGGAAATCCAGGATCTTTACATTTAAATTTTCAATTGGTATGTACGGAATTACGGTAAACATAAATATTAATGAAGGGAAAATGGCAAAGGTGAAATTAAAGGCCACGCCATAGGCCATCATTGAAATTTCATCATTGACTAATTTTTTCCAGAAAATTTTTCCAAAATTCCAAAGAGGCACCCTATTTCCGGTGATGTGGGTATTCTTTAGAAAATCTATAAAATTTCTGTAGTGTATTGACCTTTCTATGCGCTCTTTATACTTCTTAATTCTACTCAAAATAAGGTTTTAAATGATCGCTAAGTTCTTGTGGCGGCTTACAGGGCTTTCCACTTTGTTTGTTGATAAAAACCAATGTAGTCTTTCCGCTATGGATATGCTCATTATCATTTCTGAAGATTTTATAATGAAAATCAAAACGAATGGTTGGCATTTCTTTTATGCTGACATTTACAGTCAATAAATCATCATAGAAGGCCGGAGCAATAAATCTGGACCAATTTTCACGTACGGGAAGAAGAATTCCATGCTCATCTTCTAATTTTTTGTAGCTAAAGCCTATTTCTCTAATTGCCTCAACTCTGGCAACTTCAAAATAGGTAGCATAGTGCCCATAATATACATAGCCCATACGGTCTGTTTCTGAATACCGAACTCTGATTTTAACTTCTGTCTCGAACATTATTTGATATTCGCTCTATTTAAAGCTCGTTGATAACGATTGGCGTTGTTAATGTGTTCTCTGATGGTACTCGCAAAATTGTGATATCCCGAGAAATCTTCTTTAGCGCAAAAATAGTAATAGTTATGATCTTCGGCATTTAATACTGCATCAATTGAAGAAATTGAAGGTAAATTTATCGGTCCCGGAGGAAGTCCCTGATTTTTATAGGTATTATATGGTGAGTCAATATCCTTGTGAACATTTAAAACCCTTTTTAACTGAAAATTTCCGGTTGCAAATACCAGAGTGGGATCTGCCTGTAATGGAATGCCTTTTTTTAATCTGTTTAAATAAACACCTGCAATTTTTGATTTTTCATCGTTCCAACGCGTCTCTGCCTGGACGATAGAAGCTAAAATACTAACCTCATCTCTTTTTAAGTTGATTTTTGCCGCTTTATCAATTCTTACTTCATTCCAAAAATGTTGATACTCTCTTTGCATTCGATCGCATAGCTCTTCCGGATTTTGTTGCCAATACATTTCATAAGTATTTGGAATAAATAAATTCACAATTGTAAAAGTGTCCTTACCATATTTTCTGCAAAACTCAGGATCCCGAAGTTTTGCTTCGAGTAGCTCCGGATCCATTTCAATGTATTTACAAATTTTTTCGCAAAGGTCTTTTTTAGTTCTTATGTTGTTAAATGTCACCGTCACAGGAACCTGAATACCTGCTCTTAGCTTTCTTACAATATCTATATTGTTAGAATTTGGACTGATCAAATACCTACCTGATCGCACCTTATCTTGATAATCTAGAACTTTTGACACAAATGAAAATGAAAGAGCATCACTTAATACTTCATCTTCATTCATTTGGGATACCAGCTCTTTAAATAATGTCCCTTTCTCTATTTCAAGATAATAGGGCTTATTCTGGCCTACAAGGAAATTAGCGGCAAAGAATACCTGATAAAAATAAAATGTGAATGATATTATCATTACACCTGAAAATAAAAGTACAAGCGGCAGTCGCGCTTTTTTAGCTTTCATGTCACAAAATTAGATCAAAATAGACTCTTAAAATAAAATCAAATATTTTAAACCAAAAATCAGTTGATTGTTTGACTTGAACACTCCTTAACCATATATTTAATGCAATATTATGGAAGCAGAATTGTTAAAAATTCATCCCGTTAATCCAGAACAAAGAAAAATAGATCAGGTTGTTGAAGCGCTTGAACTGGGAGCACTTATTGTATACCCTACGGATACAGTCTATGGTATTGGTTGTGATATCTATAATTCCAAAGCCATTACAAAGCTGATTCAGGTATTAGGTATTAAGGGAAAACAAATGAATCTTTCGTTTATCTGCAATGATCTGAGCCATATTTCTGAATATGTTAAAGGACCTGATAATACTTCATTTAAGCTAATGAAGAAATATTTGCCCGGTCCTTTTACCTTTATTTTGGAATCCAGTTCGAGAGTGCCAAAAATTTTAAATGTCAAAAAGAAAACTGTTGGAATTCGAATTCCGGACAATAATATAATTCGTCAATTGGTCAGGTCGCTTGGAAATCCCATAATTACTTCTTCATTAAAGCTGGATGATGATATTGTAGAATACCCTACGGATCCGGCTGAGATTTTCGAAATGTATAAAAACAAAGCTGATGTTATTATTGACGGGGGATATGGTCATAACGTTCCATCAACTATTATCGATTGCACTACACCGAAATACGAAATTATCAGACAGGGCCTGGGAGAAATTTATCTGTAATCCTGACTTGGGTCTTCACTGAACATCATTTTGCTCGAAATTTCTTGCTTCCAGTTTGGGTTGCTAATCTCACCTATGGCTGTTGAATGAACAATTTCATAGTTAAAATTAGCACGGTTGGTCTGAGCAAAAACAAATTGAACATTGCTTTGTGGTTGAGGTTCGGTAACTGAATAATAAATCCATTTTTCATATGGAATTATTGCATTGTTAATGGCACTTCTCGACATATCAGAAAACTCATCGTCAATACGGTTGGGCTTTCCATATTGAATATAGACTCTTCCGCGATCTGTTTGATATCCGGGCATGGTCTGCGTCTTGTATTTCCTTTCTACAATTTCAACCCGGTCTTTATATTCTAAAAATAAGATTCTTGCATCTTTATCTTTAGTTTCTCTTTTCTGAAAGAAGTAGCACAAGAAATTAATTTTCTGTTTTTCATCCCCTGAATTTACTACCGCTTCTGCGAAGGCCCTTTCATTTTGTTTTGCCATAGGCATTAATGCATCCACCAGGAAATCAAGGTTTTTCATATTAATGGTTTCAGCAATTTGACAGGGGTCATAATTGTTGGAGTCGAGTTCTATGGCTTTTTCATCTTCATTTTCAACAATCAAATCGGGATGAAAACGCTGGAAATATTTCTCTTTTGAATAAAGTGAATTATTGGTGCGATCCTTGATTTCCAAAACCAGGTTATAATCACCTGATGGTACTGGAGATAAATCTATTTCTGCTAATACAGGATTAACGCCATCAGCCTTAAGTTTTTTGAAAATACCTGTTTTGTCAATTTTTTCTCCCGTTCTGGCATTTGTAATACGCGCTTCAAGTAAATACGTAGCATCTTTTCCAATGACCTCATCCGAGTTATACACTTCGAGATAAAAGATATAGCGATCATCTGCTTTTGCAAAGAAGTTTGAATTTCTTGAAATCATTTCTATTCCATTTTTTACGTTTGGAGCTTGTTTTTTAGATGATTTATAGGATTTTAAATTTTGAATATCACTCATCTGCAACAAGGCATTATCAAAACCTATTTTTACAGGAAAGTTTACACTTAGATTCGAAGGCTCCCCACTGGCCAGATCGCTTGCATAAAGGAAAAATGAATATTCACCAACCGGAAGAATTACTCTGTGCTGAGTTAGATATTCCTCAGTTTTTAAACTTATTTCGGAATTTGGAGAATTCGATAAGCGATAAGAGTCGATAAAAACAGTATCATTTTGCTTTACCATTCCGGCAATGACTTTTACTTCAGATACCAGTTTTCCCTCTGAGCTTTTTCTGTGTGTTAAAGTGTTGGCCGGAAAGCTTAAATAGTACTCAAATAATCCCAAAGAATCATTGGCCTTGAAATTACAATAGTCCAGCGTAGCAGCTATTCCCTGTGAGTAAGTTTCATTTGAAATGAAAAATGAAATTGAAAGGATCAGAAGTAGTTTTTTAATCATATTTGTTTTCAAAGACTTCAAAGCTATTAAGATAACCGTTTTTAATCAATTTGAATTCATACATGAACAAGGATTTCATCATTTTACCATCTTATCTGCTTCCGCCAAAATCTTATTTTGACCAAATAAAAGTAGCAAAGAGGCTAATTATCAATGATCTTGAGGTATATAAAAAACAAAGTTTAAGAAATCATTTTGATATTTTGACATCTCAGGGCCCACTTATGATTACATACCCTGTGCAGAAACCCTGGAGAGGAAAATCTATAAGAGATATTAAAATAGACAAAACACAAAAATGGTTAAAGAATCACTGGAGATCAATTAAAACTGCATATGGTAAGGCTCCCTTTTTTGAGTACTATTCAGATTATTTTGAATCGCTAATAAAAAATCCACCTGATAACCTTCTTGAATTTAACCTTCAACAGCTAAGCATATGTTTAAAAATTTTGGGAATAAATAAGAAAATGCTTCTCCTAAGTGAGGAAAAATCTAATTTATTGAATACATCTCAATTCGAGTTGGAAATGGAACGATTTAAAAATTGGGATGTTTATTTTAGTCAGAAACAAGACGAATTGGCATACCAACAGCAATTTGGCAATGATTTTGTTGATGGATTGAGCATAATTGATTTGATTTTTAACCAGGGACCGGAATCAGTATTGTATCTAAAAAAGACTTAAACAAAATTTGGTAACTGTGCGTTTTTTAATCTGATCTTACATATATAAATTGTGCGTAGCATTAAAAAGAATTAAATGTTACCTTTACCTAAGGCCATTAAGCCGTATTAATATTTATGGAAGCAAAATTTTCAAATAGAGTAAAAGAAGTCATTTCATTAAGCAGAGAAGAAGCATTGCGTTTGGGCCATGATTATATTGGTACCGAACACTTATTGCTTGGCATGATTCGCGAGGGTGAAGGAATGGCTGTTTCCTTGCTCAAAAAATTAGGGGTATCACTGGACGAACTTCGCATGTCAATCGAACAGGCAACCATGGGAACGGCTTCTCAAAACATTAAGAATCTTTCAAATATTCCTCTGACAAGGCAGTCAGAAAAAGTCTTAAAAATCACCTATTTAGAGGCTAAAATTTTTAAAAGTGAGCTCATCGGCACAGAACATTTATTGCTGTCCATTTTAAGAGATGAAGACAATATTGCCACACAAATCCTTGAAAAATTTGACGTCAGCTATGATGTCGTAAAAGAGTTATTGGAATATCACCATCAAAACCCGGTTTCTAGTCAGGAAACTGAAGATTCGGATGAGGATTCAAGCAAATTCTTTGGTGGCGGAGGCGGAAAAGGCGAAAACCCAAAATCAGGTGCAGAAAAATCAAAAACGCCTGTTTTAGATAACTTTGGAAGAGATTTAACAAAGTTAGCAGAGACCGATAAACTCGATCCTATTGTTGGAAGAGAGAAGGAAATTGAGCGTGTTGCTCAAATATTAAGCCGTAGAAAGAAAAACAATCCAATACTCATAGGTGAGCCGGGAGTTGGTAAAACCGCAATAGCTGAAGGCCTAGCACTTAGAATTGTTCAGAAAAAAGTTTCAAGGGTATTATTTGGCAAAAGAGTGGTTACCCTGGATCTCGCGTCATTGGTGGCAGGAACAAAATATAGAGGTCAGTTTGAAGAAAGAATGAAAGCAGTTATGAATGAGCTTGAAAAAGCTACCAATGTCATTCTTTTCATTGATGAACTTCATACAATAGTTGGAGCAGGAGGAGCAAGTGGCTCATTAGATGCTTCAAATATGTTTAAACCGGCCTTGGCCAGAGGCGAGATACAATGCATTGGTGCGACAACTTTGGACGAATACCGTCAGTATATTGAAAAAGATGGCGCGCTGGCAAGAAGATTTCAGGTAGTGATGGTTGATTCTACTTCTGTTGAAGAAACCATTGAAATCCTTAACAATATCAAAGAAAAATACGAAGATCACCACAATGTAAATTATACGCCTGAGGCTATAAATGCATGTGTAAAATTGTCTGATAGATATATTAGCGATAGGTTCTTACCGGATAAGGCCATTGACGTTTTAGATGAAACAGGTGCCAGAGTTCATTTAAATAATATCCATGTACCCGATAGTATAGTGAAGCTTGAAGAGGCAATTGAAAATGTAAAAAAAGAGAAAAATAAAGTTGTAAAAAGCCAAAAATACGAAGAGGCTGCACAACTGAGGGATAAGGAAAAAAAGCTTCTGGAGCAATTGGATATCGCGAAAAACGATTGGGAGGAAGAAACCAAAAAAAGAAAATACACTGTCGATGAGGAAAATGTGGCAGAAGTAATTGCCATGATGACCGGAATACCTACTAAACGAGTTGCTGAAAAAGAAAGCTCCAAATTGAAAGATATGGATAAAGAC